>NZ_JAHBAW010000003.1:0-1387383 GCF_018390395.1 Pseudomonas sp. RC4D1
TCGCCGTGGGCGCCACAGGACGGGGGCCGGGACAACGCCGGGGGCATGTCCCGGCTTCCCATGTCAGACACTCAAGGACGGATGTTTTAGCGTCTCCAGGCTGCCGGGAGCCCTGGCGGGATCAGTGTCTGCGGCGTTTGCCCGAGCCGCTGGCCGCTGAGCGCTCGGGCCCTGCGCCGCCTCTGAAAGGTTGCATCTGAAACAAGGACGTTCTCTTCAACCATTTCCGAATTCTCAGGCAGGTTACGACATGCAGTTCAGCGAATTGATGGCCGTTCTTTCGACCCTCGCGATCCGTCTTCAACGGGACGGCGAGGATCTGCTGGTGCAGGGCGATGACGAGGCCCTGGACGACGCACTCTGGGACAGCCTGATCCAGCACAAGGCGCAGCTTCTGCAGCAGGTGAGCGAACAGGGCGGCCACTGGCTGAGCCCGGCCTTCAGGATCACCCCGGACATGCTGCCCCTGGTGTCACTGGAGCAGCCGGCCATCGACCGCATCGTCGCCGGCGTGCCAGGCGGCGCCGCCAATGTGCAGGACATCTACCCCCTGGCGCCGCTGCAGGAGGGCATGCTCTATCACTACCTGTCCGCGCCCCAGGGCGATCCCTATGTGCTCCAGGCGCATTTCGCCTTTGCCGACCGGCAACGGCTGCAGGCCTTTGCCGAGGCCTTGCAATGGGTGATCGAGCGCCACGACATCCTGCGCACCGCGATCGTCTGGGAAAGCCTCGATGAACCGCTGCAGGTGGTCCTGCGCCAGGCGCCGCTGCAGTGTGAAGCGCTACCGCTGGACGCCGCCGGGGGCGATGCCCTGGCCCAGTTGCAGCAGCGCTACGATTCCCGGCATTTCCGCCTGGACCTGCGCCAGGCGCCGCTGTTGCGCCTGGTGCACGCCGAGGACCCGGTCAACTCGCGCCAGGTGGCGTTGCTGCTGTTCCATCACATGGCCCTGGACCACGCCGCCCTGGATGTGGTGCGCCAGGAAATCCAGGCCTGTCTGCTGGGCCAGCGCCAGCAGTTGCCGCTGCCGGTGCCGTTTCGCAACCACCTGGCCCAGGCCCGCCTGGGGCAGAGCGAGGAGCGCCACGCAGCCTTCTTCCGCGAGATGCTCGGGGATATCGATGAGCCGACCCTGCCGTTCGGCCTGGGGGATGTGCAGGGCGCAACCGGCCGCATTGAAGAACACCGGCTGCCTCTGGATCGCCAGCTCAGCCAGCGCCTGCGCAGCCAGGCCCGGCAACTGGGGGTGAGTGTGGCAAGCCTGATGCACCTGGCCCTGGGCCGGGTCCTGGGCCAGCTGTCCGGGCGCGAGGCGGTGGTGTTCGGCACCGTGCTGCTGGGGCGCATGGAAGTGGGCGAGGGCGGTGAGCGGGCCCTGGGCATGTTCATCAACACCCTGCCGCTGCGGGTGGATGTGGGAGCGCAAAGCGTGCGCGCCGGGGTGCTGGCGACCCATGCTCGGCTGAGCGCCTTGCTGGCCCATGAGCACGCCTCCCTGGCCCTGGCCCAGCGTTGCAGCGCAGTCAGTGCGCCGACCCCGCTGTTCAGCGCCATGCTCAATTACCGCCACAGCCACCGGGCCGATGGCGACCAGGTCCAGGAGCTGGTGCCGGGCATCCAGGTACTGGGTGCCCAGGAGCGCACCAACTACCCGCTGACCGTCAACATCGACGATCTGGGCGAGGACCTGCAGATCACCGCCCTGGTGGACGCCAGCCTGGGTGCCGAGCGCATCAGCGGCTACCTGCTGACCACCCTGGAAAGCCTGGCCCTGGCCCTGCAGGCAAACCCCGAGGCGCCGTTGTACAGCCTGGAAATGCTCCCGGCCAGCGAGCGGCGTTACCTGCTGCAGGGCCTGAACACGCCCCTGGGGCAGTACCCCGACAGCCCGCTGATCCATCAGCAGGTGGAGGCCCAGGCCCGGGTCCAGCCTGAGGCGCCGGCGCTGCTTTTCCAGGCACAGCGCCTGAGTTACGGCGAGCTCAACCGCCGCGCCAATCAGGTGGCCCATCGCTTGCTGGCGCTGGGGGTGCGTGCGGACCAGCGCGTGGCGATCTGCGTCGAGCGCGGCCTGGAAATGATCATCGGCCTGCTGGGCATCCTCAAGGCCGGTGGCGCCTACGTGCCCATCGACCCGGCCTATCCCCGGGAACGCATCGCCTACACCCTGGAGGACAGCGCCCCGGTGGCGCTGCTGGTGCAGGCCGATACCCAGGCCCTGGTGGCCGACCTGCGGGTGCCGCTGATCGACCTCGACAGCCGCACCCTGGCCCACGAGTCCCCGGACAACCCCGACGTGCCGGGGCTGACCCCGGCCAACCTGGCCTATGTGATCTACACCTCCGGCTCCACCGGCCTGCCCAAGGGCGTGATGGTGGAACACCGCAACGTCGCCCGGCTGTTTTCCGCCACCCGCGACTGGTTCGATTTCAACTGGCGCGACGTCTGGGCGCTGTTCCATTCCTTCGCCTTCGACTTCTCGGTGTGGGAGATCTGGGGCGCCCTGATCCATGGCGGCCAGTTGCTGGTGGTGCCCCAGGTCGTCAGCCGCTCCCCGCAAGCTTGCTACGCACTGCTGTGCGAGGCCCGGGTGAGCATCCTCAACCAGACCCCCAGTGCCTTCCGCTCGCTGATTGCGGCCCAGGACCAGAGCGGGCTCAAGCATTCCCTGCGCCAGGTGATCTTCGGCGGCGAAGCCCTGGAGCCGGGGATGCTCAAGCCCTGGTACGCCCGGCTGGAGAACGTCGGCACGCAACTGGTGAACATGTACGGCATCACCGAAACCACGGTGCACGTGACCTACCGGCCGTTGCAGGCGGCGGACGCGCAATGGGTGGGCAGCAGCCCCATCGGCCGACGGATTCCCGACCTGCAACTCTATGTGCTGGACGCACGCCGCGAGCCCTTGCCCACGGGGGTGGTGGGGGAGCTGTATGTGGGGGGCGCCGGGGTGGCCCGGGGTTACCTCAACCGTGATCAACTCAACGCCGAGCGCTTCATCGCCGACCCCTTCAGCAATCGACCGGGGGCGCGGCTGTACAAGACCGGCGACCTGGCCCGCTGGCGCACCGATGGCAGCCTGGAGTACCTGGGGCGCAACGACGATCAGGTGAAGATTCGCGGTTTCCGCATCGAGCTGGGGGAGGTCCAGGCGCGGCTGGCGGCGTGCGACGGGGTGGGCGAGGCGGTGGTGATCGCCCGGGAACAGAGCCCGGGAGACAAGCGCCTGGTGGCCTATGTGATTCCCCGGCCGGGAGCGGCCCCGGGCGCCGCGCAACTGCGTGAGCAACTGCGCCAGAGCCTGGCGGAGTACATGCTGCCCAGCGCCTTCGTGCTGCTGCAGGCCTGGCCCCTGACCACCAACGGCAAGCTCGACCGCAAGGCCCTGCCGGCGCCGGACAGCGCCGCGCTGGCCCGACGCGACTATCAAGCGCCCCAGGGCGAGGTGGAGCAGGCCATCGCGAAGATCTGGCAGGAGCTGCTGCAAGTGCCCCAGGTCGGGCGCCAGGACCATTTCTTCGAGCTGGGCGGCCATTCGCTGCTGGCGGTCAAACTGATGGAGCGCATGCGCCAGGTGGATCTGTGCGCCGATGTGCGGGTGCTGTTCGGCCAGCCAACCCTGGCCGCCCTGGCGGCCGCCGTGGGTGGGCAGCGCGAGGTGCAGGTGCCGGCCAACCGCATCGCTGCCGATTGCCGGCGCATCACGCCAGAGCTGCTGCCCCTGGCGGACCTCGATCAAGCGGCCATCGACCGGGTGCTGGCCCAGGTGCCCGGTGGCGCGGCCAACGTTCAGGATATCTATGCCCTGGCTCCCTTGCAGGCGGGCATCCTGTATCACCACCTGAGCAGCACCGAAGGCGACCCCTATGTGCTCCAGGTGCAGTTCGAGTTCACCAGCGACGACGTCTTGCAGACCTTTACCCTGGCCTTGCAGCAGGTGATCCAGCGCCACGACATTTTGCGCACCAGCGTGGTCTGGCAAGGCCTCGACGCGGCGGTGCAAGTGGTCTGGCGCCAGGCTCCCCTGGAGCTGGAAGTGCTGGAGCTAGACCCCGCCCGGGGGACGATCCTCGGGCAACTGCAGGCCGGTTTCGACCCCCGTCACTATCGCCTCGACCTGGGCCGGGCACCTTTGCTGCGCCTGGTCTGTGCCCGGGACGCTGACCCGCAGCGCTGGCTGGGCATCCTGTTGCTGCATCACCTGGCCCTGGACCACAGCTCCCTTGAGGTGCTGGTGCAAGAGATCAGTGCCGTGCTGCAAGGCCACGGCGCGCAGCTGCCGCCTGCCGTGCCTTACCGCAACTATGTGGCCCAGGCGCGCCTGGGGCTTGGCGAACCGGAACATCAGGCGTTCTTTCGCCAGATGCTGGGGGACATCGACGAGCCGACCCTGGCGTTCGGCCTGCAGGACGTCAATCGCGACGGCAGCGGCATCCGCGAGCAGCAACTGCGGCTGGAACCGGCACTGTGCCGGCGTTTGCGCCAGCAGGCGCGCAGCCTTGGCGTCAGTGTCGCCAGCCTGATGCACCTGGCCTGGGGCCGGGTCCTGGGGCCGCTGTCCGGCCGCGACGACGTGGTGTTCGGCACCGTGCTGCTGGGCCGCATGCACGGCGGGGCGGGGGCCGACCGCGCCCTGGGCATGTTCATCAACACCTTGCCACTGCGGATCGGCCTGGGCCCCCAGGGCGTGGCAGAGGCCCTGCGCCGTACCCATCAGCAACTGGCGCAACTGCTGGGGCATGAGCACGCCTCCCTGGCCCTGGCCCAGCGTTGCAGTGGCGTACCGGCGGCGCAGCCGCTGTTCAACAGCCTGCTCAACTACCGTCACAGCCCCCAGCAAGCCGCCGGGGACCAGGGGCCGGCGGCCTGGGACGGCATTCGCGTGCTGGCGTCCGAAGAGCGCAGCAACTACCCGCTGGCGCTGAACATCGACGATGACGGCGAGGGCTTGCGCCTGACCCTGCAGGCGGTGGCCCAGGTCAATGGCGAGCGGGTCTGCCGCTACATGGAATGCGTCCTGGAGCACCTGGCCCAGGCCCTGGAGCAGACGCCGGACATGGCCCTGCAACAGATCCCGCTGCTGCCCGCGGCCGAACGCCGGCAACTGCTGGTGGAGTTCAATGCCACGGCCCGTGACTATCCGCGCCGACAGACCCTGCACCAACTGTTCGAAGCCCAGGCCCAGGCCCATCCGCAGCGGGTGGCGGCGGTGGAGGGCGATGCGCTGCTCAGCTACGCCGAACTCAATACCCGGGCCAACCAGCTGGCCCACCATCTGCTGGAGCTGGGGGTACAGCCCGGGGATCACCTGGCGATTCTGTTGCCACGCTCCCTGGACCTGTTGCTGAGCCAGTTGGCCATCAGCAAGTGCGCCGCGGCCTATGTGCCCCTGGATATCCATGCCCCGGCCCAGCGCCAGGGCTTCATGGTCAGCGACAGCCGCAGCGTGGTCTTGCTGACCCGCAGCGACGAGGTGCTGGATTGCCCGGCCCGGCGCGTGGACCTGGATCGCCTGCAGCTGAATGCCTTGCCCACCCACAACCCGGACCTGCCCCAGTCCTCCGAGAGCGTGGCGTACATCATGTACACCTCCGGCTCCACCGGCACGCCCAAGGGGGTTCGGGTGCCGCACCGGGCCATCAGCCGCTTGGTGATCAACAACGGCTACGCCGATTTCAATCCCGAGGATCGGGTGGTCTTCGCCTCCAACCCGGCCTTCGACGCCAGCACCATGGACGTCTGGGGGGCCTTGCTCAACGGCGGGCGGGTGCTGGTCATCGATCACCACACCCTGTTGGACCCGGTGCGCTTCGGCCAGGCGCTGAGCACCTTGGGGGCCACGGTGCTGTTCGTCACCACGGCGCTGTTCAACCAGTATGTGCAGCTGATTCCCGAGGCCCTCAAGGGCTTGCGGATTCTCCTCTGCGGCGGCGAGCGTGCCGACCCGGCGGCCTTCCGCCGGCTGTTGGCGCACGCGCCGCAACTGCGCCTGGTGCACTGCTATGGCCCCACCGAAACCACCACCTACGCCACCACCCATGAGGTCCGGCAATTGGCGGTCGACGCCGAGCACGTGCCCATCGGCCGGCCGATCTCCAATACCCGGGTGTATGTCCTGGATCAGCACCAGCAGCCAGTGCCCCTGGGGGCCCAGGGCGAGATCGTCATCGGTGGCGATGGCGTAGCCCTGGGTTACCTCAACCGTCCCGAACTGAGCGCCGAGAAGTTCATCCGCGACCCTTTCAGCGACCAGCCGCAGGCGCTGCTGTACCGCACCGGGGACCTGGGTCGCTGGCTGGACAACGGTGTGCTGGAGTGCCTGGGTCGCAACGACGATCAGGTGAAGATTCGCGGCCTGCGCATCGAACCGGGCGAGATCGAGGCGCGTTTGCTGAGCTGTCCCGGGGTCAGGGAAGGCGTGGTCCTGGCCCGCGAGGATGAGCCCGGGGACAAGCGCCTGGTGGCCTACTACAGCGTGCAGGCCGACACCCCGGAGCCGTCCGCCGAATCCCTGCGCCAGGCGCTGCAACAGCAACTGCCGGATTACATGGTGCCCCTGGCCTATGTGCGCCTCGATGCGTTGCCCCTGACCAACAACGGCAAGCTGGACCGCAAGGCCCTGCCGGCGCCGGATCAGTCGGCCCTGCTCAGCCGTGGCTTCGTCGCCCCCGAGGGCGAGGTGGAGACGGCCCTGGCACGGATCTGGAGCGAACTGCTCAAGGTCGAGCGGGTCGGGCGTCACGATCATTTCTTCGAGCTGGGCGGGCACTCGCTGCTGGCGGTGAGCCTGATCGAGCGCATGCGCCAGATCGGCCTCAGCGCCGATGTGCGGGTGCTGTTTGGCCAGCCGACCCTGGCGGCCCTGGCCGCCGCGGTGGGCAGCGGTCGCGAGGTGCAGGTGCCGGCCAATCTGATCGGCGCCGATTGCCAGCGCATCACACCAGAGCTGCTGCCGCTGATCGAACTGGACCAGCAAGCCATCGATCGGGTGGTGGCCAGCGTCCCCGGGGGCGTGGCCAATGTGCAGGACATCTACCCCCTGGCGCCGCTGCAGGAGGGCATTCTCTATCACCACCTGAGTGCCGAACAGGGCGATCCCTACCTGCTGCAATCGCGCCTGGCCTTCGACAGCCTGGAGCGTTTGCAGCGCTTTGCCGGGGCCATGCAACAGGTCATCCAGCGTCACGACATCCTGCGCACCGCGGTGCTCTGGGAGGGCTTGCCGCAGCCGCTGCAGGTGGTCTGGCGGCAGGCCGAACTGCAGGTTCTGGAGCAGGTCCTGGACCCGGCCGACGGCGATCTGCTCGAACAACTGCAGCAACGTTTCGACGCCCGCCACTGGCGCCTGGACCTGACCCGCGCGCCGCTGATCCGCCTGGTCTATGCCCGGGTCCCGGGGCAGTCGCGGGTGCTGGCGATCCTGCTGTTCCACCACCTGGCACTGGATCACACCGCCATGGAGGTGATCGGCGAGGAAATGCGTGCGCTGCTGTTCAACCACCACGAGCGTCTGGGCACCCCGATGCCTTATCGCAACTACGTGGCCCAGGCTCGGCTGGGGGCCGGTCAGGCGGAGCACGAGGGGTTCTTCCGGCAGATGCTCGGTGATATCGACGAGCCGACCCTGGCCTTTGCCGTGGAGAATGTGCAGGGCGATGGCCGGGATATCGAAGAGGTCCGGGTGCCTGTGCCCGACGCCCTGAGCCTGCGCCTGCGCGAGCAGGCGCGGCAGTTGGGGGTCAGTGCCGCGGCGCTGATGCACCTGGCCTGGGGCCTGGTCCTGGGGCAGGTGTCCAATCGCCGGCAGGTGGTGTTCGGCACCGTTCTGATGGGGCGGATGCAGGGCGGTGAGGGCGCCGACCGGGCCCTGGGGGTGTTTATCAATACCTTGCCGCTGCGGGTGGATGTGGACGCCGGCAGCGTGCGGGCCGGGGTCCGTGCGACCCATGCCCGGCTCAGTGCCCTGCTGGCTCATGAACATGCGTCCCTGGCCCTGGCCCAGCGTTGCAGCGGGGTGCCGGCCAGCTCGCCGCTGTTCAGTGCCTTGCTCAACTACCGGCACAGCGTGGCGGACGCCGGACACGGCGCTGGCCTGGATATCTGGCAGGGGATTGAGCTGCTGGGGGGCGAGGAGCGCAGCAACTATCCGCTGAGCCTGAGCGTCGACGACCTGGGCCAGGGCTTCAGCCTGTCGCTGCTGGCGCTGCCGGCGATTGGTGCACAGCGCATGGCCGGCTACATGCTCCAGGTGCTGGAGCAACTGGCCGATGCCCTGGAATGGAGTCCGGACCTGGACCTGGTGCAGCTCTCGGTACTGCCGACGGCGGAGCGCCAGCAGTTGCTGGAAGGCTTCAACGCCAGCGCCGCCGACTATCCCCGTGGACAGACCCTGCACGGCCTGTTCGAGGCCCGGGTGCAGGCCGCGCCCGAGGCCGTGGCCCTGGTGCAAGGGCCATTGCGCCTGAGCTACCGGCAACTGAATCAGCGGGCCAATCAACTGGCCCGGCAACTGCTGGAGCTGGGGGCCGGCCCCGACGAGCGCGTGGCGCTGTGCCTGCCGCGGGGGCCGCAACTGCTGACGGCCATGCTGGCGATTCTCAAGGCCGGAGCCAGCTATGTGCCCATCGACCCGAGCCATCCGCCGGAGCGCATCGCCTACCTGCTGCAGGACAGCGCGCCCCTGGCGGTGCTGGTGCAGGGGGCTACCTGTGAGTTGCCGGAGATGCCCGGCCTGGTGCGGATCGACCTGGACGGCTGCGTCTGGCAGCAGGCGCCCCTGGACAATCCCCAGGTGCCGGGGCTGACCCCGGCGCACCTGGCCTATGTGATCTACACCTCCGGTTCCACCGGCCAGCCCAAGGGCGTGATGGTGGAGCACCAGAGCCTGGAGAACCTGGTGCAGTGGCACTGCGCGACCTTCGAGCTGGGGCCGGGGCGCCACAGTTCCAGCGTCGCCGGCCTGGGTTTTGACGCCATGGCCTGGGAGGTCTGGCCGACCCTGTGCAGCGGCGCCACCTTGCACCTGCCACCGGCCGAGGTCGGCAGCCAGGACCTTGACGCCTTGCTCGGCTGGTGGCGGGCCCAGCCCCTGGATATCAGCTTCCTGCCGACCCCGGTGGCCGAGTACGCCTTCAGCCAGGGCCAGGGTCACCCGACCCTGAGCACCTTGCTGATTGGCGGCGACCGCCTGCGCCAGTTCCCGGCCGATCCGGGGTTTGCCGTGATCAACAACTACGGGCCCACCGAAGCCACGGTGGTGGCCACGTCCGGCCCAATAGCAGTGGGCGGTTCCTTGCACATCGGCCGGCCCATGGCCAATGCGCGGATCTACCTGCTGGACGAACTGCAGCGCCCGGTGCCCCTGGGGGTAATCGGTGAGCTCTATGTAGGTGGCGCCGGGGTGGCCCGGGGTTACCTCAATCGCGACGCGCTGACGGCCGAGCGTTTCCTCGACGACCCGTTCTGCGCCGAGCCCCAGGCGCGCCTGTATCGCACGGGCGACCTGGCCCGCTGGCGTGCCGACGGCAGCCTCGACTACCTGGGGCGCAACGACGATCAGGTCAAGGTCCGTGGCATGCGCATCGAGCCGGGCGAAATCGAGGCGGCGCTGCTGAGCCATCCGGCCCTCAAGGAAGCCCTGGTGCTGGTGCGCGAAGGGCGTTTGCTGGCGTACTTCACCGAGCATGCCGAGGTTTCCAACCAGGAGCTGGATCTCCAGGATTTGCGCGACCACCTGCAAGGCCGGCTGCCGGACTACATGCTGCCGGTGGCCTATGTGCGCTTGCTGGCGCTGCCCCTGACCGCCAACGGCAAGCTTGATCGCAAGGCGTTGCCACAACCGGATCAGGACGCCTGGCTGAGCCGCGAATTCGAAGCGCCCCAGGGCGAGGTGGAAAACGCCCTGGCGCAGATCTGGAGCGAGCTGCTGCAGGTGCAGCAGGTCGGGCGCCACGATCACTTCTTCGAGCTGGGCGGGCACTCGCTGCTGGCGGTGAGCCTGATCGAGCGCATGCGCCAGATCGGCCTTGGCGCCGATGTGCGAGTGCTGTTCAACCAGCCGACCCTGGCGGCCCTGGCCGCTGCGGTGGGCAGCGGTCGCGAGGTGCAGGTGCCGGCCAATCTGATCGGCGCCGATTGCCAGCGCATCACCCCCGAGCTGTTGCCGCTGATCGAACTGGACCAGGACGCCATCGAACGCATCGTCGCCACGGTGCCGGGCGGGGTGGCCAACGTGCAGGACATCTACCCCCTGGCGCCATTGCAGGAGGGCATCCTCTATCACCACCTGAGCGCCCGCCAGGGTGATCCTTATCTGCTGCAATCCCATCTGGCCTTCGCCGACCGGCAGCGCCTGGAAGACTTCACCCAGGCCTTGCAGCGCGTGGGCGAGCGCCACGACATCCTGCGCACCGCGGTGCTCTGGGAGGGCCTGAAACAGCCGCTGCAGGTGGTCTGGCGCCGGGCCCGGGTGGCGGTGGAGGAGGTCATCCTCGACCCGGCCGAGGGCGACATCCTTGAGCAGTTGCAGGCTCGCTTCGATGCCCGGCATTGGCGCCTGGAGCTGACCCAGGCGCCGTTGATGCGCCTGGTCCATGCCCAGGACCCGGTCCGGCAACGCACGGTGGCGATCCTGCTGTTCCATCACATCGTCCTGGACCACACCGCCCTGGAGGTGGTCCGCGAGGAAATCCAGGCCTGTCTGTTGGGGCAGGAGCCTGCCGGCACGGCGATTCCCTATCGCAACTATGTGGCCCAGGCCCGCCTGGGGGGCAGTCGCGAGGAGCATGAGGCGTTCTTCCGCGAGATGCTCGGGGACATCGACGAACCGACCCTGCCGTTCGGCCTGCAGGACGTGCAGGGCGATGGTGAGGCCATTGAAGAGTTGCAGCGGGCGCTGGACGCCGACCTGAGTGCGCGCCTGCGGGCCCAGGCGCGGCTGCTGGGGGTCAGTGCCGCGAGCCTGTTCCACCTGGCCTGGGCCCGGGTCCTGAGCGTCACCTCGGGCCAGGAGCGGGTGGTGTTCGGCACCGTGCTGCTGGGACGCCTGCAAGGCGGACTGGGGGCCGACCGGGCCCTGGGCATGTTCATCAACACCTTGCCGTTGCGGGTCGACCTGGACCACAGCGGCACCCGGGCGGCGGTCAAGGCGACCCACGTCCGGCTCAGCGCCTTGCTGGGGCACGAGCATGCCTCCCTGGCCCTGGCCCAGCGTTGCAGCGCCGTGGCCGCGCCGCTGCCGCTGTTCAGCGCCATGCTCAACTACCGCCACGGCAGCGACGCAGCGCCGAGCCCGGCCATGCAACAGGCCTGGCAAGGCATCCAGACCCTGCGCAGCGAAGAGCGCACCAACTACCCCCTGAGCCTCAACGTCGATGACCTGGGCCAGGGCTTCCGGCTGACCGCCATGACCCTGGCGCGGATCGGCGCCGAGCGCATCTGCGGCTACATGGAGCAGGCCCTGCACGCCCTGGTGGACACCCTGGAGCAGGCGCCGCAGCGGCCCTTGCGCCAGGTGCCGATCCTGCCGCCGGAGGAGCGCCGGCAGTTGCTGCACGCCTGCAATGCCACGACCCGGGACTATCCGCTGGAGCAGACCCTGCATGGCTTGTTCGAGGCCCAGGTCGTGCGCACTCCCGAGGCATTGGCGGTGCAGGCCGGTGAGCAGCGCCTGAGCTATCGCCAGCTCAACCAGCGGGCCAACCAGTTGGCCGGGCACTTGCTGCAACTGGGGGTGGGGCCCGATACCCGGGTGGCGATCTGCGTCGAGCGCGGCCTGGAAATGGTCATCGGCCTGCTGGCGATTCTCAAGGCCGGCGGCGCCTATGTGCCCATCGACCCGGCGTACCCCGCAGAACGCATCGCCTACATGCTTGAGGACAGCGCGCCCCTGGCGGTGCTGGTGCAGGCTGGCGGCCGGTCCCTTCCGGGCGAGCTGGAAGTGCCTCTGGTGGAACTCGACCGCTGGGTCTGGAGCGAGGCGCCCCAGGCCAATCCGCAACACCCTGGACTGAGCCCGAGCCATCTGGCCTATGTGATCTACACCTCCGGTTCCACCGGCCAGCCCAAGGGCGCGATGAACGAACATCGGGCAGTGGTCAACCGCCTGCTGTGGATGCAGGAGCAGTACCGCCTGACGGCCGATGACGCGGTGCTGCAAAAGACCCCCTTCAGCTTCGACGTTTCGGTCTGGGAGTTCTTCTGGCCGCTGTTCACTGGCGCACGGCTGGTGATGGCCCGTCCCGAAGGGCACAAGGACCCGGCCTACCTGCGCCAGGTGATCCGCGATGAAGGCATCAGTACCCTGCATTTCGTGCCGTCGATGCTCGATGTGTTCCTGGCCCATGGTCAGGAAGTGGAGGACCTCGGCCTGCGCCAGGTGATGTGCAGCGGCGAGGCCTTGCCGGGCAGCCTGGTGCGGCGCTTCAAACAGCAGCTGCCCCAGGTCGGGCTGCACAACCTCTACGGCCCCACCGAAGCGGCGGTGGACGTCACTGCCTGGGATTGCGCCGGGCCGTTGCACAGCACCCCGGACAACACCCCCATCGGCAAGCCCATCGCCAACACCCGCATCTACCTGCTGGACGGGCACATGCAGCCAGTGCCTCGGGGAGTGGTGGGCGAGTTGTACATCGGTGGGGTGCAGGTGGCCCGGGGTTACCTCAACCGTGAACAACTGACCGCCGAGCGCTTCCTCAAGGACCCGTTCAGCGAGGCACCCGGCGCGCGCCTGTATCGCACCGGCGACCTGGGTCGCTATCGGGCCGACGGCGCTATCGAGTACCTGGGGCGCAACGACGATCAGGTGAAGATCCGCGGCCTGCGCATCGAGCTGGGGGAAATTCAGGCCCGCTTGACCCAGCTGGACGGGGTCAAGGAAGCGGTGGTGCTGGCCCGGGAAGACGTGCCCGGGGATCTGCGTCTGGTGGCCTACTACACCCGCCACGAAACGCACGGCCAACTGCCCATCGACAGCCTGCGGGCGCAGTTGCGCGAGCACCTGCCGGACTACATGGTGCCGGCGCTGTTCGTGCACCTGGAGGCGCTGCCCTTGAGCCCCAACGGCAAGCTGGCGCGCAAGGACCTGCCGGTTCCGGGGCGCGACGCGGCCCTGGTGCGCGAATACGAGGCGCCCATCGGAGACACGGAGATCACCCTGGCCCGGCTCTGGGCCGAGTTGCTCAATGTGGAGCGGGTGGGGCGCCACGATCACTTCTTTGAACTGGGCGGGCATTCGCTGCTGGCCGTGAGCCTGATCAGCCGGATGCGCGAAGAAGGCATGGAAGCCGATGTCAGGACGCTGTTCGAACAACCGACCCTGGCGGGCTACGCGGCAATGACCGAACGAATGGAGATCGTCCTGTGAGCGTGACCGAACTGTTGGCGACACTGAAGGAAAAAGACGTGCAACTGGTGCTCAAGGGCGAGCAACTGGTGGTCCAGGGCAACAAGCAGGCCTTGAGCGAACCGGCCCTGCTGGCCCGGCTGCGGGAATACAAACCGCAACTGATCGAGCTGATCAAGGCCGGGAAATACTCGGCCACCAAGGCCGGGCAGGTCCAGGTGCCGGGCAACGGCATCACCCCGGCGACCCGCCACATCACCCCGGACCTGCTGCCCCTGGCCGACCTCAGCCAGGAGGCCATCGAGCGCATTGTCGCCACGGTGCCGGGCGGGGTGGCCAACGTGCAGGACATCTACCCCCTGGCGCCGCTGCAGGAGGGGATTCTCTATCACCACGTCAGTGCCGTGCAGGGCGATCCCTATGTCATGCAGGCGCATTTTGCCTTCGCCAGCCGCGAGCGCCTGGAGGCCTTTGCCGAGGCCTTGCGCGGGGTCATTGCGCGCCACGATATCCTGCGCACCGCGGTGCTCTGGGATGGCCTGGAGCAGCCGATGCAGGTGGTCTGGCGCGAAGCCGCGCTGGTGCTCCAGGAGGTCGAGACCGACCCGGGCGCGGGCGACGTCATGGCCCAGTTGCATGGCCGTTTCGACGCCCGCCACTTTCGCCTGGACATCAGCCAGGCGCCGATGCTGCGCCTGGTGCATGCCTGGGACGCCGCCGGGCAGCGGATTGTCGCCATGTTGCTGTTCCATCACATGGCCCTGGATCACAGCGCCCTGGATGTGGTGCGCCATGAAATGCAGGCGTTGCTCATGGGCCAGGGCGAGCGCCTGGGGCCGGCCCTGGCGTTTCGCAACTACGTGGCCCAGGCCCGGCTGGGCACCCGTGAAGAGGAGCACGAGGCCTTCTTCCGGCAGATGCTCGGCGATATCGACGAACCGACCCTGGCGTTCGGCCTGCAGGATGTGCAGGGCGATGGGCGAGCCATCGAGGAAGCCAGCCTGACCCTGCCGGAGCCGTTGAGCCAGCACCTGCGGGCCCGGGCGCGGCAGGCCGGGGTCAGCGCCGCGAGCCTGTTCCACCTGGCCTGGGGCCGGGTGCTGGCGACCCTGGCGGGCAAGCGCAAGGTGGTGTTCGGCACGGTGCTGATGGGGCGCATGCAGGGCGCCGAGGCCACCGACCGGGCCCTGGGGATCTTCATCAACACCTTGCCGTTTCGCCTGGATGTGGACGAACGCCCCCTGGATGAGGCCCTCAAGGCCACCCATGCGCGCCTGACCACCTTGCTGCGCCATGAACACGCGGCCCTGGCCCTGGCCCAGCGCTGCAGTGGCGTGAGCGCGCCGACCCCGCTGTTCAGTGCCTTGCTCAACTACCGCCACAGCGGCGCCGCCGTCAGCACCGAGGCCCAGGCCGCCTGGGCCGGGATCAGCACCCTGCACTCCGAGGAGCGCACCAACTACCCCCTGACCCTGAGTGTCGACGACCTCGGCGCGGGCTTTGGCCTGACCTTGCTGGCCAGCACCCAGGTCGATCCGCGACCGATCCTCGACTACCTGCTGTGCACCCTGGAACACCTGGCCCAGGCCCTGGAACAGACGCCCGGGCTGGCCCTGGAACAACTGCCGATCCTGTCCCGGGACCAGCGCCAGCAGTTGCTCGAAGGCTTCAACCACAGCGCCGTGGATTACCCCCGGGGCCAGACCATCCATGAGCGCATCCAGGCCCAGGCGGCCCGTACCCCTGAAGCGGTGGCCGCCTGGTACCAGGGCCGGGCCCTGAGCTACGCCCAGCTCAACCAGCAGGCCAATGTGCTGGCCCGGCAATTGCGCGAGCTGGGCGTGCAGCCCGACGACCGGGTGGCCATCGTTGCCCGGCGCGGCCTGGAGACCCTGGTGGGCTTGCTGGCCATCCTCAAGTCCGGGGCCTGCTATGTGCCGATCGATCCGACTCATCCCGCCGAGCGCCTGGACTACCTGCTGCAGGACAGCGGCCCGCGGGCGGTGCTGACCCAGGCCGATCTGCTGGGGCGCCTGCCGCGCGTGTCGGTGCCGGTGATCGAACTCGACCCGCGTCTCTGGCAGGACTCGGCACAGGACAACCTTGAAGTGACGGGCCTGACCCCGGCCCATCTGGCCTATGTGATCTACACCTCGGGCTCTACCGGCCTGCCCAAGGGGGTGATGGTGGAACACCAGACCCTGTGCAACCTGGTGGACTGGCACTGCCAGGCCTTCGACCTGCACGCCGGCAGCCACACGTCGAGCCTTGCCGGGTTCGGCTTCGACGCCATGGCCTGGGAGGTCTGGCCGGCCTTGTGCGTCGGCGCCACCCTGCACCTGGCACCGGCCCATGAGGGTAGCGAGGACGTGGATGCCTTGCTCGCCTGGTGGCGTTCCCAGCCCCTGGAGGTGAGCTTCCTGCCGACCCCGGTGGCCGAGTACGCCTTCAGCCAGGAACTGCAACATCCGACCCTGCGCAGCCTGTTGATCGGCGGCGACCGCCTGCGCCAGTTCAGTCATCAGCAGTCCTTTGCCCTGATCAACAACTACGGCCCCACCGAAGCCACGGTGGTGGCAACGTCCGGCCCGATAGCGGCGGGCGGCTCCCTGGACATCGGCCGGCCCATCGCCAACGCGCGGATCTACCTGCTCGATGAGTTGCAGCGGCCGGTGCCCATCGGCGTGGCCGGCGAACTCTATGTGGGCGGCGCCGGGGTGGCCCGGGGTTACCTCAATCGCAACGAGCTGACGGCCGAGCGCTTCCTCGACGATCCCTTCAGCGACCAGCCCGGGGCGCGCATGTACCGCAGCGGTGACCTGGCCCGCTGGCTGGCGGACGGGCGCATCGAGTACCTGGGGCGCAATGACGACCAGGTGAAAATCCGTGGCGTGCGCATCGAACTGGGGGAAATCGAGAGCCGCCTCAACCCGTTCCCCGGGATCAAGGAAGCGGTGGTGCTGGTCCGCGAAGACCAGCCGGGCAACCCGCGGCTGGTGGCCTATTTCACTGCGCACGAGGGGGCTGCTGCGCTGTCGGTGGCGGACCTGCGGGCCCACTTGCTGGCGCAACTGCCGGACTCCATGGTGCCGATGGCCTATGTGCAGCTCGACGCCTTGCCCCTGACCGCCAACGGCAAGCTGGACCGCAAGGCGCTGCCGGCGCCGGATCAGGCGGCCTTGATCAGCCGCGAGTACCAGGCCCCTCGGGGGCCCACCGAAACCACCCTGGCGGATATCTGGCAAGAAGTGCTGCACTTGCCGCGAGTCGGGCGCCACGACCACTTTTTCGAACTGGGCGGCCACTCTCTGCTGGCCATGCGCATGGTGTCCCAGGTGCGTCAGCGCCTGGGGGTGGAGCTGGCCCTGGGCGAGCTGTTCGCCAATGCCGAACTCTGCGCGGTGGCGGCGGTGCTCGACCGGGCCGGACGCAGCCAGTTGCCGGAGATCTTCCCGGCGTCCCAGGACCATGACCTGCCACTGTCCTTTGCCCAGCAACGCCTGTGGTTCCTGGCGCAGATGGACGGCGCCGGCAGTGCCTACAACATCCCCATCGGCCTGGGCCTGCGCGGGCGCCTGGATCGCCCGGCGCTGCAACAGGCGCTGCAGGCCATCGTCGCTCGGCACGCCACCTTGCGCAGCCGCTTTGTCCTGGGTGAAGACCAACCCCAGGTGCTGATCGGTGCCATCGAAGAAGCCCTGGAACTGGGGTTCGAAGACCTGCGGGACGCACCCCGGAACCTGGCCGAACGGGTACGGGCCGAGGCGGCCCAGGCCTTCGACCTGGAACGCGGGCCAGTGATCCGCGGGCGCTTGCTGGCCCTGGCGGACGATCATCATGTGCTGCTGCTGACCCTGCACCACATCGTCGCCGACGGCTGGTCCATGGGGGTGCTGACCCGGGAACTGGTGGCCCTGTACCAAGCCTTCAGCCAGGGCCGCCCGGACCCGCTGCCGCCGCTGGCGGTGCAGTACAGCGACTTTGCCCTGTGGCAGCGCCGCTGGCTCAGTGGCGAGGTGCTGCAGCAGCAGGGCGACTACTGGCGCCAGACCCTGGCCGATGCCCCGACCTTGCTGACGCTGCCCTACGACCGGCCACGGCCGCCGCACCAGGACTTCAGCGGTGGCAGCGTCGAGATCCTCCTCGATGGGCCGCTGAGCGCCCAGCTCAAGCGCCTCAGCCAGCGCCATGGCTGCACCCTGTACACGACCCTGCTGGCGGCCTGGGGCTTGCTGTTGGGGCGCCTCTCGGGACAGACCGATCTGCTGATCGGCATTCCGGTGGCCAACCGCATGCGCGCCGAGGTGGAAGGGCTTATTGGCCTGTTCGTCAACACCCTGGCCCTGCGCCTGGACTTGGACGCCGAGCAGAGTGTTGCCGCCTTGCTGGCCCAGGTCCGCGCCCGCAGCTTCGCCGCCCAGGCCCACCAGGACCTGCCCTTCGAACAGGTGGTGGAGATCGTCCGGCCCCAGCGCAGCCTGTCCCACAGCCCGCTGTTCCAGGTGGTGCTGACCTGGCTCGACGATTTCGCCCAGGACCTGGTGCTCGATGAGCTGACGCTCGAAGGCGTGGCCGGGGCAACTCAGGTGGCCAAGTTCGACCTGACCCTGAGCCTGGGAGAAAGCCAGGGGCAGATCCGTGGCGCCCTGGACTACGCCACCGCCTTGTTCGATGCAGCGACCGTGCAGCGTTACGTCGGCTACCTGGTGCAGGTACTGCAGGCCATGGTGGCGGACGATCAGCAACGGCTGGCCCAGGTGCAACTGCTGGAGGAGGGCGAGCGTCGACAACTGCTGGAGGCCTTCAACGCCAGTACGCAGGACTACCCCAGGGGCATGACCCTGCACCAGCGCTTCGAGGTACATGCCAGGCAGCAAGCCGATGCCACGGCGCTGCAGGCTGGGGAGCAGAGCCTGAGCTACCAGCAGTTGAATACCCGGGCCAATCAACTGGCCCACCATCTGCGCGGGCTGGGTGTGGGCCCGGATAGCCGGGTGGCGATCTGTGCACCGCGAGGCCTGGAGCTGGCCGTCGGTCTGCTGGCGATCGTCAAGGCCGGTGGCGCCTACGTGCCCATCGATCCGAGCCATCCGCCGGAGCGTATCGCCTACCTGTTGCAGGACAGCGCACCGCTGGCGGTGCTGGTGCAGGGGGCAACCCGGGCCCTGGTGGGCGATCCGTCGGTTGCGGTGATCGATCTGCAGCAGCCGGACTGGCAGCAGCAGTCCTTGGCCAACCCCCAGGTGCCCGGGCTGTGCAGCGAGCATCTGGCCTATGTGATCTACACCTCCGGTTCCAGCGGATTGCCCAAGGGGGTGATGGTGGCACACGGCACCCTGGAGAACCTGGTGGACTGGCACTGCCAGGCGTTCGACCTGGGACCGGGGCGCCATGCTTCCTGTGTCGCCGGCCTGAGCTTCGATGCCATGGCCTGGGAGTTCTGGCCGACCCTGTGCGCAGGCGCCACCCTGCACCTGCCGCCGGCCAGCATCGGTCACCAGGACCTCGACCAACTGCTGCAGTGGTGGCGCGCCCAGCCCCTGGACCTGAGCTTCCTGCCCACGCCCGTGGCGGAATACGCCTTCAGCCAGTCGCTCGGGCATCCGACGCTGCGCACCCTGTTGATCGGTGGCGACCGCCTGCGGCAGTTCAGCCAGCCGCAGAGTTTTGCCGTGATCAACAACTACGGCCCCACCGAAGCCACGGTGGTGGCGACTTCCGGGCTGATGGAAGCCGGCGGGCCCCTGGACATCGGTCGGCCCATCGCCAACGCGCGGATCTACCTGCTCGATGAGTTGCAGCGGCCGGTGCCCATTGGCGTGGCCGGTGAACTCTATGTGGGCGGCGCCGGGGTGGCCCGGGGTTACTTCAATCGCCACGAGCTGACGGCCGAGCGTTTCCTCGACGATCCTTTCAGCGACCAGCCCGGGGCACGCATGTACCGCAGCGGCGATCTGGCTCGCTGGCGGGCGGACGGGCGCATCGAGTACCTGGGCCGCAACGACGACCAGGTGAAGATCCGTGGCGTGCGCATCGAACTGGGGGAGATCGAGAGCTGCCTCAAGCGGCTGCCCGGGATCAAGGAAGCACTGGTGCTGGCCCGGGAGGATCGACCGGGACAGACCCGCCTGGTGGCCTATTTCACCGCGACCGGCACCGTGGCATTGACCCCGTCGGCGTTGCGCAGCCAATTGCTCGGGCACTTGCCCGAGTACATGGTGCCGGCGGCCTACGTGGGCCTGGAGGCGCTGCCGTTGACCGCCAACGGCAAGCTGGATCGGCGGGCGCTGCCCCGGCCCGAGCTCGATGCACTGCTGACCCAGGACTACGTGGCTCCCCAGGGCGCCAGCGAGATCGCCCTGGCCGAGATCTGGAGCGAGCTGCTGCAGGTGCAGCAGGTGGGACGCCACGACCACTTCTTCGAACTGGGCGGGCATTCGCTGCTGGCCATGCGCATGCTGTCCCAGGTGCGCCAGCGCCTGGGGGTGGAGCTGGCCCTGGCCGAGCTGTTCGCCAATGCCCGGCTCAGCGCCGTGGCCCAGGCCCTGGAACGGGCCGAGCGCAGCAGCCTGCCGGACCTGCTGCCGGCGCCGCGCAATCAGCCGTTGCCCTTGTCCTTCGCCCAGCAGCGCCTGTGGTTCCTGGCGCAGATGGAGGGGGCCAACACCGCGTACAACATTCCCATTGGCCTGCGCTTGCGCGGGCAGTTGGATGGCGATGCCCTGCAACGGGCCCTGGAGCGTATCGTCGCGCGCCATGAAACCCTGCGCAGCCGCTTTGCTCAGTACGCTGATGAAGCCGAGGTGCTGATCGCGCCCGTGGAGGCGGGGCTGGGCCTGCTGCTGGAAAACCTGCGGGGCCATCCTCAGGCCGACAAAGCCTTGCAGGCCCTGGTGCAAGGAGAAGCCTCGGCGCCCTTCGACCTGCAGCGCGGGCCGCTGATCCGTGGGCGCCTGATCAGCCTGGCGGATGATCATCACGTGTTGCTGCTGACCCTGCACCATATCGTCAGCGATGGCTGGTCCATGGGCGTGCTGACCCGGGAACTGGTGGCGCTGTACGCCGCCTTCAGCCGCGGCCTGCCCGATCCGCTGCCGCCCTTGGCGGTGCAATACAGCGACTTTGCCCACTGGCAGCGGCGCTGGCTCAGCGGCGCGGTGCTGGAGCAGCAGGCGCAGTACTGGCGCCAGGCCCTGGAGGGCGCGCCGCCCTTGCTGATGCTGCCCGGCGACCGACCACGGCCGGCCCGCCAGGACTACGCCGGCAGCAGCGTCGAAGTCCGCCTCGATGCTGCCCTGACGGCCGGGCTGCGAGCCTTGAGCCAGCGCCATGGCACCACCTTGTACATGACCCTGATGGCGGCCTGGGGGCTGCTGCTGGGGCGGCTGTCCGGGCAGGCCGAAGTGGTGATCGGCACCCCGGTGGCCAACCGCATGCGCGCCGAAGTCGAAGGGCTGATCGGCCTGTTCGTCAACACCCTGGCCCTGCGCCTGGACCTGGGCGCCGCGCCACGGGTGGAGGCCTTGCTGGCTCAGGTCAAGGCCCGGACCCTGGAGGCCCAGGCCCATCAGCACCTGCCGTTCGAGCAGGTGGTGGAAATCCTGCGTCCGGTGCGCAGCCTGTCCCACAGCCCGCTGTTCCAGACCCTGCTGACCTGGCAGAACGGCGACGGGCCGCAACTGGTGCTGGGGGACCTGCGCCTGGAAGCCATTCACGAGGCCAGCCACTTCGCCAAGTTCGACCTGTCCCTGAGCCTGGGGGAGGTGCAGGACCGGATCGAAGGCAGCCTGGAGTACGCCACGGCGCTGTTCGATGGGTCGACCATGAGGCGTTATGTCGGTTACCTGAAGCGGGTGTTGCAGGCCATGGTGGCGGACGACCAGATGCTGCTGGAGCAGGTGCCGCTGCTGGACGCCGCCGAACGTCGGCAACTGCTGCACGGCGTCAACGCCACCGCCCGCGACTACCCCCTGGAACAGACCCTGCACGGCTTGTTCGAGGCCCAGGTACTGCGCACCCCCGAGGCACTGGCGGTGCAGGCCGGTGAGCAGCGCCTGAGCTATCGCCAGCTCAACCAGCGGGCCAACCAGTTGGCCGGGCACCTGCTGCAACTGGGGGTGGGGCCGGACAGTCGGGTGGCGATCTGTGTCGAGCGCGGGCTGGAAATGGTCATCGGCCTGCTGGCGATCCTCAAGGCTGGCGGCGCCTACGTGCCTATCGATCCGGCATACCCCGCAGAACGCATCGCCTACATGCTTGAGGACAGCGCGCCCCAGGCGCTGCTGGTGCAGGGTGCCACCCGGGCACTGCCGGGCAGCCCGACCGTGCCCCGGGTAGACCTGGACCAGCCACTCTGGGCGCGCCAGCCCCGGGTCAATCCCCGGGTCAACGGGCTGACCCCCGGGCACCTGGCCTATGTGATCTACACCTCCGGTTCCACCGGCCAGCCCAAGGGCGCGATGAACGAGCACCGGGCGGTGGTCAACCGCCTGCTGTGGATGCAGGAGCAGTACCGCCTGACGGCCGATGACGCGGTGCTGCAGAAGACCCCCTTCAGCTTCGACGTTTCGGTCTGGGAGTTCTTCTGGCCGCTGTTCACCGGTGCACGGCTGGTGATGGCCCGCCCCGAAGGGCACAAGGACCCGGCCTACCTGCGTCAGGTGATCCGTGATGAAGGCATCAGTACCCTGCACTTCGTGCCGTCGATGCTCGATGTGTTCCTGGCCTATGGCGATACCCGGGGTTGCAGCGGCCTGCGTCAGGTGATGTGCAGCGGCGAGGCCTTGCCGGGCAGCCTGGTGCGGCGCTTCAAGCAGCAGCTGCCCCAGGTCGGGCTGCACAACCTCTACGGCCCCACCGAAGCGGCGGTAGACGTCACTGCCTGGGATTGCGCCGGGCCGCTGCAGAACACCCCGGACAACACCCCCATCGGCAAGCCCATTGCCAACACCCGCATCTACCTGCTGGACGGGCACATGCAGCCAGTGCCTCGGGGAGTGGTGGGCGAGTTGTACATCGGTGGGGTGCAGGTGGCCCGGGGTTACCTCAACCGTGAACAACTGACCGCCGAGCGCTTCCTCAAGGACCCTTTCAGTGAGGCCCCCGGGGGGCGCCTGTACCGCACCGGCGACCTGGGTCGCTATCGGGCCGACGGCGCTATCGAGTACCTGGGGCGCAACGACGATCAGGTGAAAATCCGCGGCCTGCGCATCGAGCTGGGGGAAATCCAGGCTCGCCTGACCCAGCTGGACGGGGTCAAGGAAGCGGTGGTGCTGGCCCGGGAGGACGTGCCCGGGGATCTGCGTCTGGTGGCCTACTACACCTGCGCCGCCGGGCGTCCGGCCCTGGCGGTGGAACAGCTGCGCCAGGCGTTGCTGGAGCACCTGCCGGACTACATGGTGCCGGCCTTGTTCGTGCACCTGGAAGCGCTGCCCTTGAGCCCCAACGGCAAGTTGGCGCGCAAGGAGCTGCCGGCCCCGGGGTTGGCGGCGGCCAGTGTGCGTGAGTACGAGGCGCCGGTGGGTGAGGTGGAGATCCTGCTGGCCGGGCTCTGGGCCGAGCTGCTCAATGTGGAGCGGGTGGGGCGCCAGGATCACTTCTTCGAACTGGGCGGGCATTCGTTGCTGGCGGTGAGCCTGATCGGCCGCATGCGTCGGGCCGGGCTCTCGGCGGATGTGCGGGTGCTGTTCGGCCAGCCGACCCTGGCGGCCCTGGCCGCCGCCGTGGGGCGTGGCCGTGAAGTGCAGGTGCCGGACAACCTGATCTACCGCGACTGCCCGCGCATCACCCCCGAGCTGCTGCCGTTGCTGACGCTGGATCAGGCGGCCATTGACCGGGTGGTGGCCACGGTGCCGGGCGGCACCGCCAACGTCCAGGACATCTACCCCCTGGCGCCGTTGCAGGCCGGCATCCTGTTTCACCATCTGGCCGCCGGCCAGGGCGATCCCTATGTGTTGCAGGCGCAGTTTGCCTTCGACACGGCCCAGCGCTTGCAGACCTTCGTCCGGGCCTTGCAGGGGGTGATCGAACGCAACGACATCCTGCGCAGTGCCGTGCTCTGGGAAGGGCTGGACGAGCCGCTGCAAGTGGTCTGGCGCCAGGCGCCCCTGGAGGGCGATGAAGTCGTCCTCGACCCGGGCCAGGGCGACATCCTCGGCCAGTTGCAGGCGCGCTTCGACAGTACGCGCTATCGCCTGGACATTGCCCGGGCGCCGCTGTTGCGTCTGGTCTACGCCCGGGACCCGGTCAACCAGCGGCTGGTGGCGCTGTTGCTGTTCCATCACCTGGTGATGGACCACGTGGCCCTGGAAGTGCTGCAGCATGAACTGCAGGCCTTCCTCCTTGGCCAGCAGCAACGGCTGGGTGACCCCGTGCCCTATCGCAACTACGTGGCCCAGGCCCGACTGGGCATTGGTGAGGCCGAACATGAAGCCTTCTTCCGCGAGATGCTCGGCGATATCCGGCAACCGACCCTGCCCCTGGGCTTGCAGGACGTGCAGGGCGCCAGCGCGCCGCTCAACGAGGCGCGCCAACCCTTGGACCGCCTGCTGAGCCGGCGCCTGCGCTTGCAGGCGCGGCAGCTGGGGGTCAGCGCCGCGAGCCTGATGCACCTGGCCTGGGGCCGGGTCCTGGGCTGCCTGGCCAACCAGCAGCAGGTGGTGTTCGGCACCGTGCTGCTGGGACGGATGCAAGGCGGCGAGGGCGCCGAACGGGCCCTGGGGGTGTTCATCAACACCTTGCCGCTGCGGGTGGACCTGGGGGACCTGCCGGTGCGTCATGCGCTGCTGGCCACCCATGAACGCCTGGCGCAACTGCTGGGCCATGAACAGGCGCCCCTGGCCCTGGTGCAGCGTTGCAGCGCGGTGGAGGCGGGTACGCCGCTGTTCAGCAGCTTGCTCAACTACCGCCACAGCGCGCCGTCGGCCGGGCTGCCTGGGCAAGCCGACGCTGCCTGGGAGGGCATGCAGTTGCTCAATGCCCAGGAGCGCAGCAACTACCCCCTGACCCTGAGCATCGACGACCTGGGGGATGGCTTCATGCTCACCGCCGTGGTGGCGGGCATCGATGCCCAGCGCATTTGCCACTACCTGCACGAGGCCCTGGACAACCTGTTGCAGGCCCTTGAACAGACGCCCGATCTGGCCATCGGCCAAGTGCCGGTGTTGCCGGCTGCCGAGCGCCAGCAGGTGCTGGTGAACTTCAACGCCACCGCCCGCGACTATCCACGCCAGCAGACCCTGGATCAGCGTTTCGAGGAACAGGTGCAGGCCCGTCCCCAGCAGGTGGCGGCGGTCCATGGCGAGCAAGTGCTCAGCTACGCCCGGCTCAATACCCGGGCCAATCAGCTGGCCCATCACTTGCTGGGGCTGGGGGTGCAGCCCGGGGACAGGGTGGCGCTGCTGTTGCCACGCTCCCTGGATCTTTTGCTGGCGCAGTTGGCGGCCAGCAAGTGCGGCGCGGCCTACGTGCCGCTGGACATCAACGCCCCCGCCGAACGCCAGGTGTTCATGCTCCAGGACAGCGGCGCCAGGGTGCTGCTGGCGCACTCGGCGCAGGCCCTGGAGGGAGCGCTGCCGGAGGCACAGTTACTGCGGGTGGACCTGGATCGCCTGCGCCTGGACCGGCTGCCGGGGCACAACCCGGCCCTGGCCCAGTCCTCCGAGGCGGTGGCCTACATCATGTACACCTCCGGCTCCACGGGCGTGCCCAAGGGCGTACTGGTGCCGCACCGGGCCATCACCCGGTTGGTGATCAACAACGGCTACGCCGATTTCAACCCCGGGGACCGGGTGGCCTTTGCCTCCAACCCGGCCTTCGATGCCAGCACCCTGGACGTCTGGGGGCCCTTGCTCAACGGCGGCCGGGTCGTGGTGGTGGACCAGCAGACGCTGCTGGACCCCGAGGCCTTCGCCGAGTTGCTGAAGGCCTCGGGAGCCACGCTGCTGTTTCTCACCACCAGCCTGTTCAATCAGTACGTGCAGCTGATGCCCCAGGCGTTCAGCGGCCTGCGCATGCTCCTGTGCGGCGGTGAACGGGCCGACCCGGTGGCCTTCCGGCGGATGCAGGCCGAGGTGCCCGGCCTGCGTTTGGTCAATGGCTACGGACCGACGGAAACCACCACCTTTGCCGTGACTCATGAGCCCGAGGCACTGGCGGCCGACGCCGACAGCGTGCCCATCGGCCGGCCGCTGTCCAACACCTGCGTGTACATCCTCGATGCCCAGGGCCAGCCGCTACCCATCGGCGTAGTGGGGGAGATCTACATCGGCGGCCAGGGCGTGGCCAAGGGCTACTTGAATCGCCCTGAACTGAGCGCCGAGAAGTTCCTCCCCGATCCCTTCTGCAGCGCGGCCGCCAACCCTGGCTCCAAACCCCTGATGTACCGCACCGGCGACCTGGGGCGCTGGCAGGAGAACGGCCTGCTGGAGTACCTGGGGCGCAACGATCAGCAGGTGAAGATCCGTGGCTTTCGTATCGAACCGGGGGAAATCGAGGTGCGGCTGGCGAGCTTCCCCGGACTGCGCGATGGCGTGGTCCTGGTGCGCGAGGAGGCGCCCGGGGACTTGCGTCTGGTGGCCTACTACACCCTGCAGCCACAGGCGCCGGAGCCGGCCGTCGAAGCCTTGCGCAACCACCTGCTGGCGCAACTGCCGGAGTACATGGTGCCTCAGGCTTACGTGCGTCTGCCGGCACTGCCCCTGACCAACAACGGCAAGCTGGACCGCAACGCGCTGCCGGCGCCGACCCCCGCGGCGCAGGTCACCGCCTGTTTTGAAGCGGCGCAGACGCCCCTGGAGCAGACCCTGGCGGACCATTGGGCGCAGGTGCTGAAACAGGAGCAAGTGGGGCGCCACGAGCATTTCTTCGAACACGGCGGGCATTCGCTGCTGGCGATCCAGTTGGTCAACCGCCTGCAACAGGCCGGGCTCGACGTGAGCCTGGCGCAATTGTTCCAGCACCCCAGTGTGGCCGCCATGGCGCGTTTGCTCGAGGCGCGCCCGGCGACCCCGCAACAGGCCCCCGAGTGGGTCACGGTGCGCAGCGGCAGTGGCCCGGCGCTGTTCCTGGTGCACGAGTTCACCGGCCTGGATGCCTACTTCCCGGCGCTGGGGCAGCACCTGGAAGGGGATTTCCCCATCTATGGCCTGCCGGGCGTGGCCCTCGGCCAGCCGCAGTTGCGCACCCTGGAGTGCCTGGCCACCCGCTTGCTGGAGGTCATGCGCCGGGTCCAGCCCGAAGGGCCGTATCGCCTGGCGGGCTGGTCCTTCGGTGGGGTGCTGGCCTATGAGATCGCCCAGCAGTTGCTGGGGCAGGATCAGCAGGTGGCGTTCCTCGGCTTGATCGACAGCTACGTGCCGCGCCTGACCGACCAGGGCAAGGCGCGCTGGTCCGCAAGCGATCCCCGCAAGCAGCACCTGCTGTTGCAGTGCAGCGCCTACTGGAGCGCCCAGGGCCCGGCGGGCGTGCAACCGCTGGCGCTCGTCGAACAGCTGCGCCAGGCCCTGGACCGCCTGGACTTCCCCGAGCTGCTGCAACGCTGCCGGGAACAGGGCCTGCTGTTCGAGCAACTGGCAAGCGCGGCGCCCGAGACGCTGGGGCATTACCTGGACCGTGAGGTGGCTCACGGCCATGCACTGGCCCATTACCGCCTGCACCCGATCAGTGTGCCGGTGCACCTGTTCTGCGCCGCCCAGCGGCCCAGCGCATTGTCCCGGCGCAGCCCGACCCTGGGCTGGGGCGAGGTGCTGCCGGGGCCATGCCTGCACTGCATCAGCGTGCCCGGGGATCACCTGAGCATGATGAAGGCGCCGCATATCCATGAACTGGGCCAGGCCATGAGCCAGGCCATCGAGCAGGCCGGGGTCGCTGCCAGCACCGGAGCAACGTCCCACCAGCCCTTGCTGCGGATTCAGAGCGGGCGCTGCGGGCAGACGCCGATCTTCTGTGTGCCGGGGGCCGGCGACAGCGTTACCGGCTTTATCGGCCTGACCGAAGCCCTGGGGCCGGACTGGCCGATCTTCGGCCTGCAGGCCCGGGGCCTGGATGGCCAGGGCGTGCCCCACACCCGGGTGGAAGCGGCGGCGCGCTACTACCTGCAAGCCATCGAGCAGGAGTACCCCCACGGGCCGTTGCACGTGATCGGCCACTCCTTCGGCGGCTGGGTTGCCTTCGAAATGGCCGGGGCCCTGCAGGCCGCGGGGCGCGAAGTGGCGTCCCTGACCCTGATCGACAGCGAGGCCCCGGGCGGCCACGGCGTGGTGGGGCGGCCCTACACCAGCACGGCCGCGCTGTTGCGGCTGATCGAGTCCATGCAACTGGCGTGCGGCCAGAGCCTGGGCATCGATCCGCAGCTGTTTGCCGCCGAGGACGACGCCATGCAGATGCACCTGCTGCATGCCGGCATGGTCCGGGTTGGCCTGCTGTCCCAGCGTGCCGATCCTCGGGCGATGCAGGGGCCGGCGCGAACCTTCGCCAGTGCCCTGCGCACCCGCTACCAGCCGCAACGCCCTTACCGGGGACCGGTGCGCCTGGTGCTGGCGGACGATCCGCGCCTGGACGCCGCCGGCAACCTGCGCGAGCAGGAGGCGATGGTCCAGGGCTGGCGTGGGCAGGTGACGGAACTGGGGCTGTGGCAGGGGCCGGGCAACCACTTCAGCCTGCTCAAGGCACCCCACGTCCAGCATCTGGCGGCCTGGTGGCGTGACGGGCTGGCGCTGCCCCAGGGGGAGGCTGTGTCATGAGCCTGGATGCGGCGGCGGGCCGGGTGCCCGCCGCTGGCTGACAGCCTTTCATTCATCTGGAACACCGCTCACTACGGCAGCACGGTGTTCTGTAAGGGGGCTCGCCGCTGGCCGGTGGAGCCCGCCCTCAACGCACTTGTGGTCATCTATGGAAAAGTCGAAGTTTCGCAAAATCGGTATGGGGCTGTTGCTGGTGGTTGTGGCTGGATTGATTTTCTATACGGTGCGGGCGCCGGCAGAGCCGCCGCAGTACCTGACCGCCCGGGTCGAGCGGGGAGACATCGAGAACGCGGTCCTGGCCTCGGGCCTGCTGGAGGGCATCAAGCAGGTGGACGTCGGGGCCCAGGTTTCCGGGCAGTTGAAGTCGCTCAAGGTCAAGGTCGGGGACAAGGTGAAGAAGGGCCAGTGGCTGGCGGAAATCGATCCCCTGGTGCTGCGCAATACCCTGCGCCAGGCCCAGGTGGACGAGGAAAACCTGCAAGCCAAGCGCCGTGCCACCGCGGCCCAGCTCAAGGAAACCAAGGCCATCTACGAGCGCTACCGCGACCTGCAGTCGGACGCGTCGATTTCCCAGCAGGATTTCGAGACCGCCGAGTCCAACTACGAGGTGCAACGCGCCAACCTGCTGTCCCTGGACGCGCAGATCAAGAGCGCGCATATCCAGATCGACACCGCCAAGGTCAACCTGGCCTACACCCGCATCGTCGCGCCGATTGACGGCGATGTGGTGGGGGTGGTGACCCAGGAAGGCCAGACGGTGATCGCCAACCAGCTGGCGCCGGTGCTGCTGAAACTCGCGGACCTGGACACCATGACCGTCAAGGCCCAGGTCTCGGAGGCCGACGTGATCCATATCGCTCCCGGCCAGCAGGTGTACTTCACCATCCTCGGCGAGGCCGACAGGCGCTATTACGCCAAGCTGCGGGGCACTGAGCCGGCACCGCAGAACTTCCTCGAAACCCAGACCGCCGGCACCCCCAAGCAGAACACCGCGGTGTTCTACAACGCCCTGTTCGACGTGCCCAACCCGGACCACCGGCTGCGCATCTCCATGACCGCCCAGGTGCGCATCGTCCTCGACACCGCCAAGGATGTGCTGATGGTGCCGGTGGCCGCCCTGGGGCCGCGCAACGCCGATGGCAGCTTCGCGGTGCGGGTGCTGGACGCCAAGGGGCATGCCCAGGCGCGCAACGTCAGCACCGGGATCAACAACAACGTCAAGGTGCAGATCAAGGACGGCCTGGCGGAGGGCGACCAGGTGGTGATCGGTGATCCGCTGCCCGGCACGGCAGGGGCCTGACCATGACCCAGCCATTGTTGGAGCTCAAGGGCATCAGCCGCAGCTTCACCGCCGGGGAGCGGGAGTTCCTGGCCCTGAAACACATCGACCTGAGCATCCAGGCCGGGGAAATGGTGGCGATCACCGGGGCCTCGGGCTCGGGCAAGTCGACCCTGATGAACCTCCTCGGTTGCCTCGACTACGCCACGGCCGGCAGCTACAAGGTCAACGGCCAGGAAACCCGCGACCTGGACGATCAGGCCCTGGCGGAGCTGCGCCGGGACTATTTCGGTTTCATCTTCCAGCGTTATCACTTGCTGCCGCATTTGAGTGCCCTGCACAACGTCGAGATGCCGGCGATCTACGCCGGCACCCCGCAAGTCAAGCGCCATGGCCGGGCCCGGGAGCTGCTGGCGCGCCTGGGGCTGTCCGGGCACCTGGCGAACCGCCCCAACCAGTTGTCCGGCGGCCAGCAACAGCGGGTGAGCATCGCCCGGGCGCTGATGAACGGCGGCGAAGTGATCCTCGCCGACGAACCCACCGGGGCCCTGGACAGCCACAGCGGCAAGGAAGTGATGGGCATTCTCCAGGAACTGCATGCCCTGGGGCATACGGTGATCATCGTCACCCACGACCCTCAGGTGGCGGCCAACGCCGAGCGCATCATCGAAGTGCGCGACGGCGAGATCGTCAGCGACCGGGTCAATGCGCGCGGGGTGGACGAGGAGCCGGCGCAACCCCCGGTGAGCACCCGGCCGGGCGGAGCGCGACGCCTGGTGGCCAGCCTCGGGCTGTTCAAGGAAGCCTTCGTCATGGCTTGGGTGGCGCTGGTCTCGCACCGCATGCGCACCTTGCTGACCATGCTCGGGATCGTCATCGGCATCACCTCGGTGGTGTCCATCGTGGCCATTGGCGAGGGTGCCAAGCGCTACGTGCTCAAGGACATCCAGGCCATCGGCAGCAACACCATCGACATCTTCCCCGGGGCCAGTTTCGGCGACAGCCGGGCAGCGGCAATCCAGACCCTGATGCCCGCCGACGTGACGGCCCTGAACCAGCTGTACTACGTCGACAGCGCCACGCCGATGGTGGGCCGCAGCCTGTTGCTGCGCTACGGCAATATCGACCTCAATGCCACGGTCAACGGCGTCAGCCACCTGTACTTCAAGGTTCGCGATCTCAAGCTGGCGGCGGGTATCGCCTTCAGCGAGAACGATGCCCGGCGCCAGGCCCAGGTGGTGGTGATCGACCACAACACGCGCAACCGCCTGTTCGGTCCCGATGTGGACCCCCTGGGGCAGGTGATCCTGGTGGGCAACCTGCCGTGCACGGTGATCGGGGTCACGGCCGAGAACAAGAACATGTTCGCCGCCAGCAACCTGCTCAACGTCTGGCTGCCTTACGAGACGGCGGCGGGGCGGGTACTGGGCCAGCGCCACCTGGACAGCATCAGCGTGAAGATCAAGGACGGCCAGCCGAGCAAAGTGGTGGAGGAGCATGTGAAGAAGCTCATGGAGCAACGCCACGGCACCAAGGACTTCTTCACCAACAACCTCGACAGCATCATGCAGACGGTGCAGCGCACCAGCCGCTCCCTGGCCTTGCTGTTGTCGCTGATCGCGGTGATTTCCCTGGTGGTCGGCGGCATCGGGGTGATGAACATCATGCTGGTGTCGGTCACCGAACGTACCCGGGAGATCGGCATTCGCATGGCGGTGGGGGCGCGGCAGTCGGACATCCGCCAGCAGTTCCTGGTGGAGGCGGTGATGGTCTGCCTGATTGGCGGGGCCATCGGCATCGCCCTGTCGTTTGCCATCGGCTACCTGTTCACCCTGTTCATCAAGGAATGGGAGATGGTGTTTTCCATGGGCTCGATCGTCACCGCGTTCGCCTGTTCGACCCTGATCGGCATCGTCTTCGGCTTCGTTCCGGCGCGCAACGCCGCCCGGCTGGACCCGATCGAGGCCCTGGCCCGGGATTGAGCGGCCCACAGACAGAACCGCCGGCTCAGGGGCCGGCGGGGGCGGGGTTACGGGATCAAGGCCAGTGGCGGATCAGGCCGGCGCGTCATCGCGGGTGCCTGGCGCCTGTGCCTGGGGCGAGTACATCCAGCGCAGCAGGGAGTGGCGACCACTGATGCCGAGCTTGATGGCGGCGCGCTTCAAGTAGCTTTCGACGGTATTGACCTTGAGCTTGAGCTGCTCGGCCAACTGCGGTGCGGTGCGCCCGGCCAGCAGCCCGACACAGACTTCCAGCTCGCGGTTGGACAGGCGCAGCCCGGACTGCTCCAGGCGCTCGGCAAAGCGCAGGCGCACGGTCGCCAGGCCCTCGATGGCGGCGCGGTCCTGCTCGGCAGAGTCGCTGCGCGGCTGCAGGGCGCTGATGTGGTTTTCCACCATGGGCAGCAGCAGCGGCGAGATGTCCTCCAGCAGCAGGCGTTCCTGGGGGGAAAAGCTCTGCTCCTGGCTGCTGCGGTACACCGACAGCACGAAGTGGTACGAATCCTTGCGACCGGTCAGGTGCAGTTGCGCCGGGTCCGCGTTGCCCCGGTGGCGCAGCAGTGGCGGGCTGCCGCAGGGCTCGTCGGGCTGCTCGGGAAAGCCTGTGTGCAGCAGCGGGTCATTGCTGGCATGCAGATCGCTGTACAGCGGGTGACGGCTCTGCATCAGGGTATTGCCGGTTCTGCCAGCGGCTGGTTCCGGGGCGGTGCGCAGTTGGGTGATGTGTGTGGCGTCCACAGCCAGTTGGGTGAGTATCAGGTCATGCAGCATGCGCGGGAAACTGCGGCTGCCGGTGCTGGCGATGACCTTGCCAATATGTGGAAACAGTACTTGTGAGTTCATCATTTCATCCATGAATGTGAAGGTGTGGAAGGACTGCCTTATAACAACGAGTTTGGGTCGCGCGTGATTTACCTCCTGTTTGCGCTGACCGACAAAGGGTCGCCTCGTATCCTAGTACAGGGTGGCGACTGCTGTTTGATGAAGTGCGCAAAAACTTGCACCGCCGGCGCGCAGGCGCTCGGGCCTGTGGACGAACTGCCATGGCAAAGCCCTTACCGGCCTTGCCCGGAGTTTTTTTGGATGGCTGTTCCCTGCTTGCCAGAGCCGCCATGACCGCCGCCGCGCCTGGGGTTGGCGCGGTGGCGGCTGGCGCAGGTTACAGGCGCGGTTGCTCCTGGGGCATGCCCAGCAACTGGTGCAGGGTGTTGATCAGCGCCTGCTGGCGCAGGCGGTCTTGCTGGTGCCGGGCCTCGGCTGCGGCGACATCGGCGTGGCAGTGGGGGCAGGTGCTTTCATGGGCGTGGATGTACTCCAGGCAACTGCGGCACAGGGCCAGGCGCGGCGGGATGCGGCCTTCTTCGGGGGAGGCGTGGCCCTGGTTGGCCCAGGCCAGCTTGATCACCTGGCCGCTGTCGCTGACGCTGGAGACCGCCTCGCCGGTGTCGATGCGCTCGGTGATCAGGTCGAAGCGGCCCACCGAAAAAGAGGCGGGGCCGGCGTCTTCGAGTTTGACGATGCGCTCGCGCAGGCCTTTTTTCTGCAGGTCCAGGGTTCGGTAATGGCAGTAGGGGTTGTTCCCCGGCTTGCCCAGCAGCGAATGCGAGGTCCAGGTGCAGCCACCGCGGCACACATCGTTGTAGTAGCAGGTGCGGCAGTAGCCCCACAGATCGTCCACCGAGCGCAGGCGGCCGAAGTGCATGCCTTCGCTGTAGTGCCAGATGTCGTGCAGGCTCATGCTGCGCACATTGCCGCCGGAGAATCCGACGGTGGCCAGGGACGGACAGCCCTTGACCGTGCCGTCGGCTTCCAGGGCCAGCACTGTTTGCCCGGCGGCGCAGCCGCTCCAGTGCACGCGGTCGTCGCCAAAACCGCGCCACATGTGTTCGTAGGGACCGTAGTAGCCGATGTTGTTGCCCACATTCATCAGCAAGCCGCGTTCTTCGCCTTCGCGATACAAGCGGGCCAGCAGCGGCATCACTTCCAGCAGTTGATAGGGTTGCAACAGCAGCTCGGGGTGATCCACGGCGTTGCCCATGGCCACCGTCAGTTGGATCTGCCAGTGGCTGGCGCCGGCGTCGATGATCAGCTCCATCAGGGCCGGCAGGTCGGGCAGGGTGGCGGCGCCGATCTGGGTGTTGACGCTGACCTTGAGCCCGGCCTGCTTGGCCCGGCGCAGGGTGTCCAGGGCCTTGTCGAACGAGCCGGGCACATTGCGCACCGCGTCGTGCAGCGGCGCCAGGCCGTCCAGGGACACGCCGACGCCATTGAGCCCGGCGTCCACCGCGGCCTGCATCTTGGCGGGGGTCAGGTTGCGTCCGCCGGTCTGGATCGCCACGTACATGCCGTGGTCGTGGATGGCCTGGATCAGCCGCGTCCAGTCCTTGCGCAAATAGGCTTCGCCGCCGATCAGGGTGACCTCCCGAGTGCCCAGGGCGGCGATGGAGTCGATCACCGACAGGCATTCCTGAGTGTTCAATTCGCCGGGGCGCCGATGCCCGGCCCGGGAGCCGCAATGCAGGCACTTGAGGTCGCAGGCGAGGGTGATTTCCCAGACCACGTGCACCGGCACATAGCGCTTGAGGTCGGTTTCGCTGAGGTAGCGGGCGGGGAGACTGTCTGACATGAAAGATCCTTGCGCACCCAGCGGTGCGCGGCACCAACCCATCGAAATAGGCGCGCCTTCCTTGTGCGGCAATGGCGCGATCGGTTTACCGCAACCCTGGGGCCGACCTTTGTCGGCCGGCCCCGGGTGCCTGGACTCAGCGACGTTCCAGGCGGCTGATTTCCGCCTGTAACTGCTGCACCGCCTGGCTCAGGTTGTCACTGTTGGCCAGTTGCTGCTCGCCCTGAGCCACCAGCGCCTTGAGCCGTGTCAGATCGCCGCTGCTCTGGGCCTGTTGCAGCGCCACGGCATACAGCGGCTGCGGATACAGATGCCGTTGATCGTCCTTGGGCGCCAGATCGGCGTTGGCCGCTTGATCCACCGGCGCCTGGCTCACGGCGGCATGCTGAACCACATGCCAATGGCCCTGGTACTGGTAGCGATAGCTGGCGAAACCGCTGGCCCAGTCGAGGCCGAGAATGCCCTGCAGATGGAAGGTTTCGGCAATCTGGCTGGTGGGGCCGCTGGGGTTGCCGGTCAGGTTGAGGATGATATGGCCTTCACTGGAGGGGTCCAGTTTGACCTGGGAATAGTCGCCCCAGACATCCGCGAGGAAGTGCATCGGTGGCGAGGTGCTCTGAGTCACCCGGGCCACGCCGCTGACTTTCTTCTGCGGCGTGTTGACCAGCAGATCGAGGGTCAGCACCGGCCCTCCGATCACAGGGTTGGCGACGATGAGGCGGGTATGGAACAGTCCGATTGTCATGCTGCAACTCCTTATCTTGTGGAAGACATCAGGTTCGCTGGACGGTCGCCAGTCAGCGCCGCTCGTGCTTGCTGATCTCGGCCTTGGCCGCCTCCAGCGCCGTGCGGATCAACGGCAGCTGCTCCAGTTGCTGGGTGGCCACCTTGTGCAGGCTCTTCATCTGCGACAGGTCGCCGCTGGCGATGGCGCCGTGGATCGGTGCCGCGTACAGCGCCGAGATCGGCGGCAGCGGACGGTTGGGCTGGCCATGGTGGGGGGCCGAGAGGGTGCTCGACTGCACGGGTTCCTGCAGATGGGCGGGGACCTGATTGACCGTTACCCAGCTGTGTCCGTTGTAGTACTGGTAGTTGGCCACGCCTTCCTTCCAGTCATCGCTGACCACCAGATGCAGCTTGAAGTTGATGATGGAGTTGGAACCGGGTCCGCCCTGATTGCCCTGGGCGGTGATGAGGATCTTGCTGGAGCTCGGTGGCATGACCGTCAGGTAGGTGTACTGACCCCAGACATCGCTGTGCAGGTCCAGGGGCGGATTGACCGCCTGAGTGATGGACGAAGTGCCGCGCACGCTGTGCTCGGGGGTGTAGACCAGCAGATTGAGAATCAGGGTCGGGGCCCCGGGTTGCGAGGTACCGATGCGGTAGCTCAGGGGGAACAGGCCTTCTTGGGAGATAGAACCAGACATTTGCTTTGCCTCCATTCAATGACGGGGAAACAGCGATTAGTGCTGTTCCAGGCGGGCGACTTCCTTGGCCAGTTTTTCGTAGGCGGCTTTCAGATCCTTGGGCTCGTCGTGCTTCGGATCGCGCTTGGCCAGCAGGGCTTTCATCTGGGGTAGCTGGCCTTCGGCGATGGCCGACTGGATCGCGACTCCGTAGGGGACAACCGTGTGTTGCGAGGTGGGGCTCATGGTGTGTGCCTTCCTTGGGGGTTAGGGGGGCTGCGGTACTTGGCAGCTTTTGCAGTTAAGCAGCGCGGGGGGAATTGGCGGGGTAATGGCACATTGATTTTGTGGGTTTCCGACAGGTGGATTCACGGGGGTAAGGGGGGATTTTTGGGGTATTCCATGGGGCGATATGGAGGGGTGGGGGTGATTGCGGATGGCGATAGAGGGGGTGTTTTTTTTCGTGGCAGGTGGGGGGAGCAGGTGTTGCAGGGGGGGCGGTTTGGGGGCGTTTTTATGGCGGGTTTGGGGTACATATCTATTTCTGCGGGAGTGGCGGCTGGTGGTTTCGCTTTTACAGCGGGGGGGTGGGGTACATATCCATTCCTGCGGTAACGGCCGCTTAGGGTTTCGCCCTTACGGCGAGTCCCTTTTTTTCAAACGCCAAAAAAAGGAACCAAAAAACGCTTGCCCCTCCATGGGCCCCTCGCTGGGGCTCGGGGTTCCCTCTCTCCGGCATTGCTCCGGGGGCCCGCCGCCAACCGGCCATCCATGGCCGGGTGGCGGCTAGCTCGGCATCCATGCCGAGCTGCCCCCTACGCAACGCCTACGCTCGGCCGGCTGGGAAGGGGCCTGAAGATCAAGATCAAGATCAAGATCAAGATCAAAAGCCAAAGCCAAAGCCAAGGTGCGCAGGCCGGCTCTTTGTAGCCGCTGCCGAAGGCTGCGAAACCAGGCGACGCGATATGTCAGGAATATCGGGGAGGCAGGTTTAGCGTCTCCTGCGGAGCCGGTCGCAGCCTTCGGCAGCGGCTACATGTAACGCGAACGGCAATGAAACAGGCCGGCCGGCAGGCCGCCGTCAGATTTTGATCTTGCTTTTGATCTTGATCTGAACGCCCCGTTAACCACGATGGCCGAACGCAGGCATTGAGCCGTGGGTAACCCGGCAGGACGCCGGGTTAGCCGCCACCCGGCCATGGATGGCCGGTGGCGGCGGCCCACGGATCAATGCCGGAGTGAGGGCATGCCGAGCCTAGGCGAGGCACCGAGTGGAGGGGCAGAAGCGTTTTGCTTACTTTTGCGCTCTTCAAAAGTGAGCCGCTGTAAGAGCGGAACCGCCAGCGGCCGCACCCGCAAGAACGGATATGTACCCAAAGCCGCTGTAAGAGCGGAACCGCCAGCGGCCGCACCCGCAGGAACGGATATGTACCCAAACCCGCTGCAAAAGCGGAACCGCCAGCGGCCGCACCCGCAAGAACGGATATGCACCCAAACCCGCTGTAAGAGCGGAACCGCCAGTAGCCACACCCGCAGCACCGGATATGTCCCCCCCCCCCAAAAAAAAGCCCCAGGACTCAAACCACCCCCAACTCCCCCAACTGCCGCCGCGTCTCCCCCGCGGCTACATGATGAATCGCCCGCCACCCCAACGCTCTGGCCGCGACGATGTTCGGCGCATGATCATCAATGAACACCAACTCCTCAGGCGCCACCCCCGGCAAATGCGCACGAATGCGCCCCAAGGCCGTGTGATAGATCTCGGCATCCGGCTTGATCTGCCGCTCCTGCCCCGACACCACAATGTCGCGAAACTTCTGCAAAAACGGGTAATTCTCCCAGGCATAGGGAAAGGTTTCCTGCGACCAGTTGGTCAGCCCGAACAGCGGCATCTGCGCCTGGTGCAGGTCCTCCAGCAGGGCCACGCCGTCTTCCAGCGGTCCCTTGAGCATCTCCGGCCAGCGCCCGTAATAGGCTTCGATCAGCGGCGCATGCTCGGGATGCTCGGCCACCAGGCTGCGGGTCGCTTCGGCCAGGGGCCGGCCGGCGTCTTGCTGGGTGTTCCAGGCCTGGGTGCAGACGGTGTCGAGGAACCACTGGCGACGGGTGTCGTCAGGGATCAGCTGGCGGTACAGGTGGTGCGGGCTCCAGTCGAACAGCACGCCACCAAAATCGAAAACCACGGCACGAATTGTCATCAACACTTCCTTTTGAGCGGTTGTGGGCCAGGGCGTCATCCTGCGACGCTGCGCAGCGCAATGCAATTTGCCGGTGGCCATTGGTCCGTTTGCCGGCACCCTCGGAGCAGATCGCAATCCAAAGGCTGTACCCGCCCTGTTGCGGGCTAGCACAGGAGCTGACCATGGCTGCCAAGAACCCAACAGGGCCGCGCTCGTCCGAGCACGCCTCGAATCCCCATGACCCGGGTTTCGACCCCGATTCGCCGGACCTCGCCGACCCCCAGGTCGATCCGGTGGGCCCGGCCAGGGCGCCCCTGGATCAGCCCGAACCCGAGCATCAGCGCAAGCGTTCGCGCGCCTACGACCCTCTGGCCAACCTGAGGAAATGACCGAGCGCCGACATGCGGCCGTCGCCGGATCGTTCTGCGGGTGTAAGGTAAAACGGCCAAGCACCAGGCACGCTGACAAAAAGGAGGTGTCCATGAGTACGCCACTGTTGAACAAGTTGCAGATCAACGGTTATCAGGTATTGAGCGTCAACCACGGCCCCTGGAAGGTCTGCACCCCGGGTGACCGGCTTGCCACTTTCGGCACCCGGGAAGAGGCCCTGGCCTTTGCTGCCGCCTTGCCGGTGCGCAGGGAAGCACCGGCCACCAAGCTTCGATAGCACCCGGCAGAAAAAAGCCCCGATCGGTTCGGGGCTTTTTTGTGTCCGGGCTGCTGCAAGCGCCGGGTCAGTCGACAATCACCGGCTCGTTCGGATCATCGCTCAGGCACACGGTCAATTGCTCCCCGGCCTTGTTGAACGCGCAGCGGGGCAGGGATTGCTGCTTGATGAAGCTCAGCGGCGGCAGGATGAACGCCGCCGCCAGCACCAGCGCCCACAGGGTCTGCAGAAACAGCACATCGGCGCTGTGGGCGGCGGGCCGTGAGACGAGGCGGCGGCGCCAGTACAGGTACAGGCCGCTGATGAAGAGTACGCCGACGACGCCCATCATGTAGTCCAGCTCCCAGGCCTGGGGGCTGAACGCACGGCTGCCATCCTCATCGTCCGGGTAGGTGAGCCGCCACCACACCCCCAGCAGCAACGGCACCAGCCCGGCCATCAGCCAGGCCATACGCGCACCGGGCATCCGGGTCAGCAGGGCCAGGGCCAGGCCGATCAGGCACAGCACCCAGGCAAACAGGTACAGCTGAAAACCCATGGCGCCGCCGAACAGCGTGCCGCTGACATCCCGCGGTTGCATCATTTGCACGTCGCACAACAGCATCACCGACAGCGGGATGGCGACGACGATCCAGCACAGGGGGCGGTACAGCCACAACCACAGGGTAAACAGGCGAGACATGGTCACACTCATCAAGGTAGAGAACAGGTAGAAAGAAGCCGGGGTGACGCTCAGTCGACAATCACTCGGGTGTCCGGACCCAGGCATACGCTCAACTGATTGCCGGCTCGGTCGAAGGCGCAATAGGGCAGGGGTTTGCGGGTGATGGCCAGCAGCGGTGGGAGCATGAAGGTCGCCGCCAGCATCAGGGCCCACAGGGTGCGCAGCGCGAGCAGATTGCCAGTGGCGGGCGGACGCGGCTTGAGCCGCTGCTGACGCAACAGGTAGACGCCGCTGTAGACCAGGGCGAAGCCGAACACCATCACATAGTCGAGCTCCCGGGGCTGGATGCTGAAGATCAGATTGCCGTCGAAATCATCCGGGTAGTTGATCCGCCACCACAGGCCCAGCAGCCCTTGCACCAGCCCGGCGACGATCAAGGCCAGACGCGCGCCGGGCACCCGGGTCAGCAGCGCCAGCACCAGGCCCAGGACGCTGAGGGCCCAGCCGCCCAGGTACATCACAAAGCCCATGGAGCCGCCGAACAGGGTGCCGCCGACCTCCCGGGGCACGATCAGGTTCAGGTTGCAATGGATCATGCTGGCCAGGGGCGCGGCGACGGCGATCCAGCACAGCGGGTAGTAGAGCCGGGACCAGAGGGTGTACAGGCGGGACATGAAGGAACTCGAGAGTAACAGGGACGATGAGGGAGGGCGGCTCAGGTTCAAACCAACAGCAAACCGCAGGCAGCCGCGAACAGCACCAGGGCGAGGCTGATGCCCACCAGGGGAATGCGGAACCAGTAACGGATCGCCAGCACCCACAGGCTGGCAAGAAACCCCAGGCCGATCAGCAACAAGCCACGGGCCTCCAGCAGCAGGGCCGGGTGCAGCCAGGCGAGGTAGCCATAGACCAGGCCGAACAGCATGGCCCCCAGGCTGTGGCTGGCATTGAAGCCGACCCAGGCCCGCCACAGGCTGGTCTGGCGGGTGATCATCGGCGACACCTGGCGCATGCGTTCGGCCAGGGCCGGGTCACGGGGCTGGAATTTGTCGCTGGCGAAGGTGTAGATCAGGTGCAAGGTGCCGAGCAGCAGCACGATGGCTGAGCTGGCGATGATCAGGGCGGGGGCCAACACGTTTCTTCCTTGGGCGGTGCTCGGGTGCGCGGAGTATGCAGCGGCGCCCGAGGTTTTGCACCTGCGGGCGCGGCTTTTTTACCGGCACGGGGCAGGGCGGCGGGCGCCCTGCCCAGGCCCTCAGAAGTGCTCGGCGTCGAGGCCGAACAGCGAGTCACTGCCGGCGCGGATGCTCTGCTCCAGGCTGAGGATGCGCGGCAGCAGGCGGCTGAAGTAGAAGCGCGCGGTGGCCAGCTTGGCGCCGTAGAAACCGTCGTCCTCGGAGCGCTTGTGCTCGGCCACCTGGGCCATGCGCGCCCACAGATAGGCATAGGCCACGTAGCCGAACAGTTGCAGGTACTCGACGCAGGCGCTGCCCACCGCGTGGGTGTTGTGCGCCGCCTGTTCGCGCAGCCAGTCGCTGAGGTCTTCCAGGCGCTGCACCGCGTCCAGCAGCTCGGCGGCGTAGGCGGCGCCGGGCAGGTAGGCGTAGTCGCGGATCTCGCCGGTGAACAGGCGCAGGGCCACACCGCCATTGCCCACCACCTTGCGCCCCAACAGGTCCAGGGCCTGGATGCCATTGGTGCCTTCGTAGATCTGGGCGATGCGCACATCACGCACCAATTGCTCCTGGCCCCACTCGCGGATGTAGCCGTGGCCGCCGAAGACCTGCTGGCCGAGCACGCAGCTGTCCAGCCCGGTGTCGGTGAAGAACGCCTTGGCCACCGGGGTCAGCAGCGCCACCAGGGCCTCGGCGTTTTGGCGCTCAACGGGCTGGTCGGCGAACTTGGCCAGGTCCAACTGCTGGCCGACGTAGCTGGCAAAGGCCCGGCCGCCTTCGGTCATGGCCTTCATGCTCAGCAGCATGCGCCGCACATCGGGGTGGACGATGATCGGGTCGGCGATCTTGTCCTTGGCCACCGGGCCTGCGGGGGAGCGGCTCTGGATGCGTTCGCGGGCATAGGTGCGGGCGTTCTGGTAGGAGTTCTCGGCGCAGCCGATGCCCTGGATGCCGATGGACAGGCGCTCGTAGTTCATCATGGTGAACATTGCCGCCAGGCCCTTGTTGGCCTCGCCGATCAGCCAGCCGCTGGCGCCGTCGAAGTTCAGCACGCAGGTGGCCGAGGCCTTGATGCCCATCTTGTGTTCGATGGAGCCGCAGCTCACCGCGTTGGCCGCGCCGAGGTTGCCGTTGGCGTCCACATGGATCTTCGGCACCAGGAACAGCGAGATGCCCTTGGGCCCGGCCGGGGCGTCCGGCAGCTTGGCCAGCACCAGGTGGATGATGTTCTCGGTCAGGTCCTGCTCGCCGCCGGTGATGAAGATCTTGCTGCCGCTGATGCGGTAGCTGCCGTCGGCCTGGGGTTCGGCGCGGGTGCGGATGATCCCCAGGTCGGTGCCGGCGTGAGCCTCGGTCAGGCACATGGAGCCGGCCCAGCGGCCTTCGTACATCGGCGGCAGGTACAGCTGCTTGAGCGCTTCGCTGGCGTGGGCGTCGATGGCCAGGCAGGCCCCGGAACTCAGGGCCGAGTACAGGGCGAAGCTGGAGTTGGCGGCGTAGAGCATCTCTTCGAACTGCACCGCGAGCATCTTCGGCATGCCCATCCCGCCGTAGGCCGGGTTGCCGCTCAGGCCGACCCAGCCGCCCTGGATATAGGTGCTGTAGGCCTCCTTGAAACCGGCCGGGGTGCGTACCTGCCCGGCGTGCCAGCTGGCGCCTTCCTCGTCGCCGCTGCGGTTGAGCGGGGCGATCAGATTGCCGGTGACCTTGGCCGCTTCTTCGAGAATGGCGTCGGCGGTGTCACCGTCCACGGTATCGGCCAGGGCCGGCAGACGGGCCCAGAGCTTGGGTGCGTTGAACACTTCATGCAGGACAAAGCGCATATCGCGCAGCGGAGCATTGAATTCGGGCATTGCAGGAACCTCGGGCAAAAGGGGAGGTTGAACGGCCGTAGCCGCATGAATCGAAAACGCCAAGCCCGCCCCCTTGTAGGAGCCGGCTTGCCGGCGAAGAGGCCCGCGAGCCATGTATCGACCTGGCCGACGCCTTCGCCGGCACGCGGAGCGCCGCCCGGCCAGCTCCTACGAGGGATGGGCCGGTGAGAGCGCCTTCGCTGGCAAGCGGAGCGCCGCCCGGCCAGCTCCTACAGGGGCTGGGTCGGTGTATTCAGGCTAGAGGTTTTTCGCCATGTCGCGCAGGACGAACTTCTGGATCTTGCCGGTGGAGGTCTTGGGCAATGTGCTGAAGACCACGGTGCGCGGCACCTTGAAGCCCGCCAGGTGTTCGCGGCAGAAGGCGATGATCTCGGCTTCGCTCACGTCCTGGTGATCGGCCTTGAGGGTGATGAAGGCGCAGGGGGTTTCGCCCCATTTTTCGTCGGGCCGGGCCACCACCGCTGCTTCCAGCACCGCCGGGTGGCGATAGAGCACGCCTTCCAGCTCGATGGTGGAGATGTTCTCGCCGCCGGAAATGATGATGTCCTTGAGTCGGTCGCGGATTTCGATGTAGCCGTCGGGGTGGGTCACCCCCAGGTCGCCGGTATGGAACCAGCCGCCCTCGAAGGCTTCGGCGGTGGCCGTGGGGTTCTTCAGGTAGCCCTTCATCACGGTGTTGCCGCGCATGAAGATCTCGCCGATGGTCTGGCCGTCCCGGGGCATGGGTTCGAGGGTTTTCGGATCGGCCACCATCACCCCTTCCAGGGTCGGGTAGCGCACGCCCTGGCGCGACTTGATCTGCGCCCGCTGCTCCAGCGGCAGCTCGTCCCAGGCCGCGTGCCAGGCACACAGGGTCACCGGACCATAGACCTCGGTCAGGCCGTAGACGTGGGTCACCTTGATGCCCATTTCCTCCACGGCGCCGATCACCTTGGCCGGTGGCGCGGCCCCGGCCACCATGGCGTTGACCGGGTGGTCGATGGCCGCCTTGGCCGAGTCCGGCATGTTCACCAGGGCATTGAGCACGATGGGCGCGCCGCACAGGTGGGTGACCTGATGCTCGCGGATCAGGTTGAGGATCTTCTGCGGGTCGACCCGGCGCAAAAACACATGCACCCCGGCCAGGGCGGTGACGGTCCAGGGGTAGCACCAGCCATTGCAGTGGAACATCGGCAGGGTCCACAGGTACACCGGGTGGTTGCCCATGGCCCAGGTCATCTGGTTGCCCAGGGCATTGAGGTAGGCGCCGCGGTGGTGATAGACCACGCCCTTGGGGTTGCCGGTGGTGCCTGAGGTGTAGTTCAGGGCGATGGCCTGCCACTCGTCGTCCGGCCACTGCCAGGCAAACTCCGGATCGCCCTCGGCGAGAAAGGCCTCGTAGTCCAGATCGCTGACCGGCTGGCCTTCGCCGTATTCCGGGTCGTCAAGGTCGATCACCAGGGGCGGGTGGTCGAGCATGGCCACGGCGGCGTGGATCACCTCATGGAACTCGCGGTCGGCGATCAGCACCTTGGCTTCGCCGTGGGCCAGCATGAAGGCGATGGCCTCGGCGTCCAGGCGCACGTTGAGGGCATTGAGCACGGCGCCGATCATCGGCACGCCAAAATGCGCTTCAAGCATCGCCGGGATGTTCGGCAGCATCACCGCCACCGTGTCGTTCTTGCCGATACCACGCCCGGCCAGGGCCGAGGCCAGACGCCGGCAGCGGCTGTAGGTCTGGGCCCAGGTGCGGCGGATCGAACCGTGGATCACCGCCGGATAATCGGGGTAAACCGCAGCGGTGCGTTCGATGAAGCTCAAGGGGGAGAGGGCGATATGGTTGACGGCAGACGGCGCCAGGCCTTGCTCGTAGATGGACATGGTTCGGGTACCCGGTGGCTGATTATTAGCTCTATTGGCCGAGGCTTTTTACAGGCGCTCGGTGACTTATCCGGGGTCTTTTATATACTGTTTGTCGATTGATATGGAAGTACTACCTGAGTTGTATAGTAGTTGTACTATATTGAATCTTTGCTGTTGCCACCCACAGGTTGATCGACCATGCCCACCTCCACCCACCTGAGCCGCTGGCTGCAGCTCCAGCGTGAAGGCCGCTTGCCGGACTCGCCCTGGCTCGGCCACGACCCGCAACCGAGCCTGCTGCTGGACGCCCGGGCGCAGCCGCTGGACCTCAACCCGGCGCTGCGCCAGTGGCTGGACGATGCGGCCACTGGCGATCTCGCGGCCCTGCTGCCGATCAACCACCCGGCCCTGGTACGGGCCTGCCTGGAGCAGCAGCGCGCCATCGAACAGGTGGAGGCCCAGTGGGGCGAACGCATCCTGCTCTGGAGCTTTATCCCTGACCCGCACCGGCAGCGGGTATTGGCCCGCTGCCAAGAGGCCACGACCCAGGTCCAGGCCGAGCGCGAGTCGGCCAGGGCCCGGCGCCTGTATCGGCTGATCACCGAAAACACCACCGACCTGATTTCCCGGCACACCCCGGACGGCACCTTCCTCGACGCCTCGCCGGCGTCCTGGACCCTGTTGGGCTACTGGCCGGAACAACTGCGCGGCCTGCTGGCCCGCAGCCTGTTCCACAGTCAGGATCTGGCCGGGCTGATGCAGCGCACTCAGGACGCCCTGGAGCAGGACGGCTACCACACCATGACCTACCGCATCCGCCATCGCGACGGTCATTACCTGTGGTTCGAAACCGCCTGCCGCGGCATCCGCGACACCTACACCGGGACCGTGGTGGAAGTGGTGGCGGTGTCCCGGGACATCACCGCCCGGGTCCAGGCCGAGGAGAACAAGCGGCGCCTGGCCGAAGTGGTGGAAGCCAACCCCGACCCGGTGCTGTTCATCCAGCCCGGCGGCGCGGTGACCTACCTCAACCCGGCCGCGCGGCGCACCCTGGGGCTCGGGGCCGATCAGGCGATGCCCAGCCTGGCCTCGATACTCAGCACCGAAGTGCTGGACAGCCTGCAACGTGAGGGCTGGGAGCGCGCCGAGCGCAGCGGCCGCTGGAGCGTCGAGACGCGCCTGCAACCCCCGGCCGGCGGCGGTTCGGTGCCGGTATCGCTGATGCTCCTGGCCCATCGCGCCGCCAGCGGCGAGCGTTTCTATTCCCTGGTGGCCCACGACCAGAGCGAGCGCGAACTGCGCGAGGCCCAGCAGCGCCATCACCAGGACGAACTGGCCCACACGGCGCGTCTGGTGACCCTGGGCGAACTGGCCTCGGGCATCGCCCACGAGATCAACCAGCCCCTGGCGGCGGTGGTCAATTACGCCAATGCCAGCCAGCGCTACTTGCAGGCCCTGGACACTCAGCCCGACGCCGCCCGCAAGGTCGCCCAGGGCCTGGAGCGGATCGCCGAACAGGCGACCCACGCCGCCGAAGTGATCAAGCGCCTGCGGGCCTTTCTGCGCAAGGGCGGGCGCCGGGTGCAGGCCCTGGACCTCGCCGAAGTGGCCCGGGAAACCGTGCGCCTGTGCGCCTGGGAAGCCCAGGCCAGCCAGGTGACGATCGACTTGCAGCTGGCGGATAATCTGCCGCCGGTGTACGCCGACCGGGTGCTGCTGGAACAGGTGCTGCTGAACCTGCTGCGCAACGCCATCGAAGCCAATCGCGAAGTGCATCCACAGCAAGGCTCGCACATTGTGCTGGGTGCCGAAGCGGCGGCCGAGGGCGGGGTGCGGATCAGCGTCAGCGACCAGGGCCCCGGGGTGTCTGCCGAGCAGTTGCCCCAGCTGTTCACCCCGTTCTACACCAGCAAGGCCAACGGCCTGGGGCTCGGACTGTCCATGAGCCGCAGCATCGTCGAAGGCTTTGGTGGCGACTTGCAGGCTCAGCTCCAGGAGCGTGGCTTGACGATGTGCTGCCACCTGCCGGCCACGGCCCCGGCCGATCCCGATTCAGCTTCCCACCCGACAACAGGAGCAAGGCAATGACAAGTGAGGCGCAGCAGCTGGTGTACGTGGTCGACGACGACCCGGGCATGCTCGACTCCACCGTCTGGCTCCTGGAGTCGGTGGGCCTCAAGGCGCTGCCGTTCACCAGCGGCCGCGAGTTTCTCGAACACTGCGACCCCAGCCTCAATGCCTGCGTGCTGCTGGATGTGCGCATGCCCGGCATGGGCGGGCTGAATGTTCAGGAAGAGTTGCGCCAGCGCGATATCCACCTGCCGCTGATCTTTGTCAGCGGCCACGCCGACGTGCCCATCGTGGTCCGCGCCTTCAAGGCCGGGGCGGTGGATTTCATCGAGAAGCCCTACAACGAACAGCTGCTGCTGGACAGCGTGCAGCAGGCCCTGAGCCGCGCCGACCGCCATCAGCACCAGAGCGCCGGGCAGGCCCGGGTGCAAGGTTTGCTGGAGAGCCTGACGCCACGGGAGAAGGACGTGTTGCTGCCGCTGGTGCAGGGCTATAGCAACCGCGAGATCGCCGAGCAACTGGGGGTCAGCATCAAGACCATCGATCTGTACCGCTCACGGGTGATGAAGCGCATGCAGGCCGAGCACCTGCCGCAGCTGGTGGGCATGGCGATTGCCGCCGGGCTGGTGGACCCGCTACAACTGCGCTGAGGCTCAGGCCACCGCGCTGTGCAGCGGCGCGCCACCCAGCAGGCGCTCGATGGCGCCGCTGAGCAGGTTTTCCAGCAGCGCTTCGCGTTCACGCTCGGCCAGCGGTTGCTCGCTGAACCAGCTGGGGGCGCTGTTGAGCAGGTTGGCCAGGGCATGGGCGGCGGCGCGCTGGGCTTGCGGACCTAGACCGGGCGGGGTGCCCAGCAGTTGCAGCAGCTGTTGCTCGTAACGCTCGCGCAATTGCCCGACCCGCAACTGCTGGTCGGGATTGAGGCAGCCGCTGTCGCGCTCCACCAGACGAAAATGCCGCGGCAATTCCCGGTGCAGCTTCAAGTGGGCGCGGATCAGCGCCGGCAGGCAGTCACCCTGCATCTTGCGCCGTTGCAGGCGCTTGAGGGTGCTGTGCAGCTCATCGAAGAACTCTTCGATCAGGTCCAGCAGCAGGTGCTGCTTGCTCGGGTAATGGTGGTACAGCGAGCCCGGGGTCAGCCCCAGATGGCTCGCCAGCTCACGCATGCCGACCTGGCCGAAGCCCTTGCTGGCGAACAGCTCCAGGGCCTTGTCGCGGCTGTCGGCAAAGCGTGAGCAGCGCTCAGCCATAGGTATGGAAACCCCGACCGGTCTTGCGCCCCAGGTAGCCGGCGGCAACCATTTCCTTGAGCAGCGGCGCGGGGCGGTACTTGCTGTCGTTGAAGCCGTCGTAGAAGGCTGCAAGGATCGCCAGCAGGGTGTCCAGGCCGATCAGGTCGGCCAGGGCCAGCGGGCCGATGGGCTGGTTGCAGCCCAGGCGCATGCCGGCGTCGATGTCCTCGGCGCTGGCCAGGCCTTCCTGGAACACCAGGATCGCCTCGTTGATCATCGGCACCAGGATGCGGTTGACCACAAACCCCGGGCGGTTGCCGGCGGTGATCGCGGTCTTGCCCAGGCGCTCGGCCATGTTCATGGCCAGGGCGTGGGTCGCGTCGCTGGTCTGCAGGCCGCGGATCACCTCGATCAGGCCCATCACCGGCACCGGGTTGAAAAAATGCAGGCCGATAAAGCGCTCCGGCGCGCTGACGCTGGCCGCCAGCTGGGTGATCGACAGCGACGAGGTGTTGGAGGCAATCACGCACTCGGCGCTGACCTGGGCGGCGATCTGCTGCAGCACCTTGAGCTTGAGGCCGAGGTTCTCGGTGGCGGCTTCGATCACCAGTTGCGCGTCCTTGAGCACGCTGTAGTCGGTGCTGATGCGGATCTTGTCCAGGGCGGCGCGCTTGTCGTCTTCGCTCAAGGTGCCTTTGCTCACCTGACGGTCGAGGTTCTTGCCGATGGTGGCCAGGGCTTTTTCCAGGGCGCCCTGGGCGATGTCCAGCAGGGTCACGTCGAAGCCCGCCTGGGCGCAGACCTGGGCGATGCCGTTGCCCATGGTGCCGGCGCCGATCACCCCGATATTTGCAAGATTCATCTTCAGCTCTTCCTTTGTTCATGGCCTTCGCGGAGCATGGCGCGGTTGCCTTGCCCTGCGGGTTATCCAGCGCGAGTCTAGAGCCGCACACGGTGGCCGGCCTATGCCGAAAGCGGTCAAGGGTGCTGGCGTTTTTTGCCATAGGTCCAGCTACGGGAGCACAGCCTCTACATGCGTGAAACGGATTCGGTCGCGGTCTATTTTGTCCGGGTGATGACCCACGCCCTGCGCCAGCAGCCGCAGCGGCTGGCGGCGGTACTGAGGGAGGCCGGCATCGACCCGGCGCTGCTCGACCAGCCCCGGGCGCGGGTGCCCGGCAGCGCCTTTGCCGCGCTGTGGCTGATCCAGATCCGCGAGTTGCAGGACGAATTCTTCCAGCTCGACTCCCGGGGCATGCCGCCGGGGGCTTTCGCCCTGATCTGCCGCGGGCTGATCCAGGAGCCCAACCTGGAAAAGGCCCTGCGCCAGTGCCTGAACAACTTTGGCCTGTTTTTACGGGACGTCGGCGCCAGCCTCAGCCTGCGGGGCAAGCGCGCGGTGATCAGCCTGGACAGCCGCTGCGACGATCCGCTGCGCAGCCATTACGCCGAGGAAACCCTGCTGGTGCTGATCATCAGCCTGTTGTGCTGGCTCGGCGGGCGGCGGATACCCATCGACCGCGCTGATTTTCGTCATTCACGCCTGAGCCTCAGCGACGACCCGCTGCTGTGGGGCAGCAACCTGACCTGGAACGCCGGGCGCACCGAGATCGAATTTGCCAGCCGCTTTTTGCGCCTGCCGGTGGTCCAGGATTTGGCCTCGCTCAAGGTGTTCCTGCGCAGCGCCCCGCAGTGGCTGGTGATCCGCTTTCGCAACCAGCACGGCCTGACCCGCCAGGTGCACCAACGCCTGCGCAGCTGCCACTACAGCCAGTGGCCGACCCTGGAAGCCTTCGCCCGCGAAGTGCAGATGAGCGCCAGCACCCTGCGCCGGCGCCTGGAGCGCGAGGGCGGCTCCTATCAAGAGATCAAGGACGAAGTACGCCGCGGCGTGGCCGTCGAACTGCTACGCCGCACCAGCGTCAGCATCAGCGAGATTGCCGAACTCACCGGCTTCCAGGAGCCCAGCGCCTTCCACCGCGCGTTCAAGAAATGGACCGGCGAAAGCCCCGGGCGCTACCGCGCCCGCCTCAACCCCACCCTGTAGCCGCTGCCGCAGGCTGCGCACGGCTCCGCAGGAGACGCGGGGATTTTGAAGGCGCTGAAGATTCGGCGGGAGATCGCCAAGCAAGGCCCTGCGGGCCTTTGCGCAGCTTCGCGGGCTCAGCAGCGGCTACAGGTTTTCATTGGGGTTAGACCGGGCTGCGGCCGGGCATCTGGATGCCGTGCTGCTGCACGCGGCGGTACAGGGTGGCGCGGGAGATGCCCAGGGCCTTGGCCGCCGCGACGGGTTTCCAGCGGTGGCGCACCAGGGCATCCAGCAGGGCCTGGCGCTCGGGGCTGGTGGCGGTTTCCAGGGCGGGCAGGGCGCCTTCGGCGGCTGTGCCGCGCAGTTGTTCTGGCAAGTCATGCAGTTGGATCAGCGGCCCTTCGCATACGGCGCAGGCGTAGCGCAGCACGTGGCGCAATTGCCGCACGTTGCCCGGCCAGCGGTAGCCCAGCAGGCATTCCAACGCCGCATTGCCCAGTTGCACCGGCGCGCCGCAGCGCTTGGATTCTTCTTCGACAATCTGTGTGATCAGTGCCAGCCGGTCGCTGCGTTCGCGCAGCGGCGGCAGCTGAAAGCGCGCGCCACCGAGGCGGAAATACAGGTCTTCGCGAAAGCTGCCCTCGGCCACCAGCGCTTCCAGGTCGCGGTGGGTGGCGCAGATCACCTGGATATCCACCGCCTTGCGCTGCGCGGCCCCCAGCGGCGCCACTTCACCCTCGGCCAGCACCCGCAGCAGGCGGGTCTGCAAGGCCAGGGGCATGTCGCCGATTTCATCGAGGAACAGGGTGCCGCCATCGGCCTGTTGCAGTAGCCCCTGCATGCCCTTGCTCGAGGCACCGGTAAAGGCTCCGGCGACATAGCCGAACAGCTCGCTCTCGATCAGGTTCTCGGGAATCGCCGCGCAGTTCACCGCGACAAAGGGCCGGTCCCGACGTTGGCTGGCCTGGTGCAGCTGGCGGGCGAAGACTTCCTTGCCGGAGCCGGTCTCGCCCTGGATCAGCACCGGTAAATGCCGGTCCTTGACCCGCACCGCCAGGCGCAGGCTCTGTTCCACTCGCGGGTCCAGCGGTTCGCCGGCCAGGCTCAGGCGCGGGCGACTCTGGGGCCGGCGCGGCGCCTGCAAGCGGCCGTGCAGCTCGGCGGACAGCGGGCACAGGGCTTCGTCCCGGGCGCGCTGCAACAGCTGCGGGTCGAACACCTGGGTGATGTGCTGCGGCAAGCGGCCATAGCGGCGCAGCAGGTAATGGCGCGCCGCCGGGTTCAGGGCCCGCAGGCAACCCTCGTCGTCCCAGGCCAGCAGGTAATCGGGCTGGCTGTCGACATAGCCCGGGCTGGCATGGACCCGCAGCACCCAGTAGCCCTGGGCGCTGTTCATGAAGAACGCCTGTTCGATCTCCCGCGCGCTCTGCACCACCATCTGCCGGATCAGGTGCTGGGAACGGCGGTCATCCGGGGAGCGCACCGCCGACACGTCCAGCACCCCCAGCAGCTCGCCCTGGGGGTCGAACACCGGCGCGGCGGAGCAGGTCAGGCCGATGAAGGCGGCGCGGAAATGGTCGCGCTTGTGCACGGTGATCGGCGTGCGCGCGGTGAGCACCGCCGCCACGCCGCAGGTGCCTTCTTCACCCTCCGACCAGCAGGTGCCCAGGTACAGCCCGGCCTTGCGGCAGTCGTTGCGCAAGGTGGATTCCACCCGGTAGTCGATGGTCTGGCCCTGGGCGTCGGTGAGCAGCACGCAGTAGTCGGCGTCGCGCACCCGGCCATGCAGGCGCGCCACTTCTTCGCTGGCAATGCGCAGGAACAGCTCGGAGCGCTCACGGCATTCCTTGAGCACGTTCTCGGACAGGATGCGCGGCCCCTGCAGCGAGCCGGGGTCCAGCTGGTGCTGCTCCATGGAGCGCCGCCAGGAATCGAGGATCAGGCTCGGCACCGGCGCCTGGGGCAGGTGCGCGGCGTTTTTCAGGACCCGGCTGACGCAGTCCACATGGGCTTTGGAATGTGCGGAAAGCATGAAGGCCTCCGGTTGCAGCTTCTTATCGTTGTCGGCGCATTAAGCGCCGATCCGCCGCCCTCGACAAGCACCGAACGCCGCCGGGACGGCAGTGAGACGCAACGTCTCAAGGTCTCGCCCAGGCCCCGTGCAGCCTGACATGCAACGTCTCACGGGCGGCTGGCTTCAACGCGCCGCAGCAAGCACGTCAGCCGCTCTGGAACAGCCTTTTGCAGAGGTTTTCCGACACCTGGCACCGGCCTTGCTCTGGCCCTTGGCAACCAGTCTCCGGCAACCCGCGTCGACTGGCCCATCGAAGAATAAGAACGAGGTGCCCGATGTTTTCTCCTGCCTGTGCTCCGCCCGCGGTGAGCCCATGAACCGCCGCCCCCTGACCGTTGGCATTATCGCCAACCCGGCCTCGGGCCGTGATGTGCGCCGCCTCACCGCCAACGCCGGGCTGTTCTCCAGCACCGACAAGGTCTCGGTGATCCAGCGTCTGCTGGCGGCCTTTGGCGCCACTGGCATCACCCAGGTGCTGATGCCCACCGACATGACCGGAATCGCCGCCGCGGTGCAGAAAAACAGCCGCAGCCGCCAGGCCCGGGAGCAGCACTGGCCGGCCTTGGAGTTCCTCGACCTGACCCTGCGCCAGAGCGTCGAGGACACCCGTCAGGCCGCGCGCTGGATGGCCGAGCGCGAGGTGTCGCTGATCGCCGTGCTCGGTGGCGACGGCACCCACAAGGCGGTGGCCGCCGAGGTCGGTGACATTCCGCTGCTGACCCTGTCCACCGGCACCAACAACGCCTTTCCGGAACTGCGCGAAGCCACCAGCGCCGGGCTTGCCGGCGGGCTCTACGCCAGCGGCCGGGTGCCCGCCGAGATCGCCCTGCGGCGCAACAAGCGGCTGCTGGTGCGCGAGCCGTCCCGTGGCCTGTGCGAAGTGGCCCTGGTGGACGTGGCGGTGTCGCCCCTGGCCTTTGTCGGCGCCCGGGCCATCAGCCGCGCCAGCGATCTGGCCGAGGTCTTCGTGACCTTCGCCGAGCCCCAGTCCATCGGCATTTCCGCCCTTTGCGGGCTGTGGCTGCCGGTGACTCGCCAGGAACCCCACGGCGCCTGGATGCGCCTGGACCCGCAATCCCCCGAAGCGCTGCTGGTGCCCCTGGCCCCCGGCCTGCTGCAGGGCTGCGGCGTGCTGGAGTCCGGTTACCTGCAACCCAACGAGCCCCAGCCGCTGTGCCTGAGCGCCGGCACCCTGGCCCTGGATGGCGAGCGCGAGATCGAATTCAACCCCCACGACCGGCCCACGGTCACCCTGGATGCCGGCGGCCCGCTGAGCATCGACGTCAACGCGGTCCTGGCACACGCGGCGCGCCAGCGCCTGCTGGCCATCGACCGCGATCACCGGCAACACCCCGTGAACCTTCAGTCCGAAGACACCCTGGAGAATAAAAATGTCGACACCCCTGACCACTGACCAGTTGCTCCACGCCTACCGGGTAATGCGCACCATCCGCGCATTCGAAGAACGCCTGCACGTGGAATTCGCCACCGGCGAGATCCCCGGTTTCGTCCACCTCTACGCCGGGGAAGAAGCCTCCGCCGCCGGGGTCATGGCCCACCTGCGGGACGATGACTGCATCGCCTCCAACCACCGCGGCCACGGCCATTGCATCGCCAAGGGCGTGGACGTCTTTGGGATGATGGCGGAGATCTACGGCAAGAAGACCGGGGTCTGCCAGGGCAAGGGCGGCTCCATGCACATCGCCGATTTCGAGAAGGGCATGCTCGGCGCCAACGGCATCGTCGGTGCCGGGGCGCCGCTGGTGGTGGGCGCGGCCCTGGCCGCCAGGCTGCAAGGCACCGACGGCGTGTCGGTGGTGTTCTTCGGCGACGGCGGTTCCAACGAAGGCGCGGTGTTCGAGGCCATGAACATGGCCTCGGTGTGGAACCTGCCGTGCCTGTTCATTGCCGAGAACAACGGCTACGCCGAGGCCACTGCGTCCAACTGGTCGGTGGCTTGCGATCACATCGCCGACCGCGCCGCCGGTTTCGGCATGCCCGGGGTGACGGTGGACGGCTTTGATTTCTTCGCCGTGCACGAAGCTGCCGGCGCCGCCGTAGAGCGCGCCCGGGCCGGGGAGGGGCCGTCGCTGATCGAGGTCAAGCTGACCCGCTACTACGGCCACTTCGAGGGCGACGCCCAGACCTACCGCGCCCCGGATGAGGTCAAGCATTACCGCGAGCACAACGACTGCCTGATGCAGTTCCGCGAACGCACCACCCGTTCGGGCCTGGTGCAGGCCAGCCAGCTGGAGCAGATCGATGCCGACGTGGAAGCGCTGATCGAAGACGCGGTGCGCAAGGCCAAGTCCGACCCCAAACCGAGCCCCGCCGACCTGCTCAGCGACGTGTACGTCGCTTACCCATAAGAACCTGCTCACGATCTGCTGCGCTTAGCTCATGCGGCGTTAAAAATGGCTTCGAAATGCTCATTTAGGGCCCTAAATTCCGCTTTCTCAGCCATTTTTGCCTTGCCTGAGCGTCGCTCGCTAGATCGTGAACAGGTTCTACAGCCTCCTCCAAGAACAACAAGAGACCACCATCATGGCGAGAAAAATCAGTTACCAGCAGGCCATCAACGAAGCCCTGGCCCAGGAAATGCGGCGCGACCCCAGCGTGTTCATCATGGGTGAAGACGTGGCGGGCGGTGCCGGCGCCCCCGGCGACAACGACGCCTGGGGCGGTGTGCTCGGGGTGACCAAGGGCCTCTACCATCAATTCCCCGGACGGGTGCTGGACACACCGCTGTCGGAAATCGGCTACGTCGGTGCCGCGGTCGGCGCCGCCACCCGTGGCGTGCGCCCGGTGTGCGAGCTGATGTTCGTCGACTTCGCCGGCTGCTGCCTGGACCAGATCCTCAATCAGGCGGCGAAGTTTCGCTACATGTTCGGCGGCAAGGCCCAGACTCCGCTGGTGATCCGCACCATGGTCGGCGCCGGCCTGCGCGCTGCGGCCCAGCACTCGCAGATGCTGACCTCGCTGTGGACCCACATCCCCGGGCTGAAAGTGGTCTGCCCCTCGTCGCCCTACGACGCCAAGGGTCTGCTGATCCAGGCCATCCGCGACAACGACCCGGTGATCTTCTGCGAGCACAAAATGCTCTACAGCCTGCAGGGCGAAGTGCCGGAAGAGTCCTACGCGATTCCCTTCGGCGAGGCCAACTTCCTGCGCGACGGCAAGGACGTGACCCTGGTGTCCTACGGGCGCACGGTGAACACCGCCCTGGACGCGGCGCGCAGCCTGGCCGGGCGCGGCATCGATTGCGAGGTGATCGACCTGCGCACCACCAGCCCGCTGGATGAAGACAGCATCCTGGAAAGCGTGGAGAAGACCGGGCGCCTTGTGGTGATCGACGAAGCCAACCCGCGCTGCTCCATGGCCACCGACATCTCGGCCCTGGTGGCGCAAAAAGCCTTCGCCTCCCTCAAGGCGCCGATCGAAATGGTCACCGCGCCCCATACGCCCGTGCCGTTCTCCGACGCCCTGGAAGACCTGTACATCCCCGACGCGGCGAAGATCGAAAAAGCCGTGCTCACTGTGATCGAGTGGAGCCGCTGATGAGCCAGATCCATACCCTGACCATGCCCAAGTGGGGCCTGTCGATGACCGAGGGCCGGGTCGATGCCTGGCTCAAGGAAGAAGGCCAGAGCATCAGCAAGGGCGATGAAGTGCTGGACGTGGAGACCGACAAGATCTCCAGCAGCGTCGAGGCGCCGTTCTCCGGCATCCTGCGTCGGCAGATCGCCCGCCAGGACGAGACCCTGGCGGTGGGCGCGCTGCTGGGCATCGTGGTCGAAGGCGAAGCCAGCGACGCCGAGATCGACGCGGTGATCGAGCAGTTCCAGGCCAGCTTCGTGCCCGGCGACAGCGCCGACGAAGACAGCGGCCCGGCGCCGCAGAAGGTCGAACTGGGCGGCCGGCTGATCCGCTATTTCGAGCGCGGTGAAGGTGGTACGCCGCTGGTGCTGGTGCACGGCTTTGGCGGCGACCTCAACAACTGGCTGTTCAACCACGAAGCCCTGGCTGCCGGGCGCCGGGTGATTGCCCTCGACCTGCCGGGCCACGGCGAATCGACCAAAGCCCTGCAACGCGGCGACCTCGACGAATTGAGCGAAGTGCTGCTGGCATTACTGGATCACCTGGAGATTCCCGTGGCCCATCTGGTCGGCCATTCCATGGGCGGCGCGGTGTCCCTCAACACCGCGCGGCTGGCGCCGGACCGCGTGCGCACCCTGACCCTGATCGGCAGCGCCGGGCTGGGCGCTGAGATCAACGGCGACTACCTGCAAGGCTTCGTCGAGGCCAGCAACCGCAATGCGCTGAAGCCGCAGCTGGTGCAGCTGTTCTCCAATGCCGAGCTGGTGAACCGGCAGATGCTCGACGACATGCTCAAGTACAAGCGCCTGGAAGGGGTGCAAGCGGCCCTCGGGCAACTGGCCGGCAAGCTGTTCGCCGATGGCCGCCAGCAGGCCGACCTGCGCCCGGTGGTGCAGGACGGCGCACAGCCGGTGCTGGTGATCTGGGGCAGTGACGACCGGATCATTCCGGCGAGCCACAGCGCCGATCTCAAGGCGCAGATCGAGGTGCTGCCGGGGCAGGGGCACATGTTGCAGATGGAAGCGGCGGAGCAGGTCAACCGCCTGATCCTCGACTTTATCCGCCAGCACTGAGGTGTGCTGCGGCGGCCAGGGGGCCGTCGCAGCTCTACAAGAATATGGAGAAGCCAAGATGAGTGTTTCCCTCAAATCCGTTCCGAGCATGCGCGCCGCGGTCTGGCACGGCCGCCACGATATCCGCGTCGAAGATGTACCGCTGCCCGACGCGCCGCCCGCCGGCTGGGTGCAGATTCGCGTCGACTGGTGCGGCATCTGCGGTTCCGACCTGCACGAATACGTGGCCGGGCCGGTGTTCATTCCGGTGGACGCGCCGCATCCGCTGACCGGGATCAAAGGCCAGTGCATCCTCGGCCACGAGTTCTGCGGCGAGATCGTTGCCCTGGGCGAAGGGGTCCAGGGTTTCAGCCTCGGTCAGCCGGTGGCCGCCGACGCCTGCCAGCACTGTGGCACCTGCTACTACTGCACCCACGGCCTGTACAACATCTGCGAAAACCTGGCCTTTACCGGGCTGATGAACAACGGTGCCTTCGCTGAATTGGTCAACGTGCCGGCCAACCTGCTGTACGCCTTGCCGGCCAACTTTCCCGCCGAGGCCGGAGCGCTGATCGAGCCGCTGGCGGTGGGCATGCACGCGGTGAAAAAAGCCGACAGCCTGCTGGGGCAGAACGTGGTGGTGGTCGGCGCTGGCACCATCGGCCTGTGCACCATCATGTGCGCCAAGGCCGCAGGTGCGGCCCAGGTGATTGCCCTGGAAATGTCCGGCGCGCGCAAGGCCAAGGCTCGGGAAGTGGGCGCCACCCACGTGCTCGATCCCAAGGAATGCGACGCCCTGGCCGAGGTCAAGCGCCTGACCGGCGGATTGGGCGCCGATGTCAGCTTTGAGTGCATCGGCAACAAGCACACCGCCAAGCTGGCCATCGACCTGATCCGCAAAGCCGGCAAATGCGTGCTGGTGGGGATCTTCGAAGAGCCCAGCGAGTTCAACTTCTTCGAACTGGTGGCCACCGAGAAAACGGTGCTGGGGGCCCTGGCCTACAACGGTGAATTCGCCGATGTGATCGCCTTTATCGCTGATGGCCGGCTGGACATCGCGCCGCTGGTGACCGGGCGCATCCAGCTGGAAGAGATCGTTGGCCGGGGCTTTGAGGAACTGGTCAACAACAAGGAACACAACGTCAAGATCATCGTTTCCCCCGGTCAGTTGCGACGCTCGTAAGCGAGCGATTTGGCGATGGTCGGCAGCGGCCATCGCACTTTTTTACAGTTTTGCGTTCTATCACCAGGCCTGGCCGCGCCGATCCCCGCCGCAGCCCGTGAATTTCGACCCGGTGCCGATGGCCTACGCTCCCTCTTCTTGCATGATGCAAACCCGCTTTCAGCGCCTGTTCCTGGTGGTGCTGCTGATGCTTGGCGCCACGGCCTGCACCCAGCAGCAAGGGCGCGATATCGCCAAACAGTTTCGTGAAGGCAAGCCTGACGAATTCTTCCAGACCAGCGTCGATCGCATGGCCACCATCGGCATGCGCGACAACCTGCAGAGCCTGTACCTGCTGATGGGCAAGCTCTATCTGCGTAATCCCAGCCAGTGGCGCAAGTCGGGGTTCCCCGATGGCACCACGGCCCAGCGCGAGATTCGCAATGCCATCGAAAAGCGCCAGCCATTGCCGGCCCTGGGGGATCGTCGTGATCTGGCGGCCTTGAGTTATTCCTTGAGCCCGGAGTTTCAGGGGGATCGGGTCGGGGCCTTTATCTATGCCATTGGCAGCATGTTGGTGACGGCCCATGGCGGGCGGACCGAGTTCTACATGACCGATACCATCGACCCGCAGTTCATCAGCAATGCGGCGCGCAACATCGAGAAAGCCACTTGGCTGTTGAGCCAGCGTCAGGATGCCAATGGGGTGTTGTTGCTGTTCTCCAATGAAATTTCCGAGGAGGGCAGCAATCTGAGTTTTGCTGTGGAGTTTGGGAAGATTGTGGCGCGGTTGGATTTGCTGACGCAGATTCTGGATGAGCGCTATCGGCGGGTGGGGTTCAATTATGCGCAGAGTCTGTTGTTGATGAATTTTTTGCCGGTGCAGTAGTTGGGGGCAGAGCACTCGTCTTGTGGCGAGGGAGTTTGGCGGTTGTGGAGCCTGAGTTTGTGGTTTGTGTGTACATATCCGTTGCTGCGGGTGTGGCCGCTTATGGTTTCGCCCTTACGGCGAGTCACTTTGGAAAGAGCCCAAAGTAACCAAAGGCTCTTGCCCCTCCACTCGGTGCCTCGCTTAGGCTCGGCATGCCCGAACGAAGGCATTGATCCGTGGGCCGCCGCCACAGGCCATCCATGGCCTGGGGCGGCTAACCCGGCATCCCTGCCGGGTTACCCACGGATCAATGCCTGCGTTCGGCCATCGTGGTTAACGGGGCGTTCAGATCAAGATCAAGATCAAGAGCGCGACGGCGGCCTGCCGGCCGGCCTGAAGCTAAGGGTGGGGTGCGTTTGTGTAGGAGCTGGCTTGCCAGCGAAGGCGTCAGTCCAGGCGCTGCATGAGTTTGTGCGCCAGTCCGATACGGTGGCCTTTGCCAGCGCCATCAGTGGTGAGGGGCGGGGGATGGATGGGCTGGTGTCGGTGCCGCTGTCCAACCCGCGCTTGGGCGATCGGGACATTCAGGTGCTGACCATGCCCAAGCGGGTGTTGCCGGAAAGCCTGGCGTTCTTTATCGACACCTTGATTGCGCGGTTGCAGAAAGAGGGCTGAGGGAGGCTGCTGACCGTTCTCGCCGAGCCGGACACGCTCAGGGCGCTGGGTGAGTTCCTGATCAAGGCTTCAGCTGACATGGCGGCCAATGGCCTGGAGCATGTGCACCTGCAAGATGTGATCGAGCACTTCTCGCACCAGGATGATGTGGATGTGATTGCCCTCAACCGGGCGCTGATCAAGCCTGCCTGAGGCACCGCCGTGCGCGGCCCGGCTACATGTTGCGAATCCTCTCGTTGACCCTGAGTTCGAACTTAAAGCCAATGCCCACGTCATTCAGGGTTTCGGTCACGCGGGCCATGAAGTACTCGGCCTGCTCGGGCAGTTCATACAAGCCTACGACCTGGATGATCGGGTACTTGCCATAGGCGCCGGGGATCTCGGTGTAGATCTGGCCACCTTCGATGAAGGCGATGTAGCTGTTGATTTTCTCTTGCAGCAAGAGCAGGTGTTCGCCTTGTTCCGCCTTGCTGCCCCATTCGAGGTGGTCGGTCATCACCAGCAACAGGCTGTCGGGCGGGTCTTTGGGAATTGCCCAGAAATCGATGACTTTGGGATTGGTGATGGACACGTCTGATCCTTAACGAGGTCGGCTTGCAAGCATTTGATTTACCGGGTCACTGAGCGCCAGGTCACCATTCCATCCAGGCCATGCTCGGACTTCTGGTAGTTGAGTGTGTTCTGTGCCTCGGCCTTTTCTTCGAACGGGCCGACAAAAAGGTGCGGTGGTTCATCGAGAATGGTGGGGATGTCGATGAGCCCCATCTGTGCAGCCAGGCGTTCAAACTCTTCATCGGTTTGAGCGCTGATGCGCGCTACCCAACCGCTGCGATCCCTCAAGGCGATAGGCTCCACTTCGGCGCCGCAGCGCTTGCATCGTGAGGTGTTGGCCTTGATGTCCTGGCCGCAGGCAGGACAAGGGCGCAGATCTTCATGCACCAGCGCGTCAACGCCGGTCTTTGCCAGCCGGGGCATCAACCACAGGGCAAGCAGGGCGACACCCGGAAAGAACAGCCCGATTGCAAACCATCTTGGCCCCGAGCGCCCACGTGTACTGGCAGCGTAAGCGGTTATTGCCGTGAGAATGAGCCAGACGGGGAGCGAGACGCCCATTGCAACTCCTTGTGTTGAGGTGTGAGTAATGCTCCCGCTGAACGGGGGGCTGCAAAATATCCGTTCTTTGGCGGCGACGCCATAAACCATCATGCGAGCGGCCTGGTGTGGGGTAGTGGCCAGTGAGGTCAAGTGGTCGCTCGGTCGGCGCCGCTGCCGTTATCAAACCGGAGCGCCTTTGTGTTGCTGGCGCGCCAGGCCATTGGCTTGCTGTCGAATGATGAGGACAATCACGGCGCGGGGTGATTCAAGGCCTTACCCCGGGCGGCTGCCACGAACCACCCGGGTGCACCTTGAGCAAGAGCGGCTAGGCGCGTGCCTGCCGGGATAGCCGATCCTGTGCCTACCGTTATTCCCGGAGCCTTTGCCCAGTGCCTGACCTGTCGATCAACGCCGCCTACGCCAAACGCTTCAACGCGGTACTCGCTTACATCAATGAGAACCTTGAAGGCGATCTGTCGGTGAGGACGTTGAGCCGGGTGGCGAACTTCTCCGAGTTTCACTTCCATCGGCAATTCACCGCCTTCGTCGGCGTGCCGGTTGCACGTTATGTGCAACTGATGCGCTTGCGCGGTGCGGCCCATCGCCTGGTGTCCCGGGCGGACCACTCGGTGCTGGAGGCCGCGTTCGGCGCCGGTTTCGAAAGCCCCGAGGCGTTTTCCAGGGCGTTCAGGCGGGCGTTCGGCATGAGCCCGAGTGCGTTCAGGAAGCAGCCGAACTGGCAGGTCTGGAATGCGGTATTTGCCATCCCTCATTTTTCCAGGAGCATCATCATGCAGGTACGAATCGTGGACTTTGCCGACACCCGGGTTGCAGCGCTGGAGCACTGCGGGCCTGCCGAGCTGGTCAATGAAAGCGTGCGCAGGTTTATCGATTGGCGGATGCAGAGCGGGCAGTCGCCGGTGGCATCGAGTCGCAGTTTTGGCATTCCCTTCAACAACCCCGATACCACGGCGCCGCAGGAATTCCGCTTTGCCATCTGCGGCGAGATTCATGAGGCGGTGGTGGCCAATGAGGTGGGTATTGGCGAGATGCAGATTGCCGGTGGCCGCTATGCGGTGGTGCGGCATGTGGGCTCGCCGGATCACATCGGTGAAAGCATCTACCCGATCTACCGCGATTGGCTGCCGGGCAGTGGCGAGGAACTGCGGGATCAGCCGATGTTCTTTGAATACCTGAGTATTTATCCGCAGACCCCACTGGAGCAGTGGCTGACGGATATTTATGTGCCCTTGCAGTAGTGGGGATGGGGCAAACCTTGCTCATGACCTCGATTTGAGCATGACCTTCGGGTACAGGAGTTCGACCTTTGCCAACGTTGAAACGCTTTAGCGTTCAGGGAACCGCGGTGGGCGGTGAGCAGAGCATCCAGCTGGACGAGATCTCGATTCTCGCCGAGCCGGACACGCTCAGGGCGCTGGGTGAGTTCCTGATCAATGCGGCCAACGAAATGGCGCTCAATGGGCGGGAGCATGTGCACCTGCAAGAGGTGATCGAGGACTTTTCCCATGAGCGGCATGTGGATTTCATTGCGCTTAACCGGGCGCTGATCCTGCCGGCATAAGGTGGTGCTGCGCGCTGCTCGACCGAGGGGCAGCGCGCAGCTGGCGGGCTACAGGCCGGGAGCCTGTTCGGTCACTTTCAGCTCGAAATCGAAGCCAATGCCGCGCTCGTTGAGGAGCTCGCCAATGCGTTTGAAAAACCAATCGACTTGCTCGGGCAGCTCGTGCAAACCCAGGACCCGGATCATCAGCTGCTTGCCGCAGGCATCGGGAATTTCGCGGTAGATCTCCTCACTTTCGATAAAGGTGATGTAGGTGTTGATCTTCTCCTGCAGCAGGAGCAGGTGCTCGCTGTGCGCCGCTTCGTCACCCCATTCGAGAGGGTCGACCATGATCAACAGCAGGCTGTCGGGCGCGGATTTGGGGATTGCCCAGATATCGATGACTGTTGGGTTGGTGATGGACATGGCTGATCCTTCAGGCGGTTGAGGGCGGCATTGTATGCCGTAGCGGCTGGATTCTTCAGTGGGCAGTCGGTTTTTGCCCCGTTCAGGCGCAACCTGGCCGAGCGGTTTTCAAGAGCGGTCGGATCGACGGTGGTGACAAAATGCCATTATCTGCTATGGCTTGTTAGGCCCCCGGTGGATAGAAGCCGGCTTCAGGTGCCATTGCCCAGAAGCATCGAGACGGCGCGGGCCGCGTTGTTCGACTTAACTGATGCTCACCCGCCAAGGGCGACATGGGCGCAGGAGCACGGAGTGGGGCCTGCGATCCCGACAGGCCTGGATTGACCCGAGTGAGCATCGACGTTGCCGTGCCGGGTGGGCCGCTAATCCAGTCGTCGGCTTGTTTACAGCTCACGGACACTCAGTCGATAGCGTGGAATGACAGCAGGGAAGTACCGACCCTTCTATTAGAGAGATAAAAAATGAACGTCCGGACAATGAACCTCGCTCCACGGTCTGCCGCCTTTTTCTCACTCATTGTCCTGGTGGTGTTTGCCCTGGGCATTGTCGCGGTGCTGCAAATGGGCAAGCTGCGAGACGCTGAACAGGATGTCGAGACCAACTGGATGGCCAGCATCCGCGAGATCGGCAAGATGAAGACCGGCGTCTTGCGCCTGCGCCTGGAAAGCATCCGCATCACCGTGACCACCGACGAACAGCAGCGGCAAACCCGCATCGCCTCCTTGAGTGGTTATCGAAACACGCTGCAGAGCACCATCAGCCAGTACCAACCCCTGATTACCGGGCCGGCGGAGCGCGAGCTGTACCAGGCGGTGGCGACTGATGTGCAGGCTTACTTCAAGCTGCTGGACGAGCTGGAGCCGCTGTTGCGCAGCGGTGACAACGCTGCGGCCATCACCCTGATCAATACCCGCATCAGCCCCATGACCAACATCCTGCAAGAGAAGATGGACAAGCTCTCGGACTTCAATGACGAGGGCGCGAAGCAGGCGGGGATCACCGCCGCGTCGGTGTACAGCAGCGGCCTGACGTTGGTGCTGGTGTTGATGGGGGTGACGGTGGTGCTCACCGTGGTGCTGGCCACCGTGCTGACCCGCAGCATCACCTCGCCCATCGGCGATGCCCTGGCGGTGGCCGAGCGCATCGCCGGCAGCGACCTGTCCCGGGAGATCGCAATCAGCGGCCGCGATGAAGCCGGCCGCCTGCTGGCCGCCCTGGCCAAGATGCAGAGCAACCTGCGGGAAACCATCGCCCACATCGCCGATTCCTCCACCCAGCTGGCCTCGGCCTCGGAAGAAATGACCGCGGTGACCGAAGATGCCAGCCGCGGGCTGGTGCGGCAGAACGATGAAGTCAACCAGGCGGCCACCGCCGTGACCGAAATGAGCGCCGCGGTGGACGAGGTGGCCCGTAACGCCGAAGCGGCTGCGCAGTCGTCCCGCGAGTCCATGGAGTTCACCCGTTCCGGCATCGAGAACGTGGCCCAGACCCTCAAAGCCATCGAAGGCCTGGCCGACAACGTGGCCAGCACCGGCGAGCAGGTCAAGGCCCTGTCCGGCAGGGCCCAGGACATCAGCAAAGTGGTGGAAGTGATTCGCGCGATTGCCGAGCAGACCAACCTGCTGGCCCTCAACGCGGCCATCGAAGCCGCCCGCGCTGGCGAGCAGGGCCGGGGTTTTGCGGTGGTGGCCGATGAAGTGCGGGCCCTGGCCCACCGCACCCAGCAGTCGACCCGGGAAATCGAACAGATGATCACCGCGATCCAGGCCGATTCGACCCAGGCGGTGAGTGCGATGAACGTCAGTGCGGAGATGGCCAGCAGCTCGATTTCGGTGGCGCAGAATGCCGATGTGTCGCTCCAGCAGATTGCCCAGGCGATCACCCAGATCAATGAGCGCAATCTGTTGATTGCCACGGCTTCGGAGGAGCAGGCGCAGGTGGCGCGTGAGGCGGATCAGAACCTGACCAGTATTCGTGAGTTGTCGATTCAGAGTTCGGCGGGGGCCAGTCAGACGGCCAGTGCTTGTGGGGAGATGGCCAATCTGGCGATTGAGTTGAATCGGTTGGTGGCGCGGTTCAAGGTTTGAGGGTGGTTTTTTGCCCTGCGGTGGTCTGGTTACTCTGTGGGGGCTGGCTGGTCAGCGAAGCTTGTCGAAGATGATGGTGGGGGGCTTCGACAGCGTTTGTTCTTTGGGGAGGGGGGGGCATATCCGTTGCTGCGGGTGTGGCCACTTATGGTTTCGCTCTTACAGCGAGTCACTTTGGAAAGAGCCCAAAGTAACCAAAGGCTCTTGCCCCTCCACTCGGTGCCTCGCCTAGGCTCGGCATGCCCGAACTCCGGCATTGATCCGTGGGCCGCCGCCACCGGCCATCCATGGCCGGGTGGCGGCTAACCCGGCATCCCTGCCGGGTTACCCACGGCTCAATGCCTGCGTTCGGCCATCGTGGTTAACGGGGCGCTCAGATCAAGATCAAAATCAAAATCTGACGGCGGCCTGCCGGCCTGAAGATGGGGCGGTGTGTACCGCGCCCCGTGTAGGAGCTGGCTTGCCAGCGAAGGCGTCCGTCCAGGCGACGCATGACTCACGGGCCTCTCGCCGGCAAGCCGGCTCCTACAGCCAGATGTGTGGTGGTTGGGCCTTCGTAGGAGCTGGTTTGCCAGCCAAGGCGTCGGTCCAGCAAGGTATGGCTTACCGGCCCTGAGGCATGGCCCTCTGTAACCGACCGGTAAGCCGCAAACCATCGCGTACGTTCAACCCCATCAATGTGAGGTTGGTGGCTCCGGCGATCAGTTCGATGACCTGCACCAGGTAAAAACCCGTGTCGAAGTTGCCAGCCGACGCCCACCGGTTGAGCACAATGGCGCAGGGCACGAGCACCAACAGGCCGTTGGCGGCAATGAAGGGCATGCGTTTTTTCTTCGAGGCGATCAGGTGTCCCTGTCGCGCCTGGCTCAGCCCCATGCCGCTGGCTCCTGCCACTGCCATCGCCGGGATCAGTACCCAAAGCCCAGGGCTGACGATCAGTTGCTTGAGCAGAGTGATCGCATACGGGGTGCCCATGCTTTCCACCAGCAGGGTCGAGACAAAGAACGTGGCGATGCACAGCAGGGCCAGCAGGCTGGCGGTGAGGTGGAGTCGTTTGAGCATGGGGCGCTTTCCGTCAGTCAATGGGGCGGTGTTCAAGCCGTGCAGATGTTCGGCACGGCTACCTTGGTGAACAGATGGGGCATGGCCAGGGCGCTTGAGGGGTAACGGCCCAGGGCGTTGGCGAAGTCCGGGTGATTGAAGGCTTCGCGAAAGCGCTCCACCGACTCCCATACGGCGTAGTTCAGGAACATGCAGCTGCCACCGATGGCCTGGTGGAGCTGCGTGGAAATGTAACCGGCCCGCTGTTTCATCCAGTTGGCATCCAGCTCCCAGGCACGCAGAAGCTCGGGTATATCGTCCTCGTCGACGCTGAACAGGTTGACCAGCACCACCGGTGACTCGCTGCACTGGAGTTGCTGATGGATGGGGACTACAGGATCAAGCGGGCGAATGGACAACATGGCGGTCTCCAATATGTAAACATGATGACAAGATGGTGCGATGGATAAAAGCTAGCTTGATTGACATCATGATGTCAATGTGGAAAAGTTCGCGGCATGAAAAAACCAAACCACACCCCCGCTGGACGCGCCATGACCGATCTGGTCCTCGAGCTCTTTCGAGCCAGTGCGCGCATGCTCACCGCAGGCGATCGCCTGGTGGCTGAGATAGGTCTCACCAGTGCCCGCTGGCAGCTCCTTGGCACGATCGTCGCTGTCGATCGGGCGCAGCCCGTCTCGTGGATTGCCCGCGACATGGGCGCGAATCGGCAGAATGTTCAGCGGATCGTCAACGATCTGGTGAAGGATGGCCTGCTGGAATTTCAACCGAACCCTCACCATCGCCGAGCGCAACTGGTGGTGCTGACGGAGGCTGGAAAGGCGGCATTCGATCAGGCGTTGAAGCTTCAAGCGCCCTGGATCAACGACCTTGCTCAGGGGCTGGAAGTCGATGAGATCCAGACGACCCACCGTGTGCTGAACCAACTGCGCAACCGGTTAGAGCAAGACCAGGACGAATGAGCCGGGCCGGCCTGGAGACGGGCAACTCCTCAGGGGGACTCGGCCACAGGCTGTCGGCATCCCCGATGATGATCGGGCCAAAATCACTGCCAGCGTTTCAGGACCTGGGCCCTTTATTGGGAGAATGGCCTGTTCCCCATAACGCGCTCTGCCCACCCAGCAGCGATCTTTTGCACAGTTTTAAGGTTGATGTATGAATGCATTCGATTTTAAGAAATTTAATGTGGGTTCCATTGTTCGAACAGCTGATAGTTGCGCGGCGCTCAAACACCAGATCGGATTCTTGATCCAGGTTCTGGAGGCCTTGGATATCAAGTTCTCTGACTGCGAGCAGGACCCTTTGCTTCTGGCGAAAGCCTATGTGGCCGGGGATATTCCCATTGAACAGTGCAAGGCGCAGGCTGCGGTCTGGTGGGCAAAAATCGACGAAAAAGGCGCCGTGCGAGCGTTTCAGGATCGGGACGTCTTGATGGCCCGGCTGGCCATTTGCTTACTGTCGAATGATGAGGACGATATCGCTGTTTTGGGAGATAACCTGTCGTGGTTTTTTGAGGTGTTGGGTTTCTTGAAAGTGGAGCCGATGAAGCCCATTGAGATGATGAAAGAGTACTTTGAATTCAAATAACCTTTAGTTCGCGGCCGACTCGCTCATTGGTGTTCCCCCCTGATGAGTCACAAGATCAAAGACGCACTTCGTTTCGCAGACTCCCTCCGCCACTCTGGAGTCATACGCGAAGCGTTTTCCCAAACTGAACCCAATGGGTAGCCGATTTGCGGGCGTCGGTCACAACGTCAATTGCCTGCGGCTCAATACCATCCTCTGCAAGGAGCGGGCTTGCCAGCAAAGTTCGCCAACGATGACGTGCAGGCACCTTTATATCGCGTATGCGAGGGAGCGGGTGGTGGACATATCCGTTGCAGCGGGTGTGGCCACTGGCGGTTCCGCCCTGACGGAGGCTCACTTTCGTAGAGCGCAAAACTGATGGTTGGATGTACCAAGATTCAAACAAATCAGTACTTTAATTGACGTCATTAAAGCGCCAACCTAAGATCGCCGCCGTTTAATTGCACAAAGCCATGTAGAGGGATCTAGAAATGTGGCGTTTGGTACGTCGGACCAGGTTCAGCCTGCTGTCCGCTTTTTTTTGCCTGGGCATAGCAGGGATGGCCGAGTCCGCGCCCCTACAGAACGCTCCAGGCGTCACCGACCTGATCCGAGACCGCCAGGATCGCTTGCTCGAAGAGCAACAACGTCGCCTTGAAGAACTCAAGGACCTGCCCGGCAAAGTCGTAGCGCCTAGCAAGCCGGCAGCGCCCATCGACACCCGTTGCTTCGCCATCAAAACCGTCGACCTCAGTGGTGCCGATGCCTTGTCCGAGCGCGAGCGCAGCAACTTGCTCAAGCCTTACATCGGCCAATGCCTCGGCGTGCCCCAGCTCAATGAATTGCTCAAGGTCATCACCGACCAATACATGACCAAAGGGTTGGTCACCAGCCGCGCGTACTTGCCACAGCAAGACCTTTCCAGCGGCAACTTGAAGGTGCAGGTGGTTGAGGGCCGACTGGAAGGAATGAAGGGCGCCGAAAACAGTGGTATCACCGACCGCCAGCTGTTCATGAGCTTCCCCGGCAAAACGGGCGATCTGCTCAACCTGCGGGAAGTTGAGCAGATGGTTGACCAGCTAAACCGCTTGCCTTCCAACCAGGCGCAGATGGAGTTGGCACCGGGCAAAGCCGTTGGCGGCAGCGAAGTGCTGGTCAAAAACACCCCACAAAAGCCCTGGCGCGTTGGCCTGTCGCGCCACAACGGCGGCCAGCGCAGCACGGGGGAGCAGCAGTGGGGCGTCAATCTGGATTGGGATAACCCTCTCGGCCTGGCCGATCAACTCTCGCTGCGTGGCGGTCACGATGCGCTAAGCGATCACCAAAAAACCTCGCGCAACTCGATGCTCAACTACAGCCTGCCGTTCGGCTGGTGGAACCTTAATTACACCTACAGCGAAACCGAATATCGCTCCTTGGCCCAGGCCAGCGGTTTCAATTTCAAGCAATCGGGTGACAGCCAAAATCATCAGTTGCGGCTGGAGCGCGTGATCCATCGCGATGCCCTGAGCAAAACATCCCTCAGCACCGGCGTGGCGTACCTGCGCACCAACAACTTCATCGAGGACAGCAAGCTCGCGTTGAGCAGCAACCGCCTCAGCGAAGCCCAGTTCGGCATTAACCATGGCCGCCGCATTGGAGGCTCATTCCTCAACATCGACCTGGGCATGCAGGATGGCATCGGTGCGTTCGACGCCCAGGCCAACCACAACCCGCGCCCCGGCCAGGCCGATGCGCGCTATCGCAAATACACCGCGACCCTGAGCTACCTTTACCCGTTCAAGCTGTGGGGCGAGTCGTTCAGTTTCAGCAGCCTGATGACCGGCCAGCGCAGCGAAGATGTGCTGTTCAGCCCTCAGCGCATGAGCCTGGGTGGGCAGTCGTCGATTCGCGGCTACAAGGATCAAAGCCTGGCTGGTGACAGCGGCGGTTACTGGCGCAACGACTTGCGCTGGAGCCGTCCGGTGACCTGGGCCTGGATGCAGCCGGTGTTCAGCGAGTACGGCACCAGCCTGGGTTATGACCAGGGCGTGATCCGCCGCGACCGCTATAACGTCGAACAGCACGGGCGCATGACCAGCAACTCGGTGGAGCTGTTTGCACGCGGCCAGAACGTCGCCGCTACCGTGACCTTTGCCCACTCTTTGGAACGACCGGCGCCGATCACTGAGCGTGAAGCGCCGATCTATTTTCGCCTGGATTTCTTTCTCTAAATTTTTACCGCCCTTGGGCATCGAGACATGACATGGACGTTCAACAGTTCGCCTTCCTTGCGCGCCAACCTTCTGCATCCCTGAAAAGCCGCTCCCACTTTATGGGCTTGCCCAAACGCGGGTTGGCGTTTGTTTTGGCGAACGTCATGTTCTGGCAACCGTTGCTGGTGCAGGCGGATGGCATTGTAGTCAGCGCACCGGGCACCAGCCTGGGCCAGGCGGCGAATGGCGTGCCTATCGTCAACATCAGTGCACCCAATGGCAGCGGGCTGTCGCACAACCAGTTCAGCGATTACAACGTTGGCCAACAGGGAGTGATCCTCAACAACGCCACCAGCCGCACTCAGTCCACGCAGTTGGGCGGGATCATCCTCGGCAACCAGAACCTCAATGGTACGGCCGCCAGGGTGATCCTCAACGAGGTCAACGGCGGTAGCCCCAGCCAACTGCGCGGTTTTACCGAAGTGGCGGGGCAGTCGGCCCATGTGATCGTGGCCAACCCGTATGGCATTACCTGCAACGGCTGCGGCTTCATCAACACCCCGCAAGCCACCTTGACCACCGGCAAGCCTGTGCTCGAAAACGGCCAGCTTCAACGGTATCAGGTGGACCAGGGCAGCGTTGCTATTGAAGGGGCCGGGCTCAATGCCAACAACATCGACCGCTTCGAAATCATCACCCGCTCAGCCAAGCTCAATGCTGAAATTCAGGCCAAGAACCTGACGATCATTGCCGGCGCCAATGATGTTGAGGCCAAGACCCTGAACGCCACTGCGCGCGCCGCCGACCCGGCGACCGCCCCTCAACTGGCCATCGACTCCTCGGCCCTGGGCGGCATGTATGCCGGAGTGATCAAGCTGGTCAGCAGTGAAGCCGGTGTCGGCGTAAAGCTTGACGGCAAGATGCTCGCCAGTGGCGGCGATATGCAGTTGGATGCCAATGGTCACTTGAGCCTGGCGCAGGCCACGGCGGCGCAAGCGGTTGTCATCAATGCCAAGAGTCTGGATGCCCAGGGCGCGATCTATGCCGGTACCCGTGTCGAAGCCACCACCCAAGACACGCTGACCAACCGTCATTCCATCGCCGCTCAGGACAGCGTCAAGCTGACCAGCGATGGTCAGCTCAACAACCTTGGCTTGATCGAGGCCGGTGTCACCCCGCAAAGCACCCGCAACCAGAGCGGTGATGTGACCCTCACCGCCAAGAACATCGACAACCGTGGCCAGAGCGTCATCGCCAGTCGCGACCTCAAGGCAACCGTCAGCGAGACCCTCGACAACCGCGCCGGCACGCTGTCGGCGAACGCCGGGATGAACCTCAACGCCCAGGACATCGACAATCGCGGCGGCACCCTGACCAGTCAGGGCACGCTCAACACTACCCTCGGTGGTCGGCTCGATAACCGCGACAACGGTACCCTCGCCAGCGCCGGTGAGCAGACCCTGAAAGCAGCCGCGGTGCAGAACACCAACGGGGTCATCAGTAGCCAGAATACCCTTGCCCTGGACGTGGCCAGCCTCGACAACAGCAGCGGTAAGATCACCACTAAAAGCGCACTGACCCTGACGGGCATCACCGTCGAAAACGCTAAGGGTCAGATCACCAGTCAGGGTGACATCCTCGCTACCGCCAGAGCCTTCAACCAGCAAGGCGGCAAACTGATCAGCCAAGGCCAGCTCAGCCTGACCGCTGACACGATCGACAACAGCCTCGACGGCTACATCGCCTCCGTCAATGCCATGGGCCTTACTGCCCATCAGCAACTGATCAACACCGGTAAAGGCATCATCAGCACCCAGCAGGGCCTGACAATCAACGGCGGTGCGGTGGACAACACCACGGGCAGCCTGCTCAGCCAGAGCGGCATCACCGCGACCTTGGGCGCAGGGCTGAATAACCAAGATGGCAGCGTCATCACCCAGACCGATAACCTCACCATCGAAGCCCATAACGTTGATAACCGTGGCGGTGTGTTGGCCAGTGTTGCGGGCAAGCTCAAGGCCACTGCGGCGACCGTGCTGGATAACGGAAAATCGCTCAGCGCAGCTGACGAAGCGGGGCTGATCCAGGCCCAGTCGATCAACCTGGGCGCGCAACAATCGCTACTGAACAACGGCGGCCAGATTGCTGCCCTGAGCGGCGATACCCAGATCACCAGCACGATCCTCGACAACCAGAACGGTGCATTGCTGGCCAAGCAAACCCTGAATGTACGCGCCACCCATCTCAACAACAGCCAAGGCCGAGCCGCCGCAGATGCCATCGATTTTGGCCTGACCGGCGAACTGAACAATCAATCTGGCCTGGTCGAAGGCACCAGCGCTTTGCTGATCGACGCCGCGTCCATCAATAACCAGAACGGCAAACTGCGGTCCCTCGGTCAACAAGGCACCGCAAGCGTAGCCAGCGCGCAGTTGCTGGATAATCAGAGCGGCATGATCGAAGCCGCCAACCATGACGTCTCCTTGCGCATGGCCAGCTTCAAGAACACCGACGGCAATGTCCGTCACGTCGGCACAGGCACTTTTGCGGTTGATCTGGCGAAGTTCAGCAACATCGGCGGAAGCGTCGCCACGGCCGGCACGCTGACCGTCGACGCCGCCACCTGGGACAACAGCACGGATGTTCAGGCTGATGTGCTGAACGTCACCGTAGTCCAACTCAACCAGGCAGCCACCGGCAAACTAGCCGCCAGCCAAAGCTTCACCGGCAAGGGTGACAGCTGGACCAATGCCGGACGCATCACCAGCGGCGGAGCGTTCTCCCTGACCGCCGCCCATGTCACCAACACCGGTACCCTCGGCGGCGCCGGCAAGGTTGATCTGAATGCCGAAGCTGTGCGCAACGATCACGGCCTGATCTTCAGCGGCGCCGACATGGCGCTGCGCTTCAAGAACCTTACCAACTACTACGCCGACATCTACAGCCTCGGCGGCCTGAGCATGATGGCCCGCGACGGTGTGGCTCGCAGTGCGTCACTGGAAAACATCTCCAGCCATATCGAAGCCGCCAACGATGTGCTGGTGCGCAGCGACAGCGTAATCAACCGCAAGGACGTGTTCAGCACTGTCGACCAGCTGGTGTCGGGCAGCCTGAGTGTGAGGTGCTACGACTGCAGCGGTGACCACCACAACGTCGATTACATTGCTAACGAAGTCTCCAAAAGTGTGGTGGCGACAGATTCGGCCAGCTCATCTATCCAAAGTGGAGCCAAGTTGACCGTCGAAGGGTCCAGCGTGCTGAACAAGTACAGCACCATGGCCTCGGGCGCGGATCTGCTGATCACCGCCGACAACTTCGCCAACATCGGCGCTACCACCAGTACCAGCACACGCACGCGTACCTGGAACACGGGCCGCGTTACCGACGGTACGGATGAGCGCTTCCGCGCCAACTGGATTTACCCCTACAACGCCCAGCCCAACCCCAAGGTATTGCCGGTGGGCGCGCTCAACTCTTTCAACCTGGTGGGCGACACCACCACCGTGACCCCGGGCGATCCCATTGCCTCGGTGATTCAAGCGGGCGGCAACATCAGCATTCAGGCTACCCAGCAGCTGGAAAACAGCAGCATCGTCCAGTTCACGCCGCCGACGCCCGTCGCGGACAAGGGCGGCGCCACGACCGTGACCAAGCCCGCCGTGGTGGTGCTGAACCCGCAACTGCCACCGGACCTGGCACAGCAACAAGTCAACCCGACCACCATGCCGGGCTTCGCTCTGCCCAGTGGGACGAACGGGTTGTTTCACGTGGTCGATAGCGCCGCCGTTGCCAAAAATAGCCAGGATCTGAGCCAAGCCAACATCCAGGGCTCGGACGCCAGCCGTGTGTTCGTCGGCCCCAAATACCTGGTCGAAACCAACTCCGCCTTCACCGATCTCAAGCAGTTCATGAGCTCGGACTACCTGCTGGGCAAGCTGGGCTACGACCCTGAAACCAGCTGGAAGCGCCTGGGTGATGGCCTCTATGAACAACGCCTGATTCAACAAGCCGTCACCGCGCGCACAGGTCAGCGCTTTATCGCCGGCCAGACCACCGACGAAGGCATGTTCAAGTACCTGATGAACAACGCCATCGCCAGCAAGGAGCAACTCAACCTTTCCGTTGGCGTGACTTTGACCTCGCAGCAAGTTGCCGCACTGACCCATGACATCGTCTGGATGGAAGACCAGGTGATCAATGGCCAGCACGTGCTGGTGCCCGTGCTGTACATGGCCCAGGCGAACAACCGCCTGACGGCGGATGGGGCGTTGATCCAGGGCAAGGACGTCACCTTGATTGCCGGTGCGGATTTGAAGAACTCCGGCACGTTGCGCGCCAGCGAAAACCTCTCGGCAGCAGCGGGGAACAACCTCGTCAATACGCGGCTCGCGCAGGCCGATGAAAAGCTGAAGCTGGTGGCGGGTAAGGACCTGGTGAACATGCAAGGCGGCATCCTCAAGGGTAAGGATGTTGACCTGAGCACCTTGACTGGGGATATCCGCAATGACCGGACCATCACCACGATTGAAAACAGTGGGAAGGGCTTCAGCTCCAAGACTGCAGTCGTCGATAGCGCCGCGCGGGTTGAGGCCGAGAACAGCCTGAAGATGCATGCAGCGCGGGATTTGCTGAATGTCGGCGGTGCCATTACCGCAGGCAAGAACGCTGAGCTGAGCGCGGGTAACGACGTGGTGATTGCGGCGGCTCGCGAAGAAACCGGCTCGACGCGCCAGGACAAACGGCATTTCTGGGCGCAAAGCCAGACGGTGCAGCATGCCAGTGAGATCAAGGTCGGTGGGGATCTTGATGTTGTGGCGACGAACGAACTGACGATGGTTGCCAGCCATGTCAAGGCAGGCGGCGACGTCAACTTATCGGGCAAGGATGTGAACCTCCTTGCGGCTGCCAACGAAGAGTCAAGTGAGTACCGCTATAAGCGCAGCGGCAAGAAGATCAATCAGGAAGAGGACCATGTTCGCCAGCAGGGCACGACGATTGAGGCTGGTGGTGATGTAAACGTTGCGGCGCTGCAAGACCTGACGATGGTTGCCAGCAAAATCAACGCCGGTAACGAGGCCTATCTGGTGGCCGGTAAGCAGTTGAATTTGATGGCTGAGCTCAACCGCGACTACTCCCTCTACGACATGAGCAAAAAAGGCAGTTGGGGGAGTAACGCGGCGAAACGTGATGAAGTGACGCAGCACACTAACGTCGGCAGCGAAATCAAGACGGGCGGCGATCTCACGCTCAAGAGCGGCGGGGACCAGCGTTACCAAGTGGCAACCCTGGACAGCGGTAAGGACCTGACGCTGGACAGCGGTGGCCGCATCGTGTTCGAGGGCGTGAAGGACTTCCACGACGAGAGCCATACCAAGAGCAAGGGCGATTTGGCTTGGTACAAGATGAAGGGCGAAGGGAAAACCGATGAGACCCTGCGGCAAAGCGCCCTGATTGCTCAAGGCAAGCTGGTGATCAAAGCTGCCGAAGGCATTCGTATCGATATCAAGCAGGTCGATCAACAGAGCGTTAGCCAAACCATCGATGCGATGGTGCAAGCGGATCCCAACCTGGCCTGGATGAAGCAGGCGGAGGCCCGTGGTGATATCGATTGGCGCCAAGTCAAAGAAATTCACGACAGCTTCAAGTACGAGTCTTCTGGCCTCGGCGCTGGCGCCAAGATTGCCATCGCTATTCTGATGTCTTTCATCCTCGGCCCCGCTGGTTTGGGGTTGAGCGGGTCAAACCTGGCAGTTGCTGCCAGCCTGAGCACGACTGCGGTCACTAGCACCATTGATAACAAGGGCAACCTTGGTCTGGCGGTGAAAGATACGTTCAGTACGGGGAGTCTGAAGAGCGCTGCGATTGCAGGATTTACAGCTGGGCTTCTTGATTACGCCGACGACAAATGGTTCACGGCAGCCGATGGCGCTGGCTCGGCCACACAGGGTATTCAACCCACGGATGGTGCTGCAGTAGGCGCGACCACCCCTTCCAAAGATATCTTCCGTTGGAGCAATGCCTCTGATGCAGCGACTCGTACCGTTGGACGAGCGCTTATCTCGAGCGGAGTGTCCTCGGCCATTGGGGGAGGCAGTTTCGGCAGCAACTTCAGTGCGGCCTTGATGGGCGAGGCCGGCCAAATGGCCATGGCCTCCGGCTTCAACTGGATTGGTGACAACGCCATTCATTTTCCAGATGCAAGCGTCCAGAAAGTGGTTGCTCACGCGATCATGGGCGGCCTGCTGGCTGAGCTGACAGGCAGTGACTTCAAGACCGGTGCGGCAGCAGCAGGGCTCAATGAAGTCATGGTGAGCTCGATGGGCGACCTGGGTCGGGATAACAAAGAGCTGAGGCTGGTTCTATCGCAACTTACCGGCTTGGTAGCGGCTGCGGCAGTCGACGGCGATCTGGACAAAGGCGTTGCCATCGCCAAAGGCGCCACTCAATACAACCATGACCTGCATGAAACTGCGGCGAAACAGGTGGCCCAGGAAGCGCTGGACCACTGTCGCAAAAACCCTCAGCTATGCGATCTGGGTATCGATTTCAGCAAGTTGACGGTCGACGACATCGTTTTTGCCATGCGTGTAGAGGGGGAGCATGGAAGGGGGATAGAAAACGCCAAGCCGGAAGCAATCGCTTTTGTTGACGGCTTCATGTTCAGCAGAGCTCCTAAACTACGTGACGCTTTGTACACTGAAACGGAGTCTGAGCGGAGTAGGCTTGATGTCGAGAATAAGGCGACTTTGGCGCTTTCGGTCATCAGTCTTGGCAATGCGGTTCGTAATTTTGGTAACTTCCTGCAAGGATTGGTGAGGGCGACGCCAACCGGTGTACCTGTCGTCAAAGCTGTGGATGAGCTTGGTGCAAAAGGGGGAGGAGCTGTTGAGAAAGCTGCTCTGCCGGCTGGTTATCGTGAAGGCGGTTCAGTAGGGGCTGCTTTTAATGAAACAGGAGGGTTACCAGAGGGCTATCGCCGAGTCGTCAATACCAAGACGGGCAACATCGAAGTTTTGGCGGCGGATGGAAAGCTTTATTTCGAGACGGGTAATGGGCTGAGACCGAAGGCGGGAGGTAATCTTGCTGGGTTGGCTGAGGCAGAGAAAAATATCGATTTGAAGGTAAAAGCTTCAAAAATTACAGCCCCAATTGATTTTGATGGGCACATAATTAGAGCCGAAGTAAAAGCAAATGGAAACGTAGTGGGTGGGCATTCGACTGTGACTGGAGATGTTCGCGTCATTCCTGGAACCGAGTCTGCTCCGAATGCCCAAGGTGTTTATAGTGCAAGAATTGAAGTGCTCGATCCTCGTAATCCTGGAGCGTACTTACCAAAATCAAACAACGGTGGTGTATCCACAATGTTTCCTAAGTCATGGTCTGCCGACAAGATAAAAGTAGAGGTGGATGCTGCCTACCAGAACAAAACAGTAATAGGAAATAAATGGACAGGTACTACACCAAGTGGTGTAAAGGTTGAAGGGTTTATTAGTCCTAAAACTACCGTTTATCCGAAAATATAGGTTTACTTGAATGGAAATTTGTTTTTTTTGGGATGATGAAGATGGTGCTTGTGTACCAAATTGCCGATCAAGTGTTCTTAATGAAAATGGGGTGGATTTTTTAGCGTGCCTTTTTACCGATCATGGTGGGCAAAAATATGAAAGCTCCATACCATGGTTGGATGAAGGGTTGTCTAGAATTAGATTGGTTAAAAGCGGTGTTGTTGAGAAAGCAGATTGGAGTCGTGATAGTTGGGGTGTAGAGCTAAGCAAAAGTTTGGCAAAAATATATTCCTTATATGATGAGGATTATTGTTCAATTATAAATATTGATGAGTTTGAAAGAGCTTTGCTTGGTTGGAAGGGTTTTATTCTGAGTGTGTAGATTCTAAATTTTGGATTTTTCTCAAGCTTAAATTTTTACAGCCCTAGTGAAAGCTAGGGCTCTTCCTTCCTCACACCGCTCGGCCTGCACCCTGCAGCCGCTTTCAGCGCCCAAGCTTTTCCAACGCCGCATCGGCCAGAAAAGACGACCTGCTCTTGATGTTGTGCTCGCGGACAAAGCGGTCGATTTGCTGGATGACATAACCCGGCAGGGTCACGTTGACCTTCTCGGTCTTGCCCAGATAAGGCGCGATATCGATATCCAGCATGCCCCAGCCCATGCCCTCGAAATCGGGGTTGGCGCGGTGCTTGCGGGTGGGAGAGGGCAGGGGAATGGCGTGCCCCGCACGGGCCAGTTCTTCGAGCATGACGTGGGCAATCTCGATGGCCGCGCTATAGGCGCTCTCGAAGCTGTCGCCCGCAGTGACAGCACCGGGGATGTCGGGAATCTGGATGCCGGTGGCGGTGTGTTCGTCGCCCCATTCGATGCAGACGGGATATTGCACGGGGATCTCCTCAATAGGTGTGAAGGTGGCGGGAGCTAGATCAGTTCAGCCAGTTTTCTGATGGCCCTGACCGTGCCCCGTGGCAGATCCTTCTTCGGGTGAGGCACCGGAACGGTGTTGGGCCTGTAAGGGTGCTTGAACAGATGATGGCTGCCAGTGACTCGCTCCAGCACCCAGCCTGCGGCTTCAAGCTCCTTGATCAACTGTCTGCTTTGCACCTCCATCTCCTTATCGGGGTGAGAGGTGCTTTATAACTCCAGGCGCATAGTAACGCAGGTTGAATTGTGTGTCTGGAGTTATGTATCGGGACATGTCGTTCGGGGTGGTTTTTGGCCTTGGACGGTTGGGTAGGTCGCTCAGGGAGGCTTGGGTGTCGAGGTGGAAAATGGCGCCGTCATCACAGCCTGTCACGGGCACCGCAAAGGCGACTGCAAAGGTGTTGTGGACGCTGATGCGACCGGCCAAGGTCGTCGCGGATATTGCTGCGAAGGGGAACTACCGGGGCGGGCAGTGGGGACCGGTAACGGTGGATTGGAGGTGATGTTTGAGTGGGGTGTGTCGTAAGCGATCCACAAACTCAGCTATTTTATGACGCGGGAAGATGTCAGGTATTCGAGTCGGATACCTGCCCCGCATGCGTCCTTGACCCGAACAACCGGTCGGCTAGCTGCCGACCTCGCTCCAGTCCTTGCGCCGTCAACCAGATGGATTTGTTTGTGTTAACTGGATCACTGATGAAACCCTGTTCATGCAGTCGATTCATGATCTGGAAGTCGAACCCTTTCCACGCATTACCTTGGTCGGAGCTGTAGGCTGCCAACAGGGCAAGCACTGCGTCTTCGATCAGCCTATCGTCGTATTCCATGGCCGTTACTCCGCTTTTGTTCTTCAAACCCTCGGAAAATCCCCGCCATTCTCAAGATAGCGGGCTTCCTCGGCCAGTCAGTACTAAGGCGGCGTACGTGCGGCGCTCGGTAATCTCAAGCCGGACCCCGATTCAACGTTGCCAGCAGGCCGCGAAACGCTTGCACACCTCAAAGCGCTGATCCAGGTCGGCCATGCGTGCCTGATGTGCGCTCAGTGTTTCCTTCAGCAGTGCTTGCTGGGCTCGGTAGTAGTGCTCCAGCATTGCATTATTGGTCGACATTGCCTTGCTACGGTCGGCCGCTTCGCTGTCGGGCAGCAGTTCCTTGATCGCCGGGGTGTCGAGCAGGCCCAGACGGTTGCTGTAGTCATCCTTGTACAGCTGCAATGAACGAGCCTTGGTGCCCCTCATCTCATTGGCGAACTGCTCCAGATTCTGCCGATATTCAGTCCAATAGACATCGGGCAGGCTGAAGTCGAGGCGCTCTTTGCGCTCCGCTATGGATTTGTCGAGCAGTGTTTTCTGGACTGAAGGGGCATCCTCGGCGTCGGGCTTCATTTTCGCGATGACACTCGCGTCGACGATCTGCGCGATCAGCGCTGCACGCTCCGCTGACTGCGGTTGTGCTTCGGTGGGCTTGGGGAAAATAGGGTTGTGGCCGGCGCAGGCGGGCAGGCCTTTGTTGGTCAGCACGATCGGCGAGCGCACAGTCTTGCCATCGATCTGGCGCAGACGGCTAAGGGTGACCTGGCAAGTGCGACCTACTCGGCGGAAGTCCGCTTCATACTCGCCGCCGCTCTGCGGGGTAAAGTTGAACCCCACGGTGCACACGCTGCCGGTGCTCAAGGTATTGGCGCGCGCGAACAGCTCATGACCCGGTTGCAGCCGCACTTCCAGATAGGCCTTGGCATCCTCGGGGGCAGCGGCACTCATGGCGGCCCGTCGCCGGGTATTGGCGCTGAACAGGTTATTGAGCAGCCCCGTGGTTTGGCCGCCGCAGTGTTCGGCATCGAACAAGTCGAGCGTCGAGCTGTCACTGCTGCTGATAAAGCGCAGCTTCGCCGCATCGGGTGCACTGGCGTCCGGGTAGGAGCCGTTGAAACTGCACCCGCCAAGTAACAGCGCGGCAATGCTTACAGCGCCACGCACGCGCCATTGGGAAAAACAGAACATGTTGATAGATCGTCCTTGATGCACGAATGGGCGAAAGGCCATCATGCTAAAGAAGGCAGTCGCCGCCGTCTAGCGCGCCTGTCGTCCCTGAATTTTTCTGGGGTTTTTCTTTGTCTTCCACCGAGGTAGCGGAATGTTTGGCTCGCGCAACATCTTTGCAATTGGCCTGATCGGATTACTGGCCGGTTGTTCGTCAATGCCAGCTGAAATGGCGTTGAATTCACCCGTTTACAACGCGCAAAACGCGGGTCTAGTGGTCGGCGCGCTGCTGGAAGGCGGCCCCTACGGAACCTACCTTGAGTTTCGCGATATCAAGAGCGGCAAGACTTATGGCTGGGGACCCAAGGATGATTACTCGGCATGGCTACCTGCCGGTGATTATGAAGTGAGCCGCCTGGGTCACCGTCGCGGGGCCATGGGGGCTTACTCCAAACCGCTGCGTTTCACCGTCACCCAAGGGCAGCTCAATTACCTTGGCGAGATGGTCTACGGTTGCTCGGCCGTCGCGCAACCGGCTGCGGTGTACGGGGTATTGAACTGCGGGGCCCTCGCGCTTGGCGAATGCACCGTCCCTAGCCCTAACGTGAACGTATGCGTGGTGGATCGCCAGGATCAAGCGATCAAGCATTTTTTGCAGCAACACCCCGAGCAAGCCCCTTTACCCGTGCGTAACGCGGTCATGTCGGCAGCAGCCTCTGTATCGAGCGTCCGCTTTCCCTAGGTTCTGTGCTCGGGCGCTGCCTGGCGCGACGACGGTACGTTTGAGCGGATACTGGAGCGCTTGCACATCCAATTGAACCGGGAGGGGCTGATCGATCTGGACACCTAGATGATCGACTCCACTGCGGTACGTGCAACCCGAGCCTCTTCAGGAATCGGGAAAAAGGGGGACTGGAGAACCGCTAGATCATGCTTTGGGCCTAGTCGAGGCGGCCTTGCTACCCAGATTCACATGATCTGTGACCCACTACTGCGACCGGCATCGAATGCTGCCGGTGATCCCACTGCGGGCTATGCCACGCAAGCCTCGGCTCTTTGATCGTCCAAAGTATCGGCAGCGGAACATCATTACCGCCGCATCCGCTTCGTATCCCCTTGCGCAGCGTTATCGCGGCGAGGATCAAGAGGTGCTGGCCGAGCGTCATGCGCTGTAGCAGCAAGTCCTTTATCAACCTGCGCATCGCTGGTCAGGTGCGACGCGTAATGGGCAGCCCATCGGCGTCGTCACACTCAATCCAGAACGGAAGCAACAGGCCCTGAAAACAGTGACATGACAATACGACTGACGTAATAACAAACTTGCAAGGCGCTGGTGGCGAGTGTAGAAGGTGGAAAAATTTCAAGAAGTGCCGAAGTATATTTAAAAAATAAATAGTAGATGGAGATGATGATGGCTGAAGGGAATCAGGCTATTGGGGAAGTGTGGGCGTTATTTGTGGGTGGTAGTGGCGGGCGCGGAACTAATGATCGTCTTGTTTGCCCCCGTTTACTTGCCGATCAGCACGGCATGAGTGCTCTCTGTTACGCCCGTGTGTACAGGGTGGCGTATGCGTGAGTTCATGACATTCGATGCGGCGGAACCTGCTTTAGTTGCCCGTAGGCGCACCGCTCGTGCGTTGTGTTCCTCCATCAGCAATAACCCTGATGGTCGGGAGCCGCTTTATAAACTCCTGTTCGGATCAGTGGGTGAGGGGTTTGAACAGTGGGGCAATTTATTTTGTGAGTTTGGTTCGAACATAAACATTGGTGATGGTGTTTTTATTAATGCCAATGGGGTGTTCCTCGATGCGTTTGAAATAAACATCGGGAACCGTGTGTTTATCGGGCCTCATGTCGGTATTTATACCTCTAACCATGCCAAGGATCTTGAGCAGCGGCGTCGTTATATAGAGTTGGGTGCACCTGTAGTCATTGAAGATGATGTATGGATTGGCGGCGGCGCAACAATCTTGCCGGGCGTCACAGTGGGTAAAGGGTCAATTATCGGTGCGGGTGCTGTCGTGGCAAAGTCGGTTCCGCCACACAGTAAAGTGCTGGGCGCTGGTTCTCAGGTTTATCCGATCTAATTAATAGAGGGCGTAAAGGGATGTTTGTCTATCAGTCACGCGTGAAAGACCAAATTGTTGGTTCTGTTAAAGATGTCAGTGTTCATGCAGAGGGTGGCATCTACACGGATGCGATTTCGGGCATGTTTAACGTACCGTTCGGGTATTCGTGCGACCCCATCAAGCAGCATATTTCCAAAACGTTGACGGATCTGCCTTTCCACCCCAAGGATCATTTCTATTCGTCCGAGCTGTTTGAAACTTCAGAGCTGCTGCTCAAACGCGCGAAGATGGAAGATGGCGGCGTGCTGTATGTCAACAGCGGCTCGGAAGCCATCGAGTCGTCGATTGCCATGGCCTTGGAGTATCACCAGCGCAAAGGCAATACGTTCAAGAAGAAAGTGATCTGCCGCAAGCACTCCTATCACGGCGCCACCTTGGGGGCCCACAGTATTACCGGCAGGAACGATTTCAAGGACCTGCGTTGCAGCGGTTACGACACTATTCGGATCAACCCGCCATTCCCTGTCGTTCACGAAGGTCAGGCGTTGGAAATGCACAGCGTGGCGGATGTGGAGAATATTATTCTTCATTATGGTGCGGAGCAGATCGCTTGCATCATTTTCGAGCCGGTCAACCATTTGAAAGGGATGCGGCAAACTCCCCGCGAGTATCTGATCGGTATTCGTGAACTGTGTGACCGTTACGATATTGTGATGATTACCGATGAAATCGTGACCGGCGCCTCTCGAACCGGAGAGTTCTTGAATACCCATCAGTTTGGGGTTTCTGCCGATATCGTCGCGCTCGGTAAAGGCATCAGCGGTGGTTATTACCCGGCATCCGCTATGGTGACATCCCATAAAATCGCCTCGGTGTTTGACAAGCCAGAGCCGTGGATCCCGTTTTCCTATTCGCATACCTATGCAAGCAACCCGGTTTCGATCGCGGCCATCAATGCGTCGATGCGCGTGCTGGAACAGATAGAGGCCGCAGGGCAGTTACAAAAACTCATTACAAAGACTCAGGCGCTGTGTCAGGAAATCGCCGGGAATGAGCGTATCGCCCGGATTGAATCTCAAGGCTTGCTGATCGGCATAACCCTGGACTCAAGCCTTGGGGAGCAGGCAGGCAAGAAATTGGGTGGGCTGTGCTTTGAAAGGAAGTTGATTATCCGAGGTGAGGAAGATTGGGCTTGCCTGGCGCCCGCCTACATCATGTCAGAGGAAACGCTAAGTGACGTGTTCGAGGTGTTGAATGAATCAATTAGTCAGTTATGACCTCGAGCCAGTTGCCAGCCTGTTGACGCCGTTACATGGCATTCGTCAAAGCGTGCATAAACGGAAGGCGTACCTGACGGCCGATGAGTATGTGCGTGCCAATGAGGAAGTTGAAGTCGGTATTGCCGAGGCGTCCAAGTGCCAGACGATCAACGAACTGTCGGTAGCCATCGCCAGACAATTTACGCCTTTCTATTCAGACGTCAGGGTGTGCCTGGAGCGGATTCATGAAATTGCCGGTTACGGAACCCTGGCATCTTGCCTGTCGTCACTGAACATTGCCGAAGCACTGTTTGCATTGGAGTTCTGCAATGCGGCAGGGGTGGCCAATCAGGATCTGGTAATTGGCAGGGGGCATATTGCGCCACTGTTTTATGCTTATCGTCACGTGCTCAACGGTATGCCTTTGGCTTTTTTAGCTGCGGTTCACGACAAGGTTCCGGCCGTTGTCAATAAACACTACGGTTTTGCCTACAGCATGCGGCACAGCCTTGGCGAGGGAGTGGGCATTGCGTTGGGGCGGGCGAATGCCAATCGTGATGCACGTGTTATCTGTGTGGCGGGTGACGGTGAATTGAACGAAGGGGTGTCTTTCGAGGCGATTCGCCTGATTGGCGAACTTGAGGTCAAGAACCTGACGTTGATAGTGGACAACAATGGCAGAGGGATTGACCCACTTCCCGGGAAGTTGAGGCCGGAGTATCTGGCCGCCTACTTTTCTGATGTTTATGAAGTGGATGGACACGACACCCAGGCGATCAGTGAACACATTCGCCAGGCAGAGAAGGACCATCGGTCGACCGCGATCATCTGTCATACCGAAAAAGGCGTTCACTCCTTCAAACGTGCCAGCCATCAGAGTTTGATGACGTCAACGGACGATCAGCAGAAGAATGATCTCAGGAAAGCTTCCAGTTGCAGTCGGACGGCCGACATTATCGAAGAAGTTCGGTCAGGGGCACCTGCCCATGTATTCACCGCGGATCTGGCCGCTCGGTTTGGCCTTAAGTCATTGTCCGGTTATTGCAACACCGGCCTGGCCGAGTCAGCGTTGCTGACCTGCGCGATGGGGTGCCCGGATGATGAACTGAAGTTTGTCCTGACCGATGACAAGTATTACCTCAACGCAATAGATGTACTGCACTCTGCTTTGATTGCCTGTCGTAATTTGCATGTCATTGGCGCTCGGAAGAACGGTGTGTGGGGCGGCGCTACGTACGCCTCAACCGTATTCAGCTTGCTGACGGAAGAAACCGTATACGAACTGACAGACCCTCTCGATCTGTTGGCCTGTATTCATCGGCAGAAATCAAAGGGTGGAAACGGCCTGTACTTAATGTACGACCAGCCCATGGAAAGAGTGTGTGCCCTGAGGGAGAAGTACCGGAAGCTGTCTGAAGATATCTATATTTTTCAGCCCGAGTTTGCCGCCGGTTCATTGATAGTGTCATCGGAGTCGATGGCATACGAAGCCTTTCAGGTCGCCACGACAAAAAGATGCACGCATATCCGGTTTCTGTCCGTTCGACCGGATCTTGAGCTGGTTAAACAGATGCTGAGCCAATGTGCCGAAATTATTGTCGTAGAACATAACAGTGGTCGCTTCAACCTGGCTGAATACATTGAGTCCAGTTTGCTGATTCGAGTTCGCAAGGTCTTCAGTGATGCCTATGAGTGGCCGACCATCGAGCCTTTCCAGGCAAAAGTTGCACCTCAAGTACTGGGTGCATTGTTGGCTGACCCGCCGTACGCATTAGTTAATTAGACTTCACACGTTTAAATACCGTTTCAACTATTTATTGGTTTTCTGAGCCCTGTATAGGGTTCGGCAGGCCTTCTATGGATTCAGGAGCAGTGGTTTATGACGCAGGGAAATAAAGCGCAAGGCAAGTTGTCCGGTAAAACCATGATCGTTGTGGGCGGTGCCAGAGGCATCGGCGCCGCGATTGTTGAAGTACTGGCCAAAGAAGGTATTCATGTCTACATCTTTGATACCGACCGGACACCCAATGCAATCAACCACTATCAAACTCAGGAGGTCAGTGGTTATCAGGCGGCTCGCACGCTGGCGGCGGATCTGGTGGAGCAAGGGCTTTCGGTAAAGGCCATTGCGGTCGACGCAACGTCTGAAGCCCAGGTCATAGAAGCCGTAGGTGGCGTTGTCCATGAGTCAGAGCACTTTTACGGCCTGGTCAACGCCATTGGCAGCAGCCATCTGATCAACACGGTTGAATCAGCGCTGAGCGAGTTTGACGCGATCGTGCAAACCAACCTTACAGCACCTTACTTGACGTCGCGTGAGGCTGCCCGCGCACTGATCCAGAGAGGCAAGGGCGGCGCGATCCTGAACATCAGCTCCATTGCCGCAAAAGTCGCCTTTCCTGGAATATCTTCCTACTGCGCCGCGAAAGCCGGGTTGCAGGGCTTCTCTGGTGCCTTGGCGCTGGAGTTGGCCACTCACAATATCCGGGTCAACTGCGTTTGCCCCGGCATCGTCAAAACCAATATGTGGAAGTACCTGGAGAACCGCCTCATCGAGCCCAACGAGTCGCTGGATGACTTGTGGGCTCGCATGGAGGGCCTGATCCCGCTGGGGCGTACACAGATCCCGGAAAACATTGCCCGGTTCTGTCTGGCGGTGCTTGAGAACGAAGACATCACGGCTCAATCCCTGTCGGTCGATGGCGGAATGAACCTGTATGGATGACACCGTTGGCACTACACCTCTTTTGCGCGAAGACCCGAACACCGTACTGAGGATCAGTGATCGTGTGTTCGGTGCCGAGCATTGCGCGCAGCTGCGTTATGTTGCGCCGGTTCTGAAACTGCGAAGCGAACCCGGTAGCGATTCGTTCAATATTCCAGGGCTTCATACGGTGGACAGCTTGGGCACTTTGCTCACGTCGGTGACGGGAGAATTTGCCCTTGGCGCTGACATCAAGTTATTCAGCCTGGCCAAGTTTGATGCTGCAGGGCTCTTTCTTCACGTCGGGCTGCACAAGCTGAAGTTCGGTGTTGAAGAGTACGGCAGCAACAAGAAGATCGTATCGGTGCATTCATCGCCCTATAGCGATGAAGTCAATGGCATCGAAGTAAACGATGAGCCTGTGCGGCTGTTCATTTCGCGAAGTGGGGATGTGTTCTCGTGTTATCTGAGTGGCTCTGAGGGTGCCGTGGTTTTTCATCGGGCGTTCTATGTGAGCAACTGCCCGGATGAAGTGCGCGTTGGGTTTAGTGTGCAGTCGCCCTTTTCCGAGGGAGCGGTCGGGGAGTTTTCCCGGATTGAAATATCCTCACAGTCCATGGGACTCATCAGAGAGTGAGCAGGTATGACGAGCAAAGACACCTGGTTGATAGTTTCTGATTTTGACGAGACGTTTATGCCGGTCTTGTCGTCTCGCGAGGCGGATGCCGGGATAGACAAACTGGAAAGCTGTTTGAATCAACTCAAACGCAAGCACCACCTGTTATTTGGCTGGGCCACGGGAAACAGTCAAGCGGTGGTCCTGGACAAGATGAAGAGATACCCCGAGTTTCCCTGGGACTTTGCACTGACCAGTCTGGGAACCGAGTTGTACTGGAATCACCCGGACAGTGTTCTGGAGGATGAGGGTTGGCCGTTACAAGGCGCTGGAACGTTTGCAGAGCGGGTCATGAGGCTGAGCACCCTGTTCGAGCGAGAGGGTATTGAGTTGACGTTGCAGTCGGAGGCTTTCCAGCAAAAGCGCATTCGGGGTTATTACTTGAATGCCGATGGCAATGAAGCAATCGCCATCGAGCAGATCCATAGACTCTGTTTGCAGGTGGGCCTTGAGGCCTCAATTACCTACGCCAGTGCCGCCGCCGGCGACCCTGAGAATGTCTACGATGTCGCCATCATGCACCCGGGGTGCGGAAAGAAGCAGGGGGTCGATTTCATCGTCAAGAAACATGAGATTTCCCCCGCCAAGGTCATCTCCTTCGGGGACAGTTGCAATGACATCGAGATGTTGAAGGCCTGTTCACATGGTTACCTGGTGGGCAACGCTTCGCATGAGGCCAGGCAGGCGTTTGATCGTGTTGTTGAGGGTTTCTATTGTCATGGCATCGTTGATGGTCTTCAACGGCATTTTTGAAATGGGATAGGCATCTACATGGACAGTACAGTGCACACGGAGCATCACAGTGATAAACAGATATTTGATATCTACTTCGGGTTTATCAATACCTACACCTTGTTTTTTGCCGATGAAGTAAAACTGTTTGATCTGCTTGAAGGCAAAGCGCTGAGGCTGGGGGAAATCGGCTCGGCATTGGAACTGGCACCTCGGGCCGCACAGGCGCTTGTGGCTATGTGCACCAGTCAGGGGCTGCTTGAGAAGCGTGGGGAGTGCTATGGCCTGACGTCTTTGGCGCAAGCGTTTCTGACCCGAAAGTCGGAGACCTCGTTCAGTGGGGTCCTGCAATCCGCACGCCACAAAGAAGATGCGTTCTCTTATGCATTCTTCAAAGAGTCGATGCTCAGTGGAGAGTCCGGGTTGTTCGGTGAGACTGATCTGTTTGAGAACAATGCGCAGGACCAGTTACACAGCGAAATTTTCACCAAGGCGATGCACAGCAAAAGCAAAGGACCGGCTCGGGCCTGGTCGGGGCGGATTGATCTGTCCGGGTATAGCTGTCTTCTGGATGTGGGCGGTGGTTCGGGTGTTCACTCTATTTGTGCGCTGGAGAAATGGCCTGAACTGAATGCCGTGATCTTTGATCTTCCCTATGTCTGCGACATTGCCGATACCTACGTCGAGCAGTACCGAATGGCGGGGCGCATCACAACCCATAAAGGAGACATCTGGGCGTCTGAGTATCCAGCCGCCGATGTGCATCTTTACAGTGATATTTTTCATGATTGGCCGCTGGACAAGTGTCTGTTTCTGGCCAAAAAGAGTTTTGATGCACTACCCAGCGGCGGCCGTATCATTCTTCATGAGATGTTTTTTAATAAAGAAAAGACCGGCCCACATAATGTCGCGGCTTATAACGCGAACATGTTGCTTTGGACCCAGGGTCAGCAATTGTCAGAGACCGAGATAAGGGAGCTGCTGACGATCGCCGGTTTTCGCGATATTACAGTTTCCCGCACGCAATACGGTGACTGGAGCCTGGCAACCGGAATCAAGCATTAAGGTTGCTGACAACCAATGCCCGGTGAGGGCGTTTTGATCACACAGTGTGAACTCAAGGTCCGGCGCATTCGCCCCGGACTTCACTTGTGTCTTCTTGCGGGAGATTAAAGTGATCCCAGTACGTTACCGTATTCTTTGTATTTACTCCGGCATGCTGGCGTTGACCCAGTATGAATGGATGCGCTTTGCACCTATCACGGATCAGGTGTCCACCCAGTACGGTATTACTTATGGGGAAGTCGGTTCATTGTCTTTGGCTGTGACGGCACTTGCATTACCGCTGGCACTTCCCAGCGGTGGCCTGATTGACCGGATATCGGTGCAAACAGCGTTGCGTATCACCGCCATTGCCATGTTGTTGGCGGCATTGATCCGGGTGTTACAACCCCATTATGAATACCTGCTTGCCGGCCAACTGTTGTTCGGGTTTGTTCAACCCTTGACCATGTCGCTGCTCGTCAAGTTGATGATCACCTGGTTTTCTGAAGATGAACATGTGCGGGTCACGACGCTGTTCAGTACGGTGATTTTCCTGGGTATAGGCTCCGCGTTCATGATTGTCCCGTTGACGGAGGAGGGGAACGTCAGCAGTTCGTTGTTGATTGACGTCGCGATCCTGGGGCTGATTGCGCTCTTGACCTTCATTTATGTCCCGCGAGATAGCCCTCTTGTGCCAACAACGTCCGCTCCGAGTAAGTCCGGCGGCCGTTTACTGGCGGAGGGTGTCGATTTATTGCGCACGGCTCCGTTCACGGCTGTTTTGCTGATGATTTTTTTAACCAACGGCTATTTCTCCGCCATTACGACATGGCTGGAGCCGATCCTGTTGCGTCAGGGGATCGATGCCCAGGTTTCAGGATTTATCGTTGTTCTAATGTTGGCCGGTGGTATCGCGGGTATGACGTTCATGCCTTTATTGGTTCGTAGCGGTGCAACCGTGGGGGGCATTCTGTCCGGGGTTTCATTGTTGGCAGGGGGAGGCACGGTACTGCTTTTCACCTCGGGTTCCCCTTGGATATTGAGTCTGGCAGGGATCGTGATTGGTGCCGCGCTGTTATCTCCGCTGCCTCTTCTGCTGCAACTGATAGCCGACACTGCCGGACTCTCCAGGTCGGGGACGGCGACCTCAATTTTCTGGTTAGTCGGCAATATTGGCGCCACGATAATGATCGCGACGTTGGGGGTTATCGCCGACCACGGTGACTGGGGAATGGCAGCGGTATTGCTGTGTCTGGTTCTGGTCGTCCAGATAACGATTTCTCTCATGGGCTTTCGAATGGTCGGCGCTCGCACTACCTGACAGCGAGCAGTCGAGGAACATTCGCATAGCTGCAAATAGGGGCCTGGCTATGGGGCCAAGGTTAAAGGGGCGAGGGTAGTTTATGAGTACAGTGTCGCAGTTGAATGAGCTGCTTGTTGCTCACAACTGCTTGCGCGCCATTGAGATTCAGTTGAGCGAAGATGGGGGGGCTTATGATTTATCCCTATCGATTTCAGTCTCTGAAAAGGCAGGGGCTGATGTCGTGCGTATCAGATATTTTGATATCAGCCATTTTACGTCCCGTGATATTGGCGGCGGGTTGACTCAGTTGATGCATATGAGCGTGAGTCAGTTGGATTCGGGTTTTGACCGGATGCGTTATCAGTTGGTTGATCTTGAAGATAATAAGTTGTCGTTTTGCTTCTCATCATTTTCGGTTGAGTAGAGGCTGCGAAAGAGAGGCGGTGCGTAGTTGGAGTTGGGTGTGCAATTGGTGGTTCCGCTTTTACAGCGGCGGGTTTGAGTACATATCCATTCCTGCGGGTGCGGCTGCTGGCGGTTTCGCTCTTACAGCGAGTCACTTTGAAAAGCCCAAAGTAACCAAAGGCTCCTGCCCCTCCACTCGGTGCCTCGCCTAGGCTCGGCATGCCCGAACGAAGGCATTGATCCGTGGGCCGCCGCCACAGGCCATCCATGGCCTGGGGCGGCTAACCCGGCGTCCTGCCGGGTTGCCCACGGATCAATGCCTGCGTTCGGCCATCGTGGTTAAGGGGGCAGGAAGATCAAAAGCCAAAGCCAAAGCCAAAGCCAAGCGCGTTTTACGCGCTGGTTGAGTTCAATGGCGTTCAGCGCTCTTGCGCTGTTCGCCACTGAATCACCTCCAGCACCGCGCAACCCTCCCTGGTAAGCAGATGCACCCCTCGTGTGAACCGCGTCAAATCGCAGTCGGCAATGTCTTTCAGGTTAAGCGTGGACAGCGTGTCCATCAGATCCAGCACCACGGTGAAACGATGGGCCGCACTGCTAGCACCTAAGGAATGCGAATGCCCAATGCGTTTAATGTTGGTGTGTCCATCTGTCCGTTTACGGTCAGGCCGTTGTCCGTTTGAAACGACATCAGCGCTCCTCGAGTCCCTTTGCCCATCACGCCATCGATTGCTCCTTGGTAGTACCTGCGCACCATTAAGGCCGTTTGCACTCGTATGACCAGGTTGCTTTTCTGTACTTCGCTAGGTCGTGTTCGCGTAGTCGTTGAGGTCGAGCCTGTCGATGTACCAGATGATTGGTAAAAAGAGCTGCTGGTTGATGAGCCGGAAGAGCTGCTTGAGCCGTAATTCGAGCTGCTTGGTGTGTTGTAGCTGCGAGTGCTCGTGGCAGGAGGGTTGTAGTAGCGAGGCGCGCTATAGCCACTTGATCCACTGTAATGAGAGCTATGGGAGCTGTGCGAGCGGTGTGAACTATGCGAGCGGTGAGCTGCGTACATATTGGTCGCATCAGGGGCATTGAGCGTGTCGGCAAAGACTGGTGGCTGACTCTTCTCCCGTGGCTCCCAATTTGTATCGGCAAGTGGCATTGGGTTGGCCTGGGCAAGGTTGATACTCGCGACCGGCAACAGGGTCATGCCCCCAATCAGGATTTTCCAGCGATCAAGCAGTTTCACTGTGCGCTCCTTGCGTAGGCATTGAATGCCTCAGTTGATAGTTGTTTTATCCCACGGCTTTGCCAGCGCGCGGTATGAGATTTGAAAAAGCCCGAGCATTGATGAGCTGCGGCGCATTGTTGGCAGGTGTCGATGAACAGATTCTTCCAGTCTGAGATGCTCTGGCGTGCAAAGCGTGAGAGATGCGCAGGTACCAGGCACAGAGGGAGGTTATAGATTGAGACCGGTAATCCTCGGTTGTGCAGAAAGTAAATGGCCTGACTTAGCGACTCTTGGTAATCCAGAGGATCAATCCACAGCTCCTCATAATGCTTTCGTGCTAAGCCAGTACTCTCTATACCCATCAGTGCAATATGTCGTACGAAGGGCAAATTACGGAAAATGTAGTGAGCGAGCTCTGGAAGTCGTGGCGTGGTCAGTCGGCTGAGGACGACGCGAATCTCGATGATCTGGTTGGCTCGAGCGAGGTTGTACAGCCCTTGGAGTGTTTCGCTAAAGGCCCCTGGCGCCTGCACTACGTGGTCATGATCTCTTGCGTTGTCGGCATACAGCGGGATGCCCCAACTAAGTTGCGGATGCTGGATATGAGCAAGTGACTCTATCCAACTCGGATCCTTGAACAGCCGGCCATTGCTCAATACATGAATAGACTTTTGTCGAAGCACAGTTTTGCACTTGGCTAAGATTTCTAACAAACCATCGCGGTAGAGCGTGGGCTCCCCGCCGCTGATGCCTAGGTTCTCCTCGCCAGGATCCATTAGATCGATTAGACGAAGGTTTTCCTCAATGTGCCAACGATCATCAATATCCTTAGGTGGTTGGGAGCACATCAAGCAGAGGCTGTTGCAACGATCAGTCATGAACAGCAGGTTACTGTCGGAGCCGCGTCGATAGAGAACTCGGACGATCGGGCTTCCGGGTGTTATGGCAATTACGTCACCAGGGCGAACGACATCTGGATCTTTTGGGGAGTGAAGTCGCAGCTTGCCGACCTCTGCACTCCCGCTAAGTTGTTCCGGAGTAAGGAAGCCTCCAACGGGTAATGATAGTAAGTGCGGGTTACGTTGAAGCTCGGCATCTGGCAGCCACAGTATTAGATCGTCGAAGCTCACGTCCCCAGCGCAGATGGATACGCCTTGTTCAATGAACTCGTCTACGGTGACGACCTTCAACAACTTAGGTTCAATTAGATGCTGGATCTCGAAATGGGTATCTTTTCTTAGCATCGTTCCTACCCTCGATACCCAGGGGAGAGGACTTCGGAGTAGGCGCGACGATTTAGCCAGGAAAGCAAGACGCGTTGGATATCATCGTCGCCATCTCTCAATAGTTCGAATAGATGTTGAAGTAGTCCTAGATTTTTCTTACAGAAGCTACTGAAGGCACGGTGACCAATCGGATCGCCTTGGCGTGCGAAGTGTTCCACAGGGTCGGCGCCGCAATAGGGGACGAGTGCGCAATCCACGCAGCCCGGTAGTGTTTCGGCAACACCACTTGCTAGCAATGCTTCCATGACTGGTGAGCGTAGTAGCTCGGCTAACGGCTGATGCACGCTGCCTAAACGCAAACCATCCTCGCCCATTTCCAGCAGCATTCTTGCTTCGTCAGATGGGTATACGTAGCCATCGTAGTTATAAACCAAGGCTGCGGTGCCGGCACCGGCAGGTGAGCGCAGATCGACATAGCCAGATGAGAAAGGCGTCAGGATGTTCTTTAACAGTAGACTTGCGTAGCTCTCTGATAAGTACACACCTTGTTGATTGATTTCCAGCAGGTAAGCCAGCGCTTCCTTGTAGAACGCCAAATAACGTTCCATCGAGTAGTCCAGCCGTTGCGCACCCTTCGAGGCGAAACCGTAGGGGCTTAAGGGGCGAAGGGAGATACTGGAAAACCCCTGGGCTACATACTCGTCGATGATCGCTCTTGGTTGCTCAAGGCTCCTCGCTGTTAACGTCGTTAGAGCCGAGACAGCTTCATGGCCTAGGTATTCGCGGACGCGACGAATGCCGTCGAGGGTTCGTTCATAAGAGTCTCGGGAGGGAGTGGGGCGGTTAGCGTTGTGTAATGACGCCGGTCCATCGAGCGAAGTAGAAAACTGGATGTGATGCTTCTTGGCGAAGACGAGAACTTCTTCGGTCAAGTGATGGAGTGTGGTTGTGATGACGAATTGGATATCGCGCTGTTCCACGACGTTCCGTTCCACTATCCATTCGATGATCTGGCGGACGCGTTCAAAGGCCAATAGAGGTTCGCCACCTTGGAACTCTACCGTGAGGGCTCGAGCGTTCGACTCGAACATGCGGTCTACGGCAGCACGTGCATCTGCTTCGGAAAGGTCATGTCCAGAGCCACCTAAAGGTGCACGTGATACTTGGCAATACTGACATGTATGGTTGCAACGCAGAGTCACCACAAACAGGTGTAATGCAGGACCTTGCAGGAGGAAGTCTTTCCGACTGCGGTACTGCGCCGCCATCTCCGGAATTGGATCGTGTTGATCTGGCTCGTAAATAAAATGACGAGCGAGTAGATCCTTGTATAGAGAGGTTCCTGGCTGTACGCGCTTAAAACTTAGATCTCGAAGTTGTGGATCGGTGACATGGAGGTACTCGCCTGTTTCAGAAGTAAGCAAAATATCCCGTTCATTCCCTGAACTCATACGCATGAAGCGAAATGGCAGGAGGCGATAACCTTGGGTTTCGGTGGCTATCAAGGTCATTGAGGCAACCCACATCCAGTGAGTGCGGCACGTGCCAAGACTTCTCGCAATCCAGCCGTTTCACTATGGATGTGGTCACGTAAAGCAAAGTCATTCAGATGCTGGAGAACTAGCGCCCGTGCGTGATCAATAGAGAGGGCTGTTTGGGCGCTGGAAGGGTAGATCGTGAGGTTGATAAAACCAGGCTCAGGAGTGATCTGAATAGCCAACTCAGCGGCCAAGCTATAGGCGGTTCTTTGTGCTGCGCTGAGAGGGTATGTGGTGTCGCTGAGGTGCAGAGTGACTGGCCATGTCATCAACATCAATCCTTGAAAAACCCTGAAGAGTGTGCGGATTTTGCCGAGTTCCTGGGCGATTGGCCATCATTCGTCGCAGCTTTCTTTTAAAATATTTCTGCGCTCGCGTTCTTGACTCCAATCGCCCTGCTAGGCGGTCTTGCGAATGGCAGCTGTAAATCAGCGATTTCCCCGTAGATGCCGGCTGTCAGCGAAGTTCGTCAACGATGACGCGGAGTTACCTTCTTACCGAATGCACTTGGGGCGCTTGGCGTACAAATCCGTTTCTGCGGTCACGGCCACTGGCGCTTTCGCCCTTACGGCGACTCACTTTTGAACAGCGCAAAAGTAAGCAAAACGCTCCTGCCCCCGCATCCGGCACCTCTCTAAGGCTCGGTGTTCCCTCACTCCGGCATTGCTTCGGGGGCACGCCGCCCCAGGCCATTAATGGCCGGGGGCGGCTAGCTCGGCATCCATGCCGAGCTGCCCCCTACGCAACGCCTGCGTTCGGCCTCCTGAAGGGGCAGGCAGATCAAGAGCAAGATCAAAAGCCAAAGCAAGATCAACGGCCGGGGCAAAGCCAAGCGCGTTTTACGCGCTTGTTGAGTTCAATGGCGTTCAGGCCTCTTGCGCTGTTCGCCACTGAATCACCTCCAGCACCGCGCAACCCTCCCGGGTGAGCAGATGCACCCCTCGGGTGACCCGCGTCAGATCGCAGTCGGCAATGTCTTTCAGGTTAAGCGTGGACAGCGTGTCCATCAGGTCCCGCACCACGGTGAAACGATGGGCCGCACTGCTGGCCAGATCGCTCAGAGAGGCTTGGGTGTCGAGGTAGAAAACGGCTTGGTTGGCGTCGTGGGTGTCGACGGCGGTAAAGCGCGAGAGTGGCTGGTCAATCATCGGTACAGCTCCTGTTTATGGAGCAATCACCTGGGTTGCCGACGACGAAGAAAATGACCGCTGTGCGCGCCTATGACGACCGGAGAATCACCGCGCACAGCCGTCATAACATCCTGTCGCGGGCACCGGAAAGGCGACTGCAAAGGTGTTGTGGACGCTGATGCTGCGTTGTAATTCGACCGGCCAAGGTCGTCGCGGATTTTGCTGCGAGGGGGAACTATAGGGGGTGGGGTTTGGAAGCGGCAACCGCGCATTGGGTGAGATGTTTGAGGGAGTGTTTCGTCGCGTTAGCAATTGTTGCATCAGGTGAGTTGCCTAGGTTCTGTAGACACACCTGAGAGGCAGCTTTCGGTCAGAAGCGGTCACTCGCTGACGTCTTTTTACGACCAAGGATAGACATTTGACGCATTTACTAATGCTAGAGGGGCGTTTCAGTAAGCATCTGCGATCTAATGGTACTTAGATCGGTTCGCCCGAATTTTAAGCTCCTCGCTGGCGAGCGTTGGAATTTTCCTATACAGCATCGTGTGGCAATTCGGGGGAACATGACGAAGGTCCGTCACGGGATTTAAGTCGTCAGCGTTTCCAATCTCGGCGAAAGGTCTCAAGTGATGGGCGTGAATAAGACCTTCATCTAATTCTCTATACGTCGTAGCAAAGTCGAATTGACAAACAGAGCATTTTCGGGCCAGAAGTGGATAGATCGCGTCTATAGGAGCGACGTGCCAGTCTCTGTTGTGATTGAATTATTGGATTAAGGGCCAATTGCCATCTTAAGTTTTGATCCGTATGCTAACCGGATTGTAAGGCCCTGCCGAGCAGAGTTTGGATCAACTCGGGTCTATATGGAGATACATTGAGTGCTTGAGTTTTTTGCCACACAAAGCCCATTGGCTAATTTTCTGACTATTGTTACTGGTGTGATAGGACTTCTAAGTCTGTGTGTTGCTTTTAGCAAGAAATTAAGACGCTGGTTAAAGAGTAGGTTTCTACCTGAAACCTTTTCTAAACTAATAACTAAGCATCGTTTGGATCAAGTATCTAATGAGTCGCTTAGGAAGGTTGCTAGGATTGCAGTAATTGATGACCATTTGGAAGACATACCCTTGAACGAGCTTAAGGCGTATGGCTTTAATGTGGATCCATACGTTTCGATTAGCTTGTCCGACTCTGAGCGATTTAAGATCTATGACATAATATTTTTAGATGTGAATGGTGTTGTAAAAGAAGATCTTGAGTTAGGCGGCGCGAAGCTTTTGCCTTTCCTGCGGCGCAACAATTCTCGCCAGAAAATATGTGCAATCTCACATAAAAAGTACTCCGCAGCTAGCAGCAAATACTTCTTAGCAGCTGACGAAGTACTGGATAAGCCACTAACGAGCCGAGACTGTATTTCGCTTATAGAGGAGTTTCTTGAAGAGAAACTCATGCCTACAATAATAGCAAGCAAGCTTGACGCTTCGTTGACGAGCGTGAGTAAGAAATCTAGGAAAAACCTAATTGGTGATTTTTTAAAAAAAATCCCGCTGGATCCAGCTGCCGCAGGTTTCGTTGATTTAAAGAAAACTCACGCGTTTCTGTCAAGGGAGCAAGAACTTAAGTTGCTGGATTTGATGAGGGTTGCTAAGAATGAGCTTGCTTAATGAGATATTTAGCTCTGGAGCCCTCCTTACTTGGCCAGTATGCATCAATGGAGTGAAGGTAACAATTCCTCCAGACTCAGCTAAAGCCTTCGTGGTTCCTGATATTTGCTTCAGGAGCTGTGGGGTCTTTCCGAAGTGTATAAAATCTGAAGAAGTTATTGGTGTAGAGCATATATGTGACTATGGCGTTTCATACTACAAGACTACAATTGGTAATGATCAGGTATTGATATATGGGGTCAAGGGGACAAAGCTCCAAGATCGAGAGTGTTTAGATTTATCGAAAGGCCTTGTCGCTATAAGTTCTGGAGAGATTGCTACTTGGAAGAATGGAATAAATAGACTGCTCGCGTCTATTGATAAGTCTTTTATTGATAGGCAACAAGAAATGCTCGAACCCCTTCATGACCCCAGTCGTTTGACCAAACAAATCAAGGATCTCTCTGTTGCATTAGCCAAGCGAATGTGGGGTAGTGATGACCCTGAATCACCATCAGCAAATGATAATCCTGAGCTGAAGTCATTGGTCAAAGCATCGGAAATGCTCATGGAGCAGTTTGATCTACTCACCATATACTTCAATCCGGAGGCAGCAAAATTTGGAAGGAAATATAGCGTATCAATCCATGGTCTACTTTTTAAGCTGACTAAGATCTTGAAGCCTATTGCTACTGAGCAGGGTAGATTGCCCCTTAGCATTTACATGGAGGGGGAAACGTTTAGAAATGTTAACGTCTACAGAAGCTTCAAGCTTATACCATTCGCATTAATTAGTAATGCTGTAAAATATTGTGCACAGGGGAACGTAAAGGTCATAGTTATTGACCGTAACCCTGAGATCGAGGTCCGAGTTGAGAACGTAGGTCCTTGGATTGAGCCTAATGAAACAGAATTGATATTTGATAAGCGACAGCGTGGCAAATGGGCAAAGGAGATGAGTATAAGCGGAGAGGGGGTTGGGCTGTATTTGGCTCAAACAATAGCTAGCGCCCACAGAATGAAAATCCATGTTTCTAGTGTAAAAACGGGAGAGGAGGTCGGTGGTATTATAATGGCAAGGAATTCCTTTTACTTCATAATACCTAGGTTAGAGCTAGAGTTGTGAATGTGTGCCTAAAATAATATTCATCTTTTTACTAGCAGTCTCTTTCATAATAGCGCTCCATTCGTCGTCAATGACTCCTTCTGGCCGATAGCCGTCGGTACGAGTGGCCGCATTCGACCCAAAGCGGTCACTCGTAACGGTCAGTTTTCCCCATAGCGCAGGGCGACTGCACCTATCGGTTATTTAGTCCGATTTTTTTTTCGAGAAGCCCGACCCTGCTTTTGTCGAGCCTTCTTTGCCGTCTTCACAGCTCTGCTTTTCGCCCGGTTTTTTTCATGCGTTCGAAAAAGCTTTCTCCTGTCTAATTGGACTAAGTCCGCAGGCTCAATGGTGAGCTCATAGCTCTCACCGTTATTTATACAAGCATAAATTTCATCCAAGATATCGGATTCAGTGATGTCCAGTGGAATAACGTCTGCTCTGGCCTCAATGTAGGCGTGCAGTCCTCCGTGCCGTAAAAAGGCTCCGAAATACTCAAGTTCATCAGTCCCAATAACTTTCCCGTGAAGGAGCGAACGCTGCTCCAAGTATGCGGTCAACGTATCGATTCCCTTTTCGAGGTGTAGTAGGGCATCCACCAAGTATTCAAGGTCGGTGATACATATGACCCAGGGGTATGGAGCATCGAAGTCTTTCTCTAGTAGCAAAGCAAGATTCGTTGCAACAGGCCCGAAGTCGTCTCGAGTAATGCAAATGCAATAAATGTTATCGATATGTTCTCGTTCAAGATTTACTAATAAGTTACCTTTCTTATCGTATAGGGCAGTAGTCGCATTTTCGAGCAATCGCTTCCTCAGAGTATTACCTTGTTCATAGGCCTTTTGGATGCCATTCCTTCCACGAAAGTGGTCCCTGATTCTCAGCGCCGCTTTCGACGGATCACGAAGCGGTTCCTTTGGCGGTGAGGCTTTGGCCTCAACTATGTAAACGTTCGATTCGTGGACGATCACTAAATCATGCTCGCCGTGCGAGTCAGGTCGGTCAAATGCGCTTTCGAAGAAACGCGCACCCTCCGGAAAAAGTCTCTTTAGGTGTTTATGAGCCATCTGTTCGAGACGACGGTCCCGTTCTTTCAAGTATCGCGACGCGGCGGATGTTCGTGTCAGATGCCGTTCTAGCTTTTCAATGATGGCTTGGTAGAACGAATTATTTCCTATGTAGAATATTCGCTCTCCATCTGTAGTAAGTAACGGACGGTCTATGATCGGATTGGGTTCGGTAATATATGTGATCGGAGCCGCGTTACCGCGTACGGTAACAAAGTGCTTCATTACGGAGTCCGTGATCTCTATACCGAGGTTATCCACTAACTGTTGGCGCTTGACCTCGAACATGGTGGTGCTTCCATGCTGGAACGCCTCCATATTTTTCTGTAATTGGGCATCATCGCGTACACGCGCCATAGCCAATTTAAATTCCATTCCGCCCTTCAAGTCTTGAACGAACCGCTGATGTAGAACTTTTATACCTTCAATGGCATCAGCTACGGGCCTCACGTTATCTTGAATTACCGATTCGATGTAACTCCCCACACTGAGCAGATCATGGTGAGATATCCCGAAGGCCTCAATGGTTTCTTTCTCAAACCCATCAAAGCACGCAGCAATCCAAGTTTTGATTTGCTCCGTAGATGTTTTGAAACCGGCCATGAAATAGTGCATAAACGCCGGCATAGCGATTTCGCGTTGACGATGCCACTCAGTGCTTAAACCGGCGATATGCTCCTGCTGTGTAGGAAAATATGCAAGCCCGTAATTCGTGAAAATTGATTCTAAACGACGCACTAGCTGTGTATTTCGACCATCGTTCAATGATTTAGCAACCGGCGGTTCTGGCTGGCTACTCGCTAGAGCGAGCAGATACATACCCTGCTTGAGAGGAGATCCTAGATTTTTTTCACGGCGACCATCATTAAAAGCGCGTTGTTGCATCGTGACGAAAGTTGTTAGCTCTTGGAGGCTCAGTTCAGCAGTGAGTTTTTTGAGGCTAGTGACCTCGGATAACAGATTTTTGTGCAGAGTTGAATTCATGCCTTTCTGTGACTCCTTTCAATAATGAATATTATCAACGCTTCAGTGTGAGGCTAACGTCCACACTATCGGGCGCTAGGCCAAGAGTCCATGCTGAGGTTACAGAATCGAATAGTCTGTACAGTCTGAAGGTTGTTAAATCGGGCGAGCGACGATTCAAGTAAGTCTACTCGTCCTAGAAAAACGGACTGTCCCCTTTTGATCGATAGCAGTCTTTCACTAAGTGCAGCAATAAATAGCTCTACTTAAGCTAAACAGACACCGCAAAATACGCGGCGCCCATCCACTCAATGCACAATCTGCGCAAGAAACGCCTTAGCCCTCTCACTCTTCGGCGCCCCAAAAAACTCCTCCGGCGGCGCATCTTCAACGATGCGTCCACCATCGAGAAACAACACCCGCTCCGCCACCTGCCGCGCAAACCCCATCTCATGGGTCACGCAAAGCATGGTCATCCCACTCCCGGCCAGTTTCACCATCACATCCAACACCTCACTCACCATCTCCGGGTCCAGAGCCGAAGTCGGTTCATCAAACAACATAATCTTCGGCTCCATGCACAACGCCCGGGCAATCGCCACGCGCTGTTGCTGCCCACCTGAAAGCTGGCTCGGGTACTTATCCGCCTGATTCTCAATCCCCACCTTGGCCAGAAACCCCCGCGCCAGTTCTTCAGCCTTTTTCCGCGACAACCCGCGCACGGTCATCGGTGCCAGGGTGCAGTTGTCCAGCACGCTCATGTGTGGGAACAGGTTGAAGTGCTGGAACACCATGCCCACTTGGCTGCGCACCTGGGCGGCTTCGCGGGTGTTTTGCGAGAGGTCGGTGCGGTCCACCAGGATGCGACCTTTTTCGGCAATCTCCAGGCGGTTGATGCAGCGAATCAGGGTCGATTTACCCGAGCCGGAAGGCCCGCAGAGGACGATGCGTTCGCCCTGACGTACCTTGAGGTCGATGTCGTGCAATACGTGAAAGGCGCCGTAGAACTTGTTCAGCCCGGCAATATCGATCACCACTTCACGCGGGTCGGCAATGGGCTGAACGGGCGCTTGGGAGGCGGCGGGAAGCGGGGCGGTCTGGGTCTGCATGGCGGTTCTCCGTCGGTCAGTTGAAGCGCTCGGCGCGGTAGGGGGTGGGGTCGGTAAAGGGCGTTTCGCCGGTGACCATCTGCGCCAGCAACTGGCCGCTCACCGGGCCCAGGGTCAGGCCGTGGTGGGCGTGGCCGAAGTTGAACCACAGGCCGGGGTGGCGCGGGGCCGGGCCGATCACCGGGCACATGTCCGGCAGGCACGGGCGGCGGCCCAGCCAGGGTTCGGCGTCGAGGCGTTCGCCCAGGGGGTAGAAGTTCCGGGCCAGGGCTTCGCAGCGGCGCAGTTGGATTTCGTTGATGGGGTCGTCGCGGTCGGCGAATTCGATGCCGGTGGTCAGGCGGATGCCGCCCACCATCGGCGCCAGGACGTAGCCGCCCACCGGGTCGAGGATCGGGTGCTGCAAGCGGGTGCCGGGCAGGGCGGCGTAGTGCATGTGGTAGCCGCGCTTGATCGCCAGGGGGATGCGGTAGCCCAGGGGTTCGAAGATGCCGCTGGCTTGCGGGCCCAGCGCCACCACCACTTCCTGGGCGGTGATCGGGCCGAGTTCGCTGTGCACCTGCCAGCCGCCTTCGATCTGGGTCAGGCTCAGGGCTTCACCGATGACGAATTGGCCGCCGCGCTGCTTGAACAATTCGGCGTAGCCGCGGGTCAGGCCGCCGGGGTCGCTGACGGTCTTGGGGTCGAGCCAGTGCAGGCCGCCTACTACGTCTTGGTGCAGGCCGGGTTCCAGGGCCAGCAGTGCAGTGCGGTCCAGTACCCGGTAGTTGAGCTGGTAGTCGCGCAGGTCGGCGGCGGCGCGTTGGGCGAAGTCGAAGGCCTCTTGGTCGTTGAAGGCTTCGATCCAGCCGCCGTCGGCGATCAGCTCCAGCATGTTGGCCGGGCGGGCCAGGGCCAGGTGTTCGGTGACGCAACGCTCGATCAGCGGCAGCATGGCGCGGGTGGCGGCGGCCAGGCCCTTGGGCGAGGAGTGGCGCCAGTATTGCAGCAGCCAGGGGCCGGCCTTGGGCAGGTGGCGCAGGCTGTAGCGCACGTCCGATTGCTGGTTGAGGCCGTAGCGCACCAGCTTGGTCACTTCCCGGGGGAAGGCGTAGGGAATCACGCTGGCGCGTTCGATCAGCCCGGCGTTGCCGTGGCTGGTGCCGTTGCCCGGGGGCTGGCGGTCCAGCAGGACCACATGGCGGCCGCGGGCCTGCAGGTGCAGGGCGCTGCTGACGCCGACGATTCCGGCGCCCAGAACGAGGGTTTGGCAATGCATGTTTCAGTCCTTATGACAGGGGCCGCGCGGCGGCCCGCTAAAGGGTTCAGTTCAGGTGCCGGCCCAGGCGGCCTTCCAGGTATTTGAGGCTGCGCCGCACCACTTCGACGATCAGCAGGTAGAGCACCGCAGCCCACAGGTAGATCTGGAAATCGAAGCTGCGGGAGAAGGCCAGTTTGGTCACCCCCATCAGGTCGTAGATGGTCACCAGGGAGGCGATGGCGCTGGCCTTGATCATCAGGATCAGCTCGTTGCCCAGCGGCCCGATGGCGATCAGCAGCGACTGCGGCAGGATCACTTTGCGAAACGCGGTCCAGCGCGACAGGCTCAGGGCCTTGCAGGCTTCGCGCTGGCCCTGGGCCACAGCCAGCAGGCTGCCGCGCAGAATCTCCGCCTGGTAGGCGGCGGTGTTCAGGGTGAAGGCCAGCAGGGTGCAGAACCACGCGTCGCGGAAGAACCACCACAGGCCCACGTCTTGCCAGAAGCCTTTGAACGAGCCCAGGCCGTAATACAGCATGAACAGCTGGGCCAGCAGCGGCGAGCCGCGGAAGAAGTACACGTAGGCCCCGGTGAAGCGCCGCAGGAACTGATTGCTGGACAGTCGCCCAAGGGCGATCAGCAGGCCGAGCACGGCGCCCAGGCTGAAGGAAATCGCCACCAGTTTGGCGGTCACCAGCAGGCCGTCGATAAAGCGCGGGCCGTAGCGTTCCAGCAGTTCCTGGTTGAGGAACAGGTTCAGCAGGTCATCCAGGCTCATGGTTGCAGGCTCCGTTGCGCACGGTTGAAGCGCCGTTCAAGAAAGCTGAACAGGTGCCCCGACAGCGCCGAGAAGAACAGGTAGCCCAAGCAGGCCACGCTGTAGAACAGCATGGGTTCCTTGGTCACGCTGACCGCGAGGTTGGTCTGGCGCATCAGGTCCACCAGGGAAATGGTCGACACCAGCGAGGTGTCCTTGAGCAGCGACAGCCAGTTATTGGAAAGCCCCGGCAGGGCGATGCGCGTCAGTTGCGGCAGCAGCACCCGGGTGAAGGTGGTGCGGCGCGACAGGCTCAGGGCGCTGGCGGCTTCGTACTGGCCCTTGGGCAGGGTCTTGAACGCGGCCAGCCAGATCTCGCTGGAGAAGGCGGCGAACACCAGGCTGAAGGCGATCATCGCGGCGACGAAGGTGTTGATCGCCACTTCACCGGGGTAGCCCAGGGCGCCGAGGATCTTCTGCGCGGCAATCTGGCAGCCGTAGTAGATGATCAGCAGGGTCAACAGCTCCGGCAGGCCGCGAAACACCGTGGAAAAGGTCGTGGCCCAGGCCCGCGCCCAGCGGTTTTTCGAGCGCGCGGCCAGGGCTACGGCGAGGCCCAGGGGCAGGCCGATGGGCACGCAGGCCAGCGCCAGGGCGATGGTCACCAGGGCCCCGGCGAGCAAGGCCGAGCCCCAGCCGCCGCTGGCAAAGGACAGGAGTGACAGCTGTTCGAACATGCGCGAACCCTCAGGAAAATTGAACCGTGCAGGGCGCCGCCGCGCTCAAGGGAGCGCGGGGCAAGGGCAGCGGCAAAGGCGGGCGGTCAGTAGATGTCGAAGGCGAAGTAGCGGCTGGAGATCTGCTTGTAGGTGCCGTTGGCGACGATCTCGTCCAGGGCCTTGTTCAGGCGCTCGCGCAGGGCGTTGTCTTCCTTGCGCACGGCGATGGAAGCGTCGGCGGTGGTGCCATTGACGTCGCCGATGATCTTGCAGCAGTCCTTGCCGGCGCTTTCAGCCCAGGCCAGCAGCGGGAATTTGTCGGCAATCACCCCGTCCACGCGGCCGGCGGCCAGGTCGCTGTTGGCTTCGTCCAGGGTCGGGTAGAACTTCACGTCGGCGCCGGCCGGGCCGTAGTGGTCCTCGGCGTAGATGGCCTGGGTCGAGGAGGCCTGGGCGCCCACGGTGCGGCCCTTGAAGTTGGTCTGGGCGTCGGTGATGTCCGAGTCCTTGGCCACGGCCACCGACAGCGGGGTGCGGTAGTAGTGGTTGCTGAAGGCGATCTTCTTCTTGCGCTCGTCGGTGGCGATCATCGAGGCCACCACGGCGTCGTATTTCTTCGCCAGCAGCGCCGGGATGATGCCTTCCCAGTCCTGGGCGACGATCTGGCACTCGACCTGCATCTGCTTGCACAGGGCGTTGGCGATGTCCACGTCAAAGCCGTGCAGCTGGTTGTTGGAGTCCACGTAGTTGAAGGGCGGGTAGGCGCCTTCGGTGGCGATCTTCAGGGTTTCGGCCTGGGCCGTGGAGGCGGCGATGACCAGGGCGCAAGCGCCGGCGAAGCGGAGGACGTTGTTCATGGAGCACCTCGGTTATTTATTGTTTTGGTCGGGCGGACGATGTGTAACCAACAAACTCGTTATGCAGGGCAGCGGTGGCTTCCAGGCGTTTTTCCACCTCGGGTCCCAGGTGCTTGCACACCTCGTTGACCAGCAGGTGCACCAGCGACAGCATGGCCGCGGTGGACTCCCAGAACAGGTTGAATTCAGTGGGCACGCGGAACACCTCGTCGGCGTTCTGCTCGGCCCAGTCGCAGAAGGTGTCGGTGACCAGGGTCACCGGAATCCCCGCCTCGCGGGCCTTGTGGCACAGGGTCAGGGCGTGGCGCGAGTAGCGCCGGGCCTCGAACACCACCAGGGCGCAGTCTTCGGCGGGGCTGAGCAGTACGTCGGCGAAATGCCCGGCGGCGCCGTCCACCAGGTGCACGCCGTCGCGCAGGTATTGCAGCAGGTGGACCATGGAGGCGGCGATGCCGCGCTCGGTCTGGAACCCCGCCACGTACACCCGGCGCCGGCTGGCCAGGCGCCGGACCACGGTCTGCCAGGCCGGGGTCAGGCTGTATTCGTAGACCTTGACCAGCGCGCCGACTTCCAGCTCGAAACTGCGGGGCAGGCCCTGGGCCGCCGGGTTGGGCTGCTGGCGAAATTCCTGCAGGCGGTCGCCCACCAGCCACGGGCCTTCGCCGAGGTCGTTCTTCAGGTCGTTTTTCAGGTCCTTGAAATGGCTGTAGCCGATGGCGCGGCAGAAGCGGCCGACGCTGGATTCGCTGACACCGAGTTTTTCGGCGATGTCGGCGGCGGTCTGGAAGGGCAGTTCGTAGAGGTTGGCCAGCATGTAGCTGGCAATCGCCCGGCCCGACGCGGTGGCGCTGGACAAGCTGCTTTCAAGGCGTTGTTTGATGGGCTGGCTCATGGCCGCTCCTGGTTTTTATTGACCGCTGGAAACGGAAAATGAAGGTTTTCTGTCATGAAGTCAACATTTGACAGTTAACTGGCGTGACGCGATAGTCAGGCACCTTCCAATAACAATTCCAATGGAGCTGCCATGTCCCAAGCGACCCTGGTGCAGGCTGATGTCGAGTACCTCGACCTGCCGGCCTTGACCGACTTGCTGCAACGCATTTTTCTTCGCCACGGCACCTCTGCCGAGGTGGCCCGGGTGCTGGCCGACAACTGCGCCCGCGCTGAGCGCGACGGTTCCCACAGCCACGGGGTGTTCCGCATTCCCGGTTACCTGTCGTCCCTGGCCAGCGGTTGGGTGAATGGGCAGGCGCTGCCGCAAGTGGAGGATGTGGCCCCCGGCGTGGTGGCGGTGGACGCCGCAGGCGGCTTCGCCCAGCCGGCCCTGGCAGCGGCCCGCGAGCTGCTGCTGAGCAAGGCCCGCAGCGCCGGGATCGCGGTGCTGGCGATTCGTAATTCCCATCACTTCGCCGCCCTGTGGCCGGATGTCGAACCCTTTGCTGAAGAAGGGCTGGTGGCCCTGAGCCTGGTCAACAGCATGACCTGCGTGGTGCCCCACGGCGCCCAGCGGCCGCTGTTCGGCACCAACCCGATTGCCTTCGCCGCCCCCCGCGAGGGCGCCGAGCCCATCGTCTTCGACCTGGCCACCAGCGCCATCGCCCACGGCGATGTGCAGATCGCCAAGCGCCAGGGCCAGCAGTTGCCACCGGGCATGGGGGTGGACCGCGACGGCCAGCCCACTTGCGACCCGGCAGCGATTCTCGACGGCGGCGCCTTGCTGCCCTTTGGCGGGCACAAGGGCTCGGCGTTGTCGATGATGGTGGAGCTGTTGGCGGCGGCGCTGACCGGCGGCAATTTCTCCTTCGAGTTCGACTGGTCGCAACACCCGGGGGCGCAAACGCCCTGGACCGGGCAACTGCTGATCGTCATCGACCCCAGCCACCTGGGCGGCGGGCGGTTTGCCCAGCGCAGCGGCGAGCTGGTGCGGCAGATGCAGGCCGTGGGCCTGGAGCGCATGCCCGGCGACCGACGCTACCGCACCCGGGCCAAATCCCTGGAGCACGGCATTCCCCTGGCCGTTGCCGAGCTGGCGCGGCTGCGCGCTTTGGCGGCCGAGGCTTAAGGCCTTATCCCTTGGCACCGGGGTCGATAAACCCTTGGTGCTACTCCAGGTAGTGGGCCCGGTAGCGGTCCGGTCGTGGATCGGATTTGCCGCTCCCTGCCAGCCCCTCCAAAGCACCGTGAACTTGCCCCCAAGGCAGCCTATGGGCGGCCTTGGCGCGTTTCGATAATCGCCTCCGACATTTCGTCCCCCGTTTGCGGAGCGCGCCATGCATAACAATAAGAACTGCCAGTACCCTCTGATTCCGGCCCTGCTCGTCGGCCTGTCGACCCTTGGCCTGGGCACTGTCGCCGAAGCCGAGATCATGCTGTACGACAAGGACCAGACCACCTTTTCCACCGACGGCTACGTCAACGCCTTCTACGTCAACAGTGACGTCGACCGCGCCGGCGAGCAGTACGACCGCCGCCAGGCGCGGGTGAAGATGGGCTTTCTGCCCAACTACCTGGGCTTCAACATGGGCAAGCAGGTGGACGACCTCAAGCTCGGCGCCCGGGCCTCATTCTGGGTGACCATCAACGACAGCGAAACCAACGGCACCGACACCGCCATCGACGTGCGCCAGTTCTACGGCACCGTGGCCAACCCGGAGTGGGGCGAGGTGCTGATCGGCAAGGACTTCGGCCTGTTCGCCCGTTCCAACATCCTGCTCGATGAAATGCTCGCCGGGTACGGCCAGGTCAGCGACAGCCTGGGGCTGGTGGACGGCGGCGGGGTGTCGTTCGGCAACATCGGCAGCGGTTACCCCTATCCCTTTCCGTCGTCGCAGATCACTTACCGCAGCCCGGTGATGGACGGCCTGCGGGTGGCGGTGGGCATCCTCGACCCGGTGGACACCAACGACAGCAGCGCCCTGGGCAAGGCCTACCAGAAGAACCCGCGCACCGAGAGCGAAATTACCTATCAGTTCGACCTGGGCGGGGCCAAGTTCTACAGCTGGCTCAACGGCAGCTACCAGACCTCCGACAACACCGACCCCAACGTGCAGTCAGTGACTTCCAAGGGCCTGGGTTATGGCCTGCAGGCGAAGATGGGCGGACTGTCCCTGACCGGTTCCGGGTTCCAGGCCAAGGGCATCAACCCGTTCTTTACCAACAATGCCGGCGAGGCCACCCTGCGCAATGTCGACAGCAAGGGCTACCTGCTGCAGGGCTCGTACAAGGTGGGCAAGAACCGCCTGGCGCTGTCCTACGGCAAGACAAAGGACGACGGCAACGGCGTAGTCGGCAGCGGCGCCGATTACCAGACCCGGGGCGTGGCGCTGTTCCACGACATCAACGACAACCTCAAGCTGGTGGCCGAGTACAACCAGTTCGAGATCGACGGCCACCACACCACCGCGCAGAACGAAAACACCGACACCTTCGCCGTGGGTGCGGTACTGACCTGGTAACCCCAGCGTCGGCCCTGGCGTGCGCATCGCGCCCGGGCCGGCGCCCCCTCCATTCCCCATATCTCCCGCATGTCCCGTAGGAGCCGGCTTGCCGGCGAAGCGGCCCGCCAGCCTTGCACCAGCCCGGCCGACACTTTCGCTGGCAAGCCAGCGCCTACGCCCATGGAACCGGCTACCCGCTACCCAAGTAGCATTCGTGCCCCGGGGCCGGCTTCGTACACTCATTGCTCAGACAACCCGCGCCGGAGGCGACGATGCAGCAAGCCCAGAGCGAGGGCGTGGTCAGCGCCATGTCCCAGGCCGTCGATCCGCAGCAGGTGGCCCAGGACCTGGCCAGCCAGCTGCTGCATCCGCACCTGGGCTTCGTGCTGTTCTTCTGTTCCGCCGAATACCCCTTGCAAACCCTCGGCCCGGCCCTGCAGCAGAGCTTTGGCGGCATCCCCCTGGTGGGCTGCACCAGCGCCGGGGAAATCACTCCGCTGGGCTATGGGCGCAACTGCGTGACCGCCATCGGCTTCGACCACCGGCACTTTTCCATCGCCGCCGAACTCATCGACCAGATGGAGCACTTCAGCCTGATCGATGCTCAGCAGATGGTGGAGCGCCTGGTGGGCCGCTGCCGCAGCAACACCCTGGCGCCGATCAAGGGCAACAGCTTCGCCCTGACCCTGCTGGACGGCCTGTCGAGCCGCGAGGAAATGGTCCTGGCCGCCCTCAGCGCGGCCCTGGGGGACATTCCGCATTTCGGCGGTTCGGCCGGCGATGACAACTACCTGACCCACACCCACGTGTATTTCGGCGGCGAGTTCCACAGCGGCGCGGCGGTGGTGGTGCTGGTCAACACCTGGCTGGATTTCGAGGTGTTCACCACCCACCACATCCTGCCCCGGGAAGAAAAACTGGTGGTCACCGGGGCCGACAGCGCCTCGCGCCGGGTCTATGAACTGAACGCCGAGCCCGCCGCCGAGGAGTACGCGCGGCTGATCGGCGTGCCCCTGGCGCAGCTCGACCACCGGGTGTTCGCCGCCCACCCGCTGGCGGTGCGCATCAACCAGCACTACTACGTGCGCGCGGTGCAGCAGGTGCACCCGGACCTGAGCCTGAGTTTCTACTGCGCGGTGGAGAACGGCATCGTCCTCACCGCCATGACCCCCGGCCCCTTGCTGCCCAACCTGCAACAGCTGTTCGACGGCTTGCAGCAGCGCCTCGGCGGGCTGTTGCTGACCATCGGCTGCGACTGCTTTTTGCGCCGCCTGGAGCTGGAGGATCGCGGCAGCCTGGACCAGATCGGGGCCTTTTTGCGGGAACAACGGGTGATGGGTTTCAACACCTACGGAGAACAGTTCAATGGCATGCACATCAACCAGACCTTCACCGGGGTCGCCATTGCCCGCAGTCGAACTCCGGCCCGCCGCTGAGCTGCAAGCGCAGCTCGATGACCTGCAGCGCGAGAACCGTAAGCTGCGGCGCATCAACGAGGCGCTGATCGAACGGGTCGAATCCGGCATCACCCGGGGCAACGACCCTTATGCGGCGTTCCAGCATTCGGTGGTGCTGGCCGAGCAGGTGCGCGAACGCACCGACGCCCTGAACCAGGCCATGGCCGAGCTCAAGGCCGGCAACCATTTGCTCAGCGAAGCGCGGCTGCGGGCCGAGACGGCCCACCAGCACCTGATCGACGCCATCGAGAGCATTTCCGACGCCTTCGTGCTGTTCGACCAGGAGCAGCGCATCGTCCTGTTCAACAGCCGCTTCCGCGCCTTCTGGAGCCACAGCCGGGTACGGATCATGGCCGGCATGCGCCTGTCAGAAGTGCGTCGGCTGATGACCAGCACCGGGCTGTTCAGTGAAGAACCGCGCAGCGCCGGCGACGAACAACTGCTGTATCGCCTGCACAACGGCCGCTGGTTGCAGGTCAGCGAGCGGCCGACCCGGGAGGGCGGGCGGGTGATCCTGTTCACCGACATTACCGAGGTCAAGCACAGCGAAACCCTGCGCCGGGAACAGGCGGTGGCGCAGAAATCCCACCTGCTGCAACGGGCGGTGGACAACCTGTCCCAGGGCGTGGCCATGGTCAACGCCGAGGGCATCCTCGAACTGTGGAACCGGCGCTTCCTCGAACTCAGCGGGTTGGCCCCGGTGGCCGCGCACCGCTTGTTTGCCGAGGTCATCGGCGACAGCGAGCTGAGCCTGCTGACCCCCGCCAGCCGCGACGGCAATGGCCGGGTGATCCATGAATGCGAGCAGCGTTTGAGCGATGGCCGGGTGCTGGAGATTCGCACCCATCCGCTGCCCACCGGCGGCTTCGTCAACACCTTCACCGACATCACCGAGCGCTACCAGCACGCTGAGGCCCTGAGCGAAAGCGAGCGCTGGATTCGCCTGATCACCGACCATGTGCCGGCGCTGATCGCCTACCTGAATGCCGATCTGGTGTACGAGTTCACCAACAAGGTCTACGAGGAATGGTACTGCTGGCCGCGCGGCGTGATGCTTGGCCAGAGCCTGCGCGAGGTGCACAGCGAACAGCACTACCAGCGCCTGGAAAGCTATGTGGAACGGGCCCTGGCCGGGGAGAGCGTGACCTTCGAATTCGCCGAAACCAACATCAACAACCAGGAGCGCTACATGCTGCGCTCCTACGTGCCCAACCGCCTGGCCAATGGCGAAGTGGTGGGGATCTTCGTGCTGATCCGCGACATCACCGAGCGCCGGCGCACCGCCGAGGCGCTGCATCAGGCCTACCAGAACCTGGAACTGCGGGTGCGCGAACGCACCGCCGAACTGACCACCCTCAACCAGCAGCTTTTGCGCGAGATCGAAGAGCGCAGCCGGGTCGAATCACGCTTGCGCGAGGCCAAGGCCGAGGCCGAACGGGCCAACCTGTCGAAGACCAAGTTCCTCGCCGCGGTGAGCCACGACCTGCTGCAACCCCTGAACGCCGCGCGGCTGTTTACCAGCGCCTTGCTGGAGCGGCGCGATCCCCAGGCCAGCAGCGCCCTGGTGCGCAATGTCAGCAACTCCCTGGAGGATGTGGAAAACCTGCTGGGCACCCTGGTGGACATTTCCAAGCTCGATGCCGGGGTGATCAAGGCCGATATCGCGCCCTTTGCCTTGAGCGAGCTGCTGGAAAACCTCGCCGCCGAGTACGCCCAGGTGGCCCGCAGCGAAGGCCTGGAACTGCACTTCGTCGCGTGCTCGGCCTTGGTGCGCAGCGACATCCAGCTGCTGGCGCGGATTCTGCGCAACCTGTTGAGCAACGCCATCCGCTACACCCGCCAGGGCCGGGTGGTGCTGGGCTGCCGGCGCCAGGGGCGCTGGCTGTCGATCGAAGTCTGGGACAGCGGCATGGGCATCGCCGCCGAACGCCTGGAAGAAATCTTCCAGGAGTTCAAACGCGGCGAAGAACAGCGCCCGGACCAGGATCGCGGCCTGGGCCTGGGGCTGGCCATCGTCGAGAAGATTGCCGGGATTCTCGGGCACCGCATCGGCGTGCGCTCCTGGCCGGGGCGCGGTTCGGTGTTCAGCGTGCAGGTGCCCATCAGCGCCAGCGCGCCCTTGCCGGCGCCGCGCCCGGAACTGGGGGAAGCCCTGCTGGAGCGTTTGCACGGCGCGCGGATCTGGGTGCTGGATAACGACGCGGCGATCTGCGCCGGCATGCGCACCCTGCTCGAAGGCTGGGGCTGCCAGGTGATCACCGCCTTGTCCGAAGAAGACCTGGCGCGCCAGGTGGACGACTACCGCGCCGAGGCCGATCTATTGATCGCCGACTATCACCTGGACCAGCAACAGAACGGCATCGACGCCGTGGCACGAATCAACGCCCGGCGCGCCCTGGCGATCCCGGCGATGATGATCACCGCCAACTACAGCAACGAGCTCAAACAACAACTGCGCGAACTGGGCCACACCCTGATGCACAAACCGGTGCGCCCGATGAAACTCAAGACCGCCATCAGCCACCTGCTGACGCCCCCCGTGTAGCCGCTGCCGCAGGCTGCGCCCGGCTCCGCAGGAGACGCCAACCCTGTCAGCGCGGTCTACCAGAACAACCCGCGTAGTTCGATTCACCGCCATGGCGTTAGTCGCAATGAATGCGCCGGTCTTCAGATCGCTGAAGGGCCTTCGGCCCTTGTCGCAGCCTCGCCAAAGGCTCGGCAGCGGCTACAGGACTTGCAGGGCGTTGAAGGCTTCATGTAGCCGCTGCCGCAGGCTGCGCCCGGCTCCGCAGGAGACGCCAACCCTGGCAACGCGGTCTATCAGAACAACCCGCGTAACCCGATTCACCGCTACGGCGTTGGTCGCGATGAATGCGCCGGTCTTTAGATCGCTGGAAGGGCCTTCGGCCCTTGTCGCAGCCTCGCCGAAGGCTCGGCAGCGGCTACAGAGGGTTAGCGGCGCAGGTAGGCGCCGAAATCGATATCACCGGCGCTGAGGATCGCTTGCACCCGGTTGTGCACGTTGAGCTTGCGCAGAATCGCCGAGACGTGGGCCTTCACTGTGGTTTCGGCAATGTCCAGGGTGTAGGCGATCTGTTTGTTGGACTCGCCCTTGGTCATGCGTTCCAGCACCAGCAGCTGTTTGCGGGTCAGGGCTTGCAGCAGTTCCGGGGGAAAGCTCGGGGTCTCGCTGCTGCGCCGCCCCGGCTGGCTTTTCTGGGTGCGGATGATGTCCGGCGGCAGGTACACGTTGCCATTGAGGATCTGTTCGATGGCGTCGGTCATCTGCGAGCGCGCCGAGGATTTGGTGATGAAGCCGACGGCGCCGTAGGTGATGGCCTGGAGCACGATCTGCTTGTCCTGCTCGGCGGAGACGATCACCACCGGAATGGTTGGCGCTTCGTTGCGCAGGGTGATCAGGCCGTTGAGGCCGTGCATGCCGGGCATGTTCAGGTCGAGCAGGATCAGGTCCAGATCGTCGTGCTCCTGAGTCAGGGCCAGGGCGCTGTCCAGGTCGGCGGTTTCCATCACCTCGCTGCCGGGAAATCCGTCGCTGATGACGTTGTGGATGGCTTCGCGAAACAGTGGGTGATCGTCGGCTATCAGAATTTTATACATGGCCTTTCACCTCGTTATTGTGATTGTGCAGGGGGCTTTTGCGGCTTCAGGGAAAGGCTTCCGGCTGGGCCGCCACCACCGGCAACCCGGCGGCCTCCCAGGCGTCCAGGCCGTCGCGATACCAGTAGAGGGAGGTATAGCCCAAGGCTGCGGCGCGTTTTACCGCGTTCCAGCTCAGCCAGCAATCGGCGCGGCAATAAAAGACCAGCGGTCGTTGCCGATTACCGGCGCTGAGCTGTTGCAGGTAGCGGTTGAAGTAGTGCTGCCACTCGGGGCTCAGTTCGCCGTCGCCGGTATTGGCCAGCCAGTGGCTGCCGGGCAGGTTGGCGTGGGGCTCGCTGTCGATGAAACGGCCTTGCAGCCATTGCCGGCGATAGACGTCGATCAGCAGCGGTTTGGGCTGCTGCTGGAGCAGGGCCTGCAAGCCTTGAGTGTCGATGATCTGCGCGGCCTCTACCTGCGTGGGCGTCGGGCTGCGGTAGAGGCGGGTGCGATAGCCGTCGGCGGAAAACAGCGGAGTCTCGGCGTGGGCCATTCCCAGGGTCAGGCTCAGCGAGAGCAGGGCCAGGGTCTGCAGGGCACGGGGCATAAGGGGGTTGTCCTTCTTGTTATGGGCCCATTACATGCCAGCGCGGGTGCATTTGTGAATGCGACCATCGACAGCAAAAGCAGTACCAAAGTCGTAGGTCCTGGCTGGGCGACGCTCTTGCGCTTGTCTGTAGCCGCTGCCGCAGGCTGCGAACGGCTCCGAAGGAGACGCCAAACCTGGCAATGCGGTCTATCAGAACAACCCGCTTGGCTCGATTCACCGCCCTGGGGTTAGTCGCGATGAACGCGTGGGGCTTCGGATCGCTGGAAGGGCCTTTGGCCCTTGTCGCAGCCTCGCCCAAGGCTCGGCAGCGGCTACAGTGGCTCTTTATCTGGAGATACCTAGGCGGTGCTTTTGCGCAGGGCGGCGTGCTGCGGGTTGAAGGTCAGCACTGCCAGCACGGAGAACACCAGGGTCAGGCCCAGGCACACGGCCAGGGCCAGGAGGTTGAGGCGTTGATACAGGGCGAAGCGCACCAGCTCCACGGCGTGGGTGAAGGGGTTGAGGGCGCACAACCAGTACAGCCAGGGGCTGGCTTCGAGCATCTTCCACAGCGGGTACAGCGCCGAGGACAGGAAGAACAGCGGGAAGATCACGAAGTTCATCACCCCGGCAAAGTTCTCCAGTTGGCGGATGGCGTTGGACAGCAGCAACCCCAGGGCGCTGAGCATCAGGGCCACCAGCAGCAGCGCCGGCAGGGCGGCCAGCAGGCCCATGGCTGGCGGTTGCACGCCATACAGCCAGGCCACGGCGAGGAAGGCGTAGACCTGCAGCAGCGAGATCAGCGAGGTGGCCAACAGCTTGCTGGCGAGCAGGAAGGCCCGGGGCAGGGGGCTGGTGAGCAGCACGCGCATGCTGCCCATTTCCCGGTCGTAGACCATCGACAGCGAGCCCTGCATGCCGTTGAACAGCAGGATCATGCAGGCCAGCCCTGGGACGATGTAGACCTCGTAGGGAATGTAGGTGCTGTAGGGCTCGATGATGGCGATGCCCAGGGCCGCGCGAAAGCCGGCGGCGAACACCAGCAGCCATAGCAGCGGCCGCACCAGGGCGCTGAGAAAGCGCGTGCGTTGCAGCACGAAGCGCAGCCATTCGCGCAGCACGATGCCGCGCAGGCATTGCCAGTAGGCGTTCATGCGAGCGGTTCTCCGATCGGGGCCGGGCGCGGCTGGGGATTCTGGGTCAGGCGGGCGAAGGCGGTGCCCAGGTCGCCGCCCTGTTCCTGGCTGATGGTGGCGGCCACGCCACTGGCCACCAGGCGCCCCTGATGCAGGATCAGCAACTGGTCGTCGACCTGCACTTCATCCAGCAGGTGGGTGGTCCAGAGCACGCTCAGGCGCTGTTCCTGGCACAGCTGGCGAATGTGCCGGTTGAGGGCCAGGCGACTGGCCGGGTCAAGGCCGGCGCTGGCTTCATCGAGCAGCAGCAGGCGCGGTTCGTGCAGCAGGGCGCGGGCGATTTCCACCCGTCGGCGGTGGCCGCCATTGAGGGCGCGGACGCTGTCCCGGCGCCGTTCGCTCAGGCCCTGGCGCGCCAGTTCGGCGTCGATTCGCGCCTGCCCCTGGCGCCGCGACAAACCGTGCAGCGCGGCGTGGTAGTGCAGGTTCTGCTCGACGCTCAGGTCCAGGTCCAGGGTGCTTTGCTGGAACACCACGCCGAGCTGGCGCAGGGCGGCGCGGGCGGCGTTGCGCAGCGAGCAGCCACCGACGCGGATGTCGCCCTGTTGCAGGTCGTAGAGCCTTGTGAGCAGGGCGATCAGGGTCGACTTGCCGGCGCCGTTGGGCCCCAGCAGGGCGGCAAAGCGTCCGGGAGCCAGGCTCAGGCTGACCTGATCGAGGGCCTGGCGCGGGCCATAGGCGAAGCTCAGCTGGCTGACCTCCAGGGCGTTCATGGGGTCACCACCACGCCCCAGGGATAGCGCCCGACCTTCACCGACTTGAGCACCTTGAGGCTGTTGACGTCGATCACCGAAACATCGCCGCTGACCCCGTTGGTGGCCAGCAACAGGCTCTGGTCCGGGGTGAATGCCAGCTGCCAGACCCGCCGCCCCACCAGCAGGTAGTCGAGGATCTCGTAGGTCTTGGCGTCGATCACCGCCACATGGTTGGCCGGGCCCAGGGCGACGAAGGCGTACTTGCCGTCGGCGCTGAGCTTGATGCCCACCGGCTGCACCTTGTCCGGGTGCACGCCCTTGATCTTGAAGTTCAGGGTCTTGAGCACCTGGCGCGTGGCCACGTCGAGGATGGTCACGGTGCCGCCGATTTCCGCCGAGGCCCAAAGCCTTGAGCCGTCCTGGTTGAACTCGACGAAGCGCGGGCGCTGGTCCACCAGGGTGCTGTCGGCCAGGGTCTGGGTGCTGGTGTCGATCCAGTGCAGCATGTTGGTGGTTTCGCTGGTGTTGACCGCCCACTTGCCGTCGGGGCTCACCGCCATGCCTTCGGGCTCGACCCCGACGTTGATCTGGCCGAGGACCTTGGCGGTCTCGGTGTCGATCACCGTGACCAGCGCATCGTCCTCGTTGGACACGTACAGCCAGCGGTTGTTGGGGTGCAGGGCGAACTGCTCGGGGTCCTTGCCGGACGGCAGCTCCTTGATGATCTTGCGGGTCGCTACGTCCATCACCTGGACCCGGTCCGAATCGCTGGCGCAGATGTACAGCAGCTTATTGTCATGGGACAGCAGCAACCCGCGCGGGCGCTGGCCCACCGGCAGGGTCTCGGTGACTTCCAGGGTCTGCAGGTCGATCAGGCTCAGGCTGTTGTCCTTTTCGTTGGAGACCCAGGCCGTGGCGGCCATGGCGTGCCCGGCGGCGAGCAGCAGGCCCGCGCAGAGGGCGGAGCGGCAGAGAAGAGGGCGGCGCATGGCGGATTCCTTGTTGTTGTGGTTATGGGATCAGGGGTAGCGGCAGGTCACTTCGGGGCGGTCGTAGCCCAGGCTGTCCATTTCGTTGAAGGGGTGCAGGAAACCGTCCTGGGGCGAAGTGCTGACCAGGGCTCGGGGCTGCACCAGGGGAATGGGTTGGCGCAGTTCGCCGTTCCACGGCCGGTAGCTGAGCTTGCGGCCCTTGAACCCGTCCAGGGGCAACTGGTCGCTGAGCAGCAGCGTCTGCAGGGCCCGAGGCTCGGCCTGGCGCAGTTTGCTCACTGCGCTGGCGACGCTGCGCACGGCCATCCAGGCGGCGAAGTCGCGGTCGTTCATCCAGCGTCCGGCCTGGGCTTCGAAGCGCTTTTGCAACTGCGCGGCGCCGAAGGTCTCGACGCTCTTGTGCCAGCCGGTGGGGGTCAGGCCCTGGGTGCCGGCCACCGGGCGCGGGAACCAGGTCTGGTAGGGCAGGTATTCGCCGAAGTCGCCGCGCTCGTCGGCCACCAGCACCACGTCGTATTCGGCGGTCTGGGTGAACAGCGGCATGTCGGCCTGGGCGCTGCGGCGCTGGTCGTTGTCGAAGCTCCAGTCTTTCTCGGCGACCAGCTTCACGCCGAAGCGCTGGGTGGCCCGGCGCAAGGCGTCGGCGTAGGCCCGGTCGTCTTCGGTCTGGCCGACGATGAGCAAGGCCCGCTGCCATTTACGCAGCACCATGAACTGCACCAGGGCGTCGGCCAGCATCGCCCGGCCGGGCAGGCTGTGCAGCACGTTGCCCAGGCACTGGCTGCTGCGCAGGGCGTCGTCGGGGCTGCCGGCGTTGAACAAGAGGCTGTCGGGCAGGGCGGCGGACAGTTCCCGCAGGCTGGCCGCCGGGGCATTCACCACGAACAGCCGCAGGCCCTGGTCGTGCTGGGCCTTGGCGGCTTGCAGCAGCGCCTGGGGGCTGTCGACGCTGGCGCTGTCGAGCTGGAACTGCTGCTTGAGAAAGCGCCCGGTGCTGTTGCTGTCGACAATCGCCAGCTGCGCGCCTTGCAGCCCGCTGTCGGCGGGCTCGGGGATGATATTGGACAGCAGCGGGCCGGGATCGGGGCGATAGCCCAGGTAGCCGATGCGCACCTGCAAGGTGTCCTCGCTGGCCTGGCTCGCGGCCAGGGGCAACAGGACCGAGGTCAGGGCCAGCAGGCAGGTCAGGATAAGCGGGGCAGGCTGGTGCATAAGGCACTCCACGGCAGGTGGCGCCAGCATAGGAACAGCGTCGGGGCGGGGAAATATGCAGAAAGTAGCGCTCGGGCAGTACCAAGGTAGTAGCCCGGCGCGGGTGCGGCGGTCTTAGCATGGTCCCAGCGGCCCCGACCCTGGCCGAACCCGCCCCGAGCCCTGAGCCCGAACCTTGAGAGAGACGCCCATGCGCATCATCAAAGTGCTGCTCCTGCCCTTGCTGCTGATCCTCAGCCTGATCGGCGTCGATCGCCTGCACGGCCCGCGTCCGGTCCTGCCCCTGGCGGTGCCCTTGGTTCCGGGGCGCTAGGCATGTCGGCGCTGTGGCGGATCAACCTGTGGGTCACGGCGTTCTTTGCCGTGGTGACCCTGGCCTGCGCCGGCTTGCTGCTGCATCAGGCGGTGGCCGATGTCGAACGTGAATTGCAGTCCGCCGAGGCGGTGGTGGAGTACTTGAGCGACAGCGCCGAGCGCAACCCGGCGGGCTTGCAACCACACCTGACCCAGAGCCTGCGTCATGTGCGGGTGCACTGGCTGGCACCGGACGAGGCTGCGCGGATGCCCGAGCAGGCCGGGCTGGATGCCTGGCTCGGCCGCCAGTTGTTCAGCGAGCGCCGCCACAACGCCCGCGAACTGGACCTGGGCGACGGGCGCCGGGTGCTGATCGCCGTGGACGCGCGGGATGAGATCGACGAAGTCTGGGATTCCCTGCAACAGCTGCTGAGCCTGTGCGGCCTGGCCTTGCTCCTGAGCCTGCTGACCATCCGCTGGGCAGTACGCCGCGGCATGGGCCTGCTGGATGACCTGTTGCGGGCCTTGCAGCAAGTATCCGGCGGGCAACTGGCGGTGCGCCTGCGCGAAGCCGGCCTGCCGGAAGCGCGACAACTGGCCGGACACTTCAACCGCATGACCGCGACCCTGGAACAGACCCGCGCCGACAACACCCAACTGACCCAGGCCCTGCTGGCGGTGCAAGAGCGCGAGCGCACCTACCTGGCGCAGACCCTGCACGACGACCTCGGGCAATACCTGGCGGGCATTCGCGCCCAGGCCTGCCTGCTGCGCATGGTCAGCAACCAGCCCACGGTGGTGGAGCGCACGGCCCAGGCCCTGGAGCTCAACTGCGAGCGCTTGCAGCAAGGCTTTCGCGCCCTGGTGCAGGACCTGTACCCGGTGGTGCTGCAGCACCTGCCGCTGGCTGAAGCCTTCGGTTTGCTGGTGAGCCAATGGCAGGACAGCCAGGGCATCGACTGCCAATTGCGGGTCGGCGCCGACCTGCCGGCGTTGCCCAGCGCCAGCAAGACCCACCTCTACCGCCTGCTGCAAGAGGCGCTGACCAATGTCGCCCGGCACGCCGATGCCAGCCAGGTACGGGTGCGCCTGCAACGCAGCGCCCGGGGCCTGCGCCTGCTGGTGCGCGACAACGGTTGCGGCGCCCCCCAGCCTCAGCGCCCCGGCGTCGGCCTGCACTCGATGGCCGAACGCGCCCGCAGCCTGGGTGGCGAACTGCACATCCTCAGCCGTCCCGGCGCCGGTTGGGCGCTGGCCTTGAACATGCCCCTGAACATGCCCATGGAGGCCTGATGAACATCTTGTTGGTGGATGACCACGCCGTGGTCCGCCAGGGTTACGCCAGCCTGCTGCGCGCGGTATTGCCGGCGATGCAGGTGCGCGAAGCGGCCAGCGGCGAAGAGGCCCTGACCCGAGTGGCCGAAGAAGTGCCGAACCTGGTGATCATGGATTTCGGCCTGCCGGGCATCAGCGGCCTGGAGACCACCCGCCGTCTGCGCCAGCGCCTGCCGCAGCTGCGGGTGCTGTTTTTCAGCATGCACGACGAACTGCCCCTGGTGCGCCAGGCCCTGGAGGCGGGTGCCTCGGGCTACCTGACCAAGAACTCCGCGCCCCAGGTGCTGATCGAAGCGGTGCACCGCGTGCTGGCCGGGCACGCCTACATCGAACAGCCCCTGGCCACCCAACTGGCCTGCACCCCGGCGCAGAACGCCAGCGACCCGCGTTTGCAGAGCATGACCCAGCGCGAGCTGGAGATCTTCGTGATGCTGGCCAAGGGCACCCCGGCGCGGGTGATTGCCGAGCAGCTGTGCATCAGCGCCAAGACTGTGTCGAACCACCTGACCTTGCTCAAGAGCAAGTTGCAGGTCAGCTCCCATGCGGAGTTGGTGCATTTGGGGATTGATATGGGGGTGGTGCGGGTGGCGGGGTGAGGGGGGGCAGCGGCTAGCTGCAAGTGGCAAGATAAATCCAGTATTTCGCTTGTTATCTGGCTGATTCGAGGGATAAGAATCAGATTTATGAAGTTATTTGGTTCTCCAGAATCTCTCGGATAACTCTATAATTTTGAGTGTTATGTGAGATTTAAGGATTTAACACTCGATATGCTGAATTTAACGCTTGCCAGGCCGGATGAGGTGCTCAAGCTGCTTTGCACCCGCCTGCGCCAGGAACGCCTGTCCCAGCAGATGACTCAGGCCGAAGTCGCCGCCCGTGCTGGCATCGGGGTTGGCACCCTGTCCAATCTGGAGGCCGGGCGTAGTGTCGCATTCGACAGCGTGGTTCGCGTGGCGATGGTGCTGGGGCGTCTTCGCGAGCTGGAGCAATTGTTCCTGCCGCAGTTGGACAGCCTCGACGACATCCTCCGTTATGAACAGGGCGCCCAGCGGCAGCGCGTCAAAAGGAAGTCCGCCGATGCTTAAGCAAGTCGATGTCTACTACGACGGTTGGGGGGAGCACTGGCGCTGGGGTTCGCTGGTATCCACGACGGCGCTGACCGGCCGCCCCTTGATTGCCTTCGAGTACAGCGAGGAGGCACAGGATCGCGGCCTGGAACTGTCGGCCTTGCGCTTGCCGCTCAAGGGCCCGAGGCTGCGTCGGGACTTTCCCGATCATCAACTGTGGCTGCCGGGGCCGGTCTATGACTCGCTGCCTGACGGTTGGGGCATGTTGCTGATGGATCGCTTGTTCAAACGTCGCGGTCTCAATCCCGCGCAGATTGGTCCTTTGGAGCGACTGACCTATATCGGCACCCAAGCCATGGGCGCGATGTCGTTCGAGCCTGTGGCGCCGGAGCTGTTCATGGCGCCTGAAGAGGTTCCCCTTGAGCGACTGGCCGCCGAAGTTCAGGAGGTGCTCCATGGTCAGGGCGGGGAGTTTCTGCAGCGACTGCTGCGGATGGGCGGCTCGCCGCAGGGCGCTCGACCCAAGGCCTTGCTCTATCGCGACCCTGCGGGAGGGCGCTTCAGCACGGCCGCGGCATCTGGCTTGGAAGCCTGGTTGATCAAGTTCCCGGGAGCGGGTGAACACCCCGAGGTCTGTGCTATCGAAGCTGTCTACGCACAATGCTTGCGCGAATGCGCCATCGAAACGTCGGACAGTGAACACTTCGAGCTACCCAATGGGCAGGCGGCCTTCGCCACCCGAAGATTCGACCGGCACAAAGACATGCGCGTGCCCATGCAAAGCCTAGCCGCCTTTACCGGTGCGGACTACCGAGCAGCCGGGGCGCTGGACTACAGCAATTTCCTGCGGGCAACCCAGTACTGCTGCAATGATGTGCGGGAAAAGGCGCTGGCCTTTGCCCGGATTGTGTTCAACGTGGCGTTCAACAACCGCGACGATCACCCGAAGAATTTTGCCTACCTTATGTCGTCGAGCGGCCAGTGGAAGCTGGCGCCGGCTTACGACGTGACCTTCTGCGAGGGGCCGGGCGGCTATCACCAGATGGACGTATTGGGCGAGGCGTTGCACATCACTCGCAAGCACTTGCTCAGGCTCGCGGCTCAGGAGGCGGAGCTTTCGGCCAGGGATGCCAGCGACATCATCGAACGCATCTGCCAGGTTGCCAGCGGCTTTACCTGCTGTGCCCGGTCCCGGTTCCCGGGTGGCATCAGCGCGGACACCTTGAGCATGATTCAGGCGCGTATCGACGAAAACCTAGCGCGACTGGGCTAGCGGGGCTGTAGCTGCTATTGAACCGATGATTGCTCCAATAGCAGGCACAATGAGGCGCTTGGTAATGCCTGGGGCAACGGCCTACTTATCCCAAGTCCCCGGACACCCCTGGCACCCCTCCATATTGGCATCCTGAAAATTCCCATAATGCTGCCGCGCCCCGCGCAAATCGGCGCGTTCCAGATTGCTCTCACCCAACTTGGCCTCCTGCAGATTGGCATCACTCAGATTGGCCCCTTGCAGATCCGCCTTGCTCAACCAGGCCATTTCCAGATCCGCCGCTTGCAGGTTGGCCTGGTGCAGCTTGGCCCCGGACAGCCGGGCAAATTGCAGATAGGCCGCGCTGAGGTTGGCGTTCTCGAATTGCGCGCCCTGGGCAAACAGGCCCCAACCCTGAATGGCCATCAGCTTGGCGTCGGTAAAGTCCGCCAGCCGCAGGTTGCTCTGTTGCAGGCTGGCACGGGTCAGGTTGGCGCCTTGCAGGCGGGCTTTTTCCAAATTGGCCAGGTCCAGCTGGGCATGGCGCAGGTCGGCGCCGGAGAGGTCGGCTCCGGCCAGGTTCATCTTGCGCAGGTCCTGGTTGGCCAGGTTGGCGCCGCGCAGGTTGGCGCCGGGGCATTGGCTGGCTTCGGCAATCACGCAGCCGTTGATGGTCAGAGGGACGTCGTTGCCGTCGTCGTCGATGTTCACCGCGAAGGCGGGGGACAGGCTTAACAGCAGGACAAGGGGCAGGTAGTTCATGGTGCGGTGCTCCAGGCGGGAGTGAAGACGGGTGTGGCGAGAAGGCGGGCTCCCGGTCGACCGGCGCCCTGGGGTCGTAGCCGTCCAGAACCCGGCCCCCGGGGTGTGTCTGGCACATCCCGGGGCGGGTTTCGGGGCCGCTGCGCGCTGATGCGCCAGCCCGGCCCAGCAGGAGCAAGCTCCCTCGCTACAGATAGGGCGGTGAAGGTCAGCGCTGGGCGGTCTGGTTATCCCAACTCGGGATCTTGAACACCCAGAACGAACCGCCTTGGGCCACCGGCTTGGTCAGTTCGGCCATGTCGCCACCCCACAGCGGCACCGCGCCGCCGTAGCCCACGGTCACGCCGATGTACTGCTCGCCATCCTGCTCCCAGGTGATGGGCGGCGAGACGATGCCGCTGCCGGTCTGGAATTTCCACAGCTCCTTGCCGGTCTTGGCGTCGAAGGCCTTGAAGAAGCCATCGCCGGTGCCGGTGAACACCAGGTTGCCCTTGGTCGCCAAGACGCCGGCCCACAGTGGCAGCTGCTCCTTGTGTTCCCACACCAGTTTGCCGGTGGTGGGGTCCATGGCCCGCAGGGTGCCGACGTGGTCGTCGTACATGCGCTTGATGCGGAAGCCCATACCCAGGTAGGCCGAGCCTTTCTTGTAGTTCACTTCCTCGGTCCAGTACTCCTCCTTCCACTGGTTGCCGGGGATGTAGAACAGCCCGGTGTCCTGGCTGTAGGCCATGGGGTTCCAGTTCTTGCCACCCAGGAACGGCGGCGAGACTTCCACCGGTTTGCCCTTGGTTTCACCCGGCAGCGGTTTGGCCGGACGCTGGCCTTCGTTTTCCACGGGGCGGCCGGTCTTGAGGTCGATGTGGCTGGCCCAGGTGATGTTGTCGACGAAGGGGAAGGCGTTCTGCAGTTTGCCGTTGTTGCGGTCCACCACGTAGAAGAAGCCGTTGCGGTCGGCGTGGCCGGTGGCCTTGACCACTTTGCCGTCCTTGTTCTTGTAGTCGAACAGCACCAGTTCGTTGTTGCCGGAGAAGTCCCAGGCGTCGTTCGGCGTGTGCTGGTAGAACCATTTCACTTCGCCGGTGCTCGGGTCGACGCCGACCTGGCCCGAGGTGTAGAGGCTGTCGTAGTCGTGGGGGTTGCCGTCTTTCGAGGTCCGCGCCCAGGTGTTCCACGGGCCGGGGTTGCCGGCGCCGACGATGATGGTGTTGGTTTCGGCATCGAAGCTGGCGCTCTGCCAAGGGGCACCGCCGCCATGGCTCCAGGCTTCGACCTTGCCGGTTTCGGTGGTCTTGTCATCGGGCCAGGACGGTGCCTTGACGTCGCCGGTGGGGGTGCTGTCCTTGCCGTTGAGGCGGCCCATGTGGCCTTCGACGAAGGGCCGCATCCACACCTCTTCGCCGGTGTCCGGGTCGCGGGCGAACAACTGGCCGACCACGCCGAATTCGTCGCCGGAGCTGCCGTGGATCAGCAGCACCTTGCCGCTGGTCTTGTCTTTGATCAGCACCGGGGCGCCGGTCATGGTGTAGCCGGCGCTGTGGTCGCCGAATTTCTTGTTCCACACCACCTTGCCGGTGTTCTTGTCCAGGGCGATGACCCGGGCGTCGAGGGTGCCGAAGTAGATCTTGTCGCCGTAGATCGCCGCGCCGCGGTTGACCACGTCGCAGCACGGACGAATGTTGTCCGGCAGGCGGTGGTTGTAGGTCCACAGGCGTTTGCCGGTCTTGGCGTCCAGGGCGAACACCCGCGAGTAGGAGCCGGTGACGTAGACCACGCCGTCGCGGACGATGGCCTGGGATTCCTGGCCGCGCTGCTTCTCGTCGCCGAAGGAGTAGGACCAGGCCGGGGTCAGCTTGAACACGTTCTTGTCATTGACCTGGGCCAGGGGGCTCCAGCGCTGGGCGTTGGTGCCCATGCCGTACTGCAGCACGTCCTTGGTGGTCAGGTGGTCGTTGGCGATGTCTTCCCAGGTGACGTTCTTGCTGGCAGGTGCCGCCGGGGCGGTGGCCGCTGTGGCCGCCGTGCTCAAGGACAGGCTGGCGGCCAGCAGCATGGCCAGGCTCAGGGGGGAGAGGGCGGGTAGCGATCTTATTGTCATGGTTGCAGTTCCCAGTGGAGGTTTTGGCCTGACTAGGGTCTGCCGCGGGACGCGCTTTGAGATACGGAAAAAGTCCCGCCTTTGCCGGGAAAAGTTCCCGGGCGGCACCTGATTTAGGCCCGCGCCACAAGCCCTACTACCAAGGGAGTAGGACGCGACCACCAAAGCAGCATACGGCCGCCCGCCGGCTGTTTCTAAGATGGCGCCATGGCCTCTGTAGCGAGGTCTTGCGTGCAATCTTGAGGGCATAACAATGACAACAAAACGCAACGCCTTGCTCGCGGTAGGGCTGCTGACCGGTGCCTTGGCCACCGGCGCTGTATGGGCCCATGGCAACGTGGTGCCCCAGGCGGTGGAAACCCAGGGCCTGACGCCGATCAAGGACGCTGGAGTGAGCCTCGATGGCGACGGCTGGGCCGCAGTCAACCCTTATCGCACCTCGCCCGAGCGCGACAAGGCAGTGGAAATCGGTGCCTCGGCCTACAACCAGAACTGCGCCGCTTGCCATGGCCTGGAAGCCAAGTCCGGCGGTATCGCCCCGGACCTGCGCATGCTCGATGCCGGCGAAGCCGGGGATGAATGGTTTGTCGAACGGGTGCGCCACGGCGCGGTGCGCGATGGCCGGGTGTACATGCCGAAGATGGCCGACTACCTGAGCCAGGAAGCCCTGTGGGCGGTGCGCACCTACCTGGACAGCGTGCGCGTCGAGGAGTGATCGCCATGGGCCGCCTCGGCGTGTTCCTCAGTGGCCTGCTGTTGTGCTGCGCGGCTGTGCAGGCCGAGGTGCGCAACTACGACACGATGATCGCCTCCGGTGAGTTGAAGGTGGCGGTGTACCAGGATTTTGCCCCCTACAGCTTCGAGGATCAGGGCCAGCCGCAGGGTGTCGATGTGGAGCTGGCGCAAGCCCTGGCCCAGTCCCTGGGGGTGAGCCTGCAACTGATCTGGGCGCCGCCGGGGGAGAAGCTCGACGACGATTTGCGGGACTACATCTGGCGCGGCAGTCCGCTGCGTCAGCAGCAGTTGGCCGACCTGATGATGCGCGTGCCCTACGACCACGACTTTGCGCAAAAGCGCAACGAACTGGGCGAGCTGACCAACGACCACGTGGTGATGTTCGGCCCCTATCAGGAGGAGCGCTGGCAGGTCGCATTCGACCGCCGCCGGCTGGATGCGGTGGCCAGTGTCGCGGTGTTCCAGCAGCACCCCATTGGCGTCGAAGTGGACAGCGTGCCGTCGTTCTACCTGACCTCGGTGTTCAACGGCATGCTCAGTGCCAAGACCCATCATTACCCCAGCGTGCAGCAGGCCTTCAGCGCCCTGAGGGCCGGGCAGGTGGACGCGGTGATGGCCATGCGCGGCGAGATCGACTGGCAGTTGCACCAGGCCGGCGACCCGCAACTGGCCCTGGCGAAAAACGCCTACCCGAACATGGGCAAGCAAGTGTGGGAGATCGGCATGGCGGTGCATGAAAGCAATCGCCAGTTGGCCTATGCCGTGGAGGAGGCTCTGGAAGGGCTGATCCGCGACGGTCGCCTGCAGGCGCTGTACGCCCGTTATGGCCTGCGTTACGAGGTCCCACAGATGTATCAATAGGAGCTGCGATGAACTGGCGAGCGACCTGTCTGCTGGCGTGCTGGCTACCCTTGGCGACCCCGGCGCTGGCCGCCGATCCGCAGGCCCCGGGCGTCGACCCGGTGCCCTCGGTGATGTGGGCCTTCTACCACAAGCAATTGCTGGGCGATGCCGCGTTCGTCTTCGATGACCGGGTCAAGCTGCTGGCGCCGCCCTTTGCCGAGGATGCGCGGCAGGTGCCGCTGGAGATCGACGCCCGGGCCTTCACCGGCGAGGTGGTGCGCATCCTCGCCTGGGCCGAGCTCAACCCCTTGCCGCGCATCGTCGATTTCGAGCCGGGGGAGCGGGTGCTGCCCTGGCTGTCGATCCGCATCCGCATCGAGCAGGCCACGCCGCTGCGCGCTGCGGTGCTGACCCGCGATGGCCTGTGGCACGTGGGCTCGACCCTGATCGATGCCGCCGGTGGCGGTTGCACTGCCCCCAGCGTGGTGCGCACCCAGCCGGGTTGGGAAGAGCACATCGGTGAGGTGCTGGGCGGGCGTTATCCCCGTGGGGATGCCAGCCGCCTGCGCCTGCAAGTCTCCCATCCGATGGACAACGGCCTGGTCAGCGGCATTCCTGAGTTCTTCCTCAACCACGCCGAACTGCGCGACCAGAACGACCAGCGCCTGGCCAGCCTCGAACTGTTCCCGGCGGTCAGCGAAAACCCCAACCTGGGGTTCGATATCCAGGGGCCGGGGCAGACCCGCTTGCTGTTGCGCGACAACAGCGGCAACCAGTTCGAGGCCAAACTGCCCTGACCGCATCCTTTGACCCACCCGAGCCGAGGCGCGCCATGCGTTGGATTCTGCTGTTGCTGCTGTGCCTGGGCCTGCCGGCCCGAGCCGACCTGGACTATCAACTCAAGCCCCGGCAGATCGCTGAGGGCACCTGGCTGCTGGAAGGCAGCACCGACAATTTCGCCAAGGCCAATGGCGGCAACATCGTCAACACCGGGTTCATCGTCACCGACAGCGGGGTGGTGGTGATCGACAGCGGGCCGTCCAAGCGCTACGGCGAAGCCTTGCGCCGGGCCATTGCCGCTACCACCGACAAGCCGGTGATCCAGCTGCTGCTGACTCACCATCACCCCGACCATGTGCTGGGCAATCAGGCCTTTGGCGATGTGCCCATCGGCGCCCTGGTCGGCACCACGGACCTGCTGCGCCAGCAGGGCGAGGCCATGGCCGAGAACATGTACCGCATGGTTGGCGACTGGATGCGCGGCACCGAGGTGGTGTTGCCGACCCAGGAACTGAAGCCCGGCCTTCTTGAGGTGGGCGGGCATCGCTTGCGCCTGCTGAGCCTGAGTGGGCACACCGGCGCTGATCTGGCGATTCTCGACGAGAACACCGGGGTGCTGTTTGCCGGTGACCTGGTGTTCTACGAGCGCGCGCTGACCACCCCCAACAGCCCGGGGCTGGAGGCATGGCTCAAGGACCTGAACACCTTGCAGGCGCTGCCGTGGAAGCTGATCGTTCCCGGGCACGGGCCGGTTGCCAGCGATGCGGCGCCTTTTGCCCAGATGCGCGATTACCTGAGTTGGCTCGATGGGTTGATGCGCGACGGCGCAGCCCGGGGCGATGACATGGCGGAGATGATCCGCCGCCCGATTCCCGAGCGTTTTGCCGGCATCAGCCTGACCCGCTACGAGCTGATCCGCAGCGTCAGCCACCTGTACCCGCGTTACGAACGCCAGCGCCTGCAGCGTATCGACGGCCTGTAGGCGCCGGCTTGCCGGGGAAGGTGATTTCGAGGGCCTCTTCGCTGGCAAGCCTGCTCCTACAGTGCGGGTGCATGGCGCCTGCTTGAAGCTTGCCACTGCCCCTCCTGTACCAAGGAACTAGAAAACTCCGCACTGCGGGCAATTGTTGGCAAGCAGGCCGGGACCAAGAATTCCCGGCAGACCGGGAAAATTTCCCGGGAACAACAATAACCGCCGAGGTAGCCGTCATGACCCAACCCCCACGTCGTCCCTGTTTCGCCGTGAGCCTGGTGCTCAGCGCCATGCTGCTGTCCAGCGCGGCCCTGGCCGCCGTCACCGATGAAGAGATCCTCCAGGACCCGAAAAACCCTGAGCAGATCGTCACCAACGGCCTGGGTGTCCAGGGCCAGCGCTACAGCCCGCTGGATATGCTCAACGTCGATAACGTCAAGGAGCTGCGGCCGGTCTGGGCCTTCTCTTTCGGTGGCGAGAAGCAGCGCGGCCAGCAGGCCCAGCCGTTGATCAAGGACGGGGTGATGTACATGACCGGTTCCTATTCCCGGGTGTTCGCGGTGGATGCGCGCACCGGCAAGAAGCTCTGGCAGTACGACGCTCGCCTGCCGGACGACATCCGCCCGTGCTGCGACGTGATCAACCGCGGCGTGGCGCTGTACGGCGATCTGGTGTTCTTCGGCACCCTGGACGCCAAGCTGGTGGCCCTGAACAAGGACACCGGCAAGGTGGTGTGGAGCAAGAAGGTCGCCGACCACAAAGAGGGTTATTCCATCAGCGCCGCGCCGATGATGGTCAACGGCAAGTTGATCACCGGGGTGGCCGGCGGTGAGTTCGGCGTGGTGGGCAAGATCCAGGCCTACGACCCGAAAAACGGCGAGTTGCTGTGGATGCGTCCCACCGTGGAAGGCCACATGGGTTACGTGTACAAGGACGGCAAGGCCATCGAGAATGGCATTTCCGGTGGCGAGGCGGGCAAGACCTGGCCGGGCGACCTGTGGAAGACCGGCGGCGCCGCGCCGTGGCTCGGCGGCTACTACGACCCGGAAACCAACCTGCTGCTGTTCGGCACCGGCAACCCGGCGCCGTGGAACTCCCACCTGCGCCCTGGCGACAACCTGTATTCCTCGTCGCGTCTGGCCCTGAACCCGGACGACGGCACCATCAAGTGGCACTTCCAGAGCACCCCTCACGACGGTTGGGACTTCGACGGCGTCAACGAGCTGATCTCCTTCAACTACAAGGAGGGCGGCAAGGAGATCAAGGCTGCCGCCACCGCCGACCGCAACGGCTTCTTCTACGTGCTCGATCGCACCAACGGCAAGTTCATCCGCGGCTTCCCCTTTGTCGACAAGATCACCTGGGCCACCGGCCTGGATAAGAACGGCCGGCCGATCTACAACGAGGCCAGCCGTCCTGGCGCCCCGGGCAGCGAGGCCAAGGGCAGCTCGGTGTTCGTCGCCCCGGCCTTCCTCGGCGCCAAGAACTGGATGCCCATGGCCTACAACCGCGACACCGGGCTGTTCTACGTGCCGTCCAACGAATGGGGCATGGACATCTGGAACGAAGGCATCGCCTACAAGAAGGGCGCGGCGTTCCTTGGCGCGGGCTTCACCATCAAGCCGCTGAACGAGGACTACATCGGCGTGCTGCGGGCCATCGACCCCATCAGCGGCAAGGAAGTCTGGCGTCACAAGAACTTCGCGCCGCTGTGGGGCGGGGTACTGACCACCAAGGGCAACCTGGTGTTCACCGGCACGCCTGAGGGCTTCCTCCAGGCCTTCAACGCCAAGACCGGCGAGAAAGTCTGGGAATTCCAGACCGGCTCCGGGGTGCTGGGCTCGCCCGTGACCTGGGAAATGGACGGCGAGCAGTACGTTTCGGTGCTCTCCGGCTGGGGCGGCGCGGTGCCGCTGTGGGGCGGCGAAGTGGCCAAGCGGGTCAAGGACTTCAACCAGGGCGGCATGCTCTGGACCTTCAAGCTGCCCAAGGACCTGGTGAGCAAACGCTAATCGTAGGAGCCAGCTTGCTGGCGAAGAGGCCCGCAAGAGCGCTTTCGCCGGCAAGCCGGCTCCCGCACAGGGCAATCAACCTACGACCAAATGACGAGAGCCCCCCCTGCCAACGATGCATTCGTCCGGCAGGCGGGGCTCTCTACCATCGGTTCATCGCCTGTCGTCGGACAGGCCTCGACCAGCAGAGGCTCAGCATGATCTACGCACAACCCGGAACCCCAGGCGCCGTCGTGTCCTTCAAGCCACGCTACGGCAATTTCATCGGCGGCCAGTTCGTGCCGCCGGTGGCTGGCCAGTACTTCACCAACACCTCGCCGGTCAACGGTGAGGTGATCGCCGAATTCCCCCGTTCCAGCGCCGCCGATATCGACCTGGCCCTGGACGCCGCCCATGCCGCCGCCGAGGCCTGGGGCAAGACCTCGGTCCAGGACCGCTCGCGGGTACTGTTGAAGATTGCCGACCGCATCGAGCAGAACCTGGAGATCCTCGCGGTCAGCGAGACCTGGGACAACGGCAAGGCGGTGCGCGAAACCCTCAACGCCGACGTGCCCCTGGCCGCTGACCATTTCCGTTATTTCGCCGGTTGCATCCGCGCCCAGGAAGGCGGCGCCGCGGAGATCAACGAACTGACCACCGCCTACCATTTCCACGAACCCCTGGGCGTGGTCGGGCAGATCATCCCGTGGAACTTCCCGCTGCTGATGGCCGCCTGGAAGCTGGCCCCGGCCCTGGCCGCCGGCAACTGCGTGGTGCTCAAGCCCGCCGAGCAGACCCCGCTGTCGATCATGATCTTCGCCGAGCTGATCGCCGACCTGCTGCCGGCCGGGGTGCTGAACATCGTCCAGGGCTTTGGCCGCGAAGCCGGCGAGGCCCTGGCCACCAGCAAGCGCATCGCCAAGATCGCCTTCACCGGCTCGACCCCGGTGGGCTCGCACATCATGAAATGCGCCGCCGAGAACATCATTCCGTCCACCGTGGAACTGGGCGGCAAGTCGCCGAACATCTTCTTCGAAGACATCATGCAGGCCGAGCCCAAGTTCATCGAAAAGGCCGCCGAGGGCCTGGTGCTGGCGTTCTTCAACCAGGGTGAAGTCTGCACCTGCCCATCCCGGGCCCTGGTGCAGGAGTCGATCTACGAGCCGTTCATGGCCGAGGTGATGAAGAAGATCGTCAAGATCAAGCGCGGCAACCCGCTGGACACCGAGACCATGGTCGGCGCCCAGGCATCGCAACAGCAGTACGAGAAGATCCTCTCCTACCTGCAGATCGCTCAGGAGGAGGGCGCCGAGCTGCTCACCGGTGGCGCCGCCGAGCGCTTGGAAGGCGACCTGTCCAGCGGCTATTACATCCAGCCGACCCTGCTCAAGGGCCACAACAAGATGCGCGTGTTCCAGGAAGAGATCTTCGGCCCGGTGGTGGGCGTGACCACCTTCAAGGACGAAGCCGAAGCCCTGGCGATTGCCAACGACAGCGAGTTCGGCCTGGGCGCCGGGCTGTGGACCCGCGACATCAACCGCGCCTACCGCATGGGCCGGGCGATCAAGGCCGGCCGCGTGTGGACCAACTGCTACCACCTGTACCCGGCGCATGCCGCGTTCGGTGGTTACAAGAAATCCGGCGTGGGCCGCGAGACCCACAAGATGATGCTCGACCACTACCAGCAGACCAAGAACCTGCTGGTGAGCTACGACATCAACCCCCTGGGCTTCTTCTAAGGGCAAGAAAGAGCGGGGTAGTTGGGTGCTGCCCCGCTTTGTGTGGCAACGGCGCGACGTCTTGGGTGGACGTCGCGCCGTTTTTTTGCCTGGGGATCGCCCGCCAAACCTCCAGCTGCTGTAGCCGCTGCCGAGCGTGCGAGGCTGCGCAAAGGCCCGCAGGGCCTTGCTTGACGGTTTCCCGTCAACCGCCTGGTTCTCATGCCCCCTGTGTCTCCTGCGTCGGCATGCCGCCCAAGCCGTGCGCAGCCTGCGGCAGCGGCTACACACGCGCCAAGCCCCTACCAACGCACCCCGCCGGCTCGTCCCAAAGTAGCATTCGGGCGCCGCGCCCCTCGTGCATTAATGCCTCTACCGGAATCCCCGGCACAACAAGAGGATTGACCCCATGTGGCATAAACCCGCGTACACCGATCTGCGTATTGGCTTTGAAGTGACCATGTACTTCGCCAACCGCTGAGCCGTCCCGCTCCGGCCGGCCCGGGTGGCGGCCGGAGTCTTCTGCCCCTTTGGAGCACACCATGCATATCCGCATTCTCGGTTCCGCGGCGGGTGGCGGTTTTCCCCAGTGGAACTGCAACTGCCGCAACTGCGCCGGAGTGCGCGACGGCAGCCTGCGCGCCCAGCGCCGTACCCAATCGTCCATCGCCCTGAGCGACCACGGCAGCGAGTGGATCTTGTGCAACGCCTCGCCGGATATTCGCCAGCAGCTGGAATCCTTCCCGAGCCTGCAACCGGCCCGACAGCTACGCGACACCGCCCTGGCCGGAGTGATCCTGCTGGACAGCCAGATCGACCACTGCACCGGCCTGCTCAGCCTGCGCGAAGGCTGCCCGCATCAGGTCTGGTGCACCGAGATGGTCCATCAGGACCTGTGCAGCGGCTTCCCCTTGTTCAACATGCTCAGCCACTGGAACGGCGGCTTGCAGTGGCAGCCCATCCACCTCGATGGCCGCGAATTCAGCCTACCGGCCTGCCCAGACATCGCCTTGCGGGCCATTGTCCTGCGCAGCAGCGCGCCGCCGTATTCGCCCCATCGCGGCAACCCGCACCCGGGGGACAATATCGGCCTGTTCATCGCGGATCGGCGCAGCGGCGCCAGCCTGTTCTACGCCCCGGGCCTGGGGCAGGTGGATGAGGCCCTGCTGGAATGGATGGACCGCGCCGACTGCCTGCTGGTGGACGGCACCTTGTGGCGCGACGACGAAATGCGCGTCTGTGGCGTCGGCGACAAACTGGGCAGCGAAATGGGCCACCTGGCGCAAAGTGGCCCCGGCGGCATGCTTGATGTGCTGGAGCGCTTTCCCCGGGCGCGCAAGGTGCTGATCCACATCAACAACACCAACCCGATCCTCGACGAAGACTCCGCCGAGCGCGCCGAACTGACCCGCCGCGGCATCGAAGTGGCGCATGACGGCATGGACATCCATCTCTGACGCCCCCAGGTCCCTGTAGCCGCTGCCGAGCCTGCGAGGCTGCGCAAAGGCCCGCAGGGCCTTGCTTGACGATCACCCGCCAAACCCCCAGCGGCCTCAAGAACGCCGCGGCCCTTCGTGCCGTTCGCAGCCTGCGGCAGCGGCTACACCAACCTCGGATCGGCACTGGCCCTGTAGCCGCTGCTGAGCCACGGCGAAGCAGCGAAAAGGCCCGCAGGGCCTTGCTTGACGATCACCCGCCAAACCCGCAGCGGCCTCAAGAGCGCTGCGGCCCTTCGTGCCGTTCGCAGCCTGCGGCAGCGGCTACACCAACCTCGGATCGGCACTGGCCCTGTAGCCGCTGCTGAGCCACGGCGAAGCTGCGAAAAGGCCCGCAGGGCCTTGCTTGACCATCTCCCGCCAAACCCGCAGCGGCCTCAAGAGCGCTGCTGCCCCTCGTGCCGTTCGCAGCCTGCGGCAGCGGCTACATGGCCTGTAGCCGCTGCCGAGGCTGCGAAGTCCGCCGATGGTCGGATTGCTTTCAGCAACGGATGCTTTAGGCTGGCGTTCTCCTTCCAGAACAATAAGAAAACAGGCTTCCCCCATGAGCCAGAATCTCAGTCTCCTGCGCAAGTTCGTGTCTCCGGAAATCATCTTTGGCGCCGGTTGCCGGCATAACGTCGGCAACTATGCGAAGACCTTCGGCGCGCGCAAGGTCCTGGTGGTCAGCGACCCCGGGGTGATCGCCGCCGGTTGGGTCGCCGACGTCGAGGCCAGTCTCCAGGCCCAGGGCGTCGACTATTGCCTGTACAGCCAGGTGTCGCCCAACCCGCGGGTGGAGGAGGTGATGCAGGGCGCCGAGGTCTACCGCGAAAACGCCTGCGATGTGATCGTTGCCGTCGGCGGTGGCAGCCCGATGGATTGCGGCAAGGGCATCGGCATTGTGGTGGCCCACGGGCGCAGCATCCTCGAGTTCGAGGGGGTGGACATGATCCGCGTGCCGAGCCCGCCCTTGATCATGATTCCCACCACCGCCGGCACCTCGGCGGACGTCTCGCAGTTCGTCATCATCTCCAACCAGCAGGAGCGGATGAAGTTCTCCATCGTCAGCAAGGCGGTGGTCCCGGATGTGTCGCTGATCGACCCGGAAACCACCCTGGGCATGGACCCGTTCCTCTCCGCCTGCACCGGAATCGACGCCCTGGTGCATGCCATCGAGGCCTTTGTTTCCACCGGCCACGGCCCGCTCACCGATCCCCATGCCCTGGAAGCCATGCGCCTGATCAACGGCAACCTGGTGCAGATGATCGCCAACCCGGCGGACATCGCCCTGCGCGAGCAGATCATGCTCGGCAGCATGCAGGCCGGGCTGGCGTTCTCCAACGCGATTCTCGGTGCGGTGCATGCCATGTCCCACAGCCTGGGGGGCTTTCTCGACCTGCCCCACGGGTTGTGCAACGCGGTGCTGGTGGAGCATGTGGTGGCCTTCAACTACAGCTCGGCACCGGAGCGCTTCAAGGTGATTGCCGAGACCTTCGGCATCGACTGTCGCGGGCTCAACCAGCGGCAGATCTGCGGGCGGCTGGTGGAGCACCTGATCGCCCTCAAGCGCGCCATCGGCTTCCACGAAACCCTGGGCCTGCATGGGGTCAGCAGCAGCGATATTCCGTTCCTGTCCCAGCATGCGATGGACGATCCGTGCATCCTCACCAACCCGCGCGAATCCAGCCAGCGTGACGTCGAGGTGGTGTATGGCGAGGCCCTCTGACGAACAGCAACGGGCCCTGGCCGGGCTCTTGGGGCTGGGTAACCACTCGGCGCGCAAGAGCCACTACCCGGAACTGGCGGCGCGCCTGGAAGACCTGGAAACCGAGCGCAACCGCTACAAGTGGCTGTTCGAGCACGCGGTGCACGGCATCTTCCAGGCCAGCCTGCAGGCCGGCATGCGCGCGGCCAACCCGGCCCTGGCGCGCATGCTGGGGTATCAGGACCCCCAGGAAGTGCTGTTCTCCCTGGCCGATCTGGCCGGCAATCTGTTCGTCGGCGGCGCCGCGGAACTGGCGGCCATCGGCGAGCAGTTGCAGAGCCAGCGCAGCCTGCTGGGCTATGAAACCCAGCTGCGGCGCAAGGACGGCAGCAGCATCGATGTGCTGATGAACCTGCTGCTCAAGCCCGACCAGGACGGGCTGGTGGAAGGGTTTGTCGCTGACATCACCGAACGCAAGCTGGCCCAGCAGCATCTGGAACAGCTCAACGACCAGTTGGAGCAGCGGGTCGCCGCGCGCACCGATGAACTGCTGGAAGCCAACCGCAACCTGCAGCAGCAGATCGCCCGGCGCGAACGCATCGAGTGTGATCTGCGGGATGCCCGGGACGCTGCCGAGGCGGCCAACCGCAGTAAGGACAAGTACCTGGCCGCCGCCAGCCACGACCTGCTGCAACCGCTGAATGCCGCGCGGCTGTTGATCTCCACCTTGCGCGAGCGGCGCCTGCCGGCCGCCGAGCAACTGTTGGTGGAACGCACCCACCAGGCCCTGGAAGGCGCCGAGGATTTGCTCACCGATCTGCTGGACATCTCCAAGCTCGACCAGGCGGCGGTCAAGCCGGACCTGGCGGTGTATCGCCTGGATGAAATGCTCGCGCCGCTGGTGTCGGAGTTCCAGTCGGTGGCCGAGGCGGCCGGTCTGGAGCTGCGGGTGCGCTTCGGCGACTTTGCCCTGTTCACCGACCTGCGGCTGATGACCCGCATTTTGCGCAACTTTCTCAGCAATGCCTGCCGCTACACCGAGCGCGGCAGCATTTTGCTGGCGGCGCGGCGCCGCGGCGATCAGTTGCGGCTGGAGGTGTGGGACACCGGGCGCGGCATTGCCGCTGACCGCCTGGAGTCGATCTTCCTCGAATTCAATCAGCTGGACGTGGGCCGCGCCGCCGACCGCAAAGGCGTGGGCCTGGGGCTGGCGATTGTCGAGCGCATCGCCAAGATCCTCGGCTACCGGGTGCAGGTGGAGTCGCGGCCGGGACGCGGCTCGCGGTTCAGCATCCAGGTGCCCCTGGCGGCCCGGGTGCCGTTGCCCATCAGCTTGCAGGCACCGCAGCCGGGCACCGGCAATCCGCTGCCGGGGCGGCGCCTGCTGGTGCTGGACAACGAGTTGAGCATTCTTGAGAGCATGGCCGCGCTGCTCGGGCAGTGGGGGTGTGAAGTGCTCACCGCCACCGATCAGGCGGCCGCCCTGGCGGTGCTTCAGGGCCGGGCGCCGGAACTGATCCTGGCGGATTTTCACCTGGATCACGGGGTCACCGGCTGCCAGGTAGTGCAGCAGTTGCGCGAGCATTTCCAGCAGCCGCTGCCGGCGGTGATCATCACCGCCGACCGCAGCGACCAGTGCCGCCGGGCCTTGCAGCAACTGGGAGCGCCGCTGCTCAACAAGCCGGTGAAACCGGGCAAGCTGCGGGCCGTGCTCAGCCAGTTGCTGGGCTAGGGCTGGGCCTGTTCCACGGGGCATTCCAGTACGGGGCGCTCGGGTGCAGGGCTTCTGGCATGGGCGCAGGCTTGCCGCTAAGATGCCGCTCTTTTTTTCAAGGACGAAGCCGGCTCCTGCGTCGTCGCGCCGGGCCGCCGTTTAACCATCGATGAAACCCTTGTCCTCGTATCACCCGCTGCTGTACTGGCTGCGAGTACGCCAGAAGCGCCTGATGCGTCATCTGGCCTGGCGCTTTTCCGGGCGCCGTTACGCCCGGCCCGAGCCCGGCAGCCCGCGCTTGCCCCATCGCCTGATCAAGCACACCTCGAAACTGATCCGCACCCTGGGCGACTGCGACCTGGCGCTGCAGCACAACAAGGTGATCAACCTCAAACTGGCGGTGGCCTGCATCGATGGCGTGCGCATCGCCCCTGGGGAGTATTTTTCTTTCTGCAAACTGGTGGGCCGGCCCAGTCGAGAACGCGGTTTTGTCGAGGGCATGGAGCTGTCGTTCGGCGAGGCCCGCCGCGGCATCGGCGGTGGCATCTGCCAGCTGAGCAACCTGATTCACTGGATGGCGATGCACTCGCCGCTGGAGGTGGTGGAACGGGCCAACCACAGTTTCGACCCGTTTCCCGACGAGGGGCGGGTGCTGCCCTTCGGTTCCGGGGCGGCGATCTTTTACAACTACATCGATCTGGTGCTGTACAACCCCGGGCCGCAGACCTTGCAGCTCAAGCTGCAGGTCGGCGCGCAACAGCTGGAGGGCGAGCTGCTTTGCGAGCAGCCGCGCGAGCATCGCTATCACGTTTATCAGCGGGCCCACCGCTTTGTGCGCGAGGGCGCCCGGGTGTACCGGGAGAACCAGATCTGGCGCGACATCCGCAGCAAGGGCCAGGACGCCGAGCTGCTGCGTCAGGAGTGCCTGTATCGCAACCGGGTGGTGGTCAAGTACCCGGTGGCAGACGCGCTGCTCGAACCGTCGGCGCCGGGCTCAGATGATGCCCAGCATCCACAGTAGGCCCAGGTAGACCGCCGCAGCGCCCAGGGGCCAGGCCACCAGCAGGCGGGTCTGGCTGAAGAACGACGGCGCTTTGCCCACCAGGGTCGAGTCCTCCAGCTCCTGCAGGGTCTTGGCGGGCACGCCTTCCTCGGCCGGGGCCTTGAGCTGGGCTTCGATCAGCGGCTCGACCTCTTCGACCTTGCGCATCATCCCCCGGCCCGTGGCGAACAGCGCCGCACCGACGAAGATCAACAGGTAGATCACCAGGAATTTCCAGTGGGAGGAGTAGCTCAGGTCGATGAAGCTGGGCGTCGGGCTGTTGTCCCAGAACCAGTTCAGCGGCTGGGTATTGGCGTTGACCTGGTACACGAAGTACTTGATCGGGCGATTGATGGTCGAGGCCATGGCGGTGTAGCTGTCCAGGCGCCAATAGAGCATTTTCAGGGTCGAGAAAAAGGTCGAGATCAAGGCACCGGTAAACAACAGTGCGCCTGCGGCGATGTACAGCCGGTACTGCAATTGGGCCCTGGTGTAGGTCATGGGTGCTTCCTGCAATGAACAAAAGGGGCGCAATACTATATTTCGTGGCGGCTGGACGATAGGGGCCAGTGCTCGCCCAGCGGTCGCAGAGCGCCTGACGGCCTGGAGAGCGGTGAAGCTTTGCGCAGGTCCTGGGGCGCACGGGTTATTCTTGGTTCCCCTCTCAGGTCGGACGAATCAGCCCATGCTGCAAGTACAAGGAGTGTTCAAGAGCTACCCCACGCCCCAGGGCCCGCTGGCGGTGCTGCAGGGTGTGGATCTGCACCTGGGGCAGGGCAGCAGCCTGGCGCTGATGGGCGAGTCGGGCAGCGGCAAGAGCACCCTGCTGCATCTGGTGGCGGGGCTGGACAAGGTCGATCGCGGCAGCATCCGCATTGGCGAGTACGGCCTGGAGCAGATGAACGAACACCAGCTGGCCAACTGGCGGCGCACTGAAGTGGGCCTGGTGTTCCAGCAGTTCAACCTGATCAGCAGCCTGCGGGTCGAGGACAACCTGGGCTTTCAGGCGCGCCTGGCCGGGCGCTTCGATCCGCTGTGGCAGGCGCAACTGGTGGAGCGCCTGGGCCTGGGGGATTTGCTGCGGCGTTACCCGGAGCAGCTCTCCGGCGGCCAGCAGCAACGGGTCGCCCTGGGCCGGGCCCTGGCTGCGAAACCCGGATTGTTGCTGGCGGACGAGCCCACCGGCAGCCTCGACGAGGCCACCAGCGACGAGGTGTTGCAGCTGTTGCTGGAGCTACTGGCGGACAGCCCCACCAGCTTGTTGATGGTCACCCATAGCCAGCGGGTGGCCAGCCGCCTGCAACAGACGGTGGTGCTGCAACGCGGTCGTCTGGCCGACCCGGTCGGGGCTTGAGATGGGGGTCTTTGTCACAGCGATGCAGGCGCTGCTGAGCCACTGGCGCCGGCATCCGGTGCAGTTTTTCAGTGTGCTCACCGGACTCTGGCTGGCCACCAGCTTGTTGACTGGGGTCCTGGCCCTCAACAGTCAGGCTCGGGACAGTTATGCCCGGGCCAGCCAGTTGATCGGCGGCGAGCCCCAGGCCAGCCTGGGCAGCGCCAGTGGTGCGAGTTTTTCCCAGCAGGGGTTCGTCGAGCTGCGCCGTGCCGGCTGGCCGGTGTCGCCGGTGCTCCAGGGGCGGGTGCAGCTCAAGGATCACCCCGACCAGCCCCTGCAAGTGATGGGCATCGAGCCGTTATCGCTGCCCGCCGGTTCCGCGGTGGCCGGGCAGGCCCTGGCGCTGCAACAGATGGTCGAGTTCTTCAGTGCGCCGGGCACCACCTGGGTGGCGCCGCAGACCCTGGCCAGCCTGGGCTTGCAAGAGGGCGAGCAACCCCAGGCAGTCAATGGCCAGCGCTTGCCGCCGCTGCGGGTGCAGGCGGACATGGCCCCGGGGCTGCTGTTGATGGACATCGGTTTTGCCCAGCAGGTGCTCGGCCAGCCCGGACAGTTGAGCCGCTTGTTGCTGCCCAAGGACTTTGCCGCCCAGGCAGCGCCACTGCCGGCGCAACTGGCGGGGCAACTGGTGCTGCGCCAGGGGGAAGCAGAGGGCGATCTGGCGCGCCTGACCGAGAGCTTTCACCTGAACCTGGATGCCTTGGGGTTCCTGTCCTTTGTGGTGGGGCTGTTTATCGTGCACGCCGCCATTGGCCTGGCCCTGGAGCAGCGGCGCGGCTTGCTGCGTACCCTGCGAGCCTGTGGGGTCAGCGCGCGGCTGCTGATTGCCTGCCTGATCGTCGAGCTGGGAGGGCTGGCGCTGTTGGGCGGTGTGGCTGGCGTGGTCAGCGGCTACCTGCTGGCCGGGGTGTTGCTGCCGGACGTGGCCGCCAGCCTGCGGGGCTTGTACGGCGCGCAAGTGGCCGGGCAGTTGAGCCTGAGTCCCTGGTGGTGGTTGAGCGGCATCGGCCTCAGTCTGCTGGGGGCCTTGCTGGCCGGTGGCGCCAGTCTGTTGCGGGCGGCGCGCCTGCCGTTGCTGGCCCTGGCCAATCCCCAGGCCTGGCATCAGGCCCATGCCCACTGGTTGCGGCGCCAGGGCTGGATGGCTTGCCTGGCGCTTTTGGTGGCCCTGGCGGCGTGGCGCTGGGGCGACAGCCTGGCCAGCGGTTTCGTGCTGCTGGCGGCTTTGCTACTGGCGGCGGCCCTGGGCTTGCCGGTGCTGCTCAATGCCGTGCTGGGCCGCTTGCTGGGGCGCAGTCGCGGGGTGCTGGGGCAATGGTTTCTCGCCGATAGTCGGCAGCAGTTGCCGGCCCTGAGCCTGGCCTTGATGGCCCTGCTGCTGGCCCTGGCGGCGAACATTGGCGCCGGCAGCATGACCGCCGGTTTTCGCCAGACCTTCAACGACTGGCTGGAGCAGCGCCTGAGCGCCGAGCTCTACCTCAACCCGCAAAGCCCCGAACAGGCCGGGCAACTGCTGGACTGGCTGCCGCGCCAGCCCCAGGTGGCGGCGGTGCTGCCCAGCTGGCAGGTGGCGTTGCAGGTTCAGGGCTGGCCGGCGGACCTGTACGGGGTGATCGACCATCCCAGCTATCGCCAGCATTGGCCGTTGCTGGAGGCCCAGGGGGCCGATCCCTGGGCACAGTTGGCGGCGCACGACAGCGTGATGCTCAGCGAACAGTTGGCCCGTCGGCTCAAGGTGCGGTTGGGGGATCGCCTGGAACTGCCGGTGCCGGCAGGGCACTGGGCGCCCCAGGTGGTGGGGATCTATGCCGACTACGGCAATCCCAAGGGGCACTTGCTGGTGAATGTGCAGCACCTGCTGGCGCATTGGCCGCAGTTGGCGCCGAACCGTTTCAACCTGCGGCTTGCGCCGGAGGCGGTTGCGCCGCTGATCGGCGCCTTGCAACAGCAGTTTCAGCTGGATGACAGCCGGATCATCGATCAGGCCCGGCTCAAGGGGTGGTCGCTGCAGGTCTTCGAGCGCACCTTCGCCGCCACCGCCGCCCTCAATAGCCTGACCCTGGGGGTGTCCGGGGTGGCACTGTTCATCAGCCTGCTGACCCAGAGCCAGAGCCGCCTGGGCCAGTTGGCGCCGCTCTGGGCCCTGGGGGTGGGCCGACGCCAGTTGATGCTGCTGAACCTCGGGCAGACCTGGCTGCTGGCGGTGCTCACCCTGATACTGGCGTTGCCCCTGGGGATTGTCCTGGCCGGGTGCCTGAACAGCGTGATCAATGTCCAGGCCTTTGGCTGGAGCCTGCCGTTGCGGGTGTTTCCAGGGCAGATCCTGCAACTGCTGGGCTTGGCCATGCTGGCCACCCTGGCGGCCTCGGCCTGGCCGCTGTTGAAACTGTACCGTGCACAACCGGCGGATTTGCTGAGGACCTTTGCCCATGAAGATTGATTGCCGGTGGCTGTCGCTGCTGTTTCTGCTCCTGGCCGGCTGCGACCAGGACGCCACGGCGCCCCAGGGTTTTGCCGGGCTGGGCAACGAGGCCTCGGCCTTTGCCCCGGTGGTGCCGGGGCGCACCTTCAGCTTTCCTGCCGATCATGGCCCACACGACGGTTTTCGCATCGAGTGGTGGTACCTGACGGCCAACCTGAAGGACGCTCAAGGTCGGCAATTCGGTGTGCAATGGACGCTGTTTCGCAGTGCGTTGCGGGCCGCGCCCGAGCAGCCCGGCTGGGGCGCACCGCTGGTCTGGCTGGGGCACGCGGCGGTCACTTCGGCCAGCCGTCACCATGCTGCCGAACGTTATGCCCGGGGCGGGGTGGGGCAGGCCGGGGCCACGGCGCAGCCGTTCCAGGTCTGGATCGATGACTGGCGCTTCACCAGCCTGTCCAGCGGGGACAATCCCCTGGCCCGGATGCAGGTGCAGGCCAGCGGGCCGGGGTTCGCCTATCAGTTGCAACTGTCCAGCAGCCAGCCGCTGGTGCTGCAGGGCGTGGGCGGTTATAGCCGCAAGTCGGACCAGGGTCAGGCGTCCTATTACTACAGCCAGCCGTTCTTCCAGGCGTCGGGGCAGTTGCAGATCGACGGCCAACGCTATGAGGTCAGCGGCCCGGCCTGGCTCGATCGGGAGTGGAGCAGCCAGCCCCTGGCCGCCGATCAGACCGGTTGGGACTGGTTCTCCCTGCACCTGGACAGCGGTGAGCGGTTGATGCTGTTCCGGGTGCGGGAGAACCATCGCGCGCCTTACATCACTGGCACCTGGATCAATCTCGATGGCAGCACCCAGAGCCTGGGGCGCGAGCAGATCCAGATGACGCCCCTGGAGGAGGCCCAGGTCGAGGGGCGGCGTCTGCCGATCGCCTGGCACCTGAAGATTCCCGATAAGAAGCTGGACATCAGCACCCGGGCCTTGAATCCCCAGTCGTGGATGAAACTGAGCATTCCCTATTGGGAGGGGCCGATCACCCTGGAGGGCAGCCACACCGGCAGCGGTTATCTGGAGATGACCGGGTATTGAGGGGGGCTGCAGGACAGCCCCGCGGGCCAGGGTCGATGGGGCTGAACCGAGGGGCGAGCCGGCGGCGAGGGCGACGGATCACCCTGGTGTTCAGTTTTATTCAGAATCCACCCACGGATTTTCCCCTTCAGTTGCACTAGAATGCCAATCGTTCGCCCGGTGCAAGGGCTCTTTACCGGTGCATGGATTGCCAAGGCCAGAGCACTGGGCGAACACCCTCCCGGAGTAATGTCCTGCGAACGCCAGGTTGTGTAACTGTCGCGTCCGGCGACGTTCGAGCCCTTGAAAGGCGCTCAGCCCCCCTTCAAACACCCCCCTGCGGGTTTCCTGCGCTGCACTGTGGTTCGTCGTGGGCGCTCAAAGCGCGATGGGCTGCAGGCTGATCTGGCGGGCGCGCAGGCTGACCCACTGCGGCAGGCGTTCGGGGCCACCCCGCAGGGACAGGAGGATGATCGAGGGGCCTACTGCCAGGGCTGCGACGCCATCCTCATCGACCTGAACCAGGCGCCCGCTGACCTGCAAGGCACCCTGGTCCCAATGCAGGCGGAACGGGCCCTGGGCACAGGGCTCCAGGTTGTCATTCCAGCTGAACTCGTCCTCCAGGCTCAGTTCCACTTCGTAGTCGTGCCCGACCCTCGGCGAGGGGCCCAGCCATTGGCCGCGGCCCTCGCCGAAGGCACAGCAGAAGCCGACGCAGAGGTCTTGCGCCGCAGTGAGGCGGATGTCCGTCAGGGTGATACGCATGCCAGGGTGTCTCGATAGAGTTGAAGTGGCGCCAAGCCGCTTGCACGGTTGCCGCGCCGGGCAAGGCTGAAGGCTCTGCCGGCGTCTGGCAAGTGCCTGCGGTTTTTCATTGCGCAGTCGCGGGGCCTTCAACAAAATGGCCGACTGCTCCGCGGGACCGCTCGCGGAGGTGGATGGTAGTGGAGATCCTGGATTGATCTGGTTGAAGCGTTTTCTCATGTCGATCGGCGCACTGACGCTGATACTGGTTGCCCTCGGGATTGCCTGGACGAGCCTTTTCAAAGAAGCCGTGCACACATTGCCGGAACATCCCCGGGCCCAGTGGCAGGGCGGCGTCGATGGTGGGCACTACGTTGAAGTCACCCGCAGCGAAGCGCCTTACTACTTCGTCCAGGTCCGTTATGAAAGCGGCGACCTGTGGTCCGAGGGCTGGCTGCGGCATGAGCACGGCGACGGTGCTACGTTCAGCGCCGCCGACGTGATCGCCTTTGACGGTGACGGGGTGATTTTCCTTCAGCAACGCAAGGTGCTGGCCGGTGACAAGTCCGGGGCCCGTTGAGCCCCGGGGCGCGACCTATTTGCCCCGGTTGTCGCTGCCGTAGGCGTCCCACAGCTTGTTGCGAAACTTGTTGTGTGGATCGACCCGCGCCTTGAGTGCGAGAAATTCCCCGGCCCGCGGATAGGCCGCCCGAAACTGCTGCGGTGTGGCGTGGATCTGATACGGCAGGTAGTAGCTGCCGCCGCGCTTGATCGCGCTGTCCACCAGGGCCCGGGTCCACTCGCGCACCGCGGCCCGTTCCGCCTCTGCCGTGCTCTGCTGGTAATACAGCACCAGGGCGAACACGTCAGTCTTGGCCCAGGCCAGCAAGGTGCCGGGGTCGGCCTTGGCGTGGCGGATGGACAGGTTGATCACGTTGACCCTGTGCGCCCGCAGGGTCGCGCCCATCTCCTGGACGAAACTCTCCAGCTGGTCGGTGGGCACGAAGTATTCCTGCAACACGTAGGTGCGCTTACTCCGGGAGTCGGGCTCCAGTTCGCGCACGTCGAGGCTGGCCTCGTGGTTGCGCCAGGAGACTTGGGGTTTCTTCAGCACCAGGGGGTCGATCACCTCCTGGCGCAGGGCCTTGCCCCCGGGCCATTGGCTCACCACTTTCAGGGCTTTCTGTTCTTTCCAGTAGTTTTGGTCCAGGGGCGTGAGGCGTTCCTTGACCGTTAGCGGCAGGTCGGTCTGGCTGTAGGACACTGCGCGCAGGGTCTGGTACTGGTCGGGGTAGAGCACGGCGTTATGCAGGATGACCTTGGGGTTGTGTTCGATCCGGTCGAGGAAGTAGGAGCGGTAGTCGCCCAGGGGCATTTCTTCGAAGCTGCGCAGCAGGCGCACGTTGTCGCTCAGGCGCAAGGTGGCTTCGACTATCACCCCTAGGCCGCCGTAGCCGCCGATGGCGCCGTAGAACAGGTCGGCGTTGCTTTGTGGGCTGGCCTCGACCACCTGGCCGTCGGCCAGCACCAGCTTGATGGATTTGACCGAGGTCACCAGCGGCCCATAGCCGACATAGCGGCCATGGGCGTTGACGCTCAGGGCGCCGCCGACGGTGAAGTTGGCGTAGCTCTGCATGATGCTCACGGACAGATCGTAGGGGTCGATGAAACTCTGCAGGGCGCGCCAGGTGATGCCGGGCTGCACGGTGATTTCCTTGTGCTCGCGGGAGAAACCGAGCACCCGGTCGAAGCCGCGCATATCGATCTGCAAGGCATGCTCGGTGGCAGTCTGGCCGCCCATGCTGTAGCGCCCGCCGCCGATGGCGATGGGGCCGGGGTGTTCGGCCACCCGTTTGACGATCTGTTCCAGGGTGGTGGGCCGGGCCACCTGGTCCACCACGATGGGGTTGAGCTGGGTGATGTCGTTGACGGTTTCTGCTGCGTGGGTGCTCAGCGTGGCGCCGAGGGCGCAGCATAAAAACAGGCCGGTCGCGAATCTCATGTCGCCGTGTCCATCCTTGGTGGTGGCGCGCCGCGGGCTCGGGCGCAAGTGCCGGCAGAATAGCGTTCCGGCCAGGCCATGACCATGGGGCAAAACGACGAGGGGGGAATCCGGCACCGACCCGCAAGGCCGATGCCGGACAGGGCTTAGAGCGCTGGCAGGCCCAGGCTGGCGGCGCATTGCTCCAGGGAGCGCTGCTGGGTCTGGGCGTAGAGCTGCAACTCATCCAGGGTGGCGCGGCCCAGGGCCGTTTCGAAGGCCTGGCGGTTGGAGTGTGCGGCGTAGTGGCTCTGGCTGTCGTCCCCCAGGTTGGACTGGAAGATCCCGGCGGCGCTCACCGGCAGGAAGTCCTCATACACCAGTGGTTCGGCCCGCAGGTGCCCGGCGGCCAGCAACGCTGACAAGGTGGTGGGCCGCTGGGGCTGGTGGCGTGCCGCCAGCCCGGCGTCGCTGACGAAGTAGCGGAAATAGGCCAGGCCCTGTTCACGCATGGCGTCGTGGTTGTCGGGGAACTCGTCGAAATGCGCCTGCATCAGTTGGTTGTAGCGCTGGGCATTGCTCTCGCTGGGGAAGTCGCCCAGGGCGTCGCGGGCTGCATTCAGCAGGCGGTCGTAGAGGGCCCGGCCCTTGGGTGTCAGTGCCGCGCCGCGTTGCTCGATCTCGCCGAAGCGGGCGCTGTGGCTGCCCTGGGGCAGGTCCTGATCGGTGAAGGCCACCCGTTCCTCCAGGGCCTTGAAGCTGGTCTGGCGCAGCAGGATCGGGCACGCCCGGCGTGGCGGGCCCTCGATCACCGCCTTGGGGGTGATGCCGTGCTCGGGCATCAGCCGTTGCACTTCATCGATGTCCAGGGTGCGTGGGGTCAGGTGGTTGATGTGCGGGCCCTTGAACGCCACCACGTCGGCGATCAGCCGGTGCTGGGCACTGAGACTGGCGTACTGGGCGGCGGTCACCGTGGCGTGGTGGTGCCAGCGGAAGGTCTCCAGGGCTTCCTGAATGAAGCGTTGGGCATCGTGCTCATCCAGGCCGCCTTGGGCGTGGGCCTGTTCGATCAGTTCCAGCACCTTGGGGGTGAAGATCGAGCGTTGGGCCAGCACCTGTTCGGCAAAGCGCCGCAGTTCGGGGTTGTCGATCAGTTCCAGGCGCAGCAACGAGGTGAAGACCCGGAACGGGCTGACGTGCAGGGCCTCTTCGTGCACCGCGCGAAAGGCCGTGGAGTGCACCGGCACCCCGGCCGGGGTCAGGTCGTAGTAGCCCACCGGCTGCATGCCCATGACCGCGAACAGCCGGGCCAGGGTCGCCAGCTCGGCGGCGCTGCCGACACGGATGGCGCCGTGGCGCTCCAGGTCCAGGCGCTGCAGTTCGCCGCTGTGCTGCAAGTGCCGGGCAATGGCCGGCTGCTGTTCCAGGACCTGGGCATTGACCTGGGCCACCAGCGCCATCAGGGCGCCGTAGAGGGGCACCTCCTCACGGTACATATCCGACATGGCCCGGGAAAATCCCTGGCGGATCAGATCAGGACTGACGAAGTGCTGGTTGCTCATGGACAAGGTTCCCGTGGCAGTGGATCGAGGCATGAAAAGGGCGGGGCGTCCTGATTCTGCTGGGGCCTGCCGGGGCTGACAAACGAAGTTTCCTCTGAACTTCATTCTGCAAATGAATGCATGGCGCGCGGCTTGCTCCGGTTTGCGCAAGCCTGGAGGTTGACCGCCGCAGATTCCCGCCGTGCGGGCCCGCCCGGCCCGGGCCGGGCGTGTACACTGATGGCGCGTTGAGCTCATGCTGATAGACGTTCACCGGTTGATGGCTAGCCGCTCGATCCACTTTTTCCATCGCTGGACGGAGGCGACTTGGCCCCTGCGCAGTACACCAGAGGGAAGGGACTGTCACTGGCCAGGAGGCTCTACACCTCGCGCACCCTGGGCCTGGCCCTGGGCTTTTTCTGCGTCGCCACGGGCATGTCGCCGCTGCAACCGGCGCCCTGGGTCTGGGGCTTGATGCTGTTCAACGCCTTTGTCTGGCCGCACCTGGCCTATCAGTGGGCCCGATGGTCCCAGGTGCCGTTTCGCGCCGAGTACCGCAACCTGTTGGTGGACTCCTTGCTCGGCGGGTTCTGGGTCGCGGCCATGCAGTTCAATCCGCTGCCGCTGGTCACCACCCTGGGGATGATGGCGATGAACAACATCGCCCTGGGCGGGGTGCGTTTTTTTCTTGCCGGCTGTGGGGCCCAGGTTCTGGGCATTGGCATCGGCCTGGGGGTGTTCGGGCTGTCGTTCACTCCCCTGACCACGCCGCAGCAGTTGTATGCCTGCCTGCCGATGCTGACTCTGTACCCGATGGCGCTGGGCTACATCTGTTACCAGCAAGCGGCGACCCTGGGCCGGCACAAGCGCGAGCTGCTGGCCCTGAGTCGCACCGACAGCCTGACCGGGCTGCTCAACCACGGCGCCTGGAAGGACCAGTTGGAGATCGAGTTCCAGCGTTGCCAGCGCCAGGCCCATGGTGGCGCCATCGCCCTGATCGACATCGATCACTTCAAGGCCATCAACGACACCTACGGCCATGTGGCCGGGGATGTGGTGCTGCGCCAGTTGAGCAAGCTCCTCCGGCAGAACCTGCGGGCCAGCGATCAGGCCGGGCGTTATGGCGGTGATGAGTTCTGCGTGATCCTGCCGGACGTGCCGCTGGAGCACGCCGCCGATCTGATGGAGGCGCTGCGCGGGCGCTTCGCGGCCCTGGGCTACGAACAGAATCCGGCGTTGCAGGTGAGCCTGAGCATTGGCCTGGCGGCGTTCAACCCCATGCACGAGGACGCCATGGATTGGTTGAACGATGCCGATCAGGCCCTGTATGCCGCCAAGACCGCTGGTCGCAACAACGTCACCTGCCATCCACCGGAGCGGCCTTCGCGCCGGGTGTTGAATCCTCTGTAGTACCTGCCTCTTGTCGGGCTTGCCCGTGAAGGCGTCGGCATGTACGCCGTGTGATTGGCGGTGTTCCGTTCGCCGGCAAGCCGGCTTGTAGGAGCGGGCTTGCCCGCGCAGGCGTCGGGTGGCGCGTCGCGGCGGTTGGCGGTGCTCGCTTCGCCGGCAAGCCTTCGCCTACGGGGGAGCAGGGTGCAGGCGCCGCGCCAGTTCCAGCGCGGTGCGGCCGCTGGCGATGCCCGGCACCAGTTGGGCGAAGGGGATGTCGATCAGCCGCTCCTCGCGCACCGCCCGCAACCGCGACAGCACCGGGTCACGCTGCAGCAACTGGCGTTTGCGCGTGGCCGGTGACCACAGGGCGTCTGCCAGGAGCAGCACGTCCGGGTCGTTGCTCAGCAGGGTTTCGCTGTCGACCGTCAGGCGCGGGCGGTCGATGGCGGCGAAGCTGTTGCGGGCGCCGGCGGCTTGCAGCAGTACCCCGACAAAACCGCGCTGGCCCTGGCTGGCAAGGCCGTTGACCTCGCTGTCCAGGTAGAACACCGCGGGCGTGTCGCGGCCCCGGTACAAGGCTGCTGCCGCGGCAAGGTCAGCCTCCATGGCCGCGATCAGTTGCTCGGCCCGGGCTGGCTGCTGCAACAGCCGGCCCAGGGTCCGCAGGTCGCGACGGATATGCCCGAAGTAGTCCTCATCATGCCCGGCGCAGGCCGACTCCAGCAGGTAGCTGGCGATGCCGATGCGCCCCAGGCGCTCCCGGGAGCTGAAGTTGTCGGGAAACGCCGAAGCGAAGCCACCCACCACCAAGTCGGGCTTCAGGCTGTAGAGCACCTCCGCCGACGGGTATTGCCGGGCGATCACCGGCACGCCGTGGTACTGCCCCTGGGCCTGGGCCTGACTGTCGTCATCCAGGTAGGCGACGCCGATCATCGATGGCCCGGCGCCCAGGGCCAGCAGCAGGTCGGCGCTGTGCTGGTTGAGGGCCACGATGCGCCGGGGAGGGTCCTCGACGGTCCAGGTCTTGGCGCAGTTGTCATAGCTGGCCGCCAGGGCCGGCCCGGTCGCCAGCCATAGCAGGAGGCCGAGGATCTTCCTAGGCATCCGCCACCCCCGCATACGGCGAAGGGATCAGCAGATCCTGCACCGGCTCACCTGCCAGCAGATGCCCCTGCACCAGACGCACGACCTGGCTGTCGTCGCTGACCCGGTACCAGCAGCCATCGGGGTGCACGGTCAGTACCGGCCCCAGGTTGCAGGGGAACTGGCAGGCGGTGCGGGTCAGCAGCACGCCGCCTGGGGTTTCCATGTGCTCAAGGCGCAGCAGTTCACGGCGCAGGGTCTTCCACAGCGCCAGGGCACCGCGGCGCACGCAGCGCGGGCCGGTGCACAGGAACACCTGCCGGGCATGGGGTGGCACCCGCGACCAGTCCGGGTCGCTGGCCACGGCGTTGACCTGATCGCAGGGCAGGTGCCGCTCGTGCTGGGCGATGCTGGCGCAGGCCAGCGCTGCATCCAGCCCGCGACGGCCCAGGGCCTGGGCGGTGATCCACAGCTGCGGCGCCTGGGGATGGGCCCGGGCCAGGCGTCCCAGTTCATCGCGCAGCCAGTCCAGGTAAGCGCTGTCGGAGCTGGGCTCCAGGTCCACCACCAGCAGCGCCGCGCCGTCCTCGGGCAAGGGTTCCTCCAGGGCGGCCCAGAGGCTGTCGAAGCCGTCCAGGGTGTCGATCACCCGGGTGCCGGCGTCCTCGTTGCGCAGCGCCTTGAGCTCGCGGCGAAAGGCTTCGCCCAGGGTGCCGCCGTGCAGGCCGGGGCCGACGAACAGCACCCGTTGATAGTCCTTGTGCATGTCGTTGGGCCTCAGAAGCGGTAGGTGTAGCGCACTTCGCTGGTAAAGGGCCGGCCGAGGTTGTCCACCGCCGGCGCGCTGCTGGTCATGCTGGTGGTGTAGTCGCGGTCGAACAGGTTCTCCACCAGCAGGCTCAGGCGATGTTGCTGGGCCCTGTCGAGGTAGCGATAGGCATCGGCGTCCACCACCGAGTAGTGGCCGTAGTCGACCTTCTTCGCGCTGTCGATCTGGCCGATGTAGCGGATCGCGCCCCCCACGCCCCACTGACCATCCTCGGACTCGTAGCCCAGTCGCGAGCGGGCGAAGAAGCCGGGAATGTTGCTCAGGGTCACGCCGTTGCGCGACGCCAGCAGATTGCGGGTCAGGTCCGCCGAGAGGTTCCATCGCGGGCTGAACTGCCAGCGGCCGTCGACCTCCATGCCGCGCACTTTGATCCGCCCCTGGCCATTGACCCAGTGGATGCCATCGAGGGCAATCAGGTCGTCGATCTTGCGCTGGAAGGCGGTGACGCTGGCGTTGAACTCGCCGGCCAGCAGGCTGCCCTTGTAGTCCAGGCCGAGCTCGGCATTCAGGCTCTTTTCCGGCTTGAGGTTGCGGTTGCCTTGTTCGTAGTCCTCGTTGACGAACAACTGCTCGGCGTTGGGCAGCTTGAAGGCGCTGCCGTACTGGCCGCGCAGTTGCCAATGGGCATTGAGGTCGTACAGGGAGGTGAGCATGCCCACGGTGGCGCTCTCGCCGCCGCTCATCTTCTCGTGGCGGATGCCCAGGCTCGGGTGCCAGTCGGGCAGCGCCGCGAACACCGGGCGCAACTGGGTGTACAGGGCATTGGCCTGGGCCTGGTTATTGTCGATCTTGAGCACATCGTCCTGGCCCTTGAACCACTGGTTGTCGGTGCCGAACACCAGCACATGGCCGCCGTCCAGCTCGGCCTTGCCTTCGGCCTGCAGGCCCCAGTCGGTGAAGCCCCAGTAGTCGTTACGGTTTTTGCTCACCAGGCGGCCGTCCTTGAGGCTGTCGATCTTGGTGTAGCGCGTGTCCCAGTCGTTGACATGGCCCTTGACGAAGTAGCTGAAACGCTCGCTCAGGCGCTGCTCGAAGGTCGCGGTGGCGATCTGCTGGACGCGGTCGTTGGTGGTCTTCTGGTTGTTCACCGGGCGGGCGAAATCCAGGTTGGCATCGCTGTACTGGTAGAACAGTTCCAGGCGCGAATCGTCGGCGAAGCCCTGGATCGCCTTGGCGCCGAAGGTGGTCACTTCATAGCCGCGTTTCTTGTCCCGGGTGCTGGCGCTGTAGGCGCTGTTGCGATAGGGCTGGTAGCCATCGGAGACGTTGTGGCTGACATAGGCCAGCAGGCCCAGATCGCCCAAGCCATTGCTGAGGATGCGCTCCACCCGGGCATCGCCGCTTTGCCCCATGAAGCTGTCCAGGCCCAGGTTGACCTCGCCGGAGGTGTCGCGGGTCTGGGGGCTGCGGGTGACGATGTTGATCACCCCGGACACCGCCTGGGTGCCGAACAGCAGGCTCTGGCCGCCCTTGAGCACTTCGATGCGTTCGATGGCATTGGCCGGCAAGGTGTCCAGGTACAGGCCGCCGTACAGACGGTTGTTCAGGCGTACGCCGTCCAGCAGGATCAGGGTGTCGTCGTTGCGGCCCCCCAGCAGGGAATAGGTGCCGTAGTCGAAGGGGCCGTTTTTCGGCGCGACGTAGAGGCCGGGGACGTACATCTGCAGCACTCGGGTGATGTCGCTGCTGGGGCCGGCGCGTTCGATCTGCTGGCGGTCGATGATCTCCACCTTGCTGCCGTACCGGGCCATTTCGGCCACCGTGGTGGACTCCACCGAAGGGGCGGAAACCCATTGCCGTTCCAGTGTCAGGGGAGTGTCGTCCGCCAGCAGCAGGGGGCTGAACAGGCAGCCGAGCAGGGCACCGCTCAGGGTGCGCCGAGGTGCACGCCAGTCGCATGCAAGGAAGGTGTCAGTTGTTGTCATTCTTGGTCTTCTCGAAAGTGACTTCGGGAAGCACGCAGGAGAAGGTATCGGCCACAGGCACGCGACCATACCGGCCCATGCCCGCCCACCGCAGGATTGCCAAACAGACGTTTCAGGCCGGTCTCCGGGCTTGCGAGTCTGGCGGCATTCGCCTTCCCATACCGTGGGTACAGTGGCGTGTTGAATGCAGCACTCGCTTACCGTTGCGGGGGCAGCACCGGACTGGCCCTGAAAGGGCGCACCGGTTTCCCGTTTCACCTCGTGCACGGCGGCATGAGGCACCTGAAACTGGGCGGCATATGAACATTCGCCCCGGCGTTCGTCAATCTCGTGGCTACAGGGGCAGGGCGGCGTCCGGCGCGAGGGCGATCCCGGACTGGCCCTGAGGCCGCGCCGGGCAGGCCAACAGTGGCACGGCGCGTACCGAGTCCCCTGGCTGCAGTTGCAGGCGCTTGGCGGTCAGGCGGTCCACCAGCAGGCAGCCTGAAACCAGGCGCCCGGGGGCGGCGGTGATGCGGCAGTTTTCCAGGCGGCGGTTGTGAATCAGCCACACCGGCGCCTGTTCGTCCGGGCGGCCCACCAGCAAGGGCAGGGTCTGGCTTTCGCGCACGCTGCGGATCTTCGCCACTTCGGCCTCGATCAGCGGCCCGCCGTCGAAGATATCGATGCAGCCCTGATGGCTGAAGCCTTCGTCGCGCAGGATGTTCACCGCCTGCTCGGTGCTCTGGTGGGCCTGGCCGATGGCCGCCTGGGCCTGTGGGCTGAGCAGGCAGGTGTACAGCGGCTGGCGCGGCATCAGTTCGGCGATGAAGGATTTGCTGCCATGGCTGGACAGGCGATTGGCCTGCTGGAAGTCCATCTTGAAGAAGTGTCGGCCCAGGCTGTCCCAGAACGGCGAGCAGCCCTGGCTGTCGAGCTGGCCACGCAATTCGGCCACCAGCTTGTCGCCGAACAGCGTCGGGTGCTCGGCGACGAATAGCAAGCGTGCAGTGGACAGCAGGCGGCCGGTGTAGCCCTGGCGCTGGTCGCGGCGCAGGAACAGCGAACACAGCTGGGATTGCCCGGTCATCTCGTTGCACAGGAACAGGGTCGGGATCTCTTTGTCGATACCCAGCCCCGGGGCTCTGCCACGGGTGATGCCGACCCGGTAGTTGTAGCAAGGCTCGCGCAGGCCGATGGCGCCGCTCAGGCCGCAGATGCCGATGATTTGCTGGTCGTCGTCCTCCAGCACGAACAGGTAGTCGGCATCGGCCCGTTCCACCCGGCTGGCGAAGGTGCGCTGGGCCCAGCGCAAGCGATGGGCCAGGCGCTCGGGGTCGGTGGAGAGGTTGTTCAACTCGCGACAGCTGCCCTCCAGCAAAGCCAGCACGCCGGGCAGATCGGTGACGCGGATCGGACGGACGATCATCGGTGCACTCCTTGCAACAGTCCCGGGCAGCGCAGAAGCGGCGGGCCACTCATAACGCGATTCCCCGCACCGGTTCGCCCGGTGTCACTTGCAGGGCCTGGAGCATCGACGGGTCGAGCCCGACCACATCGCCCGGGGCTTCATCCAGAGGCGCGACAATGGCGCGAAATCCCTGCAGTCGGTCATTGCTCAGCAACCAGTGGCGACCCTGGCCACTCTGGGGGCTGAGGTAGCTGGTCGCGACTCGGCTCTGAACGATCGAGCGTAGCTGGTTATTGCGGGCCTGCAGGGTCGGCCCGGCATCGAACAGGTCCACATACTGGGTAGGCGCGAAGCCCTCGTCGATCAGGATGTCGCAGGCCTCCCGCGCATCGGGGTGAATCCGTCCGATGCAGTCCTGGGCCGACGGCGGCAGCATCGGGATGTACAGCGGGTACTGGGGCATGAGTTCGGCCAGAAAGCCCCGGCCCTGAAGGGCGCACAGGCGTTCGGCCTCGATGTAGGGCAGGTCGAAGAAGTGCTGGCCCACCGCCTCCCAGAACGGCGACTCGCCGGCGGCGTTGCTGTAGCCGACGATCTCGCTGATGGTGCTCTCGGCAAAGCGCTGGGGGTGAGCGGCCATGAACAGCAGCCGCGCCCGGGACGTCAGTTGCGCCAGGGGCGTGCCCGACAACGCCGGGTCCACGTGGAAGCTGCGCAGCAGGGTCTGCTCGCTGAGGTCTTGGCACAGGGACAGGGTCGGCACGCCGTGTTCGATGTTCAGCTCCCGGGAGCTGCTGATGAAGGGACGGTTGCGCAGGCTGTAGAACGGCGCGGCAAAGCCCGCCGTGGCAAGAATGTCGGAACAGCCGTGGAGCAGGCCGCTGTCTGGGTCCTCGAGCACCAGAAAGTAGTTCTCCGGGCCCTGGCTGGCCTCGGTCTTGGCAAAGGACGCCAGGGAATCGAGGATCCTTTCCCGCAGGTAGGTTTCGTCATCCACCAGGGACGTTACGCCCAGCAGGCGTTCGCGGGCCAGGCGCAGCAGTTGGGGCAGATCGAATAACGCCACGGGACGCAAAGCCAGCATGGGTGCACTCCTGTATCAAGGGCCGCTCGCCCCGGGGGGCGAACATGGGCCAGACATCACTGTCGGTTACCACGCAGTTCCACGGCCGCGGCATCCGGCGGCCTGTCCCCGGGCGGCTCTTGGCGGCTGCCTCGGGGGGAAGCGCGACGCCATCCGGCGCCGCAGGTAAGTCACTTAGGGTTTGAGCAGATCGGGCAGGGCGGCACCGCTGCCCAGCTTGTTCAGCAGGAACAGGTAGACCAGCCCGGCGGCTATCCAGATGGCGCCGAGCTTCTGCGCATCCACGCCCATGTTGTACATGATGGCGCTGACGATCACGAAGCCGATCACCGGGCAGATCAGGTGGCGGATCACCTGGCCGGACTTCTGCCGGCGCCAGTAGAAATTGATCACGGTGATGTGCAGCAGCATGAAGCCGCTCAGGGCGCCGAAGTTGACCAGTGAGGTCAGGGTGTCCACCGAGTTGATGAACAGGTAGCAGATCAGCAGCGACAGCACCGCCACCAGGTAGATGCTGATGTGCGGGGTATTGTGTTTCGGGTGGACCTTGGCCAGCACCTTGGGCAGCTTGCCGTCCCGGGCCATGCCGAACAGCAGGCGCGACACTGCGGCTTGCGAGGTGATGGCCACCGCCACGCCCCAGGCCAGCGCCGTGGCCACCCCGGTGAGGGTCGCCAGCCAGCTGCCGGCGGCCAGTTCGGCGATTTCATAGAAGGCGGTGTCGGCGGACTTGAAGCCCATGCCGGCGGCCAGGTCCGTGGCGATCCAGGTCTGCACCACGAAGATCGCGCCCATCACCACCAGGGTGATCAGGGCGGCGCGACCGACGCTGCGGCCCGGGTCGCCCTTGACCTCTTCGGCCAGGGTCGAGATGGCGTCAAAGCCCAGGAACGACAGCACCGCAATCGAGACGCCCTGCATCAGCATGCCGAAGTGGAAGTGTTCCGGGCTGTACAGCGGCGCCAGGGTCAGTTGGCCGTTGCCGGTGCCGCCGTGCAGGGCGTTCCAGGCGTAGAACAGGAAGAGCCCCAGGACCACCAGTTGCGCCAGCAGGAACAGGATGTTCATCCGCGCAGTGAAGGTGATGCCCCGCAGGTTGACGAAGGTGGCGCTGACCAGGAACGCCAGGATGAAGCCGACCTTGGGCACTTCCGGGTACAGGTGGTTGAGGGCCATGGCCGCGTAGACGTAGAGCAGCGGCGGGATCAGCAGGTAGTCCAGGAGCATCAGCCAGCCGGCGAGAAAGCCGACATGGGGATTGAGGCCGCGCTGGGCATAGGAGTAGACCGAGCCGGCGATGGGGAAGGCGCGGGCCATGGCGCCGTAGCTCAGGGCGGTGAAGACCATCGCCACCATGCCGATGATGTAGGCCAGGGGCACCATGCCCGGGGCTTCCTGGTTGACGTAGCCATAGACCCCGAACGGGGCGATGGGGATCATGAAAATCATCCCGTAGACCACCAGGTCGCGCAGGCTCAGCCCGCGCTTGAGTTCCTGTTTGTAGCCGAATTCTTCAATCTCCATGAAGCAGTTCTCCTTGTAGCCAATGTAAGTGGGCGCATCCGGCGGCAAGGGTCGTCATTGACGCCTCGCGCGCCGGTCTGTGTTTGAACCTGGCAGGGTTAAAGACACACCACAGCGGTTTTTCTTGTTGTTGTACCTGTCCTGCAAACAGCCTTTGTTGCGTTCAAGCGTCTTTCAACCTCCGTTACAGCAGTGGCGCCAGACAGTCGCTCCAGTGCTGCACCGCTTCAGGGCTGCGCAACAGGTCGTTGCGCACCTCGATCAGTACCGACTCCAGGCCCCGGGCATCACCGTGCACCGGCACGGTCATGTCGCTCAAGGGGTCGATTTCATAAGGCTGGTTGCCCGCCACCTTTATCGGCAGGGTCCACAAACCTTCCAGTATTCGCGCCGCGTAAGCGGTGGCGTTGCCATACAGCACGCCGACTTCCAGCGCGCGTGGCTGGCTGTAGTACACCGGGGTGAAGCTGTGAATCCCCACCACTCGTACCTCGCGCCCCTCGGCCAGGCGCCGGTCGATGATGCGCTGCAGACGCTGGTGGAACGGCGTGAACAGCTGCTGGCGGCGGTACTCGCGGGTCGCCTCGTCCAGGTGCTGGTTGCCCGGCACCTGATAGATCTCGCTTTGCAGCGGGATGCTGTCGGGGGCATGCCGCGGCCGGTTGAGGTCGATCAGCAGGCGCGAATAGTTGGCCGCGATCAGGGTCGCGCCCAGGGCCTGGGACAGGCTCTCGGCCAGTTCCAGGGCGCCCGGGTCCCAGGCGATATGCTCGCGGGCCGCCACCGGGTCCAGGCCCAGGTCGTGCAGGGCCGGTGGAATGTAGTGGCTGGCGTGTTCGCACACCAGGATCAGCGGATGCTCGGAGTCTTCGCGGAGCAGGCGATAGGCCGGCTCGGTATAGAAACCGTGCTCGGCGGATTTAGTACAGGTGTCCATAGTGCTCACAGAGATCGGCAGCGGTCAGGTGCTCGGTCAGGGACACTTCCTTTTGTTTGACGGCGAAATAGGTGCTCAGCAGCTCCGGCGGCAGGGTCTGCAGCAATTCCTTGTTGCTGCGCAGGCAGTCCAGGGCCTGGGTCAGGGTGCCGGGCAGGGGCACGATGCCGCTGGCCAGGCGCTGTTCGGTGCTCAGCTCATCGGGGACCTTGTCGGTCATTGCGTTGAGCGGCAGCTTCTGTTCAAGGCCCAGGCGTCCGGCGATCAGGATCACGGCCATGGCCAGGTGTGGCGAGGCGGTGGCATCCAGGGCGCGGAATTCCAGGTTGTACTGCGGCGCCACGGGCGTGCCGCCGATGTCCACGGTGGGGCAGATGCGCAGCGAGGCTTCGCGGTTGCGCAGGCCCAGGCAGGCGTAGGAGGCGCTCCAGTGATGGGGTTGCAGGCGTTCGTAGGACAGCGGCGTCGGCGCGGTGAAGGCGCACAGTGCCGGCAGGTGCTTGAGCACCCCGGCGGCCCAGTGCTGGCCCAGCCGTGACAGGTCGTCGCCGCGGACCGCCAGGGGATCGTAGAGCAGTGGCGTGCCGTCCAGGTCTTGCAGGCTCAGGTGCAGGTGCACCCCGTTGCACACGGCGTCCGCTGCGGTCTTGGGGGCGAAGCTGACCCGTTGCCCCAGCTGCCGGGCCACTTCCCGGGTGATCTCGCGCACGTTCACCGCGCGGTCGGCGGCGGCCAGGCCCTGGGTCGGGCGGCAGGTGATCTCGTATTGCTGCTTGCCGTATTCGGGGAGGAACATTTCCGGTTCGACACCGGCCGCCCGCAATGCCGCCAGCAGCCAGCCACCGAAGGCCGCGCCCTGGCGCTGGGCCTCCAGGGAGAAGGCCAGGTGCTCGCGTTGAGCGGCGCCGCTGTCGAGGTTGAACTCGTGCTCGAAGGCGGCGGTGATCTGGATGCCCAGCTCACGGTAGCGCTCGACCTCGTTGCGCAGCAGGGTGCGCGGGCAGGCGGCCCAGGGCTGGCCATCGGTTTGGCAGATATCGGCGTGAATGTAGTCCAGGGGCGCGGCCGTGGCATCCGGACCGGCGCCGACAGTGACCCGGCTGTCCAGGTCGGGTATCAGCCGCAGGTCGCCATAGGCGCCCCAGGGGTTGTCCTCGGCGATCAGGTCCTGGGGCGTCAGGGCGCTGTTGGCCGGCACCCAGCCGCAGCCGCCGATCTGGTAGCGCTCCAGCTCGTCGCTGGGAAAGGAGCGGCCCCGGGTGACGCCGATCAAATCGGTGGTGACGATGCTGGTCATGGCCAGTGGCGTCAGGGCCTCGATGCCCTGGCCGCGGCTCATCCGCGGATCTCCCGCAGGCGGCCGAGCACGGTCTGGGTATCGGTGATCCAGCAGTAGCCCTTGATCGCATTCAGGCAGGCCTGGTGCCGAGTATCGCTATAGGTGGCGCAGGCGTCCTCGACCAGGGTCACCAGGTAGCCGCGGTCGGCGGCGTCGCGCACGGCCATGTCCACGCACTGGTCGGTGACGATCCCGGCGACGATCAGGTGCCGGGTTTCCAGGTTGCGCAGCACGTAGTCGATGTTGGTGGAGTTGAACACCCCGGAAGAGGTCTTGGGCAGGACGATCTCGTTTTCCACCGGTGCCAGCTCGTCGATGATCGCTGCCTGGGGGCTGCCCTTGGGCAGGTGCATGTCCGACAGCTTGTGGTCCAGGGAGCGGTCACGGCCGTCGGCGGTCAGGCTTTCGATAATGGTGTGCAGCACGTTCTGCCGTGCCTCGCGCACTGCGGCCAGCAGGCGTTGCTGGTTGGGGATCACCTGCTCCCGGGCACGCTTGAGAAAGGCCTCGCCCTCGGGGCCTTGCAGGTGCGGGTCGAACTGCGGTTCGAGCCAGGCGCGCTGCATGTCCACCAGCAGCAGGGCGGTGTGATCGACGACGAAGGGCAAGTCCCGGGGCGAACGGTGGGGCAGGCTGAACATCCTTATTTCTCCTCCAGCACATGGGTATCAAATTGCGCCCGCAGGGCGTCGATGCCCTCCAGGCGTTGATCAAGATCGGCGCTGCGCGGGGTCAGGCAGGCGATCAGCGCCTCGACCTGGGCCAGCGCCGGCACCAGGGTGTCGAATGGCGACAGGGACTCCACCGGGGCACTGATGATCAGGTCCGCCAGCTCCCGCAGCGGCGAGGCATAGATATCGGTGAACAGCACCACCCGGGCGTTGCGCGCCTTGGCTGCGCTGGCCACCCGCAGGGCCTGGGACTGATAGCGGCGGTAGTCGAACAGCAGCACCACATCCTGGCGCTGCAGATCGAACAGGCGGTCCGGCAGTTGCGCGTTGTCTTCAAGAAAGAAACAGCCCGGGCGCATCAACCGCAGGTGGTTGAGCAGGTAGTGGGCGAGGAAGCTGCTGAAGCGTCCGCCAAAGCAGTACAGCTGATGACGGCTGTCCAGCAGCCAGTCCATGAGTACGCGGATGTCTTCGGGCTGGGTCAGGGACTGGGTGTCGTGCAGGGCGCGCTGGCTGTCCGCCAGGTAGCGGCTCCAGGTATCGCCCTGGGCCACTTGTGAGCGTGGGCGCAGCAGGGTGCTGGGGGAGCGCAGGCGGTCGTCCATGTCGCTGAGCAGGGCTTCCTGGAATTCGCCGTAGCCGCTGAAGCCGAGTTTCTTCACCAACCGTACGATGGTCGGGTCGCTGACCCCGGCGTGTTCCGCCAGGCGTGACATCGGCCCCAATCCGTTGCGCGGGTAGTGGTCGAGCAGGGCGCGCACGACTTTGCGCTCTGAAGGCGTCAGGTCGAGGGCGGGGTCGGTGATCAGGTCTCGGAGAGAGGGCATCGGGGTGCCTTGGAAGCTGAATGTCGTTTTTGTTTCATAAAATGGCTAAATGATATTTATGTAATGGACGTTACATGTCTAGTGAAATTTGCGTGGGTGGTGAAATGCTCTGAAATGGGGCGGGGGTGGGGTGGAGTTGAGGCGTGGGGGGGACATATCCGTTCCTGCGGGTGCGGCCGCTGGCGGTTCCGCTCTTACAGCGGCTCACTTTTGAAGAGCGCAAAAGTAAGCAAAACGCTCTGCCCCTCCACTCGGTGCCTCGCCTAGGCTCGGCATGCCCTCACTCCGGCATTGATCCGTGGGCCGCCGCCACCGGCCATCCATGGCCGGGTGGCGGCTAACCCGGCGTCCTGCCGGGTTACCCACGGATCAATGCCTGCGTTCGGCCATCGTGGTTAACGGGGCGTTCAGATCAAGATCAAGATCAAGATCAAGAGCCAGACGGCGGCCTTGTGGCCGGCCTGAAGCTAGGGGTCGTGCGTTTCTGTAGGAACTGCGGTGGTTGGGCCTCCGTGGGAGTTGGTTTGCCAGCGAAGGCGTCCGCCCAGGCGCTGCAGGTCTTGCGGGGCTCTTCGCCGGCGAGTCGGCTCCTGACCTGACGGAATGGATCAACAAGGTGGGCAATGAGGCGGTGGGCGAAAGGCGTTCGATCAAGGCGCTCAGGCTTTGCCCTCGCTGCCCACTGGTTGATCGAGGGACGCTTTCTTTGGCCCGTCGCTATCCAGTTCGATCAGTTCGGCCAGGGGGACTGCCGGGGAGAAGATGTAGCCCTGGGCGCAGCGGATGCCAATGTTCTGGAGAATGTCGATCTGCTCCTGGGTTTCAACCCCTTCGGCTGTCAGTGTCGCCTGGTACAGGCGTGCGCTTTCCTGGGCGATGGAGACCGCGGTGCGCATCCGTTCATAGTGCAGCAGGGAAATCATCGAGTGGTCGATCTTCACTTCGCTGAAAGGATACTTGGCCAGGATGCTCAGGGCCGAGTAGCCGGTGCCGAAATCGTCCAGGGACAATCCCACGCCGTGATCCTTGAGCAGAAGCATGTTGTGCGCCACTTGCTGGGTGTCTTGCAGCAAGGTGCTCTCGGTCAGTTCCAGGGTCAGGCGAGCGCCGGGAAGCCCGGCTTCCTTGAGGCGCTGGATCAGCAGGACGGCAAAGTTGGCATCGCTCAGGGTCGAGGACGAGACGTTCACCGCCAGCGGTCCCTTGAGTCCGGCATCGATGTAGTACCGGGCGTCGCGGATCACCGCTTCGATGGTCGCCCATTCGAAGGCTTGCTGCAGGTCGTGGTGGCGGATCACTTCCAGGATCAGCAAGGGAGAAATCGCCGTGCCCTGGTCGTCCTGGGCCCGCAGCAGGGCTTCGGCGCCGATGATCGTGCGTTGGCTCAGGCAGAACTTGGGCTGGTAATACAGCGGCGGGGTGTTCGATCGCACCCACTCCAGCAGTTGCTGGCGGATGCGTTCGTTGCTCTGGGCCTGTTCGATCAGCGACTGGCGCAGGTAACGCACCGGCTGTCTGCTGTCCTGCAGGGCCAGGCTGATGTTGCGCAAGGTGACGTTGGCGCTGTCCCCGGCACAGGCATCGATCACGCAGAACTGCAGCTTGGGCGACAGGCTGCCGTCGCTGGGCAAACCGGCCTGCAAGGTCATCTGCAGGGTGGCGAGCAGCGCCGATTCTTCGACCTGCTGGATGGAGCGGTGCGGCACCACCAGTGCCAGGCTCAGGTCCGAGAACATGAAGGCGCGGTGGGCGGCACTGGCTTGCAGGGCATGGCTGGAGGCGCCGCTGCTGAATTCTTGCGCCAGGGAGATCAGCAACTGGTCGGTCCAGTCATGGCCGTGGATGGCGACCAGGTCCTTGAGGTTGCTGATTTTGATCACGATCAGGGTGTGGGGGACGCGCCGCTCTTTGTTTTGCTCCAGCACCTGGTCGAGGTGGTCGCGCAGGGCTCGTCGATTGGGCAGTTGGGTGGTCGGATCGGTCAGGGCCTGTTGCAGCAGGCTTTGCTGGGCCAACTGGTAGCGCGCTTCGCGGCGCAGCATGGCGAATATCAGGATGATCATGGGCAGGGAGAGCAGGGTCGAGCTCAGTCGCAAGGACAGCAGTTGTGCGGTGATGCTGGAGCTGACCGTGCCCATCCAGTCGATGATCTGCATCGGGACGATGGCCGCGCCGAGGCGCATCAGGATCACCAGCAGCATGTCCTTCAGGCTCAGGGCGCTCAGGTCGCGGGTTTCGAACCAGCGATGGAGCAGCATGCCCCCCAGGGCCACCAGGCTAAAACTGAACAGCGCCTCTTCGAACTGCGCGGCGCCGGCAATCCAGTAACGAGCCAGTGCCACCAGGACCAGGCAGGTCATGCCGCCCCACCAGCCTCCCAGCAAACCGGCGAGAAACAGCATGTCGTTGCTCAGGAAAATCTTCACCGGGGTCTGCATGAACCCGGAGGCGAGGGCGATCAAGGCGGCGTTGCTGGTGCCCAGGATCAAACCCAGCAGGATCTTTTTCGACTTGATCAGCCGCTGGGCGTCCTGACGCAGCATCAGCAGGATGCTGAAGATCCCTACCAGGGCAACGTATTGCAGCAGGACGATGGGCTGGAGCGAGGCGTTGAGCGCAAGGTCGAGAGACAGGAGCTCCCACATACCGCTGTGCATGGTGTCGAGGTACCTGATTCGAGTCGAAGTGTGGGAACTTCGCGGAGAATAAAGGCCTGCTGCTTGGGTTGCCTATAAGCCATTTCTTGTTTGGTGATCAGGCGTTTCTTGAGTTTCTGAGGAATTTTCAACCTGTCTCCTGCTGGGAAATAGCCCTGTGGTCGTGCTAAAAAACCGGCCTCAGTCCTGATGTTCCTTTGTCGAGATAACCCCTTGCCGGCCACCCGTTTGACGCTGATCTGCCACGCCCGTACCGCCGCCCAGAAGCTGGGGCGCTTTCCCCTGGACGAAGCCGTGGAGATGGATTGGCAGGCCCAGGCCCTGAGCCGGGCTGCGCAGTTCAGGCACCACCCGCAGGTGCTGTGCGGGCCGGAGCGGCGAACCTGTCAGACGGCGGCGCTGTTCAGCGCAGCGCCGCAAGTGCAGGAAGCCCTGCGTGACTATGGCTTCGGTGCCTGGCAGGGGATGGGGATCGGCGATCTGCAACGCCAGCAGCCGCAAGCCTTGCAGGCCTGGCTGGATGACCCTCACAGCGCTCCGCCGGGAGGCGAGTCGGTCGCCGGGTTGTGCCGGCGCGTGGCGCAGTGGCTGGAGCAGATGGCCCAGCGTCCGGGGCACTGGTTGGCAGTGACCCATCCCTTTGTCATGCGTGCGGTGCTGCTGCAGTTGCTGCAGGCGCCCCTGGGCAGTTTCAACCTGATGGATATCGAGCCCCTGTCGCGGATCGATCTCAGCCATGCCGGTCGCTGGCGCCTGCGCCTGGATGGCCGTGACTGAGACCTGTGCCGGGCGTTCGGGGCATTTCTCCGGGCGCCAAAGCCGCCCATACTTGCCCCCTGGCACAGCAGCGAGAACCAGATCCCCATGAAAACCCTCCTGATCATCGGCATCGGCGCCGGCAACCCCGATTTCATCACCATTCAGGCGATCAAGGCGCTGAACCGCAGTGACGTGGTGTTCCTGATGGACAAGGGGCCGAGCAAGGACTCGCTGATCGATCTGCGGCGCGAGCTGTGCCAGCGTTATCTCACCGAGCGTCCTTATCGCTTCGTCGAAGCCCAGACCCCGGAACGCCAGCGCGGCGATGTGGACTACCAGGCCAGCGTCCGGGCCCTGAACCAGGACAAGCAGCAGGTCTTCGAGCGGCTGATCAACGAGGAGCTGGCAGAGGGCCAGACCGGTGCCTTCCTGGCCTGGGGCGACCCGTCGCTGTATGACAGCACCCTGCGCATCCTGCAGCAGATCCTGGCCAGTGGTGCGGCGCAGTTCGAGTATCAGGTGATCCCCGGCATCACCAGCGTCCAGGCCCTGGCGGCGCAACACAAGGTGGCGTTGAACCGTATTGGCCGTTCAGTGGAGATCACCACCGGGCGGCGTCTGGCGGCGGGACAGGCCGGTGATGCCGACAGCCGGGTGGTGATGCTCGATGCCGAGGACTCCTACCGCCAGCTGCGCAATCAGGACCTGGACATCTACTGGGGCGCCTACCTGGGCACGGCGGACGAAATCCTCATTGCCGGGCGCCTGGACGAGGTCGCCGACGACATCCAGCGGGTCCGTCGCCAAGCGCGCGAGGCGCATGGCTGGATCATGGATACCTACCTTCTGCGCAAACCGGAGCCTTAGACACTGGCCGGGATGGACGCCGCCGGATAAGCGTGGTGTTCTTCGCCGGCAAGCCGGCTCCTACGAGGGGGATTTTTGGCCGAAGCGTTCGCGGTAGGCCGAGGGCGGCAGGCCCACCAGGCTGCGAAAGGCCACGCGAAAACTTTCCACCGAACGATAACCGCAATGCAGGGCGATGCTCTCCGTGGTCTGGCTGCCGCTTTCCAGCAGTTCCCGGGCCCGGGCCAGTCGCTCATGTTGCAGCCAGGCCTTGGGCGTGGCGCCGGTGGCGGCGCTGAAGCGTCGCAAGAAGGTGCGCTCGCTCATCAGCGCCCGGGCCGCCAGGTCGCTCACTGTCAGCGGCTCATGCAGGCGCTCCCGAGCCCATTGCATGACCTGCGACAGGTCGCTGCGCGGGGTGCGGCTGACCGGAGCCGGAATGAACTGGGCCTGGCCGCCGGTACGCTGGGGCGACATCACCAGGCGTCGGGCCACGCTGTTGGCCACCCGAGTGCCAAAGTCCCGGGCCACCAGGTGCAGGCAGGCATCGATTCCGGCGGCGCTGCCGGCAGACGTGATCAGTTGGCCGGCGTCCACATAGAGCACGTCCGGGTCCACCCAGATGTCCGGGAAGCGCTCGGCCAGCTCTTGGGTGTAGCGCCAGTGGGTGGTGGCGCCCAGGCCGTTGAGCAGGCCGCTGGCCGCCAGAGCGAACACCCCCGAGCAGATCGACAGCAGCCGCGCGCCGCGCTGGTAGGCCCGGTGCAGGGCTTCCATCAGCTCGGGCGGCGGCACCTGGTCGCGGCTGCGCCAGCCGGGAATGATGATGGTCCGGGCCTGCTCCAGCAGTTCCAGGCCGCCATCGGCCAGTATCCGGATACCGCCCGCAGCGCGCATCGGCCCCGGGTCCACGGCGACGATGCAGTGCTCATACCAGGGAAAGTCGAACTCCGGCCGGGCCAGGCCGAAGATTTCCACGGCGATGCCGAATTCGAAGGTGCAAAGGCCGTCGTAAGCCAGGATCGCGACCAAGCCGGGAGGATTGTGCATTTGGCGGAAAGTTACCAGTGGGTGTCCGGGGCGCCACTTTAACGCGGTGGGGCAGGGCCGATAAAGTTCTTCCCACCTTAATCGCGACGTTCTGGAGACGCCCATGACCAGCCTGGTCCGCAGCATTGCCGCCGCCCCTTCGGCCATTGCCCTGATGCATTTTTGCAACCGCCTGACCTTTGAAACCGACTGTTCCGACGTCTACAGCAGCCAGGAGGCCGGTGAAGTGGATTTTGTCCTGGTGGATGTGCGGGGCCCCGAGGCCTTTGCCCGCGGCCATGTCCCCGGGGCGATCAATCTGCCCGGGCACTTGCTCACCGTCGAACAGCTGGCCGGTTATCCCCGCGACACCCTGTTCGTGGTGTATTGCGCCGGTCCTCACTGCAACGGCGCGAACAAGGCGGCGGTCAAGCTGGCGGCCCTGGAATACCCGGTCAAGGAGATGATCGGTGGGGTCACCGGCTGGCTCGATGAGGGCTTCGAGCTCAGCACCGGGCAACCGCGCAGCGAGGGGCCGGATCTGTCCTGCGCCTGCTGAGGGGCCACTGCGCTGGCGGCGGCCCCAGGCTGCGGCTAGCGCAGGATGTGTCGGTAAAAATGGTCCGTTCTGAGGCGAACGTCGGGTGGTTCAGGGACAAACGCACCACGCCGGGGCGAGGGGGAGGGCGCAGAATCGCGGCTGCATGTTTTTTATAAGTATTTGTCGCATAAACACAATTTGCTTCCCGGGAGCCGCTCTAGACTGCTGGCCACTTCGATTTGCCCATAATCGAAACCAGCCAATAAAAGTCTCCGCCTCCTGGAGTTATAAATGAATAAGTTTGCGCTGTTTGGTGCCTTGGCACTGTCGCTGTTTTCCCTGACCGCTTCGGCCGATGAGGCCAAGCCGATCCGTATCGGTATCGAAGCCGGCTACCCACCGTTCTCGATGAAGACGCCCGACGGCAAGCTCACCGGTTTCGACGTGGACCTGGGCGATGCCCTGTGTGAGCAGATGAAGGTCAAGTGCACCTGGGTCGAGCAGGAGTTCGACGGCCTGATCCCGGCGCTGAAGGTGAAGAAGATCGACGCCATCCTGTCGTCCATGACCATCACCGACGATCGCAAGAAGAACGTCGATTTCACCATCAAGTACTACCACACCCCGGCGCGCTTCGTGATGAAGGCCGGCACCACGGTCAAGGACCCGCTGACCGAGCTCAAGGGCAAGAAAGTCGGCGTACTGCGCGCCAGTACTCATGACCGTTTCGCCACTGAAGTGCTGGTGCCGGCCGGCATCGACCTGGTGCGCTACGGTTCCCAGCAGGAAGCCAACCTGGACATGGTGTCCGGTCGTGTCGACGCGCTGCTGGCGGACTCGGTCAACCTCGACGACGGTTTCCTGAAAACCGACGCCGGCAAGGGCTTTGCCTTCGTCGGTCCCGAGTACAACGATCCGAAGTACTTCGGTGGCGGCGCCGGCATTGCCGTGCGTAAGGGCGACAAGGAGCTGGCAGAGAAATTCAACACGGCCATCACCGAGATCCGCGCCAACGGCAAGTACAAGCAAGTGCAGGACAAGTACTTCGACTTTGATGTCTACGGCGAGTAAGCCGCAGGCTGCAAAGCTTGGGTAAAAAAGGTGGCGCCCGTGATCCGGTCGCCACCTTTTTTGTGCGCCGCTGTTTTATTCTGCGCCACGCCTTTTTTGATCCCTGGAGCCACTATGCAACGCATCGACCATTCCTTGCCCTGGGGCCACCTGGGCACTGCGCGCCAGCTCAGCGTGTTTCGCTTCGGCAGCGGTGGCCGCAAGGTGTACATCCAGGCCAGCCTGCACGCCGATGAACTGCCGGGCATGCGCACCGCCTGGGAGCTGAAGCAGCGCCTGACGGAACTGGAGCGCCAGGGACGTTTGCAGGGCGTGATCGAACTGGTGCCGGTGGCTAACCCCATCGGCCTCGACCAGCAGGTTCAGGGCAGTCACCTGGGGCGTTTCGAACTGGGCAGCGGCAAGAACTTCAACCGTGCCTTCGTCGAGCTCAGTGGTCCGGTGGGCGACTTGATCGGCAAGCAACTGGGTACTGATGCCGCCGTCAATATCGCCTTGATCCGCCGCACCATGGTCCAGGTGCTGGATGAGCTGCCGGCTCCGGCCTCGCAGCTGCAGGCCCTGCACCGGTTGTTGCTGCGCCATGCCTGCGACGCCGATATCACCCTCGACCTGCATTGCGATTTCGAAGCGGCGATCCACCTCTATGCCTTGCCCCAACACTGGCCGAAGTGGCAGTCCCTGGCGGCGCGTCTGAAGGCTGGAGTGGCGTTGCTTTGCGAGGATTCCGGCGGCAGCTCTTTCGACGAATCCTGCTCCTCGCCCTGGCTGCGCCTGGCCCGGGACTTTCCTCAGGCGGCGATTCCCCCGGCCAACCTGGCCGCCACCCTGGAGCTGGGCAGCATGGGCGATACCCGGGTCGAGCAGGCGCGAGCCAACTGCGAGGCCATCCTCGGCTTTCTGGCCGAGCAGGGCCTGATCAGTGGCCAGTGGCCCGCTGCACCGGATCAATGCTGTGAAGGCATGCCTTTCGAAGGCACCCAATACCTGTTCGCCCCGCACCCCGGAGTGGTCAGTTTTCTGCGCGATGCCGGCGAGTGGGTGGAGCGCGGCGACGCCCTGTTCGAAGTGGTGGACCCCTTGAACGACAGGGTCAGCACCGTGCGTGCTGGCACCAGCGGCGTGCTCTTTGCCCTGGACCGCGGGCGCTACACCCAGCCGGGCATCTGGCTGGCCAAGGTGGCCGGCCGCGAGGCGATCCGCGCCGGCAAGCTGATCAACGACTGAACCGCCAGGGGCGACGCTGACGAGGCGCAGTAACTGGGTTGCCAGGGAACGCTCGGCTACGTCGGCCCTCGATCCGCCATCGCGCCCTTCGCCGGCAAGCCGGCTCATACAGTAGATGTGTCCATGTCCCGAGTGTCCGTGTCTATCCGCCTGCTGTTCACCCTGTGCCTGCTGGCGGCCAGCTTCAATCACCTGCGCGCCGCCCTGGACCATGGGTTGCTCTGGGACTATGGCTACGGCGCCGACACGCCCCTGGCCAGCCGGGCCTTCTGGGGCGCCCTGAGCTTTTTCGATCCGCTGGCGGCGTTGCTGCTGTGGGTGCGCCCGCGCTGGGGGTTGGTGCTGACCCTGGCGATCATCGTGCTGGACGTCGTGCACAACAGTTTCTATGTGGCGGCCCACAGCCAGTGGCTGGAAACCTTCTACCTGTCTCAGGTGGGGTTCGGGCTGGCGGTGCTGGTGCTGCTGCCTTTGGCCTGGAGGGGGCTGGGCTCACCCCCTGAGTCGAGGCGGGTCTACTGACCGAGGATGTGCTTCATCAGCGCCGCATGGCCGGCCTTGTCCGCGGCCCGGGAAATCACCTGGATCACCGCCATGCGGGTGCCGGAGCCGGCGATCAGGGTCGAGTTCAGGGTCTGGCCGCCGCCCTGGGTCGCGGTGCTGTCGATCTGCCGCACACCGAGGCCCTTGAGGGTCATGCTCTTTTCACTTTGCTTGCTGAAGTCCGGCAGCGCTGCGGCCTGTTGCGACAGGAACCCGCTGACCGCGGCATCGAGAAAGGCGCTGTCGTTGTCCTTGACCTGAGTACCGTTGGGAATGCTGTTCTGCGCGGCGATCACCACGGTGCGGGTGGTGGCGTTGGAATACAACGTGCCGCTGGCGCCCGCGGTGCCGTCGGCCTCGCTGCCGGCCGGCAGGGCCGAGGCGCTGAAGCCCTTGGGCAGGGTGAAGGACAGCTTGCCGTCGAGCATCGAGACTTTTTCTGTATTGGCTGGCTGGGAACCCGGCCGAGAGGCCGCGTTGACGCTCAGTATGCTGAGGCTAACCACGGTGAGCAGCAAGAGAAGCAGGGATTTTCTACCCGAAAAAGACATACAGTGCCTCCAGTATGATAGTTGGCCGCGCATCATCCCATGTGTCAGAGCTTCTTGCTCTGACATCTCATCGCAATGGTTTGTACAAATCCTTTTTTAGGTCCGTAGTGCGTCTTAAGTCTCGTGCGGTACATGAACAATGAGTCTTTTTGTTCGACGAAAAACATCCAGGCCACTACGCCTAAAACTGTTGTCTGGTCCCGATAAGCTGAGTGCTGAGGATGAAGGTTTTTGCTCATTAAACGGTGGTGGATTGATCCAAAGTGTGTTTGCTTCAAGCTGTTCGGAGGCGGCGATCACTTCCTTAATGTCTGATGAAAATAGCGAACTTTGTGCATTTGGCGATGAGTCATTCGCCAACTGCAATGCATGGCTGAAATCGCGAGCCCGAACAATGGCAGTAACCGGCCCAGGGCAAACTTCATGCAGGATTGCCATTTCATTGTTAACGCCGGTAATTATGGTTGGCTCATAGAACCAGCCAATGGGTTGCTCGCTAGGAACACGGCCGCCGCAGATTAGCGTCGCACCTTTGGTTGAAGCATCACATATCAAACGAATCACTTTATTGTGCGCAGTTTCACCGGATAGAGGTGTCATCTGGATCTCCCCCAAGTGCTGTGCCAAGCGTAGTTTTTCAAGGTGCTCCAAGCAGAGATCGACAAAGTGATCATGGACTTCGTCCACTACGAACAATCGCTGTACTGAATGCTGTTTCTCTCTCTTGAAGTGAAATGTTGCCTGTGCGGCGTAAGCTGCAGCTATTTCCAAGGGTGAGTGAGTGGAAACGATTAGTGAGCTACTGCCATCTGTTTCAAGTAAGCAGGGTTTCATCAGTTCGGCACAAGTTACAGCTACTGCGTTTCCCGCAGCAACACTGCCTGTAAATGCAACCACCTGGGTGCTGGGTGACTGCACCAGCAATTGTGCAGTTGAAGCGTCACCTGGAACACAGCACACCAGGCCTGGGAGTAGTGCATTGAAGTGTTCAGAGAACTTCAAGCTACATAGTGTTGCTGACTGTGCAGGCTTGATGATGCAACTGTTGCCTGCGGCGAGGGCTGCGGCGACGGTTTGGCACATCAGCAGAATCGCACTGTTGGAGGACAGGATATGTACGCTTACGCCATACGGCTCATAGAGTACCGACTGCTGTGCAGTGCTGTGGCCGGAAACAGCATGCTCTTCGACCTGCTGTGCGTAGCGGCGCAAGATTTGCGGACACTGCGCTAGCTCGTTGATGGCCCGTGAAAGTGGCGTTCCTGTTTCACGGCTCAGCAGGCGCGCTATCTCCAGATTACGTTCTATAGATCGCTCAATACTGCCGGCGAGAATCTGAAGCTGTTCAGCTCGATGGTTGGCACTACATTGGCGCCACTCCTGGTAGGCGTCACTCGCAGCTGCTATTGCCGCTTGAACTTCAGTCTGAGCGCACAGAGGGATTGTTCCAAGATACTCATGGGTCGCCGGATCTAGTACTTGTGCATATCTATTGCTACGGGAGGAGTAGTAGTACGGGTTTATGAAGTAACCGGTGTTTGAGGGGTGATGTAGCTTCATTGGGATGTCCCTTTCCGAATGTGCCAGGCAATTTTTAAATAGTTGTTTTGAGGCGCGCCTTGCAGGTATGACTATTTATCTTTCTCCAATGTGCAGGAAGAGGTTGCGATTATTGCTCCGGAAATGATTAATAAAGCCGATAACAGAATGATTGGCTGTACTTCTACTTTTCCAGCGAAAAACAGCAGGAAGGTAGAGATCAGTGGGGCTAAATAGGACAAAGCTCCGAGCATTCCCAGATGGCCGTGCTTAGTTGCGTGATCCCAAGCGAAAAAAGCCAATCCCACAGGACCTAGGCCTAAGGCGATAATCGCAAGCCATTGTTGCTTGTTCGGTTGTACCGGAGATTCGAATAGTAGGTGGCACATCCAGCCGGCTAATGCGACCAGGCCACATATACCACCGATGACGCTGCTGGGGATCTGCTGGAAACGTCTGTTTAATACTGAGTAGCTGGCCCACACCAGTGCACCGGCCAGCGCGGCTAAGTAGCCCATTATTGGCGAGCCTTGAGCAACTGAGGTTTCCTTTTGCAACAGAATGAATAGAGTTCCGAGTAACCCCAGTAGCGCTCCAAGTAATTGCTTGAATATTCTTCGATGATGGCCGCCTAAGGCGCTCAACAGAACGATAAACAATGGCCAGAGATAGGCGATCAGGCTGGCCTCCGCTGCTGGTGCAAACTTCAAGGCAAAGAAGTAAAGCGCGTGGTAGGAAAATATTCCGATAAATCCCAAGGCCCAGACAGGCCATGGCTGACGCCAGTCACTGAATCCACCGACGTTGCGCAGTGCGAGTATCAACACACTGGCAATAAAGGCTACGGCGAAACTCAGGGAGAGCAGTTGGAAGGGGGGGATGCCGGCGGTCAGCGTAGTCAGCAGAGCCAGGCATGACCAAAGTCCAACGGCCGTGAGGCCGATGGCCGTAGAACCAAGGTATGCAGGGCGAGGTTTGGAGGGGGTAGATTGGTTCATGGCTGTACATAACTGAAAGATCTACCGAGCCTAAATAGGAGGCTGCCGAAAATCTTGTACAAGCCTGCTTGAATTTTGTTCCAGACTGCTCAGCAACTGCCATTGAATGCTTGTCGGCGCAGGGTGCCGGGGGTCAACTGGCGTGCTTTTTTCAGAGCATGGGTCAATGCACTTTGGTCGGCATAGCCCACTCGCTGTGCAATTTCGCTGATGGGTAAATGACTGGTACTGAGCATCTCGATTGCACAGTTCAGGCGCAACTGGGTGATATGAGCAAAGGGAGAACAACCCATATACCGCTCAAACAACAAGTACAGCTGGCGCTCGCTGATCCCGGCTGCTAAGGCAATAGTATGGGCACTTAGCGGGCTGCTAAGGTTCTTCTGGATATGATCCAGAGCGCGACTCAATGCCTGTTGTCGGGGTGGAGGTGGCTGCTTGATGGACAGGCTTGATAGCACCAGGCTGCTCCATGCCTTGACGGTCAAGTCGGACTCGGCCGCTATTGCTGGGTTATGTCGGGCGTACTCAAGCAGGTGGCGCAAGGCTGGACCGATGGTGAAAAATGTTTCGGGCTGTAAGGTATCCAAGCTGTCGCTGTCAGGGAGGTCGAGCACAAGAAAACGGTTTTGATTCTGACTCAGAAAACTGTGGCGAGCACTGGGGTGTATCAGGACGCCTTGGCTCCAGTCGACCCGGCCGGCTCGGCCTTCCACCTCTATCTCCATCGAGCCGAACTGAGGCAATACGATTTGCGGATAGTCGTGAGCGTGTAACTCAACTTCGCCGGAGTAGGAGCGCTGCGCTACTGAAATAGTCATTCTGTCCCTCTCTAACCCAGGGCAATTTGAAGTTTGGAGCCTTTTTAGCGCTCCTTAGAATAATGTTCTCGGGCACTTCTGTTCAGTCTTGTACGGGCTTCCTCTCCTTACACGACCCTAAAACCAGTATCGACACCCCTAGTCCCGGCGCAAATACCATTAGCCCCAGGGCCTGCACCAGGCAGAACGCCGCCAAGGAATACGGGCCGGTGCTCAGCGAGCGCAGCAGCACGGTGGTGAAGGCCACGTCGTGACTCTGGTGGGAGAACATCGCCAGCACGCTGCCGAGCATTGGAAAACCCGCAAGCCAGCCGGCAACATTCGGTCCCCAGCGCTTGCTCGCCAGGGAAATCAACAGCGTGAGCAGTCTCGATAGCAGCATGAGCGGACTCGATGGATGAGCGGTGCACCACGCTAGGCTCTGTCCGAGAACTACCTGCGCTTCGATCATGCTGCGCACTTTGCGCCTTCGGCGCTAGGTAGATACAGGCTCGTGCGCGAGTCCGATCGGAATGCTCATGGAGGCCTCTACAGTCGAGCGCGACCCCGGCCGTTCCTCGCCTGTTTTTGCCTTGCCTGATCGTTGCTCGGAGAGTTTTCGTGCAGACCCTAGCATCCAACCCGGCATTTGGCGCGTATCTGGCACGTGTATCTGGCAAAAAGCGAAGCATCGGAGAGAGCAGGGTGGTGCGGGGTTTTCTTGTACGAAACATTGAGGCTGAATCGGTTTTTGAGCTTTTTGTACAAGTATTTACGGGTTTTATCGGGTTTTTATCGATAAAAGTTGTACAAAAATGAAATTCTCGTATAGGTTTTTCAGTGTGAGATGAGGTGATCACTGGCCAGTTTTAGCTGTCCAGGCTGTCACTCTCCACACTTTGGGGTTCCCGAGGTCAAGCCCTGGTGGAATCAGGGCTGGGCCAGTTGTGTGGTTGGTCACCTCGGGGCCCTTTTTTTTCCCTTGGCGCGTGCAAGGATTTGCCCGCCTCATTCACTTTGCGGAACCTGTGCGCCATGTACGATCCTCTCTCCGAGCATTTCCACTGCATTCTTCAGGGGCTGGGTGAAGATCCATCCCGCGAGGGCCTGCGGGATACCCCGCAGCGAGCGTCAAAGGCCTTGCGTTATCTGTGTCACGGTTACGACACCAGCCTCGAAGAGTTGGTCAACGGCGCGTTGTTCAGCTCCACCAGCGACGAGATGGTGATGGTTCAGGACATCGAGCTGTATTCCCTGTGCGAGCACCATCTGCTGCCCTTCATCGGTCAGGCCCATGTGGCTTACATCCCCACCGGCAAGGTGCTGGGGCTGTCCAAGGTGGCGCGGATCGTCGACATGTATGCGCGACGCCTGCAGATCCAGGAAAACCTGACCCGGCAGATTGCCGAGGCGGTCCAGGAAGTGACCGGGGCGGCCGGGGTGGCGGTGGTCATCCAGGCGCGGCACATGTGCATGATGATGCGCGGGGTCGAGAAGCAGAACTCGCTGATGAACACCTCAGTGATGCTCGGGGCCTTTCGCGACTGCGCCAGCACCCGCCAGGAATTTCTCCAGCTATTGCCCAGGCGGTCTTGAATGAACAGCATCCGGCGAGTGCTCGCGGCGCGGTTGTTGTGGCTGCTGGTGTTGTTCAGCGCCACCGCCAGTGCCGGCTGGCAAGAGTCGCTGCCCAATGCACGGCTGCTGGGCAGCGGTGAGTTCAGCTGGTTCGGCTTCAAGGTCTACAACGCGCGGCTCTGGGGCACGGCCTTGCCGTTGACGGCCGAAAGCCCCTTTGCCCTGGAGCTGACTTATCGGCGCACGATCCGTCGTGACGAGCTGGTGCAGACCAGCCTGGATGAGATCCAGCGTTTGTCCGGCACTGCAGTCAGCCCGGAGCAACTCAAGGATTGGCAGGCGCAGATGCAGCGCGCCTTTGTCGATGTCGAACCGGGCCAGCGCATTACCGGGGTGTTCCTGCCCGGTCGCGGGGTGCAGTTCTTTGTCGACCAGCGCTTGCAGCACGTGGTCGACGACGAGGCCTTCGCCCGAGCGTTTTTCGCCATCTGGCTCGACCCGCGCACCCGCAATCCGCAGTTGCGCGCACAACTGCTGGGCCGATAGCGGGCGCAGCACAGGAGATGTTCCATGTTCAAGAAATACTTGCTGGTGCTGTGCCTTGGCCTGGTTGCTTGCAGCGACACCGACGTCAAGCAGTACCGTGACCAGAAGCCCGAGCTGGAACTGCGGCAGTTCTTCAGTGGCCGGGTGGAGGCCTGGGGCCTGTTCCAGAAGCGCTCCGGTGAAGTGATCAAGCGCTTCCATGTGCAGATCAACAGCCGCAGCGAAGGCGAGAAACTCATCATGCATGAGGACTTTACCTACAGCGATGGCACCCGCCAGACCCGGATCTGGACCCTGGTCCCGACGGGGCCCGGCCTGTGGCGCGGGACCGCCGACGACGTGGTCGGCGAGGCCCGGGGCGAAGTCTCCGGCAATGCCCTGCGCTGGCGTTACGTGCTCAACCTGCCGGTGGACGGCACCACCTATCAGGTGCATTTCGATGACTGGATGTACCTGTTGGACGAAAACACCCTGGCCAATCGTTCCTACATGACCAAGTTCGGTTTCGAGCTGGGGCAGGTGACCCTGTTCTTCCGCCGTCAGCCCGGCTGAGGCGCGCTGGCCGGCTCCGGACTCAGGACGGGTCGTCGAGAAAGCGCCCGCGATGGTCGGGGCTGGGCAGCAGGCAGACATCATGCCGGCCGAACCAGCGGTAGCGGTTGCCGGCGATACGGTCGTAGCCCCAGTCCCGCAGTGGTCGGGGAATCCAGCGCAACAGGCGCAGCCAGCACCAGGGGGCAGGCAGTTGCGCCATCAGGCGGATAAAGGCCTCGGAGCGTTGCGACAGCCCCTGGTCCTCGATCAGCAACACGCTGTCGAACTGCTCGGTGGGCTGGCCGAACCATTTCAGCAGCGCCTGGCCCTGGGGCGATTGCATCGACGCCAGTTTGATTCGCCGCTGGCTGTCGTGGCTGATGACGAAACGCACCGAGGCGTTACACAGCTTGCACACACCATCGAACAGCAGCACCCGGTCGCCGGGTTGCAGGAAGGGGGGCTGGGTGTCGGGTTCGGGGGGCGTCGCAGCGCTGTTCACGGGGTTACCTTGGGCGGGAAATCGATACCTGCAGCAGGCGTCGCAAGGAGCAGGAGTGGCAGCAGCATACTCGCCTTCAGGATGAAACATCAGGCTTGGGTGGCTGTGCTGAAACCTCTAAGCTGAGCCCTTGCGTCAATTCGTCGTGGAAATCCCCGTGAAATTCAGCCTACCGAAAATAGCCACCGCCCCCTTTTGTCCGCCGGAGGTGGCGGGCTCCGTGTCCGTCGATCCCGGCGCTTCGCTGTTCAAGCGCCTGCTGCGTTTTGCCGGCCCCGGGTTGCTGATTTCCATCGGCTACATGGACCCGGGCAACTGGGCCACCGCCATCGAGGCGGGGTCGCGCTATGGCTACAACCTGCTGTTCGTGGTGTTGCTGGCGAGCCTGGCGGGGATGGCGGTGCAATGCCTGTGCTCACGTCTGGGCATCGCCACCGGGCGCGACCTGGCGCAACTGTGCCGGGAGCGCTACAGCCGCCGTTCGGCCCGGGCCCAGTGGCTGGCGGCCGAGGTGTCGATCATCGCCACCGACCTGGCCGAAGTGCTGGGGTGCGCCCTGGCGTTCCACCTGCTGCTGGGGGTGTCCCTGAGCACCGGGATTGTCATCACCGCTTTCGATACGCTGTTGGTCCTGGCCTTGCAGAACCGCGGTTTTCGCCGGCTGGAAGCGATCATGCTGGCGCTGGTGGCGACCATCGGCGTGTGTTTTTTCATTGAACTGCTGCTGATCAAACCCTATTGGCCGGACGTGGCCCGGGGGTTCACCCCGTCGCTCTCGGCCATCAGCGATGCGGCGCCGCTGTACCTGGCGATCGGCATCCTCGGCGCCACGGTGATGCCCCACAACCTCTACCTGCACACCTCGGTGGTGCAGACCCGCTTGATCGGCCAGGACCGGGCCAGTCGCGCCGACGCCATCAAGCTGGCGCGCATCGACACCATCGGCTCCCTGGCCCTGGCGCTGCTGGTCAACGCGGCGATCCTGATCCTCGCCGCCGCGGCCTTCCACAACACCGGCCACAGCGACGTGGTGGAGATCCAGGATGCCTACCATCTGCTCGACCCACTGGTGGGCGGAGCCCTGGCCAGCGTGCTGTTCGGCGTGGCGCTGCTGGCCTCGGGGCAGAGTTCGACCTTCACCGGGACCATTGCCGGGCAGGTGATCATGGAGGGCTACCTGAACCTGCGGATTCCCTGCTGGCAGCGACGCCTGATCACCCGCGGGCTGGCGCTGATTCCGGCGTTCATTGGCGTCTGGCTGCTGGGGGATGGCGCAGTGGGCCAACTGCTGGTGTTGAGCCAGGTGGTGCTGAGCCTGCAACTGCCGTTTGCCCTGTACCCGCTGATCCGCATGACCAACGACCGGCGCCTGATGGGCGAGTTCGTCAACCGTTGGCCGACGCGATGGCTGGCCTGGAGCCTGTTCGCCGTCATCAGCGCAGCCAACGCCTGGCTGATTGCTCAACTCTTCCTGTAGGAGCCGGCTGGCCGGCGAAGGGGCCGCTGAGTCTTGTGCAGGTCTTGCCGACGCTTTCGCTGGCAAGCCAGCTCCTACGGTTACGGGGCGGGTGCGCGGCGATCCCAATAGGGCTCCGGGCCGAATTTCTCGACGAAGAAGTCGATCACCGTGCGCACTTTCAGCGAGAGGCGCCGGCTGCCGGGCCAGAGGGCGGCAATCTGCTGCGGCTCGAGGCTGGTGGCCACGTCGAAGCCTTCGAACAAGGCCACTAGGCGGCCTTGATGCAGGGCCTCGCCAATCAGCCAGGAAGGAAACATCACCAGCCCCAGGCCCTGTTCGGCGGCCTGGGTCAGGGTGTCGGCGTGGTTGCCGGTCAGGGGGCCCTTGACGCTGTAGGGCGTCCAGTCTTCCCGGCCCCGGCGAAAGAACCAGCGCTGCTGGCCGGTTTCGCCCTTGTAGGCCAGGCACTGGTGCTGCTGCAACTGCTGCGGGTGCTGTGGCGTGCCATGACGTTCCAGATAGGCGGGGCTGGCCGCCACCCGGTAGCGCTGCGGGGCCAGCAGGCGTGCCTGCATCGAGGAATCTTCCAGGGTGCCGATGCGAAACAGCAGGTCGGTGCCGTCCTGCAAAGGATCGATGTAGTTGTCGGTTTGCTGGATGTCCAGTTGCAGCTTGGGGTAGCGGCCCAGTAGCTCGCCCAGCCAGGGCGACAGGTGCCGTTGGCCAAACACCACTGGGGCATTGATCCGCACCAGCCCGGCGGGTTCGTCCTGCTGTTCCTGCAGCGCCTGTTCGGCTTCTTCCCATTGCGCCAGCACCCGCCGCGCATGGTGGCCCAGTAAGCGCCCGGCCTCGGTGGGGCTGACGGCGCGGGTGTGGCGATAAAGCAACTGCTGGCCCAGGGCCTGTTCCATGAGCTGGATCTGCCGCGAGATGGACGAAGGCGCCAGCCCCTCGCGGCGTGCCACGGCGGAGAAACTGCCCTGGTCGAGCACCGCGATGAACAGGCGCAGGGCCTTGAAGCCCAGGTCGTTGAAGCCTTGCATAGGAAATCCTTGCTGTGCGTTTTACGCAAAGGTGTTGTCGGCATGCTCCCATTTATCGCAAAGAGGGCGCAATCGATAATGCCCGCCATTCCTTGATCCCCAAGCAGGTGTTGCATGTCTTCCAATGTGTTAGATCCAGCGCTGCCGACCTCGGCGGCCCAGGTTGAACCCCGCGCTGGCTGGCAGCGCTTGATGTTGTTGCCCCTGGTGATTCTGGCGGGCATGGGCCTGTCGGTGGAGGCCGGCTTGCTCGGCCCGCTGGGCGCCCAGGTCGGGCATTTGTGGGCGACCTTGAGCATCTTCGGCGTGGGCACGGCATTGCTGTTTCTGCTGCTGTTGTTCAGCGGTCCGCAGCCGGGGCCGGCCTTCAGCCAACTGCCGCGCTGGCAATTGCTCGGCGGGGTGCTGGGACCGATCTACGTGGTGGTGCTGACTTTGGCCACGCCCCATATCGGCATTGCCATGACCATGATCGCGATCCTCTCCGGGCAGGTGGGCAAGAGCGTGCTGATCGACCATTTCGGTTGGTTCGGCAGCGCCCGCAAGCCGGTCAATGGCGAACGCTGGCTGGCCCTGGTGCTGATTGTCGTGGCCCTGATCCTGATCGCCCGAGGTTGAACATGAACCTGATTCTTTTGCTGGTCCTGGTGGTGGCTGCGGGTGCGGTGCTCAGTGTGCAAGCGGCGATCAATGGCCGCCTGGGTGAAAGTGTGGGGGTGTTGCGCAGCAGCCTGCTGACCTTTGCTGTGGGCGCCCTGATCACCGGGCTGCTGATTGTGTTTTTCCAACCCCCTCAGGCCATGAGCCTGTTGCAGGCGCCGAAATGGCAACTGACTGGCGCGCTGTTTGGCGTGGTCTACATGCTGGTGATGGTCGGCGCGGTGCCCCGGGTCGGCACCGCGGTGGCCACGGTGGCGGTGATCCTCGGACAACTGGGCATGGGCATGCTGATCGACCACTTCGGCTGGTTCGGCAACCCGGCCATCGAGCTGTCACCCCACCGCGTGCTGGCGATGCTGTGCCTGGCCCTGGCGTTGCTATTCATGTACCGGAGCCGCACACCGCAAGCCGTGAGTGGCAAGCCACGAGCTTGAAACCTGGCGCTTAGCTCAGCGCGTCTTCCAGCACCTCGATCCAGTGGCGGACCGGGGTGCGGCCGGCACTGTCGAGGTGGATCTGGCAACCGATGTTGGCGGTGGCGATCAACTCCGGCTGGCCGCTTTCCAGAGCCCGCAGCTTGTCGTCCCGCAGTTGTCGGGCCAGGGTCGGCTGGGTCAGGGAGTAGGTGCCTGCCGAGCCACAGCACAGATGGCTGTCAGGCACCGTGGTCAGGTTGAACCCCGCTCGCTGCAACAGCGCTTCCACGGCGCCGCCGAGCTTTTGCCCGTGCTGCAGGGTACAGGGGCAGTGGAAGGCCAGACGCTGTTCGCTGTGGGCGCCGAGCTGCTCCAGGGGTTCGGCGCGCAACACTTCCACCAGGTCCCGAGCCAGGGTGCTGACCTGCCGGGCCTTGTCGCGGTAGGCCGGGTCATGGGCCAGCAGGTGCTGGTAATCCTTGATGAAGGCACCGCAGCCGCTGGCGGTCTGGATGATCGCCTCGGCGCCCTGTTGCAGGTGCGGCCACCAGGCGTCGATGTTGCGCCGGGCGCGCTGCAGGCCGGTTTCCTGGGCGTCCAGGTGATAGTCCACGGCGCCGCAGCAGCCTGCCTCGGCGACCGGCTGCACGCTGATGCCCAGGCGATCGAGGACTCGCGCCGCCGCGGCATTGGTATTGGGCGACAGCCCCGGTTGCACGCAGCCTTCGAGCAACAGCACGCGCCGTGCATGGCGCAGGGGCGGACGCGGCTTGGCGCTGGGCAACTGGCGCGGCAGCTTGGCCTGCAGCGCCTGGGGCAGCAGCGGACGCAGGCGGCTGCCGCCCTGGATCAGGGCCTTGAACAGTTGCGGGTTGGCACTCAGCGCTCGCAGTCCGCGGCGCAGCAGTTGCTGGCCGGCGGGCCGGGGCAGGGCGGCATCCACCACGGCGCGGCCGATGTCCAGCAGGTGGTGATAATCGACCCCGGACGGGCAGGTGGTTTCGCAGTTGCGGCACGACAGGCAGCGGTCCAGGTGTTGCTGGACCTGTGCGGTGGCGGTGGCGCCTTCGAGCACCTGCTTGATCAGATAGATGCGCCCTCGTGGGCCGTCCAGTTCGTCGCCCAGCAACTGGTAGGTAGGGCAGGTGGCGTTGCAGAAACCGCAATGCACGCAGCTGCGCAGGATGCGCTCGGCTTCGGCGGCCCGGGGCAGTTGCCGGGCCTCGGGGCTGAGGGTGGTCTGCATGGTCTAGAGCTCCGCGTAGAGTCGGCCGGGGTTGAAGATCCCTTGCGGGTCCAGCTGCGCCTTGAGCCGTTGGTGGTAGTGCAGCAGGGGCGGCGCCAGGGGCTGGAACGGACTGTCCTGCAGGCCGTGGCTGTAGCAGCTGGCGTGGCCGCCAACGGCGCTGACGGCGGCGCGGATCTCGCTGGCCGTGGCAGCGGTTTTCAGCCAGCGCTGGGCGCCGCCCCAGTCCAGCAGTTGTTCGCCGGGCAGTGCCAGCAGCGGCGTGTTGTGCGGCAGCGACAGGCGCCACAGCGGCAGGCCGGGGTTGAAGAAGTCCAGTTGCTGTTCATTGAGCTGGCTCCAGTAGCCCGCGTCCAGGGGCTCGCCGCCCAGGCGTTCATGGGCGGCGGCCACCGAACCTGCGCTGCCTTCCAGGCGCAGGTGCAGGCGCTCGCCGTCGTGGCAGGCGGCGCTGATCGGCAAGGGCTGCTGGCCCCATTCGGCGAGCTTGGCCAGGGCTTGGCCGGGCGTCATTTCCAGGCTCAGGCTCAGGCATTGCCGGGGCTTGGGCAGGACCTTCAGCGAGACTTCGGTGATCAGCCCCAGGCAGCCGTAGCTGCCGGCCATCAGTCGCGACAGGTCATAACCGGCGACGTTTTTCATCACCTCGCCACCAAAGCGCAGGTGCTGGCCGCTGCCGCTGATGATCCGGGTGCCGAGGACGAAATCGCGCACTGCGCCGGCCCAGGGCCGACGCGGCCCGGACAGGCCGCTGGCGAGCATGCCGCCCAGGGTGGCGCCAGCGCCGAACGATGGCGGCTCGCAGGGCAGCATCTGCCCGGCGGCCTCCAGGGTGGCGTGCAACTCACTGAGCGGAGTGCCGGCCCGGGCGCTGATCACCAGCTCCGTGGGGTCGTAGCTGACGATGCCGCGATGGCTGCGGGTATCGAGGATTTCCCCGGCGCACTCGCGGCCGAGAAAGGCTTTGCTGTTGGAGCCCTGGATACGCAACGGGGTGCTGTCCTGCAAGGCGTTGCGGACCTGTTCCAGCAGCGCGGCGCTGGCATCGCCGTCGGGTGGCGCCGTCATCAGAAGCGCTCCAGTTCGGGGAAGGGCAGTTGCCCATGATGGATATGCATGGCGCCGAATTCGGCGCAGCGCTGCAGGGTCGGGATGTTCTTGCCGGGGTTGAGCAGGCCGCCAGGATCGAAGGCGGCCTTGACCCCATGGAACAGCGCCAGCTCATGGGCGTTGAACTGGGCGCACATCTGGTTGATTTTCTCCCGGCCCACGCCGTGTTCGCCGGTGATGCTGCCGCCTACCGCCACGCACAGTTCGAGGATCTTGCCGCCCAGGGCCTCGGCCCGCTGCAGCTCGCCCGGCCGGTTGGCATCGAACAGGATCAGCGGGTGCATGTTGCCGTCCCCGGCATGGAACACGTTGGCCACCCGTAGTTGATGCTCGGCGGCGAGACGGGCAATGCCCCGTAACACCCCCGGCAGTTGACGCCGGGGAATGGTGCCGTCCATGCAGTAGTAGTCCGGGGACAAGCGGCCCACCGCTGGAAAGGCGTTCTTGCGCCCGGCCCAGAAGCGCACTCGCTCGGCTTCGTCCCGGGCCAGGCGTACCTCGCTGGCGCCGGCGCGTTCCAGCACCTGGCGCACCCGCTCGCAGTCGTCATGCACATCGGCCTCCACCCCGTCCAGCTCGCACAGCAGGATGGCTTCGGCGTCCACCGGGTAGCCGGCGTGGATGAAGTCCTCGGCGGCGCGGATCGCCAGGTTGTCCATCATCTCCAGGCCACCCGGGATGATCCCGGCGGCAATGATGTCGGCCACGGCGCGGCCGGCGGCTTCTACCGAATCAAAGGCCGCCAGCAGCACCTTGGCGATCGGCGGCTTGGGCAGCAGCTTGACCGTGACCTCGGTGATTACCCCCAACAGGCCCTCGGAGCCGGTGACCAGCGCCAGCAGGTCGAATCCCGGCGCGTCCAGGGCCTGACTGCCCAGGGTCATGGCTTGGCCGTCGACGCTGAGCATCTGCACCTGCAGCAGGTTGTGCACGGTCAGGCCGTATTTCAGGCAATGCACGCCCCCGGCGTTTTCCGCGACGTTGCCGCCGATCGAGCAAGCGATCTGTGATGAAGGATCGGGGGCGTAGTACAGGCCCAAAGGCGCCGCCGCCTGGGAAATCGCCAGGTTGCGCACCCCCGGCTGGAGCCTTGCGCAGCGGGCGGCCGGGTCGATCTGCAGGATGTCCTTGAAGCGCGCCATCACCAGCAGCAGGCCTTTTTCCAGGGGCAGGGCGCCTCCGGACAAACCCGTACCGGCCCCTCGGGGGACCACTGGCACCCGGTGCTCATGGCAGATCTGCAGCAAGCGCTGGACCTCGTGCAGATGCCGCGGCAGGGCCACCAGCATCGGTGTGGTGCGATAGGCACTGAGGCCGTCGCATTCGTAGGGCTTGAGCTGCGGCTCCTGGTCCAGCAGTTCCAGGTCCGGCAATTGGCTGCGCAAGGCCCGGATCAGGGCCTGCTTGTCGACGTCGGGCAGGGCGCCGTCGAGGGTTTCGTCATAGAGAATCGTCATGGGCGGTGAATGACCTTGGGTTGTTCTTGTCAGGTCGAGACAGCATGACCACGGCCTGCATCATTGGCTGGTCGGGCCGGGGTGGCCATCGGTCCATGCGGGCGCTGGCCGAATCACTTTAGTCGCTGTTGGCGTGGCGGGGGGGCTGGGTTGGCCTAGTCTTTGGAGGGCTCGCACCGTGCAGTGGCCGCCATTGTCTGAGGTGGCGCGGTGATCGAGTCCCCTGAAAGACTGATAAAAAGGAACCCTGCCATGTCCAATGAAACCTGCGCCTGTCCGGCCTGCACCTGCAAGCTGGGGCCCCATGCGATTGTCCGTCACGGCAAGCACTACTGCTGTCAGGCTTGCGCCGATCATCACGCCCACGGTGAGCCTTGTGCTTCCACCCAAGGGTGCAAATGCGCCCAAGGCGCCCACGGCTGAAGAGCGCAAACGGGTGGGGCTGCGGCTCCACCCGTTTGCGGCGGGCCTAGACCGAAGGCCGCCAGGTGACATTCTCGATACCGAACTTTTCCGCCATGGGCTTGCTGGTCTTCTTCACCCGTTCCCGGCCGAAACGGCCGATGCGGCCCACTCCCGCATCACAGCTTGCCCAGTGCCAGGCCTCGGCGTTGTCCATCTTTTCCTGGCGGATGATGAAGGACTTGGGAGCGCCGTGAAGGGTGTATTCGATGACGAAGAGTTTTGCGTTGTTCATAAAGCCTCTGTTCCTCCCTGTGATCCTTGAGTGATCCCCCGCAGGCGCAAAAATTCACTTTGATTGGCCGACTCTGGCGCCAACGGTCATGGCCCTGAGCGCGCCTTCGTCGGCACGCCGGCGCCTGCGGGTTGGCACGGATCAGGCTTCGGGGACGCCTTTTTCCCAGGTCGACCAGTTGTCGAGAATGTCCTGCACCAGCGGATTGCCGGCCCGGTAGAGGTTTTCCAGGGCCGGGACAAAGCCGCCCTGGTCGGCGTACTTGAGCAGGTTGTCCACTTCGCTGGCCCCTGGTGCCGGGCGGTCGAAGTCGGAACCGGCGCGTAGCACCGCCAGGCGCTGGATGTCCACCAGACCCTCGCGGCTGGCCCGCAGCAAGGCTTCGTAGGTGGAGTTGTCTTCCTGCTGGGTGGTGCAGTAGGTGCCTTTATTGTCAGTCAGCAGGCGGGTCCAGACTTCGGCCCGTTCGCTCAGGCGAGTACCGGAAAACCAGGTGTTGCCCGCCAGGGTGTCGCAGCGGGTCACCACCGGCGGCTGGTTGGCCGGGGCCTTGGGGTATTTCAGGCGCCAGGCCGCCGATTCCTGGCTTTCGCTCAAGGTCACCCGCTGGCTCAGGGCGAAGGCCTTGGCCTGAAGCTTGGGGTTGAGCTCGAAGACTTCGGTCTTGTAGTCCAGAGGCGGTTTTTCGTTCGGCCCCTTGGTGTTGATCCCCAGGTAGCCGGTGGGCCAGTCCTTGGGCGCATCCCGGGAGTCGATTTCCCACTGGGTGCCGAACTCCACCAGGTAATGAGCCCAGGCGGCCGTGCCGATGGTGCCGTGGTGCGGGCTGATGCCGGCGATCCCGGCAATCAGGAAATAGCTTTTGCGCAGGTCGAACTTCGGCGACAGGGCCAGCGCCAGGGTCGACGCCGCGGCATTGGTCTGGCCCATGCCGGTGGTCAACAGGCACACGTCCCGGTCATTGCAGCGAATGCTCGGATACTCCGCCGCCAGCCCCGGCACGCGAATCTCGCGCTTGAGCTCCAGGCGCTCGATCCAGTGCTGCGCTTCAGGCGCGAACATGCTGATCAGCACCACCTTGGGCTTGATCGGTGCCTCGTTGGCCCAGGCGCCGCCTGCCAGCAGAGCCCCCAGTCCCAATACCCACGAAACCTTTTTAATCCCACGCATACAACCTCCATGACTGCCGTTAACCGGCGCTTATCCTGCCTGATCCAGGTTGCAACTCATCGCAACCGTTCTTGTCTTGCCGTTTGCCGCTCGAAGCTTGCCTCAGCTTCTAGAACTGATACCCGACCCCGGCGTAATAGCCCCAGCCGTTGGAGCGGGCACGGAACTCGCCGTCGCCGAAATTCAGCACGCTGCCGTCTTCCCAGTTGCCGCCGTTGTGGAAGTAACGGCCCACCAGGGTGAAGCGCAGGTGAGTGAAGGCGTACAGCAGCACGTTGGTGGCCACCGTGGCATTGGCGGTGCGCGCCGGGTTGTCCTTGTGCAGGTCGGAGCCGAAATCGAAATTGGTGAAGCCGATGTAGGTCAGCGAGGCGCCGTTGCTGTAGCTGTCGATGGGCACGATGTATTTGAGCTGGGCGCGGTAGCCGTCCCAGGAATACTCGTTGCTGGCGCCGTAGTTTTCCCACTGGTAGCGGCCGTAGAAGTTGGCCGAGAGATTGACCCGCGAATGGGTGTCGATGTCGGTGCCCAGGCCGCTGTACAGGGTGTTGGCGCGGTTGGCGGTGCGGCTGCCGTGGTCGTAGATCCAGTCGAAGGCCACATACCACTCCTTGATCGGGCCGATGGCCAGGCTGCGACCGGCCAGGTAATCGATGGAGATCCGCGGTTCGTGCTCCATGAACAGCGGCGAGCCGTGGTCCCAGATGCCCTTGTCGTGGCTGTTGCCGATGTCGAGGATCTTCGGCAGGTCGATGTAGCCGTACAGCTCGAAGGGGCCCTTGCGCCCGAAGTATTCGTACTCCAGGTAGATGTCGTCCGCCGGGCGCGGGCCGAAGCTGATGTCCTTGCTGCCGATCAGCATCAGGTCCTGGTTGTACCAGTCGGAAAGGTAGGCGCCCTGTTTCGCGGATTGCACATCGGCGCTCAGGCTTTCGCCCTGGGCTGATGCGTCCGGGGCGGGGGATTGGGCCAGTGCGGCGTGACTGAGTAGACCCGTAACGCCGGCCAGCCCGAGGGAAACAGCCCATTGGCCATGACGGGGGAAGCGGTTGTGCATGGAAAGTCCCTGTTCGTGCGGTGTGAAGTCCCTGATGTCCGTTCGCGCGCGTGGCGGTGGCGAACACCCACAAAATTGCAACTCGCAAACGTTTGCACATGGCGTACCAACTTGAAATAGCCTTCGCAAATAAAAGCTGCAATCAATCGTCGACAGGGCTTTTGCGTCAGCGCTGTTGCGGCTGCGGCGCTACCGAGCGGCCCGCCGATGGAGGGCAGGCGGTGAGCAGGATTGGGTATTACCAGCGGGAATATAAAGGGCCGCCTTTTCTATTATCCAGTAATGACGGCCCTGGCTAGCATCCGGACTCGCTGGTGGCCGTTTGCTGCGACCCCGGCGCCCAATCATCGATACCGAGGGATCGTCATGAGCCGTTCCGCGCCCTGTACCCGGGAGCAGATCCAGCAGTTGGATCAGTCAGACCCGTTGGCCTTCTGTCGCCAGCGTTTTACCTTGCCGCAACACAAGATCTACCTCGACGGCAACTCCCTGGGGGCCATGCCGGCCCATGTCCCGGCGCGCCTGGAGCAGGTGCTCAAGGTGGAGTGGGCCGAGGGCCTGATCAACTCCTGGAACGACGCCGACTGGTACCCCGCGCCGCAGCGCACCGGGGCCCGCATCGCCGGGCTGATCGGGGCCCAGGGGCACGAAGTGATAGTGGCCGACTCCACCTCGATCAACCTGTTCAAGGTGCTGGTGGCGGCCTTGCGCATGCAGCCGTCGCGCCGGGTGATCCTGGCGGAGAACGGCAACTTTCCCACCGACGTGTACATCGCCCAGGGCGTCGCGGAGCTCACCGGTTGCCGGCTGCAGTGTGTTGACCCGGAGCAGGTCCTCGATGCCCTCAGCGACCAGGTGGCGATCCTCTCCCTGACCCACGTCAACTACAAGACCGGCCGCCGCTACGACATGGCGGCGATCACCGCGCGGGCCCACGAGCTGGGCGTGCTGGTGGTCTGGGACCTGTGCCACTCGGCCGGCGCCATGCCGGTGGAGCTGAACGCGGCCGGCGCGGACTTTGCCGTGGGCTGCGGCTACAAGTACCTCAATGGCGGCCCTGGCGCGCCGGCCTTTGTGTTTGTCGCCGAGCGTCACATCGCCCAATTGCGCCAGCCGCTGACCGGTTGGCACGGGCACGCCAAGCCCTTCGATTTCAGTCATGACTACCAGCCCCACCCGAGCCTCGACCGAATGCTGGTGGGCACCGCGCCGCAGTTGGGCGTGCTGGCCCTGGAAGCGGCGCTGGAGGTGTTCGACGGCGTTGACCTGCATGCCTTGCGCAGCAAGAGCCTGGCCTTGTCCGAGCTGTTCATCCGCCTGTGTGACGAGCAACTGGCCGGGTTGGGCGTGCAGTTGCAGACCCCGCGCGATGCCCAGCAGCGCGGCAGCCAGGTTTCCCTGAGCCACCCCCAGGCCTACCCGGTGATGCAGGCCCTGATTGCCCGGGGCATCGTCGGTGATTTTCGCGCGCCGGACATCCTGCGCTTCGGTTTTGCCCCGCTGTACAACCGTTTTGAAGACATCTGGACCTGCGTCGACGCACTGCGCGACATCCTCGTCAGCGAGGCATGGAACCAGCCGCAGTTCCTGGCCCGCAAAGCGGTGACCTGAACCCCGTGCCCAGCCTTGGAGCAAGAGTGTCATGACAAAAACAATACGCACCTTCAAACAAGTGGCAGACCGTGAACACGGCCTCAAGCAAAGCCTGAGCAGCGGCCAGCTGTCGATGATCGCCATCGGCGGGGCCATCGGCACCGGGCTGTTTCTGGGCAGCAGTTTCGCCATCGGCTTTGCCGGCCCCAGCGTGCTGGTGAGCTACGCCATCGGCGCGGTAATCGCCCTGTTGCTGATGGGCTGTCTGGCGGAAATGACCGTGCGCCATCCGACGTCCGGCTCGTTCGGTTCATTCGCCGAATTCTATGTGGCGCCCTGGTTCGGCTTTGCCATCCGCTACGCCTACTGGGCCTCCATCGTGTTTGCCGTGGGCACGGAAATCACCGCGGCGGCGATGTACATGAAGTACTGGTATCCCGAGGTGCCCGGCGGTTACTGGATGCTCGGTTTCTCCCTGGCGCTGATCCTGGCCAACGCCTTCAGCGTCAAGGTGTTCGGCGGCATCGAGTATGTGTTCTCGCTGCTCAAGCTGTGCGCCATCCTGGTGTTCATCCTGCTCGGGGCCTGGGTGGTGTACGGCGCGGCGCCCGGCTCGGGCATCGGTTTTGCCAACTACAGCAACGAGGGCGGCTTCTTTCCCAACGGCGCCTGGGGCACCTGGGTGGCGGTGATCGTGGCCTTCTTCAGTTACCTGAGCATCGAGATGATCGCCGTGGCCGCGGGCGAGGCCAAGGACCCGGAACGTGCAGTGACCCGGGCCTTTCGCATCACCATGGTGCGCCTGGTGGTGTTCTACCTGCTGACCATCGCCCTGGTCCTGGCCATCGTGCCCTGGAGCCGCAACACCGGTGGCGAAAGCCCCTTTGTCATGGTCATGGCGGCCACCGGCATTCCCTATGCCGGCGGGGTGATCAATGCGGTGATCCTGGTGGCGGCGCTGTCGGCGATGAACAGCCAGCTGTACATCACCACGCGGCTGATGTTCAGCCTGTCCCGGGCCGGCCAGGCGCCGGCGCTGTTCGGGCGCCTGAGCCGCAACGGCGTGCCCCTGGCGGCGCTGCTGCTGTCGTCCCTGGGGATTGCCCTGGCCACCTTGCTGTACCTGGCCTACGCCGACCAGGCCTTCACCCTGATGATGTCGATCGCCATGTTCGGCGCCATGTTCACTTGGGCCGGGATCTTCCTTACCCACCTGTTCTTTCGCCGGCAACAGGGCTCCGAACCCTTGGCGTTCAAGCTCTGGGGCTACCCCTGGACCAGCCTGGGAGGGCTGTTGCTGATGCTGGCGGTGATGATCACCACGCTGTTCACCGAGCAGTTCTTCCTGACCCTGGTCTGTGGGCTGCCGTTCCTGGCGCTGATCCTGCTCATCTACTACCTGCGCTTTCGCGGCCAGCGCCCGCTGGACGCCGCGGCGCCCAAGCCGTTGCCGATCCAACCCTGAGTTCCGGACCACCCCGCTCGCGGGAGCCGGCTGGTCGGCGAAGCGGTCCGCGTGATCGCTTTCGCCGGCAAGCCGGCTCCTACGGGGCCTTTGGGTCCCTGTCGATCCCTGTCGCCACTTCTACAAAAACAATAATCCACAAGGGTTTTGCCATGTCTGACGTAATGCGCCGTTCACCGCTTTTGCTGTTACCGCTGCTGGGTTGCCTGCCCTGGACCGTCCAGGGGGCCGAGGAGGAGCCGGCCGGTTTCATCGAGGACAGCCATCTGCGCATCCAAGCCCGCAACTACTACCTCAACCGCAGCGTCCAGGACGGCCGTGCCGACCGCAAGGACTGGACCCAGGGCTTTATCGGCCGCTTCGAATCCGGGTTCACCCAGGGCACGGTCGGCGTCGGCGTGGATGCCTTCGCCACTCTCGGGCTCAAGCTGGATGCCTCCGGGGGCAAGACCGGCACCTATAACCTGCCGATCCACGACAACGGCAAGCCGGCGGACCAATACGCCAAGGCCGGTGCAGCGCTGAAACTGAAAGTCTCCGAAAGTGTGCTGCGTTTCGGCGAGCAGTCGGTGGACACCCCGGTGTTCGCCGTCGGCCACAACCGCCTGATCCCGGAAACCGCCACCGGCTTTGCCCTGGACAGTCAGGAACTGGACAAACTCAAGCTGCAGGCCGGGCATTTCACCTCGGCCACCGGCCACGTCACCACCAACAGCAATGGCGACCTCTGGGCCTTCTATGCTGGCGTCACCACGCCCTCGGTGGACTACCTGGGCGGCCAGTACCGGTTCACGCCTGACTGGGGCGCCAGCTTCTATGCGGCGCGTTTCGCCGACATCTGGAACCAGTACTACGCCAACCTCAATGGCCGTACCGACCTGGGGCAGGGCCAGCAGGCCGGTTTCGACCTCAACCTCTACCGCACCCTCGACACCGGTCGGGCCAGAGCCGGCGCCATCGACAACACCACCCTGGGTGCCTCGGTGTTCTATGGCCTGGGCGCCCACCGCCTGACCCTGGCGCTGCAGAACGTCGACGGCAACACCCCGTTCGACTACCTGGGCGTGGGCGACCTGGACCGCAACGGCCGCAATGGCCGCGACCAGGGCGCCTCGATCTACCTGCCCAACTCGGTGCAGTACTCAGACTTCAACGGCCCCAACGAGCGTTCCTGGCAACTGCGCTACGACCTGTCGCTGGCCGGCTACGGCATGCCCGGCTGGAACCTGATGACCCGCTACCTGCGCGGCTCCGGCATCGACGGCACGCACACCCCGGCAGGCAGCGCCTACGCCGGGATGTATGGCCAGGACGGCGTGCACCGCGAGATCAACTTCGAAGCGCGCTTTGTGGTGCAGAACGGCCCGCTCAAGGACCTGAGCTTTCGTCTGCGCCAGACCTGGCACCGGGCCAACGTGGCTCAGGGCGAGGGCAATATCGATGAGTTCCGGCTGATTACCGATTACCCGATCGATCTCTTCTGAATCGACCCGGCCTGACAGCAGCGAGCCGCGCCCCCGAAGAAGGCGCGGCTCGCTGCTATTGGACGATAACCTCGGCTTGGGCTCAGTCCTGTTCCATGGCCTTGCTCGTCGGTATTGCGGCCGAATGCCCCAGACGCTTCATCCAGCCCAGGGCCAATCCCGCCAGCAGCACCGGCACGGCGATCCAGGCGAAAAATTGCTGCAGGCCGCCGGCCTGGGCGAACAGCCAGCCACCGAGCAGCGAGCCGATGATCGAGCCGGCACGGCCCGCCGCCAGGGCCCAGGCCACGCCGGTGGCCCGGGAGGCGGTGGGGTAGAGGGTGGCGGCCACCACGCTGAGGTTGTTCAGGGTGCCGGTGAGGCTGAAGCCGGCCAGGAACACGATGGCCAGGGTGCCGGCGGCGCTGTGCAGTTGGCTGCCGGTCAGGGCCAGGGCGCAGGCGGCGATCAGGCACAGCCAGGGCAGGATGCGCAGGGCGCCGATACGGTCCATCAGCAGGGCCATGGCGATGCCACCGAGCACGCCGCCAAAGGGAATCATGGCGCTGATCCGTGCCGCGCCGCCGGTGTCGTAGCCGCTGGCCCGCAGCACCGTGGGCAGCCAGTTGGTCAGCAGGTAGAACACGAACAGGCAGCAGAAGAAGGTCAGCCACAGCAGCAGGGTGCGGGCCAGCTGGCCGGGGCTGAACAACGCTGAAAGTGGCGAGCGTGCGCCGGCCTCGCCGCTATCGCCCACCAGTCGCACCCGTTCCCAGTCGGACTGGCCGCTGATGCGGGTGATGATGCGGCGCAAGGTGGCGGTGTGGCGCGGGCTGTTGGCCATGAAGCACACCGATTCCGGCAGCGCCAGGTACAGCACCGGCAACAGCAGCAGAGGCGCCAGGCCGCCGATCAGCAGCAGGCCCTGCCAGCCCACCCGGGGCAGCAGCGCGCCGGCCACCGCGCCGCCCAGGGCCAGGCCCAGGGTGAAGCCGGAATAGCTCAGGGTCACCAGCAGCATGCGCCGCCGCGCCGGGGAGTATTCCGAGCTCAGGGTGATGCAGTTGGGCAGCACGCCGCCCAGGCCGATGCCGGTGACAAAGCGCAGGATGCTCAGCACTTCGATGTTCGGTGAAAGCGCCGTGGCCAGGGTTCCCAGGCCGAAGATCGCCACGCAAATCAGCAGTACGCTCTTGCGTCCGTGGCGGTCGGCCAGGGGGCCGAAGCAGAAGCTGCCCAGGAGCATGCCGAACAGCCCGGCACCGAAGGCCGGGGCCAGTTGCGCGCGTTCGATGTTCCAGCTGTGGATCAGCTCGGGGGCGATGTAGCCAATGGCGGCCGTGTCGAAACCGTCCAGCAGGACGATCAGGAAACACAGCAGCAACACGCGTATCTGCAAGGCGCCCAGTGGGCTGCGGTCGATGAGTTCACTCAGGTGTTGCGTTCGCTCGTACATGGGTGGCTCCTTATAGGTTTTGTTCGAGGCGGGCATGGGGTGCCCGCCGGATGACCACGGTGACGGGTGCAGCGAGGGGGATGAGGGGCTGAGTGCGGGCACTCAGTACAGGTTGAAGAAGTCCTGGGCGTTGCCGCCGAGCAGGCGTGCCTTGTCGGCTTCGGCCAGGGTCGGGTGTTCGGCGATGCCGCTGCCGATGCGCTGTTCGCCGAGGGGGAAGGGTGAGTCCGAACCCAGCATCACCCGTTCACTGCCCATCACTTTCACCAGCAGTTTCAGGGCGCCGGGATCGAACACCGCCGAGTCGACGAAGAAGCGTTTGACGTAGCTGGACGGCAACTGCGGGCAGTCTTCGCGGACGATGTCGCGGTGACGCCAGGCGTTGTCCACCCGCCCCAGAAGAAAGGCGAAGCCGCCACCGCCGTGGGCGAAGCAGATGCGCAGGGATTCGGGCAGGCGCTCGAACGCCCCGGAGAGAATCAGCGACAGAATCCCCAGCTGGGTTTCCGCCGGCATCGCCACCAGCCACGGCAGCATCCATTTGCGCATGCGCTCGCCGCCCATCATGTCCCAGGGGTGCACCAGCACCGGGATCTGGTTACGGGCGCAGTGATCGAGAAAGGTCACCAGATGATCGTGGTCCAGGTCGTGATTGCCCACGTGGTTGCCGATCTGCACGCCGACGTGGCCGATGGCCTGGGCCCGGCTGGCTTCGGCGCAGGCGGCGTCCAGGTCCTGCAGCGGCACCTGGGCCAGGACCTTGAGCCGGCGTTCGTGGCCGGCGGTCATGGCCATGGCCCGATCGTTCATCAACTGGGCCCAGGGCAGGGCCCGTTCGATGGGCGCGTCGTAGGCGAACATCACCGGCGTGGCGCACATGATCTGCAGGTCCAGGCCTTGCTCGTCCAGGTGCTCGACACGTCGCGCCGGGTCCCAGAGCACGTCGTGCACCGGACGAAAGGCTTTGTCGCCGACCATGATTTGGCCCCGGGCGCCGTCCTTGTGCAGCCAGGGCGCGCGCACCGGGTCCAGGCGCGCGGCCTCGGCCTGGCTGATGTCGGGGAAGAAGTGCGAATGCATGTCGATTTTCATAAGGGGGTCGCTGCCTTGAGGGTGTGGTGCCAGGTCTGCCAGTCGCGGCCCGGGTGGATTTCGCCGCAGCCGGTGCAACGCCGCTGCTCCTGGCTGGTGGCGTAGAACTCTTCGTAGACTGGAGGCAGGTCGTTGACGATGCTCTGCAGCTGCATTTCATAGCGCTGGATCAGCGTGCCGCAGCGGGCGCAGGACCATTGCAGGGCGTCCAGCAGGCCCTTGGGCCGCTGACGCTCCACCACCAGGCACAGGCTGCCGGGCTCTGGGCGTTGCGGGGAATGAATGACGTGGGGCGCCATCAGGTAGATGTCGCCCTCACGCAGGTCGATGCGTTCGTAGCGGCCGCGGTCCCAGATGTTCAGGTAGGCATTGCCCTTGAACTGATAGAAGAACTCTTCCATGGGGTCGTCGTGAAAGTCGGTGCGCTGGTTGGGGCCGCCGACCACGGTGACCATGAAGTCGGCGTCCTGCCACACCTGGCGGTTGCCCACCGGCGGTTGCAGCAGATGGGCATGTTCGTCCAGCCAACGGTTGAAGTTCAGCGGTGCGCTGTAGTGGTGCTTGTCCATTGTTATTGTTCTCGGCGATTGAGCGGGGCGTAGGCCACCGCCTTGATTTCGATGCGCAGGTGCGGATGCGGCAACTGATGCACGGCCACGGTGGTGCGGGTCGGGCCCTGTTCGTCGAAGTACTCGGCGTAGACCTGGTTGTAGGGACCGAAGTCGTTCATATCCACCAGGAAGGCGCTGATTTCCACCAGGTCCTGCAGCCCGGCGTTTTCGCTGGCGAGGATATCGCGGATGTTCTCGATCACCGCCCGGGTCTGGGCGCGAATGTCCAGGCAGGTGGTGCCCAGCTCGTCCACTTCGACGCCGTCGAAGCTGTTGTCCGGGCGCCGGGAGCTGGTGCCGGAGACGAACAGCAGATCGCCGGCGCGCTTGATATGGGGGAAGCGGCCCCGAGGCTTGGCCTTGCCCGGCACCAGGGTGGCGCGGTTGACGGTCATGAGCGTTCTCCTTGGGCCTGGCCGCTGCAGGTGAAGGCGCATTCGCCGTAGCCATTGATCTCCACCGTCAACTGCGCGCCGGGTGTCAGGGCCACGGCGGCGGTGGCGGCGCCGGCCATGATCAGGCTGCCGGCGGGCAGGCTGATGTCGGCCCGGGCCAGCAGTTGCGAGGCGTGCACCAGGCTGCGCAGCGGATGGCCGAGGATCGCCGCGGTCGAACCGGCCTCCACCAGGGCACCGTCCAGGCGCATCAGTACCCCGGCGTTGGCCAGGGTGGAAAAATCCCGGGACCAGGGGCCGACCACCAGCCCGGCCGAGGAGCAGTTGTCCGCCACCACGTCTTCCAGGCTGAATTTGAACGCCTCGTAGCGCGAGTCGATGATCTCGATGGCCGGGGCCACGGCCTCCAGATAGTCCACGGCTTCGAGCTGGGTCAGCGGCCGGTCGATGGCGCGCCGGGTGAGGAAGCACAGCTCCGGTTCGGCCCGGGGGTGGATGTAGCGATCCAGGTTCAGCAGGCCGCCGTCCTCTTCCAGCATGGCGTCGGTGAGCCAGCCCCAGATCAGGCTGTCGACGCCCATCTGCAGCATCTTGGCGCGGCTGGTGAAGCCCAGCTTGAGGCCGATCATGCGTTCGCCATCGGCGTAGCGGTGGGCCATGGAGGCGCGCTGGATCTGGTAGGCCTGCTCCAGGTTGAAGGGCCTGTGCCGGCTGAACTGGGGCAGGGCGCGAGCGTTGCGCGCGGCCTGATCCAGGGCGCTGGCGATGGGGGCAAGATCGAGGTTCATGGGCGGGACTCCCGGGCAGCGAGCAGGTCGAGGGCGACGTCGACGATCATGTCTTCCTGGCCACCGACCATGCGCCGGCGGCCGAGCTCGACCAGGATGTCGACGGTTTTCAGGTCGTACTTGTGGGCGGCTTGTTCGGCGTGGCGCAGGAAGCTGGAGTAGACCCCGGCGTAGCCCAGGGCCAGGGTTTCGCGGTCGACCCGCACCGGTCGGTCCTGCAGCGGGCGCACCAGATCGTCGGCGGCGTCCATCAGGCGATAGAGGTCGGTGCCGTGGTTCCAGCCCAGCTTGTCGGCGGCGGCGATGAACACTTCCAGCGGCGCATTGCCGGCCCCGGCGCCCATGCCGGCGAGGCTGGCGTCGATGCGCTGGCAGCCTTCTTCCACCGCCACCAGGGAGTTGGCCACCCCCAGGCTGAGGTTGTGGTGGGCGTGCATGCCGGTGGCGGTGTCCGGCTTGAGCACGGCCTTCAGCGCCCGAAAGCGCAGGCGGATGTCCTGCATGTTCATGGCGCCTCCGGAGTCCACCACGTAGATGCAGGTGGCGCCGTAGCTTTCCATTTTCTGCGCCTGGACGGCGAGATTTTCCGGGCTGGTCATGTGGCTCATCATCAGAAAGCCCACGGTGTCCATGCCCAGTTCCCGGGCGCATTCGATGTGCTGGCGCGAGACATCGGCCTCGGTGCAGTGAGTGGCCACCCGCACCACTCGGGCGCCGGCCCGGTAGGCGGCCTTGAGGTCGTGCACGGTGCCGATGCCGGGCAGCAGCAGAGTGGCGATGCGCGCGTGTTCGAGCACATCGGCCGCGGCTTCGATCCATTCCAGATCGGTGTGGGCGCCGAAGCCGTAGTTGAAGCTGGAGCCCTGCAGGCCGTCGCCGTGGGCCACTTCAATGCTGTCGACCCGGGCCGCGTCCAGGGCCCGGGCGATGGCCTGGACCTGATCCAGGCTGTACCGGTGGCGGATGGCGTGCATGCCGTCACGCAGGGTCACGTCGGAAATGTAGAGCTTGTTGCCGGGGTTGAAAGTCATGGCGAAGCTCCTTCAGCGGTTGAGCAGCGACTGGGCCATGCGCTCGGCGGTGGCCAGCGCGGCGCAGGTCATGATGTCGAGGTTGCCGGCGTAGGCGGGCAGGTAATGGGCGGCGCCCTCGACCTCCAGGAATACCGAGGTCTTGAGCCCGCTGAAACGCCCCAGGCCCGGGATCAGCAGCGGCGCCGAGGCCGGGATCGGCTCGAACTGCACCTGCTGCTTGAGCCGGTAGCCGGGCACATAGGCCTGCACCGCCGCGGCCATCTCGTCGATGGAGGCGGCGATCTCCCGCTGATCGGCGGCGGCCGACAGCATCAGCACCGTGTCGCGCATGATCAGCGGCGGTTCGGCCGGGTTCATGACGATGATCGCCTTGCCCCGGGTGGCCCCGCCGAGGGTCTCGATGGCGTGGCGAGTGGTCTCGGTGAACTCGTCGATATTGGCCCGGGTGCCGGGGCCGGCGGATTTGCTGGCAATCGAGGCGACGATTTCCGCGTAGTGCACCTGGGCCACCCGCGACACCGCGGCCACCATGGGAATGGTCGCCTGGCCGCCGCAGGTGACCATGTTCAGGTTGAGGCTGTTCAGGTGTTGCTCCAGGTTGACCACCGGAATGCAGTAGGGGCCGATGGCCGCCGGGGTCAGGTCGATCAGGCGGATGCCCGGCTTGGCCTGGCGCAGCACGGCCTCGTGGTGCTGGTGGGCGGCGGCCGAGGTGGCATCGAAAACGATGTCGATGGCGGCAAACTCGGGCATGCGCAGCAGGCCTTCGACGCCTTCGTGGGTGGTGGCCACGCCCAGGCGCCGGGCCCGTTCCAGGCCGTCGGAAGCCGGGTCGATGCCGACCATGGCGCTCAGTTGCAGGTGCCGGGCCTGACGCAGGATCTTCAGCATCAGGTCGGTGCCGATATTGCCCGAGCCGATGATCGCGGCCTTGAGGGTTGGGTTCATGCGTGGCTCCGGTTCATTGGACGCTGGCGAAGGCGGCGCTGACGCTGCCCAGGCCCTGGATGTGCGCGGTGAAGCGATCTCCCGGCTGCACCGCGACCATGGGCCCGAGGGCGCCGGTCAGGAGGATGTCGCCGGCCCGCAGCGGCGCGCCCAGGCGGGCCAGGGTGTCGGCCAGCCACAGGGCGGCGTTCAGCGGGTTGCCCAGGCAGGCGGCGCCGGCGCCCACCGACACCGGTTCACCTGCGCGAGTCAGGCTCATGCCGCAGCGCACCAGATCGAGTTTTTCCAGGGCCACCGGCTGGCTGCCGAGCACGAACAGTCCGCTGGAGGCGTTGTCGGCGATGGTGTCGCTGAGGCGGATGTCCCACTGGGCAATGCGGCTGCCGACAATCTCGATGGCCGGCAGGGCAAAGGCGGTGGCGCGGATCAGGTCGGCCACCGTGTGGCGCTCATGGTTCAGGTCATGTTCCAGCACCAGGGCCACCTCGGCTTCGACCTTGGGCTGGCAGGTGTCGCTCCAGGCGATGGGCTGGTCGTCACCGCGGGCCATGTCGGCGAACAGCTGGCCGAAGTCCGGCTGGTCCACCCCCAGTTGCTGCTGCACGGCGCGGGAGGTCAGGCCGATCTTGTGGCCTACCGGGCGGCGTCCGGCATCGATGGCCGCCAGGTTGTTGTAGTGCTGCACCTGGTAGGCCAGGTCGGCCAGGGAGGTGTGGGGTTGTGCGGCCTGGGCCTGGGCAATCAGCTCGCGCACCGGGGCGCAGGGCTGGCCGTTGAGCTGGGCCTGGCGCAGGTGGTGCGCCGCTTCAATCAGGTCTGCATGCATGTCGGGGTGCCCCTCAAGGGTTGACGCAGATGGTGGTGATCTCGGAGTAGAAATCCAGGGAGTGACGGCCGCCTTCGCGCCCCACGCCCGAGAGCCTTGTGCCGCCGAACGGCGTGCGCAGGTCGCGCAGGAACCAGGTGTTGACCCAGACCATGCCCACACGGAAGCGCCGGGACAGCTGATGGGCGCGCTTCAGATCACGGGTCCACAGGGCCGTGGCCAGGCCATAGGCCGAGTCGTTGACCCGGCGCAGCACTTCGTCCTCGGTGTCGAACGGAGCGATGTGGCAGACCGGGCCGAACACCTCTTCGCGCAGGCAACGGGCATGGTCCGGCAGGTCGGTCCAGATCGTCGGCTGGACGTAGGCGCCCTGGTCCCGGGCATCGCCGAACTGCGGAATGCCGCCGCCGCTGACCAGGGTCGCGCCTTCCTCCAGGGCCAGCTGGAAGTAGCCCAGGACCTTGTCCCGGTGCTTGTGGGAAATCAGCGAACCCATGTTCACCCCGTCTTCATCGGGGTAGCCGATCTTCAACTGTTCGGCGCCGGCCTTGAGGGCCGCGACGAAGCGCTGGTAGATCGGCCGTTCGACGTAGACCCGCTCCGAGCACAGGCACACCTGCCCGGCGTTGGTGAAGCTTGCGCGCAGCACCCCGGCCACCGCGGCGTCGAAATCGCAGTCGGCGAACACCACCGCGGCGTTCTTGCCGCCCAGCTCGAAGGACACCTCGCGCACGCCTTCGGCGGCGGCTTTCATGATGGTGGCGCCGGTACGGGATTCGCCGGTGAAGGTGATGGCGTCGACGTCGCGGTGGGCGGTGAGGAATTCCCCGGCCGAATTCGGTCCGAAGCCGTGCACCAGGTTGAACACGCCGGCCGGCACCCCGGCGTCGCGCATCACTTCGGCCAGCAGGGTGGCGCTGGAGGGGGTGTCCTCGGACGGCTTGACCACCACCGAGTTGCCGCAAGCCAGGGCCGGGGCGACTTTCCAGGTGAGCAGCAACAGCGGCAGGTTCCACGGCGAGATGATCGCCACCACGCCGTGGGGCTTGCGCACGCTGTAGCTGAACACGTCATTGCCGTCGGCGCCGCGCATCTCGAAGATTTCGCCGCCGGATTGGCGCAGCAGCTCGGCGAAGGTGCGGAAATTCTGCACCGCGCGGGCCACGTCCAGGGTCCGCGCCTGTTGCACCGGGCGCCCGGTGTCGGCGACTTCGGCGGCGACGAACGCCTCGAAACGCGCCTCGATGCCGGCGGCAATCCGCAGCAGCAGGTCGGCGCGCTGGCTGGCGCTGTAATCGGCCCAGGGGCCGGACTGCGCCGCCTTGGCCGCGGTCACGGCGCGGTCCACCTGGGATCGGTCGGCCTCGCAAACCTGGCCCAGCACGCGGCCGTCGACCGGGGAGATATTGGCAAAGGTCTGGGGGCTGGCGACGAACTCGCCGTCGATGAAATGGCGCAGCAGGGCAGTGGACACTTGAACCTCCGAAACATGGGTTTCGGGGCGAGTGTAGGAAGGCCTGGTATTAGTGAATAATCAAAGATCGGTCGCTAACTATTAATAATTGGAATATCAGGGTGAAGCCTGGATCGGCGCTTGCCCGCTGTCGGACTCTGCCCGGGCCAGGTCCAGGCATTCGCGAAACAGCCGGGCCGCCGGGCCCAGATTGCGCTGGGCGGCGTAGAAGCAACCGATCTCGCCGAACTGCAGCGGCGTCCCCAGATCGAAAGCCTGGAGCATGCCGGCCTGGATGAACTGCAACGAGGCCTCATAGGGCATCAGGGCCACGGTGCGCTGATCCTGCATCAGGGTGATGTTGGTGAGGATCGACAGCGACTCGGCAACATTGTCCGGCGTCGGCAGGCCATTGTCGGCGAACAACCGGTCGGCGGTGCGCCGCAGCAACGAGTCGCGGGTCGGCAGCACCCAGGGGTAGGCGTGCAGGTGTTCTAGGCTGACCGGCGTCTGCTGGTGCAACGGGTGATGGGCGCCGGCGACGATGCTCAAGTCCTCGCGGTACAGCACGTCGACCTCCAGGGCCTCGCTGCGCCGGTGCCAGTCGTCCGGCACTCGGCCCACCACCAGATCCACATCGCCCACCGCCAGCGCCGGGAACAACTGGTCCATCTGCCCGACCCGCAATGACACCAGCACCCCCGGCGCGCGCTGCTTGAGCAACTGGATGGCCCGGGGCAGCAGCGAGGTCGAGGCCGAGATCAGGGTGCCGACCATCACCTGCCCCGAGGTGCCTTCCTGGAAAGCGTTGACCTCGTCGGTCAGGGCCCGCAGTTCCGCCAGCAACGACTTGGCTCGTTGCACCACCACCTGGCCCAGCTCGGTGGCGCTGACCCCGCGGTTGCTGCGCACCAGCAGCGGCGCCTCGAAGTAGGATTCCAGCTCGTGAATGATCTTGGTCACCGCCGGCTGAGTCAGGTTCAGCGCCTGGGAGGCGCGCACCAGCGAGCCGCTTTGCAGCACCTGCTCGAACACCACCAACTGGTGGAACTTGAGCTTGCGGGCGATGGACTGGGTGGTGAATTTCATGGCGGGCTCCGTCAGCGTCTTGCCCTGGCCTCGGGTGAGGGGCGGGGGGGCGCTTTTGTGGGTATGAGGACAAGCGTGCCCGGGCAGGGCGCTGCAAGCCTAACCAAAGTCCGGCGCATTTGCTTGGTTCAAGCGCTACCGCAGGTGTCCGGTCTTGAGGGGCAGGGCGCGGATGCTAGAGTGCGCCACTGATCCGCCGCCCCGGGAGTGACCATGGAATTGTCCGACCACCTGTTGATGCTCGAACGCCAACTGCAACAAGCCGAAGTGCGCGCCGATCGCCAGGCGCTGGAAGCCTTGCTGGCCGATGACTTTCTCGAATTCGGCGCCAGCGGCGGACGTTGGAACAAGGCCCAGGTGCTGCACGGCCTGCCGCAGCAGGACTTCATCGAACGGCGCATCAGCGAGTTTGCGCTGCAGCGCCTGGCGGCCGATCTGGCCCAGGTCACCTACCTGTGCCATAACGCCGCAGCCGGTGGGCGCGCGGCCGGCAGCGCCTGGCGCAGTTCGCTGTGGCGCTGCCGCGAAGGGCGCTGGCAGATGCTGTTCCATCAGGGCACGCCTCGGCCCAGTGCCTGAGGGCTCTGCTAGAATCCCGGTCCCAGACTTGACGAGGTGCCCCATGAGCGAGCCGATTCGCCTGACCCAGTACAGCCACGGAGCCGGCTGCGGCTGCAAGATTTCCCCCCAGGTGCTGGAGGTGATTCTGGCCGGCAGCGGGGCGCAGAACCTCGATCCCAAGCTCTGGGTCGGCAACGCCTCGCGCGATGACGCGGCGGTCTACGCCATCGACGAAGAACGCGGCGTTGTCTCCACCACCGACTTTTTCATGCCCATCGTCGACGACCCCTTCGACTTCGGCCGCATCGCCGCCACCAACGCCATCAGCGACATCTACGCCATGGGCGGCGACCCGTTGATGGCGATTGCCATTCTCGGCTGGCCGGTGAACGTGCTGGCCCCGGAAATCGCCCGGGAAGTGATCCGCGGCGGCCGCGCGGTGTGCGACGCGGCGGGCATTCCCCTGGCGGGCGGCCATTCCATCGACGCGCCGGAGCCGATCTTCGGTCTGGCGGTGACCGGGCTGGTGGAAAAACGCTTCATGAAACGCAACGACACGGCCACCGCCGGCTGCCTGCTGTACCTGACCAAGCCCCTGGGGATCGGCGTGCTCACCACCGCCGAGAAAAAGGGCAAGCTGCGCGACGCCGACATCGGCCTGGCCCGCGACTGGATGTGCACCCTGAACAAGCCCGGCAGCCGTTTCGGCAAGCTCGAAGGGGTGACCGCGATGACCGACGTCACCGGTTTCGGCCTGCTCGGGCACCTGGTGGAAATGGCCGACGGCAGCGGCCTGACCGCGCAGATCCACTACGACCGCGTGCCTCGTTTGCCTGGGGTCGAGTACTACCTGGATCAGGGCTGCGTGCCCGGTGGCACCTTGCGCAACTACAGCAGCTACGCCGAGAAGATCGGCCGGGTCCAGGAGCTGCACAAACGCGTGCTCTGCGATCCACAGACCAGTGGCGGCCTGCTGGTGGCGGTGACCCCGCAAGGCAATGCCGAGTTCCTCGCCCTGGCGGCGGAGCTGGGCCTGGAACTGGCGCCCATCGGTGAACTGGTGGAGCGACAGAGCCACGCGGTCGAGGTGTTCTGATGCCTCTGGACTGCACCGACTACCGCGAGATATTCCTCAACGACCGGCCGATGATGGACACCCGGGCGCCGATCGAATTCACCAAGGGCGCCTTTCCCGGGGTGCTCAACCTGCCACTGATGACTGACCAGGAACGCCAGCGGGTCGGCACCTGCTACAAGCAGCAGGGCCAGCAGGCGGCGATTGTCCTGGGCCATCAACTGGTGTCCGGCGACATCAAGCAACAGCGCGTCCAGGCCTGGGCCGATTTCGCCCGGGCCCACCCCAACGGCCTGCTGTACTGCTTCCGTGGCGGTCTGCGCTCGCAGATCGTCCAGCAGTGGCTCAGGGAAGCGGGCATTGACTACCCGCGGGTTGGCGGCGGCTACAAGGCCATGCGTACCTTCCTGCTGGACACCACCGAACAGGCGTTGCAGCAGTGTGATTTTGTCCTGTTGGGGGGCATGACCGGCACCGGCAAGACCGAAGTGCTGGGCCAGCTGGACAACGCCCTGGACCTGGAAGGCCACGCCAACCACCGCGGCTCCAGCTTCGGTCGCCGCGCCACCGGACAGCCGAGCAACATCGACTTCGAAAACCGTCTGGCGGTGGACCTGCTGAAAAAGCGTGAGCGCGGCGTGCAGGCTTTTGTCCTGGAAGACGAAAACCGCATGATCGGCAGCTGCGCCTTGCCGCTGCCGCTGTACCAGAGCATGCAGGGCCTGCCCATGGTCTGGCTGGAAGACCGCCTCGACAGCCGGGTGCAGCGCATCCTTGACGATTACGTGGTCAACCTCAGCGCCGAGTTCGTGGCCGTGCATGGCGAAGAAGGTTTTGCCCTGTTTGCCGAACGCCTGCTGGAAAGCCTGAACAAGATCCACAAACGCCTGGGGGGCGAGCGTCACCAGCGCCTGTTCCTGCTGATGGAAGCGGCCCTGGCGGAACAGGCCCGCAGCGGTGACGTGGAGCTGCACCGGGCCTGGATCGAAGGCTTGCTGGGCGAATACTACGACCCGATGTACGCCTTCCAGCGCGAGAGCAAGGGCGCGCGGATCGAGTTCAGCGGCGATCACGGCGCCGTGCTCGATTACCTGCGCCAGCGCCAGCCGCCATCGCGCTAGCGCGCTAGCGCTCAATAACCCGCGCGCTCGCAGCACCTGAGCGCGCGGTATGCGTGGGCGTCAGCCGGCAGGGCGTGGACGGTCGAGCAAGGCCTCGACCACGGCCCTGGCCATTTCCACGGAATGCACCATGGACCAGATCAGGCCGCGTTCGATGCCGCTGGCGCGCTCGGTGATTTCATCGGACACCTCCTCGGCGCACTTGAGCAGCAGGGCGACGTGCCTCAGGGCCTCTTCAGCGCTGACCCCGGCTTGCACGCTGAACAGGGTATTGCCCTGGGCATCGCGCAGGCCGAACGGGCGTGCCTGGGTCGGTTTCAGCGCGCTGAGCAGGTTGGCGTTGGCGCGATCCAGTTCTGGGTCGCGCAGTGGGCGGGGTGGATCGGGGACGAGCTTTTTCATTGGGGTACCTACGACTCTAAGGTTAAGTAGAGCCGCCGGTCTCGCTTCCACACGAGAGGGTGGCAGCCGTGCGTGGGTGTGGAAGACCGGGGAGTCTTTTGGTACCCAAAACCCGGCGCACCCGAAGGTGCCCCACGCATGGCCGCCATAACACGTATCCGCAGGCGCAAAGCGTCGGCAGGTGCGTTGAAGCGTTGTACCTATGACCCTTCCGGACTTCCACATCCGAGCCGCTGATTGTGCAGCGACCGGGGGAGACTGCCTGACGAACACCAAGGGCACAAGCCGCTCAAAGGCGTTGGCGATTCTCTCGGACAAGCCTTACAAAACAAAGCGAAAACTCTGGTTTTGGGAGCGGCATTCCCTGACCAGTGTGTTTCAAGACGATGCGGTGGAGGAGGCGCGGCACTTCGATTGGAAACCTGTACTCAACGGAGTTGAGCGGGGACAGCCGAGTGTTTGCAGCTGCTCAAATAGTCATCGACCGCCTCTTTGAATGCGACCTCCAGCTCAGCCAGGGTTTGTCCTTCATAGCTCACCAGGGCACTGATGAACTGGAGCCTGCCAAATAGGCAGTGGTCCTCGGCGCTGACTTCGATAGAGCCGTAGACGCCCTTGTGTTGCAGCAAGTTGTTCACGGTAGCAAGGCCTCCGAGTCTGCGTTGTTCGATGACGTGGCGACGTATCGCGGTCTTTAGCTCAGGACCGGGGTGCGCTTTGTGCAGGTTGCACATTGCGCCGAGATCCAGTCGATGCCAATGCCAAGAGTCGATGTGTCGCTGCCTATCCGGGGCGGGCCCGAAACGGAGGCAGCGACCACCAGGGTTCTACAACAACACCGCACCAATCAACCCGCAAACAATCCCCACCAGCATGGTCAGCACGGCCACGGTCACCAGCACTCGGGCATCGAAGTCTTTGCGCAGCATCAGCAGCGACGGCAGGCTGATGCTCGGCAGGGTCATCAGCAGGGCCACCGCCGGGCCTGTACCCAAGCCCAGGGTCATCATGGTCTGGACGATGGGAATCTCTGCCGCTGTAGGGATCACGAACAGGGTCCCGGCAATCGCCAGCGGCACCAGCCACCACAGGCTGTCACCCATGGCGCCGTCGATATGGGGGAACAGCCAGACCCGCGCCGCGCCCAACACCAGTACTGCCAGCACGTAGATCGGAATGGTGCTCCAGAACAGTTGCCACAGGGTCTTGCCCCAGCGGCTGAGGAACGGCTGGTCGTTCACCGTGCTGGCTTCCACCACCGCATCCACCGCGGCTTCCGGCAGTTGCTCGGGGCCGGCGACCCGCTGCGCCACCAGGGACACGCCCAGCACCAGGACAATGCCCGCCACCAGGCGCAGGGCGGAAAAGCCCCAGCCCAGGACAAAGCCCATGAACACCAGGGTCGCGGGGTTGAGCACCGGGTTGGCGATCCAGAACGCCAGGGCCGCGCCCACCGAGACCTTCTGCCGACGCAGGCCAGCAGCCACCGGCGCGGCGCAGCAGGAACACATCATGCCCGGCAAGGCGAACAGCCCACCGCGCAGGGTCGAGCCGAAACCGGCGCGGCCGAACAGGCGCAGCAGCCAGTCCCGGGGAATCAATACCTGCAACAGGGAACCCAAGATCACCGCCAGCACCGCGGCTTTCCAGATGGCCAGGAAGTACACCTGGGAATAGGCCAGGGCGGCGCTCCAGGGCGAGCTTTGCTGATCGTTGAGGATCGACGCGCCGATGCTGTGGCTGTCGGCGGCGACAAAGGCCTTGAGGTAGTAGGGCGACCACTTCACGTAATACAGGCCGATGGCGGCCACGAGCAGGAACAGCAGGGGTTTGCACCAGAACGCCCAGCCGCGAGCGGGCTGGGTGGAGGCGAGGTTGGACATGAAGGGGTTTCCGCACAAAGACAATAAGCGCGAATTGTAGCCGCTGGCGCCGGTGCGCCGCGAACCGATCTCGTCCGGCCTTGCCTGGCGATCCCTCGTCGGAGCGCTGTCGGCCTTGAGAGCGTCGCGTCCCTACGGGCCGTTCGCAGCCTGCGGCAGCGGCTACACCAATCTCGGATCGGCACTGGCCCTGTAGCCGCTGCCGAGCGTCAGCGAGGCTGCGCAAAGGCCCGCAGGGCCTTGCTTGGCGATCTCCCGCCGAACGCGCAGCAACCTAAAGATCGTGGCGTCTCCTGCGGAGCCGTTCGCAGCCTGCGGCAGCGGCTACAGGGGCGGAGGGCGCCTGTAGTCCGGAACCATCAGCTCGGGCAATCCTGCTCGCCGCCGTCCAGGCCCTGCTTGTAGCTCTGGCTGTGCAGGCTGGCCTTGCCGTTGCGCCAGGTCAGGGTCAGCACGTACAGCGAGTCGAAGTCGCTGGAGGCCCAATCCTCGGTGATCGGGCGCCGCTGGCCCACGGCTTCTTCGGCGACTTTGTTGATCAGCTCCGGCAGGTAGCCGTGGGACCAGGCGGTGTAGATGATCGAGTTGTGGTAGCGGTCGTGCAGCAGTTCGTCCGCCAGGTCGCTGGTGTCATTGGCGGCAAAATCGATGTTCACCGGCAGGCCGAGCTTGATGGCGCTGGGGCTGATGGTCATCAAGGGGCGGATGTAGCTGTAGGAATTGTCCAGCTCGCCTTCCTCGACATTGCGCGTCGGGTTGGCGGCGAACACGTACTGCGCCTTGCCGAACTTTTCCGGCAGCAGCGAGGCCAGGTCGATGGCTCGGTTCAGGCCCTGGCAGTTGAGCTGGCCGAGGCCGCCGGCGGGCTTTTCCGCGTGGCGCAGGAACACCAGGGTCTGAGTGCCGTCCACCGGTTGTGCGCGGCTGACGCTGGACTCAAGCGACAGGCACAGGGCACTGCCCAGCAGCAAGGCCGGTAGCAGCAGGTAGGCACGGTTCTTGATGCGGTGGAGCAGGGGCATGGCGGGATTCTTCAGCGCAAGGGGTGGAGGCTGACAAACCTGTGTATTCCCTGTCATCACGGCCGGTGAAGGCAGTGCTTCTGAGTCCCTGGACGGCGTTTGGTTCGATGAGGCGCCAGACTAACCGCGGTATGTTGCCGATTTAAGAAAACCCGGCGGATAATCGCCGACCGTTGCCTCGTGTGGCGCCCCCCTTTTGACTGTCATTGGAAGCCTGTCATGACCGATCTTTCCGCCTTTGCCGTGACCCAGAAATGGCCTGCGCAGTTTCCCGAATGGATTCAACTGTATTCCCTGCCGACCCCCAATGGGGTCAAGGTTTCGATCATGCTCGAAGAGATCGGCCTGCCTTATGAAGCGCACCGGGTCAGCTTCGAGACTCAGGATCAGATGACCCCGGAGTTTCTCAGCGTCAGCCCGAACAACAAGATCCCGGCGATTCTCGATCCCCATGGTCCTGGCGACCAGCCGCTGGCGTTGTTCGAGTCGGGGGCGATCCTGATTTATCTGGCGGACAAGAGCGGGCAACTGCTGGCTCAGGAGTCGGCGGCGCGTTATGAAACCATCCAGTGGCTGATGTTCCAGATGGGCGGCATCGGGCCGATGTTCGGGCAGGTGGGGTTCTTCCACAAATTCGCCGGCAAGGACTACGAGGACAAGCGGCCGCTGGAGCGTTATGTGAACGAGGCCAAGCGCTTGCTGGGGGTGTTGGACAAGCATCTAGAAGGACGCGAGTGGATCATGGGTGAGCGTTACACCATTGCCGATATTGCGACCTTTCCGTGGATTCGGAATTTGGTCGGGTTTTATGAGGCGGGCGGGTTGGTGGGGATTGATAGCTTCCCGCAGGTGCAGCGGGTGCTGGCCAAGTTTGTGGCGCGGCCGGCGGTGATCCGTGGGTTGGAGATTCCCAAGGTGGTTTGAGGTGTTTTTTTTGGGGTGGGGCGTGAAGGGGGGGACATATTCGGTGCTGCGGTAACGGCCGCTTATGGTTTCGCTCTTGCAGCGAGTGGGAGGGGGGACATATCCGTTCCTGCGGGTGCGGCTGCTTATGGTTTCGCCCTTACGGCGAGTCCCTTTTTACAAACGCCTAAAAAGGAACCAAAAACGCTTGCCCCTCCATTGGCCCCTCGCTAGGGCTCGGGGTTCCCTCGCTTCGGCATTGCTCCGGGGGCCCGCCGCCAACCGGCCATCCATGGCCGGGTGGCGGCTAGCTCGGCATCCATGCCGAGCTGCCCCCTACGCAACGCCTACGCTCGGCCGGCTGGGAAGGGGCCGGAAGATCAAGAGCAAGAGCAAGAGCAAGAGCAAGAGCAAGATCAAGATCAAAAGCCAAAGCCAAGGTGCGCAGGCTGGCTCTTTGTAGCCGCTGCCGAAGGCTGCGAAACCAGGCGATGCGATATGTCAGGAATATCGGGGAGGCAGGTTTAGCGTCTCCTGCGGAGCCGTTCGCAGCCTGCGGCAGCGGCTACATGTAACGCGAACGGCAATGAAACAGGCAGGCCGCCGCCAGATTTTGATCTTGCTTTTGATTTTGATCTGAACGCCCCGTTAACCACGATGGCCGAACGCAGGCATTGATCCGTGGGTAACCCGGCAGGACGCCGGGTTAGCCGCCACCCGGCCATGGATGGCCGGTGGCGGCGGCCCACGGATCAATGCCGGAGTTCGGGCATGCCGAGCCTAGGCGAGGCACCGAGTGGAGGGGCAGGAGCCTTTGGTTACTTTGGGCTTTTCAAAGTGACTCGCTGTAAGAGCGAAACCGTCAGCGGCCGCACCCGCAGCAACGGATATGTACACAGCCCACTCGCTGCAAGAGCGGAACCCTAAGCGGCCGTTACCGCAGCAACGGATATGTACACAGCCCACTCGCTGCAAGAGCGGAACCCTAAGCGGCCGTTACCGCAGCAACGGATATGTACACAGCCCACTCGCTGCAAGAGCGAAACCCTAAGTAGCCCTGACCGCAGCACCGGATATGTACCCCGTCCCACTCGCTGTAAGAGCGAAACCACCAACCGCCACACCCGCAGCAACGAATATGTACACTTCACCCCCAGCTCCCCCACCGACCCCAGGCCCCCTCTAAATGCCCGCCCTGAACTTCAAGCAAATCGACGTCTTCAGCGCCACCCCCCTCAAGGGCAACCCCCTGGCCGTGGTGTTCAACGCCGACGAGCTCAGCGACGAACGCATGGCCGCTTTCGCCACCTGGACCAACCTCAGCGAAACCACCTTCCTGCTCAAACCCCGCGACCCCCGGGCCGACTATCGCTTGCGGATCTTCACCACCACCCAAGAGCTGCCCTTCGCCGGTCACCCGACCCTGGGCAGTTGCCACGCCTGGCTCGAAGCCGGCGGTGTGCCCCAGGGCGAGGAGATCATTCAGGAGTGCGAAGTCGGTCTGGTACGCATCCGCCGTCAGGGCAATCAACTGGCCTTTCTCGCGCCGCCGCTGCTCAAGTCCGGCCCGGTGGAGCCCGAGGTGCTGGAGCAGGTGCGTCGCGGCCTGAACCTGGCGCCCGGGGATATCCTGCAGGCGCAGTGGGTCGACAACGGCGCCGGCTGGCTGGCGGTGATGCTCGGCGAGCGCCAGCAGGTGCTGGATCTGCAACCGGACTACCCGGCACTGATCGGCCTGGCCGTAGGGGTGATCGCACCCTGTGACCCCGAGCGCGATGACACCGATGCACAGTTCGAAGTGCGGGCCTTTATCGCCGGCGACGGCATGCCCGAGGACCCGGCCACCGGCAGCCTCAACGCTGGTATCGCCCAGTGGTTACTGGGCGCCGGGCTGGCGCCGTCGCGCTATCGGGTTAGCCAGGGCCTGAGCATGGGCCGCGCTGGCAGGATCGAGGTGCAGCAGTTGGGTGATGAGGTGTGGATCGGTGGGGCCGCGGTCACCTGTATCGAAGGCAAGTTTCTCGCGGGGTGAAGCAGCGGCAAGCTTCCAGGTGCAAGCCAAGCGCGGCGCTCTTGTCACTTGCTGCTCGAAGCTTGTCGCTGCTCCTTGACCTTGCGTCAGATGGTCGCAGGCCGGCCTGTGCGGGCCCTCGCCAAGCCCATGAATAGCGGGCCTGGCGCTGATTGTTGGCAGATTCGCAAGACTCTCTTGAGCCGTGCGGGTTTGTACCCTGGCGGCTCTGGGCATAAGCTTTCTGCCTTTTTTCGCCATCGCTCGTGTTGTTTCGCGCTCAGCCTTAGGAAAAATCATGTCCAGCCAGTTCCCAGAAGCCCGTCCCCGTCGCCTGCGTCGCTCCGAACAACTGCGCAGTCTGTTCCAGGAAACCGAATTCACCCTCAACGATCTGGTGCTGCCGATTTTCGTCGAGGAGGAAATCGACGATTTCGTGCCGATCAAGAGCATGCCCGGGGTGATGCGCATTCCCGAATCCAAGCTGGCCGGGGAGATCGAGCGCTACGCCCGCGCCGGGATCAAGTCGGTGATGACCTTCGGTGTGTCGCACCACCTGGACTGCGATGGCAGCGATACCTGGAAGGAAAACGGCCTGGTGTCGCGCATGTCGCGCATCGCCAAGGACGCGGTGCCGGAGATGATCGTGATGTCCGACACCTGCTTCTGCGAATACACCGAGCACGGCCACTGTGGCGTGATGCACGGCCATGAAGTGGACAACGACCAGACCCTGATCAACCTCGGCAAGCAGGCGGTGGCTGCGGCCCGTGCCGGCGCCGACGTGATCGCGCCGTCGGCGGCCATGGACGGGCAGGTCCAGGCCATCCGCCGGGCCCTGGACGCCGCCGGGTTCACCCAGACGCCGATCATGGCCTATTCCACCAAGTTCGCTTCGGCGCTCTACGGCCCGTTCCGCGAAGCGGGCGGCAGTGCGCTCAAGGGCGACCGCAAGAGCTACCAGATGAACCCGATGAACCGTCGCGAAGCGGTGCGCGAATCCCTGCTGGACGAGCAGGAAGGCGCCGATTCGCTGATGGTCAAGCCCGCCGGGGCCTACCTGGACATCATCCGCGACATCCGCGAGGCCTCGCGGCTACCGGTGGCGGCGTATCAGGTCAGCGGCGAGTACGCGATGATCAAGTTCGGCGCCCAGGCCGGGGCCATCGACGAGCAGCGCGTCGTGCGTGAGAGCCTGGGTTCGATCAAGCGCGCTGGTGCTGACCTGATCTTCACCTACTTCGCCATGGACCTGGCCCTGGCCGGGATCTGACCAGGCCCCCGCCGTACCGCCACGAACGTCGTCCGGCGTTCGTGGCTCTTGCCAAGACTTCCGCCCCTACATGACAATGCGATTCATTATCAAATATGAATCCTTATTGTCATGCCCGCCGACGACTTATCCCTGCGCAGTGCCGTCACCGATCTGTACACCCATCACCACGGCTGGCTGCAGGGCTGGTTGCGCCAGCGCCTGGGCAACACCTTCGATGCTGCCGATCTGGCCCAGGACACCTTCGTGCGGGTGCTCAAGGCGCGCAATGCCCTGGAGATCCGCGAGCCGCGGCCCTACCTGTCGCGCATCGCCAATGGCTTGCTGATCGATCTGTTTCGCCGCCGCTCCCTGGAGCAGGCGTACCTGGAGGCCCTGGCGCTGGTGCCCGAGGGCGAGCAGCCGTCGCCGGAGGAGCAGAACCTGATGCTCCAGGCGCTGTTGGAAGTTGACCGCCTGCTGGACGGCCTGGGGGCCAGGGTCAAGCAGGCTTTCCTGCTGTCCCAGTGCGATGGCCTGACCTACGAGCAGATCGCCGAACGCCTGCAGATCTCGGTGCGCAGCGTCAACAACTACATGGCCAAGGCCATGGAGCATTGCTGCCTGATGCAGATGCGGATGCAGCTGTCATGAGTTTTGCCAACCTGCAACTGAGCGTGGGCGAGCGCCAGGCCATCAGCGGTGCGGCGCGCTGGTATGCGCAGTTGCGCTCCGGCACAGCGAGCGAACAGGAGCAGGCAGCCTGGCGCGAATGGCTGGCCGCCGACCCCTTGCATCGCCAGGCCTGGGAACGCATGCAGCAACTGGGCGAGCAGATGTCGGCCCTGCCTGGCGGTCTGGCCGGTTCCACCTTGCGCGGCGCCGGGCGCTCGCGCCGCGAGCTGATGCGCAATCTGGTGGTGCTGGCTTCGGCCGGCTCCCTGGGCTGGTTGGGCTGGCGCAGCGACAGCGCCCAGCAATTGCTGGCGGACTATCGAACCCAGGTCGGCGAGCGCCGCGAAGTGCGCCTGGCGGACGGCAGTGCATTGCTGCTCAACACCGACACTTCAGTGAATGTGGCTTTCGACGGTCAGCAGCGCCGGTTGCAGTTGCTCTGGGGCGAGATGCTGGTGAGCACCGGCATTGATGCTCTGCACAGGCCATTGCGGGTCATCACCCGCCACGGCGAGGTCCAGGCCCAGGGCGCGCGTTTCGTGTTGCGCAGCGAAGAGCGCGAGGATCAGGTGGCGGTGCTGGAGCAGGGCGTGCAGGTCAGCCTGGGCAACGGTATGGCGTCGCGCCGAGTCGAGGCCGGCCAGCAACTGGCGTTCAGCACTGGAGGCTTTGCTGCGCTGCGGTCCAGCGATGCGTCGGTGGGCGCCTGGCGCCAGGGCAGCATCATCGCCCTCGACCGACCCTTGGGGGACTTGCTGGCGGACCTGTCGCGCTATCGCCGCGGTGTGGTGCAGTGCGATCCGCAGATTGCCGGCCTGAAGATTTCCGGGGCCTTTCCCATCGACGACACTGATCGCGCCCTGGCGGCGCTTGAGAGCGGTTTCTCGCTGCGCATCGAGCGCTACACCCGCTATTGGGTGCGGGTGTCCCAGCGCCGCGTCGGCTGAAACCAAACGGTAAAAATAATTATTCCGGTCTTTGCACTTTTGCCCACTCTGATCCGGCTCATCCCCCAGTGGATTCATTTTCAAGATCGGGGGAAGGCAAAGCATGTCTGAAGTTCACAAGTCGAAGTTGGCCCAGGCCATCAAGGTCGGGCTCTGGGGCGCGCTGGCGGTGTATGGCGCGGCGCTGCTGCCGTTGACCGCGGTGGCGGCCAGCGAACAGACGGCGGTGCGCCGCTTCGATATCGCGGCGGGTGATCTCACTGAGGTGCTGAGCCGTTACGCCAGTGCCGCCGGGGCGGCCATTTCCTTCGATGCCCGGCAGACCGCCGGCCTGCGTTCGGCGGGGCTCAAGGGTGAATACGGGGTACAGGAAGGCTTTGCGCGGATTCTCGCCGGCAGCGGCTGGCAGGTCGAGCCGCAGAGCAACGGCAGCTATGTGCTGCGCCCCGTGCCCCAGGGCAGCGGCACTCTGGAGCTGGGCACCACCCAGGTGCAGGGTCAGGAGCTGGGGGCCACCACCGAGTATTCCGGTTCCTACACCACCGGCGCGGTGACCATCGGCAAGGGCCAGCACTCGCTGAAGGAAACCCCGCAGTCAGTGACCGTGATCACCCGCAAGATGCTCGATGACCAGAACCTCAACACCATCGACCAAGTGATGGAAAAGACCCCGGGCATCACCCTCTACGACTCGCCCATGGGCGGCAAGTATTTCTACTCCCGGGGCTTTCGCATGACCGGCCAGTACCAGTACGACGGCGTGCCCCTGGACATGGGCAACAGCTACGTGCAGGCCGACAGCTTCAGCAGCGACATGGCCTTCTATGACCGGGTGGAGATCCTGCGCGGCGCCTCCGGCATGCTCAAGGGCGCGGGCGGCACCGCCGGTTCGGTGAACTTCGTGCGCAAGCGTGGCCAGGCCACGCCCCACACCCAACTGATGATGTCCGCCGGCAGCTGGGACAACTACCGGGCCCAGGTGGACACCGGCGGGCCGTTGAACGATGCCGGCACCGTTCGTGGCCGGGCGGTGGTGACCCAGCAGACCCGGCAGTACTTCTACGACCTGGGGGAGCGCAAGGATCAGGTCTACTACGGCGCCCTGGATTTCGACCTCAGTGACGACACCACCCTGGGCCTGGGCATGGCCTATGAAGACGTTGACTCGCGCCCGTGCTGGGGCGGCCTGCCGCGCTACAGCGACGGCAGCGACCTCAAGCTCGGCCGTTCCACCTGCCTGAACACCGCCTGGAACAACTCGCGCAGCAAGCGCGCGACCTATTTCGCCGACCTCAAGCAACAGCTCAACGATGACTGGGCGCTGAAGGTGGCCGGGGTCTACAGCCGCAACACCCAGGACATCGAGTACGCCTTCCCCAGCGGTTCGGTGCCGGTGGGTGCCAGCCGCTCCAGCACCCTGATGCTGGGCAGCACCTATGACTACGATCAGGTGGACTACGGCTTCGATGCCTATGTCGACGGCCACTTCCAGGCCTTTGGCCAGGAGCACGAACTGACCTTCGGCGCCAACGCCAGCCGTTCGATCAAGGACGACTTCTACGCCGTGGCCGGTTTGCCGCAGCGGCAGAATGTGCTGGACCCCGATCACCACCTGCCCAAGCCCGATGACAGCTACTACGAAAGCAATTCCACCCGGGGCGGCCCCAGTGATCTGCGCATCCAGCAGCAAGGGCTGTATTCCACCCTGCGCCTGAAACTCGCCGACCCGCTGACCCTGGTCATGGGCAGTCGGGTCAGTTGGTACAAGTCGCAGAACGATGCCGTGGCCTACTGGCGCGACACCCGCACCCCCAGCAGTGCCCGTTCCAAGGAAACCGGCGAGGTCACGCCGTTCGCCGGGGTGCTGTACGACCTCAACGACAACCTCACGGCCTATGCCAGCTACTCCAGCATCTTCACCCCCCAGGGCAGCTATCGGACCCTGGACGGCGCCTCCCTCAAGCCGCTGGTGGGCAAGAGCTATGAGCTGGGGATCAAGGGCGAGTGGTTCGACGGCCGCCTGAACAGCGCCTTCAGCCTGTTCCGCACCATTCAGGAGGATGCGCAGCAGGACGACCCGGCCTGCCCGGACAGCACCTGCTCGTTGAACTCGGGCAAGGTCCGCGCTCAGGGCTTTGAAGCCGAAGTCAGCGGTGAGGTGATCGAACGCCTGCAACTGCTGGCCGGCTACACCTACACCCAGACCAAGACCCTGGAGGATGCCGACAGCAGCAAGAACGGCCAGTCGTTCAATTCCTACGTACCGCGGCACCTGCTACGGGTGTGGGGCGACTACCAGCTGGGCGGTGCCCTGGAACGCTTCACCGTGGGGGCTGGGGTCAACGCCCAGAGCGACAACTACCGGGTCTCGCCCATCAGCGGCAATCACATCAGCCAGGCCGGCTATGCGATCTGGAACGGCCGGATCGGCTATCGCATCGACGACACCTGGTCCCTGGCGCTCAACGGCAACAACCTGCTGGACAAGCGCTACTACACCACCGTCGGCACCGAAGGCTTCGGCAACTTCTACGGCGATCCGCGCAACTTCACCCTGTCGGTCAAGGCTGACTTCTAAGCCCGGCCCCGGCTGCGCAGTGCGTCGAGCGCGGATCAGCGCGGTTTGAGGGCGGCCGGGCTGTTCTGCGGAGAGATCTCGCGTTCGCGGAAATAACGCTCCAGCACCCGCGGATCGGCCGAACGTTCGGCCAGGGCCACGTAGGTGTCCGGGCGCAGCAGGTACAGGGCGTTGCGCGCCAGCCCCGCGCGGGCGTGGGCCGGGCACCAGTCGAAGACCCGCAACGGCACCCGGTGTTCGGCGCACCAGTCCTGCACCGCGTTGCTGGTGACGCCGTAGACATGCACCTGCCAGCCCAGGTACTCCAGGCTGTCGAAGTTGTCGTGCTCGCCGTCCCTGACCCAGGGCAGGCGGTCGCCGCCGTGCACCGGGCCGACGCCACCGGCACTCAGGGGCATGCCCCGGTAGTTGAGGGTGATCTGCGACACGGTGCGAAAGAGAAACTCCCGGGCACTGTCGAAGGCGGCGATCTTCGGCAGCAGCAGGGGCGCCAGGCGGGTGCGTACCAGGTAGGCGACCGGGCCGTCGGCGGTGGCGAAGCTGAACACCCGGTCGGTGGTGGCCACCAGGCGCCGGGCAAACTCCATGCGTTCGATTTCATAGCTGTCCAGCAGGCTTTCGGCGCTCTTGCCGCTGAGCACCGCCGCCAGTTTCCAGGCCAGATTGATGGCGTCGCCGATCCCGGTGTTCATGCCCTGGCCACCGGCGGGGCTATGGACGTGAGCGGCATCCCCCAGGAGAAACACCCGTCCCTGGCGAAACTGCTCGGCCACCCGATGGTGCACCTTGTAGGTGGAGAACCAGTTGACTTGGGTGACGTTGACCTTGAGCTGATGCATGGCGCGCTGGCTGACGTCTTCGAAACGCAGGTTTTCCGGGTGCTCGGCGCGCTCGTCGCGCACGGTGCCGATCAGTCGCGCACGGCCGCTGTGGGCCAGGGGAAATACCGCGAGAAAGTCGGCGTCGTCCAGGTCCACGTGCAATTGGCCGTCGATGCTCGGGCCGTCGGCCTCGACATCGGCGACGTAGAACACCTGTTGGTAGGTGCCGCCGGGAAAACCCGTGCCCAGGGTCTTGCGCACCGTGGAGCGGGCGCCGTCGCAGCCGGCCAGGTAGAAGGTCTGGCAGTGTTCCTCGCGGCCGTCGGGGCCACGCAGGCGGGCGTTGATCAGGTGGCCGTGGTCGGTGAAGGCCAACAGTTCGGTGCCTCGCTCGACGCTGACCCCGAGCAGGGCCAGGCGCTCGATCAGCAGTTGCTCGTGCTCGTCCTGGGGAAAGATCTGCAGGAAGGGGTAGGGCGTCAGGTCTTCGCCGATGGCGTTGAACGGCAGTTGCGCGGCCCGCTCGCCGCGGACCCAGAGGTTGACCGCCGGCACGTGGTGGCCGCGTTCGACGATGGCCTGGGTCAGGTCCAACTGGCGGTAGAGCTCCAGGGTCCGGGCCTGCACCGCCAGGGCCCGGGAGGTGGTGCCCGGACCCAGGGTCTTGTCGATGATCCGTACCTTGACCCCCTGCTGGCGCAGCCAGAGCGCCAGCACCAGGCCGGTGGGGCCGGCGCCGATGATCAGTACGTCGCTGCAGTTCATGTGTTTGCCCTCGCTAAGAGATCAACGTTATGCATCTGACTGCGGGCGGCGCCTGCCGCGGGGTCAACGCTGGGCGAAGGCCAGGTTCAGGCCCAGTCCCGCGAAGCTTGCGGCAAAGCTGCGGCGCAACCAGCTCTGCACCTTGGGCGACTCGATCACCGCGGTACGGAACAGATTGGCCAGCAGGCCGTAGAGCACGAACACGAAGAAGGTCATGGCCATGAACACGCCGCTCAGGAGCAGCATCTGCGGGATCGGATCGCTACCGTCATGGGCGATGAACTGGGGCAGGAAGGCCAGGAAGAAAATGGTCAGCTTGGGGTTGAGGATGTTCAGCAGGCAGGCCTTGAGCATCAGCGCGCCGGCGCCGTGGCTCACCGTGTTGCTGTCCACGGCAAAGGCCGAGCGATCACGCCAGGTGGCATAGGCCAGGTACAACAGGTAGGCGACCCCGGCGAACTTCAGGCCCTGGAAGGCCAGGGCGCTGGTGTGCAGGATCGCCGACAGACCGAGGATCGAGGCCAGCAGGTGGGGGACGATCCCGGCGGTGCAGCCGATGGCGGTGAACAGGCTGGCGCGCTTGCCGGCCACCAGGGCGGTGGAAATGGTCAGGATCACGCCGCTGCCGGGAATCAGCACGACAATCAGGCTGGTAAGCAGAAAATCCAGGGTCAACATCCGGGTGTCACTCCATTGAGGGCGGGGTCATCAAAGTACACCCAGCCACACCGCCAATAGAAGGATTTTAGCCTGTAGCCGCTGCTGAGCCTGCGAAGCTGCGCGAAGGTCCGCAGGACCTTGCCTGGCGATCGCCAGCCAAACCTCTATCGATCTTGAGAACCCTGCGTCCCTACGGGCCGTTCGCAGCCTGCGGCAGCGGCTACAGGGGCGTGGCGGGAACAGCGCTCGCATTCTTTGGTCGAACGCCCCATGCCGCTGCTTTACTTGCACGGCCCTCGTCCAGCCATCTTGCGGAGTCCCATGATTTCCCACCGTCTTCTCAGTTGCTGCCTGGGACTGTCGCTGCTGGCCGGTTGCGCCAGCTCGCGCGGCCCCCAGGCGCCGGCGCTGACCCCGGAGCAGATCCAGGCGCGCATCCTGCGCCTGCTGCCGGCCCAGGTCAGCGACCGCCCGGGCTGGGCCCGGGATATCCAGGTGGCCTTCAGTGCCCAGGGCCTTGAGCCGAGCCAGAGCAACCTGTGCGCGGTGCTGGCGGTGACCGAACAGGAATCCACCTTCAAGGTCGATCCGACAGTGCCGGGCCTGGGGCGCATTGCCCGGGAGGAAATCGACCGCCGCGCGGCCAAGGTGCATGTGCCAGCGCTGCTGGTCAGTGCCGCCCTGCAAGTGCGCGGCGCGGACGGCCAGTCCTACAGCCAGCGTCTGGCCAAGGCTCGCAGCGAGAAGGAGCTGAGTGCGATCTTCGATGACTTCATCGGCATGGTGCCCCTGGGCAAGACCCTGTTCGGTGGCTTCAACCCAGTGCACACCGGCGGGCCGATGCAGGTCAGCATTGAATTCGCCCAGCAGCAGGCCCAGGGTTATCCGTACCCGGTGCAGGACTCGATCCGCCATGAAGTCTTCAGTCGCCGTGGTGGCATGTACTTCGGCATCGCCCACCTTTTGGGTTATCCGGTGGACTACCCGCAGCCGCTGTATCGCTTCGCCGACTTCAACGCCGGCTGGTACGCCAGCCGCAATGCGGCTTTCCAGGCCGCGGTGAGCCGCCTCAGCGGGATCAAGCTGGCCCTGGATGGCGACCTGATCCGCTATGACTCGCTCCTGCCCGGCAGCACCGAACTGGCGGTGCGCACCCTGGGCAAGCAACTGGGGCTGCGCAACCCGCAGATTCGCGCCCAGCTGGAAAAGGGTGACAGCCAGGCCTTTGCACAGACCGAGCTGTACCGCCAGGTATTTGCCCTGGCCGACCGCGCGGCGGGCCGACCCGTGCCGCGCCAGCAACTGCCGGGCATCGAACTCAAGAGCCCGAAGATCACCCGCCAACTGACCACCGCCTGGTTCGCCAAACGCGTGGATGAACGCTACCAGCGCTGCCTGCAAAGGCCGCTGTAACCCCAAGGGCCTGCCCGTTGTAGGCGCTGGCTTGCCAGCGAAGACGCCCGCCAGGGCGATGCAAGGCTTGCGGTCCTGTTCGCCGGCAAGCCGGCTCCTACGGCGGGGTCAGGGGCGACGGCGGACGAACTTGCGCCACAGCCACACCCACAGCATCGCGAGAGGGAAGGCCAGGATCACGAAAGGCAGGGCATAGCTGCCTTTCTCCAGGGCTTCGGCTGTGCCGTCGGACAGGTTGTCCAGCAGGTTGCTGAAGGCGCGCTTGAGGCTTGAACCGCGTTCGGCGCCGTTGCTGGGCAGGAAGTTCAGGGTCAGGCGGTTGGTGTCCAGGCGACGTTGTTGTCCGGCAGCTGTCTGGGCCAGTGCTTGCAGGTCATTCTCGATGCCCGCCTGCTCCTTGCTCAGGGCGATCAGGTCGCTGACGCTGATGTCCTTGCGCGCCGCCAGTTCATCCAGGCGCTGTTGCTGGGCCTTGAGTCGCTGTTGCTGGCGTTGCACATCGGCCACGGCATCGGCCAGGTCTTCGGCGCTGGTGATGCGCTCACCCAGTTCGGCCCCTTGAGACGCCTGCTGGACGATGGGCTCGACCCCCTCCGGAACGATTCGCAGCACCACCCGGGCGCGGTACGGGCCTTGCTCCAGGAGCAAGATGTTGCAGGGGCCGAACTGGGCTTTTTCGCAGGCTTCACGGGTTTGTGTCAGGTGCGGGCCGATTTGCTCGGCAGGCAGGGACAGGGTCAGTTCGTGCTCGTAGGCCAGCAGGGCGCCGGCCTTGCCCTGGGCCCCACCGAGGGCCACCGCAGAGCTGTTGTGATCACTGGGAGAGCAGGCGCTGAGGGCCAGTGCACCGAAGAAGGCAAAGGCCAGTCGGCGGCGGATGGCAGGGTGATCGTCCTGATGCTGCATGGAGGCTCCTTGAGTACTTGAAATTGCGGCTAGTGCGCAGGTGCGCATCTTACTGCTGTTCCCAGGATCACCACGATCGCGGCGCAACTTATTTTCGCCAATTTGCCTGGCTGATGCTCATAGGCATCGTGGTCAATCAGGGCTACACCTGTCGCCCTGTGCAACCCTCTGTCACCCAGCGGTTCAAGGAGAGCCTCATGAGCCAATCGGACATCCCCCAGGGCTTCAGTCCCTTGCCCCGCAGCAGCCCGCTGCTGGAGTTGATCGGCCCGGTCTATGGTCGCGGCAGTGGCCGCGAGCTGTGCCTGGGTCTGCGTGCCGATGCCCGCCACGCCAATGGCCGGGGCACGGTGCATGGCGGCATCATCGCCACCCTGGCGGACGTCGGCATGGGGTATGCCATGGCGTTTTCCAGCGAACCGCCGTTGCCGCTGATCACCGCCAGCATGACCCTCGACTACCTGGGGGCGGTGCGGGTGGGGGAATGGATCGAGGTGCGCCTGGAGCATGCCAAGCGCGGTCGGCAGATGGCCTTTGCCACGGTGCTGTTGCGGGTCGGCGAGCGTGAAGTGGCGCGGGCCAGTGGCGTCTTCGCCGTCCCAACTGCAGCCCTGTAGCCGCTGCTGAGCCTGCGAAGCTGCGTAAAGGTCCGCAGGACCTTGCCTGGCGATTGCCAGCCAAACCTCTATCGATCTTGAGAACCCTGCGTCCCTACGGGCCGTGCGCAGCCTGCGGCAGCGGCTACACAAATCCCGGATCGGCATTGGCCCTGTAGCCGCTGCTGAGCCTGCGAAGCTGCGCGAAGGTCCGCAGGACCTTGCTTGGCGATTGCCAGCCAAACCTCTATCTATCCTGAGAACCCTGCGTCCCTACGGGCCGTGCGCAGCCTGCGGCAGCGGCTACAGTTGCTTCCAGTCCAGGCCGAAGCGCGCCAGGTATTTGCGCAGGCGGTCGGCGTCGTTGGGGTTGGCCTTGCCCAGGCGTGACACGCCGAACAGCCGGCGCCCGGCGTCCGACAGGCTGTCGGCGCGACGGCATTCGGCAATCACCGCCTTGAGTTGCAGGCGGTCGAACAGGTCCAGCTCTACCTCGTCGCCCAACAGTTGCTGCAGTTCATCCTCGGCATTTTCCAGGCCCCAGGCGTGGCGCAGGCGCTGGATTTCCTCCTCGACCTGGGCCTGGTCGATGCGTCCGCTGTCGGCCAGGGTGGCCATGCGGGTGATGGACGCCGACAGCTCGCGGAAGTTGCCCAGCCACGCCGCTTCGCTGGAGCTGGCAAAGGCCAGGTAGCGACGCCGTGCTTCCAGGTTGAAACGCACCAGTTGCCCTTGCTCCCGGGCGTGGCGTTCCAGCTCGAAATCGATGTTCGGCTCGATGTCCTCGCGGCGTCCCGCCAGCCCCGGCAGGTTGAAGGTCCAGAGGTTGATCCGCGCATACAGGTCTTCGCGGAACAGGCCCTGGGCCACCCGGCCGCGCAGGTCGCGGTGGGTGCCGGCGATGATCAGGAAGTCACTCTCCACTTCCTGGTCCGCGCCCATGGGGAAGAAGCGCTTTTCCTCGATGGCCTTGAGCAGCATGGCCTGTTCGTCCAGTCCCAGCTCGCCGATTTCATCAAGAAACAGCATGCCGCCGTGGGCCGCCCGCAGCAGGCCCTCCCGGGCGTTCTGGGCGCCGGTGAAGGCGCCCTTGATATGGCCGAACAGCGCCGACATGGCGCCGTCACCGCGCAGGGTGGCGCAGTTGACCTCGACAAAGCGTCCCTGCACCTGGTGCCGGCCGCGCTTGAGTTCATAGATGCGCCGGGCCAGGAATGACTTGCCGGCACCGGTGGGGCCGATCAGCAGCATCGGCGCCTTGGAGCGCACAGCGACCCGCTCGATCTGCTCGATGGAGCGGTTGAACGCCGGGTTGCGGGTGGCGATCCCGGACTTGAGGAAGGCCAGGCCCTCCAGGCGCTTGTGGGCAAAACGCGAGGCGATGCGGTCGTAGCGCGACAGGTCGAGGTCGATCAGGGCGTGGGTGCCGGTGGCGTGCTGGTCGGGGTCGCGGCGCCGCGCCGGCGAGGTCTGGATCAGTCGGGCAGGGAGGTAGCGCGCCTCGGTCAGCAGGAACCAGCAGATCTGCGCGACGTGGGTGCCGGTGGTGATGTGCACCAGGTAGTCCTCGCGCTCGGTGTCGAACGGGTAGGCGCTGGTGAAGTCGTGCAGGGCGGCGTACACCTCCTCGAAATCCCAGGGATTCTTCAGGCCCATGGGGTGCAGGCGCACTTCGGTTTCCGGCGACACCTGGCGCACATCGTTGGCCACCCGTTCGGCCAGGCTGATATCCCGGGCGTCGAGGCCGTGGAGCAATTCCAGGCGGTTGATCAGCACATCCTGCTGCTGGCACAGGCCGACCGTGGGGCGCCAATGGCTCCAGCGGTTGGCACCCTTGCCGACGCGATCGAGGGTGGAACCGACAAAACCGATGGCGACCGTGGACTTGCTCGACATGTTTATACCTGAAGATAAAAAGCGATAAGTAAAGATATAAAATTATCGATGTGTTTGTCTTGTCGAATGCCAAGTGAAAAATCGATTAAAAATAAAATCGTTATAAATCAATGGCTTGAAAAATAATTTTCTGAAAAATCAAAACCTGGCACAGCGGCTGCAATGTATCTGGCAACGAACGAGACAACAGAGCGAGACGCCAAGATGGCCAACTTCCAGCTGTTCAACACCCAACAGGCAAAAGCGCCAGTGAGCACCACCCTGAACGCTTCCAAGGCCGGGGCTTATGCCTACAACGCCAAGCATCGCCTGGCCCAGCTGGCGGTCACCGGTTGCCTGAACTCGACCTTCTACACCTCGCCTGAAGGTCAACTGGAAGCGGTGCTGCAACTGGTGAGCGAGCTGGACAGCCGCTTCGTCGCCCAGGCCGCCCGTTACGCTCGGCAGCAAGGCCATATGAAGGACATGCCGGCGCTGCTGCTGGCGGCGCTGACCGCACAACGCTCGGTCCTGGTACCGGAGCTGTTCGCCCAGGTGGTGGACAACGGCAAGATGCTGCGCAACTTCGTGCAGATCCTGCGCAGCGGCGTGACCGGGCGCAAATCCCTGGGTTCGCAGCCCAAGCGCCTGGTGCAGAACTGGTTGAACAGCGCCAGCGAGCGTCAGCTGTTGCAGGCCTCGATCGGCACCAAGCCGTCCCTGGCGGACGTGGTGAAGATGGTTCACCCCAAGCCAAGTGAAGCCTGGCGTGAAGCCTTCTTCGCCTGGTTGATCGGCAAGCCGGTGGATGTACAGGCGCTGCCTGAGCTGACCCGCGAGCTGCTGGCGTTTCGCAGTGGTGCGACAACTCAGGTGCCGCAGGTGCCGTTCCAGTTGCTCGGCAACGAGACGCTGAGTGCTGAACAATGGGCGGCACAGGCCCGCAACATGGGCTGGCAGGGGCTGCGCATGAACCTCAACACCCTGGCCCGCCACGGCGCGTTCCAGGTGCCGGGTTGCAGCGAGTACGTGGCGGCGCGGCTGGCGGATGCGGGGGAGGTGGCCAAGGCCCGGGTCTACCCGTACCAGTTGCTGGCGGCCTACCGCATGGCTGGCGAGGACGTACCGCAAGCGGTCCGCGAGGCGCTGCAGGATGCCCTGGAGCTGTCCCTGGCCAACGTGCCGGCGCTGGCGGGCAACGTGGTGGTCTGCCCGGATGTCTCGGGCTCGATGCACAGCCCGGTTACCGGCTATCGCCAGGGCGCCACCACGGCGGTGCGTTGCATCGATGTGGCGGCCCTGGTGGCGGCAGCGGTGTTGCGCAAGCAGCCGGCGGCGCGGGTCATGCCGTTCGAGCGGGGTGTGGTGAACATTCACCTCAACCCGCGGGACAGCGTGATGAGCAATGCGCAGAAGCTGGCGAACATCGGCGGAGGCGGGACCAACTGCTCGGCACCCCTGGCCCAACTGGCCAACGCCAAGAGCCGCGTGGACACCCTGATCCTGGTCTCGGACAACGAGTCGTGGATCGATGCGCGGCGCCACGGCGCTACGGAAACCATGCGCCAGTGGGAGCGGATCCGGGCCATCAACCCGCAGGCGAAGCTGGTGTGCATCGATATGCAACCCGGCGCCACGACCCAGGCGCCAGACCGCGAGGACATCCTCAACGTCGGCGGCTTCAGTGACGCGGTGTTCGATGTGATCGAGCAGTTCACTGCAGGCAACTACGGTGCGCAGCACTGGGTCAAGGCAATCGAGGCGATGGCGCTCTGATCGCTGGAACATGAGATAAACCGTGCGCCGGCCCGCCGGCGCCCACCACAGATTTTTTGATCATTGGCCCTGAATGCCGCTGTGACTACATCCAAAGGCGTCTCAGCAAATTTTGTCAGGGCCGGTGAGGGCACGAATGCCAGTGGCTGTACATCCTGGTTAAGCCGGTTCGAATCCGGCCATCAGTCACTACTTTTGTCGTGCCACCTTTTTTGCAGTTTTTGCGACGAATGCGGATGGAACTACATCCCAGGTTCGGGATGCGGGTTCGATTCCCGCCGGTGCTGGAAAACGGCGCCGTGGTTCAATGGTCAGAACACGAACGCATTGTTCCATCGACTCTTGTCGTCGCATCTTTTCCCCCGCCTCGGCGGGATGGCAGCGAATGCCACGGGTACTACATGGTGTCGCGGGTTCGAGCCCCGCCAGCCGCAAGGCTGTAGCTCAGTCGGTAGAGCAAATGTGCCTGTTCCCTTGTCGCTGCCCGCAGGCCCGGCCTGCACCGATTGACCCGGCGAATGCCGGTGGAACTACAGGACAGCGAGGTCGCGGGTTCGAGTCCCGCTCACTAGCTCAGAGGCAGAGCGCGCTGCATGTTCCACCTTCACTGGTCGCCGTCTGTACCGAACACCGCAACTCCGTAGGAGCTGGCTTGCCAGCGAAGAGGCCCTTGAGATCGTCTGCTGCGCCCCGGCTCCTACACAATCTATTGAACAAGGCCGAATCAGCGGCCACAGGAAAAAGAGTCAACGACATGGAACACAAAACCTACCAACTGCTGGAAGTGGCCAACGGCAAGCCGATCAAGATGTGGACCCAGGGCGTGCCGGTGGAAAACGAAGCGCGCCAGCAATTGATGAACACCGCGAAGATGCCGTTCATCTTCAAGCACCTGGCCGTGATGCCCGACGTGCACCTGGGTAAAGGTTCGACCATCGGTAGCGTGATCCCCACCGTAGGCGCGATCATTCCGGCGGCGGTCGGGGTGGATATCGGTTGCGGAATGATCGCTGCCCGTACCTCGCTGACCGCCTCCGATCTGCCGGATAACCTGGCCGGATTGCGTAGCGCCATCGAGGCCGCGGTGCCTCACGGGCGTACTTCGCCCCGTAGCGGTCGCGATAAGGGCGCCTGGGGTGATGTGCCGCAGCAGACCGATCAGGCCTGGGCTGCGCTGCACCCACGCTTCAAGGCGATCACCGATAAGTACCCGGCCCTGGCCAACAGCAACAACCGCCAGCACCTGGGAACCCTCGGCGGCGGTAACCACTTCATCGAGGTCTGCCTGGATGAGGCCAACCGTGTCTGGTTCATGCTCCACAGCGGTTCCCGTGGCGTCGGTAACGCCATCGGCAACCTGTTCATTCATCTGGCACAGGCCGATATGCGTCAACATATCGCCAACCTGCCGGACCGCGACCTGGCCTACTTCGAGGAAGGCAGCCAACACTTCGACGATTACGTGGAAGCCGTGGCCTGGGCCCAGGATTTCGCCCGGCAGAACCGTGAGCTGATGATGCAACTGGTGATCCAGGCCACCCGCAAGGTGATCAGCAAGCCCTTCGAAGTGGCGCTGGAGGCAGTCAACTGTCACCACAACTACGTGCAGAAGGAGCGCCACTTCGGTGAAGAGGTGCTGGTGACCCGCAAGGGCGCGGTATCGGCGAAGAAGGGCGAGCTGGGGATCATTCCGGGGTCGATGGGGGCCAAGAGCTTCATCGTTCGCGGGCTGGGTAACGAGGAGGCGTTCTGCTCCTGCAGCCACGGTGCCGGGCGTACCATGAGCCGCACCAAGGCCAAGAACACCTTCACCCTGGCCGACCAGATCCGCGCGACCGCCCATGTGGAGTGCCGTAAGGACGAAGCGGTGATCGACGAAATCCCGATGGCCTACAAGGACATCGACCAAGTGATGCACGCCCAGCGCGAGCTGGTGGAAGTGCTGCACACCCTGCGTCAGGTGGTGTGCGTTAAGGGGTAGAACAATGGACGACATGGACGCCTTGATAGCGGCGCCGCCCGGCTGGCATTACCAGCTGAGCGACTACGAAGCCCGCCGCGTGCGGGAGGTGATGGACGAATTGGATCGGCACAGTGCCTGGCTGGAACTGAGCCGCTTTGGCAACGGTTTCGTGCGTCAGGCCGCCGTGCGCGGCCTGGCCGCACAGCCTTCGGCTGAGGCCCTGGCGGCCTTGCTGGAGCGCCTCAACGATTGGGTGCCCCAGGTACGCCAGGAGGCTGCCGCGGCGGTCGAGGGGTATCTGGCACCAGAGCGCGCCGAGCTGCTGTTGCAGAGCCTGAAACCTCTGCTGGCCCTGGCCGGCAAACAGCGCGCCGACCACGGCGCGACCCTGGAACGGGCGCGTTCGGTGTTGCAGTTGGCCCAGGTACGCGAAGAAGTTGAAGACGCCTTTGGTGATTGCCGGGGCAAGGCCGCACGCTTTGTCTTCGAGCTGTTGCTCGAAGGGGCGCAGGATCGGGCAGCGCTGCTGGCTCGGGCTCTGCGCCACAGTGAGGTCAGTGTGCGGCAGATGGCCGTGGATGCCTGCGCCGAACTGCCGGCCGCGCAGGCCGTGCCTCTGCTGGAAGAGGTGATGCACAGCTGCGGGGCCAGTGTGCGGGTCAAGGCGCTGCGCTTGCTGCTGCCGTTGCTGGCCGATCCTCGCGAGTATCTGAGTCAGGCATTGCTGGACCCTTCGGGGGCCTTGCGTTGCCTGGCCCATTGGGCCGCGCCCCGTCATGGGCTGGACCCGCGCGAGGTGTTGCTGCAACGGCTGCAACAGCCGGCACCACGGAACAAGCGTGCTTGGCTGGGCCTGTTGGGGCTGGTCAAGGAGCTGCAGGAACCCATGGCCGACGCCATGGTGCGACAGGCCCTGGCCTCGCCGGCGCCGAGTGTGCGCCGGCTGGCCCTGCAGACCCTGGGCGAGCGTGGCATGGCCGAGCAACTGGCGGCCCTGGACGACGCCTCGGACAAAGTCTTCAACTGCGCCCTGGGCCTGTTGCACGAGCAACCCTGGGCGGTGTTCGACGAGGTCCTGGAGCAGCGTCTGGACCAGCACTGGCACGACCTGCCGAAGGCGCGGCGCTGGGCCCTGCTGGCTCTCAAGCCGGGCTGGCGCCAGTTGGAATACCTGCTGTGGCGCCTGGGGCAGGGCGGCAGCGAGGCCGCCTATTGGCGTGAGACTCTGGCGCGCTGGTGCGATAGCCGCTACGGGATGTTCGATCCGGTCACCCCCAAGCCGCTGCGCGAAGCCATGTTGCAGCGTGTGCAGGCGATGGAGGCAGCCGGTGAATTGCCCGCAGGTTCGGCCCAGCGCCTGCTTTGAAAAATGGAGAGAGCCTTTTATGCAGCCGCGGCCACTGTTGACCCGGATGGAAGATGAACACTGCCGCGCGCTGCGCCAGCAACTGAAGGAGGTGTACTGCGTCTTCGATTTTGTGGTGCTGGCGGTCGAACCCGAGGCTGAGGTGGATCAAGCCCTGCATCGCCAGGGCTTGCAGCACCTGTACCTGCAACTCATGGCCGAGCGCCGCGAGCGCTGGGAAACACTGCGCCAGGACCCGCGCTACGCCGACGTCGGCTTGACGTCGATGCGCTGGGAGCAGGAGCGGGCGGTGCCTGAGGCGCTCAGCCAGGAACAGGTCCGGCAGCTCGTCTGCGAAAACCTGGAGCAGCAGGACCTGGCCTTGTACCGGGCGTTTCGCCAGCCGCCATACGGGCTGCATTTCCCTGGCGGCGCCGAGCAGGCGCGGCAGGTTTACGGCCAATGGCTGGACGTGCTGGGGCTGGACCCCGAACAGCAACCCCAGGTGATCAACTGGGTAGGCAACCTGGAACTGGACTGTCAGGCGCCGGACATGGGCCCGCACCTGCTGCCCTGGAGTGACTATTTCGACGAAGGCCTGGAGTGGTGGGGCGTCTGGTGCCTGACGGTGTGGAACCCCGTGCGCCGGACCCTGAGTGTGCTGGCTGCCAGCGCCACCGATTGAACAAGGAAAAAGGATCATGGAACACCTAGAGCGCCATCCCCTGAGCAGCGCCATGCGCGAACGGGTATTGGCCGAGCTGGCGCGGATCGAGCGCGAGCGCAATGTGCAGGTGCTGTATGCCTGCGAATCCGGCAGTCGGGCCTGGGGCTTTGCCTCCACCGACAGTGATTACGACGTGCGTTTCGTCTATGTGGAAAAGCCCGAATGGTTCATCCAGGTGGATGCCGGGCGCGATGTGATCGAGCGGCCCCTGGACGACGAGCTGGACATCAGCGGCTGGGAGCTGCGCAAGACCCTCGGGCTGTTGCGCAAGTCCAACCCGACCCTGCTGGAATGGCTGGATTCGCCCCTGGTGTATCGCAGCGAACCGACCGCCGCCGCGCGCCTGCGGGAGCTGGCGGAGGCGTTCTACAGCCCGCCGGCAGCGCGCAATCATTATCTGTCGATGGCCAAGAAGAACTTTCGCGGTTACCTGCAAGGCGACAGCGTGCGTTTCAAGAAGTACTTCTACGTGCTGCGGCCGTTGCTGGCGGTGCGCTGGATCGATCAAGGACGTGGCCGACCGCCGATGACCTTTGCCGATCTGCTGACCACCGTCGACCATCAGCCACTGCTGGACGAAGTGGCTGAGCTGCTGGTTTTGAAACGCTGCGCCGACGAGTCCGCCTACGGACCGCGGCGCCAGGCACTGCACGCCTTTATCGCCGCCGAGCTGGAACGCCCGGTGCCGAAACTGGCGCGTACCCATGAAGACAACGCGTTGCTGGACGCTTACCTGCGGGAAACCGTCCGGCACTACGCCTGAGGAATGAGATGAAACAGGATGTCATCGAACTGGACGGCGCCATCGGCGGCGGCCAGGTACTGCGCAGCGCCTTGAGCTTGTCGATGCTCAGCGGCAAGACCCTGCGTATCCATAATATTCGTGCCCGGCGCAGCCGCCCGGGGCTGCTGCGTCAGCACCTGACGGCGGTGCAGGCCGCGGCCCAGGTGTGTGGCGCCAAGACCTCGGGGGTCGAACTCGGCTCTCAGGCCCTGACCTTCGAACCGGGGCCGATCCGTGGCGGCGACTACCGCTTTGCCATCGGCACTGCGGGCAGCTGCACCCTGGTGCTGCAGACCCTGCTGCCGGCCTTGTTGCATGCGCCGCAGCCCAGCCGTGTGAGCATCAGCGGCGGCACCCACAACCCCCTGGCGCCGCCGGTGGATTTTCTCCAGCAAGCCTGGTTGCCGTTGCTGCGGCGCATGGGCGGGCGGGTGGAACTGCAATTGCTGCGCCACGGCTTCGTCCCGGCCGGCGGTGGTGAGCTGGAGGCCTTTGTTCAACCGTCGGTGCTGCAGCCCCTGCACCTTGAGGAGCGTGGCGCACTGTTGGGGAGTCGGGCCTGGGCGCTGAGCGCGGGCCTGCCCGAGCATGTGGCGGAGCGCGAGTTGCGTCGGGTGCACAATCGCCTGGAACTGCCTCGGGAGCACCTCACCCCGGTGCAGCTGGATGAACAATACGGCCCGGGCAATGTGCTGTTGCTGGAGTTCGCCTTCGAGCACCTGACCGAGCTGTTCAGTGGTTTCGGCCAGAACAGCCTGCGGGCGGAAAAGGTCGCTGACGTTGCTATCGATCAGGCCCGCGCCTGGCTGGACTCCGGCGCGGCGGTGGCCGAGCACCTGGCCGATCAACTGCTGCTGCCCATGGCCCTGGCCGGCGGCGGCAGCTTCACCACGCCGTGCATGACCGAGCACCTGGAAAGCAATATCCGGGTGATCGAAGCGTTCCTGCCGGTGCGCATCGAGGCGCGTTCGCTGGGCGCGCACCTGTTGCGGATGGAGTGCCACGGCCTGGGATGACAGCCCGGGGCGCGAGGCCCTGGCGCGGCTCAACCCGCTGTTGCAGATGGCCACCCTGACGGCCGTATCCTCAGCGACAGCGCGGCGATCCTGATCCGCCTCGGCCCGGAGTGTCCCGACTCCGGGCTGCTGCCTGAAGCGCCGTCGGCCTGCGCATCTGCACAGGCGCTGGCTTGCTGGCGGCCACCTCGGCGGCCCCCAGCTTCTGCAGTAGGCGGGGTGAGGGCGACAGGTTGAAGCGGCAGTTGAGTGTGTACCGGAGAAACTGGCAGTCTGCGCGCCCACGCTGGTGTCGGTTTTTCTCACAAGGATTTACCCAATGGATGGCAATACCTGGCTCAAGGCCTTGAACGCACTGCTGACGCTTCTGCAACGCCTGGTGTTGCTCAGTGGCTGGTTTATCGCCGCGCTGATACTGGGGTTCACCATCAAGTCCGGGTTGCAGCCCTTTCTGGCGATGTTCCTGGCGTCGCTGCTGGGGGTGGTCGCGCTGGTGGTGCATGAGGGCGGGCATTACCTGGGGGCACGCGGGTGCGCCATGCCGGTGTTGCAGGTGCGGGTGGCCGCGGTGGAAATCCAGGTGCAGCGGCGCGGCTGGCGGTTGCGCTGGGCGCCGCAGCTCAAGCGCAATCGCCTGGGCGGTTATGTGATTGCCGTGAGCAATCTGCAACGCCCGCTGCGGCGGCAGTGGATGGTGGTGGTCCTCTGCGGGCCGCTGCTGAACCTGCTGCTGGGCGCCGCTGCCCTGGGGCTCGGGCTGTCCTGGTCCGGGGTGCCCGGGGCCATGGCCCTGGCGTTCGCCGCGATCAATCTGGCCATGGGCCTGGGGAACCTGATGCCGGCCTGGCGGGTGTCGCCCAGCGACGGGATGCTCCTGCTGGGCTGGTTTATGCATCGCGACGATCAACGCCCGGAACTGGCCCAGGCGCGTCTGCTGGCCCAGACCGTGGCCGGGGTGCCCAGCGCGGAGTTGCCGGAGGAAGATCTGCAGCGTTTGGCCGAAGGCGCCATGCCCGGGCCGTTGCTCGCTTTCGGCTGTCGCCTCAATGCCCTGCAGGATCAGGGCGACTGGCCGGCCGCGGTGCAGATGGAACAGGCGCTGGAACAGCTGCTGGTGGCCCGGGCGACGGAGCTGAACGGCATGAGTGGCCTGATCGAATTGTTGCGTAGCGAATTGGCCTTCTGCCGCGCTTTTGTGCAGCGTGACGTCGCCCCCTTGAACAGCCCCCCGATGAGCGCCGAAGTGGATTGGAACGCACCCTGGCTGCGACCGCGTTGCCTGGCCTTGCAAGCCTTCCTGGAGGGCGACCGGCAGCAGGGCGAGCGTCATCTGCAGCAGGCGCTGCAAGCGGCCAATAACAGCGTGGTGCTGGCCCAGGGCAAGAGCGAAGCGCTGCTGGCCGAATACCTGCGGGCGTTGCCGGCACCAGGCCGCTAAGGCCCCGGCCCACGGCATCGAACAGGCCGTTGTGCTGGCGCGGGCTTGCCTGCGAAGGTTTGCCGCTGGGGGACCAAGGTCTGTGCAGCGTCCAGCCGGTTTCCGGGGTGATGGGGGAGTGGGCGGGGTGAAAATAATCGGTTCGCGGTGGCAAACCTCTTATACTCCTGCGCCTTATTTTCCCAGCCAGCCAGAGGAACGCCCCGTGGCCAACGAACCGGATCAGGATTTCTACAACCGCGCCGATGCCATCATCGAGTTGACCAACTCCCACATCGCCGACAGCAGCCGGGGCAAGGCCAGCGCTTCGCTGATGTACGCCAACGCGCGCTTCAGCGCCTGGGTCAGCGCCTGCGGCTGCCGTAATGCCGAGGAACTGGCGGCGTCCAAGCAGCAGGCGGTGGACTATTTCCTTGAGGAGTTCCGCCTGATGCTGGAAGAGAACCTCACCGACTACGTCGAGAACTACTCGCGCTACATGAACGCCAATCCGGATTGAAAACAGTCGACGCGGTCTTGCCTGGGCCGCTTTCGTGAGACTGTCGGGCAGTCGCTTGCTGCCCCGCTGCAACCCGTGCACTTATCGCCTCGGGTTGTCTGCCGCCCACCTTGCATAACCCTTTGATCTGAGTGTTCCAGGACCACGGCAACCGTTGGTCCTGTTGTCTTGCGGCCATCCCGAGCGCCGCCAGGGGCTCAACTACACTGCGCCTGCGGCAAGTCTTGCCGGGCGTCGTACCTCCTGCTCAGGGAGGCCGATGGCACGGTGGCTTCAGGCCCCGCGACAGACAGGAACACATCCAATCAGCAAGGAGTGCCAACCATGATCGTCATTCCACAACGTGTCATTGAAAACGGTAGTGTCATCTCGCTGCGCGGCGACTCGGGCAACTATATGTCGCGGATGGGCGCGACCGGGCTTGAGCTGTCCAAGGGTTCCATCGACCAATACTGCAAGTTCCGGGTGGTGCTGGTGCAAATCGGCACCGACAAGAAACTCGCGCTGCAGGGCGACACAGGCAAGTTCATGTCGCGCATGGGGGCGACGGGGCTGGAGTTGTCCAAGGACAGCATCGATCAGTATTGCCAATTCGCCTATGCCATCGATACCGCCAGCGGGCAGGTTTCCCTGCGCGGCGACAACGGCAAGTGGATGTCGCGGATGGGCGAGACCGGGCTCCAGTTGTCCAAGGACGGGATCGACCGGTTCAGCCAGTTCATGCTGGTTCTGGAAGGTTGATGCCCGGGTGATTGGGTAGCTCCCTGGCGCTGGCCGGGGCAAGACGGGGACGGTCATTCGCAGCTGCGAGCATTCGTCCACCGATTGAACCTGTGGTGCAGGGCCGGACACACTCTGTCGAGCGCGAGTGCTGCCATCAGCGCCGTTGCCGAGCCGGTCGCGGGAATTCACACACACACATTCTGGTCACACAAAACGTGATCGGCGTCACTCTTTTCTCAAGTGATCCATGACCCTGGTCGATAAGCTCTGCATGCCTATTGATACGGAGTTCGTCATGGCCTTGCTACCGGTTCGTCTGTCTCATCGTTTGACCCTCGGCAGTGTGCTGCTGTTGCTGTTCACGGCGTTGGCGGTGTTCGCCGTGATGACCTTGCGGGGGCAGCCCAGAGTGGTGGCGGCGAGCTCGGCCCTGATTGAACAGACCGGCAGTGCCATCGTCCGGCAACTGGCCTTGCAGTTGGCCGGGATCGAAGGGGTGACCGCCAGCATGGCCCATCTGGTGGAAGGTTTGCCCAAGGAGCAGGCGCTGGTGATGGCCACCTTGCCCAAGCTGATCGACCACGAAGGCGACAAGGCGATCGCCGGGGGCGGCATCTGGCCGGAACCCAATGCCTTCTCTGCCGGGGTCGAACGCCGCAGCTTCTTCTGGGCGCGCAGCGATGCCGGGCCCCTGGCGTTCTCCGATGACTACAACGCTGCCGGCAGCGCCGGCTATCACCATGAAGCCTGGTACACCGGCGCGCGCAACAGTGCGCCGGGGCGTTGCCTGTGGTCCGAGGCCTACCAGGACCCGGTGACCCAGGTGCCGATGACCACGTGCAGCGTGCCCTATCGTCAGGACGGCGCCTTCGCCGGGGTCGCCACCATCGACCTGCGCCTGGATGACTTGGCGCGTTTCCTCAAGGAACAGGGCGCGGTCACCGGCGGTTATGCCTTTGCCCTGGATCAGGCCGGTAATGTCTTGTATTTCCCTGATGCCCAGGCCGGTGGCGGTGGGCAGATGCTCAGCTTCGACGCCTTGAGCAAGCAGCAGCCCTGGCTGCATCCGGTGGCCGAGGCCCTGGCCAAGGCGGCGCCTGCCGGGCAGGTGCGCAGCCTGGATCTGGCAGAGGATGGCCGGCTGCAGGAAGCGGCGCGGGTCAGCCTGTTCAGCATGCCCGGCAGTGGCTGGACCATCGGCCTGGTGACCCCCGAGCAGAAGGTCACCGGCCTGGCTCGGGCCATGACCACCGAGATCCTGCTGTTCCTGCTGCCGTTGCTGGCGCTGCTGTTGTTCTTCGCCTGGCTGGCCGGGCACAAGCTGATTGCCCAACTGGAGGAAACCACCCAGCAGATCGATGCCCTGGGCCGTGGTCAGGCCACGGACAACGCCGAGTTGCACGTGGCCCGGGCCGATGAGATCGGCGCCTTGCGCGGTGCGGTGAACCGCTATGCCGGGCAACTGCGGCAGATGCTGCACAAGATCGCCAGCGAAGCCCAGCAGTTGCAGAACGAAGCCGCGCGCCTGGGTGAGCTCAGCAGCACCCTGGCCCAGCGCGCCGAGCAGCAACGCCAGGAAAACACCCAGTTGGCCACGGCCATTACCCAGATGTCCTCCAGTGCTCTTGAAGTGGCGCAGAACACCAACAACTGCGCCGACACCGCCCGCCAATCCCTGGTGGTGGTGCAGGACGGCCAGCAGCGGGTCGCGGCCAACAGTCAGTCGATCCAGCAGCTGTCCACGGAAATGGCCGAGGCCACTGCGGTGATCCAGCGCCTGGAACAGGACAGCCAGCAGGTCGGCGCGGTGTTGGATGTGATCAAGGCCATCTCCGAGCAGACCAACCTGCTGGCGCTCAACGCCGCCATCGAGGCCGCTCGGGCCGGGGAGCAAGGCCGCGGCTTTGCCGTGGTGGCGGATGAAGTACGGACCCTGGCCGGCCGGACTCAGACCTCGGCCAACGAGATCAGCGGCATGATCAGCGATTTGCAGCAGGCGTCACGTCAGGCGGTCCAGGCGATTCAGGCCGGTGAGGCGCGGACCCGTGAAGCCGTGGGCGAGGCCTCCGGCGCGTCGCAGGCACTGTCGAGCACCGTCACCAGCTTCGACGATATTTCCCAGCGCGCGCAGCAGATTGCCGTGGCGGCGCAGCAGCAGAGCCATGTGACCCAGGAGATCAACGAACTGGCGGTGCGCATCCACGGCATCAGCGAGGACAACGCCCGGGACGCCCAGGCCCTGGACAAGGTCAGCGAGGCCATGCAGGCCCTGTCCGGGCGCTTGTCGAACCTCAGCCAGGGCCACAGCTGAGGCATTGCCTGCCCGGGCCGTCAGTGGTCCGGGCGGGTTTCAGTCCCCCGGGCCGCAGTCGCCGGCCCGTTTCAGACCTGGCTGGACATCATCAGCTTGAGGTTCAGCAACAGCCCCAACGACACCCAGCCGACCCCCAGCAGGCCATTGATCAGTGGCTTGCCGGGAGCCACGCGCGTGGCCAGGAAACGGGCGATGGCGGCGCCGATCAGCGCGCCGGGAAAGTCCAACAGGTAGAACAGCCAGCCCATGGAGTCCTCCGGGGAGCTGATCCACAGGCTGAACAACTGCAGGTGCGCGGCCAGGGCCAGGGCCACTCCGGTGAACAGCGCCGGCGTGGGCCGGGTGCACAGCAGCAGGCCGAGGATCAGCCCCTGGGGCAGCCAGTAGGCGGCAAAGTTTTCCCAGAAATACTCCATCGGTTGCCCGGCCCGGACGATTGCCAGGGACAGCCCCCAGAGGAGCGCGACGATGGCGGGCAGGTACTTGAGGCGGGCAACGGGTACAGCGAGTGAGGGTGAGGGCATTGCAGGGTCTCGAGGATCAAGGGGCATCAGCGGTGGTGGCCGCCGGGTAGGGTATCTGTGGTGTCGCTACAGAGTTCGTGGACGCATTGGCGCAACCAGCGATGGGCCGGGTCGGCCTCCATGCGCGGGTGCCAGAGCAGGGAAATGGTCAGCTCCGGTAGCGGTACCGGCAGGCGGAAACTGTGCAGGCCTTCTCGCAGGTTGCTGGTGTGGCGTTCGGGCACCAAGGCGATCAGGTCCGAACCCCGGGCCAGGGCCAGGGCCGCGGAAAAACCGCTGACCAGGGTGACGATCTGTCGCTGCCGGCCCAGGGCCTGCAGCGTATCGTCCATGCGGCTATGGTCGTGCCCCTGGTGGGACACCAGGATGTGCTGGCCGGCCAGGTAATGGTCGAGACTCACCGGGCCGCGGCTCAAGGGGTGGTCGCTGCGCACCACGCCGATAAAGCGATCGCGAAACAGCGCCCGGGTGCGCAACTCGGGGCTGGTGTCGGCATCGATCACTGCGGTTTCCAGATCGACGCTGGCCTCGCGCAGGGGCTTGCTGTCGCGGTCCAGCTTGGGCACGAAATGCACCCGTACCCCGGGCGCTTCGGCCCGCAGGCGGTTGACCAGGGCCGGGCCGAAGTTCTCGACGAAACCGTCGCGGCTGCGCAGGGTGAAGGTGCGCACCAGTTGCCTGAGGTCGATCTGCTCGGCCGGGCGCAGGGCGGCCTGAGCTTGCTCAACCAGCGGTCCGACTTGCTGGCGCAGCTCCAGTGCCCGGGGCGTGGGCACCAGGCCGCGTCCGGCGCGGACCAGCAACGGGTCACCGGTGGCCTGGCGCAGGCGGGACAGGGCCCGGCTCATGGCCGACGGGCTCAGGTTCAGGCGCAGGGCGGCCCGGGCCACACTGCCTTCGCTCAGCAGTACGTCCAGGGTCAGCAGCAGATTCAGATCGGGAGTCGACATGGGCGGAATCTAGCACGCCCAGAACTGACATGGCGTTGCATGCATCAATTAACTGCAAAGCCTGCGTCTTCCGCCAGGTCTGGCGCGGACATAGGCTGGCGGGCAAATGCCTTGATGGAGTCTGCGCAATGCCCACCCTTGAGTCGAACCGTCCCGCGCTTCAACCCCGTGCACGCTGGGCCCTGGCCAGCCTGTCGCTGGCGACGCTGATGCCGTCCCTGGATACCAGCATTGCCAACGCCGCGCTGCCGAGCCTGGCCCGGAGCCTGGAGGCATCCTTCCAGCAGGTGCAGTGGATTGTCCTGGCCTACCTGCTGGTGATCACCACCTTGATTGCCAGCGCCGGGCGCCTGGGAGACCTGCTGGGCCGGCGCCGGGTGCTGCTGGGCGGGATCGCCCTGTTCACCCTGGCTTCGCTGCTCTGTGGTCTGGCGCCAAGCCTCGGTTGGCTGCTGGCGGCCCGGGCCTTGCAAGGCCTGGGGGCGGCCCTGATGCTGGCCCTGAGCATGGCCCTGGTGGGCGATGCGCTACCCAAGGCTCACACGGGAACGGCCATGGGCGTGCTGGGCAGCCTGTCGGCCCTGGGCACCACTCTGGGTCCGTCCCTGGGCAGCCTGTTACTGGCCGGCGTCGGCTGGCGCTGGATTTTCCTGGTCAATGTGCCGTTGGGGCTACTGGCTTGGCTGCTGGCCTGGCGTTGCCTGCCACAGGACCCCAAAGCCACCTCAGCCAGCGCTTTCGATCTGCCCGGGACGCTGCTCCTGGCCCTGAGCCTGGGTGCCTATGCCCTGGCCCTGACCCTGGGGGACAACCCGCTGGCGCTGTTGAACCTGGGGCTGTTGTCGGTAGCGGTGGGTGGGGGCGTGCTGTTGGTGTGGGTAGAGCGACGGGTGGCCGCGCCGCTGTTTCAGCCCGCCTTGCTGCGCCGGCCGCAACTGCGCCGCAGCCTGCTACTGAGCCTGCTGGTGTCCACGGTGATCATGACCACTCTGGTGATCGGGCCTTTCTATCTGTCCCAGGGGCTGGGGCTGGCGACTGTCTGGGTGGGCCTGTGCCTGTCCCTGGGGCCGCTGGTGGCGACCCTGAGCGGGGTACCCGCCGGACGCCTGGTGGATAGGCTCGGCGCCCGGCTCTTGTGCCGGCTCGGGCTGCTGGGCATGTTCTTCGGTCTGTGCCTGCTGGCGCTGTTGCCCGTGAGCCTGGGGCTGGCGGGGTACCTGCTGCCCATTGCCCTGGTGACTGCCAGCTATGCGCTGTTCCAGGCGGCCAACAACAGCCTGGTGATGCTCGACGTGGCAGCGCAGCAACGGGGGCTGACGGCGGGCCTGTTGAGCTTGTCACGCAACCTTGGCCTGATCAGCGGCGCGGCCGCCATGGGGGCGTTGTTTGCCGTGATGTCGCGGCCGGGCGAGGGCGGTCCTGCCGATGTCGCGGCGGTGGCCCGTGGCATGCACTGGACCTTTGCGGTCGCTGCCGTTCTGATGCTGCTGGCGCTGATTGTCGCCTGTTTCGACCGGTTGTCCGAGGCGCCTGATCGGGCTTGTCGGTTGCCGCGCCCGAACTAAGCTTGGCCTGCACACCCCACCAAGGAGCAGGTCACCGTGAGTACACTTCGCACCCCTTCTTTAGGCCCGATTGTCGGGCACACCACCGATACGTCCTGCCGTTTATGGATCGCCGCCTCCGATGCCCTGGACGAGAAGGGCGTGGCGGAGGATATCCGCACCATCGGCGTGATTGGCGTGGTGGGCAGCAATGGTCGGGTCGCGGCGGACAACATCTTCTATTTTCGCTTGCGACGCGAGTACCACCGTACCGGCACTTTCAATCTCGGTGTCGACACCAGCCTGTGGAGCAACCAGGCTGCGCGCAAGCAGCTCAAGCCCTTTGTGCTGACGCCTGACACCCGGTATCGGGTGCGCATGGCGTCGCTCAACGTCGATGACGCGGGCAGCAACGATGATGATGTGTCCAGCGAGTCGGTGGTGCAGCGCCTGCCCGAGCCTGGCGCCTGGGCCAATGATCTGAACCGCACCGGGGCCGACAAGATGTACGTCGAAGCCGAGTTCACAACCCACGCCAGTGCCGGCGCCAAACCCGCGCCCCTGAGCTTTCTGCTGGGGTCTTGCCGCTACCCGGGGCTGCTGTGGAAACGCAAGAATTCCGACACCATCTTCGGGCCGATGCTGGCCGACCATGGGGATGCGCAACTGGTGCTGATGGTGGGTGACCAGATTTATGCCGACCTGTTCAACCGCCTGGTGCCGGTGGGGCTGGCGGATACTTTCGAGGAATTCGAGGAGCGCTACCACAGCGCTTTCGGCTCGCCGAACATCCGCCAATTGCTGGCCCACCTGCCTACCTACATGATCCTCGACGACCACGAGATCGAGGACAACTGGACCCAGGATCGGATTCGCAAGGACCGTGACAAGCGCCTGCTGTTCAACCTCGCCATGGGCGCCTACATGAGTTACCAGTGGAGCCATGGACCCCGCTTTGCCGACAGCTATGTCCATGGCCGGGCCATGACCGGTGACGACAAGTACCTGCAGCAGTTGCAGACCAACCAGCTGTTCTACGACTTCTCCTGTGGCGACTACCCGTTCTTCGTGCTCGACACCCGTACCCAGCGCTTTCTCGATGATGTGCCCGATGCCCTGGAGGACAACCATCTGCTGGGCCGTCCTTCACTGCACCCCAGCGAACCGGGTCAGCTCGACCGGCTGTGTGCCTGGTTGCGGCACATGCAGGAGGATCGGGGCAACATCCCCAAGTTCGTGGTCACTTCCAGCGTCTTTGTGCCCAACGGTGTGGATACCGTGGGCACAGACTCTGATGCCGTGCGCCACAAGAACGACAGTGACTCCTGGTCGGCTTTCCCCTCCACGCGGCGCGCCGTGCTGGAAACCATGATCGAGCACCAGGTGCAGAACGTGGTGTTCCTGTCCGGAGACATTCACTGCTCGAACATTTCCCGGTTGGCGTTCAGTGCCGCGGGTCAGGCCCTGAAGTCCTACGCCGTCACCTCGTCGGCCTTCTACTGGCCTTTTCCCTTTGCCGACGGTGACCCGGCCGGTTACGTGCACGACTCAACGGCGCCGCAGACGCCCGATAGCTTTGCGCTTCTCGACGGTACGCACACCATGGATTACCACACCTGGGCCTTTACCCAGGCCGATAACTTCGCCCGTCTCGACTTGCATCCCGACAGCGCCGAGTTGGTGGTGCAGTTCTACGGCGCCGACGGTGCGCCGCTGTTGACCCGCAAGCAGGACGACAGCGTGAACAACCAGGAGGAACGGCTGCAACTGATGCCTTGGTAGCAGGGGCGTCCTCAGCTATGCCGATTGATGGATAATCAACCTCCCCTGACCGCTTGCTCCGGCTGGGGGAGGCAATGGAGTTTCCATCAATCAGGCGGGCAGGGGCGTAGGCATGGGGCTAGGTGTACAGGAGATCAATGGCAGTATCGGTGAGCAGAAAACATCGGCGCTGTTGTTGAAACGATTCTGGGTTTTGAAGCGCACCCCCGATGTGGATGGCGCAGATTTTCTGGTGCAGTTTCCGCAGACCGATCTTGAGTCCATCAGGGCTGCCGCTGGTGGCATCCAGTGCTTCGGTATTGTGCAGTCGAAGTACTTCCAGACGAAAAATCCGGTGCGTATCCAAAAGCATTATGTATTGGATCAACAGGTTCCCCGCTGCGAGTTTTTTTGCTTGATCCACTCCCAGGATGATCAGGGTAATGACCTGACCTACTTCTTTTCGGCCAAAGAAATTGTTCAATGCTTCGAGGACAGGGGGGATAATTATGTGTTCTCTGTCACCAAGAAAAGAACCTATGAAAAGTACCGAAATCTTAGTTCGCAGGTGATCTTCAATAGCATTGAAAATGGCATGTATGAGGCCGATGTAGCGAACAATAAAGTGTATATAAACAAAATATACGAACGTATTGTCATGCCTACACAGCATTATCAGGAAGAGCCTGATTTCGAGTATTCATTGAGGATTGTCGAAGGGGTCAGGCTGGTTATCTGCTTTGATCTCCAATCGTCACGTAAGCATCTGCTGGAAGGACGACGAGACCTGCATGCCAATCGAGGAGAGTTCGGATGGGGTGGCAAAGGCACCGGCAGCAAGTTTCTGGCCGTATCCTTGCTGGCTCATCACCTGGATGGCGCCACGCCCGGAGAGAACGAAATCAATGCGCTCTTGAACAATTTGATTGCAAAACTGGATTTCACCGCAGAGCACCGGATCTCAAGTGCGGATGTGCGGCTCGCACTGTCGAAGGTGACCCCCCAAGGGCAGTTGCTGTGGGACAAGAGCCAAGCCGAATTGCCTCAGAATGAGGAGTTTTCACGAGAGTATTTCATTATCAAAGACTTGATTGGCAACGTCTTGCACATGGAGTGCTATCGCGCAGAGCAGTATGAGATTCCTGTAGAGGCAACGCTTGCCAGTCAGGTGTCGATCTTTCTTCCTGTGGCCAAGAAGAACCTGGATGCTACATCGAACAAGTTGCTGGCAGTGGTAGCGCTCAAACGAGAGTGGCAGGGCGCTCAAGTCGTGCGGATTCTTGGAATCCAGAGTATCTACTATGACAATTGATATCTTGGGCGCTTAGACCTCGCGGCCTTTTATGTAGATTTCGTGCAAGTCATCTACGCGACCAAGAAACATCGCCTGATGTTTCATGTTCCGGCTGCTGGCTAAGAGGGCGATGGACAACAGGTCCCAGAGGACGGCAAAACCTGTGAAGACGATGCCGGATACGTAGCTAAGAATGATCAATACGATAAGCAGAGTGCCTGTGAGCATTGCTGGAACACTTTGCGGTTCAACCCCTGGCAGGAGCGGGTACTTGAAGGCCAGGACGATCCAGAACGCCATGCCTGGGCAGATTCGCGCAATCAGGTCGTAATAGATGCTGGGAATGAGGTTGAAGATCGAGGTGAGCCCGCTGCCGCCTTCGCTCTTGCCGGGTTCTTTCTTACCCTTGTCTGCATCGCTCATGGCTCTCTCCCTTGTGCTCGGAACTCCTGGCTACTGACTATTAGTTCAAGGGGATTGCCTTGTCCATGGAGCAGGCTGGCTAAGCCGGTCAGCAGCGCGATGGCAGGGAAAGGGACGAGCACCTGGCTGGGCGAACACAGGGCCTTGTTTCCCTGTGTCGCTATCCGGATCGGTATCCAGAGGGGGCTTACAACCCCAGTTCCAGCGCCAGCAAGTCCGCCAGGGGCTGGCGCCGGCGGATCAGCTGTGGCTGGCCGTTGGCGAACAGCACTTCCGGCAGCAGCGGCCGGCTGTTGTAGTTGGAGGACATGCTGGCGCCGTAGGCGCCGGTGTCGTGCAGCACCAGCAGGTCGCCGACCTGGGCCTGGGGTAGCAGGCGCGGGGTCAGGCATTCGTCGTCCTGGGTGAAGATATCGCCGGACTCGCACAGCGGGCCGCCAACCACGGTCAGCTGTTGCGGGCGCTGCACCGGCTGGCCGCTGGCGTCCAGCAGGCTCATGCCGTGGTAGGCGCCGTACATGGCCGGGCGCATCAGGTCGTTGAAGCCGGTGTCCACCAGCACGAAGTGGTGCTGGCCGGCGGTCTTCACCACCCGTACTTCGCTGACCAGGCAACCAGCCTCGGCCACCAGGAAACGTCCGGGCTCGATTTCCATGCGCACGCCGTGGCCCAGGTAGGCCTCGATCTCCCGGCGCGCAACGCTCCAGGCGTTGGCGTAGCGCTGCACGTCCACCGCGGTGTCACCGTCGCGGTAAGGGGTGGACAGGCCGCCACCAATGGAGAACGCCTCGATGTCGTGGTCCAGGGATTTCACCGCCGCCACCATGGCCGCGCCCACCTGCTCCAGGTGGTCGTAGTCGACCCCGGAACCGATGTGCATGTGCAGGCCTACCAGGTGCAGGCCGTACTGGCGGATCACCGCCAGGGCTTCGCCGACCTGATCGTGCCAGATGCCGTGTTTGCTGTTCTCGCCGCCAGTGTTGGTCTTGCGGCTGTGGCCGTGGCCGAAGCCCGGGTTGATCCGCAGCCAGACCCGGTGCCCCGGGGACTGCTCCCCGAGTTGACGGAGCATGTCGATGGAGCCGGCGTTGACCTCCACTTGCAGTTCCACCACGCGCTTGAGGGTGGCCTCGTCGAACAGGTCGCAAGTGAAGACGATGCCGGCATCCACCGGGCTGAAACCGGCCAGCAGGGCACGCTCGATTTCTCCCAGGGATACGGCGTCGACCCGTACCCCGGCCTCGCGGATCAGGCGCAGCAGGTGCAGGTTGGACGAGGCTTTCTGGGCGTAGCGCACCACGTCGAAGGCCTGCAGTTGGGCAATGCGCGCCTGGATGGTGGCGGCGTCATAGCACCACAGTGGAGTGCCATATTGGCGGGCAGCGGCGACGAGTTGAGCAGGAGAGAAGGGAATGGCCATGGCGATTGCTGTCTGTGGTCAGTGAGAGTGGTTGCAGCATGCCGATTTCCGGTCATTCAATAAAATATCTATTCTTTGTAGCCTGATTCAGATCTGATATGGGTTGAGCGATCAAGCGAGCCTCTGTTCATGGACATCTCCCTGCGGCACATCGAAGTATTCCGCGCCATCATGCAGGCCGGCAGCGTCACCGGCGCCGCGCGCCTGCTGTTCACCTCGCAGCCCACGGTGAGCCGCGAACTGGCGCGGCTGGAGGCGCTTTCCGGTCTGCGCCTGTTCGACCGCGAAGGCGGGCGCCTGCTGCCCACGGCCCAGGCCCTGCTGTTGCTTGAAGAGGTCGAGCGGGCTTATGTGGGGCTGGAGCGTATCAACAGCGTGGCCCAGTCGATCCGCCGTTTCGAGCACGGCCAGTTGAGCCTGAGCTGCCTGCCACTGTTCTCCCAGACCCTGCTGCCGCGGGTGTGCCAGCGCTTTTTGCAAGCGCATCCGGGAATCGGCCTGAGCATCACTGCCCAGGAATCGCCGCTGCTGGAAGAGTCCCTCAGCGCCCAGCGCCATGACCTGGGCCTCACCGAAAGCGAGCACCTGCCACGAGGTACTCAAGGGGAACTGCTGTTCTGCGCCGATATGGTCTGCATCCTCCCGGACGATCATCCGCTGTTGGCCAGGCCACGGCTGACTTCGGAGGATTTTCGCGGGCAGAACTTCATCAATCTCTCGGGCCTGGATATCTACCGGCAAACCCTGGACGAGCATTTTCGCCAGGCCGGGGTCGATCGCCGGGTGGTGGTGGAAACCACCAACGCCGCCTCGGTGTGCGCCATGGTGCGCCAGAAACTGGGGGTGGCGATCATCAATCCCCTGAGCGCCATGGAAGAAGTGGGGCGTGGCTTGGCGATCCGTCCGTTGCAGCTGTCGGTGCCCTATCGGGTGATGCTGATCCGCCCGGATTACCGGCCGTCATCGAGTTTTGTCGAGGGCTTTTGCCAGTCGTTGCGAGAGGAAGCGCGGCGCCTGGAGGGGCAGCTACGAAACATCCTATGAAAACCGACACCCTCGCTACAGGAGCCCGCTTGCTGGCAAAGGCGATCTCTCGAACGCCTTCGCTGGCAAGCGGGCTCACAGCGGGATGCTTCTGAGGGGCAGGCCCGCGCAGGTCGCGGGCCGGATGGTTAGCGCTCGATGGCCAATGCCACGCCCTGACCGCCGCCGATGCACAGGGTCGCAAGGCCTTTCTTGGCGTCGCGCTTGAGCATTTCATGCAGCAGGGTCACCAGCACCCGGCAGCCCGACGCGCCGATCGGGTGGCCGATGGCAATGGCGCCACCGTTGACGTTGACCTTGCTCGCATCCCACGCCAGCTCCTTGCCCACCGACAGGGATTGCGCGGCGAAGGCTTCGTTGGCTTCGATCAGGTCCAACTGGTCCAGGGTCCAGCCGGCCTTGTCCAGGCAGCGGCGGGTGGCGGAAACCGGGCCGATGCCCATGATCGCCGGATCGACCCCGGCGTTGGCGTAGGCGGCGATCCTGGCCAGTACTGGCAAGCCCAGGGCCCGCGCCTTGCTGGCGCTCATCAGCATCACTGCGGCGGCGCCGTCGTTCAGCGCCGAGGCGTTGCCGGCGGTGACGCTGCCGTCTTTCTTGAATGCCGGCTTGAGCTTGGCCAGGGCTTCGGCGGTGGTGCCGGGGCGCGGTTGTTCGTCGGTGGCAAAGGTCAGCGGCTCGCCCTTGCGCTGGGGAATCTGGATCGGGGTAATCTCGTCAACGAAGCGCCCGGCCTCGATGGCCGCTGCGGCTTTCTGTTGGGAGGCGGCGGCGAAGGCGTCCTGGGCTTCGCGGCTGATGCCGTATTTTTCCACCAGGTTCTCGGCGGTGATGCCCATGTGGTAGTCGTTGAAGGCGTCCCACAGGCCGTCGCTGATCATGGAGTCGATCATCTGGCTGTGGCCCATGCGCAGGCCGGTGCGGGCGCCGGGCAGCACGTAGTTGGACAGGCTCATGTTTTCCTGGCCGCCGGCGATGATTACTTCGGCATCGCCGCAGCGGATGGCCTGGGCGCCCAGGTGCAGGGCTTTAAGACCAGAGCCGCAGACCTTGTTCAGGGTCATGGCGGGCACGGCGTGGGGCAGGCCGGCCTTGATCGCGGCCTGGCGGGCGGGGTTCTGCCCGGCGCCGGCGGTGAGCACCTGGCCCATGATCACTTCGTCCACCTGGGCCGGGTCGATGCCGGTCTGGGCCAGCAGTTGGCGAATCACCGCGGCGCCCAGGTCGACGGCGGGAATGCCCGCCAGGGAGCCCTGGAAACTGCCCACGGCGGTACGAGTAGCGGCAACGATAACGACGTCTTGCATGTTGGGGCTCCTTAAGCGAACTGCATTTCAGGCACGTGGTCCGGCACGATCAGCTTGCCGGCGGTCTTGCTGACGATTTCCTCGACGCTGACCCCGGGGGCGCGCTCCTTGAGGATGAAGGCGCCGTTCTCGATCTCCAGGTAAGCCAGATCGGTGAGCACGCGCTTGATGCACTGGGCGCCGGTCAGCGGCAGGCTGCAACGGCTGAGCAACTTGGATTCGCCGTCTTTCGAGGCGTGGGTCATGGTGACGATGATGTTCTCGGCACCGGCCACCAGGTCCATGGCGCCGCCCATGCCCTTGACCAGCTTGCCGGGGATCATCCACGAGGCGATGTTGCCTTGCACGTCGACTTCGAAGGCGCCGAGCACGGTGAGGTCGATATGGCCGCCGCGGATCATCGCGAAGGATTCGGCGGAGGAGAAGATCGAGGCGCCGATGCGTGCGGTCACCGTCTGCTTGCCGGCGTTGATCATGTCGGCGTCGACTTCGTCTTCAGTAGGAAAGGCGCCCATGCCCAGCAGGCCGTTTTCCGACTGCAGCATGACTTCCATACCGTCGGGGATGTAGTTGGCCACCAGGGTCGGAATGCCGATGCCGAGGTTGACGTAGAAGCCGTCCTGCAGTTCGCGGGCGACGCGCTGAGCCATTTGTTCGCGGGTAAGAGCCATGTTTGTTGTCCTTTTAGTCGGGCTGGGGAAGGGCGATCACTTGCGCACGGTGCGCTGTTCGATGCGCTTCTCGAAGGTGCCGCAGATGACCCGGTCGACGTAGATGCCGGGGGTGTGGATCTGCGTCGGGTCCAGCTCGCCCGGCTCGACGATTTCTTCCACTTCGACCACGGTGATCTTGCCGGCGGTGGCCGCCAGGGGGTTGAAGTTCTGCGCGGTGTGGCGATAGACCACGTTGCCGAAATGGTCGGCCTTCCAGCCCTTGACGATGGCGAAGTCACCGGTGATGGACTCTTCCATCAGGTAGGTGCGGCCCTTGAACTCGCGGGTTTCCTTGCCGTCGGCCACCGGGGTGCCGACGCCGGTAGCGGTGAAAAAGGCCGGGATGCCGGCGCCACCAGCGCGCATTTTTTCCGCCAGGGTGCCTTGGGGAGTCAGCACCACTTCGATTTCGCCGCTGAGCAGCTGTTTCTCGAACAGGGCGTTTTCACCGACGTAGGAGGCGATCACCTTGCTGATCTGGCGGTCCTCCAGGAGTACGCCCAGGCCGAAACCATCGACCCCGCAGTTGTTCGAGACCACGGTCAGATCACGGGTGCCGCGGCGTTTGATCTCGGCGATCAGGTTCTCGGGGATACCGCACAGACCGAAGCCGCCGGCGATCACGGTCATGCCATCTTGCAGACCTTCCAGGGCTTCCTCATAGGACGCCACGCGCTTATCGAAACCTGCCATTTGCACCATCCTCTTTCTTGTTCGTTGGCGGCTGGCCAGCCGTTTGCGGATCAGTGTTGCGCTGCAGGATTGATTTGTTAAGTTGATTTTTAAGGTTGATTGATTTGAAAATCAGCATAATCAGCTCCAAGCTTGCGGCCTGAAGTTTATAGCTGGCGGCTGCCTCCTGAGGATGACAGATGACGGTTAAACAGATTCGGGCCTTTCTGGCGGTGGCCCACAGTTTGAGCTTTGCCCTGGCCTGCGAGCGCCTGCACCTGTCGCAGTCGGCCTTGAGCCTGACCATCAAGGCCTTGGAAGAAGGCTTGGGCGGACGGTTGTTTACCCGCAATACACGCAATGTGGCGCTGACCCCTGAAGGCGAGGCTCTGCTGCCTCTGGCCCGGCGCCTGATCGCCGATTGGGACAACGCCGAGGACGAACTGCGCCAGCGTTTCACCCTGCAGCGCGGGCGGGTGACGGTGGCGGCCATGCCGTCCTTTGCCGGCAATCTGCTGCCGCCGATCCTCAAGCGCTTTCGCGCCCGCTACCCCCAGGTCAACGTCACGGTCAATGACGTGGTCAACGAGCAGGTGCTGGAGATGGTCCGCGACCGCGAGGTGGAACTGGGGGTGGCGTTCGAGCCTCAGGACAGCACTTCCTTGCTCTTCACCCCGCTGTACATCGACCGTTTCGTGGCCGTGGTGCCCAAGGATTCGCCCCTGGCGCAGCGTAGCCGCATCGACTGGCAGACGCTGCTGCAGGAGCCCTTTATCACCCTGCAGCGGCCGTCCACGGTGCGGGTGATGCTGGAGGACCATCTGCGGGCCCGGGGCGTGCAGTTGCCGGTGGAATTTGAAAGCCACCAGTTGGCGACCGTGGGGCGCATGGTCGCCAGCGGCCTGGGTGTCAGTGCGGTGCCGGCGCTGTGTGCCCAGCACATGCGCGAGCTGGGCGGGCATTGCCTGACCCTGGATGATCCGGTGGTGGAGCGGGCCATCGGCGTCTTGACCAAGCCGGGGGAGGAGTTGTCCACCGCGGCCCAGGCGCTGTTCGACATCCTGCGCGAGGAAAACCTCGACCAGCGCGTGGCCATGCTTTGAGGCTTAGCGCAGCAGGCGTTCGGCCAACAGCGGCAGCAACCGGTCGCAGGGCTCGCCGAGCTTGAGGTCCAGCAACTCGTCAGCGCGGGTCTTGCCGAAGTTGATGGCCAGCAGCGGCTTGCCCTGCTCAGCCACGGCGCGACACAAGCGAAACGCCGAATACGCCATCAGCGATGAACCCACCACCAGCAGGCCGGCGGCCTCGTGTACGGCACTCAAGGCCCGGGCAGCGGTGGTTTGGGCCACGTTCTCGCCGAAGAACACCACGTCGGGCTTCAAGCGGTCGCCGTCGCAATAGGGGCAGCGGGGGACCTGAAAGCGTTCCTCGAAGGCCGGGTCCAGCAGGGTGTCGCCATCCGGCGCCTGCACCGCGTCGACGCCGGCCAGGTAGGGATTGAGCGCCTGCAACTGCTGCTGGATGGCATCACGCTGACTGCGCTGGCCGCAATCCAGGCACAGCACTCGGTGCAGGCTGCCGTGCAGTTCGATGACGTCCAGGCTGCCGGCCTGATCGTGCAGGGCGTCGACATTCTGGGTGATCACCCCGGCAATCCGGCCTGCGGCTTGCAATTGCGCCAACGCCTGGTGCGCGGCATTGGGCCGGGCCTGGCGCATGCGCGGCCAGCCGAGCATGGCTCGGGCCCAGTAGCGACGACGGGCGTTGGCCTGTCCAAGGAACTCCTGATACATCATCGGTTGCTTGCCGCGGCGCACGCCTTCGCTGTCGCGGTAGTCGGGGATGCCTGACGGGGTGCTGATGCCGGCCCCGGTCAGGACCATGAACGGCTGGCCGTGCATGGCGGCGGCGACTTGTTCGAACGGCGCAGCGGTGGGTCGATCGATCATGGGCTGCTCTCCTTTGCAGAGGGGACGGTGATCAGAAATAAACGCAAAACCCCGGGGATGCCAGGGTTTTGCGTCGATGACTGGGCGGTCGCCCTGGCCAGGGCGCTGAACCTACAGATGGAACACGTTCACCTGTTGCTCCAGGTTCTGCGCCAGTTGCTGCAGGGAGCGGGCCGTCTCGGTGGTTTCCTCCACGGCCTGGCTGTTCTGCTGGGACATCTGCGCGATGCGCTCGACATTGCGCGCCACATCCTGACTGGCGGCGGTCTGCTCCCGCAGGGCCAGGGAGATCTGGTCCACCACCCGCACCACATTGCCGGACGAGGTGCGGATATTGACGATGGCCTCACCGGCCTGCTGGGCCAGTTCGACGCCGTTTTTCACCTGATTGACCCCCACGTCCATGCTGCTCACCGCCTCTCGGGTGCCCAGCTGGATCTTGCCGACCATCTCGGTGATCTCCTGGGTCGAGTTGGCCGTGCGCTGGGCCAGCAGGCGCACCTCATCGGCGACCACGGCAAAGCCGCGACCCTGTTCCCCAGCCCGTGCGGCTTCGATGGCCGCGTTCAGGGCCAGCAGGTTGGTCTGTTCGGCAATGCCTTTGATCACGCTGACAATGCTGGAGATCTGCTCGGCGTGCTGACCCAGTTCACCAATCTGGGTGGCCGAAGCCTGCACAGTCTCGGCGATCAGGCGCATGCTGCCCAGGGTGTCCTGGATCACGCTGCCGCCTTCCTCGGACTGGCGCCCGGACTCGCTGGACAGGGCGTGGGCATCCCCGGCGTTGTCCGCCACATGGTTGATGCTCACGGTCAGTTCTTCCACCGTGGCCGCCATGGAGGAGGCCGAGTGGGACTGCTCCTGGGCCGAAGCCGAGAGCTGCAACGAGGCGCTGGAAATGCTCTGGGAGGCGCTGACCAACTGGTCGGCCCCCTGCTTGATCTGACTGATCATGGTCCGCAGGCGCTCCTGCATGGCGGCGAAGGCCTGCAGCAGGTTGCTCACCTCATCACGGCCGGTGGCGCTGATGCTGCTGTCCAGGCGGCCGGCGGCGATGGCCTTGGCCACGTCCACGGCCTGGCGGATACGGCCCACCAGATTGCTGGACAGCGACCAGGCCACCAGCATGGCCAGCACCGCCGCCAGCAAGCCGCCGCCGATCAGGATCGCCAGGGCCGAGGCCTTGGCGTCGTCCATGGCCTGGCTGCGGGCGTCCTGCAGGCTTTTTTCCGCGTCGCGCAACTCACTGGTGAGCTGGCGCATGGCGTCCATCTTGGCCTTGTCGCGGCCGGCACTGATTTGTGCCGCCATGGCTTCAGCAGGCTGGCTTCCGGCGTTGATCGCCCGGCGCAGGTCCAGGTTGCCCTGGACGTCGTCGCGCAGCCACTGGTCGTGCAGGGCCTTGAGTCGCTCCAGGCGCGCCTGCTGCTCGGGGTTGTCGGAGGTGCTGCTTTTGATCCGGGCGTAATAGTCGGCAAAGGCTTTTTCGCCTTGCTCCAGAGGTTCGAGGAAGCTGTCGCGACCGGTGAGGGCATAACCGCGCATGCCGGTCTCGACATTGATCAGGCTGCGCAGCAGGGCGTCGGACTGGCTCAGGACCTCGTAACTGTGGATGTTGCTTTTGACACTGCTGCTGACCTGATCGAAACCGCGCAGGGCCGCTAGTACCAGCAGCAGGAGGATCAGCAGGACGACGCCGAAACCGGCATAGAGCTTTTGTGAAATGCTCAGATTGGAAAACATAGGAAGGACCGCTCCTAAACCGTTGACTGAATGCTTCACAGGGCTGTGTCTCGACGAGGCAGCGTGATAGCTCAATGATGTTCAAATGACATCAACGGTCCGACTTTTCCTGTACAAAAAAAGTTTCATGTACAGGAAAATATTTTTTGCGGGGCGTGTAGAGGGGCGCATCGAGCGTCGCCCGAAAGGGCGATGCTCGATGTCCGGCAGGGTTCAGCTGGAGTGGGCGTTGCTGTCTTCTTCGGGTTCGACGTTTTCAGGTTGCCCCGGCAACTCGGTGATCACGCTGAAGTCGCTGACTTCCACCGCGCCCAGGCCGTAGCCCAGTAGGTGGAAGGAGAACGCCTTGCGGGTTTCCGGGTTGTCGAAGCTGAAGTCCATCTGCAGCGGCTGGTCGGGGGTTACCAGCATTTCTTCCGGCAGGCCCAGGGGGACGTCCTGTTCCAGTTCCTTGCCCTTGAGCAGGATGTAGGCGTTTTGCTGCGGGTCGGCGGAGCGCACGGTGAAGCGCACCCGGGTCTGGGAACCCTTGGGCATTTCCAGGTACTGGGCGCCGATCAGGTTGTCGGCCCAGTCATCCTTGATCTGCGCCTGTAGCGGGATGATCGCCGGGCTGCCGAACTGATAGTGCTGGTTCAGGGGCGATTGCAGCAGGCTGCGATCCAGATGCGTGGCTCGGGCACTGATCTGCCGGGCCCGCAGGCCGCCGTACTGACCCTGCAGACTGGCGCTGTCGGCGATGAAACCGGGGCTTGAGTAGTAGCGGCAGCGCTGCTGGAAATCACATTCGGTGAAGGTGCCCTGGCCGTCGTGGTAGCGCAGCTTGCCGTTGGTGTAGGACATGATTTCCCGGCCCTGGGCGTAGTCGCGGAACAACGAGCGGCCGCTGAGGCTGGCGGGCACCGGCAGGCCGAAGTAGTCCAGCACCGAGGCGCTGAGGTCGACGTGGCCGTAGGTCCCGGACTTGATATGGGGCAGCAGGTCCTGGTCCGGGGCCAGCATCAGGTTGAAGCCCCAGGACGAGGCCAGACGCACGCCGTCGATGCCGTGGGATTCATCGGAGGTGATGATCACCAGGGTGTCCTTGAGCACGCCCTTGCGTTCCAGCTCCGTGAGGAACTGGTCGATGGCGTCGTCCAGGTAGCCGACCGCCGCCTGCTTGGGCGTCTCGTAGCGCTCCAGGTAGTCATCGGGCGCGGAGTAGGGCTGGTGGGTGCCGACGGTCAGCAGGGTGAGCATCCAGGGCTGCTTTTTCTTCTTCAACTGATCCACGTAGCTCAGGGCGCCTTCGAAGAAGGCCTTGTCGTCCTTGCCCCAGGGGAATTCCAGGTAGTTGTCGTTCTTGAACCACTCCAGGCCATGGGTCGCGTCAAAGCCGATGTGCGGCATGATCTTGTCTTTGGCCATGAAGCGCAGGCCGGCGCCCTGCAGGTAGTGGGTGTTGAAGCCGAACTTGTGCATCTGCGCCGGCAGGCAGGCCTGGTTGCGCTGGTTCTGGGTGAGCATCTCGACGCCCTTGGGGGTGCCGTTGTCGAGCTTGTCGTAGTCGCCGCAGAGCATGGCGTACAGGCCGCGAATGGTCTGGTGGCTGTGCAGCACGTAGTCCGGGGTGTTCATGCCTCGCTCGGCCCAGGCGCTGAGCTTGGGCATCAGGTCTTCCTGATAGTGGCTGTTCAGGGCCTCGCGGTTGGTGCGGATATAGGCCCCGGGAATGCCTTCCAGGGTAATCAGCAGCACGTTACGCGCGCGGCCGGCGCTGGGCAGCAGCGGCTGGCCTTCAAGGTCGAGACGGGTCAGGCCGGCCATGGGCGGCGGCACATCGGCGACATCGCCTTGCAGCCAGTCTTCCAATTGCATCTGCGCCTGGCCGGTGGCGGTGGCCAGGGCCTGGTGGGGCAGGTTGAATAGCTGCCACTGATCGGCTTCGCTGGGTTTGAGGTACTGGGTGGCGCCGTGGGTCAGGAGCAAGCCCAGCGGCAGAATCCAGAGCGTGCGTGGCAGTGTCGGGGTTTTCACTGCGCGACTGCTGCGCTGGACCACCAGCCACAGCACCAGCCCCAGCAGCAGGGTCAGCCCCAGCTCAGGGTGGGTCAGGCCGCCGCCGGTGGAATTGCCGACAAATTGCGGGTCCACCAGGTAATGCAGGTCGGCGAGGTTGGGCATGCGGCCCACCGCGCTCACCAGCTCGGCGCTGACCAGGGTCAGCAGTGCCCACACCAGCAGCACCGGCAGCGCCAGCCACCAGCGGCGGCGGTACAAGAGCAGGGTCAGCAGACTGGCGCTGGCCAGGTCGGACAGGTAACCCAGCGGATTGGACCAGCCCAGGGCCAGGCGCGCGCCCATCGGCACCAGCAACAGCAGGCCGAACAAGGTGCACAGGGGAGCAAGAGGGTGTTGGAGGCAACGACGGATCAACTTCACAAATAACCTGCCTGTCATTAAATCTTCACGCAAATGTGCGCGAGTTTAACAAGAGCTTCAGGTAAGACGTTTCTTATTCATGGGGGGAATTCAGTTTTGGCCGAGTTGAGAATTGGCCCGGATGCTCTTCAGATTGAGCTGAAGGCCAGTACTCAGGCGTCTGACGGCTGTTGTGGACGGGGCTGTCAGTGGCGGGATTTACTATTTCAGAGTGTGAAAAAACCAGCACCGCTGGATCTGCTCCAAGTTGATGGCGCCGCGCTGTTGCAGGTGCGGGCTGGCCAGCGATGGCGCCATTTGGGGCGATGCAAGGTTTGCGGGGTTACTCGCCGCGAATGTATTGCTCCAGCTGGCGGATCAGGTCGGCCTGTTCGGCAATCGCTTCCTTGACCAGGTCGCCAATGGACAGCAGGCCCAGCAGTTGGCCGTTCTCCACCACCGGCAGGTGGCGCAGGTGGCTGTCGGTCATGATGCTCATGCAGGTTTCCACGCTCTGGTGGGAGTCCACGGTGATCACCGGCGAGCTCATGATGGCGCTGACCGGGGTGCCCACCGAGGAGCGCCCGTGGAGCACCAGTTTGCGCGCATAGTCGCGCTCGCTGATGACCCCGACCACTTGACCGTTCTCCATCACCGGCAAGGCGCCGACGTTTTTTTCGGCCATCAGCATCAGCGCTTCCAGGACCATCTGGTGCGGGGCGATGGTGTGCACTTGCTGGTTGTGCTTGGCCTTGAGTTTCAGCAGTTCTGCGACGCTCTTCATGGGGCGCTCCGGTGGTTCTACGTGGGGCGGCGATGCGCCGCCCTGAGGGTTTGTTAAAGAATCGTAGAGACTGGGCCCGTCGGCAAGGCTGAAAACGGCAGATAAACGGCGAAAAACGTCAGCCCGGGGATTATTTTTTTCATCAGCGCCCCGATAAAGGGGTCGTTGCCTTCAGAGGAAGCGCTGCAGAGAGAAACTGCTCAGGTCGATCTCGCTGTGCCCGTCCACGTGCCACTGGGCCAAGGCTTCGCCAATCGCCGCCGAATGCTTGAAACCATGACCGGAGCAGGCACTGACCACGGTGACGTGGGCCAGGTGCGGGTGACGGTCGATGATAAAGCCCGAATCCGGAGTCACGGTGTAGGCGCAGACGCTGGCCTTCACCAGCTCCGGCGCGAGCCCTGCGATATGCGGCGCCACCAGCTCGTGGAACAGGCGCTGGGCGTCGGCGAGGCTGGGCTGGCGGTCGAGGCTGTCCGGCTGGCTGCTGACGCGGTATTGCTCGGTGGCGATCTTCACGCTGCCTTCGCCGGGAATCGGCGGGAAACCGTAGCAGGCGTCGACATCGCCGGCGCTGTGGAGGATGAAGCTCGGCGAGCGGGCCGGGTAGTGCTGGGGCTCATCGAGGCGGAACCAGTACAGCTGCTGGCGACAGACCTGCAGCAGTGTGTCGAAGGGCGCCCCGAGCAACTGCGCCGACCACATGCCGGCGCTGACGATGACTTGCCGGGCCTTGATCGGCGAGCCGGTGCTGATGATCTCCACGCCCTCGGTGTCGGGCTTGAGCTCTAGCACCGTCTGGCCGGTGATCAGGGTCGCGCCCAGTTGCCGGGCCCGGGTCAGTTGCGCGTCGATGCAGCGTTCCGGGCGGACAAAACCACCGCCGGGTTCGAAGTAGCCCCGGGCGCTGTCCGCCAGCGGGGCGAACTGCGGGAAGCGCTGACGAATGTCGGCAGCGTCGAGCACTTCATGCTCGATACCGTAGCGCCGGGCCAGCTCGATGCTGTTGTCGGTGAAGTCCCGGGCATCCGCCGGGCGTTGCGGATCGGTGCTGGCGGTCATCACCAGAACTCCGCATTGCTCGAACAACGGCACATCCAGTTCGGCTTCCAGCTCGCGCCAGATCTGCTGCGAGCGGATCGCCAGGGGCACATAGGCCGCGCCTTCGCCCACCGCCTGGCGGGTGATGCGGGTGTCGCCATGGCTGGAGCCCTGGTCATGGGGCGGGGCGAAGCGGTCGATGCCCGCCACCTTGACCCCGCGCTTGGCCAGTTGATAGAGGGTGGCGGCGCCCATGGCGCCCAGGCCTACGACGACAACATCGAATTCGGGTGTCTGCACGGCAAGATCCTTGGGGGTGAAGGCTCAGCGGTTATTGATGGTGGCCAGGGTCATGGGCGCGATGATCCGGTGGAACGGCGCCACCGGCAGCATGTACAGGCGCCCCAGGCGATTGTGCGGATGGACCACGGTGGACAGCACGATCGGCCGCAGGCCCTCAGCGGTCAGGGGCTGGAGGTTGAGGGACAGGTGCACGTCCAGGTGCTTGTCGCGATCCACCACCAGCACCTCATCGGGGCTCTGCGAGATCAGGGTAAAGATGCCGACCCGGTCGCCGGGCTGGTAATCCTCGTCGGGGCGCGACAGGTCAATGCGGGTCAGGCGTCCCAGGTCCTTGAGGCCGAACCACTGCACCACACGGTTGCGCAGGCCCATCAGGCGGTCGATCCAGGCCGGGGTCTGGCTCATCAGGTTCAGCAGGTGGCGCATGGCGCTGCGTTCGGGGTCGGTCGCCAGGGTGCGACGGCAGTCGACGAAGGTCGCGCCTGGGGCCAGGGCAGCGATGCTGGAGTCATGGGGCAACGGGCAAGCGTGTACTGCGGACTTCATCGGTGCAGCTCCTTGAAAGTTGGCGGCTTTGGCTTCATGCCGATCAGTCACGCCAGAAGTCGCAAAAAAATACCACTTCCTAAGGCGAGGAACTTGCTGTTGTGTAGCGGCCAGTTGCCGCTGGCCGAGGGTTGCCATTGCCAGGTGACAGCGCGCAAGGATTCGGTGGTTTTCCGCACTGCTAGGGCCGGAATCAGCACAAACACGCACGAAGTTGCAAGCAGGTCGAAGGGACCTGTGCCGACCATTGAACGGTGGAGTTCGGTGGCACGCGGACTGAATTCAGCCAACGCATGGCTGCTTGCCACTTAAGCCTGCTGGCGGACCGCGTCTTTTCCCCCCCTGGCGGCCGGCTCGGCGTTCTGTAGCAGCAACTGACCGAACTCCTGGGCTGCCGCCGTCTTTTCGCCGCTGCTCCAGGCCAGCAGGAAGCGCGCTCCGGGCAACCCCGGCAGGCCGTATTCACCATCGACGATGCGCAGGCCCGGGCGCAGGTCGCTGGCCATCTGCACGGTGACTCCGAGACCGGCGAGCACTGCCGTGCGGATGCCTTCCTGGCTTGGCGAGCTGAACGCCACATGCCAACTGGCGGCGCTTTCGCCCAGGGCATCAAGGCCGATCTGCCGATTGACGCAGGGGGCCGGCGCCAGGGCCAGGGGCAGCGAGGCGCCCGGGGCCAGGTCGAAGTGCTCGGCGGCGACCCAGACGAACTGGGCGCTGCGCAGCACGGTGCCGCTGTCACGCCGCCCCGGCTCCGAGAGCACCACAGCCAGGTCCAGTTCCCCGGCCTTGAGCATCTGGCGCAGGTCCAGGTAGGTGCCAACGCTGACGTCCAGGCGCACCTCGGGAAAGGCTCGGGAAAACTCGCAGAGCAGTGGCGGCAGGCGCTCCCCCATAAAGGTCTCGGGCACCCCGAAGCGCACCACGCCACTCAGCCGCGACGGCTGGAAGCGCCGGGCCAGGGCGTCCAGGGAGGCGAGGATCTGTTGCGCGTGCTGCAGCACTTCCTGGCCGTCTTCGGTCAGGCTCAGGCGCCGGGTGGTGCGCAGCAGCAGGGGCCGGCCCAGTTGCTCTTCCAGACGGCGTATCTGATGGCTGACCGCCGACTGGGTCAGGTTCAGGCGCTTGCCAGCACGGGTGAAGCCGGCACATTCATGGACTGCGACCAGGGCCCGCAGCAGGGTGGGATCGATGTTCAAGGCAGACTGTCATTCATGATGGGAATTACTCAATCCTACAAAATCTAATCATTTCCGTCATTGAGTGGCGTTGCCCAGACTTGACCCCTCGGTCGCCCCTGGACGGGTGGCGACACCACTTGCGGACAACCTTCGATGCCTCAACCTTCTTCACGCAACACCCTGGCCCTGGCGGCGGTCTGCCTGGCCGCGCTGATGTTCGGCCTGGAAATCTCCAGCGTGCCGGTGATTCTCCCGGCCTTGGAAGACCGTCTGCAGGGCCGCTTTACCGACCTGCAATGGATCATGAATGCCTACACCATCGCCTGCACCGCGGTGCTGATGGCCACCGGCGCCCTGGCCGATCGCTTTGGCCGCAAGCGGGTATTTGTCCTCAGCATCGTCGCCTTTGGCCTGGCCTCGCTGCTCTGTGGTCTGGCCCAGAACATGACGGCGCTGATCGCCAGTCGGGCCCTTCAAGGCCTGGCCGGGGGCGCGATGCTGATCACCCAGGTGGCGATCCTGTCCCAGCAGTTTCGTCAGGGCCGTGAGCGCAGCCGGGCCTTCGCCGCGTGGGGCGTGGTGTTCGGCATTGGCCTGGGGTTCGGGCCGATCATTGGCGGAGCGATCCTGTCGCTGTCCAGCTGGCCGTGGATTTTCCTGGTGCACGGGCCGCTGGCGCTGCTGACCCTTGGGCTTGCCGTGGCCGGGGTCGAGGAGGCCCGTCAGGCACGGGCCTGCAAGCTCGATAGCGCCGGCATCGTGCTGCTGTCGCTGGCGGTGTTCGGTCTGACCTTTGTGCTGACCCAGGGCCCAACCCTGAGCCGCTTCAGCGCACTGGTCGTGGTGCTTGCGACCCTGGGCTGCTTCGCTGCTTTTATCCGTGCCGAGCGCCGCAGCCGGCAACCGATGTTCGAGCTGGGGGTATTCAGGAACCGCCGGTTTTCCGGGGCGTTGCTGGGTTCCATGGGGATGAATTTCAGCTTCTGGCCGTTCATGATCTACCTGCCTATCTACTTCCACGGCGCCTTGGGCTACGACAGCCTGCACAGCGGACTGGCGCTGCTGGCCTATACCTTGCCGACCCTGATCCTGCCGCCCATGGGCGAACGCCTGGCCCTGCGTTTCGAGGCCGGTTGGGTGATTCCTCTGGGGTTGTCCGGCATCGGCCTGGGCTTTGTGGCGATGTTTGGTGCCAGCCAGTGGGCCTTCAGCAGCGGTGTGTTCATGCTCCCCGGCGCGCTGCTGGCGGGGATCGGTCTGGGCATCTGCAATACGCCGGTGACCAATACCACCACTGGATCGGTGCCCGTCGATCAGGCCGGCATGGCCTCGGGGATCGACATGAGTGCGCGGATGATTTCCCTGGCGCTGAACATTGCCTTGATGGGCTTGATCCTGGTGGCGGGGGTGGGCGCCTACCTGCGGCGTCACCTGAGTGGGGCGCTGGATGCCGGGCAACTGCAGGGTTGGGTGCAGCAGATTGCCTCTGGCAGCGGCTCTTTGGAAGCTTTGCCGTGGCTGGCGGAAGGTACGCCGCAGGCGGCCCTGGTCCATGGCTTTGGCTGGGTCATGCTGTACGGCGGCTTGAGTGTCTGGGGGCTGGCAGTGTTCAGTCTGCTGATATTCGCCCCATGGCAGCAAAAGCCAGCGGAGTCGATCGCGCAGTAGCCGCTGCCGCGCATCAGCGAGGTTGCGAAAAGGGGGCGCAGGCCCCTCTGTTGCCCAAGCCGTTCGCAGCCTGCGGCAGCGGCTACAGGGAACGCAAAAAAGGCGCCCGAAGGCGCCAAGGATTCACCCCAACCGAGGGAGCCGGGTGAAGCCGTTCGCATGGGCATCGCGGTGGTAAGGCGCGACAGGAACGGAAAAAGGGCAGCAGCGCCCGCCTGTTCGGCGGGCGGCTTGGATCAGCGGCTTGGATCATTTACCCAGCTTGATCCTGGTCCAGCCGCGGTTCATCACGCGCTGGATGGCAATCGGCTGATCCGGCACCGCATACAGGGTCGCCAGCACCTCTTGCGGTGGGTAGGACGCCGGGTCGTTGCGGATCGCTTCGTCCACCAGTGGCGTGGCCGCCGCGTTGGCGTTGCTGTAGCCCAGGCTGTTGGTGACCTCGGCAATGATGTCCGCGCGCATCAGGAAGTTCATGAACAGGTAGGCGTTGTCGACGTTGGCGGCGTCCTTGGGGATGGCCATCATGTCGTAGAAGCTGCCGGCGCCTTCCTTGGGAATGCTGAACGCGACCTTCTCCTGGTTGCCGGCCTCTTCGGCGCGGGAGCGGGCCTGCAGCACGTCGCCGGAGTAACCCACGGCCACGCAGATGTTGCCGTTGGCCAGGTCCGAGATGTACTTGGAGGAATGGAAGTAGGTCACCGAAGGCCGGATCTTCATGAACAGCTCCTGGGCTTCGAGGATCTGCGCCTTGTCCTTGCTGGTCACCGGGTAGCCCAGGTAGTGCAGGGCGGCCGGGAGCATCTCGGTGGGCGAGTCGAGGAAACTGATGCCGCAAGCCTTGAGCTTCTCGGCGTTCTCGGGCTTGAACAGCAGGTCCCAGGAGTTGGTCGGGGCGTCAGTGCCCAGGGCTGCCTTGACCTTGTCCGGGTTGTAGCCGATGCCGATCGAGCCCCACATGTAGGGGAAGGCATGGGCGTTGCCCGGGTCGCTGGCGGAGGCGTTTTTCAGCAGTACCGGGTTGAGGTTTTTCCAGTTGGACAGTTTGGACTTGTCCAGTTCCTGGTAGACCCCGGCCTTGATCTGCTTGGCCAGGAAACTGTTGGACGGCACCACGATGTCGTAGCCGGACTTGCCGGTGAGCAGGCGCGCTTCCAGGGTTTCGTTGCTGTCGAAGACGTCGTAGGTGACGTGGATACCGGTTTCGGCCTCGAACTTTTTCAGGGTGTCCGGGGCGATGTAGTCCGACCAGTTGTAAACGCGCAGCACCTTATCGTTGGCTTGAGCGCCGGTCACCATCGCGCCCATCAAGGACAGTGAGAGCAGGGTTTTGGCGAACAGTGTCCTGCCAAGCATTTTCATCACTACAACTCCATTTCTTATTGTGCAGATTGCTGCGTGTGCAAGGTGGATATCAGGGTGGAGGCTTTCGCGAGCAAGCTGGCTCCTACAGGTTTGTGTTGTCTGTAGGAGCCAGCTTGCTGGCGAAGAGGCCGTCAGGCCGTCGCCGGCGCGGGTACAGCAGGTTTTTTCGCCGCCGGTGGCTGCCAGGATTCGTTGGCGGTGAAGTCCATGGCTTCCTGGATCGCCCGCTTGCGGGCGGCTTCGGCGCGACGGCCGAAGTACCAGACCAGGAAGGTCACCAGGGACACCGCCAGCAGGATCAGGCTGGCCACGGCGTTGATCTCGGGCTTGACCCCCAGGCGCACCGCCGAGAACACTTCCATCGGCAAGGTGGTGGAACCCGGGCCGGATACGAAGCTGGCCAGCACCAGGTCATCCAGGGACAGGGCAAAGGACATCATGCCGCCGGCCGCCAGTGACGGCGCGATCATCGGGATGGTGATCAGGAAGAACACCTTGAACGGGCGCGCTCCCAGGTCCATGGCCGCTTCTTCGATGGACAGGTCCAGCTCCCGCAGGCGCGCGGAGACTACCACGGCTACGTAGGCGGCGCAGAATGTGGTGTGGGCAATCCAGATGGTGACGATGCCCCGCTCCATGGGCCAGCCGATCAATTGCGCCATGGCCACGAACAGCAGCAATAGCGACAGGCCGGTGATCACTTCGGGCATCACCAGCGGCGCGGTCACCAGGCCGCCGAACAGGGTGCGGCCCTTGAAGCGGGTGACTCGGGTCAGCACGAAGGCCGCCAGGGTGCCCAGGGCCACCGCCGCTACGGCGGTGTACAGGGCGATTTCCAGGGAGCGCATCACCGAGCCCATCAGTTGCTGGTTGTCCAGCAGGCCGACGTACCACTTGATCGACCAGCCGCCCCACACCGTCACCAGCTTGGAGGCGTTGAACGAGTAGATCACCAGGATCAGCATCGGCAGGTAGATGAACAGCAGGCCCAGCACCAGCATCAGTTTGGAAAATTCGAAGCGTTTCATGCCCGTGCCTCCATCTCTTTGGCCTGGCTGCGGTTGAACAGCAGGATCGGAATAATCAGGATTGCCAGCATCACCACCGCCAGGGCGGAGGCCACCGGCCAGTCACGGTTGTTGAAGAATTCCTGCCACAGCACGCGGCCGATCATCAGGGTTTCCGGGCCGCCCAAGAGTTCTGGAATCACGAACTCGCCGACCACCGGGATGAACACCAGCATGCAACCGGCAATGATGCCGTTCTTGGCCAGGGGCACGGTGATCTTCCAGAAGTTGTTGAAGTTGCTCGAACCCAGGTCGGACGCGGCTTCCAGCAGGCTCTGGTCATGCTTGACCAGGTTGGCGTACAGCGGCAGCACCATGAACGGCAGGTAGGCGTAGACCACGCCGATATACACGGCGATGTTGGTGTTGAGGATTTCCAGCGGCTGGCTGATCAGCCCGGTCCACAGCAGGAAGCTGTTGAGCAGGCCGTTGTTGCTGAGGATGCCCATCCAGGCGTAGACGCGGATCAGGATCGCGGTCCAGGTCGGCATCATGATCAGCAGCAGCAAGACGTTCTGGGTTTCCTTGCTGGCCTTGGAAATGGCGTAGGCCATGGGGAAACCCACCACCAGGCACATCAGGGTGCTCAGCAGCGCCACCTTCAGCGAGCCCAGGTAGGCCGAGAGGTACAGCTCGTCGCCGGCCAGCATGGCGTAGTTGCCCAGGTTCAGCAGCAGCTGGAATTTCTGTTCGGCGTAGCTGTAGATCTCCGAGTAGGGCGGGATTGCCAGGGCCGCTTCCGAGAAGCTGATCTTCATCACCAAAAAGAACGGCAGCATGAAGAACAGGAACAGCCAGAGGAAAGGAATGCCGATCACCAGCTTGCGACCGCTGGGCAGCATGCGGAACAACTTCTGATTGAACGTGCTCATGGTCGAAGTCCTCATGCCCGCAGCACCACGCCGCTGTCGTCTTCCCACCAGACGTAGACTTGGTCGTCCCAGGTTGGCCGCGCGCCACGGCGCTCGGCGTTGGCCATGAACGACTGGACGATCTTGCCGCCAGGCAGCTCGACGTAGAACACCGAGTGGCCGCCCAGGTAGGCGATGTCGTGCACTTTGCCTCTGGACCAGTTGTAGCGGGCGTCGGGCTTGACGGTGGTGACCAGCATCTTTTCCGGGCGGATGGCGTAGGTCACCGACTTGTCCTGCACCGAGGTGCTGACCCCGTGGCCGACGTAGATCTGCTGCTCAAGGTCCGGGCAGTCGATGATGGCGTAGCCTTCCAGGTCTTCGGTGACGGTGCCGTCGAAGGCGTTGACGTTGCCGATGAATTCGCACACCAGGCGGCTCACCGGCGCCTCGTAGATGTCCACCGGGCTGCCGGTCTGGGCGATCCAGCCCAGGTGCATGATGGCGATGCGCTGGGCCATGGTCATGGCTTCTTCCTGGTCGTGGGTCACCATCACGCAGGTCACGCCCACGCGTTCGATGATCTCAACCAGCTCAAGTTGCATCTGCGAACGCAGCTTCTTGTCCAGGGCACCCATGGGTTCGTCCAGCAACAGCAGCTTGGGACGCTTGGCCAGGGAGCGGGCCAGGGCCACCCGCTGGCGCTGGCCACCGGACAGCTGGTGCGGCTTGCGCCGGGCGTACTGGGTCATGTGCACCAGCTTGAGCATTTCCTCGACCCGGGCCTCGATCTCGGCGGCCGGCAGGCGGTCCTGCTTGAGGCCGAAGGCGATGTTCTGGGCCACGGTCATGTGCGGGAACAGGGCGTAGGACTGGAACATCATGTTGATCGGCCGCTCGTAGGGCGGCATGTCGGTGATGTCCACGCCATCCAGCAGGATGCGGCCCTCGGTGGGGCGTTCGAAGCCGGCGAGCATGCGCAGCAGGGTGGATTTGCCGGAGCCGGAACCGCCCAGCAGGGCGAAGATCTCACCCTGGTGGATCTCCAGGGAGACATCGTCCACGGCCACGGTTTCATCGAACTTCTTGGTCACGCGGTCGATCTTGACCAGGACCTTCTGCGGGCTCGGGGTGCCTTCGAGGGCCTTGCGGTAAGTGCTGGAGGCGTTTGCCATGTGAAACTCCCAACAGGTGTCAGCAGCCTGGCCAATTCGGCCGGGCTTAAAGGTTGATTGCCAGCCCGCAGGGGGTGCGGGCTGATTCGGCGCTGCCTTCCTGGCGGCCTGACGCTATTTGTTGTTGTGGTCTTGCCGTTTGCTGCTCACGCCGAACACGGGGCGCGCGCAGGCGCGCTCGCCGTGGGGCAGGGCGTGGTGGATCTTGTTGAATGCCTGGAAGGCCGCCTTGGCGGCCGGGGTTTGCCGGTTAGCGGCGTTGCGCGGCCCGTTGCCGGCAGGCGTCGCCAAAGGCCTGGAAGATTCGCAGGTAGGCCGGGTTCGACAGCACCTGCCATTCCGGGTGCCACTGCACGCCGAAGGCAAAGGCTGTGCTGTGTTCCACCGACAGCGCCTCGATCAGGCCATCCGGGGCCAGGGCCTCGACCCGCAGGCCGGGGGCCAGGCGGTCGACGCCCTGGCTGTGGATCGAGTTGACCTGGATCTCGCCGGCCAGGCCCATGGCCTCGAACACGCCGCCGGGCTGTATCGCCACCGGGTGCGCCGGGGCGTACTGCACTTCGATGCGCGGGTCGTCGGCTTCACGGTGGTCCATGTAGCCCGGCAGTTCATGCACCTTCTGGTGCAGGCTGCCGCCGAAGGCCACGTTCATTTCCTGGAAGCCGCGGCAGATGCCGAGCACTGGCACGCCAGCGGCAATCGCCGCGCGCAGCAGGGGCAGGGTGATGGCATCGCGTTGCGGGTCGTGGGCGGTGCCCGGTTCGCTGGGCGTGCCCTGGTAATGGAAGGGTTCGACATTGGATGGCGAGCCGGTAAACAGCAGCCCGTCCATGTTGTGCAGCAGATCGTCGATATCGATCAGATCCGCCAGGGAAGGAATGATCAGGGGCAGGCCCTCGGCCGCGACGCTGACAGCACGCAAGTACTTGTCGCCGCTGACGTGGTAGGGGTGCAGGCCGATCTCTTTGACGCACGCAGTAACGCCGATCAATGGCTTGAATGCCATTTTTATCACCTCGAAATTCACGCTGGAACGAGTTTTTCCAGAGCTTATCCTCGTTGATTTTAATTAACAACTTCCATGTAAAAAATTCTAAACGTTAATCGCCCGAAACCCGCAGGCGGCGCGGATTGCGCCGGTTATTTGTCTCTAGTGGAGCAAAATAATTGACGAAAAGCCGCTGCTGTTGGCTATTGACTCCGGTTTTTCTTTCGGGTTGACTGCTGGCGTGTCACAGCAGTGAACATAATAATTAACACAATAGGTGCATCATGTCGGTCCCCCCGCGTGCCATTCAACTCAATGAAGCCAATGCCTTCCTGAAAAAACACCCCGAGGTTCTCTACGTCGATCTGCTGATTGCAGACATGAACGGTGTGGTGCGCGGCAAGCGCATCGAGCGCACCGCGCTGCACAAGGTCTACGAGAAGGGCATCAACCTGCCCGCCTCGCTGTTTGCCCTGGATATCAACGGCTCCACGGTGGAAAGCACCGGCCTGGGCCTGGACATCGGCGACGCCGACCGCATCTGCTATCCGATCCCCGGCACCCTGAGCGTCGAGCCCTGGCAGAAGCGTCCCACCGCGCAACTGCTGATGACCATGCACGAGATTGAAGGCCAGCCATTCTTCGCCGACCCCCGCGAAGTGCTGCGCCAGGTGGTGACCAAGTTCGACGAGCTGGGCCTGACCATCTGCGCCGCCTTCGAGCTGGAGTTCTACCTGATCGATCAGGACAACGTGAACGGCCGTCCACAGTCGCCCCGTTCGCCGATTTCCGGCAAGCGTCCGCATTCCACCCAGGTCTACCTGATCGATGATCTGGACGAATACGTCGACTGCCTGCAAGACATCCTTGAAGGCGCGAAAGAGCAGGGCATTCCGGCCGACGCCATCGTCAAGGAAAGCGCCCCGGCGCAGTTCGAAGTCAACCTGCACCACGTCAGCGACCCGATCAAAGCCTGCGACTACGCAGTACTGCTCAAGCGCCTGGTGAAGAACATCGCCTACGACCATGAAATGGACACCACCTTCATGGCCAAGCCTTACCCAGGCCAGGCGGGCAACGGGCTGCACGTGCACATCTCGATTCTCGACAAGCAGGGCAACAACATCTTCGCCAGCGAAGACCCGGAAACCAACGAAGCCTTGCGCCATGCCATCGGCGGTGTGCTCGACACCCTGCCCGAGCAGATGGCCTTCCTGTGCCCTAACGTCAACTCCTACCGCCGCTTTGGCGCGCAGTTCTACGTGCCGAACTCGCCGACCTGGGGCATCGACAACCGCACCGTGGCCGTGCGCGTGCCCACTGGTTCCGCCGACGCAGTGCGGATCGAACACCGGGTGGCTGGCGCCGACGCCAACCCTTACCTGCTGATGGCTTCGGTACTGGCGGGCATTCACCACGGCCTGACCAACAAGATCGACCCGGGCGCGCCGGTTGAAGGCAACTCCTACGAGCAGAACGAACAAAGCCTGCCCACCAACCTGCGGGACGCCCTGCGCGTACTGGACGACAGCGAAGTGATGGCCAAGTACATCGACCCGATGTACATCGACGTGTTCGTGGCCTGTAAGGAAAGTGAGCTGGCGGAGTTCGAAAACTCCATCTCCGACCTGGAATACAACTGGTACCTGCACACGGTCTGATGACCGTGTCACTTCCTGCCTTGAGTATTTGCCATGACTAAATCCCGCAGCGACTGGGAGCAGCACTTCCAGTCCCTCAGCCTTGAAGGCCGTGCCTTTATCGACGGTCAGTACTGCGCCGCCGCCAGCGGCGCCACCTTCGAATGCCTGAGCCCGGTGGACGGGCGCTTTCTGGCCAACGTCGCCAGCACCGATCAGGCCGATGCCGATCGTGCGGTGGCCGTGGCGCGCCAGGCGTTCAACAGTGGCGTCTGGTCGGGCAAGGCCCCGGCCGAGCGCAAGCGCATCCTGATTCGCTTCGCCGACCTGATCCTTGCGCACCAGGAAGAACTGGCGCTCCTGGAAACCCTGGACATGGGCAAGCCGATTGGCGACTCCATGGCTATTGATATTCCGGCCACGGCCAACGCCATCCGCTGGAACGCCGAAGCCATCGACAAGCTCTACGACGAAGTGGCGGCCACCCCTCACGACCAGCTGGGCCTGGTGACCCGGGAACCGGCGGGCGTGGTGGCGGCCATCGTGCCGTGGAACTTCCCGCTGATCATGGCCAGCTGGAAGTTCGCCCCGGCCCTGGCGATGGGCAACTCGTTCATCCTCAAGCCGTCGGAAAAGTCGCCGCTGACCGCGATCCGCATCGCCCAGCTGGCCCTGGACGCCGGCATCCCCAAGGGGGTGTTCAACGTCCTGCCGGGCTACGGCCACACCGTCGGCAAGGCCCTGGCCCTGCACATGGACGTGGACGTGCTGGCCTTCACCGGCTCCACCGCCGTGGGCAAGCAACTCTTGGTGTATTCCGGCGAAAGCAACATGAAGCGGGTGTGGCTGGAAGCCGGTGGCAAGAGCCCCAACGTGGTGTTTGCCGACGCCCCGGACTTGCGCGCAGCGGCCGAAGCGGCGGCTGCGGCCATTGCCTTCAACCAGGGCGAAGTCTGCACCGCCGGTTCGCGCCTGCTGGTGGAACGCTCGATCCGCGAACAGTTCATCCCGCTGCTGGTGGAGGCCCTCAAGGGTTGGAAGCCGGGCCATGCCCTCGATCCCGAAACCCGGGTTGGCGCGGTGGTGGACCAGCGCCAACTGGAGAACGTGCTGCGCTACATCGAAATCGGCAAGGAGCAGGGCGGCCAACTGCTGGCCGGTGGCGTCCGCACCCTGGAAAACACTGGCGGCCTGTATGTCGAGCCGACGATCTTCGACGGCGTGACCAACGCCATGACCATCGCCCGGGAAGAGATCTTCGGCCCGGTGTTGTCGGTCATCAGCTTCGATACCGAAGAAGAAGCGCTGCAGATTGCCAACGACAGCATCTTCGGCCTGGCGGCCGGGGTCTGGACCGCCAACCTCAGCCGCGCCCACCGTTTTGCCCGTGGCCTGCGGGCTGGCAGCGTGTGGGTCAACCAGTACGACGGCGGCGACATGACCGCGCCGTTCGGCGGTTTCAAACAGTCCGGCAACGGTCGCGACAAGTCGCTGCACGCCTTCGACAAATACACCGAGCTCAAAGCGACCTGGATCAAGCTCTAACTCTTATAACAACAGCGGCGGCGGGCCTGGGCCCGTACCCGCTGGGGAATTTCTCATGCAAACCTACGTGAACAGCTACTACGCCGCGACCCGCAACCAGATCACCGACTACCCGCCACTCGAAGAGAGTGTGGAGTGCGACGTCTGTGTGATCGGCGCCGGTTACACCGGCCTGTCCTCGGCCTTGTTCCTGGCGGAAGCCGGTTATAGCGTCACCGTGCTGGAAGCGGCCAAGGTCGGCTTCGGCGCCAGCGGGCGCAACGGCGGGCAATTGGTCAACTCCTACAGCCGCGACGTGGACGTGATCGAAGAACGCTACGGCGAAAAAAGCGCCGAAGTGCTCGGCAGCATGATCTTCGAAGGCGCCGACATCATCCGCCAGCGCATCCAGCACTACGACATCCAGTGCGACTACCGCCCCGGTGGCATTTTCGCCGCCCTGAACAACAAGCAGCTCAAGGGCCTGGCGGAGCAGAAACGCAACTGGGAGCGTCTGGGCAATAACAACCTGAAGCTGCTCGACAAGGCGCAGATCGACCGCGAAGTCGGCACCAAGAACTACATCGGCGGCCTGCTGGACATGCAGGGCGGCCATATCCATCCGCTGAACCTGGCCCTGGGCGAAGCCAGCGCCATCATCGGCCTGGGCGGCAAGATCTTCGAACAGTCGGCGGCGGTGGAAATCACCTACGGCGAACCCAACGTGGTGCGTACCGCCAAGGGCCTGGTGCGCGCCAAGTACCTGCTGATCGCCGGCAACGCCTACCTGCAGCAAGACCTCGATCCACGAGTGACCCGCAAGAGCATGCCCTGCGGCTCGCAGATCGTGGTTACCGAGCAACTGCCCGAACAACTGGCCCGCAGCCTGATCGCCAACAACTACTGCGTGGAAGACTGCAACTACCTCTTGGACTACTTCCGCCTCACCGGCGACAACCGCCTGCTGTACGGCGGTGGCGTGGTCTACGGCGCCCGGGAACCGGACGACATCGACCAGTTGATCCGGCCGAAGATCCTCAAGACCTTCCCCCAGCTCAAGGACGTGAAGATCGACTACCGCTGGACCGGCAATTTCCTGCTGACCATGTCACGCATGCCGCAATTTGGCCGGATCGAAAAGAACGCCTACTACATGCAGGGCTACAGCGGCCACGGCGTCACCTGCTCGCACCTGGCGGGCAAGCTGATTGCCGAAATGATTCGCGGCGACGCCGAACGCTTCAACGCCTTCGCCTCCCTGCCGCACATGCCGATGATTGGCGGGCGCACCTTCCAGGCCCCACTGACCGCCCTGGGCGCCGCGTACTACGCCCTTCGCGACCGCTTCGGCATCTGAATGCGCACCGCGGCTACAGCCTTCCCCTGTAGCCGCTGCCGCAGGCTGCGACGAGGTCCGCAGGACCTCCCGACGCCCCCGACAGCGCCCACATTTCCCCCGCTACACCCCTCATCGCCAGCCTTTACAGCTTGCCTGTCAAACATGTTTAAATAGCCGCCTTTTCAGGCTCCAGGGCAGCCAAATCGCGATCCTCGCGACCCAACCGCCGCAAAAATACCCTTAAGTACTTCTCACATAAGGCTGTTATGGACACGGGCACCCGACTCAAACTCGTTCGCGAAAGCTACAAACTCTCCCAGCGCGAGCTGGCCCGTCGTAGCGGCGTCACCAATGCCACCATCTCCCTGATCGAACAGAACCGCGTCAGCCCCTCCGTCAGCTCCCTGAAAAAGCTGCTGGAAGGCATCCCCATGTCCCTGGCCGACTTCTTCACCTTCGACCAGCCGCCCCGGGAGCACCAATACGTGTTCCGCGCCAACGAACAGCCCGACCTGGGTCGCGATGGCCTGCGCCTGTTGATGATCGGCGCCCCGGTAGCCAACCGGCAGATGCGCTTTCTGCGCGAGCAATACGCCCCCGGCGCCAGCTCCGGCGAAGAAGCCATCGTGCACAGCGAAGGTGAGGAGTGCGGGCTGGTGACTCGCGGCACCGTGGAGTTGACCGTGGACGGGCAAGTCAGCGTGCTCAACCCGGGGGATGGCTATTACTTCCCCACCACCTTGCCCCACAGCTTTCGCAACATTGGCCAGGATGAGGCGGAAATCATCAGCGCCAACACCCCGGCGAACTTCTAAGGGCTGGGTGACTGATCCGGCTCGACCTGTTGCAACCTTATCCAGCCTTCGCCTTGTGTCGCGGGCTTTGTTTTTTAGACTGGTGACTGCCGTTGCCGCGCTTGCCGGCAACGCCTGGAGCGGGCGCCGTTCAGACAAGGAAGACCCATGATCAAGGACAGACGACAAGCATTCCTCAGCGCAGCACGCCTGGAGAACTTCTTCAGCAATTACCAGCACAGCGTGGAATTCTTTGCCGAAAACACCTTTGAGGCCGACTCCGAAGCCCAGGAAAAGTCACTCAGGGCCCGGCATTTCCAGAAGTGGATCTTCAAGGAAATCCTCATCCGCTACACCGCCGGCCACAGTATCGACCTGCTGATTCCCTTGCTGGAAACCCTGGTGGACAGTTACGAATACCTGCAAAAACAACTGGCCGAGTACAACGAGATTCCTAACATCACCCCCTTGGCGATCGACGACTGGCTCGATCAGTACCAAGAGTGCGCCCAGGTGTTCAGCCTGTGCATCCTGCTGCACCGCACCGACCTGCTCACACGCTTCGTGGCCCTGATCGACCCCGCAGGCTACGCCGGGGACGACACCCTCTACGAAGACCTGCTGTGCAAACTGCTGCCTGACCGATATGACGTCGATGACTGGTACCACGACGTCTACACACCGCTGATACAAGCCATCTACGCCGACGACCCGACCGAGGCCAGCGACCTTTTGCAGCAGTACTGTGACGACTGGTACCCCGCGTTCGAGCAAGCGCCCTGGCACGACAGCCACCTGCAAGGGGACGAAGGCAGCTATTGCGGGTATTGGGCGTTCGAGGCGGCTGCTATTGCCTTCCTTTATGGCATCGATGACAGCGGGGTCGAGCATAGGGTCTATCCCAAGGATCTGGTGGCCTATGCGAGGAACCTTCGGCCGAGCGATCCGAAGCATGTAGCGCCGGTGGTGGCGGGGCAGCCCTGCAGCAAGGCCGGTTATTGGTTTACCCCGGCGCAGCCGGAGTCGCGGCGCTGCTTTGCGGAGGGGGAAGTGATGCCGGAGTTTGAGGGGGCAGCGGTTTGGTATTGGGTGGCGCAGGGGTAGGGGTGGACTGCCATTCGTTGTAGCGTTTTCCAACCCTTGTTTCTGGTCGAACGCAGAAGGGGGCTGCTATCGACTCAACGGCATCGTCCTTGAGTGGCAGTTTTCGGTCAGCAGTGGACTGCCCCTCGTCCGACGTACATGAGGTGCTTAATGGATAGCCGCTATTGCTTTTCTCATACGAGAGCAGCTCAAGACTTGCACAAGGCGCGTTTGCTGGTGGGTAAGCGGCTGAACGCGCTGATGCATGACCAGTACTACTTCAACGGAGAAGGCCAAAAGCGGTCATTGCAATGTCAAGCGAAGCCGACCCCACTTAATTGTCAGGACTTATGAACAACATATCCAAAAATTTCAAAGATCGATTCGTCGCATCTCTGCCAGAGATTCCTGAAGATCTCGACCTTCATTTTGATGAGTTTGTTTTGTTTGACCCTGAGTCCCTTCCCGACCGGCTCGCAAGAGAAGATTCAAGCCTTCTGACGGCACAAGGACTGCCGTGTGATGCCGCGCCGTTTCTTTCGTTCTATGCCTACTCACAGCCCGAAATCGAGTCACGAGTACAAATTTTCGGCTTACCCGAATCCTGTTTCCCTATTGGTCACAACGGTTCTGGCGACGTTATTGTCATTGATATGGACAGCCGACACATCATCTTCTTCAACCACGACCGCTACAACGAGAGAGTTTTCATAAATTCTTCTCTTCCGCAATTTGCTGAGAGCCTTTGCATCTACCAAGAGCACCTCACCAAAGAGACCATGCATAATTGTCTCGACGCAATTGCAACCATAGACTCACGAGCAGCCGATCACGGGTCTATGTGGCAAACCGAGGTGAGTTCGGAGCTAGCAGATGAATCCTAACGATTCATCCAAGTTGATGCAGCTTCGCTAGCCGGTGTCCACTTGCGTGGAACAGGGACAGATTCATTAATCCCGTTTGTAACGTCCGCTTCTGGCCGATTCTGTTGAAAAAGTCGGTCCAAAACGCTCGAATATTGATGGGTGAAAGCACCTCTTTTGCATGCTGCTACGTGAAATCCGAGTCGGAGGCCTCTGCCCAAAGTAAAGATTTCAATCTCGGACGCGTACTTTTTTGATGCGCAAACCATGACCGACTTTTTCAACATAATCGGCCGAAAGTGGCTATTCAAAAAGCCGATCGCTGTATGCTTTTGAAACGATAAACCGAAGGATCAGTGACCCCAAAACTGTCATCGAGCGAATATCACTTCTATAGTCCAACACGTCACCGCAGCTCAGTGACTGGTCATCGCGGGCCAAAAAACTATGGGCATAAACCTCGTCTCTTAGCCGATTCCATTTGGCTGTTTGACGGCGGTAAAGACTTGTCTCTCATGGAGTTTCACCAATGACCCGCACACCTACCTGCAACCCCATTCCGCTCACCCGCAACGACACCGACCATCCCGTCCTCTATCTGGACGCCAACGCCTCGTTGGCCGATCTGTATACCTGCGCTCAGCAACGCATCGGCGCAGCCCGCAACCTGCTGGAGATCCTTGACTGCACTTCTGGTCCGCAGGACCTCTCCCAGATACGCTTTGCCATCGGCTTGTTGCTCAGTGATGGCTTCGATCTGCTGCGTACCTTGGGTGATAGAACCTTGGGGCAGGCTGATCCGGCGTAACCTCGATTGAGTACTGAGGCAACGAAGAGGCGACGCAATGCGTCGCCTTTTTGCTTGAGCGGAGCACTTTCCAGAGATCGACCCTGCGCTGCTGTCCTGCCTCTGCCGTTGGCCTCAGCTCTGTTCGCTGACTTTTAAGAATGACCTTCGGGCCATGCCCGAACTCCTGCGATAGGGTCCCCTGTCTCCCGGATGGGAGGCTTTTTCACTCATAGCGCAGGGTGCCCAATGATCGCTTCTTCTCGCCTGGGCGACAGCCATGTCTGCCCGATGCCGGGGCACGGCACCACTCCCATCGTTACCGCCTCCAGCAACGTCATCATCAACGGCATGGGTGCGGCCCGGGTCGGTGATGTCTGTGTCTGCGGCGCGGTGATTACCACAGGATTTCCTTCTGTGCTGGTCAATGGCCGGCCCCTGGCCCATGTGGGCAGCCTCAGCAGCCATGGCGGCACCCTTGTCAGCGGCTCTGGCGATACTTTCGGCGGCTCGCTCTTCGCGCCCGCCGATGGCTCGGTGGATGAGTTGCGCATGGCCACGCTGCTGGCCGATCCGGCGCTCACGGAAAAAGCCCAGGCGGCCAATGCGCTGGTCAGCCCGTTGGCTGCTTCCAAGGCGGCCCTTCAGGAGGGCGTCGAGCCGGGGTTTCATATTGTCGAGCAGCCCATGTCCCGCTCGGTACTAATAGAGCTTCGCTCAAGAGCGCCGGGCCAGCGGGGAGGCTGTTTCTAATGGGGAGTGTTGTTGGAGTGATTGCCTGGCCTGCGATGTACATCCGTGATGGGGGCGCAAGCATCGAAGATATCAATAACTTTCCCCGAGGCCTTAGAAGGAAGCTGGTGGTCTGGTACCGAGCAGGTGCAGTTCTATTGGGGGTTCTTCTTTTGCTGTGGTCTGTCGGTCAATACATGGGCTGGGTTAAGTGAGTGGTTGATGGCATTTCATATGCTTTACGTTTCAGGTAATGGTCGACTGATTCTGTTGCAAGTTCCGTCAGTATGGGATTCGGTGTCCCGACCCTGGGTGCGGGTGCTCTGTTCTGTGGGTTGATAGTAGTTGGAGGTTTTTTTAGGCTGCTGTCACTGCAAGTGGCTCCCTCTCCCAGGTCGAACAGAGCGTGTTAGCGCGTTGTACATTGACCTTCTTGAAGGAAGTCTTTTAACGCTGCCTGATAAATAGTTAACGGTTTGCTTTCGGTGCTGAGTAGGGCGAATGGGATTACTGCGAGGTGTGAGAACGATATTGAGCTTATGGAGTAGGATTTCTGTCTGCAAAAACCGTGACTATTGTTCAGTGTGAAATCGAACCTGAATAGGTTGGATCTTGTACACCAGCTAGGAATCAAGCCAAGACTCAAGCCGGTTAAGTATTCTTGTACGCAAGCGCCGCCAGATGGAATCTCGGAGATTTTTATTTCTAATTCAGGAAGGCGTGGAGCTATAAGTCTTGAACTATTGTCTTGTGCATTTGGAATGATTTTCTGTGTTGCTTCGTATGCGCTCTTTGCGAAGCGGCTGTTTTTCCATGCAGAGTCCATTTTATAAGTGAAGCTGGAGATGGTTTCTTTTGTTCTGGGTTCGAAGTGTTCATTGATTGGTGGCTTGGACGTATATGATGTGCAGCCGGAGCATGTTATGGCAAAGCTGATAGCAATCAAGCTGTTAATTATTGAGTGACGCATCCTGAGCTTTCCCTGGCTATTAGTTGTTCGGTATTTATTTAGTTGAGCATTCATTACGTACCTTATGTACGTCAGGTTGACTCTGAGCAACCCCGATTGAGTTCTGAAGATACGAAAAAAGGCGACGCAATTCCTCTGCCGTTGCCCTCGGACCCGTTCACTGACTTTTAAAAACTACCTTAGGGCTCCGCCGTTCTGGTGGTGGGTGGCGCAGGGACAGCGGAGAGGCGGGTATCGGCTAGAGCAGAGAAAGGAAATCTACCCCTCTGCTCCAGTGCCTTGTTCTAAAAGTTGAAACGTTGGTCAAACACGGTCTGCTCGCCCACCGTCACGCTGCATTGGCGGGCTACTTCAGCCGGCATCACCTTGCCCAGCAACGGCGCCAGCGACTTGTAGAACACCTTGTCGCAGGCGTCGTCTTTGCTGAAGGCTTGGGTGTTACCGGCCGCGTCTGCCGTAATCCGGCAACCTGCCACCAATTCGGTGGGCAACTCGTTCAATGGCACTGTTGTCGAGCCGGAGCCCTGCAACTCGATCAGCTCGTTGCATGTGCCCTTGGCCGGACCTTCCTTGATGGTTTTGGTAAAGGCGACGCGTTGGTAGTCAGTACCGGTGAACAGTACCTGGTCGTTAACAGTGACTCGGTATTGTGAGGGTTTGAAGGCGATGGTTTTGATGCAGAACTGCGTCGTGACCGGTTTCCCATTGACCTCAGAGGTGGCCGCTTTGCAACCTGGGGTGGCCTGGGTGAAGGAGGTATCGGGCGAGCTGACACAACCGGCCAGTGAAAGCAGACACACACCGAACAGCATTCTTTTCATGGGACTTCCTGTGCTCAAACACACCGCCTCCAGCAGGCGGCTCCGGACGCAGATCATACCAGCGACCTGTTGGCCAAAGGCGCAGAAAGGCAAGGAGGCCCTTTAGCTCGGCTACCGAACCCCATCTCGACAGCTGTCTGCTTCCGGCCCAGGCGGTGTGAAGAGCCCAAGTAAAAATCGAAACCCGCGTTTCAACATGAAAGCTGAACTGTAGTGGTCGCTCCAAGAGACACGGACAGATTTATTTCTCTAGCCTAAACGTCCGCTATTGGCCGATTAGTGCCGTTCTTGACGGGCAGCACTCGGCCAAAAGCAGACATTCACGGGAGACAGCTATCGACCCATAGTGGCCCTTAGCGAAAGGCAGCACCGGCCAGAAGCGGACTTCGGCTTGGTCCGCCTCGAGGCCGCGACTCAGAGTGCCAGAGCTTTACGCGCCCCTAGAGCTGCATTACTGCGAGCGCCCTGCGCAGGGGCTCGTCGGATATCTGGATAGGGCCATGAAATGGCACGTCCATGTCCAAAACAAGGTAAACGGAAGCCGCAATGAGCAATGACGAGATGATGAACATTCCTATCACCATCGAATTACGGGGAGCGCGGTATCCAAAACTGGCGAAAATGAGCGTCAACCAGGCAGCAAGCATCCCAATAAGCGGACCAGGAATCGCTCCCTCTGACTGCTCTACGATCCTCCAGCGTTGCTCGATGAGCGAATGATACTGCTGACGAATATCCTGAAGCATCGTTTCATGGTAGCGGTCCGGGGGCTTTATAAGAGCCAAAGACTTGCCTATATCATCCAGGTGTTTAGCCGCCTCGCTGTTACGATGCTGCAGCGCCTCGTCTCCTCGATACGGGGTCTCGATAGCGCGCTCAAGATAGATGATCAGACGGTTTCGCGTGTCTTGTGCCGCATCGCCATAGCCCCGCAGTGTCCGATCAAAAATGATCATGCTGGTTGCATACCCATGGAAGTTTGCATCAATGGACTCGAAAGTGTTTTTGGCAGAATTGATCATCAAACCAAAGACCAGCGATGTCATAACCACAAAAATGTTGGCTACTAGACGAATTACGGAGTTGGTGTCTTCATCCCTGTGGTGGGATGCCAGCTTTGGGTACCAATGCATCATGAGAAGCGAGGCAGCAACGAGGCACCCAAAAATGGCCAGTGCGATCCAGAGAGAGTTCATACATCCGCCCTGATCAATTGGAGTCAAGTCTTGAAGGATAGACCGTTGGGGTTCTCTGCGAATTCTGCTCGGCAGATACTGCGGTTGCACTCCGGGAATGCCCCCCATATTGGTTTTAACGCCAGCGCTGATCATCGGTGGATACTGGTCGAGTTCCGCCAATCGTTAGAGGCAACAGATCACGACCGTCTGCTTATGGCCGTTTTTAACTATGAGCGTGTCTCTTTATGTGGGTAAGCGCTTCAATCAGTCGTTCTTGAATCCCGGCAGCCCCTGGGCTTTCCGCCATTCCTTCACTGTTTTAGTAACTCCCTCGGCGGAGTTATCCGCACCGAGTTCAGGGTGGAAAATCAGGTCGTAGCCATCTGGATGGCCGGCGAGTCTGCTGAACTTTTCAAGTAACTCACCCAGCTCATCGTCCGTCCCGCCCTTGTTGACGATCCGTATGTTTTTGACGAAGGAAATGAATTCGGCTTCGGTAAAGTCAGAAGTATCTTCCATGTTGTGTCTATTTTTTCTTGTGAAGATTAATGTGATTTTGTGGGTTTTTAACTCTCAAGCTTTCTGATTCTTACGCCGCCCCACCGTCCACAATGCGCTCGACATGGTGTCTGAATAGCTCTCACTTTGTAGAATCTTTGATTGACCGCTTCTGGCTGTGGATGCAACCGGTTGATGCAACTTGCCTAGCGATGGCTGCGATCTGTTGCGCGCCCTGGGTGAGAGAACCCTGGGACAGGCTGATCCTGCGTAATCCCGGTTGAGTTCTGAAGATACGAAAAAGGCGTCGCAATGCGTCGCCTTTTTACTGGAGGGGCAGGCCGTTGCCGAGGTCTCAACGACCTACCACCAGTCCGTAACCAAATCCCAGATGCTACTGACCACATAGGCTGCGCCTACCGCGACGGCTGCTGTTGCCACCGCCGGGGCAAGGGCTGTGCCTCCGACGATACCGACCGTGCTCAACCCTACAGCCGTCATGCTGGACACTCCACTCGTAGCCGCGAAACCAGCAACGGTGCTGACTGCACCCTTGGCCACGGCCTGTCCGGCCATTGATCGTGCCATATGACTGGTCGCGGTCTTGGTTACCTGGCCGGCCAGTATTTTGCCTGCGACCGAAGTACTCGCTTTAGTGAGTAGAACCTTGGTCGTTTGTTCGGCCGTTTGCTTTGCCGCTTGGCGCATCAGCAGATGGGTTACGAGGTTGCTACTCAGGCGTTCGGTCGCGGCGTTGATCTGTTCGCTGGAGTGCCGGTCGGTGGCGCACCAGGTGGCAAAATGCTCGCAGTTGTTGAACAGAAGATTGTACTCATCCTCGCCCAGCCTGGAGCGCGCCCGGCGACAGATTTCGGGCCCGCGGAAGTAGACCTTTTTGTAGGTCTTGATTCGCGCTTTCTTGTTTTGCAGGAAGGCTTCAAGAGAGGTCGACTCGATACATCCCTTGTGAAGACCCGAGCCCATACCGGAATAGTGGATCACGCGATTTCTGCCGACAAAAATCCCATGGTGGGTATAGAGACCTCGACCAACAATCAGATGAGTTCCAGTGGGGTACATGGCCAATAGGGCTCCAGTGATGTGCTTTTTAAAGACGGCACTTGCAAGCGTTCAGGTGATATCGAGGGGCTTGATCCGTGTCGCAGTCTTCATGCAGGCATTTCCAGTTGTTCATGGGCGTATAGCCAATATTGTCGCCCCGAGCATGGGGGCATCATAAACATCGGGACCCAGTAAATGCCATCAAAATGCCGCTATTGATGTTGCGCCCTTTCGCGGGCTGGGCGCTTCGGCTATCGGCGCGATATGTGCGCTCGAAAGCACGGGTATTGGGTGGTGCAGGGGTAGGGCGTCCTAGCCCTTGTCGCCATGCACCAATATCCGGCCGTCATACCCACAACTGATCCAGCGACCGGAGCGGGTGGGGAGTACATCGGTTGCAAAGTTGTCGTGTGAGCCGATGATCGCCCCTTGCCGTGAGGGCAGGTTCCAGCGCCTGACGAATCCATCCTCGCCGCAGGTCAGCAGCATGTGTTGCGCCTCAAAGCGCACGCGTCGGACCGGCCCGTCATGAGCGGCCAGGCAATCCAGGTGCGCCAGCATCGGTTCGGTCGCTAGCAGGTGCACGGCGCCGTCGAGATCACCAGCGGCCAAGGTGACGCTGCCATCGGCGTCGATCCAGCTCGCCAGCGTCCTCAGGGGGCGGCCCAGATCGAGCACTTGTACGCAGTCCCGCTCCTCGGGTTGCCACAGCCTGACGGTTCCGTCCTCCGATGCGCTGGCGAAACCGCCGTCGCCCGTAGGTGCGATCGCCCAGACCCAGCAGGCGTGGGCCTGACGCCTGTCCGCGGCACCTGTCGCCAGGTTCCAGACTGTCAGGCGACCGTCAGCAGCCCCGGTCACGAAGCGGCCAGCGCCTAACCTGGCCGAGGACAGGACGGCCGAATCCGATGTGCCGACCAACCTTGACTTGCCGCTCGCCAAGGACCAATGCCGGATCGTACGGTCTCGCGAGTGAGAAACCAGCTCGCCAGGCGCCACTTCCACCAGACCCAGAATGGACTGTGTATGTCCGTCAAGCTGACCCAGGCAGCGGCCCTCGCGATCCCACAGCCGGATGGTTGCGTCACGCCCGGCGCTTGCCAAGCCCCTGTCGCCAAGGTCGGCAAGCGCCCATACGTAACCGCGGTGGCCCGGCTGGAAGGGGCCGTCGACGTGCAAGGCATGCTGTGGCTCGTACATCAGGTCACTGCGCATGATGTATTTTTGGCCTGCGTCCACTAAGGCGCCGGCGTGCCAGAGTGTGTGGTCGAATACGATCAGGCTGCCCTTTCGGGGGCGCAGCCTGAGCGTGGAATTCCGGTTCGACATGGCTGCGGACCGCCCCTCGAAGAACACGGTCTCTCCGCCGCTGAATGCATCGTCGTTGAGATAAATCATGAAGGTCAGGCGTGACTGTTGGCGCTGGCGATGGTGTACACCATCCTGATGGGCACGGAACTGGGTGCCGGGCCGGTAGCGGCAGAAGCGCAGCCGCTCATTGATGCCGACCAGCCGCCACCCATCCTCATCGATCACCGTCCCCAGCCTCGGCATCCGCAAGGCGCAGTGCTTCAAGCGCTCGAAGATTCGCCCGGCCAGAGCTGGGTCGTCTGTGACGATCCGGTCATTATCGCGGTAGGAGGACGGGTAGTCAGACCCTGCGCTGGCGAACCCGCACTGCTCCGTGACTTCTATCAACGCCTCGCACTCGCTGGCTGAAAGAAACTCGTGGACTAGCACACAGCGCACCCGGTCACCCAGCGGTAGCTCGACCGAGGCCGACGGAGCAGTGGCCCCGGCCACCAGTTTTTCAGCGAAGGAATTCATCGTGATCTCCAAAATTGGTCTGATAACCAATATTTGGAAAGCTAGGGTGCGACGGGGTCGATGTCAATGCTAAGCTGGTCGCGCAACCAATATTGGGAAGGTGACATGGCACGGCGCTCGAACACTGATGAAAGACGCGGCCAGATCGTGGCGGCACTCCAGGCCGTCATGGCCAAGGCCGGCTACGCAGGCGCAACCATAGCGGCCATCGCCCGGCACGCGGAGCTAGCGCCTGGCCTCGTGCACTACCACTTCAAGGACAAGCGCGAGATCTTGGTGGCACTGGTCGACTCACTGGCCGGCTACGCCCGTCAGCGCTACGAGTCCCGGGCTGCTGCGGCCCAGACGGCCGAGCAAAGGCTTCAAGCCTATATTGCAGCACACCTGGCCTACGGTTCGGACGCGCAGCCCGATGCGGTGGCGGCGTGGGTGATGATCGGCGAGCAATCGGCCCACGACCCAGACGTGCGTGAGGTCTATCAGGCTGTGCTAGCGGCGCAGATGAAGCTCCTCAAGGGCCTGCTCCGGCAGCGATTCGCCGAACGCGGACGTCGCGCCCGAGGGCTCGACGCGCTGGTGGCGGGCATTACATGCTTTATCCAGGGGGCGTTCACGCTGTCCACCACGGCGCGGCCGCTGCTGCCGACGGCCTTCGCCGCACCGACGTTGATCGATTGGGTGGAGCGTTACATTGATACGCAGGAGGAGCGATGACGAAACCGCCAGAAGGGCACCGTCTCTTTCCGGCCGGCGCGCACGGCGCCCCTGAGGTGCCTGATGGTGTGGATTTCGCCGCCTGGACTCGCCTCTGGGCGGAGCTTGGCGCCGGCTGCCCGCCGCGAGAAACCTACGAAGAGCTCCTGCGACGCTACCGCGAGCCCCATCGTGCGTATCACAACTGCCAGCATTTGCAGGAATGCCTCCAGGTGCGCCGACTCATCAACGCAGCCTGCCACGCCCCCGCTGAAGTCGACCTCGCACTTTGGTTTCATGACGCCATATACGACCCCCTTCGCAGCGACAACGAGCTGCGCAGTGCACAATGGCTGGACGAGGTGGCACGCGATAGCGGCCTGGGCGATGAAATCCGACGCAGGCTTTACGGCCTGATCATGGTGACGCGACACGACGGCGCTCCAGCCTCGGCAGACGAGGCCGTGTTGGTGGACACGGATCTGGCGATCCTTGGGGCACCGACCGCACGGTTTGAAGCCTACGACCGCCAAGTCCGTCGCGAGTACCGATATGTGCCTCTGTTTGTGTACCGCCGAAAGCGGCGCCAGGTCCTGGAGGGCTTCCTGGCACGCGGGCGGATCTATACGACCGCACCGTACTTCGATGCATTCGAACAGCAAGCCCGCGTCAACCTTGCCCGCGCCATCGAGCGCCTCGACTGAGAAACGGCCAACAGCGGAGGCGGGACATTCGCCTTCTCAGGTGCCTGGCCACTCGGCAGATCAACCCGCCACCGCAAACAGAGACGGGGCATCGCCGGCCAAAAAACCATGGTTACCGGTCACACAGGCTGCCGTTACCGTTGCGCCCGTGATACCGACCTAAGGCTTGGCCCGATCCCAGCGGCATTCCGCCAACCGGTGCTCATCGATTCCGCTCTTTTCTCGCCTGTCGATGTCGCCGTCGGCGTTCAGGTAGATATGGGTGTTGGGCCATTGCGGGGTGATGCTGATGCAGTGATTACGCCCCGTGTTCTTGCTCCACCACGAGAACTCCATGAAGAACTCGTCGTCCGGGAAGAGCACGCCATGATCGGTTGCGCCGCCTCCGGGAAGCATTCCTCCTTTATCAATCCGATCCTGGACATTCCAGATGTACCTGAGCTCATCCCGGCCGGCTTGGGAGTAGTGAACATTCACCGTTGGCAATGCGATGTCCCAATGCGTGACCAGCCCAAACAGCAGCGGTATCCAGAGCAGCTTTACGTACCAGGGCCGGCGCGTGCCTGCATGGAGGGGCCAGAGTTTCATCTGCATCCTTTGGGCGTATTTTTTTTGGGGGGCGTGGGTTGAGAGTGGAGACGGCAGTGTCGCAGCCGGTCGTTGTCCACTTCCGGCTGCTGGGCTTTGTACGAGAAGCCTTGATACTCTGTGGGCTTTCAAAAAAGATGGTTTTTTGTGGTCCGTAAAATCAATAGGTTGGACATTTTTTTTGATATGACCGTTTCATGGGTTTTTCAGTTTTGTTGATAAAAACCTTTCAAATCTTCGAAATAAATGAACCAGCTTTGGCTGGTTTTTTTCATCAGGAATCAATCTCCGTCTATTTGGAGGGGCTGCGGTGCTCTCGATGCTGAACCTGCGTAGGTAGCCCTCTCTACACAACGCTGCAGGTTCACCTGCTGAAGGGGGAAGGGCACGAGTATCACTTGATTACCGGCAAGGAGGGCCAGGCTCCGCTGGGAATAGATGAGTTTGCCGATATGCCGGAGTGATTCAGACGCCCTTAGCAATATTGCGAAAAAATACAACGTTAAGACAGTCGATGAGTTGAAGGCTCTAACTAAAGGTGGCAGATCAACGACGCACAGGAATGATGGCGTTTTGAAGCCATTCTGTAAGTCATGTAAACAAGTTATGGGTAGGCTAGAAATGGAAGATGGAGCCACACAATGATTGATAGTATAGAAGTTAAAGAGTTTGATGGTCTGGAGGGGCAGTTGCTTGATGCGAATGTTTCTTATGGCGAGATGACGCGTGAGTACGCTAGTTATCTAATGGGTCTTATCCAAAGAGGTGAATTAAAAACTATTGCTGCCAGCAAGTTGGAAAAGTTGGTGCCGTTCTTGAAAGAGGCCATCTTGCGCGAGCGTATCGAAAGTGATGAGGTACTTCGAAAGAAACTCACTGTCGATCTCTGGAAAATGGAGCAGCAAAGTCGCAAGGAAGATGAAGATTTTGCAAATTTCATCCGAGGTGTGCTCTATTGCTATGGTACAGAGGAGGTTTGGGAAGAGGAGGGCGATGGTCCAACCCCTATCTATCTTTACTTTTTGATCCTGAAAAAAATATTGCCGGGTCTGAGGAAAGATTTTATTAGTAGTTTTAATCGATTCCTTGGAGGGCGCAGCTAAGCCATTCTCTGTTTTTTGTCGGGCTCAGATAATAATGGCTGGAGAGAATCTCTCCAGCATTACTTAGGCCAGAACTATAAAGATAGTGCAATCGGTTCATAATAAATTTTAATCGCAAGGCTCAAAACACAACCCCGGACTAATACACAATGCAGGTTGGACAATAGTGGGGGCGGCTTATGTTCTTGAGGGGCTACCGGGCATCTTGTAATCCGCGATCAATGAGTCAAACCTGGCCACCAAGCCGGCCGAGCCTGCTGCCATAGCAGCGGTCGACTCACTGGCGCGGTCAGCGCCGCTCAGCACCTTTGAAAATCACCTTGGCCCCGCTGAAGCGGGGCAGTCCGTGCGTTCTCCCCGATATCACCCGGCCAGTGGTGCCGATCCGTCGTACTGCTCAAGCAGCTGCTGTTCAAGGGTCACGATGGCCTGTTTAACCTGCTCAACACAGTCGCTCACCAGGGGCATGTTCAGGTCCGGGCTCTGACAGGCGTCTTCCAATTGCCGGCAGCTTTCCACCAGTTGCTCGCCCTTGACGACTCGTGCTGCCCCTTTGATGCGATGCGCCAACTCAGACAGTTCCGCTGTTGCTTGGTCGCGCAGCAGTGTCTCCAGGGTCTGCAGGTCGGTGCGATTGTTGCTGAGCAATTCGCTCAGGATGTGCTGCAGCATGGTCGGCTCGCTGCCCACCAGGGTATGCACAGAGCCTGGGTGGCCTCTCGTGCTGACGCTCAGCAGCCGGAAGCTTTGAGCCCGGTGCCGATGGTCACCGCGCTGACCTGCACTTTCTCAAAAGCCTTCTGCGCGGCGGCGTTGTATTTCTGGTCGCAGTTGAAGCGTGTTTCCATCACGTAGTCTTCGCCTTCTGCTTTGCGCATCTGCGACTCCCATTGGTCTGCGGCGCTGAGCGCGGCATCCGAGACCAGCACCACCTCCAGCAGCACCTCCCTGAAACCTATGGCGCGTGGGCCTTCCCAGTGGGCGTAGACGGAAGGGTCGGCGGCGTTGCCGCACATGCTCAGGCAACTGGCGCTGTAGCTCAGGCCGCCACCGGACGATTCGGTGAACGCGCCTACGGTGAGCGGCTTGCCGGGAGCGGGGGCGAAGGTGTCGACGAACTGGGTCAGGTCAGCCTGGCATTTGGGCGTCAGCTCCATGCGCAGTTTGCTGACTGTGCCGCCTTCTATGGTGGCGGTGATGTTGCAGCCCTGGACTTTGAACTTGTGCTCATCGCCGAAGGATTCCCGAGGGATTCCGGCGACGGATTCAAAGTACCGCTGATTGGTGCCCAGCATGTCGCCGGTGAAGACTTGGGCCACGGAGGCGGCATGGGCAACGTCAACGGACAGGGCCAGTGTCGAGGCAAAAAGGCTGTAGATCAGCTTGTTCATGGGAGAGTCCTTTCAATGGGTGACCAGAATCTGTGGTCACCTTCAAGTGGGTTGGGGGACGGGAGTTTAGCAGGCGTTGGTGCTGCGTTTTGCGGGTTTTTTGCCGATTTTTTTCTGTGTGCCACCCCTGGGAAAAGAGTGGGGGCGGCCTGTGTCCTTGAGGGGCTACCGGGCATCCGGTAATCCGCGATCAATGAGTCAAACCTGGCCACCAAGCCGGCCGAGCCTGCTGCCATAGCAGCGGTCGACTCACTGGCGCGGTCAGCGCCGTTCAGCGCCTTTGAAAATCACCTTGGCCCCGCTGAAGCGGGGCAGTCCGTGCGTTCTCCTCGATATCACCCGGCCAGTGGTGCCGATCCGTCGTACTGCTCAAGCAGCTGCTGTTCAAGGGTCACGATGGCCTGTTTAACCTGCTCAACACAGTCGCTCACCAGGGGCATGTTCAGGTCCGGGCTCTGACAGGCGTCTTCCAATTGCCGGCAGCTTTCCACCAGTTGCTCGCCCTTGACGACTCGTGCTGCCCCTTTGATGCGATGCGCCAACTCGGACAGTTCCGCTGTTGCTTGGTCGCGCAGCAGTGTCTCCAGGGTCTGCAGGTCGGTGCGATTGTTGCTGAGCAATTCGCTCAGGATGTGCTGCAGCATGGTCGGCTCGCTGCCCACCAGCGTATGCAACGACTCCAGATCGAATACCTGTGGGGATTGGCTGCTGACGCGTTCTTCGGGCGGCAGGGGCGCGCGTTCTTCTTCCTCGACTTGACCCAGGGCCAACAGGCGCGCCTCCAGTTCATCCAGGCTGATGGGCTTGATCAGACAGTCATTCATTCCGGCCTGGATGCAGCGTTCCACTTCCTCGGGCTGGGCGTCGGCAGTCAGGCCGATGATCACGATCGGTTCGTCGTGCGTGTCCCGTTCATCCTGGCGAATTGAGCGGGCCAGTTCGGCACCGTTCATGACGGGCATGTGGCAGTCGGTGATGATCAGGTCAAAAGCGTGCTCGCGCCAGGTCTTCAGTGCCTGTTGTCCATTTTCCGCCTCGACTATGTCGTGCCCGAGAAACGCCAGTTGCTGTCCCAGGACCTGACGGTTCACCGGGTGGTCGTCCACCACCAGAATCTGCAGGCGGTACATCTGCCGTCGCTTGATGCTGGGTGCAGGTTCTACGGCGGCCAGGCGCTCCAGCACCTGAAGACGAAGATCCACCTCCACCAGGGTGCCCTGGCCCAGGGTGCTGCTCATTGAGACAGTGCCGCCCATCATTTCGCACAGGGAGCGACAGATCACCAGTCCCAGGCCGGTACCTTCGGTATTCAGGACATTGCGTTCGACTTGGGCAAAAGGTTGGAACAGCCGCTGCTGGTTACTAGGAGATATGCCTATCCCTGAATCTTCGACGCGCAGTTTGACCTGCAGCAACGAGTTCTCCACCAGATCGCCGCTGATGCTCACTTTAATGAAGCCGGCTTCGGTGAACTTGATGGCGTTGCTTATCAGGTTGGACAGAATCTGTTTGAAGCGCATGCCGTCTACCAGCACATCGCAATTGATGCTGGAGTCGATTTCGAGGAGGAAGCTCAGGCATTTCTGGCGTGCCAGACCTTCGAACACACGGGCTATGGATTCCACCAGCTCGCGCAGGTTGGCGCGTTTGGGCGAAAGGCTCAGACGTCCCGACTCAATGCGGGCGATGTCGAGAATATCGCCGATCAGGTCCAGCAGGCTCTTGGCCGAGCTGTAGGCGATTTCAATGCTGGAGCGCTCGATCCGGTCGCTATCGGCGCGTTTGAGCGCCAGTTCCAGAATGCCGATGATCGCGTTCATGGGGGTACGGATTTCATGACTCATGGTGGCCAGGAACGTGGTCTTGGTGCGGCTGGCCTGGTCGGCCAGGTTCTTCGCTTCCTTCAATTCCTGGACCAGATGCCGATGCTTGGTGATGTCCAGCCAGCCGCAGATAACGCCTTTGGTGACGCCATTGTTGTCCTGGAAGGGTTGGATCCAGTGATCGATCCAGACATCCTTGCCCTGCAACTTGACCTTGTACACCGAACTGATGGTCTGACCGTCGCGTATGGCTTGCAGGTAGCTGTGATGCAGGTCGGGTTCAGCGCAGAAATGCTCCTTGGGCAGCTGTTGCACGGATTTGTGCAGAACCTGCTCGGCGGTCAGGCCGACACTCTGCAGGTAACTGCGGTTGCACGAGAGCATCTTGCCGTCCATGTCACGAATGTAGAGAACCGGAGGCATGTTTTCGGCCAGGGCCTCGATGAAGCGCAATTGCTCATTCAGGGTTTTCTCGGCCTTGATCCGACGTCGCAGATACAAGGCCCAGGCCAGTGTCAGCAACAGCAGGAGCGCCGCGGCGGCGATGATTTCGGCGATCAGCAGCGCATAGTCGCGCCAGGTTTCGCCACTCATGCCCGGTGGTGAGCGCCAGTGGTTGGCGATCGCGTTCAGATCGTCCGCCGGGAGACTGAGCAGGGCCTTGTCGAGAATCGACTGAAGCTCGGAGTCACTGCGCCGCAGAGCAAAGCTGGCGTTTGCCCGACTGGTGTGGATCAGGTCGGCGATGCCCAGGCGATTTTGAAACAGACGGACAATGTAGTAGCGAGCGGCTGGCAATGACACCAGGGCGGCATCGGCGCTGCCGTCATAAACTTTGTTCATGGCGTCCAGAGTGGTGCCGGCCTCGATCAATTGCGTGCTCGGATAAAGCTCGCGGACGTGTTGCAGGGTCACGTGACCTGATGGAATGGCAAGACGCTTGCCTGCCAGGTCTTCGGCGGTCAGCCCCTTGTCCTTGCTGCCACTGGGTGTGACCAGGACAAAAGGGCTGGTCAAAAACGGCCTTGTGAAACGTAGCTTGTCCTCGCGCTGCGGGCCTGCCGTCATGATGGCGATGTCCGCCTCGAAGTCGCTCATGGCTTCAATCTGCTGCGGATAGCCGCCATTACGCACGGTCACCTGGAAATGCAGGCCGGTGCGCTGCGAGATGATCTCCAGCAGTTCGGCGGCAACTCCGGAGAACACTCCGTTGGCGTCGAAGAACGCCACGGGCGCCAGGTCATCGTTGATGATCAGGCGGATCACCGGGTGACGATCGATCCAGCGTGATTCTTCTGGCGTCAACACAATCTTTTCGCCGGTGGGCACGAAACCGCTGCCGACCCAGCGCTGGCTCAGATTGCTCAGTTTTTCATTGCCAATGGCCTCGATGCTTCGGTCAAGGATGTGCTGAAGACGAGCGTTGTCCTTGTTGATCGCATAGCCATAGCCACCCGTGGCAAGGTCAGCGAAGCGCTCGAACTTGAGGAAGCCGTAGTAAGAACGGTTGATCTGGAAGTAGGCGCTCAGTACATCGTCCAGGTACATGTCGGCATGACCAAATGCCGCGGCGGCGAGGGCTTCGTTGTGGGTGGGGTAGATCATCAAGCGGGCCCGGGGAAAGCGCGACTGGGCTTCGCTGCTGTGTTCCTTGGCCACGGAAACCCGCAGCCCGGCCAGGTTTGCCGGGGACTGGCGCAGTTCGGCGTTGCGCTTGAACAAGGCCAGCCGCCCATCGGCGAACGGACGGGTGAACCTGACGCCATCACTGGATGGCCCGGGGCTGTCGTAGCTGCCCATCAAGTCGATCGAGGAGGCCTGCAGCGCCTGTAGGGCTTGTTCTCGGGTGGCGAAGGGAACCACCTTCATGCCGACTCCGAGCATCTGCCCGATCAATGAACTGACGTCCGCCGTAATGCCTTCGTAGTGACTGTCGTTGTAATCGACATTGAAGGGGGGCGACTCTTCGGCGACCACGCCGATTTTCAACTCCGACTTGCGCCGTAGCCAGTGCCAGTCCTCTTGTTCAAGTATCAGGTCGTGGTGATCGAGGCGCACCGGGCTGTACAGAGTATTGGGCATTAGGGGCGCTTGGGCCGCAGCCGTCTGAGCCGCAATGGTCACTGAGCAGATAAGTAGCCAGATAAGTCGTAGGGGCATGGTTTCTTCAGGCAATGGGGGGAGGCTTGGTTGCGTCGAAAGCCCCGCAAGTACAGGGTGAAAATAGTAGCTGTAGCCGCTGGCCTTGGCCTATCAATTTAAGGCGTCAACGGGGAACTTGAGTGCTTGCTGCAATAGGCGATGAAGTGACTTTCCGGCATGGGGCGGGCAAATAGAAAACCCTGGGCAAGCGCGCCACCCAACTGCAAGAGTTGCTCCTGCTGTTCATGGGTTTCGACGCCTTCGATGATCACTTTCATTCCCAGGGCATCACCCAGGGCCAAGGTATAGCGGATGATGGCGCGGCTGGCGGGGTGATGTTTCATCTTGCGCACGAAGTTGCCGTCCAGCTTGATCTGGTTGAACGGCAGTTCGCACAGGCGCTGCAGGGAGGCGAAGCCGGCGCCGAAATCGTCCATGGCCAGGCCGCAGCCCATCAGGCGCAGACGCACCAGGTTTTCCAGGTTGCAGGCAGACGCACCCAGCACACAGGTTTCGGTGATTTCAAAGGTGATGCAACTTGAAGGCACCTGGAACAGCGTCAACAAGGAGGTGACGGACTCGGTCAGCGTCGGCGAGGCCAACTGCGCAGGGTGCAAGTTGAAGGAAAAGTTCAGCGCAAGATCCTTTCTCGCCAGTTTGCGCCGCAGGGCCAGGCCTTGATCGAACAATTGCCAGAACAGTCGATCCAGCAGGTTGTGGTCTTCCATGATGGTCAGGAAGTGCGAGGGTGGCAGCACGCCCAGTTGGGGATGGTTCCAGCGCGCCAGGGTTTCGGCGCCTTGCAGTGCCGCGGTATCGAGCGCCACCTTGGGTTGGTAGTAAGGCTCGAACTCTCCATTGTCCAGGCCGCGCACCACATCGCTCAGGGTGGGCTGCGCAATGCGCGTGAGCGGGCTGCCCAGGTCATGGCGCAAGGGCTGGTACCGGTTCAGCAAGGTGGTCAGGCGCTCCAGGTTGAAGGGTTTGCTCAGGCTTCCAAGAAAATGCAGGCCCAGGCGCTTGATCATGGACACGGTGGTGTTGCGCAGCGCCAGATCAATCTGGCTGCAGAGGATGACCGCGCGCAGTTTGCCGCTGTGACTGGCGTGACGCAGAAAGGCCAGGCCGTCCATGCCGGGCATTTTCAGATCGCAGATGGCAATGTCCATGGCTTCACAACGTTCCAACAGCGCCAATGCCTGACTGCCGCTGATGGCTTCATGAATCTGGCCGGGTATTACCTTCCTTAACGCAGTGATGGTAACTAGGCGTTGCAGGGGCTCATCCTCCACAACTAGAACGTTCAGGTGTTGCATTGCAGGCTCGTCTCGTTTATCCGACGGATATCTTGCTTAAGCCATTTGATACGGGTCTATTAGAGCTATCTTCCTACCTTGTAGGAAATTTCCTACTGAAAAATCAGAGCATCTGAATTTTTCAATGATCGTCAATAACCACTTGTAACTAGGGGCAATTCCGGGGAGTTTGCAGCCCGGCAGTTGCTACCCGGCGGCAAGTTATAAGGTGAAATGACATTATGCACAGCGTATTAATAGTGGATGATCATCCCGTCGTCCGACTGGCGGTGAAGGTTCTGCTGGAAAAGCACGATATGCAGGTGGTGGGCGAAACCGATAACGGGCTGGATGCGCTAGAGCTGGTACGCGAGCATGTTCCGAGTGTGGTGATTCTCGATATCGGCATTCCCAAACTCGATGGCCTCAAGGTGCTGTCCCGGATCAAGGCACTGGGCTTGCCCACCGAGGTATTGGTGCTGACATCACAGTCCGTCGAGAGCTTTTGCAAACGCTGCATCCAGCTTGGCGCTAGAGGCTTCGTCAACAAGGAAGAAGACCTGAGCAATCTGGTGGTGGCGCTGAATGCGGTGCTGGCCGGCTATACCTTTTATCCTTCCCAGGTCACCGATGTGTCCAAGCCGGCTGCCGAGCAGTTGTCCGAGACCGAGCTGATCGGCTCACTGACCGATCGGGAAATGATCGTGCTGCAGTATCTGGCTCAGGGTTATTCCAACAAGGCCATCAGCGAAAAGCTGTTTCTCAGCAACAAGACCGTCAGCACCTACAAGGCCCGTTTGTTACAGAAACTCGGGCTGGGCTCGCAAGTTGGCCTGGCAGAGTTCGCCAAGCGCCATGGGCTGATTATCTGAAAGAGGCCAAAGCGGCAATATTCATACTCGGCAGCTCAGTTTGAATTGCGGGTATCTGTGCATCTTGCTCAGGCAAGTTACCAAGTTATTGCAGAGACTTTCCGTAGTTATGTAGGAAGTTTCGCAATGATAAAGGTCTTGTCTATTGAATAGACTTTGCCGGTATTTAAATGTCTGGACCGCAACTTTGATCATGATTAAATCCACCACTCTCGTTGCTTTGCTGTTGGCTTTCTTTAACGCGCAAGCGATGGCGGCGCTGGCCCTTGGCAGTTCGCGAATGATCATCCAGGCGCCCAAGACCCGTGCCGTGGTCATGGTGCATAACCGTTCCCCCCATAGCGCTTATCTTGCCCAGTCCTGGATCGAGGATGCTCAAGGGCAGAAGCCTGAACGCTCGCCCGTGGTGGCCTTGCCGCCGATCCAGCGCCTGGAGGCCCGGCAGGACAACCAGTTGAACATCCAGGTGCTGCCGCACGTGGCTGATCTGCCCCAGGATCGGGAAACATTGTTCTATCTGAATGTGCGTGAGGTTCCCCCGCGCGGCGAAGACAAGGAGGTCATCCAGATCGCTCTGCAACGGCGGATAAAAGTCATTTACCGGCCACAAAGAATACGCCCGCTCACGGTCGGCCTCACCAGTCCCTGGCTGTCCGCCCTGACCTTGTCCAAAGAAGAAAGCGGACGCTTTCAGCTGAACAATGCCACTCCCTATCATGTGACCCTCATCGAGGCCTTCGGTGATGAGTCCGGCGCATCGCCTGTCACGGACTTCAAGCCCATGGAAATTCCGCCTTACAGTGAGCGTCGCCTTGAGGGCAAGTTCGCTCCGGGCGTCCAGCGGCCGACATTGGTCTATATCAATGATTTTGGCGGGCGTGGGCAATTAAGTTTCGACTGCCTGGATGGCGTGTGCACCGTCATACAGAACAGTGTCCGCTCATGAGACGGATAAACCTGATTGGGCGTGTGTTTTGCGGCCTGTGCACTGTCCTGATGGCGGGAAACCTAGAGGCCGCCACTCCGGGTGGGCTGTATGTGTATGTGAACTTTGAAGTGTTCGATCCTGCCAACTGCAGCGTGAATGTGCTTCAAACAAAGATAGATTTTGCCGAGGTCAAGACTGATGAGATCAATGGGCGCGAGGGCGCCAGGAAGATTCCTTATCAGATCAGTTGCAACAATCCCTCCCAGTCACCCGCACTCAAATTGAAGTTTGTCGGCTCCCCCGGCTTCAATGCTGAAGTGTTGCAGACCAGTACCAGCAATCTCGGCGTGCGCTTTCTGGTGAATGGCAAGCAACAGCCCCTCAACAGCGAGTTCTCGGTGAACTACGCCTCTGTACCCACGCTGGAGGCTGTGCTGGATGCCAAGCCCGGCAGCGTTTTGCGACCGGGTGTCTTCACTGCCAACGCGGTGCTCGTTATCACTCAGGAGTAAGCTCCCTGTGGCTATTTCCACTCTGGATACAACAAGCAAGATGAGTCTGTGCCTGCCAATGTCGTGGCTGGCTCTTGCGGCAATATTCTTCTCGGTCAAGTCCTGGGCCGAGCCTGTTCCTCCAGGAACGCCGGACGGTGCCTGCTGGGGCAATAATCAGCTGAGTATTGAAATTAAGAACGGCGCTTTTACCTCCAATGAAAAGGGCACGTTATATGAAACGACCTATCAAACCATTCCCAGTGACTACGACGGTTGGTGCTATTCCGATAGTGGCGAGCAGAGGGCCAGCTATTTCAGGGCTGAGCTGAGTCAGACCTTGTCCCGTGTCGATAATGATTTCTTCAGATTGACCGAAGACATCGATATGAAAATATTCGTAACGGGCAATAGTGCGCCGCAAAGCTACGTCCCCTTCAGGGACAAATTCAATGCGGGCGCCACCGCTGGGCCTTCCGATAATGGTGTCACTCCCTTGCGCTGGGCAAACGCGGGCAACCAGGGCAAAGTCACCTTCCGTCTTCGGCGCAAGGCGCTCAGTGGGGCTGTATACCTTCCGCCCAGCGAGCTTTTTTCGTTCTTTCGCTACTCGCAACCGGGGCGCTGGAGTCCTCAACCGCTGTACACGCTGTCGTTGAAATCACCGACCATTCTGTCGGTTCCCGCTACCTGTGATCTTAATAATGGGCAAAATTTCCTGGCGCTTAAGATAAAAGAGCCGATTGATAGCCGCAAGGTTCAGAGTATTGCGGTGAACAATGTTATCTACGGTTATAACGTGGGTAGCAAGTTGACCCTTCGCTGTGACTCCGGTCAGCTTGATCCGGCCAAATTGGCTATTGGCCTGATAGGCAGCCCCGGGGAAAAGAGCAGTGCGCTGGCCACATCAAATCCGGGAATTGATCTGGTATTTTATGCTCGCTCAGGCAGTGGCGTTTATATCCCGCTCATGCCATTCCAGCAAACACCACTCAATGGACTGGCCACTAAAGGGCTGCTCGAAATCGAGGTGATGGTACAGAAAACTTCAAAGCCCATATCCACTGGCACTCATGCCGGATATGGCGTTCTGACCCTTACGGAATATTAAACTCGGGTTGAAACAGTATTTTTCAAGCGGCGCCCAGGTTGACACTAGCCTGGGCGCTTTTTTTATGCGCCCTGAGTCGCTGGGTAGATGCATTAAGACAAGCTAGAAGTTGACTCGGAATTTTCCTATGCGCTTATCGAACCTTTCTTATCTTAATTCTCTTGTTCGGTAAATATAATAACTCCCGACACTCACTAGTTGGCTGCGGTTTAGTCGACAAGTGGCATGTCATGGATTTTGCCTTGTGGTCTATCCATGTGATGCATGGTGCCAACATATCAAATGTGTACTTGTAGGGATTCTAAAATGAAATTCAGCAAAATGGCGGCAGCTGTAGCAGCAGTGATACTCAGTGGCACTTCGGTGTTGGCCATGGCGGCGGACCAGGGCGGTGGCAAGGTCAACTTCAAGGGCAACATCAACGACTCTCCATGCTCGATTTCCAGTGGCTCCCTGGAGCAGGTGGTGGAGTTCGACTCGATCTCCAACAGCGCGCTGAAAAATGGTGGAAAGTCCGCTTTGAAGCCGTTCTCCATCAAGCTCAACGGCTGCGACCTGGGCTCGCTGAAAAGTGCCACCGTGACCTTCACCGGCGCGCCTTCGGCGGCCAACCCCGATCTTCTGGGCTTCCAGAGCGGTACTGCCAAGGGCGCAAGCCTGGCGATCGCCGATCGCAATGGCACGCTGATCAAGCTCGGCTCGTCCTCCGATCCGCAGAATCTTTCCGACGGTGAAAGTGCGCTGAACTTCACGGCCTATCTGCAAGGCGACATGCTGGCTCCCGAAACCGAAGGCGGTGAGGCCAAGCCGGCCACTGTGGTCGCGGGTACTTTTGATACTGTCGCCAACTTTACCCTGGCGTATCAGTAACTTTGCATGAGGTGCGGCCTGGATACGCAAGTTCGCGTATTCCAGGCGCACTGCCGATCTTGTCTCGATTGGATCGCCGCCAATCTTCTCTGATTTTCGTTGTTTCGACGTTATAGGCCATGCACTGCCATGGCGCTCGAACATGACTCTCGTTAATCAGTACTCAACACTTGGATGTTGCCTGCGTACATATCCAATGTCGTTCGTGACAGTGTTGGGCACAGTGGTCGATCGATGCTGTTTTATGGCCAAGGGAAGCGAGCGAGAGAACTGGTTGTCGTTGTAAAGGGAAGTTAATTACGTGGTTCAACACCGGGTATGGCTCTTCACTACATTGTGGTCTATGGCCAGCTTGGCTAGTGCAGCCGAAGAGTTTCAGTTCAATACGGACATCCTTGATCTCAAGGATCAACAAAATCTCGATCTCGGCTTGTTTTCCAAGGCTAACTTCATTTTGCCGGGGCAATACAACCTGGTCGTTCACGTGAACCGCGACTCGTTGCCGGAAACTTCCGTGGACTACATCGCCCCGGAGGATGACCCCAAGGGCAGTGTGGCCTGCATCTCTCCGGCACTGGTGGCCGAGTTGGGTCTGAAAAAACAGCGGATGAATCAACTTGCCTGGTGGCACCAGGGCAATTGTCTGGATATCAGCAGCATTCCAGGCATGACGGTGCGTGGCGACCTGGGCGCCTCGGCCTTGTATCTGAACATTCCCCAGGACGCCCTTGAATACACGGCAAGCAACTGGGACCCGCCTTCGCGCTGGGACGAGGGCATTAGCGGATTTTTGTTTGACTACAACTTCAATGCCCAGACCATGGATTACGCCGGACCTCAGGCCAGCGACCAGCAGTTGACGGGTAATGGCACCGCCGGTTTCAACCTCGGCGCCTGGCGCCTGCGGGCCGATTGGCAAGGGCAGGTGCACAAGACCTCCGGCAAGCCTAGCCAGCGGCAATTCGCCTGGAGCCGCTACTACGCATCGCGGGCGATTCCGGCGTTGCGCGCCCACCTCAGCCTGGGAGAAAACTATCTGGACTCCAACCTGTTTGGCAGCGTGCGCTACACCGGTGCCAGTCTGGCCACCAGCGACAACATGCTGCCGCCCAACCTGCGCGGCTATGCGCCGGAAGTCAGTGGTGTCGCGCGGACCAACGCGCGGGTGCTGGTCACGCAGCAGGGACGCATTCTGTACGACACCCAAGTGCCGGCGGGGCCCTTTCGCATCCAGGACCTGAGCGATGCGGTGAGCGGCAAGCTGGATGTGCGTGTCGAAGAGCAGGACGGCAGCGTTCAGGAGTTCCAGCTGGACACGGCCAGCATTCCCTACCTCAGCCGCCCGGGCACGGTGCGCTACAAAGTGTCCGCCGGCCGACCTTCGGACTGGGAGCACGAGCCCGATGGCCCAGAGTTCGCCAGCGGCGAATTCTCTTGGGGGGTGAGCAATGGCTGGTCGCTGTATGGCGGGGCGCTGGGGGCGCAAGACTATCGCTCGCTGGCCGTGGGCGTGGGGCGTGACCTGATGGCCTTCGGCGCCCTGGCGGTTGACGTGACTCAGTCCAATGCCCGCCTGGCGGAAATCGGCCAGCGCCAGGGCAAATCCTATCGCGCCAGCTATTCGAAGCGCTTCGAGGATTACGACAGCCAGGTGACGTTCGCCGGTTATCGTTTCTCCGAGGAAGATTTCATGACCATGAACGACTTTATCGAGGCTCGTCGCAGTGGCCGGTTGAATAATCAGAGCAAGGAAATGTACACCGCGACACTGAGCAAGAATTTTCGTGATCAGAACCTGAGCCTGTACTTCAACTACAACCACCAGACCTATTGGAACAATGCGCCGAGCGACCGGTACAGCCTGTCGCTGTCCCGATATTTCAACCTGGGCGGGCTGAAGAACCTGGGCCTGTCGCTGACCGCCTACCGCAGTCAGAGCCATGGCGCGGTCGATGAAGGCGCCTATCTCTCCCTGAGTCTTCCCTGGGGCGACAGCGGCTCGGTCAGTTACAACTCCACGCTCAACCGTGGCAGCAGCGGTCACAGCTTGAGCTATTACGACCGTCCGGATGAGCGCAACAGCTACATGCTCAGCGCCGGTACCGCCAGCGATGGCAACACGGCCAGCGGCTACCTGAACCACGAGGGCAGCCTGGCCGATGTCACCGCCAGCGCCAGCTATCAGGCCGGACGCTATCGTTCTGCCGGTCTTGCAGTGCAGGGCGGGGCGACCCTGACCGCCGAAGGGGCGGCGCTGCACCGGATCACCACCCTGGGCGGTACTCGCCTGCTGCTCGATACCAATGGCGTGGCCGGGGTGCCGGTGCAGGGCAACGGCGCCAGCACCTATTCCAACCGATTCGGCAAGGCGGTGGTGGCTGATATGAACAGCTATTACCGCAATCAGGCGAGCATCAACCTGGATCAACTGGCTGACGACCTGGAAGCCGGGCGCTCGGTGACCCAGGCCACGCTGACCGAGGGCGCGATTGGCTACCGGCGCTTCGGCATTGTTTCCGGGAGCAAGGGCATGGTCCGCATCCTCCTGCCGGACGCGAGCCCGCCGCCTTTTGGCAGCGGTGTGTACAACGCACGAGGCCAGGAAACCGGAATCATTGGCGAAGACGGCCTGGTGTACCTCACCGGCATGCAGGTCGGTGACCTGATGTCGGTGCAGTGGGACGGCAAGGCCCAATGCGACTTCGCCCTGACGGAGCAGGTCAATGCGGATGACCCGCAAGCGCAATTTGTCTGCCGGCCCCTTGCGGCCCGCGAAATCCAATCCCCTAGCAACCCGTAATAAGGAGTGGCTTGCATGCCATGGTTCGACCTGAAAAAAAGCCTGCTTGTCTTCGGCCTGAGCCTCTTGGCTCTGGAGTCGGTACACGCCGCCATCGCCCTTGACCGTACGCGAATCATCTTCAATGGCAGCGAGAAATCGGTGAGCGTGGGCATCAGCAACCAGAATCCCCAGCTGCCGTATCTGGCCCAGGCCTGGCTGGAAAACGACAAGGAGGAGAAGATCGGCGGCCCCTTGACCGTGCTGCCTCCGGTGCAACGGCTCGAAGCCGGCGCCCGCAGTCAGGTGAAGATCCAGAGGCTGGCGCAGGTGGGGCAGTTGCCCCAGGACCGGGAGTCGCTGTTCTACTTCAACTTGCGTGAGATTCCACCGCGCACCGACAAGCCCAATGCCTTGCAGATTGCCCTGCAGACACGGATCAAGCTGTTCTATCGTCCCGAGGCCCTCGTCAGGGGCGGCGGACAGAATCAGGTGCCTTGGCAGGAGCAACTGACGCTGTCCCGGGAGGGCGAGCGCTACGTGGCGCATAACCCGACGGCTTACTACGTGACCCTGGTTGATGCCCAGGTCCGCGTGGGTGGGGCATCCGTTGCAGACTTTCAGCCGGTGATGCTGGCGCCCTGGGGACGCCAGGAGCTGAGTGTCGGCGCCCGGACCCTGGGCAATACGCCGGTGCTGACGTATGTCAACGACTTTGGCGGGCGGCCGCAACTGGAGTTTCGCTGCACGGCGGGGCAGTGCCTGGCCAGGCCGGTGGCCGATGCGAGCTGAGGCGGGCGTGACGCCACTGGGCGCGTTCGGGGTTGTCGCTGCGCAGGCTCAGTGGCTGGGCGCAAGGTTTGCAGCGCAGCCTTGGATGGGCCGGGAGCTGGGGGCCGGTCGCAGGAGGCCGGGCGCTTTCATGAGCCGGTGGTGGCGCGGCAAAACCGGGTGCCTGGTGCTGCTCTGCTGCCTCTTGTGGTTGGGGCTGCCGAGTGTGGGGCGGGCGGCGGGGAATATGGATTTCGCCGGCGTCTTGATCGCGCCTCCGCAATGCACGGTCAGCGACAAGGACGCGCCCATCAGGGTGTCATTCGGCAACGTGCTGCTGCGCAAGATCGACGGCGAGCACTATCGTCAGCCGATTCCCTATCAGATCAAGTGTCCGGGGCTGGTGGCGCAAAATTCGATCTGGAAGATGCGCCTGACGTTCAAGGGCTTAGCGGCAGATTTCAACCCGGCGTTGCTGCGCACCTCTGTCAGTGGCTTGGCCATCAAGCTGTTTCTGGGGGAGCGGGAACTGGAGCTCAACCAGCCTCGGCAGATCAGCCTCGACAGTCTGCAAAAGCCACCGGCATTCGAGGCGGTGCCGGTGAAGAAGGTCGGAGCGCAGCTTGCGTTGAGCCAGTTCAATGCTTCCGGGCTGTTGCTGGTCGAGCTGTATTAGGTGAAGTCATGAAGCGATTGCTCAACGGCTATTTGTGCCTGTGCTGTGCCTGGCTCGCGGGTGGCTTTGGCGCTCCGGCGGCTGCGGCAGACAACGTCTTTTTCAGCGGCCAGCTGATGGATCAGACCTGTACCCTCGAGCCTGGCTCCGAAACCCGGACTCTGGACTTCGAAGATGTGAGTCAGCAGGAGCTCTATCGCGAAGGCAGGACCGCGAGCAAGGCCGTTGTCCTGAACCTGCTTGACTGTGATTCAAGCGCCGGCAGGACCGAGGTCAAGGTGACCTTGGGTGGTCATGAAAGTCAGCAGATACAGGGCTTTCTAGAGCTCGACAGCGGCAGTCCGCAAGGCCTGGTGATTGGCCTGGAGGATGCAGCGGCGCAGCCCTTGCCCCTGGGACGCGCGCATTCCATTGGCCGCATCAGCCAGGACGGCAAGCAGTCAGTGACCTTTCTGGCTTACCTCAAGGCGCTTCCCAATGCCTTGCGCGAGCACAGCATTGGCAAGGGGCCGTTGGCTGCTTCATTGACCTTCACCTTGAGCTATGAGTGAGGGTGGGCGCAGCTGCGTCTTAGACAGCACCGCGTCGAGACGGGAGCGCGTTTACGGCGGCGCCGTTGCCCCCTGGCGCAACAGCACCTTCGGCCAGCGCGGGCGCCATTGCTCTAGGCGTGCAGGTGCTTTTTCAAGAACGACCGGGTGCGTTCGTGAGTCGGGTTTTGCAGGATCTCTTGCGGCGCGCCTTCCTCGACCACCACGCCACCGTCCATGAAGACGATCCGGTCCGCCACTTCACCGGCAAAGCGCATTTCATGGGTGACGATCAACATGGTCATGTGCTCGGCGGCCAGTTGTTTCATCACCTGGTTGACCTCTTCCACCAGCTCCGGGTCCAGGGCCGAGGTGGCTTCATCGAACAGCATGACTTTGGGACGCATCGCCAGGGCCCTGGCAATGGCCACGCGCTGTTTCTGTCCGCCGGACAGGCGAGAAGGGTACTCGTCGAACTTGTTGGCCAGGCCGACTTTCGACAGGTACTCCATGGCCAGTTCGCGAGCGGCGGCTTTGTTCAGCCCTTTGAGCTTGATCGGCCCGAGGGCGATGTTTTCATGCACGGTCAGGTGCGGGAACAGATTGAAGTGCTGGAACACCATGCCCATCTGCTGGCGCACGCTGTTGATGTGCTGTTCGAATGCGCGACCTTTCAACGGCCGGTTGACGTGCTCGCCTTCCAGCCAGATCTCTCCTTCGTTCAGCACTTCCAAGTGATTGATGGAGCGCAGCAGGGTGCTTTTGCCCGAACCACTGGGGCCGATGATGGCGATGATCTGTCCGCGCGCGACAGACAGATCGATGCCTTTGAGCACTTCAAGTGCGCCATACGCCTTGCGCGCACCCTTGACTTCAACCATGAACTTTTCTGTGGTCATCGTGACATCTCTACCTTGGTTTCAAGCAGGTGCAGGCCGGCTTCCAGAACAAGATTGACCGCGTAATAAATCACCGCGACGGCCAGATAGAATTCGAACGGGCTGTAGGTTTCGCTCACGGCGCGCTGGGCGCTGTAGACCAGCTCGGCAATGCCGATGATCGACACCAGGGAGGTGTCCTTTAACAGGACAATCAGGTTGTTGCCCAGCGGCGCCAGGGTGCTGCGCAGTGCCTGCGGCACAATCACGTAGCGCTGGGCCTGACTGCGGCTCAGGCCAATGGAGCGCGCACCTTCAATCTGCCCGGGGTCGACCGACAGGACCCCGGCACGAATCACGTCGGCGTTGTAGACCGCAAAATGCAGGCTCAGGCCGATGATGCCGGCCATCAGCGCCGGGATATCGATCCCCACTTGCACCAGGCCGTAATAGATCAGGTACAGCTGCAGCAGCAGGGGCGTGCCCATCAGCAGCCAGGTCAGGAAACGTATGGGCAGGGAGACCAGTTTCGGGGTGTAGAGCACGATCAGGGCAAAGGCTATTCCAGCGATCAGGCTCAGCACACTGGAGCAAAGGAACAAGACGATGGTCCACCAGAGCCCGGTGGCCAGCAGCTCGGAATAGGGGGTCACGATACTCAGGTCAAGGCTTGGCATGGAGGTGTCTCACTTGGCCGCGAAGCGTTTATCGAGGTGGTCCACCATCAGCCTGACCGTGTAGACCATGGCGATGTACAAAATGGCCGACACCATGAAGATCTCGAATGGCTTGTAGGTGGAGCTGATAAAACGCTGCGCCGTGTAGGAGAGTTCCACCACGGAGATGGTCGACACCAGGGCCGAGCCTTTGATCAGCGCGACCGCATTGACCCCCAGTGGCCGGATCATCAACTTGGCGGTTTGCGGGAGGGTGATCAGCCACAGGGTCTGGCCCTTGCCGAAACCGATTGAGCGGGCGGCTTCGACCTGACCGGGATCGATGTTGCTGATCGCGCCACGAATGGATTCGGCCATGTAGGCCGCGATGTTCAGGCCCAGGCCGATGACACCTGCGGAGAACGGCTCCAGCTCAAGGCCGATTTGCGGGCCGCCAAAGTAGATGAGAAACAGTTGGACCAGACAGGGTGTGCCGCGAAAAACGCTGATGTAGACCCTGGCCAGGCAGCGAAGCAGAAAAAAGCCGGACAGCCGCGCCGCCACCAGCACGACGGCAACCAGCAAACCCAGCAGCAGTGCCAGCAGCGAAACGTGCACCGTGACCCAGGCCGCCTCCAGAAAAAACGGCAGGGTGCGCTGTATAAGTGTCAGATCCATGGGCAGGCTCGAAAAGGTCGGAGTGACTGGCCCGACCCCAGGTCGAGCCAGGCTGCAGATGAGTCAGCGAATGTCCTTGCCAATCCACTGCATCGAGATCTTTTCGTAGCTGCCATCGGCGAGCATGTCGTTCAGCGCCTGCTGCATTGCTGCCTTGAGCTCAGGGTTGTTCTTGCGCAGGGCAATGCCCATGCCTTCAACCCCACCGTCACTGTCGGGTGGCGTGATGATGCGCACCTTCTGCCCGGTTTCCTTGACGGCCACCAGCACCGGAACGCTGTCCATCACCAGCGCATCGAGGCGCCCGGCGTCCAGGTCGACCAGCATCTCGGGAAGGCCTTTGTAGGTCTTGACCTTCAGGTTGCCGCGCGTCCTGGCCCATTTGTCGTGGGCATCGCCCAGGGTGACGCCGACCTTCACCTCCTTCAGGTCATCCAGGCTGTGGATCGGCGAGTCTTCCTTCACCACGATGGTGCGGCCGGCGTGGTAGTAGGGGCCGACGAAATCCACGGCCTTCTGGCGCTCCGGGGTAATGGTCATGGAGGCGATGATGGCGTCATATTTTTTCGCCAGGAGCCCGGCAATGATCCCGTCGAAGGGCGTGGTGACAATGCTGACTTTCACCCCGAGCCGCTGGGCCAGGGCTTCGCTGATGGAGGCGTCGAAGCCGACAATCTGGTTCTGCTCGTTGGCAAAGCTGAAGGGCGAGTACTGCCCGCTCATGGCGATGCGAATCTCTTTGGAGTCCTGGATCGACTGCAAATCATCAGCCTGAACGGCTGTAGGACAGAGGAGCGCCGCGGCCGCGACGGTGGATGCAGCAAGCAGACCCTTGAGCGTTCTGGTTAGCATTGGATGGCACCTTTGAAGAATTATTAATTATTGTTGTTGGGCTCTTCACCCAGGCCTCGGGAAAAGCTTTGCATAGGCCGTTCTGGAAAGCACCCGGCAAGGTGTCCGCCAGCCGGACACATTGCCGGAGTTGGCCGACACTATGTCGGCCGGGCACGCAGGCTGTCACTCGTGCGCCGATCCGGGCGCTCTAGCGCAGGGCCGCCTGGAAGCTGTCGTCCAGCACCTCGAGCAGGAAGTCGGCATTCTTGTGACTGAAAATCATCGACGGGCGCATTTTCAGCACGTTGTCATAGGGGCCTTCGGTGCCGATCAGCACGCCGCGCTCCCGGGCACCATCGGCGACCTTTTTCGCCAGTTGCGTGGCCGGAGCCTTGCTCTGGCGGTCGGTGACCAGTTCGATCCCGAGGAACAGCCCCAGCCCGCGTACATCGCCAATGGCATCGTAGCGCTGCTGCAGTGTGCGAAAGCCATCGAGCAGGTAATTGCCCACCGTCAGTGCGTTGAGTTTCAGGTTGTCGCGCTCGATCACATCGAGAACGCTGAGGCCCACGGCACATGAAACCGGGCTGCCGGCGAAGGTATTGAAGTACTCCATGCCGTTGTTGAAGCTGTCGGCGATCTCGCGGGTGGTCACCACCGCCGACATGGGATGGCCGTTGCCAATGGGTTTGCCCATGGACACCGCATCAGGCACCACGCCCTGGGTTTCAAAGGCCCACCAGTGGCTGCCCACTCGGCCAAAGCCGACCTGAACTTCATCGGCCAGGCACAGACCGCCCTCGGCACGCACCATTGCATAGACTTCTTGCAGGTAGTTTTCCGGGAAAAACAGCTGCCCGGCGACACTGGGAATGGACTCCGCCAAGAAGAACGCCGGGGCTCGGCCTTGCCGGCGCATGCTGTCGATCTGCTCGGCGACACTTTGCGCGAAACGCTTGCCCAGCTCTGCGAATGGCCAGTCATCCGCTGCGCGGTAAACGTCCGGCACGGCCGCCTCGAATACATGCTCTGCACGGCCCTTGCCGGCCTTGCGCTTGTACTTGTAAGGGCTCAGATCAATCAGCTCCTGGGTGGTGCCGTGGTAGGCCCAATCCAGCACGATGGCATCATTGCGCCCGGTGTGATTGCGCGCCATGCGCAGCATCAGGCTGTTGGCCTCGCTGCCGGAACAGCCAAAGGAGGCGACCGCCAGGCCCTCGGGCAATGTTGCGGTGAGCCGCTCGGCGTATTCCACGATGTTGTCGTGCAGGTAGCGGGTGTTGGTGTTCAGCCGTGAAGCCTGACGCGCAAGGGCTTGCACCACATCGGGATGGCAGTGGCCGAGGTGGCAGACGTTGTTGAAGCAGTCCAGATAGGCCCGGCCAAAGTTGTCGATCAACCAGACCCCATCACCGCGTACGAATTTGATCGGGTCCGAGTAGGAAATCGACAAGTTGGGCAGCAGCAGTTCCTTACGCCTGGCCACGATCTGTGCTTTGGTTCGTCCTTCCTGGTGGTAGGTTTCCGGGGGGATTCCGGCCAGGGTCGAAGCATCCGGGAACAGGTCGGCCCACACCTCAAGATAGGCGCGCTCACCGACGCCGATGAACTCGCTCGCTTGCAACTGGGTGTCGGTGGACATCTGGAAATGCACATGGGGCAGCCAGCCGCCATTTTCCGTGTCCGCGCCCATGTAGCCCACCAGCGCGCCAGCGGCCAGATGGTCGCCGGGCTTGAGGCGTGTCAGCGCTTCGTGGGCCATGTGCCCCCACAGGGTCAGGAAGGGCGGGCAGCCTTCAGGCGAGTGCTTGAGCATGATCAAGCCGCCATAGCCCAGCGGTTCAGGCTCGACCTCGACGCTCTGCACCACACCGGCAAGCGGTGTGTACAGCGGCGTTCCGGCCGGCATGATCAAGTCGACACCCAGGTGCATGATCCGACGCTCTCCTGCAATGAAGCGCGATTCAAAGGCGCTGTCGGTGTAGATGGTCCTGGCTTCGCCCCAGGGCCCGATGCCCAGCGGCACCTGATGTTCAGCTGAGAAATCATTCCACCACTGGGTCGCCTCTGCCGGGCGCTGCGCGGCGGAAGCGATGGTCATTTCATGGGCGGCATCGGCGAACGGCACAATGGCCTTGTTCAGGGTTGCCGCCGAGGGATGCACGATGTCCGCGAAGGACTGGCGGTTTTCATCCACCCAGCGGCGAATGGCCCCGGCACCTTCTATCGCGTCGTAACCGCAGGCTTTGCGCAGGATCGCCGTCGCCAGGCGCGGGTTCATGCGATCCATCTTTTCCAGCAGGCGCCAGGCCGGGGCTTCGCTGATGGCCAGGTAGGGGTTGTCCTGGGTCTGCTGGTGGCGCGAGGCCGACAAGGTGACGCTGATGACCAGGCGCATGGCGATCAGATTGAACAGCACGTCCAGCTCTTGCGGCTGCAGCGGGTAGCGCTCATGGAAGCCGCCGGTGAGGGCGGCGGCCGCGCCTATTGGGTCTTGCATGTCGAGAATGGCGTAGGCGCAGGTGATGGCGACTTCGGCAATCAGCACCGTGTGCACCGCATCGCCGAAATCGATGATGCCCGAGACCTGCTGGTGGTTTTGCGGGTTGATGAGGATGTTCCAGTCATTACCGTCGTTGTGAATGACCTGGGTGCGCAAGCGCGCAAGCTTGGGTTCGACCCTGGTTTCGAAATCATCGATGAAGCGCTGCAGAATGGCGCGTCTGGCGGGGTCCTTGATGAAGTGCAGGCGGGCGCGGGAACGGGCGGCGTGCCGCAGGTCCCAGTCCAGATCGCGGACCGCGCCGGGATGCATGAAGCCCTGAAGGGCATGGTCCATGTCGGCGAATGATTGACCCAGGCTGCGCATGAGTTCGAAGGTGCGCGGGACCTCGGCCAGCGGCGTTCCTTGCAGCCAGCTCACCAGGCGCACCGCGTGGGTTTCGCCAGAGGGCGCCACGGCCGAGGCGAGTAAATCGCCGGCCAGGCTTTTCTTCAACTGCGGTACGCCAAGCTCGGGGCTGTGATCGGCCAGATGGCTGAGGATGGCGGTCTGCAGCTGGCTTTCAATGCGCGGTTCGCTGGCGTTGACGACTTTCAGAATCCATCCCGCATCGGTCGCTGTGTTCAGCCGGAAGTTGCAGTCTCGCTCGCCGTCCAGAGGCGAGGCGCTCGCGCTGACATTGAAAAGCTGCGCAGCCAATTGTTCGGCATCGCGGGGCGAGAACTGCGGGGCGGGGTGGCAAAGGTCAGTCATGGTAATGGTTTTCCTGGTTATTTTTTTCAGTTAGCTTGGCATGCGAAATCTTCGAGGGCAGTAGGTATGCGGTCGGCTTTGGCCTGCATATTGTCGGAATCGACCGACACAAAATCGGCAGTCAATGTGAGGAGTTTCAATGCGCGAGCTGGACGTGAAAGATCGGGAAATACTCGACATTCTGTCTAAAGAGGCGCGGATCGCCCTGAAGGCCCTGGCCGCGAGAATCGGCTTGTCCAGAAGCGCCACCAGCGAGCGCGTCAGCAACCTTGAGCGCAATGGTGTGATCCGCGGCTACCGGGCGGACATTGGCGAAATCGACGCCAACGTGATTCGCGCCATGTTTCTGGTGTGCCTGAAACGCACCCCGGCCATCAGCCTGCTGGACATGCTGGCCCAGCACTCGCAGGTGCGCCGCATCTCTTCGGTCAGTGGCCAGCTGGACCTGGTGATCGAGATCGAATCACGCACCATTGATGATCTGAACCGAGTCCGGGATGCCGTCGCCAGCCACGAATCGGTCGAGGACATCACCACCGCCGTGGTCCTTCGCCGCGATATCGATCGACAGACCTCCTGATCCGCCGCGGCAAGTCTTGATGGCGCGCGCCTGCGGGAAATGCCGGACACCGCTCAAACGCAGCGGCAATCCACGCTTGGCACCTGATCCCAGTGGCCTGATCCGTGAAGTCGGGCCAGGCTCTTCACGGCAATCGCAATGTGCCGTGCTGTACAACTCCCATTCGTAAACCATAAAATGAGAAGCATTATCATTAATGCGAATCTCCCATGCACAACCACAGCCTCTCTTCGCCTGTCGCTCAGCTGTATGCGAATCATCACGGCTGGCTGCGCGGCTGGTTGCATCGGCGCCTGGGGCACAGCGCCGATGCCGAGGACTTGGCGCACGACACCTTTATCCGCGTGCTGCGGTCCCAGGAAGATGTGCGTGAGCTGCGCCAGCCCATGGCGTTTCTGGCCACCATCGCCAATGGTCTGTTGATCAATCGCTGGCGTCGTCAGGCCATCGAGCGGGCTTACCTGGAGGCGCTGGCGGCACGGCCGGTGGGGGAGGAGCCTTCGCCGGAAGAGCGGCATCTGATGATCGAGACCCTGCTGCAGCTGGATTCGCTGCTGGTGGGTTTGTCGTCGCGGGTGCGGCAGATTTTCTTTCTGTCCCAGCTCGATGGCTTGACCTACCCGCAGATCGCCGCGCAGTTGGGCCTGACCGTGGCCCAGGTGCAGCGGGCCATGGGCAAGGCGTTCAGCGTCTGCTATGCGAGCCTGTTTGAATGAGTGGCGTCGCGGTCGATCCCCGGGTGCGGGACAGCGCCATTGATTGGCTGGTGCGGATGCAGTCCGGGCTGATGAGCGCCGCGGACCATCAGGCCTTGCAGCAGTGGCGCGAGGCCAGTGCCGAGCATGAGTACGCCTGGCAGCGGGTCAGCGGTTTGCCGCTGATGTTGCAGCCGGGGGCCCATCTGCTGGCTGATGCCACGGCGCGCCGGGCCTTGCAGGCGGCGGGCGCCGATCCGCAACGGCGGCGGCAGGTGCTCAAGTGCCTGTTGGCGCTGGGACTGCTGGGAGGCGTGTCCTGGCAGGGGGCGGATTCCACCCTGGTGCGTTCAGCCTTGGCCGGTTATCGCACCGGCATCGGTGAGCGGCGACGTTGGGCCCTGGCTGACGGCGGTTCGCTGTGGCTGAACACCGCCAGTGCGGTGAATCTGGACTTGGGTGCCGGGCAGCGCAGCGTGCAGTTGATCGAGGGCGAGCTGGCCCTGGATACCCCGGTCGGATCGGCCTCCCTGCAACTGCAAACGCCGGATGCGCTGTTGTACAGCCAGGGCGCCCATCTGCTGGTGCGCCATGATCGCCAGGGCACTCAGGTGACCGTGCTGCGCGGGCTGGTGCAGGTCAGTGCCCGGCAGCCGTCGACCCCGCTGCCATTGCAGGCCGGCTGGCAAACCCGGGTCGATGGCCAGGGAGCCGGGCGGCCGACCTCCATCGATGTGTTTCTGGCCCAGGCCTGGATGCGCGGCATCCTGCCCGCCGAGCGCATGCGCCTGGATCAGTTGCTGGCAGAGCTTTCGCGCTATCGCCCGGGTTTTTTACGTTGCAGCGAAGCGGTTGCCGCTTTGCGGGTGACCGGTAGTTTCCAGCTGGACGACACCGATGCCGCCCTGGCCCTGGTGGCCAATACCCTACCGGTGCGCATCGAGCGCAGAACCCGTTATTGGGTGACGGTGGTGCCGGCCTGAAAGTTTTTTTTCACCTGCGCGATAGTTTTTTCGATCTGGCTTGGCCTTCAGGTATCACCCACCGGCACAGGTGGGTTTCGATCCTTAGGAGCCTTGCATGATTTTCCCCGCTCGTGTCTTGCGTACCCACACCTTCGGCCTGCTGTTGCTCAGTCTGCAACCGCTCTACAGCGAGATGGTGCTGGCGGCCGGCGAACGTCACTACAGCATCGGCGCCGGTCCCCTGGACCAGGTGCTGTCACGTTTTGGCGCCGAGGCGGGGATCAGCATGGCCGGCAGTGCGCTGCTCACGGCGGGCAAGACCAGCCAGGGCCTGCAAGGGGATTTCACCACCGAAGCGGGCTTGAACCAGCTGCTGGCGGGCACCGGCCTGGGCTACGTGCGTCAGGCCGACGGCGGCTATGCCTTGCGCCTGCGCCTTGATGCGGTGTCGCTGCCGACGCAGAAGGTCAAGGGCGAGAACCCTGACGAGCAAGAGGTGTATCGGGCACCGCGTTCGTCGGTGTACATCTCCGCCGACGACATGCAGCGCTTTGGCGTGGTGTCGGTGGGCGACGTGCTCAAGGGCCAGCCCGGGGTGCAGGTCGGCGACAGCCGCAATGGCGGCGGCCTAGATGTGAACATTCGCGGCATCCAGGGCCAGAGCCGAGTGGCGGTGACAGTGGACGGGTCGCAACAGGCGCTGGATGTCTATCGCGGTTATGCCGGCACCCAGCAACGCAGCTACATCGACCCGGACATGATCAGCGACATCGCCATCGACAAGGGCCCGAGCCTGACCTCCAGCGCCATCGGCGGCACGGTCAAGATGCGCACCCTCGGCGTCGGCGACATCCTCAAGGACGGTCAGAATGTCGGCCTGCGGCTCAAGGGCGATGTCTGGAACAACGGCGTGGCGCCGGCCCGTCGCGACCCCCACTCCAAGACCGAGGACCTGGACGCGGAGCCGCACCAGAGCCGTGGCGGGCTGTTCGGCTCGGACGCGGAGTCCGGCAGTGCTGCGTTTGCCTACAGCCATGACTTGTTCGATGTGGTGGCGGCCTACGCCCAGCGCAACCAGGGCAACTATTTCGCCGGCAAGAAGGGCCAGGATCGCTACCGCACCTTTGACCGCTACGGCGATGAAGAGACCAGTGTGGCCACCACCTACAACGCCGGGGAAGAGGTGCTGAACTCCTCGTCGAAGACCCAATCGTGGCTGCTCAAGACCACCCTGCGCCCAGCGGACGGCCACAGCTTCGACCTCGGCTACCGGCGCTATGACGGGCGCATCGGCGAGATCATGCCCTCGGACATCTTCCGTTTCGGCACCGGTGGCATCTACCAGTACCCTCTGGGCCACACCCAGATCGACACCTACACCGCGCGCTACAACTACCTGCCCGCGGACAACCCGCTACTGGACCTGACTGCCGACCTGTGGCTGACCGATGCGCAGACCAGCCAACTGAGCGCCTGGTCGGCACCGGCTTCCCAGGCCTATCGCACGGACCGTTCCTGGGCCCGCCAGGCCAACCGCCGCACGGGCGGCGGTCTGGCCAATACCTCGCGCTTTAGCACCGACTACGGCGACTTGAAGCTGGACCTGGGCGGCTCGTTCCAGCTGGAAGAACTGCGTCCGCAGAAGGGCGTGGTCACCACCCAGGACGACATCAACGCCAACCGCAGCTTGCGCGAAGGCTCGCGGCAGGAGTTCAGCTTCAACGGCAAGCTGGAATACCAGCCGGTGGAGCGCCTGACGCTGTGGGGCGGCGGTCGTTACACCCACTATCGCAGCAAGGACCATGTGGCTAATGCCACGGCGCGCAGAGAGGAACGCGAACACAAGTACGTGACCGTCTCCAGGCCCGGCGACTATGGCTACCTGATGTGGTTCCCGGACCAGAACGGGCTGTACACCGATGCGACCGACCCACGCTTGAACAACGGCATTGTTTTCAACAACACCAACTATCCATTCGAAGGCACGCCCTATAACCAATTCGGCGCGACCGAGACGGAAGTGGGCGACGCGCAAGTAGGCCGGGTGGTCACCGGCTACAACTATTCGGGCAAGGCCAGCAACAGCGGTGGCGCCTTTGCTCCGGCCTTCGGCATCAATATCGAGGTGCTGCCAGACACCTTCGTCTATGCCTCCTACACCCAGGGCTTTCGCATGCCTTCGCTGTTCGAAACCGGCTACGGTGTGCAGCAGACCACGCCGGGCAAGGGCCTGAAGCCCGAGCGCTCAAGCAACTGGGAGATCGGCGCCAGCACCTTGCACAAGGGGCTGTTCGTGGATGACGATTCGGCGGCGATCAAGCTCGCCTACTTCAACAACAGCATCAAAAACTACATCACCCGCTACTACGATCCGAGCCCGGGCCTGTGGGGCCTGATGCGCTTCAGCAATACCGACAGCTACACCACCCGCGGCCTGGAACTGCAGACCCACTACGATGCCGGACGGGTGTTTGCCGACCTGTCGTCCACCTACTACCTGAAGACCGAAACCTGCGACGCGGCCTTCGCCGCCACCCTGCGGGCCACCAGCAACCCCTACCGGAAAACCGCCGACACCCCGGACTGCACCCCGGGCAGCTTCATGGGGTCCTACACCAACACCCAGAACCCGCCGCGCTTTGCCGGCAACCTGACCACCGGCCTGCGCTTCTTCGACCAGAGCCTGACCCTCGGCACGCGGATTACCTACACCTCGGGGCCCACCGTCACCGCCGACAAGCCATGGCAGACCGGCGCCACCACGCCACAGCTGAACTACCGCGAAGTGGCGCTGTTCGATCTGTTCCTCAACTACAAGTTGAAGCAAGACGCCAGCCTCAACGTGTCGCTGCAAAACCTCACGGATCGCTACTACCTGGACCCACTGGCGCAGAGCTTCATGCCGGCGCCGGGGCGCACGCTGCGGGTGGGGATGCAGGCGAAGTTCTGAGGGGCCGGCAGTGGCCAGCCGGTTGTGGTGAGTCAACGCGACGGCCATTCAGAGGGCGCTTTTGCGGCTACAGTTTTCAGTGCCCTAATTGAGAGGAATCCAGATGAACCTTTTGTCTTCTGTATCGCCACCCAAGCCTGTTGCCCTGCTGGGTTATGGCGGCTTGCTGCCGTTTCTCGGGCTGGCGTTGCTGGCCGTGGTTGCGCACGGACAGCGGCTGTTGTGGTGCCAGGCATTGGTCAGTTACGGGGCGGTGATCCTGAGTTTTGTCGGAGCCCTGCATTGGGGATTTGCCATGATCGCTCCCGGCATGAACGCGCAGCAGCGTCACACACGCTTTGTTTGGAGCATCGTCCCTGCGCTGATGGGCTGGGTCGCCACCTTGCTGCCGCTGTCATGGGGCGGGCTGTTATTGATTGGCGGATTCTTCGCGCACTGGTGGCATGACCGGCAACTCTCGCAGGTCATGCACCTACCGGCCTGGTACCTGCCGATGCGTTTGCGCCTGACCATCGTGGCCAGCGCCTGCCTACTGCTGGGTGTGCTCGTGATGGCCATCGGGAGTTAAGTGCGACGTTCAGCTGCCGCCTCCCACCGAAGGGGCGGTGGTTGAAGCAACAGGCATCGCCGAGGAGGGGCGCTGAGGATCATTCGTTGGATCGGCAAAGAGTTACCAGCCCCGTCGAGTGGCGGCTGATATCATTCCTGCACTTAAAAAGCCGGGTAGCCCCACATGAATCGTCGCAAGAAAATCCAGCAGCTATTGAAGGCTCACGCCAAGAAGGCCAGCGCCAAACTGGCTCCGCAAAAAAAGTCCAAGTACATCAGCAAGGCTGATCGGGCGAAGCTGGCCACCGAGGCCAATGACGACGCTGTGGTTGTCACTGAGAGCTGATCCATCCGCTTGAAGCCCGACGGACCTTTATCTGGCCGACTTGCGCGACGCTATCTTTTCTCGGGCTGAGCACGCCTCTGGCCAGCAGAGGCGCGGCCGGGACAGTTCTACAGAGGGCAGAGCATGGTCTGCACCTTGATATGGGGATGGCTTTCCAGAGGTTCCCATTCATCGATGAAGACGAATCCCTGCTTCAGATAGAAGTGTGCGGCTCTTGCGTTCTCGGGGGCGACGTCCAGATACACGCACTCATGGCCCTGGTCTCGCCCACGGGATTTCACCGCGTCCACCAGCTTCGCGGCCACGCCGCTGCCCCGTGCGTCGGGGGCTACCCACATGCCGATCAAGTTGTAGCGGTTCGCGCCACTGACTGCGGCACCAATCATTCCCACCGGCTGCTGGTCCTTGAAGGCCAGCCAGAATTGGCTACCGGTTGACGAGGCGCGGTCCTGCCACTGCTGGTCACTGTAGTTAGCGGCAGTCTGGTAACTCACGCCAAAGGCAGTCGGGGTGTCCTGAAGTGCCGCGAGACGAACGCGCTTCAACAGCATCCAGTCCCTGGTTTGCGTCAATCGAATGTCCATGATTTTCCTGAAGGTGGGTGAAGACTCAACAACTCGCTAACTGGCTCAAGGACATACAGCGAGCTCCAAAGTGGCGGTAAACCCAGCTCCTCCATGTAGGAAGTGAAACAGTTGAACGGCTCGGTAGCCATGACCTCGGCAGTGAGCCACAGCGACTCGCACTCTTGGCAAACGTACAGAATCTCCTGCGTTGCCCGCACTTGAACCTTGGTCACTTCGCCTTGTTCACATTCGGGACAGAGCATTTTTTTAGCCCCCAAATGGGCGCGGAGTCTATCACTGACCAGGGTGCACGCTGCCAGCAACGAAGGTCTGTTTCTGCTCAGAAACCCGCCATGCAGGACGGTGCTTTCGACCCCGTGCGGAGCGGGCCTTTTCTGCAGCGCATCCCAGGTTCCGGTCGCATAAATTTGAAATGCCCGGCATTGCCCGCCAGAATCGCCCCCCGATCCGGCCCTGGCTGGCGGACGTTCGTGGTGAAAAGGGGCAGCAGTTGAAGCAACAGACATTGTCCATGCGCCTGGCGCGTGTGGCGGCGCATGTGCCGGCCGGCGCGCGGCTGGCCGATATCGGCTCGGATCACGGCTACTTGCCGTTGGCCTTGATCAGCCGCGGCGCCATCGTTGCAGCGGTGGCCGGGGAGGTGGCGTTGACGCCGTTTCGCTCGGCCCAGCGCGCGGTGCGCGAGAGCGGCATGGAGCAGCAGATCGACGTGCGCCTGGCCAACGGTCTGGCCGCGATCGAACCGGCAGACGGGATCACCGCGATCAGCCTCTGTGGCATGGGCGGCGAGACTATCCGTGACATCCTCGACAGCGGCCAGGCGCGCTTGAGCGGTGAGGAGCGTCTGATCCTGCAACCCAACGGCGGCGAGCAGCCGTTGCGCCAATGGTTGATGGAACATGACTACCAGATCCTCGCCGAGGAAGTGCTGCGAGAGAACCGCTTCGACTACGAAATCATCGTCGCCGAGCGCCTCGGGCCGGTGCAGTACAGCGCCCGGGAGCTGTACTTCGGCCCGCTGCAGATGCAGGCCCGCAGCCCGGCGTTCCTGGCCAAGTGGCAGCGCCTGCTGCGGCTGAAGCAGCGCACCCTGGCCAATTTCACTCAAGCCCAGGCCGTGCCCGAGGACAAGGTGCAAGAGGTCGTCCGCCAGACGCAATGGATCAGCGAATTGCTGGCTTGAGCCGGCGCTTCAAGTGGGCCGCAATGTCCGGGACTCAGCGAGAGGGCAGGGGGATCGTGCTCTCAGATCGAACGCTGGTTGACCCGGGCCATGAGTTGCTCGGCGCTTTCCTTGCGCTCCGAGTAGCGATCCACCAGGAACGCTTGCTGGTCCCGTAGCACAAGGGTGAACTTCACCAGCTCCTCCATCACGTCGACGACCCGGTCGTAGTAGGCCGAGGGTTTCATCCGCCCCGACTCGTCGAATTCCAGGTAGGCCTTCGGCACCGAGGATTGATTGGGGATGGTGAACATGCGCATCCAGCGGCCCAGCACCCGCAGCTGATTGACCACGTTGAAGGACTGCGAGCCGCCGCACACTTGCATCACCGCCAGGGTCTTGCCCTGGGTCGGGCGCACGGCACCGAGCTCCAGGGGAATCCAGTCGATCTGTGCCTTGAACACCGCCGACATTGCGCCGTGGCGCTCCGGCGAGCACCAGACCTGGCCTTCGGACCATTGCACCAGATCCCGCAGTTGCTGAACCTTGGGGTGGTCCACGGGAGCGTCGTCGGGCAGGGGCAATCCGGACGGATCGAAGATCCGGGTTTCGGCACCCAAGTGCTGCAGCAGGCGCGCGGCTTCTTCGACCAGCAGGCGGCTGAACGAGCGCTCCCGGGTCGAGCCGTACAGCAGCAGGATGCGCGGTTTGTGCTCGGGCCTGGCGTGCTTGCCATCGAGCAGGGAGAGGTCGAGGTTGGGCAGGTGTTCTGACAGGTGTTCTGACATGTAGCCTCCGGCTCAGAGTGTGCCGATACGGTTCAACTCGTGCTGCAGTTGCTCACGGCTGAGGTGGTTGAAAGGCAGGCCCAGGAAGGCCCGGCAACGCAGCTCGATGTGCGCCAGGGTGGCGCGGAAGGCGGCGTCGACGCAGGCTTCGTCACCCCGGACGTCGGAGGGATCTTCCAGGTTCCAATGGGCCTTGAGTGCGGGGCCGAAGTACACCGGGCAGGCCTCGCCCGCCGCCTTGTCGCAGACGGTAATCACGATGTCGGGCGGGTTGTCGGCGAAGGCGTCGTTGCCCTTGCTGTACAGGCCGGCGGTGGCGATGCCGGCCTGCTCCAGGGTGGCCAGGCTGCGGGGCAGCACCTGACCTTTGGGAAAACTGCCGGAACTCAGGGCCGCAAATCCCTCGGACGCCAGGTGGTTGAACAGGGCTTCACAGAGGATGCTGCGGCAGCTATTGGCCGTGCACATGAACAGGACTCGCATGGGTTGCTCCTTCCGCTGCGGCGGACGTCAAAGGCTCTTTGGGTAGCGGATTCAGCAACAGGCAGCAGCGCGGACCGGGCGTCCATCCATGTTCTGCAGGCGCGCAGCGTTGTCCTGGAGCCAGTGGGCGTTGGCGTGCAGGGTCACTTGCAGGATCTGGTGCACCCAGGCGGGTAGCTCCGGATTCAGGCGGTAGTAGACCCACTGCCCCTGGCGGCGATCCAGCAACAGGCCACTGCTGCGCAGTTGGCCCAGATGGCGGCTGATCTTCGGCTGGCTGTTGTTCAGGGCGCACATCAGCTCGCAGACGCACAGTTCGCCCTGGTGCGCGATCAGCAGGGTGGTGCGGGCGCGGGTTTCGTCGGCAAGACTCTTGAATACGTCGGCAGGCGTCATCATGGTGCTGGCTTGAATATATGGGAAATCGAATATACGGAAATCCATATGTTTCATGCAAGCCATGGGAGTAGCAAAGCCCGCTGTTGCCGCCCCCGAGCAGTCCAGACCCGCAATGAGCGCCCGCACTTGCCATTTGCCAGCATCTTGTCGGTGTCGAAAGCCTGCCTTTATGATCGTCGCGTCATGCACGACGCCGCCGACGCAGTCCGCGGTTCTCTACAGGCTCACAGGGACGTTCAAGCGATGAAAATCACGATCAAGGCCGGTTCGCTCATGCAAGGCTGCTTGGGCAAAGGCCTGGCAGGCCTGCTGTTGTCCACCTTCACCCTGGCGGCGCCAGCGCTGGTCCAGGCCAAGGAGGCACCGATTCCTCCAGGCGCGGTGCTGGCGGTGATGCAGAACGTCGAGGTTCCCGCGGCGAATGAGGAGGTGGAGCTGGAGGACGGTGTCACCGCCACGTTCTGGTACGGCAAGGAGCTGGACTTCGACGGCAAGCATTACTACGCGGCGTTTGTCTGGCATACCCGGGACAGTGCCGCCCGCCAGGGCGAGGATTTTGCCGCGCCCGACGTCCAGGTGCGGCTGGCCGATGCCACCTTCGAACTCACTCATCCAGGCCAGACGCCGGCCTATTCCATACTCAGTATCGAGCGCAAGATCGGCTTCTTTGGCGGCCGGGAAAAGCCCGAGGAAGTGGACACCAAGCGCCAGGCCCTGGAACACCGCACTGCCGACGGGCGCCTGCTGTTGGCGGTGCCCACGGCCACCTTTGAGGACGGTATTGTCACCAAGGGCTACACGCTGTTCGTGTTCAACCCGAACAAGAAACCCGAAGACGACGGCTGGATCTGGTCCCATGTCGGCCAGGTGCGCACCGGCGAGGACAATTCGGCGGCCTGCGACGACGGCGCGGTGATGCCGTGCATCGGCAGCGACGGTGAGCTGAGTTTCGTCGCCGGTCAGGAGTCGCTGCCGCAGGTGCAGGTCAAGGTCAGCGGCACCACCTTCCAGGGGCCGGAAAAAGTCCGTCCGCTGGTGGCGGCCGACAACCTCACCTATGTCTATGACAGCAAGACCCAGCAGTACATCAGTCACTAGGTTGCGCCGAGGCTTCAGCGAGGCCGGCCGCTGAGCGGGTCGTGCTACTCAGGCATGGGCATCAACGCCGATCCTGGCCTGCAGCCAATCCTGGTAGAGCAAGGGGCTGTCCGTGGACTGGCCGGCGTTCCTGGCGATGAGGGTCTTGCCGTCCAGGCGGCCGATTTCCATCAGGTATTGCAGGCCCTTGAGCACGTGGGTGGCGTCGCTCTTGTCGAGCGATGCCACATCGGGCAGTTCGACGCTGTTGCTCTTGTCGTCGAAGGTCGCCCAGGTAGGGGTGGTTCTGTATTGGGCTATCAGCTTTGCGTTCGAAGCCTGCGACTCCAGAAAGTTGGCGTCGATCTGCGCCTGGATTTGCGGCGTTGCGTTTTCGACTTGAATCTTCATGGACTTCACCGTGCCACTCTCCAAAGCCCGGGTGATTCCCTTGAGGCCCATAGCGACGAGTGACGTGGTGCTTGAGATGCTTCCTGTCATGTGACGACTCCCTGGTTAGTAGCGGCAGACGGAGCAAAAGTCGGGCCATGATCCGGCAGTCTTGTGCTGTGCCGTTCTGTGCGGTGTCCGTGGCGTTGCCGGGACAGGGCCGTGGCAGGGGCTGGCCGAAGCTGGCAAGGGATTGCCGTTGGGGGTTCGGGGGCCGTTCATGCAATGCCAATCCATTCTTGAAGAAAAACTCGAACTGACTCCACAATCAGCGCACAGTGACCGGCCCTTCTTGCACCACTCCCGACCGCAGCCATCATGATCCAGCACCCCGACTCCCCCTCACTCGCCACTCTGGCCAGCTTGATCGCCCGGCACACCAAAGCCTCCGGTGATTTTCCCACTCTAGTGCCCAACCTCACGTTGCACCGGCGCGCCACGGCAACGGCGCCCATTCCCTGCATCTACAGCCTGGGCCTGGGGGTGATCGCCCAAGGAGGAAAACAGGTGCTGCTGCATGACTCGGTGATCGATTACCGGGCCGGGCAGGGCATGTTGACCAGCATCGACCAGCCGGTGGTGGCGCGGGTGTCCGAGGGTTCGGTGGCCGAGCCCTTCCTGGGCATGATGCTGACCCTGGATATGCACCAGATCCTGCAAACGGCTGCGCAAATGCCGCCGCCGCCCCCGTCCCGGGCCAGCGGTTATCGGACAGTGGTGGTGGATGAGCTGCAGCCGGGGCTGCTCAGTGCGCTTGAGCGTCTGCTGGGGCTGTTGGACGAGCCGGCCTTGATTGCGCAGCTGGCGCCGCTGATCCAGCAGGAGATCATCGTGCGCCTGTTGGCCGGGCCCTACAGCCTGGTGCTGCAGCAACTGCTGGCGGTGGGCTCGCCGACCCAGCAGATCTTCAGGACCGTGGCCTGGCTCAAGCAGAACTTCACCCATCCATTGCGGATCGACGACCTGGCGCAGCGGGCGCATATGAGCCCGTCCTCTTTCCGCCAGCATTTTCGCGCGATCATCGGCGTCAGCCCGTTGCAGTTTCACAAGCAGTTGCGCCTGCAGGAAGCCCGGCAGTTGATGCTCAGCCAGAACCTCGACGTCGGTCGTGCCGCCGGGTTGGTGGGCTATGAAAGCGCTTCGCAGTTCAGCCGTGAATACAGTCGGGTGTTTGGCGCGCCGCCACAGCGGGATATCCGGCGGATGCGCGAGACCGGTTGAGGCCGGGACGTACGCAATCGTCTCCTTGGCAAAACAGGCAAGCTTGTCGTTGGAATAGGCAAAGTCTGGTGGTGCGGCATTTCTATACTGGGGCCCAGCGACGCAGCAGCCCATCAGGGCCCACATCGATCCAGACAAGCCCGTCCAGCGCGGCTCAAGGAGCACGGTCATGAGCACTACCATCCAGCACGTCACCTACCGCAATCTCGGTTGGGACACCGCCGCAGACATCTACCTGCCTGCGGACTTCGACCCGAGCAAGGCTTACCCGGCCATCGTCAGTACTCACCCCATCGGCAGTTGCAAGGAACAGACCTCCGGTAATGTCTATGCCGCCGGGTTGGCCCGGGCCGGCTTCATCGCCATTGCCTTCGACGCCAGCTTCCAGGGCGCCAGCGGTGGCCAGCCGCGCTATATCGAAGACCCGGCGATTCGTGTATCGGACATCCGCTTTGCCATCGACTACCTGTTGACCCTGCCGTATGTCGACCCGGAACGCATCGGTGCCATCGGCGTCTGCGGAGGTGGCGCCTACACCATCCATGCGGCGATGACCGACTACCGGATCAAGGCCCTGGCCTCCATTACCGGGGTCAACTTCGGTCGCCTGATCCGCGAAGGTTTCAGCAACTTCGATCCCGTCAGCGCCCTGCACGCCATGGCCAAGCAACGCACCGCCGAGGCCCGGGGCGAGGCGTGTCATGTGATCAACTACCTGCCGGCGTCGACAGCCGAGGCGCAGCAGAACGGCATCAGCGATATCGACGTCCTGGAAGCCACCGAGTACTACAAGTCGCCCCGTGGTCAGCAACCCAACGGCGCCACCAGTGGCCTGTTTTCTTTCAACAGCGCGGCCTTTGGCTGGGATGCCTTCCTGCATGCCGAAGTGCTGCTGACCCAGCCGCTGATGGTGGTGATCGGCGACAAGCCCGGGGGCTTCGGCGCCTATCGCGATGGCCTGGAAATCCATGGCCGTGCCGCCTCCAAAGACAAGCATCTGGTGGTCGCCGAAGGCTGGTCCCACTACGACCTGTACGACCGCGACGAACCGGTGGCGCTGGCCATGGCGCAATTGCTGCCGTTTTTCCAGAAATACCTGTAAGACGCGCGCCGAAACGGTGTCCCAGCCGCCTCAGTCATGGGGCGGTGTCGAGCGTCGGTGCCCGAGCCGCTTGCGCTAGCGTCCGCAGGCGATGGCATCGGTTATGCTGGCGGCCCATGAACCGGAGCAGAGGCACAGAACATGACGCGCCTGCAGTGGCTGGAAATTGATGTGCGTGACCTTGGCACGGCCAGTGAACTGCACCTGGCCTTGCGTGATGCCTTGGGTTTTCCCCAGTGGTATGGCTGTAATTGGGATGCCTTCTGGGATGCCATTTCCGGACTGGTGGACATGCCGCTGCAGTTGCGGATCAGGGGCTGGCACAGCCTCTCTCAGCGTTTGCCGGACGATGCGCGACTGCTGGAGCAATGCCTGCTGCGCTTGCAAAGCCAGTACCCGGCATGGGCTGCGGACCTGCAGTTCGATTGAACGAAGATGCAAAAAAGGGGCGCTTGGGCAATTTACTAATCCCGCGCGATCCTCTATAAATTTCCCCTTCGGCGCCGATTCTTGCGGCGCCACCGGGTGATAACAGGAGGATGCTATGTCACCGTTAAACGTGTAACCCCAACGCTTTGCCCCATCGCCACACCCTCGCTTGAACACCTCGAAACACGCTGGTCCCAGCGCTGGCTGGAAGAGGGCACCTACGCCTTCGATCGCAGTGCCACCCGGGACGCGGTCTACTCCATCGACACACCGCCACCCACGGCCTCGGGCTCATTGCACGTCGGCCATGTGTTCAGCTACACCCACACCGACATCATCGCGCGCTTTCAACGCATGCGCGGCAAGGCCGTGTTCTACCCCATGGGCTGGGACGACAACGGTTTGCCCACCGAGCGCCGGGTCGAGAACTACTACGGCGTGCGCTGCGATCCCCAGGCGCCTTACCAGCCGCAGTTGCAGCCACCGGCCCGGGTCGCCGAGCGGCGTGCCGACTATGCGGCGATCAGCCGGCGCAACTTTGTCGAGCTGTGCCACCGCTTGACCGCCCTCGACGAGCAGGCCTTTCGCAGCTTGTTCATGCAGTTGGGCCTGTCGGTGGACTGGGGCCTGACCTACGCCACCATTGATGAGCGTGCGCAGCGGGTCAGCCAGCGCGCCTTGCTGCGCAACTACCGGCGCGGCGAGCTCTACAGCCAGCAGGCCCCCTGCCTGTGGGACCTGACCTTCCAGACCGCCGTGGCCCAGGCTGAACTGGAGGAACGGGAGGTGGCGGGGGCGTATCACGACCTGCGGTTCCAGGGCATCGAAGGTGAGGATTTATGCATTGCCACCACCCGCCCCGAATTGCTCGCGGCCTGCGTGGCGCTGGTGGCGCATCCGGATGACCCGCGTTACCAGAAACGCTTCGGCCAACTCCTGCGTTCGCCGTTGTTCGAGGTCGAGGTGCCGTTGCTGGCCCACGCCCTGGCCGATCCGCAGAAGGGCAGCGGGCTGGCGATGGTTTGTACCTTTGGCGATCTGACCGATGTGCTCTGGTGGCGCGAACTGCAGTTGCCCACCCGCTCGATCATCGAGCCGGACGGTCGGCTGCTGGCCCAGGCGCCCGATTGGCTGACCACGCCGGGCGCGCATCAGGCCTATGAGGCCCTGGCGGGGTGCAGTTTGCCCCAGGCACGCAAGTTGATACTGCCGATGTTGCGTGAATGTGGCGCTTTGCTTGGCGAACCGCGGCCGATCCGGCACGCCGTGAAGTTCTTCGAGAAGGGCGACCAGCCTCTGGAGATTGTCGCCACGCGCCAGTGGTACTTGCGCAACGGTGGGCGCAGCGCTGAACTGCGCCAGCAGTTGCTCGGCCGCGGCCAGTCCCTGGAGTGGCATCCGCCGTTCATGCGCAGTCGTTACGAGCACTGGGTCGGCGGCCTCAATGGCGACTGGCTGATCAGCCGCCAGCGGGTCTTCGGCGTGCCGATTCCGTTCTGGTATCCGCTGGATGCCCAGGGTGTAGCGGACTACGCCAGGCCGATCCTGGCGGACGAAACCTCACTGCCGGTGGACCCGACCCTGGACACGCCAGCGGGCTACCGCCCCGAGCAACGCGGCCAGCCCCATGGCTTTATCGGCGAGCGCGACATCATGGACACCTGGGCCACCAGTTCCCTGACCCCACAGATCGCCGCCGGCTGGGAGGAGGACGAGGATCTGTTCCAGCGCGTCTATCCCATGGATCTGCGACCCCAGGGCCACGACATCATCCGTACCTGGCTGTTCTCGACCCTGGTGCGCAGCCATTTCGAAGCGGCCGTCGTGCCCTGGAGGCACGTGGCGCTGTCGGGCTGGATCCTTGATCCGGACCGCAAGAAGATGTCCAAATCCCGGGGCAATGTGGTCACGCCGCAAGCCTTGCTGGAGCAATACGGCAGCGATGGTGTGCGCTATTGGGCGGCCCTCGGGCGCCCGGGCAGCGACACCGCCTTTGAAGAACAGCAGATGAAGATCGGCCGGCGTCTGGCGCTCAAGCTGTTCAACCTGTCGAAGCTGGTTTTCGCGGTGCCGGGAGACCCCGAAGGCCGTGTCGATCAGCCATTGGATCAGGCCATGCTGCAGCGCCTGGGGGCGGTGACCCTGGACGCCCAGGTGGCTCTGGAGGGCTACGACTACAGCATCGCGCTGATGGGCATCGAGGGCTTCTTCTGGTGGTTCTGCGATGACTATGTCGAGCTAGTCAAGCGTCGTGCCTATCGGCCCGAGGGGCACTCGGCGCGCAACGCCCTGGCGGCGGCCTTGAGTGTCCTGCAACGCTTGTTCGCACCGTTTCTGCCCTTTGTCTGCGAGGAGGTCTGGCGTTGCTGGCAGCCGGGTTCGGTGCACCGGGCCAGCTGGCCCGAGGCGCAGGCGGCCGAGGACTTTGTCGAACCGCTGCTGGAGGCGGTCAGTGCCACGCTGGCCGCCATTCGCAAGGCCAAGTCCGATGCCCGGCAGTCGATGAAGGCCGCGGTGGCGCGCGTTGAGCTGGTGGAGCGCGGGCCGCTGCTGGAATCCCTGCAATGCGCCCGACAGGACCTGATCGAGGCCGGGCAGGTCGCCAACCTGGTGTTCATTGACGGCGCGGTACGGGAAGTGCGGGTCTGGTTGCAGGATTGACGGCAATGATCCGGGGCCTGCCCGCGAGAGGACGTTGCAGTCCTTTCGCGGGCAGGCCCCGGCCTCACTTTCCCGAGCGTTGCAAACCCATTACCTTGCACGTCGTGGGCGGTTTAACGGCAGGAGAAGTGCGTGAATATCAAAGACAATCCGCAGGATTATGGGGACCTCAAGCGTGCCGTGGGCTTGCTGGAGTCACCCTCGCTGACGGCGCGCCTGTCCGGCGTGCTCGGCTCGCCCATTGAAAGCGCGGTCAAGGCCTTGCCCAACTGGGTGTCCGGAAAAATCAACGATGCGGTGGTGGCCGCGCTGCAGACCTCCGCCGATGCGGCGCTGTGGAGCCTGGAAAACACGCCAAAAAAACAGGCCTCGACGCTGCTGCACAAAGTCTATGCCGCCACCTCCGGTGCGGTGGGCGGGGCTTTTGGTTTTGCCGCGCTGTTTGTCGAGTTGCCCATCTCCACCACCATCATGATGCGCTCGGTGGCCGATGTGGCCCGCAGCGAAGGCTTCGACCTTAACGACCTGGCCACCAAGCAAGCCTGTATCGAGGTGTTCGCCATGGGCGGCAACAGCCAGGCCGATGACGCCACGGAGACCGGCTACTACCTCACCCGCAGCTTCACCACCCAGGCCATGCAGCAACTGTCCAAGGAACTGGCGGCGATTGCCGCCAAGCAGGGGGTGGGCGCGGCTGGCAGGTTGTCGCCGGGGCAGGTGGGCAAGTGGCTGGCGCTGTTGATCGAGAAGGTCGCCAGCCGTTATGGCGTGACCATCTCCAGCAAGTTCGCGGCCCAGGCGGTGCCCGTGATCGGCGCCGTTACCGGGGCCACCATCAATGCGCTGTTCACCGATTTCTACCAGGACATGGCCCGGGGGCACTTCACCGTGAAGCGCCTGGAGCACAAGTACGGCTTTGAGCAGATCAAGAGCGAGTATGCGCAGCTCATGGGCAAGCCGCTGGCAGGCTAGGGCGGGGAGTGATATGAGCGACTTTCCCGTTATCCGCACCCCGCGCCTGATCCTCAGGGAACTGTGCCCGGCCGATGTGCCGGCGTTGTTCGCCATTCACAGCGACGCCGATGCGATGCAGTGGTTCGGCACCGATCCAATGACTGATGACCAGCAGGCCGAACAACTGCTGGCCCAGTTCGCCAGCTGGCGGAGCTTGCCCAACCCGGGCGTTCGCTGGGGCATCGAGCGCCAGGCCGAACCCGGCCTGTTGGGCACCTGTGGCCTGTTCAAATGGAACCGCCCGTGGCGCAGCTGCGCCATCGGCTTCGAGCTGGCGCGTGCAGCGCAAGGGCAGGGGTTGATGACCGAGGCGCTGGAGGCCATCCTCGACTGGGGCTTTGCCCACATGGCGCTGAACCGTATCGAGGCCCAGGTGCACCCGCAGAACCTGGCGAGCCTCAGGTTGCTGGAGCGGATGGGCTTTGTTCGCGAAGGGCTTTCACGGCAGGCGGGGTATTGGCTGGGGGCTCATCATGATCTGGTGCAGCACGGGTTGTTGAGGGCCGACTGGCTCAGTCTGGCGCCGCTCGCCGCAAGTCCTGTGTAGCCCAATAGCGCGAGTATCAAGCGGGCGCTGGCAGCTTCAGCGGTTGCCCGGCTTCGGCACATCGCAGTCCTGGACGGGCTCCAGGTGGTGGTAGGAGGGGAAGACCTTCCTGTTGCTGATCTTCAAGCCTGTGGGTTGCGCGAGCCCTTGGGTTTTACTGGAGTCCCAGGTCCGACGTTCGCCGCAATAGGTATGCACCACCTCAGAGTTGTCCCAGAACAAGCGCTCCAGCAGGGCTTCGTACTCGTCTAGCCACGCATCATCGAAGATGTAACTGCCTTTGGGGGAGGTGGCGAAGTGCATCATATGCCCGTAGTAGCAATGCCCCCGGCTGTTTGGTAGCACGCTGAAAAGCGCCCTGGTGATCTGCGCCCCCGTTACTGGCAGGCTTTGCAGCACCGCGCGATTGTGCGCTTCGGCAGCCGGCGAAGGGTCAAAGCAGTGGATGTAGCCGTACAGGTTGCCGCTCATGGGGTCAGATGCCTGCGTCGTGGGTTGGAAGTGGTCGATCAATGCAGCCTGTCGCGTAATGCCTTGAGGGCGGCATCCCGGTGCCAGGTTTCGACCCCAATGGCAATCGCCCCGGTCGCTTCAGGAACCATCTCGACGCAGGTCGCGATGCTCTGTTGTGCGAGCAGTTGCTGCACCACCTCAAGGTGCCGGCGTATGCCGGTGAACCAGTGACGCTGTTCATCGGTCAGCAACCGGATGGCCTCGGGATAGGAGCAGCCGAGCTTCTGTCGCAGGTTGATCATTGCCGGCTTGTCGTCACGACTGAATGCCGGGGTCAGTACATAGCACTGGCCTGCTGCGGCACGCAGGTCGTACTTGTCTTGCAGGTACTCTTCAACACTGAAGCAGTTGGCGACCGTCTCGATTTCTCCGCTGAGTACATTGACCAGATGGGCATTGACGCCGACATAGCAGTATTGCGTCATGCCGTGCACCACATAGTCCTCACTGTTGCAGCGCACCGCCCAGTAATCACCCTTGGCGGACAGCTCGCAGGATTGAATGGCAAAGCGTTCGGGCTTGCCATCCCTGAGGGTGCCGTCATGGAGGGCAAGTACGGCATTGCAGGCTTGTTGTGCGGATAGCATCGGTCCGTGATCTTCGACAGTGAGTGTGGTGCTGTTTTTTCGTCCTGCTGTATACCTCGTTGCTGTTCTATAAGCCACAGTGCTGCGAATGCCGGTCAATCCTTATCCTGCGGTGGATTATTGCGCCACAGTTGTGTAAAAGCCCTCGCTTGTTCAGCTCCGTGACCCTGCCAGTTTTCCAGGTGCAAGCCAATGAAACCCAATGCCGAACTCCGGTTGTTTGCCGTCCCCCTGTGCGGCGGGCTGATCTATGCCGTCACCAAGGGGTTGGTCAATGGCTGGAATGCTTCACAGCTGTTCTCCGGGTTTGTGTATGGCAGTGTCATCGCCATTGTCCTGGGTATTCCTCTGTTGCTATGGGGTGACCGACGTTGCCCGGCGCTGCCCGGTCGACATTTTTTCAGCAGCCTGGTGCAGGCCTTGGCGGCCGCGGTTCTGCTGGGGGCTTCAACGAGGCACTTGCTGTTGGCGGTGCTGGGCGGGCTGGCGCTGGGGGGGCTTTTTACTCTGCTGGTGCGCGGGATCGAGGCATTGCCGGTTGCCGGTGAAGGGCCAGAGCGCCAGGGATGGTCACGGGTGCTGATGGTGCCACTGTCAGGTGCATTGACCCTGGGCAGCATCGCTACGGCGCTCTATCCCAAGGGCGTGGAAAGCCTGCCGATGTTTTTCTTCGGCGGGTTGATCGGCGCGTGGCTGAGTGTGCTGGTCTGTTGGCCGATGCTGTGGCTGGTGGAGCGGGTACTGGTCACCCCTTGGCGCTACGTGATCGGTGGCGGCCTCAGTGGTCTGGTGGTCTGGCTGCTGTCCGGGGCACAGGGGTTGATGGTCAATCCTCAGGGCTGGTCCGCGGGGCTGGGCTTCTGGGTGCCGATGCTGACCCATGGTTTCTTTCCGTTCCTGCTGATCGGGCTGTTGAGCGGGATGCTGATGACGGCCTGCAACCGGATGCTCCAGCGCAGGAAGACTGGCCCCGGTTGAATTCGGTGACCTTGCCGCCTTCTAGATACTTCGATGGGGCAAATATGATAGCGTTGCGCCACTTTTACCCTGCCGATCAAGGGATTTTTCGTGCGTCGATTGCTCAGTCGCCTATCAACCGTGTTTGCCGGACCCTCGGATGAGTACTGGGACCAGAAAGCCACGGAGTTGACCTATTTGGGCAAGCTTCATCGTGGTGAGCTGGAGTTTGAGCAGAGCCGCCCGGGCCAGAGCCTTCAAGAGCGCGCCATCGCCGCCGTGGGACCGGTGAACTTTACCGAGCTGCTGGCTGAGCTGGAGGTCGATACCGGCTACAGCACCTTGACGGCGGCGCAGATCAGCGGCGCGGTCGGCATCGGTATTGCGGGGGTGGTCTCGGCGTACATGACCAATCTGCACGCCGACAAGCTGGAGGAGCTGTTTCTCAAGTTGCATGAGTATTTCAAGCCGGAAGGCACCACCAGCCCCCTCGACTATCGGACCGGCGCCAAGCATCGCTACATCTTCGGGCATGACCTCAATGTGTTCCAGAAGCTGCCGGACGACTACACCTTCGGTGGCGAGTCCGTAGGCGGCAAGACTCTCTATTCTCTGGTCGTCGATTACATCGAGGCGGGGTACCCGGGCGCAGGACCGGTGCTCAAGCACCTCAAGGCGATTGCCCATATTCTTACCCATTGCCTCAGCGACCTTCCCACCAAGGATGGTCTTCCCCTGCCGTTCAGCTCCCTGTTCACCCAGTGGGTGAAGGATGAAAGCAAGGCGTCCGGCTACAGCGCCTCGAACCCGCTGATGGATGCCCTGGGCAGGGAGTTCGGTACGATCAATGCGGCGGATATCAGCTCCTACGCCACCATCAAGCTGCTGTTGAGCGGACGGCACGCCATCGCTTTCTACAAGTCCGATGTGACCCAGGAGGACAAGGACCTGCACCTGGCGCTGATGAGCACCATCGCCTACGGCACGGGGTTGATGATCCAGATGTTGCTGCTGGTCGCCGGGGCAGGGGGGCGTACGGGCAAGATGAACTACCTGATTGCCGGGCCTTTTCTCTGGAATGCCGGCAAGTCGACCTTGATTACCCATCGTCAGCACCAGCGAGTGGTGATGGACTACGAGCGCTCCATCCGCCTGCTTGACGATAAAACCACCACCTTCGATGACTGGATCAGAGTTCAATGCCAATGATCGATCATGCCGAAAATGCCGATACCGAATATCACTTCGAGTCGTCGGACGAGTACTGCTCTCCCGATCTCGTGGAGCAGGTTGCCCAAGCGCTGAAGCAGAACATGAGCCTGACGGCGGCCGACCTGGCTCAGTTGGCGACCATCGTGCACCTGGAGCGTCTTCGCCACGACTTTGCCCACAGCGGGCAAAGTCTTGCCGAGCATGGCAAGGAGATTCAGCGGCTGCGCAACGAGTTGATTGAGCATCACCACCGCGAGCCATTCGACAACGGCAAGCTGGAAAAAGCCTTCTACAAGGCGTTGAACAAGGCTTACGGCTATGTCGGATAAAGTCGTCCGGGGCCTGTTCATAGCTGCGGGCGCCATCGTCGTCAGTTGTACGTCGGGGCTGATGGGCAAGCTCGCCTCCGACCATCGAGAGCGCAAGCGCAGAAGCCGGCTCGATGAAACCTTGAACAAGATGGAGGCCAAGATGGCAGCGGACAAACAGAACCGGGGAACTCCTTGATGGCGATTGTGGTAATAGGACTGTTTTTCCTGATCCTGGCCATTGTGGTGTTCAGCACGGTCTTTTCATTGCTTGAAAAATCACGCATCGCCAAACACGAGCAGATGAAAAAGGCCAAGGCCAAGACCTTCAGGAAAAAATAGGTAGCGTTTTGAAATTCCCTCCCATCCTCCATGTCCACTTCGAAGATGACGCGCTCTGCCTGAGCTGGGCCGACGGCCTGGTCCTGCGCCAACCCTTGAGCCGTTACAGCCAGCTGCAAAGCGCCACACCCGAGCAGCGCGCGGATTTTCGGATTCACCCGCATGGGATCTCGGTGTCCTGGCCGCACCTGGGAGACGCGGATGTCGGCATCGATGCCTTCGACTGGATCTGGGAGCACCTGTGCCGGGAATCCATGGGGCGACTGCAGGCTCTGGAGTGGCAACTGGAGCAATTGCCAGAGGACGATCAGTTGATCGTGGCGCTCTGGCGCCTGGAAGCGGACGGTTACAACGGGGGCTTCCTGCAGTTCTTCTGCAACTGGGGCGAGCATTGCTGCGAGCTGGCGCTCAAGGCGCTGGTTGCCATTGGCGCGCGTAGCACCCATGCCGTGGTCAGCCGCCAGCGGCAGTTGATCGGGCCTCTTGACGATCACCCGCAACTGCAGCGGCTGTGGGACATTCCCGAGCTGCTGAGTGACGAGCAATATGAGCTGATCGGTGGCGAGCTGGACGAGCAATTGTGGTCGGCGATGGAGGAGGTGCCGACGCTGGCGGTAAAGTATTTCTACGCTGGCTGATGCTCATTGCGCCATGTTCTAATGCCGCGCCTTGCCCCCCTTTGAATGGACTTCATCCCTTGGCTGAACCCCGTATCCGCGCCCTGGCGCTGTGTGTCTTCCATCACCAGGGCAAGATCCTGGTCAATCAGTTCGTTGATGCCGACACGCAACAGATGCTGTTCCGGCCGCTGGGCGGTGGGATCGACTTTGGTGAGCACAGCGCCCAGGCCATTGTTCGCGAAGTGCAGGAGGAGTTGGGGCAGTCGATCAACAACCTGCGGCTGATCGGCACTCTGGAAAGCCTGTTTGTGTACGACGGCAAACCCGGCCATGAAATCGTCCAGGTGTACGACGCCTGCTTCGAGGATGCGACGGTCTATCAGCGCGCTCAACTTGACGCCCAGGAAAGCGACGGCGCGCCCTTTGTGGCCCGCTGGCAGGGCAGCGCCAGTTTCACCGAGCATACGCCGCTGGTTCCCCAGGGGTTGGGCGAACTGCTGAAGAACGCCGGCTTGCTGGACTGACCGGGCTCCGGCCGCGATTGGCCGCAGGCGCCCGGCCGCGGCCTTGATTCACGAAACACCCCGCAACGCATCCGGCGCCTGATCGGCCTCGGCCTATGTCATTCGGCAGATGTGCGCGTTCACCTGCTTCTCGATACTCAAGCCTCCCTGGCACAGCCCGCCGTGATCACGGCTGGCGGGTTGGCCGTTGTTCGAGTAGTGGAGTGATGCATGCGTAAATTGACCCTTCTGAGTACCAGCCTGCTGTTGTCTGCCCTGGCCGTTTCCACGGCCCAGGCCTTCGAGGCTGGCGACATTATTGTCCGCGCCGGCGCGGTGACGGTGGACCCGCGTGAGAGCAGCTCCAGCGTCAAGGTCGATCGCGGCGCCCTGGCCGGCACCAGCCTGGGGGGCAAGGCCAGCCTGGGCAGCGATACCCAATTGGGCCTGAACTTCGCCTACATGCTGACCGATAACCTGGCGGTGGAACTGCTGGCGGCGACCCCCTTTGAACACAACGTGAGCCTCAGTGGCACCGCTGGCGGCATTGCCGATGGCAAGCTCGGTTCCCTCAAGCACCTGCCGCCGACCCTGAGCCTGCTGTACTACCCGATGCACAGCAAATCGGCGTTCCAGCCCTATGTAGGGGCGGGGATCAATTACACCTGGATCTACGATGAAAAGGTCGGCAGCCGGGCTTCAGCCGCAGGCTTCGACAACTTCCGCGCCGGCAACTCCTGGGGCTGGGCGGCACAAGTGGGCATGGACTACATGCTCACCGATCGGCTGATGCTCAACGCACAGATGCGCTACATCGACATCAATACCGATGCCTATGTGAACAACAGCCAGCTTGGGGTTCGCTCCAAGGTCAATGTGGATGTCGACCCGTTCGTGTACATGGTGGGCTTGGGCTACAAGTTCTAGGTGCTGAGCCGGGGCGCTGCGCCGAGGTCCAGCGTCCCTGGCCCGGTCAGCGTTTTTCAAGGGAATGTTTTAGTGGCGCCATGGTCGACTCGATATGGCCCGCTCATGACCCGTCGGTAGTCGCCTACGAGCCCGTGCGCCGGCCTCGGTGCGCGGCGCTGTGGCTCAATGGCTCAGGGCTGGCGCTGACACAGGGTCCATGACTTGTTGGAAGAGTCGATCATGCACTTCATCGCAAGGTTTACCTGCTACGGTCTGATGCTCTATATCGCCCAGCTCCTGGCCGCCGAGCCGCAATCGGTGGTCCAGGAAGTGGCCAAGGACAAGGCTCAGGTCCTGGAGCAGAAAGTCGCGGACAAAGAGAGCCCCAAGGCCGAGCCCCAGGCGGCAGCCATCACCAAGCCTGAAGTCCAGGCCGTTGACCCCGCCGGCCAGGCACCGGTGGACGATGCCATCACCTGTCTGTCGCGAACTCTGTATTGGGAAGCCAAAGGAGGGGAGTCTGCCGATATGGAAGCGGTGGCCGATGTGGTCATGAACCGCCTGGGCCATGAGGGGTTTCCGTCTACCGTGTGCGAAGTGGTCAAGCAGGGCTCGGAAAAAAGTCCGTGCCAGTTCTCCTGGTGGTGCGACGGTCGCCCGGATCAGGTGCAAGAGGAGGGGCGCTATAGCCTGGCCAAGGAGATTGCGCGCAAGGCGCTGAATCAGCAGCTCCAGGAGCGCACCGGCGGCGCCCTGTACTTTCACGACCGCAGCGTTTCACCGCAGTGGGCCAAGAGCTATATCAAGACCACCGAAATCGGCCATTTCCTGTTCTACAAACCCAAGGATCTGGCGGCGCACTAATGGCGGATCGAGCAGTCAGGGTACTTGCGGGTATTGATCGCAGATCTGGTGCCAACTGGCTTTCATGGCCACGCAATGGTGCTTCTGCTTGGGGGCCGTGAATGGTGTGTCCAGGGTGGCGATGGCGATTGAAATCCACTCGGCGTATTCGCCTTGCACATTTTGCCAGAACAATGATGAGCCACAGTGGCAGCAGAACTGGCGCAGTACGCCGGGGGAGGACTCATAGCCCTTGAGGGCTGTGCCGGCGTCGCTGACGTGCAGATTCGCGCGCGGGGTGCTGGCGTAGGAGGCAAAGGCCGCGCCATGGCCTTTCTGGCACTTGCGGCAGTGGCAGTGGGTGACGGCTTTCAGTGCGCCGGACACTCGGTAAGTGACTGCGCCGCACAGGCAACTGCCTTGATGGGATATTTGCATGTTGTGAGGGATTCCGAGGTTTCAGGGCCATTCGCGCTGGAACCAGTCCAGTTGGGGGTTCAGAGTGGACGGGGACAATCAGGTCGAGGCCCGGAGGATGTACAAATGCGCGCTGATGCTCAAGTGGGCAGTGCCGGCTTCCCAGGAATGTCTTGTCGCATTACTGAGCGACGGTAAGCTGTGGCGGGTGACGGGCAACCTCTGGGGCTAGAGATCCGTCGCCTGTCTATTGCGCAACATGTCGAGGGAAGAATCATGCTGCAGGCATTGGAAAACAAGGTTCCGCCCCCGCTGGTGGCGCTGGTGTTCGGCGGGCTGATGGGCGGTGCATCGCTGGGGCTGCCGGGACTTGACCTGGCATGGGGCACACGCCTGTTGTTGGCGCTGCCGCTGATCGGGGCGGGGCTGCTGTTCGTTCTGGCGGGCGGGGTCTCGTTCCGGCGTGCCCGGACCACGGTCAATCCCTTGAAACCCGAAGCGGCCTCAGCGTTGGTCACGTCAGGCATCTACCGCTACACCCGCAACCCGATGTATGTCGGCTTTGCCCTATGGTTGCTGGCCTGGGGGCTGTACCTGGCCTCGCCCCTGGTGCTGCTGGGCGTCCTGGGGTTTGTCCTGTACATGAACCGCTTGCAGATCGCTCCCGAAGAACGGGCGCTCGGGCGGTTGTTTGGCGCGGATTTTGCGGCGTATCGACAGCGCGTGCGGCGCTGGCTCTAGGTCGCACGCCTCTGTGCTTGCGGCAGAGGCGTGACGGTTGTCTCAAGCCGCCACTTGCGCCTGAATCTGCAACTGGCCATCCACTTCGCGAGTCAGGCCGCTGGCGACGAACAGCGGCACCAGCAGCTTGTGCAGTTCGGGCTCGACGAAGTCCTTGATCGTCGCCAGGTCCAGCTCGCCGCTCACTGCAAGCTCGATCTTGGTGAAGGACAGCCAGGCTTTCTTCAGGGCCAGCAGTACGTCGCTGCCAGCGGTGCTGGCGAAGCGGCGGTGGGCCACGCGGCCGGCGAAGTTGAAGCTGTGCTGGTATTCATAGCCGGTTTCGTCACCCTGGCTGGCAACGCAGCGGCCACAGGTGCAGGGGCCGTCGGCGAAGGCGGCGCGCAGGTAGCTGTTGAAGTCGACGATGGGCTTGAGGGCCAGGCGCTTGTCGACTTCGAACAGGTCACCGGTCATTTTTGCTTCACTGCTCAAGGTCAGGTTCCTCAGGGTCGGGCGGTGTATTTCCAAGGGGCGCACCATACCAGCCGGATCGGCGCACGGGTACTTTTCTGGCGCTGAGCGGCCTGCCACATCACGGCGTGCCCTTGGGCAAGGCCGATGGTGCCCTGCATATGTTTGCCTGCATGCGTCAGCCGTCATGTGTGTCGCCGCGCCGGTCGATCATTCTCCGGCAAGCGTCAGATAGCCGCGGATGGCGCGCATGACCCGGCGCTCCAGGTCCAGGGCGTCGGTTTCACCTCGCTCACCTGCGGCATCGATCATGCCGTGGGTCAGGGCGAACAGGTCGTGGGCCACCGTGACCACGTCATCGAGCACCCAAGGTGCATCGGCCAATTGCAGGGCCTGCACCAGGGTTTGATGAATGACCTGGGCCACTCGCTGATGGCGCTCTTGCAGCGGCAGCCGGCGCTCTTCGAAATCGATCACTCGGGCCAGTTCCGGCCGGCGCAACTGGTGGGCCACTGCGGCCTGGACCATGGCGCGGATGCGCTCCAGGGCGCTGCCGTGACTGCTCGCGTCGTGGACATCGCTGAGCAACTGCGCGGTCTCGCGCTCGATCAGCGCCACCGTCAGGGCATCGCGGTTGGGAAAGTACTGATACAGCGAGCCGATGCTGACACCGGCCCGTTGCGCCACGGCGTTGGTGGAGCAGGCGGTGAGTCCCTGGGTTTCCAGAATGCGAGCAGCCGCTTCCAGAATAGCCTCGACGGTGTGCGCCGAACGGCGTTGGCTCGGGGTTTTACGCGGGGTCAGAGGAGGGCTGGCAGGGTGTTTTGACATAGCGGCAATGCGAGTTTCAAAGGTGAGTGATGACTCGTATTCTGCTTGGGCAAGCAGCACTCATCAACCCTTTGTCTGTCAGGAGTCAACACCATGTCTGTCACCGTGCTCAGCGTATTCATGCTGGTAAAAACCACCCCGGAGTGGTTGGGGTTTCCGGTCGAGGAGCGCTTTCGCCTGTTGCGTACCCAGATGGAGCCGATTCTGCAACGGCATTCGGCCGAAGTATCGCTGCGCTTCTTCGATATCGAGTTCTACTCGGCGCGGGTCACCGATCTGTGGCTGTGGGAAGCCAGCAGTCACCATGCCTATGAGCTGTTGGTGGAGGAGTTGCGGGAGACGCCGTTCTGGGACCGCTACTTCTCGATAGTGGAAATCCTTCCCGGCGTGGAGAACGCCTATGCCAAGAACTATGAGCAGCAGCCCTTAATGGCGTCCTGAGTCGTTTGCGTCACTGAACCAGGCACCCTCCCGGATTTGCGGGAGGGTTTTTGCATTGGCGGCTCATCAAACGTATCCGCCCCAGGCCGCTACAGCGCCGGCCGCGGCAATTGCAGCCACTCCTGGACTGCCGGCCGTTGCCATTGGCGCCGGGCATAGTCCACCAGGTTCGCGGGCATCGGGTCACCGTTGAGGATCAGCCGGTTGAGCATCAGCGCCAGGTCGACATCGGCAATCGACCACTGGCCGAACAGGCAGTCACGGCCATCGGCCAACAGCGCTTGCGCAGTATCGATCAGCTTGGTCACCGCCGCCTCGGCGGGTGGCGACAGAGGTTCGCCCTTGCAGCCATAGAACACCACCAGGGTCGAGCGCTCCTGGCGGATCGGCAGCAAATCGCTGCGCAGCCAGGCCTGGACCTGGCGGGCCTTGGCTCGCTGTTGTCGGTCTTGGGGATAGATCGCGGGTTCGGGGAACAGCTCCTCCAGGTATTCAGTGATGGCCGAGGATTCGGACAGGGCAAAGCCGTCATGCACCAGGGTCGGCACCCGCTGGGTCTGGGACAGCCGGGCATAGTCCGGGGCGCGATTCTCACCGGCATCGAGGTCAAGGGGGATGAGTTCGAAGTCGATGCCCTTTTCCCGCAACGTCACGAACACTGACAGGGCATAGGGGCTGGTGAACTGAGCATCGACGTACAGGCGTGGACGGGCGTCGGTCACGGCGGGATCTCCAATGGGGGAACGGACACGCTAAGAGATCCCGGGCGATAAATAAAATGCGCGATTTTTATCCGTGCATTCCTCGCGGGAATACCGGCCGCTATCAAATGTCCTTGCCGAGAAAACTGTCGCTATCCAACGGTGCCTGCTTGCGTGCCCTGAAGCGCCTGAGCAGCCGGCCGTCGATGGCCGCCAGGCCCAAGGCGATCATGCCCATGCCCAGCAGGTGCCTGGCGTGCAACTGCTCGCCCAGCACCAGGCAGCCCAGGACAATGGCGCTGATGGGAATCAGGAAGGTCACCAGCATCAGGTTGGTGGCGCCGGCGCTGGAGAGAATCCGAAAGAACAGCACATAGGCCAGGGCGGTGGACAGCAGGGCGATTCCCAGTAGCGCGCCCCAGGTGGCCAGGCTCGGCAGTGGCAGGTTCCAGGGCAGCTCCAGCAGCAGCGTCAGGGGGATCAGCAGCAGGCTGGAGGCGCAGATCTGACCGCTGGCGCTGAGCAGTGGGGCGACGCCCATGGCCTTGAAGCGCCGGCCGAAGACCCCGGCGAAGGCATAGGACAGTGCCGCACCCAGTACCGCCAACTGTGCCCCGAGATGATCCCCGAGACCCGCCAGGGCATCGGGGCCGATCATCATCGCCACCCCGACAAAGCCGACCAGCACCCCTGCCAGTTTGTTGCCGCTGATTTTTTCATCGGTGGTCAGGACGTGGGCCACCAGTACCGCGAACAGGGGCGTGGTGGCATTGAGAATGGCGGCCAGGCTGCTGGCGATATGGGTCTGGCCCCAGACAATCAGGCCAAAGGGCAGCACGTTGTTGAGCAGCCCCATGCCGAAGAACGCCAGCCACACTCGTCGGTCCCGGGGCAGTGACAGGCCGAGGATACGGATCAGCGTCAGCAGGGCGAGGGCGGCCAGGCTCACCCGCAGCATGACGATGGTCAGTGGCGGCAGCTCCTTGACGGCAATCGCGACAAAAAAGAACGAGCCGCCCCAGAGGATCGACAGCACCAGCAATTGCCCCCATTCCATCACTCCCATGACTTTTTGCCTGGTCATGCCGCTTACTCCTACGTGTTTCAATGATTGAGTCCTGCTCGTCGATGCACGGACGCCTTGGCTATTTGAATGGCTGCCGTGTCGAATTATTCTGCGAGTTGCGACCGCGGACAAACGAGCGTTTTTCGCTCCATGGTTGAGGAGAGCTAAATCATGAGCATGGCCTTGCCGCCCCTTGCGGCACTGCGCGCATTTGAAGCCACAGCGCGGCATCTGAGCGTGACCCTGGCGGCCAGGGAGCTGAATGTCACCCCGGGCGCCGTCAGCTTGCAGGTCAAGGAACTGGAGTCGGTGCTGGGTCTCGCGCTGTTTTTGCGCCGCCCCCGGCGCTTGATCCTGACCGCGGCCGGTGAGGAGTACTTCGCGACCTTGCGCACGGCCTTTCGGATGATGCGCGAGGCCACGGCGCAGATGGTCGGGAGTGGGCGTCTGGAGGTATTGGTGCTCAGTTGCACGCCGAGTTTCGCCACACAGTGGCTGGTGCCGCGGCTCTCGGGATTCGAAGCGCAGGCACCTGGGGTGGATGTGCGGATCAGCGCCTGCAACCGCCAGGTAGACCTGGCCCGCGATGGCGTCGATCTGGCGGTGCGCCACGGCTTTGGTCGCTATGAGGGGCTGCTCAGCGAACGCTTGCTCGATGACCAGTTGACCCCGGTGTGCAGCCCGCAGCTGCTGGGGCAGGACGCTGGCCTGACGGTCGCCGAGCTGGCAGGGCTGCCGTTGTTGCATGATGAGCATCGTCACGACTGGCCGCTGTGGCTGGCGGCGGCCGGGGCCGGGCAGATCGACGGCGGCCGGGGCCGGGTGTTCGTCGACAGCAATGGCGCCATAGAAGCTGCCAAGGCGGGTCTGGGGGTTGCCCTGGTACGCCGCTCGCTGGTCCGCCGGGAACTGGCCGAGGGCTGCCTGCTGGCGCCGCTTGCCCAGGGTGTGGCCAGTGATCTGGCTTACTATCTGGTCTATCCGGCAGCGGCCCTGGAGCGACCCAATGTCGCGCTGTTGCGCCAGTGGCTGCTGGCCGAAGCCGGGCGTGCGCCCCCCAGCGACGAGCCGCTGGCATAGTGCGGTGCGCCTGTACCGCATGACTGGCCAGCAGTGGCAGGCACTTTGCCTTGATCGATAAGGCAATCTGCTGGCCCCGCCCTGGCCGAGGTATCGGCAAAATCACTTTATTTTCAGGTGGTTAGGTGACCGAAAAATGCGCCATGTGTTGATTACGCTGACGTCGTTTGCCCTGCTGAGTGGGGCTTGTGCGGCCCAGGCCCGGGAGCTGGCGGCCAATGATCGTTATGTTTGCAGTTGGGGCGCAGGCACGGCTGCCAGGGCCCAGGAGCTGAAGTTGTCCGGGGTGTCGCTGTACGCGGCGCGGCAGAAGATCCAGGTCTACAAGTTCAGCAAGGGCTGGATGCGCATGATGGCCCTGGGGATCACCGAGCAGACCTACGACAGCCCCTCGCGGATCAGGCCCGAAGCCTTGCGCAAAAGCTTTTACGACGACTGTGTGCGCTACAAACTGGCCCGTCGATAGTCGCTGCTACAGGCTCTAGCCTGAGTGCTGCGTAACGGGATTGAGGTTTCTGATCCGTATTTTTCTCGCTCATCTGCATCTGTTATCAGAGCAGCCGAGGTTTGAAAATGGCGCGCCCACTGGGTCTCCTGGCTGGAGATCCGGTCCGCTGCACCGCAAACCTAATGTTCAGGAGGCCTGATGACTAAGATGGCGTTTTTCTTGTTTGGATTTTTAGCCTTGACCATCGCTATCGGTGCGCTTGCCACTATCTCTCCGACTTGAGCGGGGCCGTTCGCGGCTCCGGTTTCATTTCCCTTTACCATCAGTGGCAGGGCAGATCAGCCACTGCCACTGAATCTGACTGCTATCTGGAAAACTTCTTCGCTCCGGCTACGCACAGGATCACTGCCACTGTGACCCCGAGCATGCCCAGGCTGACCTGTTCATGCAGCAGGCCGGCGGCCAGGGCCAGGCCGAAGAATGGCTGCAACAACTGCAGTTGGCCGACGGCGGCGATCCCGCCCTGGGCCAGTCCGCGGTACCAGAAGACAAAACCGATGAACATGCTGAACAACGAGACATAGCCCAGGCTGAACCAGGCCGGCAGGCTGATGCCGCTAAAGGAGGCCGGAGCGCTGAACAGGGTCAGGACCGCCATGACCGGCAACGACAAAACCAGGGCCCAGGAAATCACCTGCCAGCCTCCCAGGGTTCGGGACAGTTGCGCGCCCTCGGCGTAACCCAGGCCGCACACCAGCACCGCCAGGAGCATGAGCAAATCGCCCTGGGGCGACGCCGACAGCCCCTGGGACAGGGCATAGCCCGCTACCAGCAGGCTGCCCAGCACCGAGAACAGCCAGAACACCGGACGCGGTCGTTCACCGCCGCGCAACACGCCGAATACCGCGGTGGCTAGGGGCAGCAGGCCGAGAAACACGATGGAGTGAGCCGAGGTCACGTACTGCAGGGCCAGGGCGGTCAGCAAGGGAAAGCCCAGCACCACGCCCAGGGCGACGATGGTCAGGGGCAGCAATTGCTGCCTGCTGGGGCGTCGTTCCTTGAACAGCAACAGGATGCACAGGGCCAGGACCGCAGCGAGGGTGGCGCGGACAACGGTAAGGAACAGCGGGTCGAACTCCAGCACCGCGACCCGGGTCGCCGGTAGTGAGCCGCTGAAGATCAGTACCCCGATAAAGCCGTTCAGCCAGCCGCCGGCGGTATTTTCCAGCGGGGGGGATTGCAGGTGCGATGTCCGTTCCATTCAACAAGTGCTCACTACGATTGGCAGGGGCAGGCCCGGGGTGGGGCTTGCGTCCAGCTCATCCTAGGATTGAAAATCAGCACAATCAAAAAATTGTCATGGATACAGCGTCAATGGCCCGCGCCCGCTACAAGCAGTTAGTCGATGTGTTTGCCGCCGATATCCGTCGCGGTGTGCTGGCCCCTGGCACCCGCCTGCCCACCCATCGAGAGCTGGCGGCCAGGGAAGGGCTGGCGCTGGTAACCGCCTCGCGGGTGTATGCCGAGCTGGAAGCCATGGGCTTGATCAGCGGCGAAACCGGGCGTGGCACCTTTGTCCGGGAAACCGCGCTACCGCCCGGACAAGGTGTAGATCAGCAGGCCACGGCGGCCGGAACCCTGGACTTGAACTTCAACTACCCGTCCTTGCCCGGGCAGGCAGAGTTACTGCGCGCAGCCCTGCGTCAGTTGGCGTCCTGCGGCGACCTGGAGGCCCTGCTGCGCTATCAACCCCACGCTGGCCGCAGTCATGAGCGGGCCACGGTGGCGCAGCATTTGGCGGGTCGCGGTCTGGCGGTGAAGGGCGAGCAGGTGCTGATTGTCAGTGGGGCCCAGCACGGCCTGGCGACCACGGTCATGGCCCTGCTCAAGCCCGGCGACGTGGTGGCCACCGATGCCTTGACCTACCCGGGGTTCAAGGTGGTGGCGGATGCGCACGGATTGGAGTTGCTGGCCATCCCATTGACGGCAGAAGGCCCGGACCTCGATGCCTTCGAGCGCTTGTGCCAGCGTCGGCGGGTAAGGGCGGTGTACGCCATGCCGACTTTGCACAACCCCATGGGCTGGGTGCTTGACCTGGCCTGGCGCCAGCGTCTGGTGGCCCTGGCCCGCCAGCATGGGTTGCTGATCATTGAGGACGCGGCCTACGCCTATCTGGCGGACGATCCACCTGCGCCCCTGGCGGCCCTGGCCCCGGAAAGCACGGTGTACATCTCGGGTTTTTCCAAGAGTGTGGCCGCCGGGCTGCGGGTCGGCTACGTGGTGACCTCCGCAGACCGAGCGCCCTTGCTCGAACGCGCGATCCGCGCCACTACCTGGAACACCCCCGGGGTGATGACCGCCATGGCCTGTGCCTGGATTGAGGACGGCACCGTGGCGCGCCTGGAGCAGGAAAAACGCCAGGACGCCCAGGCCCGTCAGCGTCTGGCTCGGGAGCTGTTGGCAGGGCTGGAGCATATCGGCCACCCCAACTCGTACTTCCTCTGGCTGCCTTTGCCCGAGGAAGTACGCGCCGATCAGGTGGCCATGGCGTTGCTGCGCGAGAACGTCTCGGTGTCCACCGCCGAGCCCTTTGTCTGCGCCGGGCCGGTGCCCCATGCCATTCGCCTGGCCCTGGGCTCGGTGGACCTGGCCGATTTGCCCGAGGCGCTGGCCAAGGTCCGGCAAGTGATCGCCCGTTACGCGTTCTGAAGCGGCACGTTCGAAGCTTTGAACTTGCCGCTGACAATTGCTTTTTTAGAGCTTGAACTGGGTCACCAGCCCGTTCAGGTCCACCGCCAGCCGCGACAGTTCCTGGCTGGCGGCGTTGCTCTGGTTGGCCCCGGCCGAGGTCTGGGTCGACAGGTCGCGGATGTTGATCAGGTTGCGATCCACTTCCCGGGCGACCTGGGCCTGTTCCTCGCTGGCGCTGGCGATCACCAGGTTGCGTTCGTTGATCGCGGTGATGGCCTGGGTGATCTGGTCCAGGGCCAGCCCCGAGGCGCGGGCGGCTTCCAGGGTCAGATGGGCGCGCTCGTTGCTGTTGCGCATGGCGCTGACCGCCCCCTCGGTGCCTTCCTCGATGGTGTTGATCATGCTTTCGATTTCCTGGGTCGACTGCTGGGTGCGATGGGCCAGGGCCCGCACTTCGTCGGCGACCACGGCAAACCCCCGTCCGGCATCTCCGGCCCGGGCCGCTTCGATGGCCGCATTCAGGGCCAGCAGGTTGGTCTGTTCGGCAATCGAGCGGATCACTTCCAGCACCTGGCCGATATTGCGCACGTCCACTGCCAGGTGCTCGACCTGTTCGCAGGTCTGGGTCACGTCTGCCGCCAGTTGGCCGATGGAGTCCACGGTGTGTTGCACCTGCTCGCGGCCGTGGTGGGCGGTGCGGTCGGTTTCCTGGGAGGCTTCGGAGGTGCTCACCGCATTGCGCGCTACTTCCTCCACGGCGGCGGTCATCTCGTTGACTGCCGTGGCAGCCTGCTCCACTTCATTGCTTTGCTGGTGCAGGGTTTGACTGGAGTGTTCGGTGACCGCATGCAGTTCCTCGGCGGCGGAGGCCAGTTGGTTGGAGGAATCGGCGATCCGCTGCAGGGTGCCCCGCAGGCTGGCCTGCATGGTTTGCAGGGCTTGCAGCAGGCGTGCCGGTTCGTCCTTGCCACTGACCGTGATGCTCTGGCCGAGGTCGCCGCTGGCGATGGTTTCTGCCACGGCCACGGCCTGGCCCAGTGGGCGCACGATGCTGCGGGTCAGCAGCAGGGCGAGGGCGATGGTCAGGGCCACCACGATCAGCATGATCAGCACGACCATGGCAATGGCGCCCTGGAACACCTCACTGCTCAGCTGCGCGGCGGCGACGCCACCCCGAGTGTTGGTGTCGATGATGTCCAGCAGCTCCTTGAGCATGGCGTCGGCATGGGTCAGGAACGAACCGCCGTCGACGACATCGATGGCCGCTTCCTTGTGCCCCTGGCGCACCAGTTCCACCACCCGGTGCTGTTCCTTGATGTAGGCCGCCTTGGCGCTGAGAAAGCGTTCATAGGCCGAGCGCTCCTCGGCCTCGGTGATCAGCTTTTCGTAGACGCCTTGCTGGCGATTGAGTTGCTCGTCGAGTTCGCCGACGCGCTTGAGCAGGGCCTGTACATCGTCGTGGTCACGGACCACCAGCATGCGCAGGGTGATGGTGCGGATCTGGGTGCTGGTCAGGGCCAGGGCGTTGGCGGCGACAATCGATGGCTGCCAGTTCTGGTCGACCTCAAGGGATTGCTGGTTCATGCGCCGCATTTCCAGCAACGAGAAGCCCCCCAGGCCCAGTGCCAGCAGGGCGATCAGGGCGAAGCTGAACCCTGCGCGGCGGGAAATATTCATCGTTCTCAAGAGCATGACTGTGTTCCTTGTGGCGGCAAAAAGTACAACCGGCGAAGCGAGTCGCGGTTTGCATCTGTGCGGTGCGCTATGGAGCGAGGCTTCACGGCACCGTCGGTTTTTGCACACAAGGTCGGCGGTAGGCGCATCTGATCGGCGCCTTTGCCAGGGTCTTCCAGGGGGGACAGGAGGCACGGCCGGCCTGGAAAACCCGCCGATGATATCACGATGACATCTATTTGCGGGCGCCTGGCCCGCGGCTTTCACTGGGCTTCGGTTTGCAGGAAGCCTGCGATGGAGCGGGCACTGGTCACTGGGTCGACTTGCATGAAACAGTGCTGGCCGTCGATCACCTGGGTGTTCAGGTGCCGGTTGAGGGCGGCCCAGCGTTTGATCGAGCGGGCGACGTAGGGGTAGCTGTCGCGCCCGTGGATCACCAGGGTCGGGGTCTGCACCCGGCGCAGGGATCGCCACAGGCGCCGCGGGAAGCTGCTGAAAATGTCCACCTCGCGTTCAGGGGAGCATTTGAGCGCTACGCCTTGACCGTCGTCTTTCAGAGCGTGCTCGATGTAGGCGTTCAGGGCCTCGTCGCTCCAGCCCTTGAAGATCCCCCGGTTGGCCAGGGCGGCCTTGGCCGAGGCGCGGTCCGGCCAATGCTGGCGGCGAGCAGCGGCCTTGCGAGCCAGGGTATGGCGACGGTTGAGGCCCAGGGCCGAGAGCAGCCTCAGGGAGCTGATCATCGATGGGCTGAAAATCACCGGGTCGAGCATCACTGCCTTGGCAAACAGCTGGGGGCGTTCGGCCACGATCAGACTGGTGAGCACGCCGCCAAAGCTGTGGCCGACGGCGTAGCGGGGCACATCACCGTAGGCCTTGAGCCCGGCCTCGAAGGCTTCGGCCGCCAGTTCTGCGGTGCGGTTCCAACCCACAAACGGGCCGCCATGATCGCTATCGCCATGGCCCTGGACGTCGCTGAGCCACAGGTCGAAGGATTCGGCCAGCAAGGCCAGCAGCGGACGATAGGCCATGGAGCAGAAGCCGTTGCCGTGGAGGAAGTGCAGCAACGGTTTACCCGAAGGTTCGGAGCGCAGGCCGCGCAGGGTGAAGCCTTCGGGGCAGGGGTAGGACCAGGGAAGCAACTGCATGGGGCCTCTATTCGAGCGGTGATCACAGCCGGGCATTGTCGATGGCGCGGCCCTTGAGTCAAGGGCCGATCCTGACCGAGTCCAGCACTACGCGGTCTTGAGCTGGCGAAACGACAGGCTGATGCGTTCGCCGGCATTCGGGGCCTTGGGGATCGCGTGCAGCCAGTGTTTCTGCAGTTCGTCCGACATGTGCATCAGCGAGCCGCTGGCCAGGCTGTAGTCGAAGGTGGCGCCGCTTTCCTTGTGGCGAAAGACCATGGCCCGGGCGTGACCCAGGGAGACGATCACCACCCCGGTGCCTTCCACCAGTTGCTCGTTGGCATCGGAATGGAAGCCCATGGAGGACTGGCCGTCCGGATAGAAATTGAGCAGGCAATTGTTGGGGCGAAAGCCCAGCAGCTGCTCGATCGGCCCGCACAGCTGCTCCAGCGCCTCGGGCATCGGCACTGCCGGGTAGGTGATCTGCGAGTAGTCGTAGGGCGCGCCGAAGCTGGCAGTCTTGCGTGCGCGCATGCGTTCATCCCACTGCACGTCATGCTTGAGGTGGTTGAACAGCCGTTGCGGGTCGGTGATGAAGTCGGGGAAAAAGTCTATCTCGGGTGGATTCATTAGAGCGCTGCCAGTATTGAAAGGAGGGCAACTGCCGGGGGGCAGGGCCCGATCCTTATCGGTCCTTGATGTGTGCCTGGAGTGTGCCGCCTGCCACCGACTGGATGAAGTGCGCGGCCCTTTCGCCTAGACCCGCCTGTGAGGCGCGGATCAGCAAGACCAGGGGCGCCAGGGACAATGGGTCGATGTCCAGCCGTTGCTGGCTGGAGTCGCGCAGTATCAGGGTCAGCTCGGTCCACTGCTCATCGTCGGCGGTTCGGCTGTCGCCATCGGAGTCCACGTTGCAGCCGGCACCCCACAGGTGTTCGGCAACCCGGTAGAACGCTGGGCGTGGTCCGGGATGATGGAGAAGCAGGGTGGGCTCTGAAGGCATGAGGTCCGGCTCGGGCGAGGTGGCGTTCCAGGTCGGCAACGGTATCTCGCCGCCGGCGCTCGGCGCAACCCGCGAACGGGCTGAGCGCAGCGCTCAGCGTTGGGCTTCAGCTGCCATTGGCACTGAGGATGCTCGCCACCTGACGCGGCTGGCAATTGAGGTAGGGCGAGGATTTCAGCCAGCGCTGGTCCGGATACCAGGAAAACATGAACTGGCCATCCTTGAGCTTGTCTATCACCTGGCGCGCCACCTGGGGTCGCACCGCCGGGCAGCCCTGGCTGCGGCCGATGCGGCCCTGGCGCTGGCTCCACAAGGGGTTCACGTAGTCGGCGGCATGGATCACGATGGCCCGGTCCCGGGCCCGGTCGTTGAAGCCGGGCTCCAGGCCGTCCATGCGCAAGGAGTAGCCGTGGGTGCCTTCGTAGCTCTCCTGGGTGCGGAACAGGCCCAGGCTGGATTGATAGCTGCCCAGGCGATTGGAGAACTGGGTGGCGAAGTTTTCCCCGGACTTCTGTCCGTGGGCCACCAGGTCGCGCAGCACCAGTTTTTTGCTGCGCAGGTCGAAGATCCACAGGCGCCGCGCGGTGGACGGTTGCGAGTAGTCGATCACCGCCAGGTGCCGGGCTTGTCGGGCACCACTGTTGACCGCGCATTGCATGGCGTTCAGGGCACTTTTCAGGGCCTGGGGATTGAGTTCCGGTGCGGCGTGAGCGAGGCTGCTGTACAGCGCGGGAGCGGGTTTGCTGGCGGCGAAGGAAGGACTGCAAAAGGCGCCCAGAGCGATAGTCGCCAGGCAGATTCGGCACAAGAAGTTCAACATGTTTAGAGCATCCCCATGATCACTTTGGCTCCTGACGTCCTGTCGTTCCCCCGGCAGTCTGGTCTATATGTTTAGATCCCAGGCCTGATTGTTCCCCATCTGCCGTAACGGTTGGCCAACGCACTGAAGGCCACGGATTGGAGTAAAGCAGTTGTTCAAAAAAACCGCATGTTACTTGAGCCTGTGCCTGCTCGCTGCGCCATTGGTCGCGCTGGCCGAGGACCCTGCGCTGGCGCCGGCCAGTGCGCTGCAACTGACGCTGACCCAGTTGGCGGTGGCTTGCCCGGCACTGAGTCCACGCCTGGATGCTTCCGCGCAACTGCTGTTGCAGGCGTTCTACCGCCAGAACGGCGAACAGCCGGTGTGGTCCGCCGAGCACCGGCTGGCCAGCTTGCAGGCGCAATTGGCCCAGGTGATCGATGACGGCCTGGACCCGGAGCGCTATCGGCTGCCGGTGAGCAGCGCAGCAGGGGATGAGCTGTGCACCGATATCGCGATCAGTCATCAGTACCTGCAAGCCTTGCAGGATCTGCACTACGGTCGCCTGTCACAGAGCCGCTTTGAACCCTTGTGGCGGGCCCAGCCGCCGGCAGACGATCGCCAGGCGGCGTTGCTGGCGATGGCTGTGCCCGGGCTGGAAAACCTCGCCGGCGCCTTCGATCAGGCCCGTCCGAACCTTGAGCAGTACCGCAACCTGCGCCAGGTCTATGCCCGTGAACGCCAGCAACCATTACCCAGTTGGCAGGCGGTAGCCGGTGGCCCGCTGTTGCGTCCGGACATGCAGGACAAGCGAGTCCCGGAACTGGCCCAGCGCCTGTACCTGGGCGGCTTTCTGCCAAGCCCCGAGGTCAGTGCCGATAATACCTTCAGCAGTGACCTGGTAAACGCGGTGAAAAATTTCCAGCTCAGTCATTCGCTGCAGGCTGATGGCGTGATTGGCGCGGGCACCCTCAAGGAGCTGAATATCAGCCCGGCCCAGCGCCGTGAGCAACTGCGCATCAACCTTGAACGCCTGCGCTGGCTGGCCCAGGATTTCGAACCCAATATCGTGTTGGTCAACGTCGCGGCCGCGCAACTGACTTTCTATCAGGACGATGCGGTGGTGTGGCAGACCCGCACCCAGGTCGGCCGTGCCGAGCGTCAGACCCCGCTGTTGAAGTCCCAGGTCACGCGCTTGACCCTGAACCCTACCTGGACGGTGCCGCCGACCATTCTCAAGGAAGACAAACTGCCGGAAATCCGCCGTGACCAGGGCTTCCTCAATCGTCAGAACCTGCAGGTGCTGGATGCCAATGGCCAGCCCTTGGCGCCCGAGGATGTCGATTGGGAGCGTCCGGGCAATATTCTTCTGCGCCAGGGCGCGGGCCCGCGCAACCCCTTGGGGCGCATCGCCATCCGTTTTCCCAATCCGTTCTCCGTGTACCTGCACGACACCCCGAGCCAGGCGCTGTTCAGCAAGGGGCCCCGCGCCTTCAGTTCCGGCTGCGTGCGGGTCGAACAGGCGCTGCAACTGCGCGACTGGTTGCTGAGCCCGGCGGAGCGACTGCGCACCAACGAACTGCTGGCCACCGGCCTGACCCATGAATTCCGCCTGGCCAGGCCGGTGCCGATCCTGCTCAGCTACTGGACGGTGCAGGCCGACAGCCATGGGCAACTGCTGTATGCGCCGGATATCTATGGGCACGACGAAGTCCTGTCCAGCGCCTTGGGCAGCAAGCTCCTGTAGCCGCGAGCTTGCTCGCGATGAACCGGTGAGCGCCGCACTCAATCGGCAAGCGCGGGTTCGCGAGCAAGCGTGTACCTGTAAAAGGGCCGTGTCGCCGCGGTTTCAGGGCTGCGCGGGTGCCAGCTGGTCGTAGATCACATTCAGTGCCGGTCCAAGGTCGCCATCTCCCTGGGCGACGGCCTTGATTCCCTGGGGCAGCGGCAGCGATGGATCGCCATGCATGCCCAGCGGCGCTGGCAACGGCGTCACCTTGGCCGGCCGCTCATAGATCACCCGGCCTTCCTTGATTGTCTTGAGCACCTTGATCTCGCTCAGGTTTTCGGGCGCTTCGGTCAGCGGGTTGGCCGACAGCACGGCGAAGTCCGCCAGTTTGCCGGGGGTGATGGAGCCTTTGCGGTCCTCCTCGAAGTGCTGGTACGCCGACCACAGGGTCATGGCCTTGAGCGCTTGCAGAGGCGTCACTCGCTGCTCCGGCCCCAGTACATAGCCGCTGCGGGTGGTGCGATTGACTGTGGTCGCCAGCACCCGCATGGAGTCTGGCAGGGCCACCGGGGCATCGTGGTGGGTGGTGAACTTCAGGCCGGCCTTGAGCACCCATTGAGTGGGCGAGATGTTTTCTGCGCGCTCCGGCCCCAGCACCGATTGGCGGTGCCAGTCGCCCCAGTAATAGGTGTGCATGGGGAACAGTGACGGGAAGATCTTCAGTTGCTTGAGTTCGGCCACCTGATCCTGGCGCAGGGTCTGGCCGTGGATCAGCACCGGGCGCACATCGACGCCGGGGTAGGCTTTTTCCGCGGCGCGCATCGAGCTCAGCAATTGGTCGATGGCCCGGTCGCCGTTGGCATGGGAGAGGATCTGCCAGCGATTGGCCAGGGCTTGCTTGTAAATGGTCAGGGCGTCGTCGTCCTTGACCACGCCGTAGCCGGCATAGCTGGCGTCCTGACCTTGAGGCGGCTTGAAGTAGGGTTGGCTGAGCCAGGCGGTCTTGCCCTGGGGCGAGCCGTCCAGGGTCAGCTTGACCCCGCCGATGCGAAAGTGCCGGTCATAGCTCACCGGTTGGTTGGTCGGGTGATACCAGGGCGCGACCAACAGTTCCTTGGTGCCCGGGGTGAGGATATCGGGGTAGGAAACGATGTCCGCCAGCAGCTTGCCGTCGCCAGCGGCCTTGATTGCGGTCTTGACCTGGTCCGGCGAGGAGCGGCCGTCCTGCAGGGTGGTGTAGCCATAGCTGATGTACAGCTGTTGCCCGGCGCTGAGCATGTCCACCGCCTGGTCGGCAGTGAGCTTGGGGAAGATCTTGATCAGGGCATTGAAGAAGGCGTTTTCTTCCAGCACGCCGTTGGGTTCCTGGCTGCCCTCGACCCTGCGGATCACCCCGCCTTCCGGGTCGGGGGTCGAGGCGTCGATCTTCGCCAGTTCCAGGGCCTTGCTGTTGAGCACCCCCAGGTGCGAAGACTGGTGGACGATGGCAATGGGCACGTCCCTGGACACGGCATCCAGGTCGTCCTTGGTCGGGTGCCGCTGTTCCTGGAGTTGGGAGTCGTCATAGCCAAAACCGAACAGCACGCCGAACTGCTTGGGGATCGGTGACTGCTGCTCGAAGTTGCGCAGGGTTTCCTGAAGCTTGGGGAGGGTGTCGTTGGTGCCGTCCGGCGGTGGCAGCAGGTTGGCGCTGGCGGCCTGGAAACCCACCATCGATACATGGCCGTGGGGGTCGATGAAGCCCGGCAGCAGGGTGGTGCCCTTGAGGTCGATCATCTGCGTGGTCGGACCTTGATTCTGCAGTACCTGTTTGCGCTCGCCCACGGCGAGGATCTTGCCGTCCTTCACCGCCACGGCCTGGGCATTGGGGTGTTTGTCGTCGAGGGTGATGATCGGGCCGTTGAACCAGATGGCGTCGGCCACCGGGGCGCCCGTGGCGGCCATGGCGCTGCCGCAGGCGAGCTGGATGGCGGCCAGGAGCAGGGTGAGAGAGGGTCGTGACATGACCTGTCTTCCTTGAAGGTATGAAGGAGGGCACAAGCCTAGACGCAAAGATGCGTCCCGAGAGAGAAGCTTGAGGTATCGTGTGCGGCCTTTTTTGCCTCTCGAGGGTCGTCATGCCATTGAACAAACGCCAGCAGGCCGCCATGGAGCGTCTGCTGGCCGTCACCCTGACCGAGGCTTGCGAAAGCGCCAAGGCGCAGATCGAGGGTTTTGCCTGGCTGACCCACGAGGCGGATTACGCGGCCTTTCCCGCCAGCCTGGTGGTGGTCTGGGTCTTCGACACCCAGGCGCACAAGGAGCGCGCTCTGGCCGCGGGCCAGGGCCCACTGATGATCGAGTTGACGGCCCGAGCGTTGAACGAGGCCCAGGTGTGCCTGGACTCATTGGCCGCCCATGTGTTCTTCGACAGCGAAGAACAGTGCCGCAGGGTCAACGCCGGTGATTGGGCGCAACGCCTCAAGCGCCTGCGTCCGGGGCGGGGTTGAGCCATGGCCAAGGAAATCGACAACCCCTGCATCGCCCTGTGCCAGCTCAGCGGCGACCTGTGCGTGAGTTGCGGACGGACCAAGGACGACATCCGCAAATGGAAGCGCATGAAGCGCCCGGAAAAGATGGCCGCCGTGCAGCGGGCCAGTGCGCGGCTCAAGGCCTTGCAGAAAAAGAAGGGTTGAAGGCCGCTTCACCCCCCGCAAGGCAGATCAGGTGCCCGGTCAGGTGCCTGATCAGACCGTTTGCCGACGCATCGCCAGGATGGTGGTGCCGAAGAAGATGAAGGTCGAACCCACCACGCGATTGACCCACTTGGACAGCGCCGGGCGGGTCAGCACGCCCTTGGCCCGGGAAGCGAGCAGCGCATAGACGCTGAGGGAGATCAGCGACAGGGCCATGAAGATCAGGGTCAGGATGAAGAACTGCGGCAGCAGCGCGGCGTGCTGGTCGATGAACTGCGGGAACAGCGCGGTGAAGAAGATCGTCGCCTTGGGGTTGGTGGCGGCGGTCAGGAAGGCCGACTTGAACAACTTCAGACGCGGCGGGGGCGCGAGCTTGCCGTTGTCGGCGCTGCTGGCGCTCAGTAGCTGGCTTTTACTGAACAGCTGCTTGGCACCGAGGTAGAACAGATAGCCGGCGCCGACGATTTTCACCGCGTTGAAGACCCACTCGGAACTGGCGATCAGCGCACCCAGGCCGAGCATGGCCGCGGCAGACATGCAGAACAGCCCGCTGATATTGCCCAGTGACGACCACAGGGTCGACTTGGCACCGTAGGCCACACTGTTGTGCAGCGCCACCAGGGTGGCAGGGCCGGGGCTGGCGATGGCGATTGCCGCCACCAGGGTGTAGGTCAATATCGAGTGAGCATCCATGGTTCGGACTCGTGTTGCAGAAAAAGGGGGCTTGATTCTATAGCGGCGGTGGCCAGCTGTATGCCAGAAAATGAGGGTCTTGCAGGTCGTGGCGGGTGATCGAGGTTGCACCTTCGCAGGCGTATCGGTGCCTATTGTCAACCATTGCTGCAATCGATAGTTATCATCAAAAAGTGCAGGTTCCGTTTTTCCAGCAAAGGAGGAAGATGGCGCTTACACCGTGCTGGCTGCAGAAGGAAACACCCGATGAGAATCTCGACTCTATTGACCCTTGTGGTTGTCTTGATCGCGGGAACCGGTGCTTCTGCGACAGCTTTCGCCGCCGATGACATGTCCTGCCACTTCTTGCCCATGGCCGACAGCAGCGCCGATCTGCGGCACGCCCAGTCGGTAGGGCTGCTGTACAGCGAAAACACCCTCAATACCCTGGAGTACCTGGAGCACTACCACTCGGTGGCGCTGAACGGGGCGAAAAATGCCGGGCTCGACCCGCGCATCAGTGCCGCCTTTGTCGACAGCTCCGACCCGCAACGGGCGATCAACTGGTTGACGGCGTCGTTGCAGAAACACTTTGGTACCGTGACCCTGTATGACAGCCTCGATGCCGTGGTCCAGGCCCGGCCTGACGTGGTGGTCATGCTCGATACCTACAACCAACTGGTGACCAAGGCCAACCGCAAGGTGGAGGCGCGGTTCATCGCCAAGTTCTATGACGCCAACCTGCAATACATCGGCAAGGCCGAAGGCATCCAGGCCAAGGAGCTGCCTTCGGTCTGGGTCCGGGGCAAGGCGGCACCGGAAATTGCCGCGCAGATCAACCAGCAGACCGAGCTGCAGGTCAATGCGCTGAAGCAGTTCGACGCATCCCTCAAGGCGCTGGTGAGCCAGGGTGATGCTGGGCAGGTGGCGACCAACCAGTAAGGTCGCCATTGGCTGAAAAAAAACGCCCCGGTTGATCGGGGCGTTTGCGTTCATGGCCGGGCTCGAACCCTGACGGGGACTGGCCGGCCACTGTGGTCGGCAGGCCCTGTCTGAAGCCGGCGCCTCAAGGCGCGCCGAACATTGCAGTCCAGTAGATGCCCGCATCGCTTTTCGGGTCCACTGCATAAGCTGCACCCAGCTCGCGGTAGGCCGGGTTCATCAGGTTGGCGCAGTGCCCGGGGCTGGCCAGCCAGCCGTCCAGCACCTTGCGCGCGCTGTCCTGGCCGGCGGCGATGTTCTCGCCCACTTGTTGCCCGGCATAACCGGCCAGTTCGGCGCGATCACCCGGGGTGCGGCCGTCATGGTCCTTGTGATCGAAATAGTTCTGGTTGGCCATGGCCCGGCTGTGTGCTTCGGCGGTGCTGCCCAGGGTGGCGTTCCAGGCCAGCGGTGCGCTGGCGGCAAAGCTCTGGCCGCCGCATTGCCGGGGCTGGCTGCGGGCGCTGTTGATCTGTGCCAGCAGTTGCTGGCCCTCGGCTTGCCAATCCCCGAGGCGGGCGGCCAGCAATGGCCGGGCGAGGACGATGCGCCACTGGTTGGCCTGGCGATTGACGCCGATATCGACGAACTGCGGGTCCAGCACCACCTGGCAGAAGCTCTCGCGCACGGCCTGCATCGCCGCCTGGGCATCCCGGGGGCCGGAGAGGCTGATGGCCTGCACATTGACCATGGGATAGGCCGCCCGTGCCAGGGCCTGTTGCAGGTCACCGACGTTGTCCACGGGCAGGATCAGGCGCGGATCGCTGGCCAACGGCGGCAGCTCCGAGGAGGCCTGGTTGGCGCAACGTTGCGGCTGGCTGCGGTAGGCGTTGATCGATTCGATCAACTGCGACCGATCATCGGCCATGGCGCTGGCTGAGCCCAGCAGGCCCAGCACCAGAGCGGCGGCGGGCAAGAGCAATGGACGCAGGGGCATGAAGGTCTCCCGAAAAATGACAGCGCTCATGATGCACCCGGCGCCCGGGCTTTTCATCCGTGGGAAGATGAAATCGCTATTCACCGGCCGGTCTCAATAGAAGTCGAAGTACAGCGCCCATTCCCCCGTGTCGCGATGCTTCCAGAACATCAACTTGCCGCCGTCCACCACGTTGAGTCCGATCTTGGCGTCGGAGGCAATCTGCATCACGAATTCGAAACCGTCTCCGACATCGATCCCTGATTGGCAGTAGGACGGATAGCCCCCCAGCTTGTGTTCATAGCAGTGGCTGATCAGGTCGTAGTAACACTCGATCCGGCCGCTGCGTTCCAGGTCGAGAATGGCCTGCTCCACCTCATCGGGGATGCCGCCACCGTCCCACAGCGGAAAGTCCTCGGCCACGGCTTCGGCTTTGATCGGCATGGGTTTGAGGAAGGCTCCGGGAGCGGCCAGTTCCTTGCGCACCAGCACCTCGTCGTCGCGGTATTCGCGGATCAGCCAGCGTTCGCCCATGGGCTCCAGGGGTTCGGGAAAGGGGTTGGCGACAAACACGCTCAGCACCCGCACGCCTTTTAGCAGCGGGCTGTGAAAGGGCAGGCTAGGGAGATAGAGCTGGGCAAAGGGCAGCAGGGTTTCACCGGCGCGGTTGCGCGGCAACTCTTCGTCTTCGCGAAACAGAAAGACTCTGCCCAGCCAGCTTTCCTCATCGCTGTGAGTCGGACGAAAGCCGCCGGCACTGAACTTCACGGCTGGCTTGGCCAAGTGCAGCTGTATTTCCTGAATGTCCATACTCAGGCACCACGTCCATGAGCGGCGGCGGCCAGCTGTCCGGTATCGACCCGAACAAATACCGAATCGCCAATGGCGGTCAGTACATCACCGGCATACACCTCACAGATCACCCGGCTCTTGCGCCCCACGTCGCCCTCGACCTTGGCCCGCAGGGTCAGGGGTACGCCCATGGGCGTGGGCTTGATGAACTTGATGCCCAGGTTGCCGGTGACGCAGTCGATGCGCGGCAGGCTGCCCGGTTCCCGTTGTTCGTTACGGTAGTGGTAGGCCATGGCGGTCCAGTTGGAGTGGCAGTCCACCAGCATGGCGATCAGGCCGCCGTAGACCAGGTCCGGCCAGCCGCAGTACTGGGATTGCGGCAGGTGCTCGGCGATCACATGCACGCCGTCTTCATGCCAGTGGCTCTTGATCTGCAGGCCGTGGTGGTTGCTGCTGCCGCAGCCGAAACAGACGCCCTCGGGGGCGGTGGTGTCTTGCAGGGAAGTCTCGTGCATGGTTGTTCTTCTTGTCCTTGACGATGGTCTGGCAGGTCTTGCAGCTGGTCATGATGCCTGTGCCATTGCTGACCGCCAAGGCTCAGTGCAGTGCCGAGGCGTAGTGACCGGCCAGCGTCTTTGTGACGCATTGATTGTGGCGAGTGTCGTAGGCTCTGTACGAAAACTACCTGCGCTTCGATCATGCTGCGTTAAAAACAGGCTCGGAATGCTCATGTAGGCCCCTACACTCCGCTTCCTCGCCTGTTTTTGCCTTGCCTAATCTTTGCTCGGCAGCTTTCGTACAGACCCTGGTGCGTCGCGGTTTTTTCGAGGGCCAGGGCAGCCGCTCCGGCCAAGACAGGCTGATGCCGTAATGATATTCTTGCGCTGAATCGGTTCATCGTTTGTGCAGAAATACCTCCCCTATGCTTTGCTTCAAGTGGCCTGTTCGGGTCCTTGCAAGCGCGTGGGAGTGTCTGGGCAAACTCGCCGAATGCAATGTCAGGCAGTGTTCGTCTACCTCCTTTGGTTGACCCCGACCCTTCTTTGTCCTGCTGGCCCCGTGTAGACGGGTGTCAGTGTTGTGCGTCGAATCGAGTCCGGTGTCGGTGAAAGGAGTGGGGCGTTATTGCCCGTTGGTCTACGTCCCGTGACGTGTCCTGAGAAACAAGTGTCACTCAAGTAGCTGAAGCCAAAAACGACAAGAAGTCAGCGCCGGAGCGATATAAAACTGAGGTCGAGCCAGTCTCGTCGGCCTTGTGTGCCCACCCTCCAGTTCTTTTGAATGCGTTCATCCAGGACCTGCGAAATGCCTGTTTCGCAATGCACTGAGTTCGCAGGATCGAGGATGGGGCGGCGGATGGCGTTCTATCGTAGGTACTACAGAATGTTGAAGAAAGTGAACACGGCCCTGATCGGGCTGGCGATGTCGATAGGCCTCACGTCCGCGCACGCGGCTGAGCCGAAGAAAGTGGATGTGCTGCTGATCGGTGGCGGCATCATGAGTTCGACCCTCGGGGTCTGGCTCAATGAGCTGCAGCCCGATTGGTCCATGGAGATGGTCGAGCGCCTGGATGGCGTGGCTGAAGAAAGCTCCAACGGCTGGAACAACGCCGGTACCGGTCACTCCGCCCTGGCTGAGCTGAACTACACCCCGGAAGGCAAGGACGGCAAGATCGAGATCGCCAAGGCCATCGAGATCAACGAAGCGTTCCAGATTTCCCGCCAGTTCTGGTCGTGGCAGGTCAAGAACGGTGTGCTGAAGAACCCGCGTTCGTTCATCAACTCCACGCCGCACATGAGCTTTGTCTGGGGCGATGACAACATCAAGTTCCTCAAGGCTCGCTACGAGGCCCTGCAGGCCAGCCCGCTGTTCAGCGGCATGCAGTACTCCGAAGACGCCGAGCAGATCAAGAAGTGGGTGCCACTGATGATGGAAGGTCGTGATCCGGCGCAGAAGATCGCTGCGACCTGGAGCCCGATCGGCACCGACGTCAACTTCGGCGAGATCACTCGCCAGTTCGTCGCGCACCTGCAAGCCCAGCCGAACTTTGCCCTCAAGCTGTCCAGCGAAGTGCAGGACATCGAGCGCAATGAAGACGGTTCGTGGCGCGTGACCTACAAGAACCTCAAAGACGGTTCGAAAACCGAAACCGACGCCAAGTTCGTGTTCATCGGCGCCGGCGGCGGTGCCCTGCACCTGCTGCAGAAGTCGGGCATTCCCGAGGCCAACGAATACGCCGGCTTCCCGGTGGGTGGCTCGTTCCTGGTGACCGAGAACGCCAGCGTTGCCGAGCAGCATCTGGCCAAGGCCTATGGCAAGGCTTCGGTGGGCGCTCCGCCGATGTCGGTTCCGCACCTGGACACTCGCGTGCTGGACGGCAAGCGGGTCATCCTGTTTGGCCCATTCGCTACCTTCTCCACCAAGTTCCTCAAGGAAGGTTCGTACTTCGACCTGCTGACCAGCACCACCACCCACAACTTCTGGCCGATGACCAAAGTCGGTATCGAACAGTACCCGTTGGTGGAATACCTGGCCGGCCAACTGATGCTGTCGGATGACGATCGCTTCAACGCCCTGAAGGAATACTTCCCCAACGCCAAGCAAGAAGACTGGCGCCTGTGGCAGGCCGGTCAGCGCGTGCAGATCATCAAGCGTGACGAAGAGAAGGGCGGCGTGCTGAAACTGGGCACCGAGATCGTCGCTTCCCAGGACGGCAGCATCGCCGGCCTGCTGGGCGCCTCCCCAGGTGCCTCGACCGCCGCGCCGATCATGCTCAGCGTGCTGCAGAAGGTGTTCAAGGACAAAGTAGCGACCCCGGCCTGGCAGGAAAAACTGCACCAGATCGTACCGAGCTACGGCACTGCCCTGAACGACAGCCCTGAGCGTGTGGCCAAAGAATGGGCCTACACCGCCGAAGTGCTGCAACTGACCCCGCCACCAGCGGTCAAGGGCGCTGCACCTCAGGCTCCGGCCAGCATGGCCAAGCCAGAGAGCAACCCAGCGGCCGACATGGCGCTGTAAGCCTCGGCCCCGTCCGCGTTCGTCGGATGGGGCACAGCGGCTGCCACCGTGCAGCCGTATCTTGCATGGGTTGCGGCGATATCCCTGATGTCGTCGCAACCGGCCGGCCTTGCTGGTACCTCTGAAACAGCACCTCCGTATCTTTCTCAGCGAGGCTTGAGCCCGACTCGAGCATCTTGTTGGCTGCCTGTGCCTTGCCGTGACGCGGTATGATTGCCGCGCCCGCCGTTGCGGGCACGCCTCAACCCTCGGAGTCACTGCCTCGATGTCCAGCATCACCCTGTTCCAAGCCCCGCCGCCCGAAGCCATCCAGAGCCAGATCCAGCAAATGGTCGTGGACTACATCACCGACATCAGCGCGGTGGCCATTGCCCCGAGCAACCCGCTGTACAACCTGTACCAGTACGGCGTCGGCTACGAAGTGCACCTGTACCTGCAGGCCATGGACGGTTCCCGGGGGATCGCGGTAGAGCTGGTGGTGGCCACCGACACTCAGGACCCTGAGCAGGTGCTGGGCTTCACCCTGTACCTGCCGCTCAAGGACGATCCCCAGGCCTGTGCCGTGGCCTATATGGCGGTGCGGCAAAACCATCGGCGCCAGGGCATTGCCCGGCAGATGCTGGAGGCGCTGCGTGCTCGCTATCCCCATGCCGAGCTGGCCTGTCAGGTGGCCAAAGTGGAGTGTTTCGAGGCCCTGGGCTTTCAGCTGCTGGGCGCCCGCGGTCCGCAAGTGCTGATGAATACCCGAGACCATGGCAGCGATGGCTTGCTGGCGGTATTGGACGTGGCGCCGATCTACCAATCGGTGGAAGTGCGGCAGATTCACAGCTACCTGCTGGCCCAGCACGGGCGCAAGGCCATGCTGGAAGCGGAGAAGAAGCGCGACCGGCATCTGGACCAGATGACCCGGCAGGCCCAGGCCCTGGTGCGCGAGCGCCTGGGTGAGGCGGCGCTGTACAACGTACGGCCCCCACAATTGATCTCCTGAGCGCGCCTGCTTGTTTTCGCGAGAGGGCTTGGCTAATCTCGCGAAAACACGCAAAAACGGGCAAGAACATGCAAAACCTGCACCCGGCAGCCGAGCTGCCCTCCCTGCGTCGACAAAAGATCCTTCTGCTGCTGGAGCGCGACGGCAAGGTCATGGCCGCTGAGCTGAGCCGGCACTTCGCGGTTTCAGAAGACACCATCCGCCGCGACCTCGCCGAGCTGGATGCCAATGGCCTGGTGCAGCGGGTGCATGGCGGTGCGCTGCCGCGACCCAAGGACAGCGGCAAGGACTACTTCACTCGGGTCGGCGAAACCAACGAGGCGAAACTGCGTCTGGCGCAGTTTGCCGTGCAATGGGTGCGGGACGGCCAGACGGTGCTGTTCGATTCCGGTTCCACCACCTTGCATATCGCCCAGTCCCTGCCGGCCGATATCCGCCTGACCGCAGTCACCGCTTCGCCAATGATTGCCGTGGCCCTGGCCGAATACCCCGGGGTCAAGGTGATTCTCGTGGGCGGCCAGCTCAATCCGGCAACCCTGTCCGCCAGCGGCCATGAAGCACTGCGGATGATCCAGGGGATCAAGGCCGACCTGATGTTCACCGGGGTCTGTGCGATTCATCCGGAGATCGGCATCAGCTCCCTGCATTTCGATGAAGTGCCGATCAAGCAGGCGATGTTCGACAGCGCCGCCGAAGTCATCGCCGTGACCACCGCCGACAAACTCGGCGCCATGGAGCCCTTTGTGGTCGCACCGTGCAACCGCCTGCAGCGGCTGGTGACCGAGCAGGAAGTGCCAGAGGTGGATATCGAAGGTTATCGCCAGCTGGGGATCGAGGTGCTGCTGGCCTGAGCCGTCCCAGGGCGACCTGTGGGCGGCTCAACGGGTTGTTAGTTCTTGAACGCCGAGTGCTTGCGCCCCTGGTCGAAGAGCGCAAACACCATCACCAGCACGGCGGACACCGCGAGAATGATCACCACGCCGTCGGTGGAGTGAGTGGCCGAGGCGGTCACCAGGGATAGGGCGCCCAGTGGCGCCAGGCCGCCGGCAATGGCGGTGCCGATCTCGCGCCCGGTGCCGAAGCCCGAGGAGCGGGTTGCGGTGGGGAACTGGCGGCTGAGGAACGAACCCTGAGGCGCGAACATCATCGGTGCCAGGATGCCGGTGCCGACGCCGATGGCGATGTAGATCATCAGGCTCTCGCCGGTATTGAGCAGGGCCAGGAACGGGTAGGCGAACAGCAGCGAGAACACCCCGCCCAGAATCAGCACGGTCTTGCTGCTCCACTTGTCGCAGAGCCAGCCGAAGAAGGGCACGGCGACGATGGCGATCAGGCTGGCGATGGTCACCGACAGCGAAGTGACGTGCACATCGACGTTCTTGTACTGGGTCAGGTAGGCCAGGGAAAAGGTCTTGAAGATGTAGCTCAGGGCGTTGTAGCCAATGGCGACGAAGAACACCACCGCCAGGCCCTTGAGGTCGTTCTTGAACAGTGCCTTGAGGGGCGAGGGCTTGGCCTTCTGGCTTTCCTTGCTCAGTTCCTTGAACTCCGGGGTTTCCGGAATGCTGTTGCGCACCCACAGGCCGACCGCCACCAGGACGATGCTGCACACGAAGGGAATGCGCCAGCCGCCGGCCAGCAGGAAGTCGTTGCCGTTGATGGTCAACAGGTAAATGGTCAGCGACGACAGCAGCAGGCCCAGGTTCAGCCCCAGCGCCGGCCAGGCACCTTGGCTGCCGCGTTTGCCTTCGCTGGCGTGTTCATAGGAGGTGACCGCCGCGCCGGAGAGTTCGGCGCCGGCCCCCAGGCCCTGGATGATGCGGATCGCCACCAGCAGGATCGGTGCCCAGATGCCGATGGAGGCGTAGCTGGGAATCAGGCCGATCAGTGCGGTGCACACGCCCATCAGGCAGAAGGTCAGCACCAGCACCTGCTTGCGGCCGAACTTGTCCCCCAGGTAGCCGAACAGGATGCCGCCGAAAGGACGGGCGATAAAGCCGATGGCAAAGGTGGAGAAGGCCATCAGCGTGGCGCTTTTCGGGTTGCTGTTATCGAAGAAGATCTTCGAGAAGACGATGGCAGCCATGGTGGCGTAGAGGTAGAAGTCGTACCACTCCAGCATCGAGCCGAAGATGGTGGCCGCCGCGACCTTGCGCAGGCGTTTCTGGGTTTGTTGTGGGGTTTCCGCTGCAGTACTGCTGGTTTCAACTGCGCTCATTTCCGTACTTCCTCATGAATCATTGTATTTATTGTCGAGTTGACGCGGGTCTTGCTCGGTGTGCCCCAAAGGGACTGCCGAGGGGTATTTCGGCGGCACGGGGCTCCGCAGACAGCGCTGCGGCGCTGTGCAAAAAGGCGTGCCACGTCTGTGTTTCAGTCGGCCTGGAAAATCTTGTCAGCGATCATCGAACCAATGGGAATCGCCGACGTGGCGGCGGGCGAGGGCGCGTTGCATACGTGCAACATGCGTGGGGTCTGGGCGAACAGGAAGTCGTGCACCAGGCTGCCGTCACGCATCACCGCCTGGGCACGAATCCCCGCCTCGTAGGGCAGCAGGTCGGAGACTTCCAGGGACGGGCAGTACTTGCGGCACTGCTCCAGATAGCCGGACTTGAACAGCGAGTTCTTCATCTCCGTGGTGCCGGAACCCAGGTTCTGCCAGATGGTTTTCCAGAAACCTGGGAAGCTGGCGTACTGCGCCACGTCGCGCCAGTTGATGGAGAACTTCTTGTAGTTCTCCCGGCCCAGGCCCAGCACCGCATTGGGGCCGACGGTGACGCTGCCGTCGATCATGCGAGTCAGGTGCACGCCGAGGAATGGCAACTCCGGGTCGGGGATCGGGTAGATCAGGTGATTGACGATGTTGTTCTTCGAGGCCGGCAGGCGGAAGTACTCGCCACGGAAGGGGATGATCTGGTGGTCGATCTTCACCCCGGCCAGGGTCGCCAGGCGATCCGATTGCAGGCCGGCACAGACCACCAGTTTCTTCGCCTGCCAGCTGCCGCCATGGCTGTTGACCGTGACGCTGTCGGCGTTTTCCTGGATCGCGGTCACGGTCTGGCTGAGGCAGATTTCACCGCCGTCGCGGCGGATCACTCGGGCCATGGTTTCGCAGACTTCGCGGTAGTCGACGATGCCGGTGGCGTCGAGGAACAGCCCGCCGAGGCCGACGATGTTCGGCTCACGCTCACGCAGTTGCTCGGCGTCCAGGCGCTCCACCTTCAGGCCGTTCTGTTGTGAGCGCTGGTACAGGGCTTCCATGCGCTGCACTTCCAGGGCGTTGGACGCTACCAGCACCTTGCCGCAGACCTCGAACTTGATTCCGTGCTCGCTGCAGAACTGCTTGGTGGCCTCGGCACCGCGCTTGCACAGGTCGGCCTTGAGGCTGCCCGGCGCATAGTAGATACCGGCGTGGATCACCCCACTGTTATGGCCGGTCTGGTGCCGGGCCAGGACATTTTCCTTTTCCAGGATCACCAGCGAGGCGCCCGGCTGGCGCTTGAGGATCTCCATGGCCGTGGCCAGTCCGACGATGCCGCCGCCGATGATGCAAAAGTCATAAATCATGGTTCTGGGTACCTTGGATCAAACGGTTTCAAGTCTGGTTATCAGGTTGTCAGACTAAGTGTTCCGATAAAAAACCGCAGGCTAGCGCTTGCGGCTTGAAGCGTGTTGCAGGTGTCAGTCGAGGGTTGGCAGCTCCAGGCCCAGGCGCTTGGCCGCGGCACGCAAGTGAGCATCGGCACAAGCGGCGGCGGCCTGGCGATCACCGGCGGCAATGGCCTGGTACAGCGCCTGGTGTTCCTGGGTGGCATCGGCGGAACCGCCGACCTGGCGCCGCGCCGAGTTTTCCCAGGCGGCCTTGCGGGCGCTGGTTAGCTGGCTGCGCAGAAAATCATGGAAGGCCACGAAATAGTCGTTCTTGCTGGCCTCGGCGATGGCCCGGTGAAACTCTACGTCAGCCAACCCCGCGGCTTCGAAATCGCTGCGCTTGTCGTGCATTTCCTGCAGGGCTTGCTGCATGCGCTGCAGATCGGCGGCATCGCGGCGTTGGGCGGCAATCGACGCAGCCTGGGTTTCGATCCACAGGCGCATCTCGAACATCTGCGCCAGATCCGGCAGGCGGCCATCGGCCTGGGGGAAGCGGAACACCGTGCCGGCAGGGGTCTTGGAAATGTACGACCCCAGGCCGCGCCGGGCGATCAGCACGCCATCGGCCTTGAGCTGGGCAATGGCTTCGCGCACCACCGAGCGGCTGACATTCAGCTGCTCGGCCAGTTGCTGCTCAGTGGGCAGGCGCGACTCGGGAGCCAGGCGGCCGGAGTCGATCTCGGTACGGATCGCATTGACCACACGCACAACGAGAGAGTCGGGACGCTGGAGTTCAAGCATGGAGAAACCTTGGTAGTCAGGTTGTCAGACAATAGCCGCTGGGAATTTTTGCTGTCAAGAAAAACCCACAGCTCAGCGCTATCGCCGGCAGTTGGGACTAAGGCTCCGAGTCCTCAGGCACTCCTTGCAATCGCTCACAGAAGCTTCGGGTCGTCCACGTTCTGTTCGCGTAGAAAGCGGGTGGGATTCACTGTGGGGCCCATTAGCAGTCCGAGGTGCGAGGTTCGCGAGCGGTGGCAAAAGTGGTCTGCTCTTTGCGATTGAAATGGACTGATAAAACCCTCCATTCAAGCCATAAGCTGGCGCTCCTCACCATCCAGGGGTTGCCGTCTGGAGTGGGTTTTCAACAGGAGAGTGCAATGAGTGATCAACAACACGCAGTGACGATACGGCCGATTCAGCCTGGCGATTATCAGCAGTGGTTGCAGTTGTGGCTGGCGTATCAGGACTTCTATCAGGTGACGCTGGATGAGCAGGTCAGTGTGGTTGCCTTCGAGCGTTTCTGCGATCCGCAAGAGCCGGTGTTTTCAGCGGTGGCGGTGCAGGGTGATGAGCTGATCGGTTTCGTCAACTCGGTGTTGCACCGTTCGACCTGGGCGGTAACCGACTTCTGTTATCTGGAGGATCTGTATGTCGCCCCCACGGTGCGGGGCAGCGGTGCGGGGAAATTGTTGATCGAGTGGGTGCAGGCCTTTGCCCGGGAACAGCGGTGTGGGCGGTTGTATTGGCATACGCAGGAGAGCAACAAGCGTGCGCAGAGGTTGTATGACTGGGTGGCGCAGAAGCCGGGGGTTATTGAGTATCGGATGGGGTTGTGAGGCGGGGCGGGGGCTTTGGGGTTTTTTTGGGGGGCATATCCGTTGCTGCGGGTGCGGCGGCTTAGGGTTTCGCCCTTACGGCGAGTCACTTTGGAAAGAGCCCAAAGTAACCAAAGGCTCCTGCCCCTCCACTCGGTGCCTCGCTTAGGCTCGGCATGCCCGAACGAAGGCATTGACCCGTGGGCCGCCGCCACCGGCCATCCATGGCCGGGTGGCGGCTAACCCGGCATCCCTGCCGGGTTACCCACGGCTCAATGCCTGCGTTCGGCCATCGTGGTTAACGGGGCGCTCAGATCAAGATCAAGATCAAAAGCCAGAGCAAGATCAAAATCTGACGGCGGCCTGCCGGCCGGCCTGTTTTATTGCCGTTCGCGTTACATGTAGCCGCTGCCGCAGGCTGCGACCGGCTCCGCAGGAGACGCTAAACCTGCTTCCCCGATATTCCTGGCATATCGCGTCGCCTGGTTTCGCAGCCTTCGGCAGCGGCTACAAAGAGCCGGCCTGCGCACCTTGGCTTTTGATCTTGATCTTCCGGCCCCTTCCCAGCAGCGATGGCCCCTCTATTCCCCCTGACGAAACACCAGCGCCTTGAGCCCACACTGCGGATCGGCATCGGGAAACTCTGGCGGGTTCTCCAGTCGCTGTTCAAAACGCAACCCCGGCGCTGCCTCGGCCATGCCCTCCAGCAGAAACTCCACGGTAAACGCCGGGTCGTTCATACAGGCCAGCACGCAGCCGTTGGCTGTCAGCAACTCCGGCAAGCGCCGCAGGACCCGGGCATAGTCCTTGCCCAGGACAAAGCTGCCTTTCTGGAACGATGGCGGATCAATGATCACCAGGTCGTAAGGGCCACCTTGCTTGACCTTGCTCCAGGACTTGAACAGGTCATGGCCGAGAAAGCTCACCCGGCTGGTGTCGTGGCCATTGAGCCGGTGGTTGTCGCGGCCACGGCTCAGGGCCGCTCGGGACATGTCGAGGTTGACCACTCGCTCGGCACCGCCAGCGATCGCTGCTACCGAGAAGCCGCAGGTGTAGGCGAACAGGTTGAGCACGTTCTGGCCCCGGGCATGGGCCCGCACCCAGTTGCGCCCGTAGCGCATGTCGAGGAACAGCCCGTTGTTCTGCTTGCTGCCCAGGTCCACCTGGTAGCGCAGGCCTTCCTCGGTGATGGTGCAGGACTCCACCGGCTGGCCCAGCAGCCATTCGCCATGGCTGTCGGGCAGGTAGCGGTGTTGCAGCATCAGGCTGCGGGCGCCGCTGGCGGCCCATTGCGCGGAGTTGCCCAGCTCCACCAGCAGCAGCTTCAGGGCTGCGAGTTGTTCAGGCTCCGGCGCCTTGAACAGGGACACCAGCAATACCCCTTGCAGCCAGTCCACGGTCAGTTGCTCCAGCCCCGGCCAGCAGCGGCCGCGGCCATGGAACAGGCGCCGGGTTTCGGTGGGCGCGGTGGCCAGGGCGGTTAGCAAGTGCTGGTTGAGGGTGGCGAGGGCTTGAGGGGTCATCACGGTAACCGGCGATTTTCGGGGGCGGCATTTAACCACAATTGCCGGCGTCCGGCGCTCAGTCGATGTACTGCGCTCGCCCCGTGGCGCGCCAGTGTGCAAGTCGCTCGTCCATCACCGATGCCAGCCGGTCGTAGTTGCTCCAGCTGTTTTCCACCCGGTAGATGGTGCCCGGCTCGGGGGCCAGGATCTGTTCGTAGTCGCTGGAAAACCGACCGCTGTCCCGCCCCTTGTAGTAGGCCAGGGCAAAGGCATTGCCTTCGTCGTTGAAATCGCCGTCGCTGAGCTTTTCATCCAGTATCCGCAACAGGAACTCGCGGCCATCGAGGGTGCGGGCGCGGACTTGGCCGATCTCCTCTTCGACATCGTCCAGCAGCTCCTCGCTGGCAAAGTCGTTGATCAGCATCCAGGCCAGGAACAGGCCGATGTGGGTGGCTCCGGCCGTGGTGGGCAGGTCGCCGGGAAAGTCGCCGCCGTAGTGCCAGGAGGCGTCGTCGTATTTCATGGGGGCAGGTCCTGAAAGGTGAGAGGGGCGTGCAAGTTGCAGGGGCGTCACAGAATCGCGTTGGTCCATTTCGGGGTGCCGGCCAGGCGCCGCTTGACGCTGTCGATGCGCCATTGCCCCGCGACCCGTTTGACCAGGAAACGATGCTCGTAGCACAGCGCCCGGGAGGCTGGATCACGCATCAGCACTTCGGCCTCGGCGGGCTTGAGCAACTGGCAGCCCAGTAGTTGGTCGGCCTCGGAGTAGGTTGTGGGGTAACCGTAGGAGGCTCGGGGATAGGCCCGCGGCCGCAGGGTGCAGAAACGTTCGAGGAGCTGTTGCGGTTCTGCCCAGAAGGCCGCGTCGACAGCCTCGTGGCCCAGGGCATTGCCCCGTTGTTCCCAGGCCTCCAGCGCCAGGGTATAGGCCCGCACCTGGGTGACCGGATCGCCACTGTTGTCATCGCCTGCTGCCAGTGGCGGCCAGGGCAGGGAAGGGGCCGCTGCGGGCGCTGGCGGCGCTCCGGCACCGGCCTGCGCCAGCTGTTGCATGATCTGGGTATGGCCCTTCTCTTCGGCCAGGGACCAGGCATTGCGCTGCTGGAAGTCCAGGCGCAGCGGATCGGCGCCGGCTTTGAGCAGCAAGCTCAGCATTGCCTCGTGCCCGCCCTGGGTGGCGTTCATCAGGGCAGTGCGTTGCAGTTCGGGGCTGGCGTGTTCGAGCGCTGCGCCATGGGCGATCAGCAACTCGGCCATGGCGGTATCACCTTGGCTGGCGGCCCAGGCCAGGGGGCTGTAGCCCAGGGCCTTGCACGGTTGCTGGACATCCGCGCCGCGTGCCAGCAGCAGCGCCACGGCCGGCCGGTGCCCGGCGATAGTGGCGGCCAGCAGGGCCGTGCGGCCGGTGCCCTTGTGCTGCCATTCAAGGTCCGCGCCAGCATCAAGGAGGCGCTCGATGGCCGCGAGATCGCCGCGTGCGGCGGCTTTTTCCAGTAGGTGAGACAAGGTCGAGAATCCGTTCGGTCAGGGTAGAAACGCCGCGGCATGGTAACGCTCCATGCTGCGTTTTTGCCACGCCCGATACGCCCCGCATCGCCGTTCTGGCAGGCCAGTCGCGCTGGGCTACGTTGCTATACGGGATGCTGGGTGCGGCCCGGGTCATTGCGAGCGTCGCTGGCGGGGACTGGGGTGAGGGGCGATCAATGACCGTTAGCGCCGGCCCGGCCACCGGAGCAATTCCGAGGCGGGCAGGGGTGTTCATGGACGCCTTCCGAAGGCTTGCGTAGGATGGCGCGTTCGCGTTCTACGCCGTTGCAGCCAGCGCTGCAGCCTCCCTTGCCAACAGGAGTCCGTGATGTTCAAGGCCATTGTGATCGACAAAGACACTGCAGGTTATCGCGCCCATCTGAGCCAACTGGAGGAGGTGCAACTGCCTGCAGGCGATGTCACGGTGCGGGTGGCCTACAGCACCCTGAACTACAAGGACGGCCTGGCGATCACTGGCAAAAGCCCGGTGGTGCGGCAGTTTCCCATGGTCCCCGGAATCGACCTGGCAGGCACCGTCGAAGCCAGCAGCCATCCGCGCTTTCGCCCGGGGGAGCAGGTGCTGCTCAATGGCTGGGGCGTGGGCGAGAGCCATTGGGGCGGGCTGGCGCAGAAGGCCCGGTTGCAGGGGGACTGGCTGATCCACCTGCCAGAAGCCTTCAGCGCGCGCCAGGCCATGGCCATCGGCACTGCCGGCTACACCGCCATGCTGTGCCTGATCGCCCTGGAACGCAGCGGCCTGACCCCCGAGCACGGCGAAGTGCTGGTCACCGGTGCCAGCGGCGGTGTCGGCAGCTTTGCCATCAGCCTGCTGTCGCGCCTGGGCTACTCGGTGATCGCCGCCACCGGGCGGCCGGAAGAGGCCGACTACCTCAAGGCGCTGGGGGCCAGCCGTATCATCGAGCGCGCCGAACTGTCCGAGCCGGGACGCCCGCTGGCCAAGGAGCGCTGGGCGGCGGCCATCGATTCGGTGGGCAGTCACACCCTGGCCAACGTCTGTGCCGGCACCGCCGCCGATGGTCTGGTGGCTGCCTGCGGGTTGGCTCAGGGCATGGATTTCCCGGCTTCGGTGGCGCCCTTCATTCTGCGGGGAGTGAGCTTGCTGGGGATCAACAGCGTGACCCGTCCCTACCACGAACGGGTGCATGCCTGGGAGCGCCTGGCTGCCGAGGTGGACCAGCAGCACCTGCAGCGGATCACCCGCGAAGTGGGCCTGGAAGAGGCGTTGACCGTCGCCCGCGAACTGCTCGACGGCAAGGTCCGCGGGCGGGTGGTGGTGGACGTCAACCGCTGATATAAACCTCGGGCCGCTGCGCTGCCGGAGCGTCGCGTGCGGCCTTCATTGCTGCACCTTCCAGGACCGACGCGAGCCCCGTGCCACGGACTGCTTCGCGGCCCTTCGTCCTCTTGATCCGAGGTTGCCTGCCCCATGTCGATTCCCGCCCAGCGCCCGCTTTGGCAGGTGTACCTGATCTTCCTCATGCCCATGGTGCTGTCGAACTTTCTGCAGTCGTTCTCCGGCACGCTCAACGGTATCTACATCGGTCAGATGCTGGGGACCCAGGCGTTGGCCGCGGTGTCGGGGATGTTCCCCATCGTGTTCTTCTTCATTGCCCTGGTGATCGGCCTGGGCGCGGGGGCCTCGGTGCTAATTGGCCAGGCCTGGGGCGCCCGGGAGCTGGGCACGGTCAAGGCGGTGGCCGGCAGCACCCTGTTGCTCGGCGCGTTGATCGGGTTGCTGGGGGCGGTGCTGGGCATGCTGTTTGCGCGGCCGGCGTTGCAGGGCCTGGGCACGCCCCTGGATGTGCTGGACGACGCGGTGGGTTACGCCCGGGTGATGATGCTGATCATGCCGCTGCTGCTGGTGTTCGTGCTCTTTACCCAGTTGCTGCGGGGCGTCAGCGATACCCTGTCGCCGCTGCTGGCGCTGATCGTGTCGACCCTGGTGGGCCTGCTCCTGACCCCGGCGCTGATTCGTGGCTGGTTGGGTCTGCCGCCGATGGGCATCCAGAGCGCGGCCTTCGCCGGGCTGGTGGGCAATATCCTGGCCATGGGTTTCCTGGTCTGGCGCCTGAGCGGCCGGGCCCATCCCCTGGCCCCGGATCGGGCGCTGTTCGCGGCGATGAAGCTGGACCGGACGATCCTCGGCAAAGTGCTGCGCATCGGCCTGCCCACCGGGGTGCAGATGGTGGTGATCTCGCTCTCCGAACTGGTGATCCTGGCCCTGGTCAACCGCCACGGTTCCCAGGCTACGGCGGCTTATGGCGCGGTGACCCAGATCGTCAACTATGTGCAGTTTCCGGCGCTGTCGATCGCCATCACCGCGTCGATCCTCGGGGCTCAGGCCATCGGCGCCGGGCGCCTGGAGCGCATCACCCCGATCCTGCGCACGGGCCTGGCGATCAACCTGTGCCTGACCGGCGCCCTGGTGCTGCTGGGCTACCTGATTTCCCACTGGCTGCTGGGGCTGTTCATCATCGACCCCGCAGCCCTGGTGCAGGCCGAACACCTGCTGCACATCATGCTCTGGAGCATCCTGGTGTTCGGCTTCCAGGCGGTGGTGGGCGGCATCATGCGCGCCAGCGGCACGGTGCTGATGCCGGTGGCGATCTCGATTTTCTGCATCCTCGGGGTGCAGCTGCCGATGGCCTATCTGTTGGATGGGCACTTCGGCCTGCAGGGAGTATGGATGGCGTTCCCGGTGGCCTACCTGAGCATGCTGGTGCTGCAGACCGGCTACTTCAAGCTGGTCTGGCGGCACAAGCAGATCCAGCGGCTGATCTGAGGCCGTTGCCGCTCAGGCGCTGCGGGGCGAGCCTCGGCCAAAGCCGTTGACCACGATGTACAGCAACGGGCCGATGGAGACGAAGATTGCCGTCAGCAGCAGGTAGGGCAGCACCGACAGCGCCGAGCGGCCCCGGGCCCGGGCGTCTTGCAGCATCCACAGTCCAGCCAGCAGCGCCATCAAGTACAGGTCGATGACCACCTGCGCGGTGTCGGGTTGCGACAGCAGTTGCACGCCGAATTGCAGCAGCGACTGCTGTGCCTGGAGCAGGGTGAACAGGGTGTAGGCACTGAAGGCCAGCAGGGTCAGCAGCGCGAGGTAGGGACGGGGCATGGTGGGTTCCTTGAGCAGGGAGGTGATCAGTCGTTGCACGGGGAGCGTTGCCGGTCCAGGTCCAGCATCAGGTAGAGCAGGCCGGTGGCACCGCAGGCGAAGATCAGCGTTTGCGACAGCAGCGAGTCGAAGAGGTACAGCGGGTGCTGCTGAAGGTTGAAGTGCAGCCCGGCGTGAACCACGGCAAAGGCGGCCAGCAGTTGCCGGCTGGTGCGTTGTATGGCCTGGCGCGGGTGCCCGATCAGCCACATCAGTGCGACGCACAGCGGTACATGCAGCGCAATGAACCACTGCTGGCCCAGCGCCGGATCGAGGTCGCGCAAGCCATACAGCAGGCGCCACTCGGCTTGGGCCACGGCGTCCAGTTCATGGCCGGCGAACAAGGCCAGGCATAGGCGCCAGAGTGTTTTTCTCACCATTAAACTCCTTGAACTACGGGGAGCGAACAGGCTAAGTGGCAACCCCCGGGCCACTCAATGACCTCCCAGGTCATAGACAGGCGTGGGGCACAAGCGCTCAGCTGGGCGGCACAGGACAACAATCAGCTTCAAGGAATGAGTAGCAATGAGCGACAGCGAACAGGCTCCTGAGCCAGGCACCTCGAGGGTGATCCGTGAAGCACGGCCCGACGATGTGCCGGCCATGCTCGGCTTTGATGCCTACGCACAATCCCATGCCAGCCGGGGCCAGGCGCTTCGCGAGGCGGTCGGGTGGGGCCAGGTGTGGGTTGAGCTGGCGTGCGACAGGATCGCCGGCTATGTGCTGCTCAATCATGATTTTTTCGATCAGGGGTTCGTCTCCCTGGTGGTTGTGGCGCCCGGGCAACGGCGTCAGGGGGTGGCACAACGGCTGCTCGCCGCCGCCGAGAAGGCTTGTCGGACGAGCAAGCTGTTCACTTCCACCAACCGTTCCAATCGGGCGGCCCAGGGGCTGCTGGCCAAGGCCGGATTCCGCCCCAGCGGGGTGGTCGAGAACCTGGACGAGGATGATCCCGAACTGATCTTCTTCAAGCCTGTTCGCTGAGTTGTCCGCCAACGGCTAACCCACCCAAAGGATGATGGAACCCGATGATTGAACCCCTTGGACGCGTTCCCGCACCAGCGCTGCCGGTCGGCGCGCAACTGCGCCAGCTGCGGCGCCAAGCGCGCTTGAGCCAGCTGGATCTGGCGTTGCAGGTGGGCATGTCGCAACGGCACCTGAGTTGCGTCGAGACGGGCCGGGCGCAGCCCAGCCCGGCGCTGCTGCATGGCTTGCTGAGCACCCTGGATACCCCACTGGAAATACGCAATCGGGTGTATCTTGCCGCCGGCTATGCCCCCCGTTATGCCGCCTTGCCATTGGACGATCCGGGCCTGGAGCCGGTGCGCGCCGCGCTGATGCACCTGCTCCAGGCCAACAACCCGGCGCCGGCCATTGTCATCGACAGCGGCTGGCAGGTACTGGCCGCCAATCGCGCCACCACGGCCTTGTTCGGGCTTTTGGGACTGCCGCCGGCGGCGCTGGAGCAAGGTTTCAATCTGCTGGCGAGCCTGCTGCTGCCCGGTGGTTTTGGTGACTGCCTGATCAATGCCGAAGAGATCCGTCAGGTGGCTTGGCAGCGGGCGGCCCGGGAGGCGGCGCAACAGCCAGGGCTGGCGGCGCTGCTGGCGAGCCTGCCGTGCCCCGGCGAGGTAGCGGGTGCTGCAAGCCTGGCCACGCCGTTGCTGCTGACCCGGGTGCGCGGGCCCACGGGGGAACTGCGTTTTCTTTCCACCTTCACCACCTTTGGCATGCCCCAGGACATCACTGTTGCGTCATTGCGCATCGAGCACCTGATCCCCGCCGACCAGGCCACCTGGCAGGCGCTGACCCAGGCCTGCGAGGCCGATCCGTCCTAGAACGCCAAGGTGCGGGCCGGTTCGCCGCTGCGGTCACATGGGGGGGAGGCTTCAGGCGTGGCGGGTACGGCTCCAGCGCCGTGCCAGGTAGCCGTAGACCGAGAGGTTGATCACTAGAACCAGGCTGCCCAGCCAGAGCTGGATGCCCGGGGTCAGCCCGGCGGGGTAGATCAGTGGGATCAGGTAGTGCTCGATGAACCCGGCCCCGTAGCCATCCTGGCCGGCGGCGTGGCGCAACAGGTTTTCCCAGCGGGTCAGCGGGCATTCCAGGTGCAGGACTTCCACCGCCACACCCCAGGCCGCGGCGGGCAGGTGCAGCAGCATCAGCCGTGGATGGCGCAGCACCAGCAGGCCTCCCAGCAGCACGAAGACGATGAATGACAGGTGAAACAGCACCAGGCTGTCAGCGGCGATGCGGTAGAGCATGAAGGTTCCTTGTAGGGGGGAGGCAGGTCCGTGGCGCAGGCGCCCCGGGCAATATACCGATGCCGGAGGCGTCGTGGGTGATGATTGCACGAGCGCCTGGCAAAACGCCCCGGGCGGCGCAGTGGCGCTACCTATACTGCAAGTAGGCCAGGCCGGACAGTCGAGTCTGGCCTGGCCTTGCCTTCAGGGAGGGACTTGCCTTGTGCTCACTGGCGCTGCGTTGCTGTCGCCCCAGGTCCTGGTTGTTCAGCCTGGGGCTGGCGGTGCTGGTACTGCTCCTTCCTGGCTGCGCCAGCCGTGTCGCCGAGCCCGTCGCCCAGGCGCCGGTCAGTCCGGCCGTCTGGCGTCAAGTGGACGTGGAGCTGCTGAACGCCTCACGCTCCGCCACCCAGCAGGCTGAAGTCTATGCCCAGGGCTCCATGGAGCATTGGCGCACGCGGATCTATCAGCAGACCGACGAACACTTCATTCCCTGGTTCAGTGGCTACTGGACCCAGGAATGGCTGGCGCTCAAGGTCGGTTGGTATTCCCTGAACGACCGGGGCGATGACGCACAGGCTTCCAGGCGCCTGGCCGGTTACCTGCAGGAACAGTATCAGCAGCGGGTCCTGGCACCAGTGGCGCTGGAGATCGATGCCGATGGCATTACTGGCGAGGCCATGGAGTTCTATGTGCAGTTGCTGCGTCAGCAGGTGCAGCTCAGCACTGCGCGTCACCAGTTGCCCGTGCCGCAATTGGATCAGCATCTGGCGCGGATCATCGCCATCGATCTTGGGCCCCAGGCCGGGCAACGCGCTTCGCTGCAGCAACTGTTGCAGGTAGAGCCGGTGGCCCGTCTGCCGGCCTATGCCCCGCTGTTGCAGCAGATTCATGCCGGGCCGGCGACCGATCAGGGGGAGGCGGCGCCGGGCGTGTCCCAGGTGGCCCAGGTCACCAGTGAGAAACTTCAGGCCCAGTTCGCCAGTCGCGGTGTGGCCGGTGCCGTGGCCGCCGCGGTGGGGCGGGTGGCCGGAGCGCTGATTTCCGTGGGGGTGGCGGGCGTGCGGGCCCTGGTCCAGAACAATGAGCGCGAGGACCTGCAGGCGCAGACCCGGCGCGACCTGGGCGTGGCCTTCGATCAGGCCTGGCTCAAGCAGTTGCATGACCCTGAGCACGGGGTCATGGCCGGGGTGTATTACCTGGCGCGGCAGATCGAGGCGCAGTTGCAGGCCTCGCAACCTCTGGTGGAGCAGGGCCCCGGCTGGAGCCCATGAACCAGCGGCGCCAGGTCAATGCATCGCCGCGCATTGTCCGGAATCTGCGCCAAGGGCCGGTTCGAGGATCACCTCATAGTCACTGACGCCTGCGGCATGGCGCCCGGCAATGTAGCCGAAGGTCATGGCCGGCCCCAGGTTGATGCCCCCGGACGGGTAGAAACCGCCCATGACACTGGCCATGTCGGTGCCCGCGGCATACAGCCCCGGGATCACCGCCCCGGCCTGATCCAGTACTTGGGCCTGGGGGCTGGTCTTGAGCCCGGCAAAGGTGCCGAAACTGCCGGGCAGCACTTTGACCCCATAGAACGGCCCTTGCTGGATAGGCGCCACACAGGGGTTAGGCCCTGGGTGCAGGGCGTCACCCTGCTTGCGGTTGTAGGGCGTCGAACCGCGACCGAACTCAGGGTCCTGACCCTGCCGGGCATGCTGGTTGAACGCTTGTACCGTGGCGGCCAGGCCTTGTGGGTCGATGCCGCAACGCCGTGCCAGCTCCTGGATGGAGTCGGCCCGTTGCAGGTAGCCGTTGCGTACCAGATGGCCCACGGGCAGGGGGAAGGGGCGGGCATAACCCAGCCCGTAACGACGCTGGAAGCGGTGGTCGCAGATCAGCCAGGACGCCACTTCCTCGCCGGCCGGAACCGCTTCCACCATGGCCGCGGTGTAGTCGTAGTAACCGTCGGCCTCGTTGACGAAGCGTTTGCCATTGGCCAGCACCCCGATCACCCCGGGCTTGGCCCGATCGATGATATGGGGAAAGTGGCCGATGCTGCCGTCGGCGTGTTGCACCCGCGATACCGGGGCCCAGGCCACCGGGCTGGCAAGGTCGGTGGCCAGCACGGCACCGGCGGCTTCACCGAGACGAATGCCGTCCCCCGAGCAGCTCAAGGGGGGCAAGGCCAGATGCTCGTCGGGGCCAGGCGCCCGGGGAAACAGCGCCTGGCGTCGAACCGGGTCGTGGGCAAAACCGCCGGCCGCCAGGACCACGCCGCGACGGGCACGGATCTCCCGCGGCCCCTGAGGCGTGTCGACCAGGGCGCCGTGCACCCCTTGTTCGTCCTGTAGCAGCGAACGGGCCGGCGACGACTCCAGCAGATTCACTCCCAGGTCCTGGGCCGACTTCGCCAGCCGGCCGATCAGCGCCACGCCGTTCACCAGGTGCATGGCCCGACCATGCAGCGCCAGGTCCCGCAAATGGCGGACAAAACGCTTGCCCACATGCAACAGCGACTTGAACGAGCGCGTCATGCTGAGAAAGGCGCCCAGGTCGGCCCCGGCCATGATCGGCATGCCCAGGAACGAGGTCTCGCGCAGGGTCCGGCGCAGGCGCGCCAGCAAGGGACCGATGGCCCGGGCGTCATAGGGCGCGGCGATCACCTGATGACCCTCGATGCCAGCCCCGGGCACCTGGCCATGGATGTCCGGAATGCCATTGCCGTCGACGAACTGCAGGGCGGTGTGCTGTTCGAAGAAGGCCACCATTTGTGGGCCGTTATCAAGAAAGGCGTCGATGCGTCCGGCGTCGTAGCCTTCGCCCAGTTCATGCCTGAGGTAGGTGCGCGGTTGCTGCGGGTTTTCATGGATGCCGGCGCGGCGTGCCAGCGGATTGCCCGGCACCCACATCCAGCCACCGGACCAGGCACTGGCACCGCCGAAAGTGGAATCCTTTTCCACTACTACCACCTTCAGCCCATGCCAGGCGGCGGTCACGGCACAGGCCAGACCGGCAGCTCCGGAGCCGATCACCAGCAGGTCACAATCCAGGGGCGGGGGGGTTGCGGCGGGAACTTCGCTCACGATGACAGACCTTTTTTGGTGTATTTATAAAAAAATGGAATTGTGTTCCATAATGTTGGAAAACTATTTCACGTGGCCATGAGGCTGTCAAACCCGCTGCGTTTTGCAGGTGGCAACGCCGTGTGCAGCGGCGTTGTCCGGGGGATGGGGGGGAGGGGAAGGAGAAAGGGGGGGCGGCGGCCTTGGTGGCGTCCGTCAGGGTTTGCGCAGGATCAGGTCGAACCTGTGGTTGTGCTTGGGACCGCGCAGGCTCTTGCCCAGCCCTTCGCTTTCCTCGAAATGCTCGATGTGCAGGCCGGCGCACAGTGCCTGTGCGGCGCTGCGGGAGTGAAAAGTCAGGTCTGGCGCCGTGGCCCATTGGTCCCGCTCACCGAACAGCTGGCCCACCAGCAATGCGCCGGGTTGCAAGGCCTCGACTTGCACCTGCCAGAACCGGGCGAAGGCGTCGGGGCGACAGAACGGCCAGGCCAGTCCGGCGTGAATCAGCTGGGCCGGCGCCAGTTCATCGAGGGTTTCGAAGTGTCCCTGGACGGCACGTAGGCGACCTTCGGCGAGGGTTCCGGCGCGGTCTTTGAGGCGCTCGATGGCGCTCGCTTCCTGGTCGATGGCCAGCACTCTCCAGCCGCGCTCCAGCAACAAGCGGGTCTCGATGCCCGAGCCGCAACCCAGGTCGATGGCCAGAGGGTGGTCCATGTCGGGCAGGTTCAAGGCCAGGGCGCGGCACAACAGGGGCGAAGGTGGGCGACCCTCGAAAGTCTTGTAGAAGGCTTCCCAACGGGCGGACGTCTCACTGTCTGGTGCTGGCATGAATCACTCCTTGATGGTTGGCGCCACATCCTACCGGAGCCCGGCCATCCTTTGCCGGGTTTCAGCTAGCACAAAGCCCAGGGGCCGGCCTGGCGCGGGAGGCAAATGCCGGGCAAGAAAAAGCCGCGCGCTCCCAGGGAACGCGCGGCGCTGTTCAACCACCGAAGACGCTGGGGATCAGCTCACTACGCGGTAGCACGGCACATAGGCCGCGCCGCCTGGCAGCTTCATGCGGTGCTGCTCGACGAAGGCTTTGAGCAACTGGTCCAGGGGCTGCATGATCGCCGGGTCACCGTGGATGCTGTAGGGACCTTTCTGTTCGATCAGGCGGATGCCCTGGTCCTTGACGTTGCCGGCGACGATGCCGGAGAACGCCCGGCGCAAGTTGGCCGCCAGTTCGTGGGGCGCCAGGGCGTGGTTCAGTTGCAGGTTGGCCATGTTCTCGTGGGTCGGATCGAAGGGGCGCTGGAAGCCCTCGTCGATCTTCAGCAGCCAGTTGAAGTGGAAGGCGTCGTTGCGTTCGCGGCGGAACTGCTTGACGGTCTTCAGCCCTTCGGTCATCTGCCGGGCCACTTCTGCCGGGTTGTCGATGATGATCTGGTAGTGCTTCTGCGCCGCTTCGCCCAGGGTCGCCAGGACAAAGGCGTTGAGCTGCTCCAGATAGGGCGCTGCGCTCTTGGGGCCGGTCAGGATCACCGGGAACGGCAGTTCACGGTTGTCCGGGTGCATCAGGATGCCCAGCAGGTAGAGGAATTCCTCTGCGGTGCCGGCGCCCCCCGGGAAGATGATGATGCCGTGGCCGACACGCACGAAGGCCTCCAGGCGCTTCTCGATATCCGGCAGGATCACCAGCTCGTTGACGATGGGGTTCGGTGCTTCGGCGGCGATGATCCCCGGCTCGGTCAGGCCCAGGTAGCGGCCGCCGCTCATGCGCTGCTTGGCGTGGGCGATGGTCGCGCCTTTCATCGGGCCCTTCATCACGCCCGGACCGCAGCCGGTGCAGATGTCCAGCTTGCGCAGGCCCAGTTCGTGGCCGACTTTCTTGGTGTATTTGTATTCTTCGGTATTGATTGAGTGGCCGCCCCAGCACACCACCATCTTCGGCTCCACGCCGGGCCGCAGGGTACGGGCGTTGCGCAGCAGGTGGAAGACGTAGTCGGTGATGCCCTGGGAGCTCTCCAGGTCGATGCGCTGGCTGTCCAGTTCGTTCTCGGTGTAGACGATGTCGCGCAGGGCGCTGAAGAGCATTTCCCGGGTGCTGGCAATCATCTCGCCGTCGACGAAGGCGTCGGCTGGCGCGTTCAGCAGTTCCAGGCGCACGCCACGGTCCTGCTGGTGAATGCGCACTTCGAAATCGTGGTAGGCGTCGAGGATGGTCTTGGCGTTGTCGACGTGGGCGCCGGTGTTGAGGATCGCCAGGGCGCACTGGCGGAACAGCGTGTAGATGCTGCCGGAACCGGCGGCGCTGAGTTGTTGCACTTCACGTTGCGAGAGGGTCTCCAGGCTGCCTTTCGGGCTCACCGAAGCATTGATCACTTGTCTTTGCGGCATTAATCCATTTCCTGAAATCGGCGCCACCGCGCCATGTGCGGTCAGTGGCGAAAAACGGCGGGGCAGTAAAAGAGCCACCGGTACGGGGCTTGGTTTCCAGCGGCAGGGCAAGAAAGCAAACGTCGTCGCGAGATTGTTCGCTGTCTGAATCTACCTCAAGCGGGCCCGCTGTGGCTGGAAAAATGACGATCCGTCACGGTCGCGGTGAATTTTCATCGAGCCTCAGCAGACACTGGCCCGTGCCGGGTCCATCACTGGCGAGGCTCCGGTCTGGGCCAGGCGTTGCTGCAGGGCCGGATACCCCGCGCTCTGGCCCCAGGCGTGTTCGTCCAGGGTCAGGCCGACGATCTGCAGGAATTCGAAGCGTCCGCTCAGCAATTGATGAGGCCCGGCAAAGGCCGGCGCGGGAATGAACAGCAATGCCTGCAACAGGCTGTCACCGCCGTCGATGGGTTGCCCGGTACGCATGCGGTCCCATTCGTCCAGCGGCGGCTGTTCGCCGAAACGGCCGGCGGCCAATAGCAGTTGATAGGCGCAGAACTTGCGCAGCAGGCGCAGGGCCCAGGGCGCCTGCTCAGGGGTTTCCAGCAGCAGTTCCTGGCCCATGCCGGACTCGCCGTCGGCCTCGGGTTGCGCATCTTCCCAGGCATTGGACAGCCCTGAGGTGACATACAGCCAACTGCTGCGCGTGGCAGTGGGAGGTGACTCGAAGACCCCGTGGCTGAGCCAGCGCGGGTCGACCGCGGTCTGGCCAAAGACCTCGCTGAACAGTGTCATGTCCAGCGGGTAGATACCCGGGCCCAGGTCGCCGAACAGCGCCGGGTAGAGTTGTTCTTCTCGTTGTGCCCAGGCGGCTTCAAACCATGAAGAGTCGGGGGATTGCGGCATGTGAAAGCGTCCTTGAACAGAAACGGCGGCTCGGCTTGAACCGCCAGAAAATCAGGCAAAGGCCTGGCGCAGCAATTGCGGCAGAATCTCTCCGGCCTTGCCCACCAGGCTGTATTCCTCAGGCTTCGTACAGGCCTGGGGCTGCGGGTTGATGTGCACCACGCAGGCACCTTGCTCCAGCGCCAGTTGGGGGATCTGCGCCGCCGGCTGCACCAGACCCGAGGTGCCTACCGACAACAGCAGGTCGCATTCGCCTGCCGCTTTGAATGCCTCCTTGAGGATGTGCGGTGGCAGGGCTTCGCCGAACCACACCACCCCGGGGCGGATCTTGCCGTTGCAGCCGGTGCAACGGGGGGGCTCCAGGCTGCAACCCTGCTCCGGCAACAGGGGTTCTGGCAGTTCGCCGCTGAAGGGGCGGTTGCAGGCGAAGCACTTGGGGTGGTGCAGGCTGCCGTGCAGGTGCAGCACCGAGGGGCTGCCGGCGCGCTCGTGCAGGTCATCGACATTCTGGGTGATCAGGGTCAGGCGCGGTACGCGTCGGGCCAGTTCGGCAATCGCCAGGTGGGCCGGGTTGGGTCGGGCCTGGAGCACTTTCATGCGGCGCCATTCATACCAGCCCCAGACCAGCGCCGGGTCCTCGCGAAAGGCTTGGGGCGTGGCCAGCCGCGCCGGGTCGAAGTTCTCCCACAACCCGGTCAGGGCGTCGCGAAAGGTCGGGATGGCGCTTTCGGCCGAGACTCCGGCGCCACTGAATACCACCAGGTGTCGGGCCTGGGCCAGGCGTTGGGGATCGAACTCCATGGATGACCTGTCTCCCTTGTTACGCTGATATCGGGGTCGCATTATCGCCAGCCGCTTCGGACCTGTCCGAAAAAAACACTGCGGGCGCATCGGGAATGAATTTATCGTCAAGCCGCCGCTCATAACTCTTGTCAGCGGTCCTGTCCGTAGAGTCCTCAAACCTTCAGGGAGTGTTACCCCATGTACCCAGCCTCGTCCGTCAACCCAGACGCCACCTCCCGTTTGATCCTGGTGGTGGAGGATGAACCGACGGTGCTGGAGTTCCTGTGCGAGATTCTGCAGGACGAGGGGTTTGCCACCGAGGCCATGGAGAGTGCCGACCGGGCCTGGGAGTTCCTGCAACAACATGCCGCGGACGTGGCCCTGCTGCTGACCGATATCACCATGCCCGGCCGGCTCAATGGCGCCAGCCTGAGCAACCTGTGCGGTGAGCACTGGCCGTCGCTGCCCATTGTGGTCATGTCGGGTTTCGAGACCCCCGAGAGTTCCGGGGTGCGTTATCCGGTGTCCTTCATTCGCAAGCCCTGGACCATCGGGCAGATCCTCGACTGCGTGGAAGGCGCGCTGAAATCGGCCCAGGGTTGAGGCGGTGCGCCTCACCCCGGCCCATCGCCGGTGTTACTCCTTGACGCTCATGAACTCCTTGGCCCAGACGATGTAGTCCTCGGGCTGGGTGTAGGTATGAGCCAGTTCGGTGGCACTCAGGTCCGAGGCCTGGGTGAAGATCTGCCGCTGTTCCCGCAGGCAATCGTAAGTGGCCTTGATCGCGGCGAAGTAGGCGGCGTGGCCGTCCACCACGATTTTCACTCCCAGCTCCGCCAGGCGTGCGTCGTCGCGCAGGGCCGGGTTGCCGTAGGTCACCAGCATCAGCGGCACACTCAGGTGCTCGGAGATCTGTTCCAGTTGCTCGAAATCACGAATGCCCACCATGCAGATGGCGTCGGCGCCGGCACGTTCGTACTGCTGGGTGCGGCTGATGATTTCCTGTACCGGGAGGATCCCGGCATTGGTCCGGGCAATGATCGCCAGTTCCGGGTCGACCCGGGCTTCGAGGGCGGCGCGGATCTTGCCGACGCCTTCGGCAACGCCAATCAGGTCGGTGGATTTACGCCCGAACTGGGCCGGCAGCAGGGTGTCTTCGATGGTCAGCGCGGCGATGCCGGCACGCTCCAGCTCAACCACGGTGCGCATCACGTTGAGGGCGTTGCCGTAGCCATGGTCGGCATCGGCGATCACCGGCAACTGGGCCACGCGGCCGATGCGGGTGGCCTGTTCGGCGAATTCGCTGAGGGTGATCAGGGCGAAGTCAGGGGCCGCCAGCACTTGCAGCGAAGCCACGGAGCCACCCAGGATGCCCACTTCAAAACCCAGGTCGGCGGCGATGCGCGCGGACATCGGGTCGAACACGGAAGCGGTGTGGTAGCAGGAGTTGGAAGCGATCAGTTCACGGAAACCGCGGCGCAAATCTTGATGGGAAAGCCTGGACATAACAGCTCCGAGATAGGATCGAGAGATCGACCTTGAGGTCGAGTCAGATTTTGCAATCAGTTCCCTTGGCGAGCCGATGATTGAAGGGCTCACAGCGAAACGTTAGTTGGGCAGATGAAGGTGAAGCAAAGGGTGGTAACAAGGCGTCTGGGTCTCACTCGGTTGCGTGAACCGGCAAGTTTATTATGCGAAGCCGACATAGCAGGACGAGGCTAACACGCTCCAAGGCCCGAGTTGATGAGGAATTTGCATAGCATTATGCCGGACCGGCATTGGCATTTTTTTTCTAACTGAATATTACGACGCTTCGCCGAGGGTGGTTGAGGAGGCCGTCGCAGGCAACCGGGGGCTTGTCGATCCCTGGCAAATCCACCAAGCTGCCGCGCTTCGAATGGCAGCTTGGCAGCTGCGCAATGGCTTGGTTCAAGGATGCAGGTAATGACGCTCAGGGTGTTGGTGGTCGGTGGTTATGGCAATTTCGGCAGCATCGTCTGCCGCTATCTGATCCAGACGCCCGGGGTGCATCTGCTGATTTCCGGGCGTGACCCGCGCAAGCTCGCGGCCAAGGTTCAGGCGCTGCAAGCCGAGGCTGGACAGCCCTGCGAAGGCTGGTGCGGCGATGCCATGGGCCCGCAGTGGGTGCCGGCGCTCAAGGCCCTGGATGTGCATTGGGTGATCCACACCGCAGGGCCGTTCCAGGGCCAGTCCTACGCGGTGGCCCAGGGCTGCATCGAGGCTGGGGTCAACTACTGCGACCTGGCCGACTGCCGCCAGTTCGTGCGCGGTATCGGCACCCTGGATGAAGCGGCTCGGGCCGCCGGGGTGACCCTCCTCAGCGGGTGCAGTTCGGTGCCGACCCTGTCGACGGCGATCATCGATGAGCACCGTGAGCGGTTCTCCCGCATCGATCGGATCGAGCACGGTATTTCCTCCTCGGCGAAAATGCCCGGCTTGTCCACCATCCAGGGTGTACTGGCCTACGCCGGCCGGCCGATCCTGCAACTCAAGGACGGCCAGCCGCTCCCGGTGATCGGCTGGCAGGGCCTGACCTTGCGCAAGCTGCCCAGGCTGGGCACGCGGCTGGTGGCCAATGTCGATGTGCCGGACCTGGACCTGTTCGCCGAGCGTTATGGCGCCCACACCTTGAGCTTCAAGGCGGGTGCCGGGCTGAAGATCGCCGGGCTGGCCAACGCCCTGCTGGCCCAGGCGGTGAAGCTCGGGCTGATCGCCGACCCGGCGCCTTGGGCTGCGCGTCTGCATCGTTGCGGCACTTGGTTTGAAGGTTTCGGCGACGGCCTCAGTGCCATGTACGTGGACGTGCATGGCCTGGGCCAGGACGGTCAGCCGCTGTCGATGTGCGCGCAGTTGACCGCCACCCACGATCACGGCCCGGAGATCCCCAGTTGCGCTGCGGTGGCCCTGGTGCACAAGCTGCTGGCCGGCCATGTGCCGGTCTCGGGGGCGCGTTCCAGTGCTGGCGAGGTCAGTGTCGAGGAGTACCTGCGGGCGATCGATGATCCGGATCACCTGCAACTGCAGGTGAGTTTCTCGCGCCCGCCGGTTTAAAACCCACTCACCACAGCAGGGGCTTGGCGAAGTCCTTCCAGAACAGCCAGCGCCGCAGTTCGTGGTGCTCGCCGGTGCCGATCTGCCAGTCCGGTCGTCCGCTATCCAGGGCGATCTGGACGATGATCCCGGCATAGGTCGCGGCCACCAGGGTCTTGCCGTCGGCGCTGATGTCCATGGCGGTGAGGGTCGAGCCGATGTAGTGCTGCCAGCGCTCTTCGCCGGTTTCACTGATGGCCCGCAGGTAACCGTAGGCGTCGCCGATGATGAACTCGTCGCCCCGTGAAGCAGCGGCATACACCCGGGCGCCTTCTTGCAGCACCGGGGTGCGCGGGTCGTCGCTGTAGAAGTCGGTGGAGAGCCCCGGCAGGTCGGCTACCGCCACCCCCACGCTGGCGCCGCCATAGAAGTGGCAAGCATTGAGCAGCAGGCGGTCGCCGCGCTGGTTGAAGTGAGCGAAGTGCGGGTACTCGCTGGCGGGGCCGATCTGCGCGACCTGCTGCAACCTTGCATCGAACACCAGGTGCATCCCGCTTTGCTCGCCGATGGCGATCCACTGGCCATCGGGCGACACCGCGCCATGTTCCATGCTCAGGCCGATGCTCAGGTCTTCGGCGGCGACGCCGTCGGCCAGGTCCTGCTGGATGTCCTCAAGGCTGCGCAGCAGGCGGGTGGCGCCATCGGCAGCCAGGACGAAGATGCCGTCGGCACTCACCAGCAGCACCCGGCGCCCGTCGGGGAAAGGGATCAGGCTGGTGGCAGAGGGGCGTCCGCTGTCTTCAAGCTCCAGACCTGCCGGCAGGCCGGCGTGAGGGGCGGGCCAGGGAAAGCTGGCGACCTGAGGCCCGTTCCAGCCGTCAGTGACCTGGATGCCGTCGGCCCGGCCCCAGGCGAAGTAACGCCGCTGCGGGCACATGCCGAAGCACTCCACCTGCTCCAGGGTCTGGATCCGCGCATCGTCGATATGCACCACGAAGCCGGCCTCGTAGGGCGCGCCGATGCGTGCCAGCAGGCTACCGTCCGGCAACAGGGCCAGGGTCGGAATCATCCGCCCCTGGCTTTCCAGGCGCGGCGTCAGTGGGAAGTGTGCCGGTGGCCAGTCCTGGCGGAACGCCTGGCGCGCGTCCTCATCATGGGGGGTCTGATTGCTCGCTTCCAGGGCCGCTTGCCAGTCCTGCAACAGGTGCTCGGTGTCGGGCATGTTCGGTTCCTTCAAGCCCTTCCAGCCCTCGCGGGTGCCGGTTTCGACATAGTGGTTGATGTCGCGGGCATAGGTCAGCACGGCTTGCTGCCATTGCTGTTGCGGGGACAGGTTCGAATTCGACTGGGACATGCGCGCAGGACTCCTTGTGGCGCTGGAAAAGGCGTAGCAGACCGGGGGATGGACCGGAAAAGCGCGCAGTTTATCCCTTGGCGGCGGCTTTTTTTCAAGGGGCCTGAGTGCCCCTGGTCAAGGCGCCCGAGTCCCGCTGTTCAAGGCGCGTAGGTGCTGACCCGATTGCGCCCGGCGTGCTTGGAGGCGTACAGCGCCTGGTCGGCCCACTCGATCAGGCAACGGTGGTCCCGGGCCGGACGGTCGAGGCAGGCGATGCCCAGGCTGATGGTGAAGGCGATGGCCTGGCCGTTGTGGATCACCTGTTGTGCTTCCACCGACTGGCGCAGGCGCTCGGCCAGGGTGTGGGCACCGGCCAGATCGGTGTGGGGCAGGAGGATGGCGAACTCTTCGCCGCCATAACGCCCGGCCACGTCGCTGTCGCGCACATGCTCGTGGATCAGTTGCGACACGCGTTTGATCACCGCGTCGCCGGCCTGGTGCCCGTAGCGATCATTGATCGACTTGAAGTGGTCGATGTCCAGCATCAGCAGGGCAATGGCGTTGCCGTGGCGGCTGTATTCGAACGCCAGGCGCTGTTCCCAGTGGCCACGGTTGAACAGCTGGGTCAGGTGGTCGACGCGTGACAGGTGCTGCAACTGCTGGTTGGCCTTCTGCAGCGCCAGGCTGTTGATCGCCACGTCGGTGAGGTCGTAGATCACCAGGCAGACATGATGGATCTCGCTGTTGGACGAACGCAGCGGCAGCAGCGTGGTGTTCTGGTACATGAACTCGCCCTGGCCGGTAATCGGTTGGTAATTGTTGAAATGCACCAGGTACGGCCGCTGCTTCCAGATGGTAAAGGCCGGTGTGCCCAGGGCCACCACACGCCCGACCTTGCGGGTGAACCAGGGTCGCTCGACCTCGGGGAACAGCTCGAAAAAGGACTGGTCGATGGCCTGCTTGGAGGGCACGCCGGAGCGGTTCTCCATGAAGCTGTTCCACACCTGGACCCGGCACTCCAGATCGAGCACCACGATCCCCACATCGATGCTCTGGACCACCGCCAGCAGCCAGTGCAGTTCACTGAAATCCATTCGTTTGGGCATGGCTCAATTCATCAGGTAGGCGAGCTTCTGTTCCAGCAAGGCCATGGAGCTCTCGGTGAACAGCAGCAACAGGTCGAAGTGGATGTTCTGTTCTTCCAGGCTGTAGCTGATCTCCACCGCTTGGGTCCTGTTCCAGCGTTGCTGGTTGAGCACGATCAATTCATCGATGGTGGTGTGTTCGCCCAGCACCTGGGGATGACCCACGGAAAAGAACACATCCAACTGCTCGGCAATGCTGCTCAAGCAGGCACCGATCAACACGCTGGACAGGTCGATCAGCACTTCCATTTCCTGATAGGGATCGGTGCCCTGTTCCATCAGTTGGGCGATGTCGGCCACTTCCGAGTCGTAGAACATCAGCAGCGCTTCGCCGGCAATGCCGCTGCCGATATAGCTCTGGCAGATGGCAGTCAGTTGCCGGGCGCGATTGGCATCGGCCAGGAGCATCTGCAGTTCGCCGGCCTCCAGCACATTGACGTGAGGGATCGGCAGGTGCACGAACACGTCCAGGACCTTGGCGATCAGCGCCGCGGCGTAGCCCATGGAGACGTTGACGGTTTCCCGGAACGCGTCGCGAAAGGTCACCAGGGGTGGCGGCGACAGGGGGGCGACGGGGGATGCGCCAGGGCTGTCCAGCAGTTGCAGTTCGTTGAGCAGTGCACGCAACTGCTGGGGATCGAAGGGCTTCTTCAGGAAGGCCCGGGCCCCCAGTTCGCGGGTGCGACGGACCGCTTCTTCCTGGACGTCGCCGGAGATGACGATGATCTGTGCGTCGATGCCTTCTTCCTGCACCGCACTCAAGACCTGGTAGCCGTCCATCACCGGCATGGTCAGGTCCAGCAACGCCACCTTGCCCAGCCCCCGGCGCAGCGCCTCCAGGCCTTCGCGGCCGTTGCAGGCCTGGGTCACGGACACCCGCCACTCGCTGGGCAAGGTCCGCAGCACCTGCTTGCGGGCCATGCTCGAGTCATCGCAGACGAGGAGAGGGATCATCGGGGTCGGACGCTCATTCGAAAAAAACCGCCGTTGGATAACGTTCAGGAATGTAACGAGTTGCCGCGTAATAAGGGTGGTGTAACGGGCTGTCCGTGCCGCGCCGCACTATAGTTCGGTCGGCAATGGAAGAACAAGTCGGCGTTCATTGAGTTATTTGTTCCAGATCATTGTTCTGTGCATTGAACTGCAGAGCGAGTTGCAACTTTCGGCTGATATCAGTCTGTGCCTCGATGCGTTGTTCCCTTTGCATTGCTGGGTGGGTTCAGCGAGATGCTGAAAGCATCGAAAGCCCTGAGATAGAAAGGTTGTTAAAGGTCAGTGAGCAGTTGTGCCTGTTTTCTGGCGTTTGGGAAATGACACTTTGCAAGCAACTTTAAAAGGCTGCCGTTCAATACGGTTGATGTACGAGCTGGTCAGGGACGGTGGTATGAAAGACGGCATATTCTGCTGCCGGAGGAGGGCGTGAAAGTTTCGGCGCAACCGCTGTTCCGATATTCCGTACAGCCCGCTTATATGCAACAAAACCTTACCGTGGAATGCTCTTCGATGATCGCTGCCAACCCTGTAGCCCTTGTTTCCCGCCGCCTATAGAGCACAAGGCGCAGGCCCGGCCGGCCGGGCAAAAAAATGTCAGATTTTGAGTCCCGGCCTGGACCTTTTCCTGCAATGCGCAATCATTACTGCGTGGAAAACATAAGGAGAGACGCATGTTCATTCGGTCATTGACCCTCGCTACTCTGCTCGCTGTCGCCGGCCCGGTCCTGGCGGCCGACAACGACGGCCCATTGGCTCAGGACCTGGGCAAGTCACGGCCATTGATCGTGATCGCCCCCAGTACCGTGGACCCGACCCTGGTGAGCCTGAAGAAATCCCTGGATGAGCCGGCGACCCGTCAAGCCTTCAACGAACGCAACATGGTCCTGTACACGGTGATCAACACCATCGGCCAGCGCGATGGCAAGGACATCGACCCGCAATCCACCATGGCCCTGATCCGCAGCCTCAAGCTGGGGGCGGGGGCCCAGACCAAGGTGATCCTGGTGGGCAAGGACGGTGAGAAAAAGCTCGAGCACTCCGGAAGCATCGAGCTCAAGGAAGTCTTCAGCGCGATCGACCAGTTGCCGGCGGCGGAGAAACAGGCCGCGGCTCCAGCTCCGGCTCCCGAGCCGGAAGCCAAACCGGCCAATGCCAAGGCCGGCAAGGCGACCAAGCCGGCGGCGGCGCCCAAGCCGCTGGACGACTGAATTGCATAGCCGGCTAGCCCGGGGCAGGCGTTGCGCGCCCCGGAACTTGCCCAGCGTCATCGCGTCAGCCCTGGCGCGATGACAGCGCCTCGAGGGTTTGGCGCAGCCCGTCGACGATCATCTCCACTTCTGCGGCATCGATCACCAAGGGGGGCAGCAGGCGGATGGTCGTGCCCCGGGTGACATTGATCAGCAGGCCATGATCACGGGCGGCGATCTGCACCAACTGCTGGGCCGGCTGCACCAGCTCGATACCCACCATCAGCCCCAGCCCGCGAATCTCCCGTACCGCCGGATGTCCCGCCAGTTCCTCCCGCAACCGACCTAGCAACTGGGCGCCGCGTTGCTCGGCGTTAGTCAGCAACTGCTGTTCCTCGATGATGTCCAGCACGGTGCAGGCCGCGCGGCAGGCCAGGGGATTGCCGCCGAAGGTACTGCCATGACTGCCTGGGGTGAACAGTTCGGCGGCCTTGCCCCGGGCCAGGCAGGCACCGATGGGAATGCCATTGCCCAGGCCCTTGGCCAGGGTCATCACGTCCGGTACCACGCCTTCGTGCTGACAGGCGAACCAGCGCCCGGTGCGGCCGATACCGCTCTGGATCTCGTCGAGCATCAGCAGCCAGTTGCGCCGGGTGCACAGCTCACGCACGGCCTTGAGGTAGCCGGGCGCAGCCAGCTGGATGCCGCTTTCACCCTGGATCGGCTCCATCAGCACCGCGCTGATGCGCGGACCGTGCTTGGCAACGACCGATTCCAGGGCGGCCAGATCGCCGAACGGCACCTTGAGAAAGCCGTCCGGCAACTGGCCGTAGCCCAGGCGCACTGCCGGGCCGTCGCTGGCGGCCAGGGTGGCCAGGGTCCGGCCATGAAAGGCGTTTTCCATGACCACCACCAGGGGCTGCTCGATGCCTTTGTGCCAGGCGTGCAGGCGCGCCAGCTTGAGGGCGGTTTCATTGGCTTCGGCCCCGGAATTGTTGAAGAACACCCGCTCCATGCCACTCAACTGGGTCAGTTTGGCGGCCAGTTGCTGCTGCCAGTGGATGTCATAGAGGTTGGAACTGTGCAGCAGCAGGCCGGCCTGTTCGCGGATGGCGCTGACCAGGCGTGGATGAGAGTGGCCGATACCGGTCACCGCGACTCCGGCGATGGCGTCCAGGTACTCACGCCCGGTCTGGTCCCAGAGGCGGCTGCCCAGGCCCTTGCAGAAGCTCAGGGCGAGGGGCTGGTAGGTGCTCATCAGGCAGGCGGCGGTCATGGCGGGCGACTCCATCTCAGGGGGTGTGCTGCCAGTATCGTTAGCCATTCAGGCTAGATAAACTCGCCATTTCTTTAATCATCTTGAAGTCAGGGTTGATAATGGATCTGTTCCAGGCAATGTCGGTGTACGTCAAGGTGGTGGAGGCGGGAAACATGACGGCCGCCGCCCGGGAATGCGCCATGTCCACCACCATGGTGGGCAATCACTTGCGGGCCCTGGAGCAGCGCCTTGGAGTGCGCCTGCTCAACCGCACGACGCGACGCCAGCGCCTTACCGAATTCGGCACCGAGTACTACCAGCGTTGTCTGGCGGTTCTGGGCCTGGTAGCAGACTCCGAGCGCCTGGCGGAGCAGGCCCAAGGCGAGCCCTCCGGCACCTTGCGCATCACCGCGCCGCTGACCTTCGGCACCGAGCGCCTGGCGCCGGCCCTGAGCGAGTTCCGGGAGCGCTGTCCGCAGGTCAAGGTGGAACTGACCCTGGCCAATCAGCGTTTCGACTTGAGCGACGGCGCCTTCGATGTGGCCGTGCGCCTGGGCAACCTGGACAACTCAGCGCTGATTGCCCGGCCGCTGCAGGATTACACCCTGACCATCTGCGCCGCTCCGGAGTACCTGGAGCGTTGCGGCACCCCGCAGGTTCCCGAAGATCTGCAGCAGCACAACTGCCTGGCATTTGCCTACCCGGCCGGTGACGAGTGGAGCTCCACCGCCACCCAATGGCCGTTGCGCGGGCCCGAGGGGGATGTGCTGATTCCGGTGTCCGGCTCGTTGCTGACCAACACCTCGTCCGGGTTGCACCGGGCGGCGCGGGGTGGGCTGGGGCTGGTGATGATGCCCGATGCGCTGGTGGAGGAGGACCTGCAGCAGGGCCGGCTGGTGCCGGTGCTGCAGGATTATCAGTTGCCGTTTCGGACGATGCACCTGCTGTATGCCCAGGACCGCTACCGCCTGCCCAAGCTGCGCAGCTTTGTCGACTTCGCCCTGGAGAAGTGGGGGCGTCAGGCCGACTCGGCGGCCAGCAACATCATTGCTGCCGACAGGGTGTGACCGTCGGTGATCTGGCCGGCGGCGATCATCGCCAGCAACTCCTGGCGGCTGACCCACAGTACATGGTCCACCTCGCCATCGGTGGCGGCGCTCTGCTGGTCGGCGATCTCGACCTGACACACCGCCACCGCGCTGGCGATCAGCGAAGTGTTGCTGTGCAGCAAGCCCAGTTGGCGGACCTGCGATGCCTGCCAGCCAGTCTCTTCCAGCAGTTCCCGGGCTGCGGCGTCACAGGCGCTTTCCCCGGCATCGATGGCGCCCCGGGGAAACTCGATGGACTGGCCGCCAATGGCCCGGCGTTTGAGGTCAACCAGCATCAGCCGGCCATCGGCCAGGGTCGGCACGGCCACCACGCCGTTTACCGCCTGGGCTTCCTTGATGATGAAGTAGCCGTTTTCGCGGACTACCTTGAAGTACGGGGTTTGCAGCAGGCACTGGCTTTCGGTGACGGAACTCATGGGCGGCATTACTCCAGAAAACAACGATCGAACAGGTACAACTCGGTGGGTTTGAGGCTTTCCACTGTGGCCTGAGGGCGGCCGCCATCGCCGCTTTTCTTGCGCCCGGTTTCCTGCAGGTAACCGGCCTCGCTCATCTTCAGCAGGCGCTGGCGGATGCTGGTCTTGAGCACTGGCCGTTGCAGCACCAGGGAGAAGATGCTCACCGCCTCGGGGGCGCTGAATTCCTGGCCGAGAAACATCAGCGGCAGGCTGCTGTACAGGGATTTGGAAAACAGCCGCTCCCGTGTCTGGGCCACCAGGCTGTTGTGGTCGAAAGGCAGTTTGAAGGCGCCGCTGGCTACGTCCGCGAGGGCAAAGAAACCCTGCTGCGGGCCGGGCTGCACCGGGTCGCTGACGATTCCCAGGTAAAAGGTCGAGGACGACCAGCAGCGCGGGTCGCGGAAGGCGTCGCCGACGGTGCCCACCTGTTCCAGCCAGGCCAGGGGCATGTCCACTTTGCTTGAACGGCGCAGGCGTTCCACCGCGTCATTCAGGCTGCGGTCCTCGACATCGCCGTTGACCACGATGCCCGGCAGTGCCCAGTGTCCGGCGAATGGCTCGCTGTCCCGTTGGTGAAGGAGAATTTCCAGCTCGCAGCGCTCGCGGTTGTAGCGCAGCAGGCACAGGTCGATGGTGTGCAGGTAGGCGCTGGGGAGGGTAGTGCGATCGTGCATATCAACTTCCGTGGACGGCGTAGAGGCCGTAGTTTAGCGGATTCATGCCCGGTGCCAGCCATTGGCTGGGCGGTGTTTCGCCGCGGGCCAGGCACTGGCGCAATACGCTGCTGCGGACCCCGGGCTGTTCCTCGATGCAGAGGATGGAAAAGCGTTGCAGCAATTCTTCGCCGCGATGGAACCTGGGCAACTGCCGCGCCACGTCTTCACCCACCACCAGGGCGATGCGCTTGCCGTCCAGGGCCAGGTCGTCGGCCAGGCGTTGCAGCAGAGTGAAGCTGTAGACCGGACCCGGATCGGCCAGGGCCAGCTGCCGCTCCAGGCGGCTGACCGCCAACTCGGCCTGGCACTCGGGCTGCAAGTGTGTGGTGATCGCCTGCAACCAGTTGGCCCGTTGCTCGAAATCGGCCATGCGCTTGCCATCCGGGTGGCGAAAGCTCGGGACTACCAGTACCCGGCGGGCGTGGCGAGCGGCTTCGAGCATCACCTGGGCGTGTCCGGCGTGGGGCGGGTTGAAGGCGCCGCCATAGAGGGCCAGTTCAAACATCTGCTTTTCCTCGTTTGGTACATGACGTGTACCTTAGCATCGCTTTTGTCGGCGGAGAATCTCCTTTTGCACCTTGCTATTGCAGATTGATTGAAGATCGATTGATAAAAATAAAATCCATAGGGGCTTGCCATGAAAGTACATGACATGTACTTTGTGCTCCATGCAGAGGAGAGACCCAGCATGAACAGCCAAACGATGAAGACCGCTTCCTTCGATGTCGATGCACAAAAGAGCTTTACCCCGCTGTGCCCGAACGAGTTGCCCGTGGCCGAAGGCGATCGCATCGGCGGCGAGCTGAATTTCATGGCGACCCTGGCCAGCCTGCGCATCGGCAGCAAGGACGCCCACAGCCCCCAGGCTCCCTGGGTGGTGGCCGAGCACGCACAGATGCTCCAGCCCACCGGCCTGGAACACGCCGACCTGACCTGGGTCAGCCACTGCGTACCGGGCACCGCAGGCTTCACCCTGCTGGACGAGTTGCCCACGCCGTACGACTACGACTACTTCGTGTGGAAGGGCGTGGAGCCGGACCTGCACCCCTATGGCGCCTGCTATCACGACCTGCACGGCAAGCTCTCCACCGGGGTCATCGAGTACCTCAACAGCCAGGGCGTGCAACAAGTCATCGTCGGCGGCCTGGCCCTGGATTTCTGCGTCAAGACCACCGCCCTGCAACTGGCCGCCGCCGGCTTCAAGGTGATCATTCACCTGCCGGCCTGTCGCGCCATCAGCGCCGAGGGTGCTACCCAGGCGATCAACGACATGCAACGAGCGGGCATCGCGGTTGCCGCGACCCGCGAAGCAACCGCCAGACTGGCCAAGGCCTGAGGAGTCATCATGGAAAGTGCATTCGACCGTAACAACGGCGTGATTCAGAGCCTGCTGGACACCGACTACTACACCTTCACCATGATGCAGGCGGTGCTGCACCAGCACCCCAATGTCGATGTGGAATACCAGTTCATCGTCCGCTCCAAAGAGTCCCTGGTGCACCTGATCCCCGAGATCCGCCAGGAACTGGAAAAGCTCGCCGGCCTGCAGATGCGCGAAGGCGAACAGCGCTTTTTGTTCAACAAGCGCTTTCGTGAGTACCTGACCCCGGACTTCGAACAGTTCCTCGGCCTGTTCCGCTTCAACCTGCGCTACATCCACGTGGCGGCGGTCGACGGCCAACTGAGCATCCGCGTCCGTGGTCCGATGCTGCACTGCATCATGTTCGAGCAGCCGGTGCTGGCCATGGTCAGCGAGTTGCGCAACCGCGATAAGTACCCCGAGGTGGAGCTTGAGGATGTCACTCGCCGGCTCTATCAGAAGTTCGAATGGCTGGAGAAAAACGCCAGCCGCGACGAGCTTGCCGAGTTCCGCGTTTCGGATTTCTCCACCCGCCGGCGCCTCTCGTTCAAGGCCCAGCGCGAAGTGGTGAAGATCATGCGCAGTGATTTCCCTGGGGTCTTTGTCGGCACCAGCAATGCGCACCTGGCCTACGAGTTCGACCTGCCGCTGATCGGCACCATGGCCCACCAGTGGTTGATGGTGCACCAGCAACTGGGGCGGTTGCGGGAGAGCCAGAACGCCGCCCTGGAGAATTGGGTGCACGAGTATCGCGGACGCCTCGGCATCGCCCTGACCGACTGCATCAGCACCGACTTTTTCCTCAAGGACTTCGACCTGTACTTCGCCAAGCTCTACGACGGCCTGCGCCAGGATTCCGGGGACCCGCTGCTCTGGGCCGACAAGGTCCTGGCTCGCTACCGCGAACTGGGCATCGACCCACGGACCAAGGACCTGATGTTCTCCGATGGCCTGAACTTCGAGAAATGCCTGCCGATCCTGCGCCACGTGCGTGGCCAGGCCAGGTTCGGGTTTGGCATGGGCACCAGCCTGGCCTGCGATGTCGAAGGCGTGGAGCCACTGAGCATCGTGATGAAACTGGTGCGGGTGCATGGTGAACCGGTGGTGAAGTTCTCCGACGACCCGATCAAGAACGTTTGTGAAGACCCGTCGTTCCTGCGCTACGCCGCCCAGGTGTTCAACGTCGATCTTGCCCACTCGCCCCTGGAGGCCTGACATGAGCAACCAAACCCAAGAACGCATTGCCCGGGAACTGGGCATTGACCGGCAACTGGTGCGTGGTGGCGAGGCCCTGGAAATCGCCCGGCGCGTGGACTTCATTCAGCACGTGCTGCGCGAGTCCGGCTGCACGACACTGGGGTTGGGCATCAGTGGCGGAGTCGACTCCCTGACGGCCGGCCGCCTGTGCCAGCTGGCGGTGGAGCAACTGCGCGGGGCAGGGCAGGAGGCGCGCTTCATCGCCATGCGCCTGCCCTATAAAAGCCAGGCGGATGAAAGCGATGCCCAGGCGTCCCTGGACTTCATTCGCCCGGACAGCGTCAGTACCTGCAACATTGCCGACAGCGTCGATGGAATGATGAATCAGCTACAGATCGAAGGCTTGCAACCCTCGGCGGCCCTCACGGACTTTGCCAAGGGCAACGTCAAGGCCCGAGCGCGGATGATCGCGCAGTACGCCGTGGCCAACTTCAGCAACGGCCTGGTGGTGGGCACCGACCATGGCGCCGAGGCGCTGATGGGCTTCTTCACCAAGTACGGTGACGGCGCCTGCGACCTGGCCCCGCTGTCGGGGCTGACCAAGACCCAGGTACGCCTGCTGGCCGACGCCCTTGGCGCTCCCGGCCAACTGGTGCACAAGGCGCCCACCGCGGACCTGGAAGAACTGGCCCCGGGCAAGTTGGATGAAACGGCTTATGGTTGCAGCTACGAAGAAATCGATGCCTACCTGATGGGCGAGCCCGTCACCGACGCAGTGCGCCACCTGATCGAACGTGCCTACCTGCGAACGGCCCACAAACGCGCCTTGCCACGTGCGCCCGCGACAGCCGGCCTATAGCAACGGACTTGTGTTGTTCGCCGGATCGCCTTCGCCGGCAAGCCGGCTCCTACAGATCGCGCTGCACCGAATCCCGTAGGAGCCAGCTTGCTGGCGAAGGGGCCCGCACGATCACCGTCATTCGCCTCCATGCCACCAGCGGGGGCGCTGGCCTTTGAACGAATGGCGGGTCGGTGCCAGTGCCTTGCGGTTGTTGCTGTCGAAGGCACCCAGCAGCAAGGCAACGGTTGGCTCATCATCGATGGCACCCAACGAACTGCCGCACTGTGGGCAGAACGCCCGGCTCGAATAGTCCGACGACCTGAAGGTCGCCGGTGCGCCGCCAGGGCCGGTCCAGGTCACCCGTTCCCGGGGGAACTCGACCCACGCCAGTGTCAGCGCGCCACTGTGGCGCTGGCACAGTTTGCACGAGCAGGTATGGGGATTGGCGGCAGGCCCTCGGGCCTCGAAGCGAATCTGCCCGCACAGGCAGCCGCCCTGGTACAGGCTGGCAGTCATCAGCGTGGGTTCTCCTGAGGAATCAAACGGTCCTTTTCCAAGTCATGCAGCAGTTCATCGAGCATCTCTCTGCGGCTTTCGACCTGCACCGGCGGAACATACCAGGCCGCTACACTATAGCCTTCACGACGGTAGTCGTAGGTCTTGAGCAGTTGGCCGTCCTTGAGCAGGCTGCCGCGCAAGTTGCTCTGGTAGGAGTAGGGCATGGGGAAGGTCAGCAGGGTGATGGCATTCAACGCGCCAAGCAGTCCGGCACTCTTGCCTCCAGGTTCGCTGATCAGGAGGCTGTAGCCGCTGCGACTGTAGCCACCATCGAGAAAGGAGAAGGCTCCGGTTTGACGCAGGGCGGCGATGGTTTCCCGTTGCTCCTGTTCGTCGAAGCGACTTTTCACCGGGCCCAGGTCCAGGGTCAGCGGTACATAGGGATGTTGACTGCGGTAGTCCAGCGGCGCCATTCGGGTGCCACAACCGGTGATGATCAGTGCGCTGCACAGCAGGGTGGTCAAACCTATGGGGTTCATTGGGCCTGACTCGCGGTTGGCAACAGTTGATCCTGACGCAGATCGCCAGCAAAGGCGCGGGCGATGCGCTGGATATTCTGCTCTTGCATTTCACCGCCCTGATCCAGCAGCCAGGTGTATTTATGCGTCAGGTTGCGATAGCTGTAGCGCTTGAGGAGCTTGCCCTCGTGCAGCAGGCTGATGTCGGTGTGGGTGTCGATGCCATTGGAGAGCGGCATCAGGAACAGAGTGGCGGCACTGAGGAAGATCAACGGCATTGGCGGCATGTCCCGCTCGGACTTGAATTGAATGCGGGCGCTGTAGTCGCCAGCTTGTCCGGCGCCGGTCTGGACATCTTCGAACACCCCGGTGGCACGCAAGGCGTTACGTAACTCAGCGGCGCGCAATGGGTCATCGACCATCACATGCAGGGGCATCAAATAAGCTTGGCCATCCGTCAGCGGACGGTCCGGCAAGGTGTCGGTTGCCGTGCAGCCCGCGAGCAGCAGGAGGGCGCAAAGGGTCAGGCAGGATTTCATGGATGAATCTCCGCAGTGGCGTTGGCTGGGCTGGTTTGCTTGTTGACGGGAAGGATGAAGGGCTTGGCCTTGTCCAGATCCAGCGGCATCCATTGCAGGTCCGGCAGCCCCGGCACCTGGCGCTGGGCAATCACGGCGTCACGGGGCATCTGATTGCTCCAGGCAAAGAAGCACTGGGTCACTTGGCTGCAGACCGAGCGAAACTCGCCGATGTAATACGCCTTGCCCGCCTCCAGGCGCAGCGGCAGTACGAACTCTTCGCGCGCTTCCTGGGATTGCAGGCGTGAGCCGAGCCCCGGGGTGTAGACCATGGACCAGAACTGGAAGTTGTAGAACTCGTAATCACCCGGTTTGAGCGGCATGACAAATACACTGCCGGCAGCGCGGGGTTCATGGATGTCCTCAGGCGTTGGCCGTGGGTCGCCCTCCCAGAGTGCCGCGGCGCCATTGATTGAGCCGCGCTTGCGAATCAGCAGGCGCAGGTTGGTGGCGGCACCGCCGCCGCCCAGGTACTGCGGGCCAATAGCGCCCACCAGATAGGTCGTGGGTTCGTTGGCTGCGGGTTGCAGAGGGGCGCTGACGATGGCGGCGGGTTGGCTGATGCAGCCAGAAACTATGCTGGTGGCCAGCAGCAAGGACGAAGCCTTGAGTACGCGGAACATGGGGAACCCTGAAAGTGACTTTGGACAAGGCGCGGGCAGGGTGCATGTATGTCTGTGCGTAAGCCCTCCCTGGCGCTGCTCATGAGCGGCGCCGATGGTACGGAATCGGTTGGGCTTTGGGTAGTTGCGGCCAGTGACAATTACCAGAGGGGGGCCTATTGACCGAACCCTCAGCGCAGTTTCTCCAGCATCTGGTAGTACCACATGCCCGCCGCCAGCATCGGGTTGCCCAACTGGTCGCCGAAGGGCACGCGGATGTGTTGGCAGGCGGCGAAGGTGTCGTAGTGGCCGAGGTGGCCGGTCAGGGCTTCGGCCATGATCTCGCCCATGATGTGGCTGGTGGCCACGCCGTGCCCGGAGTAGCCCTGGCAGTACCAGACGTTGTCCGAGAGCTTGCCCAGTTGCGGGATGCGGTTGATCACGATGCCCATGGCGCAACTCCACTGGAAGTCGATGCCCACGCCCTTGAGCGCCGGGAAGGTGCGTTCGATGCACGGGCGCAGTTCGCCGGCGATGTCTCGCGAGTCCTTGCCGCTGTAGTTGGCGCCGCCGCCGAACAGCAGGCGGCCGTCGGCGGTCATGCGGTAGTAGTCGAGGACGAAGCGGCAGTCGTAGACCGCCAGGTCCTCGGGGTTCAGGCGCTTGGCCAGGTCGCCCAACGGCTCGGTGGTGACGATGCCGCCCATGGCCGGGAAGATCTTGCCCTTGAGCTTCTTCGGCTCCAGCTTGTGGTAGACGTCGCCGGCCAGCAGCACTTGCTTGGCGTTGATCCGGCCTTGGGCGGTGATCACTGCCGGGTGTTCGCCGTGGACGATCTGCAGCACTTCGCTGTGCTCGAAAATCAGTGCCCCCAGGCTTTCGGCGGCCCGGGCTTCGCCGAGGCACAGGTTCAGCGGGTGCAGGTGCAGGTTGCGGGTGTTCTTGATGGCGCCGTGGTAGAGGTCGCTTTCCAGCAGGCCGCGCACCTGGGCTCGGTCCAGCAGGCTGACTTCGTCGCCCATGCCGCGGCGCAGCGCTTCTTCGTAATCGGCGCGCAGGCCCGGCAGGTGGCTGGGCTTGTAGGCCGCGTGCAGATGACCGTGCTTGAGGTCGCAGGCGATGGCGTATTTTTCCACCCGCTGCTGGATGATCCGGTGTCCGCGCCAGCGCAGGTTCCAGATGAAATCGTCGACCTCGTCGCCCAGTTCGCGGCGCATCTGCTTGCGCATGGCCGCATCGCCGGAAAGGCTGCCGGTGACCTGGCCACCGTTGCGCCCGGTGGCGCCCCAGCCAATCTTGTGGCTTTCGACGATGGCGACTTTCAGGCCGCGCTCGGCCAATTCCACCGCGCTGGCAACGCCGGTGAAGCCGCCGCCGATGATCACCACATCCACCTGATGGCTGCCTTGCAGGGTCGGGTAATGGGTTTCCTGATTCAGGGTGGCGCTGTAGTAGCTGGGGCAGCGCTCGGCTGCCGGGGTCCGCGGATCGAAGGCGGCTGTCATTGAAAAATCCTCTTGGAAAAAACAACCGGCGGCTGCGTGGGGGCAGCGGCCAGCGCTTCAGCAACTGTCGATGATCTGCCGGGCGCAGCTCAGGTCCGGCAACGCGGTTTCAGGCCGCCTTGCCCATGAGTCCAGCACCGCAGATCGTTTCTGCGGCTCAGGCCTGGGTCAGGTACCAGCGCCAGTCCTGCTCGCCGACTTCGGCCATGAACTGGCGGTATTCGGCACGCTTGACCGCCAGGTACACGCCGAGGAACTCACGGCCCAGGGCGTCCCGGGCCCAGGCCGATTGCTCCAGGGCGATCAGCGAGGTCAGCCAGTCGGTGGGCAGCAGTTCGGTGGCCTGGGCGTAGCCATTGCCCTGCACTGGATCGCCCGGATCGAGCTGTTCGCGCAGGCCACGATGGACGCCGGCGAGGATCGCCGCCGCGGCGAGATAAGGGTTGGCGTCGGCACCGCAGATGCGGTGTTCGATGTGCCGACTGTTGGCCGGGCCACCGGGCACCCGCAGGCTCACGGTGCGATTGTCGACGCCCCAGGTCGGCGCCAGGGGCGCGTAGCTGTTGGCCTGGAAGCGGCGGTAGGAGTTGGCGTTGGGGCAGAACAGCAGCAGCGATTCCAGCAGGGACGCGAGCATGCCGCCCACCGCCTGGCGCAGCAGCGGGGTGCCGGCCGGGTCCTCGGAGGCAAACAGGTTGCGGCCCGCAGCGTCGGCAATGCTCACGTGCATGTGCATGCCGGTGCCGGCCAGGTGGTCGAAGGGCTTGGCCATGAAGGTGGCTTGCATCCCGTGCTTGTGAGCCACGGCCTTGACCAGACGCTTGTAGCGCACCGCCTGGTCCATGGCCTCCAGGGCATCGCCGTGTTCCAGGGTGATTTCCACCTGGCCCGGGGCGTACTCGGAGATCGCCGTGCGTGCCGGAATGCCTTGCAGTTTGCAGGCGGCGTAGAGATCGGCGAGGAACGGCTCGATCTGCTCCAGCTCCCGCAGGCCATAGACCTGGGTGCTGCGCGGACGACCGCCGTCGGCGTCCAGGGCCGGTTGCGGTCGGCCGTTGCCGTCACGCTTGGCGTCCAGCAGGTAGAACTCCAACTCGCAGGCCATCACCGGGTGGTAACCCTCGGCCTTGAGCCCGTCGATCACTTTGATCAGCAGGTGGCGCGGATCGGCGATGCTGGCGGGCATGCCCTCCTGCGGATGCATGCTGACCTGCACAGCCGCGGTGGGAATCTGCCGCCACGGCAGGCGCACCAGGCTGCCGGCCAGCGGGTAGGCACGGCAGTCGATATCACCGACGTCCCACACCAGGCCGGAGTTCTCCACGTCGTCGCCGTTGAGGGTCAGGCCGAGGATGGTGCTGGGCAGGGGCCGGCCGCTTTCATACACCGCCAGCAGTTCTTCGCGGTGCAGCAGCTTGCCTCGGGGCACGCCGTTGGCGTCGAGGATGAACAGCTCGATCATGTCGATGTCGGGGTTGGCGGCCAGGAAGTCACGGGCTTCGTCGAGGGCGGCAAATTTCATCAGGGTTCTCGCTTGCGCCATTGGGGCGCGCAGGTTTTCAGGTCCTGCAACAACGCCGCGCACGGTGCGGTTGCAAGGGTAGAAATCAGGTCTGGGAGCGGCACGCGCAGGAGGGCGCGATCAGGCCAGAAGCGAGTGATCCGGAGGACGTGAGGAGTGGCGCAGACGGGAGCGGCACAGGGCCATGGGCAGGTTGACCAGAAGCTTCATGGGCAGGGCCTGTCCAGCAAGTACAAGCCGATGACGGCGGCGCGGTCCTCATGGACCTCACGAGGCGTGGCGGGGAGCGAGCGGGGCAGCGAGAACCCAGCGTCGACGTCAGCACCGCGGCCACTGTGCAGGGGCGCGGGCGCTGATCTGTCGAATCCGTGAAACGGGCTCAGGGGGTACATCGCCGGGTGATCTCGCTGTCGAGTTCGTTGTAGTTATTGGTTATGGGAACCGGGCGCTGCTGGGGCAGAGCAATGGAGCCGTTGTCCCAGGGCGGATCAATACTGCAAGAATCCGTCCGCCAATGTAAGGGGGGTAAACGGCTCCAGTCCCCTGGCGGGTGCCCTGCACCCACGGGGAGAGGTGCGAGCTAGAGCGGTGCTTTCTGGTTGCCAGAAGTGTCTGATTTTTTTTACAGAGCCCCAGCAGACACCGGGCAACTTCCACGCAGCATCACCGAGTATCAAGGCTCTTCGTACAAAGCCTAGGGATCGACCGACTCTGCCTGGTGCCGTACCACCGGCGCTGCATGGCTGGCTGGCAGGTGAGGGGATGATTGCGTCGCTCCCCGCTCAACGATCTTCATCGCCCGTACATCGCAGCCCAGGTTCGAACAGATGTAGTCGAATGCCTTGACCGGGTCGCAGGTTGTGCCGCAGGTAAAGATGTCGAGAAACAGCGCGCCATGCTCGGGGTAGGTGTGGAAGGAGGCGTGGGACTCCTCCAGCATCACCAGGACCGTTGCGCCTTGTGGCTCGAAGCGTTTTGTCAGCGTGCCACAGACCGTCGCGCCGGCTTCGGCGGAAGCGGCACACAGCAGTTGGGTCAAGGCATCCAGGTCATTGAGCTTTTCGGGGGCGATCTGATAGAGCTCGCCCAGCGTGTGCCTGCCAAAAAAAGCATTGGCGTTCGGGTTCATAGGACTTCCCTGTTTCGACACCAGTACGGATGGCGCGGGTCGGTGAGTGACAGGCTGCGCAGGCCTGATTGCAGGCGCCGATGATGGGATAGCCGGTACTCGATTTCCAGGCAAATTGCCGGCGGGTTATTTGAGTATGTAAGAGGTTGATACCAATTGTTTCGCAGGCCCTGGCGGAGCGATCAGCACCTGGCGCGCAGGCCCCGAGGCAAGGCGGCGCACGGCACCGGCAATGATTCATGGGCCTTGATCAACTCACTCATCGGTTCAGCTATCGCCATCGGCAGGCGTCGCCGTGCTGTCCGGGGGCGAATCTGTTCCTTTATTAGTTGCTGGAAATATCGATTCATATTCGGATTGATTTTGTTACAAGTCTGAAATTATTTTCGGAGTTCTTTGTTTGATGTCGGTGTTAGCTTGTTTTCGCTGCTGTTCCGGCTGTGCCTGGTAGTTGTGAGTCTCGAACTTTATCGGTTGGCTTTCGAATGGCGTCGCAATAGCGCTTCTTATACGTCGCTGCTGTTTGAAATGTTGTTCTGCAATGTTGATGAAAGTTTATCTGGTTGAACTTTAGTGTCGGAGGTGGGTGATCATGGAAGATCAGAAGTTGAAGTTGTTGGTCTTCGGTATCGACGGGGCGTCCCATGCTGTCCTCCAGCAACTGATGGCTCGGGGATTGCTGCCGAACTTCAGTGCACTGCGCCGGCGCGCCTCCCATGGGGTACTGCAATCGACCTTCCCACCGCACACGGCACCGGGCTGGGCCTCCATGTTTACCGGGGTTTCTCCGGGTGAACACGGGATCTACCAGTTCTGGTCGACCCAATCTGCGGACTATCGTTTCCGGGCAATGAACGCTGCCGACTATGGGCGTGAACCCTGCTGGCTGACCCTGGAACGCCAGGGGCTGAAAGTCGGTGCCTACAACATCCCCATGACTCATCCGCCGGCAGATCTTCAGGGCGGCTATATGATCAGCTGGCCATTGGCCAAAACCCTGAGATATACCTCGCCCGCCAACTTGATGCATGAGTTGATGCAGGCGGGACTGCACTATCATTCAGACATTGTCACTATGTATCGTGGTCAGGAAGACTACTGTGAGCAGGCGCGCAAGTTTATCAAGGGACGTGCCGATACTTGCTGTTTTCTGCAGCAGGCCCGACCAGTGGATGCACTGTTTGTAGTCTTCACCGAAGTTGATCGTGTCAGTCACTATTATTGGGGCGATCACTCGGCGCCAAGTTCAGTAGTGGAACAGTGTTATATCGATATCGATCAGGCGCTGGGCACGGTATTGACCCTGGCCGATGACGACACCCTGGTGGTGGTGGCTTCCGACCATGGCTTTGGCCTGTGTGAAGCGGACTTCAGCGTGCACGAGTTCCTCGAACAACAGGGCCTGCTGGCGACCCGCTATGAACTCCAGGACTCGGGCGCCGAGGCCTCCCACGACGACCCGGGGGCGCGTTCCTGGTTCGACGCGCCCGGAAGCTATCGACGTGTGGTGGATTGGTCGCGCACCGAGTTCTACATGCCCACCCCTGGCTGCTTCGGTGTCAATGCCAATCTGTTGGGGCGCGAGGCCCAGGGGGTGCTGCGCGCCGAGCAGTTGCCGGAGGCCGAAGCGCGTTTGCAGCAAGCCCTGGCGCAGGTGCTCGACGAACAGGGGCGCCCCTGGTTCACGCTGGTCAAGGCCGATCAGGTGTATGCCGGCGCACGCCTGCAGGACGCTCCCGACTACCTGCTGATCCCCAGGGATTTCAGCGTCATGCCGACGCCGGCACTCACCGGCCGGGTCTGGAGCACACCGGCCCAGCGTGGCGTGCATCGGCCCGACGGCATCGTGTTTATCCGTGGCTCGACCTTTCCCGAGGACGCCGCGCTGCAAGCGCGGATCGAAGACATCTACCCGACGATCCTGGCCCATCTGGGGCTGCCGGTCCCTGAAGGGCTGGAAGGCCACTGGTTGCTGGAACCGGCCCACGAGCCGCAGCGCGAGCCCGGCCGCAAAGGCTGTGGCGGGCAACGAATGAGTGAAGAAGAACAGCGCTTCATGGACAGCCAATTACAACAAATTGGGTATTTTTAATGGAAACCGTGCAGTTCACCAACGCCGCCGACGGGTTGATTCCGCTCGCCAACCTGGCTGAGCCGATCGACGCGCCACCGACCAATCCGCTGCATTCCACTGTCGACTTCCGCAAGCCGCAGCCGATGCGCGTGTGCTTTCCGGTGTTGCTCGATGGCGACCTGGTGATGAGTTCCGAACACCTGGGCGTCAGTTACCTGGTGTCGATCCTGCGGGACCTGGGAGCCGAGTGCCAGGTGGTCGAGGTCAAGTCGATCCAGCACGGCGACGAGATTGCCATTGCCGAAGTGGTGGCCTTCAAGCCCGACCTCATTGGTTTCTCCCTGACCACGGTCACCGTCAGTCATGCCACCGCTTTCGGTTCGGCATTGCGTGCGGCCCTGCCCGAGCAGGTGGCGTTTCTGGCTGGTGGCCCGCTGGCCACCTTCCTGGGCTCCAAGTTGCTGAGCAACCCCAACTGGAGCTTCCTTGACGCCCTGGTGCGCGGTGAGGGCGACGTGCCGCTGGTGCGCTACGTCGAGGCCTTCTGGGATCACGGCGACTACGCCCGGGTGCCGAGCCTGAGCTGGCGCGAGGAGGGCGGGTTCGTCATCGACAACCCCATTGGCAAGCCGGTGCCGGAGCTGGACATGCTGCCTGAGCCGGCGCGGGATCAGTTCGAGCTCAACAGCGGCAAGCTGCCCTACCTGCGCCTGGCCACCACCCGTGGCTGCACTGCGCGCTGCACCTTCTGCAACGCGCCTCACGCCGGCAACAAGATCAACCCCGGCAAGCTCTGGCGGGCCAGGACCCCGGACAATATCGTCGATGAAATCGAGCGGCTTTATCACAAGTACAACTTCAACACCTTCGACTTCGTCGACTCGACCTTCGAAGACCCGGGCGGTGCGCCGTTCGCCAAGCAGCGGATTGCCGACATCGCCCAGGGCGTGCTCGATCGTGGGCTGAAGATCTATTACAACTGCTGCATGCAGGCCAAGAACTGGCACCCCGAAGACCAGCCGCTGCTGGACCTGCTGTACCGCTCCGGCCTGGAGAAGGTGCTGATCGGCATCGAGTCGGGTTCACAGATCGGCCTGGACCGCTGGAAGAAGAAGTCCACGGTCGAGGACAACAAGCGGGCCATCGAGCTGGTGCGTGGTGCCGGCATCTACGTGGCCTTCGGATTCATTGCCTATCACCCCTGGTCGACCTTCCAGGAGATCCGTGACAACAACCTCTTCCTGCGCGAATACATGGGCTACAACCTGCGCCGCTACACCGTGCGCCTGGAGCTCTATCCCGGGGCGGAGGCGGTCGAGACCCTGCGCGCCGAGGGCAAGCTGCATGACGACTTTGATGTGTCGCTCAATGCCCTGAGCTACGACTTCGAAGACCCGCGAGTGCGTCAGTTGTCGACCATCAGTGCCTTGCTCTACGGCGAGAAGTACGCCTCGGAAATGGTCATCGAAAAGGAACCGGCGGTGTTCGAGTTCGAGACCTACGACATTGTCATGCACACCTTCATGTCGCGCTTGCGGCGTGCGGTGCTCGGCGACGCCCGGGGCATGGCGATTCTCGAAGCCGGCGAAGCCAAGGCCGCCGAATTGCGCCGGCTCATGAGCGATTTCAACTATGCGCTGATTTCCGAGATGACCGACCTGGCCGAGCAGGGGACCCTCGACGAGGCCTATGCCCATGAACGGCGACCCCAGGTCGAGCAGTTCTACCGGGTCAAGCTCGGCGAGCTGCGCCAGGTCCAGTTGGGTATCAGCATGCAACTCCACCGCGCCGGGCTGAGCCTGCGCGACATCCAGTTCAGCAAAGGGGCTTGAGCCATGACGAATGCCGAACCGGTGAACTTTCTCGGTCACAGCCAGTTGCTGGGCAATGACCTGGTCATCAACGAGGACTCCTGCAACCTGGGGTGCACCTACTGCCTGACCGGGCAGAGCAACATGAAGTCGTCCCACGAAGGCAAGCTGATCTTCCAGCCGCCGGTGCACGACGTGTACAGCCAAGACAGTGACCTGGGCCGGCGTCTGCAGACCATCGTCGAGCGGGTCAATCGCACCTTCAAGCCACCGCTGCTGAAACTCACCGGCGGCGAGATTTTCATCATCAAGGGCATCATGAGCTTCATCGAGAGCATGTCGCCCCTGCATGAAGTGCTGATCGTACAGACCAACGGCCTGCCGTTGACCCGGGACAAGGTGCGGCGCCTGGCCCAACTGGGCAATGTCGTGGTGCAGATCTCACTCGACAGCAGCAACTATCAGGGCAACAGCTATCGGGTCCTGTCGCCACGCATCCACGAGATGATCATGGAGCGTATCGCGATGGTCCTGGAGGCCGGCCTGCCGCTGGAAATCTACGGCGTGCTCAATGACCGCAGTGCGCCGTATCTGCGCGAGTTCGTGGAGTGGTGCTCCGGGTTTGCAGACAACCCGCCGCAGCTGTTTCCGTTCCCCGTCCGCGGCCCGGACAGCGAGAAGTTCAAGGTGCGCCCCGAGCAGTATCCGTTCATCGACGCGTTGTTCGAGCTGCGCGAGCGTTACCCGCAGATCCTGCCACCCAAGGCCTACCTGGACCGCCTCAGTTCGTTCTATCACCAGGGGCGGCGCACATGGCGCTGTCACCTGCCGCGCCTGGTGCTGTCGACCTTCAGCGACGGCGTGGCCACGCCCTGCCCGAACATCTGGTTCCACAACATGGGCAACGTGCTGGAACAGGACTGGAACAAGGCTCTGGCGCCGGTGAACCGCTCACCGTTCTATCAGTTGCTGCTGGCTGAACGACCACGGCTGGATGCCTGCAAGGGGTGCTTCACGCCCTGGGACACCCTGAGCCTGTATTTCGAAGACGCTATCAGCCTGGACGAGTTGTGCCGTGCGCCTTCCTACGCGCCCCAGGCCGTCAGGAACCTGCTCGAACAAGCCAAGGAAGCGTATCAACATGGCGCCTGAGTCACGGACCGATGACCGCTGGTTTGCCCAACTGAGCGCGGGGCCGGTACTGGCTTCGCTGCCGGCAACCCGGCGCAGTGAGTGGGCCCGGCAGCTTGGTGAACTGGCCAGCAGCGGCCAGCAGCGCCTGCTGCTGGTGTTCGACAGTACGCTTGAGCATGCCGCGCTGTTGCTGGTGTTGCTGGAGCAGGGCTTGTCGCCGCTGCTGGTGGCCAGCGATGCCAAGCCCCAGGAACTGCAGCGCTATGCCGCCCAGGGGGCGATCAGCCACAGCGTCCATCTGGAGCAGGGCGAACTGCGGGTGACATCGCTTGAGCCTGGCGCTGCGCTGCCTGGCGATCCGGCAGTGCAGCCACACCGGCGTGGCATCTATCTGCTGACGTCGGGCACCACGGGGGAACCGTCGCTGGTTTTTCGCGACCTGCACAGCTGGCGCGACGAAGGCTTGCGCTATTGCCGGCTGTTGCAACTGAGCCACGAGGACCGGGTACTGTTTATTGCCCCGGTGTATCACGCCTATGCACTGGGCTGGTTGTGGGGCGCGTTGCTGGCCGGGTCCCAGGTGGAAATCTGCAAGCCCACGGAACTGGGGGCGGCGCTGCAGGCGCTGCGTCTGCGCGCCAGCCATTGCGTGGTCACGCCGATGCTGGCGACCCTGATGGCCCAGCGGGTTGGCCAGGGTGAGCGTCCGCCCCAGCTCAAGGTGGTGATGTCCGGCGCCGGCCCGGTGGACGGACAGCTCGACCAGCAGTTCCAGCAGGCCTTCGGCATCGGACTGTCGCGCAACTATGGCAGTACCGAAAGCGGTGCCGTGTTTGCCGGCGTCGCGCCATTGCCGCCGTTGTCCATCGGCTTTCCCATGCCGGGGATCGAAGTCGTGGAGCCGGCGGCGGGTCAGCCGTTTGCCCTCAAGGTGCGACTGGAGGATGGCCGCCTTTACGACACCGGCGACATCGCCGAACAGAGTCCGGCCGGCTACAGCATTGTCGGTCGTGAAAGCAGTGCGATCCGTCGGGGCGAACGCTGGATTTCGCCGTTCGAGATTGAATCGGTACTGACCAGCCACCCCGACGTACTGGATTGCTCGGTGCGGGCAGTGAAGTCGGCCCGGGCAGGCAACGACCATATTTTCGCCTTCGTGGTCTGGAGTGCCGAGCGGCCCTGGAACCCGGGACTGCTGCGCGAATACTGTCAGGCGAACCTGGCGTCGGCCAAGGTCCCCGACCGCTTCGAGCGCACGGCATTGATTGCTCGTAGCAGTAATGGCAAGCCGCTGCTCAGTCGCCGCTACCGCCCGGCTGCCAGCCGGGTATTGCTCGACGCGGCCCACGCTTACAAGCGTTCGCAATTGCTGTTGGCATTGTGGGATTGCGGCGCCTTGCAACTCAGTGCCCAGGGCTTGAGCGTCGATCAGATTGCCCAGCGTACCGGGCTGCATGCGCAGACTCTGGCGGTGGCCTTCGACACCGCCCAGGCCAACGGATTGGTGCAGGAAGCCGCAGGCGCCGAGGCGCATGCGCAGGACCTTGAGGCCTTGGCTCCTGTGCTCGATCTGGAAGCCTTCAACAACCGCCACTGGAACCGCCTGGACGAGTTGCTGGCGGTGCTGCATGACGGCCTCGACCGGCGCGCTTTCGAGCAGAGTCCCAAGCATCCGCAATTGCTTCGGCGCTACCAGCGCGCAGTGTCCGGGGCGGACAAGCAACTGGCCGCGCAACTGACCTGGCGCAAGGCCTTGCTCCACACGACGGGCGCCATTCGCCTGCTCGATGTCTGTGCCACCGGCGCGGTGTACACCCAGGCGTTGCTTGGTCGCCGACGCCTTGACTGCAACGCCAGCCGGATCGTGCCACTGGGGGGGCTCAACCCTGTGGCGGCGGATATTCCGGTGCACAGCCGGGAGACATTGGCCGAGCTCGATGAGTGCCAGTTCGACGTCATCGTGCTCGACAACACCTTGCACCAGCCCAGCGTAGCCCAGGCCCTGCCTGCCTTGCTGGAGCGCCTGGGGGCAGGTGGCCGGCTGATCATTGACGAGATTTTCTTTTGCGACACGGCCTCGGCAGCTGTCGGCGTGGATTGGCTGACCCATGGCGGCTGCCAGTACCCGAGGCAGGACGAGGTGGTTGCGGCGCTGGCGCGCCTGGGGTTCGTCGGCGAGCAGATCTGGCGCCGCGAATCGATGATTTATCAATGCACGATGTTATTCAGCAGGAGCTAGAAAATGACCGATACCGACCGCTTGATCAAAGTGTTCTCCAGCACCGTGGGCCGTGAGCTGAGCCGCGAAGACCTTTCGGGGGGCGACCTGATCGGCACCCTGGGCCTGAACTCGATCGACGCCTTGCAGTTGCTGATCCAGGTGGAAACCGAGTTCGGCTTTTCCATCGAGGACAACGAGCTGTCCATTGAACTGGTCAACTCGCTGGAGCGCCTGGAAGCCTTCGTCGCCGACAAGACCCAGGCCCGGGTCGTCTGAGGACGATGACGGCATGTGTCTCTTTGCCAACGTCGGCCGCGCGCTTTGCAGTGCGCGCCGACCTGGGCGGCCCGGCGCCCGCCGGGCCGCCCGGAAGAACCGAACGACGAGGGAATTCGTGTGAACGATGCAAAAAAGACTGAGGCAATGTTTGCCAATCGTCCCGGCACCGATGCCCAGTTGCCCTGGCTCAACCAGCTCAACCGCCAGCGTCTGGCCGGGCCGGCGATGGAGAACAATCGCTGGCTGACCGAAGGCGAGGCCCCGGCGACACTCTGCGTGCACGCCGGCACCTACGAGGACCCGGTGACCGGAGCCGTGGGCACGCCGATATTTCCCAGCACCACCTTTCGCTTCAGCCAGTCCACCTACGAGTCGTTCCTGGAAGGCTACGTGCGTGACATTCCCACCTACAGCCGCTACGGCAACCCGGGGCAGTGGTCGGTGCAGTTGAAGGTGGCGGCCATGGAGGGGGCGCAAAGTGCCTTGGTTCTGTCATCGGGCATGGCGGCGATCGCCTCGACCCTGTTCGCCCTGACCAACCGCAATGGCCACATCATCTCTTCCTACGATCTCTACGGTGGCAGCTACAGCCTGCTGCACGCCGACATCAGCCAGGCCGGGCGCTCGGTGAGCTATGTCGACCCGCTGGATCTGCAGGCGATTCGCCGGGCGATCCGCCCGCAGACCCAGATCATGTTTTTCGAGCTGCTGTCCAACCCGCTGATGAAGGCCATCGATCTGCTGGCCATCGCTGCCTTGTGCAAGCAGGAGAACATTCTCCTGGTGGTGGACAACACCTTCCTTTCACCCATCAGTTGCCGTCCCCTGGAGTGGGGGGCCGATATCGTCATCCACTCGGCGACCAAGTACCTCAACGGGCACAGTGACGCCACCTGTGGCGCGGTTGCGGGCAGTCGCAAGCTGGTGGACCGGGTCTGGGCACAGCTGTTGCGCTTTGGCGGTAACCTGGACCCCTTCGTGTGCTTCCTTCTGGAACGGGGCATGAAGACCCTGGCGGTGCGCATGCAGGCTCATGCCGCAGGGGCCCGGCAGGTGACGCGTTTTCTCGAACGCCATCCGCAGGTGACCGCGGTGCATTCGGTCTACGCCGAGGAGTATGCCCACCCCCATCTGTACCAGTACGCCGCCCAGGCCACCTGCGGCATGCTCGGTTTTGAGCTGCGGGGCGGCGATCCGGCGGCCCTGCAACTGCTGGAACACCTCAAGCTGATCACCTGTGCCACCAGCCTGGGCGGTGTCGAGTCGCTGGTGAGCCTGCCGTTCAACACCTCCCACAGCGGCCTGACTCGCGAGCAGCAGAAAAAGATCGGGCTCAACCCCGGGCTGGTCCGGCTGTCGGTGGGAATCGAGGACCCTGATGACCTGTGTGCCGATCTCGAGCAGGCGTTGCGTCAGGTCTACCAAGGAAGGAGTCAGCCATGAGAAACGGAATGAACATCTCGGGCTTCAGTGAGATTGTCCACGAGATCCAGCAAGAGCCGGCCCAGGCGATCTTCCGTTACGCCGCCTATGCGCACTGTTCGCCGGCCGGCGGCATGCTGGCCGGCGTGGCTCCGGCCTTGATCGGCCTGTTGCGCGCGCCGCGGCATTTCGAAGTACCGATCCGCCCCAGCCCGGCGTTGCAATGCCAGGGGCTGCTGGACCCGGCCTGGCCCCAGGAATTGGCCCTGGCGGCGCTCTCCGGCTGTTTCCTGGTGTCCGCGGTGTCGGGGTTTTCCGCGCGACGGACCACGGTCGATCATCTGTCCATGACCACCAGCGCGATCCTGCAGGAAGCGGCCGCTGCTGCTCCCCAGGTGCGCTACGAGATCCGTTCGGGCACCGACAAGAAGATCAGCGAAGCCCTGGAAGTGATCGAGGCGGTGAAGAGCCACAGTCCCAATCACCAGACTTTCGTCCAGCCCCTGGGGCTTTCGGCACGCCTGGTGGATGCCGAGGGCGCTGGCCCCTGGCACAGGTTTTGCCCCTTCGAGCAGGCGCCTGCGGATACTGCGGCGGTCCAGACCAAGACCCAGGCCCTGTCCCTGGATTGCCAGTGGCTCTATGGCACTCAACTGCGGGCGGACTTCGTCCACCAGGACCCTCAGGACCTGCGCAGCTTTCCTATCGACCAGCCCAAGCAGCTGGCCGGTATCGACTGGGGCCCCAACCCTCAGGAATACCTGCTGATGGCGATTGCCGCCGATGTCCTGGCGCAGCTCAACCGTCGCCAGCAGTTGCCGGGTGCGGTGCACCTGGACGTGCGGGCCATGGTGGACATCCGCGGCATGTGTGAAGTGGCTCCGACCCCGGTTCACCTGCAGGACATCGAGCTTGAACTGCAAGTCGAAGGCTGGCCGGCCGCCCAGTTGGCGACGCTGATGCAACAGCTGGCGGCGAGCATCGAGGCCTCGGTGGTGTGTGCCCTGATTCGCCATCGGGTGGGTTTCGAGTTCCAGGTCGGTGCCCGGCCGCTGTCCGAGGATGCCCGCGAGTGCCAGCCATGCTGAATCAGTCGACCCTGTGTTTCGCCACCCTGGCGGTTCCCGACCTGGCGGCTGCCGAAGCCTTCTATGTGCAGGTCCTGGGTCTGCAGGTCAGCCGGCGCTTTGCCCCGACCCGCTGGATCAGCCTGGATGTGGACGAGCAGGGCGGTGCCGGACTCGGCCTGATCGAAGACCCGCTGATGGCCCGACCGTCGCCGGCCAGCATGCTTGACCTGATGGTGCCTGAGCTGGATGCGCTGGTTGCCCGGATGCCACCGCAGGTGACCCTTGTCGAGGCGCCAGGGCCGACCCTGTGGGGCAGTTACAAGGCGGTGATCGAGGACCCGTTCGGCAACCGCCTGGGCCTGGTCCAGTGCAGCCCGCAGGCCGCTGTCCGGGATACCGGGCAGCCGGGAAAGAACGAGTAAGGAGCTGGGATGCTTAAGCAATATGAATGCATGAATGTAGCGGACTGCGTTGCTGGCGATGGCGGCTTCGTGTCCGTGGTCTCCGGGCTGCCGCGCAGCGGCACCTCGATGATGATGCGTGCCCTGGCCAGTGCCGGCCTGGCACCGCTGACTGACAACCTGCGCCAGGGCGATGAACGCAATCCCCATGGCTATTTCGAATGGGAAGCGGTCAAGTCCCGCGACGGCTACCTGGGGTGGATGGACCAGGCCCGCGGCCGTGCGGTCAAGCTGGTGTCGCGCTTTCTCCAGCACCTGCCAGCGACCCACGGGTATCGGGTGTTGTTCATGCACCGTGATATCGATGCAGTGATCCGTTCCCAGCGAGACATGGCCGAGCACCACAGCGGTCAGGTCTGGGGAGGGCAGGAGGTCGAGGAACTGGCGCGGCTGTATCGCGAGCATGTGGCCCAGGTGCTGGCATGGGTCCGTTCGCGGCCGAACATGCAACTGCTGGAACTGGATTATCAACGGGTGCTGCAAGACCCTGACGGCGAATTCACCCGGGTTGCGGCATTCCTCTCACCCTTGCCCCTGGCGGTGCAGTCGATGGCGGCCACGGTGGATCGAGGTCTGAATCATCAAGCGGCGATGGAGGCTGCGAGCCATGTCTGAATTGCCCATCCGTGCAGTCATCTTCGACCTCGACGGAACCTTGATCGACAGCAAGCAAGTGATTCGCGAGGCCTACCACGCGGCCCATGCCCAGGTGGTAGGGGCGGACGTCGAGCCACCACCGTTCAGCGAGTACTGCAAGCACCTGGGACGCAGCTTTGTGCAGATCATGAAGATCATGGGGCTGCCGGCGCAGATGCACCCGGTGTTCATGCGTGAAAGCAACGCGCGAATGCAGCGCATCCGCGTGTTCGAAGGCGTCGGGGGACTCTTGGCGAGCTTGCATGCCAGGGGCATTCCCATGGCGATCGCCACGGGCAAGGACCATGGGCGCACGGTGGCGATTCTCGAGTACCTGGGCCTGCTGAAGTACTTCTCCTGCATCGTCGGCAGCGACGACGTGGCCAATCCCAAGCCGGCGCCGGACATGGCCCGGATGATTGTCGAACAGTTGCATCTGGACCCGGCGAGCTGCCTGTTCGTGGGCGATGCCCTGGCTGACCTGCAGTGCGGCCAGGCGTCGGGCATGCAGACCGCGCTGGCGCTCTGGGATCATCCCGGCGAGGAGATCCGGCGCTATCCCAGCACCTATCAACTGACTGCGCCAGGCCAGATCCTGGCCTTGCTGGAGGTGGCTCGCCATGCCGACATTACTCCTGCTTAACGGCCCCAACCTGGGGCGCCTGGGGCTGCGCGAACCGCAGGTCTATGGCACCAAGACCCTGGACCAGATCACCGCTGAGGTCACCGCGGTCGCCGCCTCCCGTGGCTGGACGGTGCTGGCCCGACAAAGCAACCATGAGGGCGAGTTGATCGACTTCATCGAGAGCCAGCATCAGGCCGAGGCGATGATTATCAATCCGGGGGCGCTGATGATGTCCGGCTGGGCCCTGCGCGATGCCTTGCAGGACTACCCGGGGCGCTGGATGGAGGTGCACATTTCCAACCTGTTTGCCCGCGAGAGCTTCCGTCACAGTTCGTTGCTGGCGCCCCTGTGCCACGGCTTCATTGCCGGTCTGGGCACTGATGGCTATGCCCTGGCCGCCGCGGCACTGGTGGGAGCCGGCCATGTGTAGTGCAACGGCGGTACCACTGCAGACTCAGGTGATGGACGACGTGCTGGGCCTCTGCGCCCGTTTGCTGAAGGTGGCGCAGGAGCAGTTGCATGCCGGGCAGAACTTCTTCGCCATCGGGGGCAGCTCGTTGCAGGCCCTGCAACTGTGTGCACTGCTCGAACAACTGCATCCGCAACTGTGCGGCGAGGACGGGATTGACCTGACCCTGATCGTCGGCACCGCGACCCTCGGCGAGTTTGTTGCCGCCGTGCTGCAGGGGGCGGCCGACCGGCGTGCCGGGGCAATCTGCGAGGGCGAACTATGAGCCAGGCGATGGCGACATTGATCGAGCATTGGGAACAGCGCGGTGTGCATCTCTATGAAGATGGCGGGCGCCTGCGCTACTACTGCGGCGCAGACGGACTGCCTGAAGATATCCGCCATTTAGTGGGTCATGAGAGGAGTCGCCTGCTGGCGTACCTGGCCCCGACGGACCCACTGGCGTCTCACCTTGGCGGGCTGCGCCAGGCCTACTGGCTGGGTGAGCATTCGGCTTTCAGCCAGGGCAGTGCTGCCTATCTGCACCTGGTCTATGCCGGCGCGGTGCCCACGGCCGCGCAATTGCAAGCGGCATTGCCCCGCCTGCTGGCCTTGCACCCGATCCTGGCGTACACCCTGGACGCCCAGGTCCCGCGCTTCAAGCCGCTGGTCGCGCCGCAGCTGATGGTCGAGCAGCAGGTCGCTGCAGAGGGGACGGACCCACGGCGTTGCACGGCCCTGGCGAACAGCGCCATGCCGATTGCGCCGTTGACCGCGGAGCAGCCGCTGTTTCGCCTGGTGCTGGTGGCAGGTCCCCATGAGCGCTGTTTGCATGTGGTCTATCGGCTGGCGCTGTTCGATGCCCCGGCGGTGCAGATTTTTATCGGTGACTTGCTGGCACTGGTCGCCGGAGACAGTCCTCTGCAAGCGCAGGGCTATGCCCCGGCGCAAGTCGCGGCGTGGAGCCGGGCCCAACGCCTGGCGCGTTTCAAGGCCCGGCACTACTGGCTGCAAAAGATTCCCCAACTGGCTGCGGGTCCGGACCTGCCGCTGGCTCGGCGTCGGCAGGCGAGTGCAACACCGGCGCGCTTCATCGAGCATCGGGTGGTCCTGACGCCGGCGCTGCAGCAGGCGCTGAGTGCGGCGGCACGGCATCACCGGGTGTCGCTCAATGCGGTCCTGCTGACGGTGTATCTGCAGACCCTGGCACGCTGGTCGGGCAGGACCACGGTGACCTGCAGCGTCATGTACAGCACCCGGACGCTGCTGGGGCCGGAGTTCGCCCGCACCATCGGCAATTTCGCCGATACCCTGCTGCTCGATCTGCCATCCCAACCCCTGGCCTTTGCCGCCTGCGCCCAGCGGGTCCAGCAGGACCTGTACGGTGCGCTGCAGCATGCCGCCTACGATGGCGTGTCAGTGGTCCGCGAATGGATTCGCGAACACGACCAGCGTCTCGACAGCAGCGAGCCGCCGATGCCTTATGTGTTTTCCTCGTTGCTGGAAATGGACCTGCCGGCGCCACCGCTGCAACAGACCGATCACGCGATGATGACGCCGCAGATCTGGATCGACGCCCAGGCCTTCGCAAGCGAGGCGGGCTTGTGCCTGTCCTGGGACGAGCGCGAGGGCTTGTTCGAGCCCGGGCTTGTCGCCCAGGCCTTCGAGCATTTTCATGGCGCCCTGGAGCGCCTGGCCAACCAGCCATCGACCTGGGAGCTGAGCGAGCTGGCCTTGCCTGAGTCACTGCTGGCCCGGGTCGATGCCTTCAATCACTGCACGCGGCCGCTGCCTCGGCAGGCTCTGCATCAGGGCCTGTCCAGGCAAGCGGCGCTGCGCCCGGATGCGCCGGCGCTGTTGAGCGCTGGCAGCAGTCTGAGTTTTGCCGAACTGTTGCGCCTGGCCAGTCGTCTGGCCAGCCACCTGAATGAAAACGGCGTGGGGCCCAGTGACCATGTGGTGGTGCGCGGCAGTCGGGACAGCGCCAATGTGGTGGCGATCTACGCGGTACTGATGGCCGGGGCGACCTATGTTCCGGTGAGCAAGAGTTCCCCGGTGCGCCGGGTGCATTCGATCATCACCCAGGCAGCGGCCACCACGGTGCTGGGCGACGATGCTGCGGACATCGCGGCGGTGCTCGCATCGCCGGTGAACTGGTCGCTCGACTACCGGCGCTGGCTGGCGTCGCCGGAGGCGCAGGGCGCCGCTATCGCACCGGCTTATCCGGCGGTGGACAGTTCCCTGGCCTACCTGATGTTCACCTCCGGCACCACGGGCACGCCCAAGGGGGTGGCGGTCAGCCATCGCGCCGCGTTCAATACCCTGCTGGACTGTCGCGAGCGCTTTGCCATCGACGCCCAGGACCGGCTGCTGGGGGTCAGTGAGTTCAGCTTCGACCTGTCGGTGTTCGACCTGTTCATGCCGGCATTGTGCGGCTGTGCGCTGATCCTGCCGGCCAATGGAGAGCGGGCCGAGCCCCAGGCCTGGCTCGACGCGGCACGGACCCATGGGGCGACTGTCTGGAACTCGGTCCCGGCGATCATGGAAATGGCCCTGGGCTACGCCAGGGCGGTGGGCCTGCCGGCGCCGGCGGCGAGTGTGCGCCTGTGGATGGCCAGCGGCGACTGGATCGCCCTGGGATTGCCCGAGCGCCTGCGGGAGCTTACACCGGGTTCGCGCTTCGTGGCCTTGGGGGGCGCCACCGAGGCGGCCATCTGGTCCAACTGCTTCGAGGTCCAGCAAGTGCACCCCGAGTGGCCGAGCATTCCCTATGGCCGACCGCTGAGCAACCAGCGGTTCTACATTCTCGACGCGCTGGGCCGGCGTTGCCCGCCAGGGGTCAAGGGCATGCTGTACATCGCCGGCGACGGCCTGGCGGCGGGTTACATCCATGATCGGCAACGGACCGAGCAGGCCTTCTTCATCGAGCCCGGGTTGCAGCAGCGGGTCTACCGCACCGGTGACATGGGACGGCTGCGAATGGACGGGGAGATCGAGTTTCTCGGCCGCGAGGACTTGCAGGTCAAGCTCAATGGCATGCGTGTGGAACTGGCGGAGATCGATGCGGTGCTGGGACGCGCCCCCGGGGTCGAACAGGTGGCGGTGTGTGTAGACGCTGCCGGGGCCTTGTACGGGTTTTTCGTCGCCGGTCAGCCGGCACCCAGTGGCCCGCAGTTGCTGGCCTTCGCGGCGCAGTACCTCAATCCCTACATGCTGCCGGTGCAGTTGTTCGCGCTGGCGCAGATGCCGCTGAGCGCCAACGGCAAGGTGGACCGGGGGGCGCTGGTGGCCTTGCTGCCAGGGCTTTGCGAACCCGGCGAGCCGGTGCAGGAGGTGGGCTTCTCGGCCCGGCAGGAACTGCTGCTGAGCTGCGTCCAGCGGGTGTTGCCGGCGGTACGTGGCGCGGCTGATTCATGGTTCGACATGGGCGCCTCGTCACTGCACGCGGTGCACATCCTGCTGGGGTTGAACACTGAGCTGGGGCTGGACCTGAGCCTGGCGGACATCTACGCCTATCCCTCGGTCAGTGCCTTGCTCGGGCATATGCAGGGCACGGGCCGGCGGCACCGCAACCGGGTGGATTTCTGCGCCGGCAGCGGTGAGCCGCAACCCTTGCTGGTGCTGGTGCACCCGGTGGGCGGGGCGTTGTCGTGCTATTGGCCGATGATTCGTGCCACCCGCGAGGACTTCCAGGTGATTGGCCTGTGTGCCGACGCTGGCCAGCGTTTCGATACGCTTGAGGATCAGGCCCTGGAGTACCTGGAGCAATTGCAGGACAGCCTGCAGGCAGCACGTCCGGTGGTGCTGGCCGGTTGGTCGTTCGGTGGCGTGCTGGCGGTGGAAATGGCCCGCTTGCTCAGTGACCGCGGCCGTCAGCAACTGGCGCTGGTGACCCTCGATGCGGGCGCGCCGCTGGACAGCGTGGTGCAATTGCCGCCGAGCCTGTTGCAGCAACTGTTCCAGGACGACCTGGAGCATTGCGCCCAGATCCAGGCCACGGGCCAGGCGGTAGCCGAAGTCTGCGAGAGCGCCACCCAGGAACGCTTTGCCTTGTTCTGTCGGCACTACGCCGCCTTGCTCGATTATCGCTACCGAGCGCCGGCTTGCCCGACCTGGCACCTGCAGGCCAGCGTCGAGCAGCCGTCCAGCGGGCTGCGTCCCTTGGCCGGACAGGACCGGGACGCCCATTGCCTGACCCTGGTTGGTGACCACTACAGCATTCTTTCCGGGGCGGCCCTGGAGCAGATTTTGCTGAGCCTGGCGGCGGCGGTGCGCGAAGTCAGCGCGGCGGATGACCGCCAGGCAGGGACATGAACGCTGGTGAACACAGGCGTGCGCGCCCAGTGGCCACCCCGGCAGGCGGCTCACTAGTGGCTGCGGGCCATGATGTGGAGTGTCTGAAAGTGCTGTTCCAGGCTGATTCTGCACTGGCGGATCGCCCCGCTAACCGGGAAAATTCGCCTCGGCTCCAAGGCTGCCACCCAGGCGCCAGGAGCCTCATAAACAGGGTAATTAAAGGAGTGACACTGTGAAGTTTGGATACACGATTGTTTATGTTCCCGATGTTGAAGCCTCGATCCGTTTCTTCGAGGACGCCTTCGGTTTCTCCCGTCGTTTCCTCGACGAGTCCGGTGATTACGGTGAACTCGACAGTGGCGCCACGACCCTGGCCTTCGCCAGCCGCGGCCTGGCGGACTCCAATTGTGAAGGCGGCTACCAGTTCTGCAGCCCTCAGCACAAACCTCTGGGCATCGAGATCGCCCTGGTCACCGATGATGTGCCCAAGGCCCATGCCAAGGCCCTGGCCGCCGGCGCCACCGAGCACGCGGCTATTCAGCACAAGCCTTGGGGGCAGGTGGTTTCCTATGTGCGTTGCCCGGCCGGAACCCTGGTGGAGTTGTGCACTCCGGTGGGCCAGTGAGCACCGGGCTTGAGGTTGCGGGCTGCCAGGGAGTACGCGGTCATGGTTAAAACCGAGGATGCGGTCCTGGCGTTGCTCGAGGACATCGGCAGCACCCACGGAGCCTTGCTGGACATCGTCCAGCGTGTGCGCCAGGTGGTGGAGGAAACCTGCGGCGGCGTCGCGGAAATGGTCAAGTACGGGGGCATCATGTTTTCCCGTGCAGCGCCGTTCTGCGGGGTCTATGCCTATACCGACCATGTATCGGTGGAGTTTGGTCAGGGCTATCTGTTCGACGACCCGCACGGGGTGCTCGAAGGCTCTGGAAAGTTTCGCAGGCATATCAAGTTGTTTGCTGTATCGGATGTTCAAAAGAAGCATCTTGCTGATTATGTAAGGCAAGCAATCAATCAATAGTCTTTTGAACTGAACACCTAACTAACGGTTGTTTCCTGCGGGGGATCATATCCCCCGCACGGGACCTTATTGCCCTGAAAAAACCACAGAGTGGAATGAGCACATGAACGATGCCAGCACTTACGGCGAAACCCTGGCCGATATCTATGACGACCTGTACGGCGAGGCTCCGGCCAATGCCATCGAGGTCCTGGTGGCAATGGCCGGCACCCGCGAGCCGGTGCTGGAGCTGGGGATCGGCACCGGGCGTTTCGCCTTGCCGATGCATGCACGCGGTGTGCAGGTGCATGGCGTCGATGCATCACCGTCGATGCTGGAGAAGCTGCGGGCCAAGCCCGGTGCGGCCGGCATTCCCCTGACCGAGGCGGATTTCGCCACCCTGGAAGGGGTCGGGGGCGGTCCGTTCAGCCTGGCCTTCTGCACCTTCAGTTCATTGTTCCTGCTGCTGTCCCAGGCCGCCCAGGTCAGTTGCTTCAAGGCCACCAGCGCCTTGCTCAAGGACCATGGACGCCTGGTGATCGAGACCTTTTATCCGGACCTGTCGCGCTACGGCAAGGACCAGCCGGTCTATGTCGGCGGCCTGGAGCGCAACGAAGTGCTGCTGGAAGCTTCGCGCCTGGATGCCGTCGCGCAGCGGGTCAGCTGCCGCTTTATCCGCATGCAGGAGCAAGGGGTGAAAGTGATTCCGGTGGAGCTGCGCTATGCCTGGCCGGCGGAACTGGACCTGATGGCCGAGCTGGCGGGCATGCGCCTGGTGCAGCGCTGGTCAAGTTGGGACAAGACGCCTTTCGTCGAGGGCTCGTTCAAACATATATCGACCTATGAAAAGTTGCCCCAGGCCTGACTTTCCAGAACTTCGGAGTTGGACATGGACGTTTCCCAATCACCACGCATTGTGATCGACGAAAGTCGTTCGGCCCGCGAGTTGATGCTCGCGGGAGAGTGGTTCTGTACGCCTGATCTGGAACTTGCGCGCATGCGTTTTCGCTCCCAGGCATTGCAACGACGCTTTAACGATTGCTCCGTTCTGGCGTTCAAGGAACAGCAGGCCCTGCTGGCGAAGTTACTCAAGCGAGTGGGCCTGAACAGTTGGATAGAACCCAACTTTTATTGTGATTACGGGGTGCATATCGAGATTGGCGATGAGGTGTTTATCAACATGAACTGCACCTTTCTGGACGCAAACCGGATCCTCATCGGCGATCGCACCTACCTCTCGCCCGGCGTACAGCTGATGACCACCGCCCACCCCCTGGACCCCCGGGCACGTACGGTGCGCATCGACGCTCGCCTCAAGTGCGTGCAGCGGGCGGCACCGATTGTGCTGGGCAACGATGTGTGGATCGGCGCGGGGGCGGTGCTGTTGGGCGGGGTGGAGGTCGGCGATGGCAGCGTCATCGGCGCCGGCAGCGTGGTGACACGCTCGATCCCGGCCGGGGTACTGGCGGCAGGTAATCCCTGCCGAATCATCCGCTCGGTGTACGAGTGAACCTACTGGATCTGTTTATGAGAGACGTGACAGTGAATATCGATGACACAGGCAAGGGCCACACCGGCGCTATCGCCTCCCTCGGCGAGGCGGCCGGCCGGTTCGTCCATGGACCGTTGTGTGTGTGGTTCACCGGCCTTTCGGGGGCCGGCAAGTCGACCCTGGCCAGGGCCCTGGAAGCGCGGCTCGGGCAGTTGGGCGCACGGGTGCGGGTCCTGGATGGCGACGACCTGCGTGGCGGGTTGAACAGCGATCTGAAATTCAGCGCCGCCGACCGCAAGGAGAATATCCGGCGCCTGGGGGAGGTTGCCCGGCTGTTCTACGACAGTGGCTACATCGTCCTGGTCAGTGCGATTTCGCCATTCATTGAAGACCGCGAGCGGGCGCGGGCGTTGTTTGCCGCGCCGTCGTTCATCGAGGTGCACGTCGCCACTGCTCTGGCCTTGTGCGAAGCGCGCGACCCCAAGGGCCTGTATGCCAGGGCCCGCAGTGGCCTGTTGCCGGAGTTCACCGGGATTGACAGTGCCTACCAGCCGCCGACGGCCTGCGAGTGCCTGATCGAGACGGCAGGGCGCAGTGTCGACGACGGCGTCGGGCAGTTGCTGGAAGTCATTGGGCGCATCGGTGGAGGACAGCATTGATGGCCACTTCGACCTTCGAGCGCGTGCTCAAGCGTTACCGTTTCTGGCTGTTTGCCCTGGTGCTGGCGCTGGTCGCGGGGTTGTCCTGGGGGATGACCTCGATCCGCTTCGCCGCCGACTACCGGGCGTTTTTTCCCGAGGGTGAAAAAACCGTCGAGCAACTGGACGCCTTGCACCGGCAGTTTGGCAAGTCCGACACCCTGCTGTTCGTGATCAAGAACCCCAAGGGCACGGTGTTTACCCGGGAGTACCTGGAGCAGTTGCATGAGCTGACGCAACAGGCCTGGCACATTCCCCACGCTTATCGGGTGGACTCGGTAACCAACTTCCAGCATGTGTTCGCCGAAGGCGACACGGTGCATGTCGAGGCCCTGGTACGCGAGCCCACGGACCTGACGCCGTCCCACATCGAGTTGATGGAGCGCCTGGGACGCAATGACATCGAACTGGTCAAGCGCCTGGTGTCCAGCGATGGCCAGACGCTGGGGGTGCTGGTCACCCTGCAGTTTCCGCCACAGACCCTGGATGCGGCGCTGGCCGCCACCGCCGAAGGCCAGCGCCTGCTGGATGACTTTGCCCGCAAGAACCCGCAACTGCAGGTGCACCTGACCGGGCTGGCGGCCGTGGAGGCGGCCTATCCGGCAGCGGCGCAGCAAGACATGGCGGTGCTCACGCCGTTGATGTACCTGATCATTCTGCTGGTGAGCGTGCTGATGCTGCGCAGTCTTGGCGCCCTGCTGGTGGTGCTGATCGCCATCAGCATGGCCACCGCCGCGACCCTGGGCGCCAGCGGCTGGCTGGGCTTTGAGGCGACGGCCTTGACCGGCCTGCTGCCGACCATTGTTCTGGCGACCTCGGTGGCGGAGATCATGCACGTGCTGTCCGCCGCGCGGCAGATGAGCGCTGAGTATGGCCAGCGCCGGGTGGACCTGGCCTGCGCGGCGATCAAGGACACCATCAAGCCGATTGCCATTGGCACGGCGACCAATGCCGTGGGTTTCTATAGCCTGGTGTTCGCCGCGTCGCCGCCCTACAAGGAGTTCGGGGTGCTGGCGGCCATCGGTGCGGTCATGGCGTTGCTGGTGACCATTTCGGTGGCCGCGGTGCTGATCCCGCTGCTGCGGCTCAAGCCGCTTGAGGGGGCCGCCAGCCGGCGCTATTCGCTGTACATGGAGCCGTTGTTGCGCTACCCGAAGCTTTGGCTGCTGGGGTTTGTGGTGCTGTTCGTGCTGGCGATCGAGCCGGCGCGCAACAACCTGATCAATGACCGGATCGTGGAGAACTTCGACACCAGCATCCCGGTGCGCAACGCCACCGAGTTCGCCATGGACAACCTGTCCGGGATCTATCGCCTGGAATATGTCGCCACCTCGGCCAGGGGCGATATTTCCGATCCGGGCTTTCTCGTCGAACTGGACCGTTTCGCCCAGTGGCTCAGGACTCAGCCGGAAGTCGATTCGGTCACCACCCTCGGTGATGCCCTGAAGAAGCTCAACCAGACCATGAACGGCGGGCAGGCCGGGGAATACCGCTTGCCCAGCGACCCGGCGTTGGCCGCACAGATGCTGCTGGTGTACGAAATGTCGCTGCCGTTCGGCCTCGACCTGGGCAGCCAGATCAACATCGACAAGTCGGCCACGCGCCTGGTGGTGACCCTGAGCCGGCTCGACACCCAGCAGATCCGCGACATCAAGCAGCGGGCCGATGACTGGTGGCAGACCCATGCCGATCGTGCGGCGCTGGTGCCGAGCCTGGGCACCGGCGAGGCGGTGGTGTTTGCCAACCTCACGCACATCAGCATCGAGTACATGGTCAATGGCCTGCTGTTCGAACTGGTGACCATCACCCTGATGGTCGCGCTGTTCCTGCGCAACGCCGGCCTGGGGCTGATCAGCATCCTGCCCAACGTCTTTCCGTTCTTCATCATGTTCGGCCTCTGGGGCCTGTGGCGCGGTGAGATCAATACCGCGGCGATCAATGTCTGCGTGGTGGTCTACGGCCTGATCGTCGAGGCCACGATCCACATCATGAGCCACTACAAGGAGCTGCGCCTGGTGCAGGGCCACCCGCCACGAGAGGCACTGCGCCTGACCTACCAGCATGTGCTGCCGTCGGTGTTCGCCAATGCGGTGATTCTCGCCTCGGGCTTCATGGTGATGACCTTGTCGCCGTTTTCGATGAACGCCGATTTCGGCCTGCTGGCAGTCATCGCGATTTTCCTCGGACTGATCTTCGACGCTCTGTGCCTGCCCCTGGTGCTGCTGACCTTTGACCGCTTCCTGTGGGGCCGCGCCGCCACGCGACTGGCCACGCGCGAAGCCTGAACCCGACCCGTATTCAGAGAAGGAATCGACAATGAACTGCAATGCCGTATCGAGCGTCTGCCTGTCACTCTGCGCACTGCTGTACCAGGGGACATCGCTGGCCAGCCCGGAGCAGGAACTGGGGCAGCAATACGCCCATCACTGGCGCGACAGTGACCTGGGCTACCAGGACACCAGTGCCAGAATCCGCTTGACCCTGGTGGAGAAGGAGGGCGCCAGCACCGACCGCTTCATGCGCATGAACAGCTTCGAAACCGCCAGCACGGCGGTGGGCGACAAGGTGCTGCTGACCTTCGAGGCCCCGGAGAACATCAAGAATTCCCGGGTGCTGATCCACTCCAAGATCAAGGAAGGCGATCAGGTCTGGCTGTACCTGCCGGCCCTCAAGCGGGTCAAACGGGTGGCGGCGGCCGACCGTTCCGGGTCGTTCTCGGGCAGCGAGTTTTCCTACGAGGACATTGGCTCAATGGAAGTCGGCAACTACGACTACCAATGGTTGCGCGACGAACCCTGCGGCGACTTCCAGTGCGCAGTGGTCAAGCAGGTGCCGCTGTATCCGTATTCGGGCTATTCGTCGATCTGGGTCTGGTACAACAAGACCGACTACCGGCAGATGAAGACCGAGTACTACGACCGCAAGGGCAGCAAGTTCAAGACCCTGACCCTGGGTGACTACCAGTTGTTCCTGGGGCGCTACTGGCGTGCCCTGAACATGACCATGGTCAATCACATCACCGGTCGGCAAACCGTGCTGGTCAGTTCCGACGTGCAGTTTCGCACCGGCATCCGGGAGGACGCTTTTGAACCTGCAAGGCTTGGAAACCTGACGCAATGAATCCAGGCAAGGTCCACCGCAGGCTCCAGGCGTTGATGCTGGGGCTGTGCTGGAGCGTCACCCAGGTGCAGGCCGAGGCGGAGCAGGGGTTGTCGGCGAAGATCGCGCTCAAGCGCTACTTCTTCAGCTCATCGCCGGCCGAGGGCGTCGACGATGGGCAGCTGTCCGGCACCGCGCAACTGGGCCTGGACTACCAGTACCTGCAGAGCTGGGACAGCCTGCGCCTGCGCCTGGTGGTCAACCCGCGCTACCTGGAGAGCGGGTCCAGGGACCCGCGGCCGAGTTTCTATTGGGATGAGCTGTTCGTGCTCCTCGAGCAGGACAACCGTGAGCTGAAAGTGGGGCGGATCAAGGAGCATTGGGGCGTCATGGAGACCCGCCAACTGGTGGATGTGATCAACACCTACGACAACCTCGACGGTCTGCAACCGGAAGAAAAGCTCTCGCAGAAAGCCATCAAGCTGGGCAGCACCCTGGGGCCCGGGCATCTGAGCCTGTACCTGCTCGACGGCTTCGAACCGGTGCAGTTCTACAGCGAGCCGGCGCGGTTTGCCGCTTACCGGGTCCAGCCAGCGGCCGAGTACATCCACGGTGCCGATCCGGATTCCCTGGATCTGGCGGCGCGTTATTTCGTCTCGGTGGCCGACCTGGACATCGGCCTGAGCTACTTCAAGGGCACCAGTCGGTCGCCGGCATTGCGCGCCGAAGGTGACAGCCTGGTGGCCCAGTACACCGAGGTCACGCAATGGGGGCTGGATGCGATCTGGGTCAGGGAACAATGGTTGTACAAGCTCGAGGCCCTGGATCAGCGGGTTAGCGACAATGCCTACAGCTCGCGCAAGCTGTCGGTGGGGCTCGAATACGCGATTACCCGGGCCTGGCGCGATGCCGACCTGAGCCTGATCGGTGAATACCACCACGACCGTGACCAGCCCCTGGCCCCGGTGAGCATCTTTGATCGCAAGTTCCTGTTGGGGGCGCGCCTGGAACTCAACGATGCCCATTTGTCCTCGGTGTTCCTGGGCTACACCGCGCAGGCGTCCGATCTGCGCAACAACATGCTCAGCGCCTCCCTCGACCTGGGGCTCAGCGATGCAGTGCGGGCCGGTGTCAGCGCGGCGCTGATCAACAGCTCCGCGAGCGACGTGGTCTGGGATGCGCTGGCCAGCGATTCCCACGTGGCGTTGGAGCTTTCCTATTCATTCTGATCGTACCGGCGCACGCCGGGCCGATCCCATGCAATTGCTTAAAGGGATAACGCCATGGATACCTTGCTACAGATCATCGGATTCGGGCCCGCGGCCCTGGGTCTGTTCATTACTGCAGATCGCAATGGCCGTTTGCAGCAATTGCTCGACTGCGGGTTGCAGGTGCATGAGCGCAGTGCCTCCCTGGAGCAGTGGGATGGCCTGGGCTACGAAATCGAAGCCAATTCGCCGATTGCCGATTTCCTTGGCGGCATTCGCCGCGACGGGGTGTTTGCCCAGTGCCTGGATCAACCCCAGGTACAACGCTGGCTGCAGGTTCCGGAGCAGGTAGTGCCCCTGGTGCAGGTCTCGGCGTTTCTGCGTCAACTGGCGCAGGTAATCATCGAGCTCTGTCAGGCTCACCCCAGGGCGGCGATCCATTTTGCCCACGGGGTCGAGGACGTCCGATGCGAGGCGGATGGCTTCACGGTCAGTGGTGGCTGGGGTAACAGTTCCAGCCGTTACCTGGTGCTGGCCTGTGGCGCCCGGGTGCGTGAGCTGCAACCGCAGGAGGCGATGCCGGCCACTTCGGTGCTGTGCTCCGACCGGGTGCTGCGGGGGCGGGTTGACCCGATCCTGCGCCAGACCCTGGAGCAAGGGCTGCCAGTGGTAGTGCTGGGGGGCAGTCATAGCGCCTTTTCCGTGGTCGGCTACCTACTTGAGCGTTTCACCGGACTGCTCGGCCTGGGGTCGATCCAGGTCCTGTGCCGTCGGCGCCCGGCATTGTGGGCAGCCTCGACCCGGGTTGCCGCGCCATTGGGGGCCCAGGACCGGGTGGATGAGGACAGTGGCGAGGTCAACCGCTTCTGCGGCTTGCGCGGCGCCGCTCAGGACACCCTGCTGCAGATCGAGGCTGGCGCGCGCGCCAGTGTCGTCTTGCACATCGGCTCCACCGATCCGCAACCCTGGCTCGCCCGCGGTGCGCTGTTGATCAATGCCACCGGTTACCGACCCCGATTGCCCGGGCTGCTGGATGCCCAGGGCCGTCAACTGCGCCTGGACCAGCGCGACGGCAACCTGTGCAAGCACCCGCAGAGCCACGAACTGACGGTGGGCGGCCAAGCGGTGCGCGGGTTGTTCGGCACCGGGCTGGGGTTTTCCGACCGGCGCGGCGCGACCCTGGAAGTCGGGGTCAACTTCTTTCACGGCCGTTGTGCCGGGAACATTCTGCACGCCGTGCTTTGACGGCATCTCACTTCAACCAGGCATACAGGAGGCTGCATGCGCACACTCGCGGCAACTCGATCGGATCTACAGACAGGACTGGCGATGCTGCCCAGCGCTTTACCCGCGGACCCCGCCGCACTGGACGACCTGCTGTCCAAACTCGCCACCCCCCAACGGGTCTATCAATTGCTGTCGTCGCGCCTGACGGTGCGCCAGGTGCTCTGGTGCCTGGCGCAACTGCTGGCCGAGGGACAGCTGCGCGTGGTGCCGGGAGGCTCGCCGCAGCGCTTTGTCCGGGAGGGGCCGGATGAGACTCCGCTGCCGGGCTGCGGCCTGCATCTGGTGGGCGACGACAGCCTGCGCCTGAACCCGCATTTTCGCGAGATCCTCACCGATCTCATCAGTGACAAGCAGAGCCAGTACAGCCAGTCCGTCGAGACCTACGAAACCTTGATCCGTCGTTACAAGATCATGCAGAGCCTGGGCGACTTGAATCACGAGGCGCTGTTGCTGTTGGGGGATGACGCGTTGTTCTCGCTGTTCCTCGCGGTACATGGTTATCGCCGACGGATCGTCGTGGCGGACATCGACCCGCAGTTGCTGGCGACCATTGCCCGGGTCGCGGCGCAGCAGGGTTTCAATAACATCGAGGTGGTTCAGTACGATGTCTTCCAGCCCTTGCCCCAGAGCCTGGTCGGGCAGTTCGACTGCTTTGCGGTCAATGGTTTCAAGGACCTGGGAGGCTTGCTGATGTTCGTCTGTCGCGCCTTGCAGGCACTCAAGGCGCCACCGGCCATGCGCAGCGGCTACCTCAACTTCGGCAGTCACGATGTGCTGTCAGTGGAGCAGGTCAGGCAGGAAGTCGAGATGCATCAGGCGCTGCTGCGCTTTGGTCTGTACCTGGACTACTGCGTGCCCTGTCCCGAAACCCATGTGTGCAGTGCCTTCGAGGAAGCCTTCAGCGCCAGCGCGCAACGCCTGGCCGAGGTGCCGCCGGTGTTGCGAGTGCAGGCGTGCGAGCGTGAACTGCAGGCGCTGTACCAGGCCTTTTCCCACCTGTCCTGGGTGCAGATGCGCAACTTCCCGGACATCCAGCTCTCGCCCCTGAAGATGGGCCGCTGCCGGGTGGTGGAGCGCAATGACCGGGAGATCTCCCGGTTCCTGCGCTTGGGCCAGTTGTACGCAGGCAGCACCGCCAATGCCCAGTGAGGCCGGCAATGGCCGGGTGGTGGTGCTGTCGCCGCACCCGGACGATGGGGTCTGGTCGCTGGGCAGCGGCCTGGCACGCTGGGCGCCGCGGCAGGAGATTGAGCTGTTGAGCCTGTTTGCCGGCGACGCCCCGGCGGGGCTGACCCGGGCCCGTGCGCCGGAGCAGCGCTGGCGCTGTTTTTCCACGCCCGGGCAACGTCGCGCCGAGGATCGGCGTGCCGCCGCAGTCCTCGGCTACGGCTGTTCGAACCTGGAGGCAGCGGATGGTGCATTGCGTCTGGATCAGGGCGGAGGTTTTGTGCATGCCAGCCTGCAGTCGCTGTTCCTGGACAGCGCCCCGGGCTCCTGGCCAGCCCCGGAGGCTGCCCTGGTGGCTGCGCTGCAAGGTTTTCTACGGCCGCAGGATGTGGTCTGCGCGCCGCTGGCCATCGGGGGGCATGTCGACCATTGCCTGACCCATCGCCTGGCCCGCGAGCTGCCTAACCGGGTGTATTTCTACAGTGAGTTTCCCTATGCCGAGCAGTTGTCGCAGCAGGCGCTGCAGGGGCATGTGCGGGCCTTGGGCCTGCAGCTGCAAGCCCGGGATATTGCCTGTTCCTGGCCGGCGTGGCGTGAGGCGGCGCTGTGCTACCGCTCCCAGGTGCTGATGCTGTTCGCCGGTCAGGGCCGTTTTCTCCAGGCCCTGCAGCGTCACTGCCGCGTACAGGGGGACACGGCGTTCTGCCGGATCTGGTCGACCCGGGCGATGTAGCGCTGCACCGAGCCGGTGGGCGAGAGCAGTTCGTCCAGGGCCAGGGCCTCGGCGATTGGTGCCTGGGCCTGGAACAGTTGCAGGTTATGCCGATGGTCCTCCCAGCGCTGGGGATTGTGATGGGACATGTGGTAACCGCAGGCGCGGGGTTCCAGGCTCAGCCTGACCCCGGCCCGCCACAAGCGGTAGCCCAGGTCCAGGTCTTCCATGCCCCAGCGTCGGCCATAGGACGCATCGAACCCGCCTACTTGGCGCCAGGCGCTGCGCGACAGGGAGATGTTCGCCCCGGCACTGGCCAGCCATGGCCACTGGCTGGCCCGTGGATGTTCTGCGGCCTGCTCCAGGGGATTGGCCAGGGTCCGCGCGCTCTGTGGTGTCCAGCGCCCGGCCAGCAAGTCTTCCACCAGGATCGGTGGGCAGCCGACGGTGCCCAGGGCCGGATCGCTCACCGGACCCAGGGCAATCAGTTCCCGCAGCCGGCCGTGTACCAGGCCGCCGTGTGTCTGCTGGGCCTGTAGGTGGGCCTCGAAGAAACCGTCCTGGACCAGGATGTCATCGTCGAGAAACAGCAGGATCTCACCCCTGGCGACACTGGCCCCAAGATTCCTCGCCGCTGCGCGCCCCAGGCCCGGCGAGCTGAGCAGCCGTACGTCCGGCAAGGATTCGACCAGGGCCAGTACGGCGGGCTGGGCGCCGTCGGCGACGATCACGGTCTCGAATTCACAGCGTGCCTGTTGGCGCTGCAGGCTGGCCAGGGTCAGGCGCAGGCGCTCGGCCTTGGCATGCACCGGAATGATCACGGAGAGCTGCATCAGGCACCTTCGTCGCGCAAGTCGCTGGCAGGGCCAGCCTGGCCGGGCTGGTGGTTCAGTTGGTGGTGGCGCTGGGTCATGAGCACCGCAGCGATCAGGTTGCCGATCAGCATGGCTTCCACCAGACCATTGAGGCCGCGCTGCCAGTGCAGGGTCAGCAGCCAGCCCAGGGGCACCATCAGCAGCAGGTAGGCAATGGCATGGATTAGGGTGGGGGCCATGGCGTCTTCGCGTCCGCGCAGGGCATTGGACATGATTCCCTGCCAGGCATCGAAGGGCAGCGCCAGGGCCAGTAGCAGCATGCTCGGCAGGGCCACGGCCAGCAGTTGCGAGTCATGGCTGTATTGCGCCAGCAACGGTTCCGGCAGGGCCGCCAGGACCAGGGCGCAGAGGGTGCTCAGGGACACCCCCAGCAGCAGCCCGGCGCGGGTCGACAGCTTGATGTCCGGCAGGTCGCGGTTGCCGTGGGCCATGCCCACCTGGATCGAGGTGGCAAAGCCGACCCCCATGGGAATCATGAACAGGATCGAGCGGATATTGACCAGCACCGCGCAGGCGGCGGCAATTAATGGCGAGGCCACTGCGGCCATGACCGCGATGAGCATGAAGGCCAGGGCTTCGATGCCGAAGCTCAAGCCGCCGCCGTAACCGATGCGGCGCTGCATCTGCCATTGCGGCCAGGCCCAGCGAAAACGCTGGTTGATCGCGAAATCGTCACGGTCAGCCATGATCCGGTGCACATACAGCACGATCGCCAGTGCCATCAACAGCCGGACAATGGTGGTGCACCAGGCTGAGCCCAGGGCGCCCATTTCCGGCAGGCCGAACTCGCCGTAGACCATGGCGTAGCACAGCACCGCGTTGATCAGGTTGCCGCCCAGGATGACCAGGGTGGCGGGCATGGGGCGAGAGATGCCTTCGAGGAAAAACGAGTAGGCGATGTAGATCAGGATCGCCGGCAACCCCAGCGCCACGATGACCATCAGTTCGGCAATGGCCGCGGCCAGCTCCGCCTGCACCCCGAACCGCGCGAGCAAGGGCAGGCTGGCGACACTGGCCAGGGCGCAGGCCAGCCCGAGACCGAGTGCCTGGACCACTCCGCGCTGGGCGGCCAGGCCGGCGGCGCGGGGGTCCTGCTGGCCGATGGCGATCGAGCCCATGACCAGGATGCCGAACAGCAACCCGGCGGCAATCAGCATGTAGGTGTCGGCAATCGCATGGGTGATGGAGATCGCAGCCAGCGATTCGGTGGCATAGCGCCCGACCATGATGGTGTCCACCAGGGACAGCAACAGGAAGCCGATGCGCGACACGACGATCGGCCCCGAGAGTTTGGAGAGTTGCAGGAACTTGTCTTTGAGCGGTGTGGAACTGGCCATGGGAGTGGCTCCTGGCTGCGGCGCCCGGTCAGTGACCTGGCCGGGCGGTGCAAGATGGCGTGAGATGGGGGTAGAGGGCGGACATCGCCGAGGCCAGCGAACGCAGCTTGCGGTACTCGTGTTCGCGGGTCTGCGCACAAGTGCCCAGGCTGGCGATGCGGCTGCCGAGGAAGTCCCGGTAGGGCGCGAGGTTGTCCTCGGCGGCGAAGGCCAGAGAGGTCTGGGTGCCGTCCACGGTCAGGGTCAGGCTCGGCTGTTGGATGCGGTTCTGGCTGAAGCCGAAGGTGGTGCGCAAACACAGCTCACCGGCGCTGCCGTACAGGGTGATACGGGTTTCATCGTGCTCCTGGTGGCTGGCCCAGGCAGTACTCATGCGCACCAGCGTGCCGCCCCGGGCCTGCAGGCAACTGAATGACTGCGACTCGACTTCGATCGCGCCTCCCGGGCCCTGGTCGCCACGCCAGGTGGCCTGCTGTTGAGCTTCATCGGCGGTCGCCGGCACATGGTTGCACAAGGCCGCGTCGATCAACGGATAGTCCAGTGCATGCAGAGCCACCTCCAGCAGGTGCCAGCCCAGGTCCGCGCCCGAGCCGGCCAGGGCCTGGCTGGCCTGGGTGAACCAGGAGCCCGGGCGCGGCACCCCACGGCGCCGACGCCAGCTGACATCGATGCAGTGCAGTGTGCCCAGCGCGCCCCGGGCCGCGGCCATGGCGCGAACGTCGCTGCGGTGGGCCGCCGCGGCGCTGACCAGGAGTTCGGCACCGGTTTCACGGCTGCAGCGGATCAACTGTTCGGCATCCGCGGAGGACAGGCAGGCGGGTTTTTCCAGGATCACGTGCAATCCCTGGCCCATGGCCCTCAAGGCTTGCTGCACGTGATGCACGTTGGGCGAGCAGATCAGGGCCAGATTGCAATTGTGCAACGCCTGTTCACTCATGCAGCGATGCCAGCGCGGGCCAGGCGACATGGCAGGGAAGGCCGTACTCGCATCGGTCTGTGGATCGATCACCGAGACAATGTGCGCATTGTGTTGCACCAGCAGTGGTGCCCAGACATTGCGCACCACCCAGCCGGCTCCGACGAGGGCTATACGGGGCTCGATCATCGTTCGCCGGCCAGATGCTGGTGGACCTTGGCGATGGCCGTGGCGATGTCCAGGGTGTCCTGTTCGTTGCCGAGCAGGGCGCGGTGATGGATCCAGATACCTCGTTGTGCCATGTGCTCGGTCACCGGACAGGAGGCGATGCATTGGGCCAGGTCCTGCCGGGTCGGTGCCGGTGCCTGCCAGAAGCTGGGAATGCGGTACAGCGCCTGGTAGGAGCGGAACGCCGGGATGCCTTCGGCCACCAGGCAGTCCACCACCCGGTTGCGATCCAGCGCGCGCTGGCCCGGGAGGTCGTTGAGGGTGAACAGGAACATGTAATAGGGATGGGTGTGGGCATCTTGGGTGCGCACCTGTGCGGTGACCAGTCCCTGGCGGGCCAGGGTGTCACTCAGGAGCCGGGCGTTGTGCTGGCGCACACGGGTCTGTTGCTCCAGGCGTGAAAGCTGGACACCAAGCACCGCGGCGCTGAACTCGCTCAACCGGGCATTGGTGCCGACCACGGTGTGCTGATAGCTGCGATCACCCAGCGGACGCCCGCAATTGCCATACAGGAAGACCTTCTCGCGCAGCTCTTCGTTGGGGCACAGGACCAGGCCGCCTTCACCGGCGGTCATCAGCTTGAAGTTCTGGAAACTGAAGCAGGCCAGGGAGCCATACTCGCCGATCCCGGTATCTGCGTAGCCCCGCGCGCCGTGGGCATGGGCGGCGTCCTGGATGATCACCAGCCGATGCTGGTCGGCGATTCTCGACAGGCTGAGCATGTCGCACATGTGCCCAGCCATGTGTACTGGAATGATGGCTCGGGTGCGGGGGCCGATGTTCGCCAGCACGGCGGCCGGGTCGATGCACAGCGTGTCGGGCAGTACATCCACGGCAATCGCGGTGGCACCGATACGCTGGCAGGCCATCGAGGTGGAGATGAAGGTGAACGCCGGCACTATGACCTCGTCACCGGCACCGATGCCTGCGGCTTGCAGGGCGATTTCGATCGCCACTGTGCCGTTGCTCACCGCAAAGGCCGAATGGGCACCGTGCATCTGCGCGAAGGCCTGTTCGAAGTCCAGGTTTTCGCAGCCTTGCATGCGCCACCACTGGCCCTGGTGCAGGCTGCGCAGCAGAGCGCTTTCCTCTTCGGCGCCAAACTGTGGCCAGCCGGGATAAGGGGTTTGTCGAACAGGGGTACCGCCATCAATAGCCAGGGTCATACATCCATTCCCTTGGAAAGGTTGATAAATAAACAGGCAAGCAGATGTTTACCGGGATGTTTTGGAAGAAGTCCCGGTGTTTAAAGTGTCTTTCCTGAAGTTGTAGTTGGGCTGCCAAATGTGTCGCGCTATAGGTTTTGTAGTTCGTGGGTGGTGCTTCCCTAGTTGTTATTTTCAGAGTCGCCGTGAAGATAACATGGGATTAAAAGCTGGGTGCAAGGTTATTTTTAGTAATCCTTTGTAATATTGTGAAATACTCTCGGAGTTGCAGTTGTCGTGTCCGAATTAATCCCTGTGTTAAAAAATCGGAAATAGCTGATTTGTCCTGAAGCCCCCGTTCTGAATGGCTTTGAGGTGGGTTGGTGGCGGGCGTAGGCGCGCTTTATAAGAATAGCTGACGTCAAGGAAGTGTCGTTTCATATCTGGGAATTTATATGCAGCTCTCCTTTTTAAATAAAGGAGTGGTTTGTGTCTTTCTGCCTTTTATTCGCTTTCTTGACAGGGTGGTATTCGCGACATTGCAAAGGGATTGTCACTTTGCGGTCATGTCTAAGTGTTGGTTCGGTATTCACTAAGTTTGCCGGATTCAGGGATGATAAGAGGCTAATTGATATTATGAAGACATTGATTGTCATTGCCGAAGGGATGGACCCACTGGTACTGGAGTCCGAAGTTGCCAAAGGCCGGCTTCCATGGTTCTCGCAGCGCTTGGGCGCGCACTCTTATCGGCATTTGAATTGTGGGCCGGTGCCCTATGAGCCAAGCAACCTGGCGACCGCTTTCTCGGGGGTCAACCCGGGTCGGCATGGCTGCTTTTCCTACTGGAGCGCCCATAGCTCGGGGGAGATTCCGCGGATTCTCGAAACCACCGATGTCATGGCGCCCCGGCTTTGGGAGTGGCCGGAAATGGCCGGTCAGCGTTTTGCGGTGGTCAATGTGCAGCTCACCCATCCGCCGCGGCCGCTCAATGGCACGCTGATTACCTACCCGATGCACAACTCGATGAACACCAGCCACCCGCGCAGCCTGCTGCGCGACCTGAATGCCCAGGGGGTGCGCTACGCCCATGACGTTTCGCTGTTCTACACCGGGCAGCCCTTCGACGAGTTCGCGGCCCAGGCCTTCCGGATTGCCGAGCATCAGCTCGACAGCGCCATGGCGCTTGCGCAAGAGGCGGATGTGATGATCGTCAACCTGACCCTGGCCGATCGTCTGTCACATTTCATGTGGTACGAAATGCTTGAGTCCGAGCCCGCGCAGCGCCCGCAGATTCTGCGCGCTTATGACTTCATCGACCGTGCCTGCGAGCGTCTGCAGTCCCTGGCTCCAGAGTCGATGCTGGTGTTTTCCGAAATGGGCTTCGGCGAACTGGCGGGGTTCTTCTCCATCGATCAGCACTTGCGGGCCGCGGGCCTGCAAGTGCTCGACGAGCAGGGGCAGGTTGACCTCAAGCGCAGCGTCGCCCTGGAGACGGTGCAGGGTTCCCATGGGGTGATGTTGTGCGCCGACCTGTGCAATGAAGGGCACGCCAGCGCTGCTCAACGCCAGGCGGTGATGCAATGCCTGAGTGACATCCGCTTTGCCGATGGGCAGCCGGCGCTGGCTAGCGTCCGTGCCCGGGAGGAGGTGTACCAGGGGCCCCATACTCACCTGGCCCCGAGCCTGATCGTGACTCCGGCGGACCCCAAGCGCCCACCTTTGGGCGATCCGCGCTGGGCCAACCACGTGCGCCGCACCGCGCAGTCGGGATGGCATCGCGACTGCGGCTTCGTGCTGCTGGATGGGGCCAGGATCAAGGCCGCGCCGGGGCCCCTTCAACTGCAACAGATCGCCCCGACAATCGCCGGGCTGAGTGGTTGTCAGGCGGCTGCCCAATGTGAAATGACGAGCTTCGCATGACCAGCCTGGCGCTTGTTCGGCAGCCGTTGGCGCAAGCTGTTCTCGATAACCTGGGCAAGGTCGAGGATCACCATCGCCGGTTCAGCGTGGCGGCAGGGGAGGCGGGGCTCTATGGCTTTGTCGACAGTGACCTGCAGGCACTGAAGTCCATCGGCCTGGTGTCGCGTATTCAGGAGCACGACGAGTTCTTCGATCCTGACGATCTGTACAGCCTGTCCCTGCACCTGCGCTTGCCGTCGTTGCACAAACTGGCCATGCGCAGTTGGGCCACGGCGTTTCGCCAGTCCGATCGTCAGCGACAGGTTGAACTGGTGTATACGCTCAACGAGAAACAGCCGCCCCAGGGGCCGATCCAGGTGCTGACCGCCGCGGAGCGCCTGTGTGTGCTGGAGGCACCGCAGGGCGGTGACTTCTATCGCCAATGCCTAGTCATACCGGGCCAAATGCGGCTCCTGCCGAGTCCGTTTCGGGAGCTGATCGAAGAGGTCAGTGCCGGCATGCAGTTCTACATGCTGCATGACGGAGTTCGTTGGGACCTTGAATTCATGAGCCGGCACAAGCTGGCCGAATGCGGTGGCTTCTCGAAACTGCTGGTTGAGCGGGCCAAGGCACTCGGCTTGCCTGCCAGGCAGGTATTCGGCCTGCTGCTCAGTTCCCCCTATGCCACCGGCCATTACTGGGCCGAACTGCAGATCTGTGGTGAGTGGATTGCCGTGGACCCCTTGATGATCCGCCTGCTGTCACAGCAGGCGGGGCTTGTCTGTGATCAATGGCCGCTGCACAGGTCACCGCTGGGCGCGCTGTTGAGGCTGTGCGTTGTCGAATCCTACGACCACAACGGAGCTCCCTGCCTGAGCTGCTTCGAAGACAAGTACTTTCGCCAGCTTCCTGTGGCGACGGCAGGAACCACGCAGTACCGGGTGTCATACAGGGTAGCGGTTCAGCTGCCTGTTTAAATCGATTGCAGATAGGGAAAATCATGCTGGAACTGAATGGACGGGTGTGCCTTGTCACAGGGGCTTCAGGTGTGCTGGGCGCTGCGATATGTGAAGAGCTGGTCCGCGAAGGCGCTTGGGTCTTCGGGGTCTATCAACACAACATCGAGCGTATGCAAGCCCTGGTCGCCGAGACCGCGGAGCTGCCTGGCACACTGATTCCGGTCGCTTGCGACCTGACATGCGCAGAAGATACCTCAAGGATGCTGGCCACCCTGGCCGCTGACTCAAGGCCGATTCATGCCTTGGTCTGTTGTGCCGGGAAGATGTTGCGCAAGTCTGCCCTGCTCAGCAATCAACTCGATGGCGACCCGCTGTTCGAACTCAATGTCGAGGCCACGATCCGCCTGGTGCGTCAGGTTGTGCGGCCGATGCTGGGGCAGCGAGCCGGGCGCGTGGTGCTCCTGGGGTCACTGGCCGGCGAGAGCGGGATGCCCGGGCAAAGCCTTTATGCCGCGTCCAAGGCGGCGCTGCATGGTTACGCCCGATCATTGGCCTTTGAGGTCGGTGGGTTCGGCATCACCGTCAATGTGGTAGCTCCGGGGGCCGTGGCCGGACCACCGACCCATTACAGCGCCGCCGAGGAACAGCAGGTGTGCCAGCGTATTGGCCTGCGACGCTTGGGACGCCCCGAGGAAGTGGCAGCAGTGGTCGGCTTTCTCGCCTCGGCCCGGGCCTCCTATATCAACGGTGCGGTGATCGCGGTCGATGGCGGAGGGCGTTTCTGATGCATTGCGCAAGTATCGACCTGGGCGGCAGCAAGATGGCCCTTCACTTCAGCATCGCCGGACGCGTTGTGCAGCGTGAGCGCATCGAGATTCCGGCCGGTTGTGTTCCGCAAAGCATTCTTGAACAGGCGGTGGTCCTGTTGTGCCAGCAAATAGCGCTGTACGGCCCGATCAATTGCCTGGTGATTGCCAGCGCGCCGACGATCAATGCCGACGGCACAATCATTCGCTGGCCCAATCGACCCGACTGGGAAGGCCTGGCCATCGGCCCGGCTTTTCGCATCGAGGGGGTCGAACGGGTGATCTGGTGCGATGACGGAACGGCGGCGACTTTCGGCGATGCCACGGTCATGCGTGCCTCCAACCTGGTGCATTTTTCCCTGGGCACCGGGGTTGGTGGCGGCGTGGTCTATCAGGGCCGCATGTTGCCCGATCGCGAATTGGGACACCTGCTGGTCTGGCCCGGAGGAGCGCCCTGCAGTTGTGGACGGGCGGGTTGTCTGCAGGCCTATGCGTCGTTCCGTTCACTGGACAAGTTTGTCGCCTCGATGGGCTTTTCCGATGAGGCCACGCTTAACCACTGGCGCTTGCGGGCGGTACAGGCCCTGGCGCTGGCCACGGCCAACCTGGTGGAGCTGTTCCGGGTGGAGGTGATCTGCCTTGGCGGGGGCATGCTCGGACGCTTCCCGGAAATTCCCCATCAGGTGGGCATGCTGCTGCGCGAGCCGGGCTACCTGAAACCCTCCTTGAATCCGCCCCTGGTGATGCATTCCCCCCAGGGCACCGAAGCCTCGGTGCTGGGCGGGTTGTATCTGGCCCAGGCCAGCCACGAAGTGCAGAACGAGATTTGCGAAGGTGGCATCGACAACTCCAGGGTCAGCATTCGCCATGTCAGCAACGGCATGAGTTTTATCTCCATGAGCTCGAGGTGAATGGGCGCATGGCAGGACACAACGGATGTATCCATTCTGAGAAAAGGCAAACGATATGATCAACGAACCAATCCACGAGCCCAAGGGCCTGAAGAAAGTCCTGGCCGCCTCTGTGCGTGCCTGGCTGACGCCGAGTCGGCTGGCGATGTACTTGATAGGCGTGATGATCTTTTCGCTGGGGGCACTGTTCTTTATTGTCAGCCGATTGGGCACCGATCCACTGGATGTGTTTGTCATCGCCTTGAACAATCATCTGCAGGTGGGACTGGGGGCTTGTTCTGCTTTGTTCTCGGTGGGCTTGTTGCTCTGGTGGGCACTGTGGAACAGGCAGTGGCCGCCGATCAGTCCCTTTGTGACCACGACCCTGACCGGACTGTTCATCGATCTCTGGCTGTTTCTGGAGTTTGACGAGGTGTTGGCGGCGGCCCTGGGGCCTTATGTGCTGCTCGCCATTGGCTTGGGGTTGTGCGCTTATTCCTCGGCGCTGATCATCATGAGCGGGATCGGCATCCGGGTCATCGATTTACTGGTGATCAGCATGATGAACAAACTCGGTTGGTCCTTCACCCTGGCGAAGATGGTTCTGGAGATTTCGGTCTTTGTCCTCGGCTGGTTCATGGGCGGGCCATTCGGCATCGGCACCATCGCGTTTCTATTGATCATCGCGCCGATGATCAAGCCCTTCATGAACATGAACGAGCGTTACCTGCGCATGGGCAACTATGGGCTAAAGCGCCGCGATGTGTATTTCGTCCCTCCGGCGTCGCTCACTGGCAAGTAAGGCCGCTGTGCTCGAAGAGCATGCCCAGGTGCCGGATCGAATGCTCGAGAAACAGGCGCGTCAGGGAAGTTCCGAGCCACTTGTTGCAACGCTGTGGCAAGTCATGAGGGGAGTGAAAGTTGCTAGAGGTGGCTGCAACACGCAGAAGTTGGTTATGTGCCGTGTTGCAGTTGTTCCAGGAAGAGGGTGGATCAACGGGTGTTCAACCCGTTGATCACACAAGGTACTCAACAAAACCGATCAATCACCCGAACTTCCGACTTGTCCCGCAGCGATTGCCATTCGGCTTTCAGGGTCTCCAGGACCCGACCGATGAAGTCTTTGTCGGCGGCGGCTTTCTTGCCGACGTAGCCCTGGCCGCGGCGGTACATCTTCAGGCGGGCCGCCAGTTCCTGGTTGTTCCGGTCGAACTCTGCTTCATGGCTATGGGGCGACAGGCAGTCGATATGCACTTGGCCCGACTTGGCAATCCACAGGATGTGGCTGTCGTGGCTGTCTTTCTGTGCGGCGAACATACGTGCCAATTCATCAATAGTGGGTTGATTATTAAGATTCATTTGTAGCCCCCTTGACCATTTATCGATCTATCTAAGTTGATTCGCTAATTCATCTTGCTACGTCGGTAAGTTGAACCCTGATACCGGAAACAGGGCGACAGAGGGTGTCTGTCGGATACAGATAAGGCCCAGAGCCTGATGCGTGTAGTTGCCTTGATTAACTGCTACGCAATAGCGTCACAACGAAGAGAAGCAGCGTAAACCTGGATGAAGCTGCCGACATTCCCACCATCGGCCACAAGCATCTTGAAGAGTTTTCGCCGGCTTCCCGTCTTGGTACTGGACGGTCAATGCCAGGTCAGTTTCATCAATCTGCCTTGTGGGCAGTACACATCCGGGTCACAGCTCGGCGGTCAGACGAGCTTGCTCATAACACCTTTGCCTCGTCCCCCGATCGGGGGGACGCCTGCATCATGCAAGGGCGAAATCCTCTCGTCAACGGTTTTGTAGTGAAAATTTTCAGGCACTACATATTGTCTGACAAAAGCCGAAAAGCCATCACCCAGGCCCCCCAATGCCGGTCAGGGCAGGTAGAATCGGCGCCTTGAAATGTTCTGAGGTTGCAGCGGTGGATGTACAACAAGGCTTCGTCCTGACCCGGCACTGGCGCGACACGCCGGCGGGCACGGAAGTCGAATTCTGGCTGGCCACCGATCAGGGGCCGCGCCGTATCCGCTTGCCGTTGCAAACGTCCGTGGCCTTCATTCCGGCGGCCCAGCGGGCCCAGGCCGAGCGTTTGCTGGCCGACGACCCGGATGTCCAGCTGCGCCCCTTGCAGTTGCGGGACTTCCACCAGCGCCCGGTGCTGGGCATGTACTGCCCGCAGCACAATCAACTGATGCGCCTGGACAAGACCCTGCGCCGTGCCGGTGTCGAGGTGTTCGAGGGCGACGTTCGTCCGCCCGAGCGCTACCTGATGGAGCGTTTCATTACCGCGCCGGTGTCCTTTGGCGGCCAGCCAGGGCCCGACGGCCTGTTGCTTGAGGCGCAGATGAAGCCGGCGCCGGACTACCGCCCGACCCTCAAGCTGGTGTCCCTGGACATCGAAACCAGCGAGCGTGGTGAGTTGTACTCCATTGCGCTGGAGGGGTGTGGCCAGCGCCAGGTGTACATGCTCGGCAAGGCCCGGGAGGACGACAGCCCGGTGGACTTCGATCTGGAGTTCTGCGCCAGCCGCGAGCAGTTGCTGGAGAAACTCAACCAATGGCTGGCCGAGCACGACCCTGACGCAATCATCGGCTGGAACCTGGTGCAGTTCGACCTGCGGGTGCTTCACGAACATGCCCGGCGCCTGGCCGTGCCCCTGCGCCTGGGGCGTGGTGGCGAGGAAATGCAATGGCGCGAGCACGGCAGCCGCACCCATTACTTTGCCTCGGCCGCCGGGCGCTTGATCATCGACGGTATCGAGGCATTGCGTTCGGCGACCTGGAGTTTCCCGTCCTTCAGCCTGGAGAACGTGGCCCAGACGCTGCTGGGGGAGGGCAAGTCCATCGACAACCCGTACCAGCGCATGGACGAAATCAACCGCATGTTCGCCGAGGACAAGCCGGCCCTGGCCCGTTACAACCTCAAGGACTGCGAGCTGGTGACGCGGATCTTTGCCAAGACCGAGCTGCTGACCTTTCTCCTGGAGCGGGCCACGGTCACCGGCCTGCCCGCCGACCGCAGCGGTGGCTCGGTGGCGGCCTTCACTCACCTGTACATGCCGCTGATGCATCGCCAGGGCTTTGTCGCGCCCAATCTCGGCGAGCTGCCGCCCCAGGCCAGCCCCGGTGGTTTTGTCATGGATTCGCGGCCCGGGTTCTACGAGTCGGTGCTGGTGCTGGACTACAAGAGCCTGTACCCCTCGATCATCCGCAGTTTCCTGATCGACCCGGTGGGGCTGGTGGAGGGCCTGCGTCAACCGGATGACCAGCACTCGGTGGCAGGCTTTCGCGGCGCGCGCTTCTCCCGTACCCGACATTGCCTGCCCTCGATCGTGACCCGGGTCGCCGAGGGCCGCGAAGTGGCCAAGCGCGAGCACAACGCGCCATTGTCCCAGGCCCTGAAGATCATCATGAACGCCTTCTACGGCGTGCTCGGCTCCAGCGGCTGCCGCTTCTTCGATCCACGCCTGGCGTCATCCATCACCTTGCGTGGCCACGAGATCATGGCCCGTACCCGGCAGTTGATCGAAGCCCAGGGCCATCAAGTGATCTATGGCGATACCGACTCCACCTTCGTCTGGCTCGGCAGCCTGCATGACGAGGAGCAGGCGGCGCTGATCGGCCGCGGCCTGGTGGCCCACGTCAACCAGTGGTGGCGCGAGCATCTGCAGCAGCAATACGGCCTGGACAGCGCCCTGGAGCTGCAGTTCGAAACCCACTACAAACGCTTTCTGATGCCCACCATCCGCGGCGCCGAGGAGGGCAGCAAGAAGCGTTACGCCGGCCTGGTGCAGCGCGCCGATGGCAGCCAGGAGATGGTCTACAAGGGCCTGGAGACCGTGCGCACCGACTGGTCGCCCCTGGCCCGGGAATTCCAGCAGGAGCTGTACCAGCGCATCTTCCACCGCCAGCCCTACCAGGACTATGTGCGCGACTACGTGCAACGCACCCTGGCCGGGCAACTGGACGATTTGCTGATCTACCGCAAGCGCCTGCGCCGTCCCCTGGACGACTACGAGCGCAACGTGCCACCCCATGTGCGCGCGGCGCGCCTGGCGGACGAGTACAACCGCGAGCAGGGCCGGCCCCTGCAGTACCAGAACGGTGGCTGGATCAGCTACGTGATCACCCTGGCTGGCCCCGAGCCCCTGGAAAACCGCCGCGCGGCCATCGACTACGAGCACTACCTGACCCGGCAACTGCAGCCGGTGGCAGACGCCATCCTGCCGTTCGTGCAGGACGACTTCAGCACCCTGGTGGGCGGGCAGATGGGCCTGTTCTGAGGCGCCTCAGTCGTCCACGGCTTCGCACAGGCCACTGGCACCGTGTTTGTCGCTGTACTTCACGCTCACTGAGTCGTCGTCCTCGACGCTGATGGTCAGGTTCGTTTCCGGCGTCTTGACCTGGAAATGCCGGTCATCCACGGCGCGGCTCTTGACCACTTTGCCGTTGATGTAAATCGGACCGCCCTGGTCGGCGCTGACGGCCAGATTGCCGGGGCAGGAGACGTTGAACAGCGGTACAGCTTCGGCGTGGGCGGCGCCGGTGAACATCATCAAAGTGCCCAGCAGCAGGATTTTGCGCATCGCGGACTCCTCGTGGAACAGCCTGGAGGCAGAGGCCTGAGCGGCCCTTTGCAACCCCGGATGGGGGCTTAGCCTATCGGCTGCCAGAGCTGTGCGCGAGTGGAATATTTACCCCGGGACAGAGCGGTTTTCGGGCTTTTGTCGGACAAAAAAAACCGTGGACTCGCCGTTGACGACTGTGTCAGGTTTCCAGGGCCTCAATGGGCGAGTGATAGGACGATCTCGCAGGCGGGGTCGTGGCTGTTCTATCGGAAATTTTTTGTCTGGAACAAGGACGTAACAATGTCAAACGCACTATCCAAAGCACTTCCTGAAACCATCGGTTACGGGATCGACCCGCTCGCAGCGGGCAGTAATGCCTACCAGCAGGTCCACGCCTTCAGCCATCTGTATGACCGGGGCGGCAGCGAACTGGTGAACGGCAAGCCATCGTTCACCGCCGACCAGGCCGCCGACTCGATCCTGCGCAAGGGCCTGTCCTGGCACGACCAGAACGGCGACGGCAAGATCGACCTGAGCTACAGCTTCCTCACTGACAAACCGGCCAACTACAACCCGGCCCTGGGCAGTTTCAGCGAGTTCAGCGCGCTGCAGAAGGCTCAGGCCTTCCTGGCCCTGCAGTCCTGGTCGGACGTGGCCAACATCACCTTCAGCGAGTCCGCCAAGGGCGGCGACGGCCACCTGAGCTTCGGCAACTACAACGTCAGCACCGGCGGCGCGGCCTTCGCCTACCTGCCGTCCGGCAGCAGCTATGACGGCCAGTCCTGGTACCTGATCAACGACCAGTACCGGGTCAACGAAACTCCGGGCAATGGCAACTATGGTCGCCAGACCCTGACCCACGAGATCGGCCACAGCCTGGGCCTGTCCCATCCGGGTGTGTACAACGCCGGCAGCGGCAGCCCCACCTACAACGACGTCACCTACGCCCAGGACACCCGCGGCTACAGCCTGATGAGCTACTGGAGCGAGAGCCACACCGGGCAGAACTTCAGTAAGGACGGCGGCGGTGCCTACGCCTCGGCGCCGTTGCTGGACGATATCGTCGCGGTGCAGAAGCTCTATGGCGCCAACCACGAGACCCGTGCCGACAACACGGTCTATGGCTTCAACTCCAACACCGAGCGGGATTTCTATAGCGCCCATAGCGCCTCCGACAAGCTGGTGTTCGCGGTCTGGGACGGTGGCGGCAACGATACCCTGGACTTCTCCGGCTTTACCCAGAACCAGAAAATCAACCTCAACGAGGGTGGTTTCTCCGATGTCGGCGGCCTGGTGGGCAACGTCTCCATCGCCCATGGCGTGACCGTGGAAAACGCCATCGGCGGTTCCGGTAATGACCTGCTGATCGGCAACGCTGCGGCAAACATCCTCGAAGGCGGTGCCGGCAACGACATCCTCTACGGCGGTGGCGGCGGCGATAGCCTGTGGGGTGGGGCGGGGGCCGACACCTTCGTCTACGGCGCGGCTGCGGATTCGACCTTCGACGCCCCGGACTGGATCATGGATTTCGCCAGTGGCGAGGACAAGATCGACCTCAGCGGCCTGTTTGCCTCCACCGGCGCCACCCTGAACTTCGTCAGCGGCTTCACTGGCCACGCCGGCGATGCGATCCTCACCTACTTCGCCGAGACCAACCAGACCAGCCTGATGATCGACCTGACCGGTCATGGCGCGGTGGACTTCGCCGTGGGCACCGTGGGCCAGGCGGCCGTCACCGACATCATCGCCTGATCAACGCTGTGTGACAGGAGCGGCGCCAAGGCGCCGCTCTTCACTGAACGTCAGTCACCACCCCCGCCGCCACAACCGCCACCCCCACAACCGCTGCCATCGCTGCCGCCACTGTCTGCGTCGCCGCCCAAACGCGAGTTGTCGCTGTCAGAGCTGCTGCTGGAGGAATCGCTGTCGAAGGAACTGCTGTGCAGCTCGCTGCCGCAGTGCACCACCGCGGCCGTGCTGCCGTTGTCCGTCAGGCGCCGCAGGGACTGGCAGTCAGCGACGTAGTGAAAGCCCCGGGCGATCTTCAGCTTGGCATCCAGGGCGAACAGCAGCGGCAGGCGGCTGGGTTGGGCCGGGTTGATGTTTTCTTCCAGGCAGGCCTGGCGCCAGACCCGGCGCAGGCCGTTGTCGCTCTTTTGCTCGGCATTCTGGCCGAGCACCGCAGCGGGGGTGTGATGGAGGAACTGGCCGAAGGCCTCGTTGCAGAACGCCTGGTAGTCCCGGGTATGCAGGATGAATTCATGCCACAGGTCGTCCACCACCTGGGACGGCATCGACACGTAGCGCTGGCCGCTTTTGAGGTAGGCGAGGAAAAATTGGCGCAGGCCCTGGGCCACCAGTTGGCAGTCCTTGAGGCTCAGGTGTGGATGCTGGGTGCGCAGCGGCTCGAACAGCCGCGGTGGCAAGGTGAAGTTGCGGATATAGGCTTCCCGGCGCAACGCAGTGAGGGCTTTCTGACGGCGCCAGAACACCAGGATCAAGACCAGGGCCACCACTGCGGGAAGGATCAACAGCATGCTCGGTCTCCGCCGGAAAAAGTGCCGAGACAGTGGCGCAAAGCAGCGCGTTATTCAAGTCGTCCCATCGATGCCGCCCTTGACGATCGCCGGCAACCCGCCCGAGTGGAACCTGGAACCGTCGCAGTTCAGCGCCTCCAATCAAGACACCATCGCCAGCGGCTGTAACAACACCTGACAGCCGCCGGCTCCTACGCAATCCTGCTCGCCCGTGAACGGCCCCGTCAGACGTGGTCGATATCGATATCCCGGGTCTCACGCAAACACAGCAAGCCCACCACCAGGCTGACCCCGGTAATCAGCACCGGGTACCACAGGCCATAGAAGATATCGCCGGTGTACACCACCAGGGCAAAGGACACGGTGGGCAGGAAGCCGCCAAACCAGCCGTTGCCAATGTGGTAGGGCAGGGACATCGAGGTGTAGCGGATACGGGTCGGGAACAGCTCCACCATCAGCGCTGCCAGCGGGCCGTAGCACATGGCGGCAATCAGGATCAGCGCCACGATCAACAGCACCACCATGGGCTTGTTGACGTTCTGGGTGTCTGCCTGCTGCGGATAGCCGGCCAGGGTCACCGCGCCACGCAGCGCCGCTTCGTCGAAGCCGTTGATCGTCACGTCACCGACGCTGACCTGCACCGGGCTGCCGGCCGGGGCGGCGACGCTGCTGTAGGGCAGGCCCTGTTTCACCAGGAAGGTCTTGACCTTGTCGCAGGGGCTGTCGAAGCGCGCCTTGCCCACCGGGTCGAACTGGAAGGTACAGGTGGCCGGGTCGGCGCTGACGCTGATGGGCGCCTGGCGGCTGGCCTGGTCGATGGCCGGGTTGGCGTAATGGGCCAGGGCCTTGAAGATCGGGAAATACAGCACGGTGGCCAGCAGCAGGCCGAGCATCAGCACCGGCTTGCGGCCGACCTTGTCCGAGAGCCAGCCGAAGAAGATGAACATCGGCGCGCCGATCACCACGCTGATGATCAGCAGGCTGTTGGCCAGGGCCGGGTCCATCTTGAGGAACTGGGTGAGGAAGAACAAAACATAGAACTGCGCGGCGTAGAAGGTCACCGCTTGCCCGGCGTTGATGCTGAACAGGGCGATCAGCACCACCTTGAGATTCTCCCATTTGCCGAAGGACTCGCGGATCGGCGCCTTGCTGGCGCGGCCTTCTTCTTTCATTTTCAGGAACGCCGGCGACTCGTGCAGGCTCATGCGGATCCAGGTGGAGATGCCCAGCAGGACGATGGACAGCAGGAACGGCAGGCGCCAGCCCCAGACTTCGAACTGATCGCCGGTGAAATAGCGGCAAGCCAGTACCACCAGCAGCGACAGCAGCAGGCCGAGGGTCGCGGTGGACTGGATCCAACTGGTGTGCAAACCGCGCTTGCCCTGGGGCGCGTGCTCGGCCACATAGGTGGCGGCACCCCCGTATTCACCGCCCAGGGCCAGGCCCTGGAGCATGCGCAGGGCCACCAGGATGATCGGTGCGGCGATGCCGATACTGGCGTAGTTGGGCAGCAGGCCCACGGCGAAAGTCGCCACTCCCATGAGGACGATGGTGGCGAGGAAGGTGTACTTGCGGCCGATCATGTCCCCCAGGCGACCGAACACCAGGGCGCCGAAGGGGCGCACCACGAAGCCGGCGGCGAAGGCCATGAGGGCGAAGATGAACGCGGTGGTGTCGTTGACCCCGGCGAAGAACTGCTTGCTGATCACCGCCGCCAGGGCGCCATAGAGAAAGAAGTCATACCACTCGAACACCGTGCCGAGTGACGAGGCGAAGATCACCTTCTGACTGCCCTTGGCGGCGCAGTCGTCCAGGGACGCATTGAGAGGCTGAGCGTGTTCTGACATAGGGGGCTTCCTTACAGTGATTATTGTTGTTGTTCCACTGCCGGCGCCGTGACCGACGCCGTTGTTGCGATTCACCGCGACCGTGCGATGAACCTTCGTTTACCTCCCGAGCGTAGGAGCTGGCTTGCCAGCGAAGAAGCCCTTGAGCCAGGTGCCGGCCTTGGGGGCGCCTTCGCCGGCAAGCCGGCTCCTGCACTCATGCCGGGGTGGTGTTCTCCTTGTGCTGGACGGTACTCCTGGGGACGCTGGCGAGAATCAGTTCGGCGGCTTTCTCGGCGATCATCAGGGTCGGCGAGCAGGTGTTGCCGGAGGTGATGCGCGGCATGATCGAGGCATCGGCAATCCGCAGTCCGGGAATGCCATGCACCCGCAGTTGCGCGTCGACGACGGCGTGGGCGTCGCTGCCCATGCGACAGGTGCCCACCGGATGAAAGATGGTGGTGCCGATGCGCGCCGCCGCTTCATGCAGTTGTTCCTCACTCTGCAGCTGCGGCCCGGGCAGGTATTCGCTGGGTTTGAACGGCTGCAGGGCCGGGGCACCGACGATGCGCCGGGTCAGGCGGATGGCATCGGCGGCGACGCGCAGATCCTCCGGATGGCTCAGGTAATTGGGCTGGATCAGCGGTGCATCCCCGGGTTCCACGGAGCGTATCTCTATCCGGCCGCGGCTTTGCGGACGCAGGTCGCAGACCGAGGCGGTGAAGGCCGGGAAGCTGTGCAGGGGCTCACCGAAGCGCTCCAGGGACAGCGGCTGCACGTGGTATTCGAGGTTGGCGCTGGTCTGCTCCGGTCCCGAGCGGGCAAAGGCGCCCAATTGGCTCGGGGCCATGGACAGCGGGCCGCTGCGGTCATACAGGTAGCGCAGGCCCATGCCCATCTTGCCCCACAGGCTGCCGGCGATCTGGTTCAGGGTGCGAGCGTTTTCCAGCTTGTAGATCAGGCGCAACTGCAGGTGATCCTGGAGGTTGCCGCCGACCCCGGGCAGGTCATGGCTGACCCCGATCCCCAGCCGCTGCAGCAGCGCGCTCGGACCAATCCCGGAGCGCTGCAGAATACTTGGCGAGCCGACGGAACCGGCGCACAGAATGATCTCCCGGCGGGCCTTGAACGTCTGCTGGCGGCCCTGGCTGATGGCCCGTACTGCGGTGGCGCGGCCGTCCTCGAGTATCAGCCGCTGCACCTCGACATCGGTCAGCACCACCAGGTTGGAGCGGTTGGCGATGGGCTTGAGAAAAGCCTTGGCGGCGTTCCAGCGCACCCCGGCCTTCTGGTTGACCTGGAAGTAGCCGCAGCCTTCGTTGTCGCCGCCATTGAAGTCGTCGATGTTGCGGATGCCGCTCTGCTGCGCAGCCGTGCGGAAGGCGTCGAGGATCGGCCATGACAGACGCTGGCGCTCGACCCGCCATTCACCGGCGGCGCCGTGCAACTCGCTGCCCCCGGCAAAGTGGTTTTCGCTTTTCTTGAACAGCGGCAGGACCTCGTTCCAGCTCCAGCCCGGGTTGCCTTCAGCGGCCCAACCGTCGTAGTCGGCGGCCTGGCCGCGCATGTAGATCATGCCGTTGATCGAGGAGCAGCCGCCCAGCACCTTGCCCCGCGGGTAGCTCAGGCTGCGACCTTGCAGGCCCGGTTCGGCTTCGGTCTTGAAGCACCAGTCAGTGCGCGGGTTGCCGATGCAGAACAGGTAGCCCACGGGAATGTGAATCCAGGGGTAGTTATCGCGGCCGCCGGCTTCCAGCAGCAGCACCCGGTGCTGGGGATTGGCCGACAAGCGATTGGCCAGCAGACAGCCGGCGGGACCGGCGCCGACCACGATGTAGTCGTAGGCGTCAAAGGCAGGGAGCATCCGTGACCTCTTTTCTTCGTTCTTGTTTTGCCCTCATCCTAGTTGTTAGCTTTCGTTAAAAGAATGTTAGTTTTTACCCACCTGCTGTGCGTTTTCTAACAGCGTCCCTCTTCGACATCCACCAGGATTTTCCATGTTCGACTGGAACGATCTGCGCTACTTCCTCGAGCTGCAACGCAGCGGGCGCCTGCTCACCGCGGCCCGGCGACTGAACACCACCCACGCCACGGTGGCCCGGCATATCGAGGCGGTGGAGCAGGCCCTGGGCACCGCGCTGTTCGTCCAGCATGCCCAGGGCTACGAGCTGACCCCGGCCGGCGAGGCGCTGCTCAAGCACGCCGAGGCCATGGAAAACGTCGCTTTGCTGGTGCAGGAGGAAATCACCCAGTCCAGTGCGCCCCTGGGCAAGATCCGCGTCGGCGTCACCGAAGGCCTGGGGGTGAAGTTCCTGGCCAGCCGCATGTATGGCCTGTTCGAACGTTATCCGGGGTTGGAAGTGGAGCTGGTGGCGGTGCCGCGCTTTGTCAGCATTCTCAATCGCGAGGCGGAGATCAGCATTCACCTGGAGCGCCCCAATGCCGACATGCTGGTGACCCGCAAACTCACCGACTACCGCCTGGCCCTGTACGCCAGCCAGGCCTACCTGGACCGCGCGCCGCCCCTGCGCAGCCGCGAGGACCTGGGGCGCCACGCCTGGATCGGTTATGTCGACGACCTCTTGTTCAGCCAGGAACTGATGTTCCTCAACAGCTTTTGCCGCAACCCCCAGGTGGTGTTCCACAGCACCAGCGTCATCGCCCAGCAGGAAGCGGCCCGCTCCGGTCTGGGGATCGCCGTGCTGCCGTGCTACATGGCCGCCGCCGACCCGCAACTGGTGCCGCTGCTGCCGGCCGAGAGCATCCAGCGCGCCTACTGGATCAGCACCCGCCGCGAGCTGCACAAATCGGTGCGGTTGCGGGTGGTCTGGGACTATCTGGTGCAGCTGTGCGCGGCGCAGCAGCAGGTGTTGCTGGGGCCCGAGATCTAGCCTGGTTCAGAGAATCGGCCCGCAATGGGCCGAACTGCGGATCGGTGCACCGGGCTTGATGTCGACGAAGCGCGAGCCGTAGGACACCGGGTTCAACGGGCCGCCGTCCAGGCCCATGCCCAGGCCACCGGCGCTGCGGGTTTCACCTTCCTGCATCAGTGGATCAAGGCATGCCCGCCAGTCCAGCAAGCGCAGGGTCACGGCCTGGCGCCGTTCCAGGTCGCCGGGCAGCAAGGGGCTGGAGCGGTGCCACAGGTATTTGCTGAACAGCAGGGCGTCGCCGGGATCGAAGGCCTCTTCGATGCGTTGCTCCTCGAAGGCGTCGGTAAGCACCCCGGGCGTGCAGTAGGTCTGGCGCAGGTGCGCGGAAAATTCGGCCACCGTCTCGCCCCGTGCCAGTTTGCCTGCCAGCAGGCGCGAGAACTGGAAGTTCTCCTGGGCCGAGAACAGCGACAGGGGCACCCAGGCCATGCCGCCACCTTGCAGTTGGGGGCGGATCGGCTGCAACGGCATCCACAGACTGAAGGCCGGGTCCTGGGGGCGGATGTAGCGAAAGTTCAGCGAGTCGTAATGCCAGGCAAAGCCCGAGCGTCCCACCCCCAGCTCGAAGCTCTGGGCCTCGCTCATGATCAAGCGGCAGCCGGTGAGGCGGGTCAGCACCTGGGCGAAGGCCGGTTGCCGGTAGAGGCGTTCGAGGATGCCCACCTGGGTCACTCGGTGGGTCAGGCGGCTGAAACCGTCGCCATGGGCCGAGGTGCCCGAGGGGGCAGGGCGCAGTTGGCTGTTGGCCAGCTCGCGCAGTTGCAGGATGGCCGCGGGCGTCAACAGACTGCGCAGTTTGATGAAGCCACGCTCTTTGAAGTGCCGCAGATCGTCCTGGTCCAGGCGCAGCGGGTTGACCAGGGCAGGGGCGGTGTCAGGCAGAAGCGGTGGCAGGTTCACAGGGGTATTCCATTACCGGGGGACAAGGCCCTTGAGTATGGACAGCGCGAGCTGGGTCGGCAGGCTGGATTCGACCTCGAACAACGCCTTTGCGACATCGGGCAGGGAGGGCGGCGTCTTAGTCATCAGGCCGGATATAGCGGTCCTGGGTCTGGATGAACTCATCGAAGGCCCGGGAGTTGTAGACCTCAAGGCAAGCATGCAGCACCACCTTGTCGCGGCTGTATTTGCTGCTTCCCGAGGCCTGCTCATAGGCTTGTGCCACGTAGTCGGTGGTGGCGGTGTAGGGGTTGTGCAGGGTTTCCAGGGTGTCTTCGTTCTGCAGCACGTTGTACAGGCCTATCCCCAGCACGCCGTACATGCCGACGGCGTGGCCGACGTCTCGACGCATGGCCGAGGGTTCCGGGAAACGCTCGGCCAGGCAGTTGGCCAGGCCGTAGTTCTTCAGGGATTGGCGGGCAGCGTCGACCTCACTGGTGGCCTGGGCCGCGCTGCAGGCAGCGGCCAGTGATAACAGCAACACGCTCATCCTTTTCACCCTTGCCACTCCTCGATCCAGGCATCCGCCAGTGCTGACGGCGGCAGATGGTCGGCGTTGCCACGGCGCTTGTCAACGAGCCGGCCTGCCGTCGATCCCATGCCCCAGACAGCCCTTGCACCGCAGGATTCCCAGCTCTCTTTTGCGCCGCTATTGCTCTAGAATGCCGGCGCTTTGAGCGCCGCCGTTGAGGACCATGCCCGGCCCTGCTCAAGGCGATTGTCCAGGCCTGCCTGCGCCTGCTGGACCTGCCCCCTCTTGAAGACCCCACGGGTAAAAGGAACGACCCTCCCGATGCAAAAAATCAAACTCATTCTGGGCTCCGCACTGGCGCTGTTCCTGGCGTACCAGGCCTACGGTTCGTTCTACTACGGCACGCCGTATCAGGGCCGCGACTACAGTCCTGACCAGGCCTTCTACTACCAGAAATACCGCTTGTTCAGCTGGCGCACCTGGATTCCCACCATGACCATGCCCGGTGATGGCGACAGCTCGCGCTACAGCGTTGGCGGCTACCTGCGGGTGTTCAAGGCCGACGGCACGCTGGTGGGGCAGTCCTATGACGGCTGCATTGCGGTGGTGGAAGTGTCCTGGTACGACGATGCGGTGGGCGGCTTCGGCTGCAGCGAGCACTTGATCGCGCTGTCCGGGAAGGCCACGCCGGACTGAGCGTTCAGTCCCGGCGCCCGCCCATGGGCTATGGCTCGCGGCGCGCCGTCCAGGCGCTGCCCAGCCGCAGCGGTTGCTGGCAGGGAATCGACAAGGTCGCGCGCAGGCCGCCCTGGGGCAGGTTGTCGAGGCTGATCCGGCCCCCCAGGTGGCGGGCGATGACGCTGACGATGGTCAGCCCAAGGCCGGCGCCGTGGACGTTGCCGCGACTGTAGAAGCGCTCGAACAGCCGCTCGCGTTCCCCTTCATCGATGCCCGGGCCCTGGTCTTCCACGCTCAGTTCGAAGTGTTCGTCGACCTGGGTCAGGCGCACGCTGATCACGCCATTGGCCGGTGAAAAGTTCACCGCGTTGCTGATCAGGTTATTCAGGGCAATATCGATGGAGGCCGCTTCAGCGCGAACCGGATAGGGACGCTCGTCCACCTCGAAGGACAGCTCCAGGCCCTTGTTCAGCAGCCATGGGGTCAGTTGCACCAGGCTCTCGCGCACGGTGTGGGCCAGGTCCACGGTCTGCTCGCTGGGCATCTGCGCCTTGGGTTCCAGGCGGGCCATGGTCAGCAACTGGTTGACCAGGCGCCCGGCGCGGTCGACGCCCAGGATCAGCGATTCCAGGGAGGCCCGGCGTTCCTGTTCGGTGCCGGCTTGCAACAGGTTCTGCGCGTGCACGCGCAACACCGCCAGGGGCGTGCGCAGCTCATGGGCGGCGTCGGCAATGAAGCGCCGCTCGCGGCCCAGCAGTTCCTGAATCTGCGTCAGCATGCGGTTGAGGGCAGCCTGCATGGGTTCCAGTTCCCTGGGCAGCGGTTCCAGGTGCAAGGGTTCCAGGGAACCGCTGGGCCGGGCCCGGAGCAGGGCGGCCATATTGGCCAGGGGGCGCAGGCCCCAGCCGATGGCCAGCCAGATCATCAGCACCAGCAGCAGGCTGCCGACCACATTGGGCCACAGGGTGTGGCGCATGATGCGGTTGACCAGGTCACTGCGCACATCGACTCGCTCGCCGACCCAGACCCGCAGCCCGGAATCCTGATCATCCAGGATGAAGGTGCGCCACTGATGGTCGTTGCCGTCCTGTTCATTGCCGAACCCTGGCGCCAGCGGCTGCACCGCCAGGGCGGGGGCGCTGGTGGTACGCACCAGCAGGCTGCCTTTGCGGTCCCACACCTGGAAGGCGATCTTGCTTTCGTAGGGGTGACCGTCGACCTGGGGCATGGCCTGGCTCAGTGCCAGGTTGAAGGCGTGATACAGCTGGGCCTGCTCGGCGCTGCTGTTGGGCATGCGCATGATGCCCAGCAGCAGCCGGGCATGTTGCGCCAGTTGGGCGTCGTAGACCTCGTCGATCTCGTGGTTGCTGTCGTGCAGGTTGAAGGTCGTCAGAATCAGCAGGCCGGCGAACAGCAGACCGATGATCAGGGTCAGGGTGCGTCGGCGGATCGAATTCATCGACGCTCCTCCACCAGATAACCGACCCCGCGAATGGTGCGGATCAGGTCGGCGGAAAACTTCTTGCGCAGATGGTGGATGTGCACTTCCAGGGTGTTGCTCTCGGCCTCTTCATTCCAGCCGTAGAGCAACTGCACCAGGCGGTCGCGGGTCATCACCCGACCCGGCGGCGAGAGCAGTTCGTAGAGCAGCTGGTACTCCTTGGGTGTCAGGGCCACCGGCTCGCCGTGGTAGTGCACCTGCTGGGTGCCAGGGTCGAGGCTGATGCCGGCGTGCTCGATCAGCACCCGGGCGCGCCCGGCACTGCGCCGCAGCAGGGCCCGCAGCCGGGCCTTGAGTTCGTCCAGGTCGAAGGGCTTGATCAGGTAGTCGTCGGCGCCGGCGTCCAGGCCGGCGATACGGTCCTCGGTAGCGTCCCGGGCGGTGAGAATCAGCACCGGCAGGGTCGAGCCACTGTCGCGCAGGCGCTTGAGCACTTGCAGTCCATCCAGGCGCGGCAGGCCAAGGTCGAGCAAGGCCAGGTCGAAGGTTTCGCTGAGCAGCGCATGCAACGCGCTGCTGCCGTCCTTGAGCCAGTCCACGGTGTAGCCTTCGCGAGTCAAGGCTTGGTGGATACCTTCGCCCAGGGGCTGGTCGTCCTCGATCAGTAGTAAGCGCACAACGACTCCTGTCCTGTCTGGATCATTTGATTTTCTTGCCCACCTCGGCCAGCAGCGCCTGGATCTCTTCGTGCCGGCCCTTGTCGGCCACTTCCCGCCCGGGGCGCGGAGCAGCTTGCAATGCCTTGAGCAAAGCGACCCGGGCCTCGCCGTAGCGGCCCTGGCGATACAGGTGGTCACCCCAGAAGTACAGACTATCCAGGCCGTCGGGGTTTTGCTGCAAGGCTTGCTTGAGCAGCTCCTCGGCCTTGTCGGCGTCGCCGAACCCGATGGGCCAGCCAGGAACGCGATCATACAGCGCACCCAGGCTGGTGTAGGCAGAACCCTGCAGGGCCTTGGGGTCCAGATTCAGCGCCCGTTCCAGGTCGGCCTTGGCTGCCTTGACCTTGCTCAAGGCCCCCAGCCCGCCCTGGGCTCCGGCCCAACTGCTGGTGACGATGCCCGACCAGATCCAGGCTTCGGCGACCGCCGGGCGCTCCTGGGTAAAGGCCCGGGTTTGTGTGGCCAGCTGTTCAAAGGCGGCGGCTCGTTGCTCGGCCGGCACCTGGTACTGAATGTGCGCCCAGCCTTGCTGGATGACGCCGAGACGTTGCTGGTCCGCCGTATCCAGGGCCCAGGTGGGCAGGCTCAAACAGCCCAGCAACAGTGCGCTGATCAGGTTCTTCATGGTTTTTCGTGCTCCCGTTCGGATCGGATACTCAGCCGCCGGATCAGCGGCAGGTGTTTACGCAGGCCGCGGTCCACCAGGTTGGGCAGCAGACTGTTGAGGCGGACAAAAAAACGTTCCGGCCAGCCCAGGTACAACTCGCGGTGGTCGCCGGCGATGGCGTGGACCACCGCGCTGGCCACGGTCTGCGGATCGTCGACGTTGCTTTTCAAGGCATCGTTCAAGGCCTGGGCGGCGGGGCTGTTCATGCTGGTGCGGGTGGCTCGCGGCGCCACATAGAGCACGTTGACCCGGGTGTCCGCCAGTTCCCGGCGCAGGGCCTCGGAGAAACCGCGCAAGGCGAACTTGCTGGCGCAGTAGGCGGCATAACCGGGGTAGCCGATGGAGCCGTAGGTGGAGCCGACGTTCACCACCATGGCGCTGGAAGCCTGTTGCAACAGCGGTAGCAGCAGGCGAGTCAGGCACATCGGTGCGCCGATGTTGACCGCCAGCATGGCGTTGATCTCGGCGTCTTCGAGCTGTTCGAGCATGGCGAAGTGATTGATTCCGGCGGCGTTGATCAGCAGGTTGACGCTACCGATGGCCTCGGCGGCCAGCAGCACCTTGCGCCGGTCGCTGAGAAAGGTCAGGTCCGCCGAGACCCAGCACAGTTGGTTCGGGTAACGCGTCAGCAGCGGCTCCAGGGGTTCTTTGTGCCGGGCCACGGCCAGTACCTGGGCGCCACTGGCGCACAGGGCCTCGGCGATGGCCAGGCCGATGCCGCCACTGGCCCCGGTGAGCACGGCGCGGGTTTCAGGCAGGCGCATGGGCGCGCTCCCCGACACGTGGCAGACCGCGGAACATCTCGCTGTACAGGTGGTAGACCACCTTCGAGGCATGGATCACTGCGGCCTGGTCGGCAGGGTCGTCGAGACGGTCCATCAGGCGCTTGTAAGTCTGCATATGCTCGATGTCCAGGGAACCGTGGGAGGCCAGGTAACTGAAGGCGCTCTGGGGCAGTTGCAGACTGTCCTGGATGCTGCCGGCGGCCAGGGTGGCCAGGGCGATGCTGGTGCCTTCGAGCACGTTGACCATGCCGAACAGTCCCACCGGATTGTCCCGGGCGATCAGGTCATAGAGAAAGCTCACCATCAACTCGATGGCCAGGGCCGGGCGGCCATCGCGAACCGCCAGACGGTCGCCGCCGCAGGCGACGATGTCGTTGAGCACCCACTGTTCATGGCCGTACTCCTCCTCGATGTACTCGCACACCGCGCCGCGCAGCCATTCCAGACGTTCCGGCAGGCGTGCGCCGCACGCCATCATCAGCGGCACGGTGTGGCGCACGTGGTAGTAGGCCTGGGTCAGGAATGCCCGGTAGCCCTCAAGGCTGACCTGGCCGGCCAGGGCTTCACGAATGATCGGCAGGCTGAACAGCTGTTCCCGTTCCCGGGAGGTGGCGGCTTGCAGTTGGTCGAAAAAACTCATGACGATGATTCCTCGGAATGAACAGTAGGGCAGAGCAGGTCGCGGTAGCGTTCAACGATGGCCTCGCGGCGAGGCCGGCCGTTGGCGGTGAGCAGGCCGTTGGCTGGGGTGAAGGGTTGCTGCAGGCGGGTCCAGTGGTGGACCTGGGCGTAGTCCGGCAAAGCCTCGTTGGCCTGGGCCACGGCGGCGGCCAGTTGGCTGTCGCTGCAGTCCGGCCGATGGGGCCAGAGCAGGGCATGGTTGCGAGGCAGGGCCTCGCCGTAGACGAAGGCCTGGGCAATATGGCTGCGCTGGGTCAGTTCGGCTTCGACCCATTCAGGGTTGACGTTGCGCCCGTAGCTGGTGACGAACTGGTGCTTCTTGCGGCCCTTGAGATAGAGGTAGCCATCGCTGTCGAACTCACCGATATCGCCGCTGTGCCACCCGCGCTCGACCCGCTCGGGTTCACCCAGGTAGCCCAGCAGCAGTGAGCCCTCGATCAGCACCTCGCCGTCGGCTGCCAGGTGCACTCGGACATGGGGCAAGGGCTGGCCGACGCTGCCCGTGCGGTGTGCGCCGGGACGGTTGAGGCACACCACCGAGGCGCACTCCGACAGGCCATAGCCCTCGTACACCGGCAGGCCCAGGCGCTGGGCGCGTTGCAGCAGCTCCAGCGAGACCTTGGCCCCGCCCACGGCGGCAAAGCGCAGGCTGGCGGGATTGAACAGGCGCTGTTCGGCGGCCCCCACCAACAACAGCAACAACTGCGGCACCAGGATCAGGCTTTCGGGCTGGCGCTGGACCAGACAGCCGAGCAAGGTGGGCGCGTCGACCCCGCTGGCGCCCTGGATGCCCAGGGTTTTCTGGCTCGGCAGGCTGAGGGTGGCACCGGCATAGAGCGCGGCGTAGCAGCCCAGGTTTTCCAGGAGAATCCCCAGGGGCAGCAGCGCCAGGTGATGGCGCGGGTTGCTGGAGTGACTGGCCTGTTCCAGCTCCCGGGCCACCCGCAGCAGGCTGTCGGCGCCCAGGCACACGCCTTTGGGGGTGCCGGTGGTGCCGGAGGTGAAGGTCAGTTTCGCGGTGCCTGGCGGCAGGATTGAGGGTCCATCGAAGCGTCGGCGCCAGAATTCGCCCTGGCGCTCATACCCGGCGGCTTGCAGTGGCGCCTCTTGGCCGTCTTCGGCCAGCAGCAGCTCGGCGCGGCTCTGTTCCAGGCAGTGCTGGCGCTGGGCAGCGCTGAAGAAGGGCGGCAGGGTCAGGCAGGTCAGGCCCTCGAACAGGGCAGCCAGGTCCCAGAGCAGCAGTTCCGGGCCGTTGTCCAGGGCCAGGGCCAGCACGTTTACCTGTGCCTCGCGCAGCCGTTGCTGGCGGTCGATCACCTCGGCATACAGGGTGGCGTAGTCCAGGCGCAGGCGATCGCCCCAGAGCGCAATGTGGACGGCCTTTTCTTCGGCGTGCTTGCGTAGTGCTTCCTTGAAGCGCTGCACTTCAGGCGACATGGGTGTTCTCCTCGAATGACTCCGGCAGGCCCAGGCGGTTGAACATCCCCATGTTGCGCAAGTGGATGAAGCCTGCGCGGATGCTGCCCACGTGTACCGATGGCTGGCTTTGGTAGTAGCTGCCCCAGTGATGCCGCTCTTCACCCAGGCGCTCGGGGTCGGCCGCGCACAGGGTCAAGGGGCGCAGGCCCAGGCGATGAAAGCTGTTGACCAGGCCGATGTTGCCGGTGAACGCCACCCACTCCAGGCCACCCATGGCCAGCAGCCAGGTGATGGCGATGATGGACAGGCGTGCGCTGCCGGTGTCGCTGGCCGCCAGGTTGCCCACTTCCACCACGCCCTGACGCGCCGTCGGGCGCTGGGCGGCGAAGTCGATCAACTCCTCGATCGGTGCATCCAGATAACGTTCCAGAAACAGCGGGCCGCTGCTGGCCAGGCGCACCCCGGCGACGGCGCACAGCGCGCCCTGGGGATCACTCAAGCCGAACAGCTCCGGCATGAACTGACGGATGGTGGCGCCGTGGACCTGCTGGAATCGCTGGCTGACGTAGGTTTCGAAGACGGGGCGCTGAACCTCCCCGGGCAGGCTGCGGGCCAGGGTCAGGGCCGTGGCGCAGTCCCGGCCGAAGTTGAGGGGCAGATGGATGTTCCAGTCAAAACCAGGCATGGATGCAGAGCCTCCCGAGGCATGTTGGGGAGGAGTATCGGCAGGCTTTCTTAACGAAGTCTGAAGATGGCCAAAAGACATTTTTTGCGCTCTTCAGGTTGCCTTAAGGCTGGCAACACAAGGTGGCCCACCCGAGCGACAAAAGGCGTTGCGCGGGCCCCGCGACGACCTGAATGACTCGGGCGTCCCGAACCACCGTGAGGACTGTGTATGACTGCTCAATCCGTACCATCGCGTTATGCGCGACTGTCGATCCTGATGCACTGGCTGATGCTGGCGCTGTTCGTCGGCGTCTATGCCTGCATCGAACTCAAGGGCCTGATGCCCAAGGGCAGTACGGCCCGGGGGCTGTTTCTCGGGCTGCACAGCCTGTTCGGCATCAGCATCTTCGCCCTGGTGTGGATTCGCCTGGTGGCCCGCCTGCAACCGCGACCGCCGATCTTGCCGGCGCCCTCTGCCTGGCAGACCGGGCTGTCGCACCTGATGCACCTGGTCCTTTATGCACTGATGATTGCCACGCCGCTGCTGGCCTGGCTGATGCTCTCGGCGGCGGGCAAGCCGGTGCCTTACTTCGAGTTCTTCCTGCCGGCCGCGCCAGTGACGGTGGACCCTGATCAGGCGCGATTCTTCAAGCACTGGCACGAGCAACTGGGTAACGCCGGCTACTGGCTGATCGGCCTGCATGCCGTGGCCGGGCTGTTCCACCACTACTGGGTAGGCGACAACACCCTCAAGCGCATGCTGCCGGGTGCACGGCGCTGAAATACGACGTGGCCGGCAGGCGCCGGCTGGCCAGCGAACCGCCGCGCCGCGGTCTGCCGATTCTCCACGGCGTCCTCAGGATCGCTTTCGCCGCAAGCCGGCTCCTGCGGGGGGACGGTCTGTGGGGGCTGTCGATGGCTTCAGGTCCTGGCCTTCCACAGGCCGAACTTGCCCGCCAGATCCAGCTTGGGATCACGCACCCGGGTCAGGTTGATCGCGGCGCCGGACCAGCCGCCCTCCATCTCTTCACTCAGGTGGTATTTCAACAGGTTGTACTGGATCGCCGTCCCCCCCAGTTGCTGGTAGCCGATGCGTGAGGTCACTGCCTCCAGCAAGCTGGAAATCAGGTACTGCAGCGGCGTTTCGTAGGCCTTGATGGCGATGCCGTAGTCGAAGCTCTCAGCGTTGCTTTCGCGAAAGCAGGCGAAGAATTCCTGCTTGCTCATGCTGCTGGACATGGCCGTGTTGTAGCTCTGGCGACAGGCTTCGAGGTCGGCAGCGCCGGGCCGGGGCAGGGCCAGGTGGTTGTTGAGGTTCTTCAGGGTCACACAGCCCTGGGTGGCGATGACCTCGGGCATCAGGGTCACGTCCAGTTCACCGGCACGGTCGGGGAGGTTGTGCCAGGTGTTCAGGCTGTTGCGCAGTTGCTCCAGGCTGGCGCCGGGATAGCCTCGATAGCCGTACACATACGCTGGCGGCAGCACCAGGCCCATGACCGAATTCATCTGCGAGACCGTGAGGTTCTGATAGTCGCGGTCATAGATGCGCGCGCTGTACTCGTCGAGGGAATGGCGCAGCACCGAGGGCTTGAGGTTGCGCACCGACTTGCCGTTCTCCAGGGCCTCGAACAGGCTCTTTTCGTTGAGCTGGGACTTGACCTCCACGGTGGCGATCACCCCTTCGATCAGGTACACGTCGGCCGAGCCGAAGGTGCGCAGCGTGGGGAAATCGTTGCGGTAGATGATCAGGTCGATCTGCTTGGAGATGCCGCCTTGGGCGTCGATGATCTGTCCGGCACCGATGCTGATGTTGCTCGGTAGAAAACGCTTGAGGACGTCACGGATGAAACTCTCCCGGGCGTCGCCAAGGACCCCGGAGTGGCTGGCGATGGTGCTGCTGACGCTGAAACTGCTTTCCAGGACCCGGGCGATGGATTTCGCCCATTTGCTGATGATTGCCACGCGGTCTTCCTTGAATGTCAGGGGATGAGCAAGTCGAAATGGCTGGTGGCCAGGGGTTCGCCGTTGACCAGCAACTGCACGCCATGGCGTCCGGGATAGTGACGGCGGGTGGTCAGTTCGCGGATCTGCTGGCTGCGGCCCAGGTCCACCCGGGCCAGGCCTTGCAGGGTGAAGGTCTTGAGCTTGAACACCTTGCTCGCCGTGGCGCCTGAAGCCTTGACGTAGTCGATGGCGTAATCCACCACCAGGCGCTGGTGGCGGGGGCTGGTGGAGACCAGGGTCAGGGACAGGTTGAGGCTGTCCCCCAGGCGCAATTGCCCGGGAGCCACCTGGAAGCGGCTGACCTCGACTTCAGCCCGGGCCCCGGCCCCGATGATCGCCAGGGCCCGGCGGTCGCCCTGCTTGATCAGGCTGCGCAAGGCATGACGGGCGATCCAGGCACTGTGGGGTTGCTCCAGGGGCCAGCCTTCAAGGCGTTCCAGGACCCATTGCGGGTGCTCCTTGGTGATGTCGTTGAGGTGATTGGCCACGGATTTGCGCACGTACAGGCTGGGGTCGTTGCGCAGGCGTTCGAGGATCGGCGCCGCCAACTGCGGGTCGGCCTGCAGCTGTTCCAGGCGAAACGACCAGGGCAGGCGCGGACGGCTGCCCTCGCTGGCCAGGCGACGCACGTGTTCATCGCTGTCGGTGGCCCACTCCTGCAGCACGGCCAGCGTGCGCTGGCAGTCCTGGCGCAGAAAGTGGCGCACGGCGAACTCGGATGAACCAAACCCGGTGAAGTACTTCAGCGCCGCCATGGACAGTTCGAAGTCATGCAGGCCGTAGCTGGCCACGTAATGGGGCAGGAAGATGCACACAAAGCGGCTGTTCAGGCGCGGCGCCAGTTGGCGCAACAGCTCGAGGCTGGTGGCGTAGTCCAGGTCCAGCACCTGATGCAGGCTGTCGCTGACCCGGGCCAGGCGCTGCATCAGCGACAGTTGGGGCAGATCCTGGCTGGCCAGCCGCAAGAATGCCTGGCGCTGGAAGTCTGGATACACCGCGTGCATCTGCTCGGCGATGTGTTCCAGGCGTTCCTGGTTGAAGATCTCCTTGAGGGCGGGAGCGTTCTGCTGGCTTGAGCTCATGGGGTGTATCCGTTCAGTGGCGAGGCGGCGTCCACTTTACACAACCGCTCCTGACAGAATCTGTCGGTAGTCGCTGGCCACCACCACAACCTGCCGTCCCCAGTCGCTGGTTGGCCAGCCAAGCAGTCCCTGGGGTCGAGGCAAGGTTCAGTGGCCTGTTTGCCAGCAAGCCGGCTCCCACGCGGTGTTGTCTGAAGCGCCGTCAGCGCATCGGCGGCAGCGGGCTCTCGATCTGCTCGTCCTGCTCGTCGGCGGCGAACAGTCGGGCCAGTTCGGCTCGGGCTTCCTGGGCGCTCTGCAGCACTTTGGCAGCGTCGTCGTAGACCGCGTGCTGGGCCGCCAGCAGTTGTTCGTCGTGCTGGGTGAAGCGCTGGATTCGCGAGTCGGCCTGGGCCTGGCTGAGCCCCAGGCCCACCAGGGTGCGGCGGCTCATTTCCAGGCTGGAGTAGTAGGTTTCCCGCACGGCCTGGGCCTCCAGGTCCATCAGCCGGTGCACGTGCTGGCGGTTGCGCGCCCGGGCGATGATCTTCAGGTGCGGGTAGAGCTTGCGCACTTGTTCGGCGGTCTTGATGTTGGTTTCCGGGTCATCGGTGGCGATGACGAAGTACTCCGCTGTACCGACCTTGGCCGCGCTGAGGATTTCCGGGCGCATGGGGTCGCCGTAGAACACCGGCATGCCGCCAAAACTGCGGATCAGTTCGATGGTGTCCACCGAGGTGTCCAGGGCGACGAAGGGGATTTTCTGCGCCCGCAGGATACGCGCCACGATCTGCCCCATGCGGCCCATGCCGGCGATCACCACCCGCGGGCTGTCGGCATCGATCTGGCGGTATTCGGCGGGCATTTCCAGGGGCTTGGCCTTGGGCTTGAGCCAGCGCGAGCAGGCCAGCAACAGCAGCGGGGTCAGGGCCATGGACAGGGTAATGGTGAGCACCAGCAGGTCATGCAGGCGGGCCTCGAACAGGCCCTGGTCGCGACCGATCTTGAACACCACGAAGGCGAATTCACCGCCGGCCGCCAGCACCACGCCCAGGCGCACCGCGCTCTCGCGATTGAGCTCGCCGGCCAGCCGCCCGACCACAAACAGCAGCGGCAGCTTGAGGCCGATCAGCAGCAGGGTCAGGCCCAGCACCGCGATGGGCGCGCTGAGCAGCAGGCTGATATTGGCGCCCATGCCGACGCTGATGAAGAACAGCCCCAGCAGCAGGCCCTTGAAGGGTTCGATCTGCGCTTCCAGCTCATGGCGGTATTCCGAGTCCGCCAGCAGCAGGCCGGCGAGGAAGGCGCCCAGGGCCATGGACACGCCCACCAGATCCATCAGCCAGGCGGTGCCGATCACCACCAGCAGGGCGGTGGCGGTGGACACTTCCGGCAAGCGGGTGCGAGCCACGATGCGAAACACCGGGCGCAGCAGGTAACGCCCGCCCACCACCACCACGGCGATGCTGCCCAGCACTTGCAGGCCGTGACGCAGATCCTCGGCGCTGCTGGTGTGGTGATCGTTGCCGGCCAGCACCGGGACCATGGCGATCAGCGGAATGGCGGCGATGTCCTGGAACAGCAGGATGGCGAAGGCCATGCGCCCGTGGGGGCTGTTCAGCTCCTTGCGTTCGGCCAGGCTTTGCAGGCCCAGGGCGGTGGATGACAGGGCCAGGCCCAGGCCCAGCACGATGGCGCTGTTCAGCGATTGGCCGAACAGAAACAGCGCCACCACGCCGATCACTGTGCCGGTCAACAACACTTGGGCCAAGCCAGCGCCGAACACCGCCTTGCGCATCACCCACAAGCGCTTGGGCGACAGCTCCAGGCCGATGATGAACAGCAACAGCACCACCCCCAGCTCGGAGATGTGACTGACGCTTTGCGGATTGCCCACCAGCCCCAGCACCGAGGGGCCGATCAGCACCCCGGCCAGCAGGTAGCCGAGCACGGCCCCCAGTTGCAGGCGCTTGGCCAGGGGCACGATCAGCACGGCGGCGCAGAGGAACACGACGGCGGCTTGTAGCAGGTTGCCTTCATGGGGCATCGGGGGGACTCCAGGGAGAACGGGGCGCAGTGGATGATAAAGGCTCGCCGGTGACAATCAGCGGATGGCTGTTGCCAGTCTGCGCCCGGATAAAAACGGCGTGGATGTTCTGAGACTGGCGGTGCGCCCTGCAAGGCACGTCGGAGTAGGAGGGAGGCTGGAGAGGGGGGAGTTGGAGGGGCGCGCCGGTCAGTGCGGCCACTGCTCCAGCAGGATCGCCACGAATTTTTCCGCCGCCGGCGACAGCGATGCGCCGCGTCGATACACCAGGCCCAGGGTGCGATTGACCACGGGGTCGGTCAGCGGAACGCTGACCAGGGTCGGGTGATCGGCGGCCGGCATGGCCAGGCTTGGCATCGCCGACACCCCGAGGCCGGCCTCCACCATGCCCAGCGACGTGGACAGGTGCTGCACCTCGTAGAACCACTGGGGCCGCCAGCTCAAGCCGGACAGGGCATGGTCCAGCAGCATGCGGTTGCCGCTCAGGCGACCGACGCCGATCAAGCGGTAGTCGCTCAGTTCCGACCAGGTCACCGAGCTGCGCTTGGCCAGTTCGTGGTCACGCCGGCAGGCCAGGACAAAGGGCTCGTTGACCAGTGGCACGAACTCGATGTCCGGGTGCTGGCCGCTCATCATGTTGATGCCGAAGTCCGCTTCGCCGCGCAGCACCGCTTCAAGGCCTTCGTTGGCACTGAGATCGAGCAGACGGATGCGGATTTTCGGGTAGCGATGGTTGTACAGGCGGATCACCGACGGCAGGAAGTAGAAGGCCGCCGTGGGGATGCAGGCCAGGGTCACCTGACCGATCTGCCGTTCTGCCAGCTCACGGATGTTGAGGATCGAGTCGTCGAAGTCGTCCAGCAGGCGTCGGGCCTTGGGTAGAAAATCGCGACCGACGCTGGTCAGGCTGACCTTGCGCGTGGTGCGGTCGAGGAGGGCGGTGCCCAGCCCCTCTTCGAGCTTCTTCATGCGTCGGCTCAGGGCCGGCTGGGACAGGTGCAAGGCGTCGGCCGCTTCGTGAAAACTCCCCAGTTCGGCGATTTTCACGAAAGATCTGATGTCCTGAAGCTCATATTCCATGCGGGTTTCTCAAGGCAGGAGTCGGGTGGAACGCTGCCGGACACGATATTTAATTCATGCATGAAACGCAATAATGTCTCTGATTTTTGCATTGGAAACACTTTTTAATCCCTGACACTCTTGTGCCCAGAACATCAATTACCTCGATTGATCAACAAGAGTCAGTGTTCATGCAACGAATTCCTTGTGTGTTGATGCGCGGCGGCACCTCCAAAGGGCCGTTTTTTCTGGCCTGGGATCTGCCGGTGGCCGTGTCCGAGCGTGATGAGCTGTTGCTCAACCTGATGGGCTCCGGCCACGAGCTGGAAATCGACGGCATCGGCGGTGGCAGCCCGCAAACCAGCAAGGTGGCGATCGTCAGTCCGTCGCTGCACCCGGACGCCGATGTCGACTACCTGTTCGTCCAGGTCATGGTGTCCCAGCGGCGGGTCGATACCGCACCCAACTGCGGCAACATGCTCTGCGCCGTGGGGCCCTTCGCCATCGAACAGGGGCTGGTCAAGGCCACGGGGGCACAGACCCAGGTGCGGATTCGCAACCTCAACACCGGCACCCTGGTCAATGCCCAGGTCCAGACTCCCGATGGCAAGGTCAGCTACGAAGGCGATACCACCATTGACGGCGTGCCGGGCAGCGCGGCGCCGGTGGCCCTGACCTTTCTCGATGCCGCCGGGAGCAAGACCGGCCAGTTGTTCCCCACGGGCCAGCCCCAGGATTTGATCGACGGCATTGCCGTGACCTGCATCGACATGGCCATGCCCATGGTGCTGGTGCAGGCGGCCTGCCTGGGCAAGCGCGGCGATGAAAGCCCGGCCGAGCTGGACGCCGACGCGGACTTTCTCCAGCGTTTGGAAAGCCTGCGGGTGAAGGCCGGCCTGGCCATGGGCCTGGGGGATGTCAGCGACAAAGTGATTCCCAAGCCGGTCCTGGTGTCCCGGGCCCAGTCCGGGGGCACCCTGGCGGTGCGCTATTTCATGCCCCACAACTGCCATCGAGCCCTGGCCATTACCGGCTCCATCGGCCTGGCTACCGCCTGTGTCACCGCCGGCAGTGTGGTGGCCGAGATGTTGGGCGGGATCAGCGAGCCGCGCCTGCAAAAGGTCCGTATCGAACACCCCAGCGGGGCAATAGATGTCGTATTGTCCTACAGCGGCACCCGCCCCGAGACCATCCGCGCCTCGGTGGTCCGCACCGCTCGCCGGTTATTTTCCGGGTATGTCTACGCGCCTGTTTCACAACGCCTTGCCGGGTAGTTGACGCGCTGTCGATCCCGGTTGCATCAGAACAATTCTAAAAATGGGTGATGCCATGAAAGTTGTTAAATCGCTCTACTTCCAGATCCTCTGTGCGGTGTTCCTCGGGGTTCTGGTGGGGCACTTCTGGGCCCAGCAAGCCATTGCCCTGAAGCCTCTGGGAGATGCCTTCATCAAGCTGATCAAGATGATGATCGCCCCGGTGGTGTTCTGCACCATCGTCACCGGCATCGCTGGCATGAGCGACAAGCGTTCCCTGGGCCGCCTGCTGAGCAAGACCATGCTGCTGTTCCTGGGCCTGACCCTGATCAGCCTGTGCATCGGCCTGGCGGCGGTCTATCTGTTCCAGCCCGGCGCGGGGATGAACATCGACCCCACCCGGTTGAACACCCAGGGCCTGTCCCAGTACACCGATTCGGCAGCCAAGCTGGGGGTGGTGGAGTTCTTCATGCACATCATCCCCGAGACCTTCATTGGCGCCTTCAACAAGGGCGAGGTGCTGCCGGTGCTGTTTATCGCGGTGCTGTGCGGGTTTGCCCTGTCGTCCCTGGGCGAGCGCGGCAAGCCGGTGCTGGAGGTGCTGGAGTCGGCCTCGCAGATGGTGTTCAAGATTTTTTCCTACCTGATGCGTTTCGCGCCGGTCGGCGCCTTTGGCGCCCTGGCCTTTACCGTGGGCCAGTACGGCATCACCTCCCTGGGCGCCCTGGCCAAGCTGATCATGACCCTCTACGTCGCCTGCGGTTTCTTTGTCTGCGTGGTCCTGGGCGGCATTTGTCGGGCAAACGGCTTCAGCCTGTGGAAGCTGTTGCGCTACCTGCGCGAGGAGTTCCTGGTGGTGCTCGGTACCTCGTCCACGGAGCCGGTGATGCCGCGCATGCTGGAAAAACTCCAGGCCCTGGGCTGCAAGAAAAGCGTGGTGGGGCTGGTGCTGCCTACCGGCTATTCGTTCAATCTCGACGGTACGGCGATCTACCTGTCCCTGGCGGCGATCTTCATTGCCCAGGCGTGCAACATCGAGCTGAGCGCCGGCCAGATCGTCACCATGCTGGCGATCATGCTGCTGTCGTCCAAGGGCGCCGCCGGGGTGACCGGCAGCGGTTTCGTGGCGCTGGCCTCGACCCTGACGGTGATTCATGACATTCCCCTGGCCGGCCTGGCGTTGTTGATCGGCATCGATCGCTTCATGTCCGAGGCCCGGGCCTTGACCAGCCTGGCGAGCAACGCCGTGGCGACGGTGGTGATCGCCCTCTCGGAGCAGGCCTGCGACCGCCAGGTGCTGTTGCGCACGCTCGATGGCCAGCCGCTTGCGGCTCAGGCCGCTGCCGCCGATGACAGCCCCGCGGCCGCTCTGGCGAGCAAGCTCGGCTAGACCCGCCAGGCACTACCGCTTTACCCCAAGTACCGACTCAACACCTGCGCCGGGCGCCCTTGAACGGGGTGTCCGGTGCTCGGGTGGCCGTGCGCCCGCGCGCCGGTCATGCTCATCATAAAAACAAGAGAATCGACTTATGCTCGCTTTACTCGGCCTCGCCATGGTGGTGGTCTTTACCGTCCTGATCATGACCAAGCGCCTGTCGCCCATCGTCGCCTTGACGCTGGTGCCTATCGTTTTTGCGCTGCTCGGCGGGTTTGCCGGCAGCACCGGCAAGATGATGCTCGACGGCCTGAAAATGGTCGCGCCGTCGGCGGCGCTGTTGTTGTTCGCCATTCTGTTCTTCGGCTTGATGATCGATTCGGGGCTGTTCGATCCGCTGATCCGCAAGATTCTCAAGCGGGTCAATGGCGACCCGATCAAGATCGCCATCGGCACCGCGTTGCTGTCGCTGGTGGTCGCCCTGGACGGCGACGGCACCACCACCTACATGATTACCTGCGCGGCCATGCTGCCGTTGTACAAGCGCATCGGCATGAACCCGATGATCCTCGCCACCATTGCCATGTTGTCCCTGAGCATCATGAGCGGCATGACCCCGTGGGGCGGGCCGGCAACCCGAGCCATCGCCGCTCTTGGTCTGGATGCCGGCGAGTACTTCGTGCCGCTGTTGCCGACCATGATCGGCGGCGCCGCCTGGGTGGTGTTTACCGCCTACCTGCTGGGCCGGGCCGAGCGCAAGCGTATCGGCAATACCCAGCTGCAAAGCGGTGGCGGTGACTGCTACATCCAGGCGATTCTGGAAGACACGCCGCACAAGCGGCCCAGGCTGGCCTACGTCAACCTGCTGCTGGTGGTGGCGGTGATGACCGCGCTGGTGTTGGGCCTGATGCACTCGGCGGTGCTGTTCCTGATCGGTTTTGTCCTGGCGCTGATGATCAACTACCCGCAGTTGGATATTCAGAAGGAGCGCATTCTTGCCCATTCAGGCAACGCCATGACCGTGGTGCTGCTGGTCTTCGCCGCGGGGATCTTCGCCGGGATCTTCTCCGGCACCAAGATGGTCGATGCCCTGGCACAGACCCTGGTGGACTGGATTCCGCCCTCCTGGGGTCACCTGTTCCCGCTGGTGGTGGCGCTCACCAGCATGCCGTTGACCTTCGTCCTGTCCAACGACGCCTACTACTTCGGCGTGGTGCCGATCCTGGCCAACGCGGCGGCGGCTTATGGCATTTCTCCCCTGGAAATCGCCCGCGCCTCGATCCTCGGCCAGCCGGTGCACCTGATGAGTCCGCTGGTGGCCTCGACCCTGCTGCTGGTGGGCATGGTGGACCGTGACATTGGCGACTTCCAGAAAGCCACGGTGAAGTGGGCCGTGCTGACCTCCCTGGTCATTACCGCCCTGGCCTTGCTGACCGGTGCCCTGACCCTGTTCGTCTGATTGCTTCGAAACCCTCTTTTGTGGCCTGGCGCGCCTGCTGGCGGGGCGCTTGGCGAACTGCGCCTTGAATAACAACAACGAGAAGTACGACATGAGCCATTTGCTGATTCGCGCAACGGTATTTTCCTGCTTGAGCCTGCCACCCGTGGCCGGGCTTCAGGCCGCTGATTTCAACGATGACAGCAGCCTCAAGCTGCAATTGCGCAACGTTTATTTCAACGAAAACTTCCGCGACGAACACGGCCTCAGCGCCAAGGCTGCGCGCACTGCCAAGAGCGAGCGCACGGAATGGGCTCAAGGCTTCCTGCTTGACTATCAGTCCGGGTTCACCCCCGGCACCCTGGGGTTCGGGGTCGATGCCCTGGGGCTGCTGGGTGTCCGGCTCGATTCCGGCAAGGGCCGCAGTGGCACCGGGCTGCTGCCGGTGCACGACGACGGTCGCGCCGCGGGCGAATTTGCCAGTGCCGGCGCCACGGCCAAGGTGCGGCTGGCCAAGACCACCCTCAAGTACGGCACTTTGCTGCCCAAGACCCCGGTGCTGGTCTACAACGATGCCCGTCTGTTGCCGCAGACCTATCAGGGCACCCAGCTCACCAGCACGGATATCGACGGCCTGAGCTTGACCGGCGGTTATCTGCAGCGCTTCAAACTGCGGGACTCCACCGACAGCGTGGGGCTGGTGCCCGACGGTTACAGCGGCGGCCAGTCCGGGGACTTCCGTTATGGCGGAGCCGAGTACAAGTGGAGCAAGAACCTGCGCCTGAGCTATTTCCATGGCGAGCTTGAGAACTTCTATCGGCAGGACTTTGTCGGCCTGCAACATGACCTGGCGCTGGGGCAGGGGACCTTGACCAGCGATCTGCGCTACTTCCGCAGTGCCGATTCAGGCGCGGCCTTTGACGGCAAGATCGCCAACCGCATGCTCAGCGGCCAATTGACCTACGCCATCGCCGGGCATTCCCTTGGCGGTGGTTATCAGCACCTCAGTGGCGATGCGGGTTTGCCGTATATCAGCGGCGCCACGGTCTACTCCTTCAGTAACGCCGGTATCGGCAAGTTCATCGAAGAGGGCGAGAAGACCTGGATGCTCAGCTATGGCTACAACTTCGCCAGCCTGGGTGTCCCCGGCCTGACGTTCAGCTCACGCTACCTGAGCGGCAATGACGGCAAGTCCGGGACTCGGGTCGATGAGTGGGAGCGAGACGCCGAACTGGCGTATGTACTCCAGCAAGGCTCGCTCAAGGGGCTGGGGGTGAAGCTGCGCAATTATGTGTATCGCTCCGACTACTCCCGGGGACGCGACAGCAACCGCCTCTACATCACTTACGACATTGCCCTTTGGTAGCGCATTTACAGCGGCTTGAAGCGCCCATCCCACTGCGGGTCCAGGCGCTGGATGCGTGCGGCCAGCGGCGGGTGGGTGGCGAACAGGCGTTCCAGGCGCAGTTTCACCCCCTGGTGGAAATACAGGTGGCTGTACTGCGCGGCGGCAAAGGCGCGCAGGCGTGAACCGGCGCTGCTGCCGCCGATCTTTTTCAGGGCGCCGGCAATGCCCTGGGGGTTGCGGGTGAACTGCACTGCCGAGGCATCGGCAAGAAACTCGCGCTGGCGGCAGATGGCGGCCTTGATCATATTGCCCAGCAAGCTGCCCAGGGAGCCGAAGACCAGCAGGGCCAGGCCCAGCACGGCGAAAATGATCTGCCAGAAGAAGCGGTGGCGGTCGCTGCCCAGGTGCTGCTTTTCAGCCTGGCGCAGCACCGCGATGCCCGCCAGGCTGAACACCAGCAGGCCGTGGATCACTGCCAGTAGGCGGGTATTGAGGCGCATGTCGCCGTTGTAAATGTGGCTGAACTCATGGGCGACCATGCCCTGCAATTCGTCGCGGTCCAGATGGATGAGGGCACCGCGAGTGATTCCGAGTACCGCCTGCTGCGGGGTCAGTCCGGCGGCGAAGGCATTGATCGCGTCTTCCGGCAGTACATACACGGCCGGCAGGGTGGCGCCCGAGGCCAGGGCCATTTCCTCGACGATGTTCAGCAGGCGCTGTTCTTCGCTGCCCCGTGGCGAGTCGTTGATCAGGCGTCCGCCCAGGTGCTCGGCGATCACCTTGCCGCCGGCCCGCAGGCGCCAGGTCTTGTACCAACTGCCCAGCACCACCACCACGAGCATGAGCACTGCTATGACCGCGACCACGGTCCAGTTCAGTACCTTGGGCTGGCCGTACTGCTGATTCAGCTCGCGCCACAACAGGCCCAGCCCCAGGCTGCTGAGGCTGACCAGGGTGGTCACCGCCAGGGTCATCAACAGCAGCAGTTTGAGGGTGTGGCGCCGGGCACGGGCCTGGTGTTGAAAGAACTTCATGCAAGCTTCCGGGGGCAGGCGGCGGGGTTATTGAAAGGACACTTTGCTGGCGTCTTGGATCTTCGCGCTGTCGGCGAATTGCAGCAGGGCGGCATCGGCGCGATGGCCGAACAGCCCGGCGAAAAACAGCGCCGGCACTTGTTGCTTGCACAGGTTGTAGTCGGTCACGGCGTCGTTGAAGGCCTGGCGCGCGTAGGCGACCTTGTTCTCGGTGCTGGTGAGCTCTTCGCTGAGCTGCGCCATGTTCTGCGAGGCCTTGAGTTCCGGGTAAGCCTCCAGGCTCAGGTGCAGGCGGTCGAGGACCTGGTCCAGGGCGCCCTGGTCCTGGCCCAGGCGGGCGATGCGCGCGCTGTCGCCGGGTTGCGCGGCGGCGGCTTGCAGGCTGTCCCGGGCACTGTTGCGGGCCTCGGCCAGGGCGGTCAGGGTCTGGCGCTCGTGCTGCAGGTAGCCTTTGACGGTCTCCAGCAGGTTGGGAATCAGGTCGTAGCGGCGCTTGAGTTGCACTTCGATCTGGGCGAAGGCATTGCGCAGGCGGTTGCGCCGGGTCGTCAGACGGTTGTAGAGACTGACCAGGTACAGCGCCAGAGCGGCGAGCAGCACCAGGGCGACGATATCGGCGGTGGCCATGGGATGTCCTTATCGGGGTGGGGCGTGAGGGCGGCCATGTTAACGGAAACGTCCCGGGCAGTGACAGACCTTTGCCACACTGCCATTCAAGGATTGCCACGGGCCGGCAATTCTGCGAAAAAGCGCTCGGCGCGCGTCGGCCTCAAGGCCGGGCGGGCGTTTTTTATTCAATGAACCAGGGACAGGTGATGGACAAGATCATGCTCAGGTTGACGGTGGTCGACGACTATCCACCGGTCGCCAGCGAAGGGGTCTGGGCGCAACAGCAGCCTGACGGTCTGTACCGAGTCGCCAATATTCCCTTCTATTCCCCGGATGTCTGTTACGAGGACGACGTCGCAGTCCAGGTGCAGGACGATGGCTTGAAGTGGTTCAAGCAGATCGAACGCAGCAGTGGCAACAGCACGCTGCGCCTGGTGTTTTTTGAAACCGGCCGGGCCCGGACGTCCGAGGTGCTGGAACGGATCAATGCCCTGGGCTGCCGTTGGGAGGGCATGAGCAAGGCCTTCTACTCAATCAATGTGCCGGCCTCGGTGCTGCTGGACAGCGTGCTGGACTACCTGCAGGCATGCTTTGAACAGGGTTGGCTGGACTATGAGTCCGGGTTGTTGCGCCAGTGAGCGTTAAAAGGAGCAGATGCTGATGAGCCTGAAGTTTCATGCAACCACCTACAGTGCCTGCACTGAGGACGAGGTCCGGATACTGGGCTTTGCCGACGATGGGCAACAGCCAGGGCATTACCTGCTGCTGCAGCGTGCCGAATGCGTTGACGAGCAGGATCGGCAACTGGGCATGGACACCTACTATGTAGAACTGGGCGGGCAGGACGTGGCCGGCTACGGTGGTATCGAGCGCCTGCAATTGGCGCCGGGGCATTTGACCCTGCACTTTTCCAGCACCCTGGACTGGTGCCGTGCCTTGCCCAACCTTGAAGTCAGCTGGGATGCCGGGCTGGCCAGCGTCGAGGAGGTCGAGGCGGCGTTCGGCGAGATGTTTCTGGGCACCGACACAGCGGTCCAGGTCCAGCACGGGGCGGCTGCAGCGCAGTGATTGCCAAGCAGCGGCAATTCTGCGAAAAAGCGCGCCGCAGTCCCGTGTCGGGGCAATGTTTGAACGGGAGTGAAGCATGAGTGACCCATTGCAGGTGATCGATATCCAGCTGGGCGACGGCAAGGCGGTGGTCAAGGGCGCTTTGATCACCACCCAGTACCGGGGCTTTCTGGAGGACGGCAGCAGTTTCGATTCCTCCTACGATCGCGGCAAGCCGTTCCAGTGCGTGATCGGCACCGGGCGGGTGATCAAGGGTTGGGACCAGGGCCTGATGGGCATGCAAGTGGGCGGCAAGCGCAAACTGCTGGTGCCGGCGCACCTGGGCTACGGCGAGCGCAGCATGGGGGCGATCCCGCCCAACTCGAACCTGATCTTCGAGATCGAGTTGCTGGAAGTGCTGACCCGTGACGATTGAGGTGCAGGCGCGAACTGCACAAGCGAGGTCGATGCCCGCCAACAAGGCTTGCCCGGTGGTGCTGCGCCACACCACTGAACTTGAGGTCTTGGCCTTTCGCCACCCGCTGGCCGGTCTGCAACTGGTCAAGGGCACGGTGGAGGCGGGAGAGTCGACGGCCGCTGCGGCGGTCCGCGAGCTGGCGGAAGAGGCTGGCGTCCAGGCCGAGGAAAGCCGCTTTCTCGGGCTTTGGCACTCGGGGTTTTCTGGCCAGGTGTGGGCCTTTCATGAGTGCCGGGTGCGGGTGCCACTGCCCGAGAGCTGGACCCATTTCACCGCGGATGATGGCGGCCATCAGTTCGAGTTTTTCTGGCATCCCCTGGCCAGCCCGCCGTCGGCCCAATGGCATCCGCTGTTTCAAGCGGCCCTGGGCTTGCTGCAGGAGCGCTTGCTGGGCGCGGTCCGCGACGCCTAGGCAAGGCTGGCGGTATTACTGCCCCAGGCGGTACTGGTTGTTGCCGCTGCGTTTGGCCTCGTACATCGCCAGGTCGGCGACGTGCAGCAACTGGTCCATGCGCCCGGCATGGTCGGGAAACACCGCCACGCCCAGGCTGCTGCCGATGCTGTGGCGATGGCTGTCCACCTCCACTGGAGGCGACAGTTCATTGAAGATCTTTTCGCCGATGCGCCGGGCTTCTTCCTCCAGGTCGAGCCCCGGGGACAGCCCCTCCAGAATCACCACGAATTCGTCGCCGCCGATCCGCGCCACGGTGTCGCTGGTGCGCAGGATGCCTTGCAGGCGCCGGGCCGTGGCGCTCAGGACCCGGTCGCCGGCAGCGTGGCCGTACTGGTCGTTGATCGCCTTGAAACCGTTGAGGTCGACGAACACCAGGGCCACCCGGGTCTGATTGTGACGCGCCTGCTCCAGGGCCCGGGACAGGCGCTGTTCCAGCATCAGGCGATTGGGCAGGCCGGTCAGCGGATCGAAATGCGCCAGTTGCTGCAACTGGCTGGTGGAGACTTTCTCATCGGTAATGTCCCGTACCACCCCCATCATCTTGATGGTGGTGTCGTGCACGTTCTTCACCACGTTGCCGGTTTCCCGCAGCCAGTGGATGCTGCCGTCGGGCCAGACGACGCGGTATTCCTCGTCATGGTTCTCGCCGGTTTCCAGGCAGCGCAATTCGCCGGCGCGCACCCGTTCGCGATCGTCCGGATGCACGCAGGAGCAGAAGAGTTCGTAGGAGGGCACCACTTCGCCGACCTTGAAGCCGAACATGCCGTAGATGGCTTCCGACCAGTACAGCCGCTGGGTGTCCACTTCCCAGTCCCAGGTGCCGATGCGTGCGAAGTACTGGCTGCGCTTGAAGCGCTCGGCATCGTCGGGCACGCCTTCGGCGAGTTTGCGATAGACACGCAACTGGGCCTGGGCGCGGCGTTCGCGGCGCAACAGCCACAACGCCAGCAGGGCCAGCAACAGGGACAGACACAGCAGGGGCCAGACAGCAATCATCGGATTCTGGACAGCATGGAAGAGGGTGGTCCTGAGGGGTGGATAGCACTTGGCTATGTTAATTCATGGCGTGCTTCCCACAGGAGATTTTTATCGGCTGGCGAGCGGTTTTTCCACAATGTCGCCACGGGCTACGAATGCCCGGGGCACAGTCACGCGTCACCGCTGGGCGCCGGCATTGCTCAGTTCCAGCACGGCGTAGCCCAGGCCCAGCAAAGCCACCAGTAACAGCGCCAGGCTGGAAATGCCGGTCACCAGGCGTTTGTACTTCAGCGAGAAACCCTGACGCGCCACCAGGATGTAAGCCCCCAGCACGGCAAAATCCACCAGCACCCAGACCAGCGTCAGCAGCAGCGCACTGTGCTGCAAGGAGCGGGTGACCTGGATGAACTGGGGGAAGAAGGAGGCAAAGAACACGATGTCCTTGGGGTTGCCGATCCCCACCAGGAAACCGCTGGCCAGGCCCTGGCGGCCCTGGTCAGCGCGTGGCGCTGCCGCCACGGGGGCCGGGCCAAACACCTCCCGCATTCCTTGCACGCCCAGCCAGCCGATGAAGCAACAGCCCAGCAGACTGACCCAGCCGATCAGGCGCGGGTCCAGCGCCAGGCCGGTGGTCAGCATCAGCACCGCCAGCAGCGCCAGCAGCAGTGAGGCGGCGTTGGTGCCCAGGGCGGTCAACACGGCCTGGCGCGGCCCGGCATTCATGCTGGTGTTGACGATCAGGGCCACCACGGGCCCCGGGGTGGCCACCAGCATCAGTACGCTGAGTGCATAGGCCAACAATAGCGACAGGTTCAGGTCCACGAATAACGCCTTTCAAGTCATGTGCAAGGCCTCAGCTTGGCGGCTTTGAGCTGCATTGAAAAACGCAAAAAGCTATGACCTACTATGAGTTTTAATCATTGTTGGTGCCTGTCGATGGTCGAATCCCTGCCGCCGCTCTACGCGTTGCGGGCCTTTGAAGTGGCCGCCCGTTCCAGCTCCTTTACCCGGGCCGCCGAGGAACTGTCCCTGACCCAAAGCGCCATCAGCCGGCATATCCGTACCCTGGAAAGTCAGTTCGGCTGTCGCCTGTTCGAGCGCCACGGCCCCAGGCTGGTGCTTACCGAAGCCGGACAGCGTTTGGCCCGGGAGCTCAAGGTGGGCTTTCGGATCATCGAGGATGCCTGCCTGCCGCTGCGGGCCAACACCGGCCAGTTGCGCCTCAAGGCGCCTTCGACCCTGACCATGCGCTGGCTGCTGCGGGTTCTGGAGGCTCTCAAGGGGCAACAGCCGGCGCTGGCGGTGCAACTGGCCAGTGTCTGGATGGACTTCGACCATGTGGATTTTTACGCCGAGCCCTACGACTGCGCGATTCTCCTGGGCAACGGACACTTTGGCGCCGGGATCGAGGCCTGCAAGCTGTTCGATGAGTGGCTGATTCCCATCGGCCCACCCGAGCCCGCGGACGGACCGTCCTGGACCCTGGAACGGCTCAAGGACGCCGAGCTGATCCATCCTTCGGCGGACCGTCGCGACTGGCGCCGCTGGCTGCAGGCACAAGCACCGCAGGACCGGGCGTTGCTGGAGCAGGTGCGGCTGGAGCGGGGCAATGTCTTCGACACCCTGGACCAGGCGATCTGCGCTGCCATGGCCGGGCACGGCCTGTCGATTGGCGACCTGCATCTGGTGGCGCAGGACATTCGTCTGGGGCGGATCAGCCTGCCGTTCCCCAGCGCGGTGGCCTCAGGGGACGGCTATTACCTGGTGTGGCTGCGCGACAGTCCGCGCCAGGAGCACATCGCCCGGTTGCGGGCGTTTCTATTGAGCCAGGTGCTGGATATCAGCGATCTCGAACTGGACTACCGGGTGCCGGGGGGCGCTCACCGGCCGTCTTGAACTCAGTTGAGGAGGATGTAGTCGTTGCGCTGCACGATGCCCCGGTGCGGGCCGGGCACCAGGTGCACATAACGGCCCTCCAGCAGGTCGATCGGCAGGCAGTCGTCCACGTCCAGCAAGGCATCGGTGTGGGATTTGTGCCAGTGGGCCAGCATCTGCCGTTTGCCTTTGGCCTTGGCTTCGGCCTTGTCCCGGGCCACCACCAGCAGGTAGCTGTGGGCCTCGCCAAAGGCCGCCGCTTCGTAACCGCCCAGGTTCAGGAAGTACAGGCGTGGTGCACCCGGCTGCGGTGCCAGGGGGCTGAGTTCGACCTTGCAGTCCTCGACCCCGTCGACCTGCATCCAGGCGTCGATGTGCAAGCCCGCCTGGCTGCCGAACCAGCCTTCGCGCAGTTGCGGGTAGGCGGCTTCGAGACGCTCGGCGACCACGAACTGGACATCGTGGACTTCAATTTTCGCTCTGGGGTGTTTTCCCCCCAGCATCACCACAAACAGCATTGTTGTTCCTTTTCCAGGATCGGTTTTGGCAGTGGGGCACCTTTTACCTCAAGCGCGCGGAGACTGCCAAGGCGCTTGCCGGTTATCCGGCGGCATCGGTGAACAGCGGCAGGCGGCCGTTGACCGAAGGCAGGTAATTCCAGTCTAGCGTCAGGGTGCTCAGCCCCGGCGAGCGCAGCAGCAGCTGCAGCAAACTCTGGACGATATTCAGCGCCAGGCCCTGGCCGGGACAGCGGTGCGTGCCGCTGCCGAAACTGAACCCCTGGTATGCCGGATCGCAGCCGGTGACCGCGGTCAGGGCCGGGTCGTGGTTGGCCGCCGCCAACAGCACCAGCACCGTCTCGCCGGCTTGCAGGTCCACGCCCAGCAGGGTGCAAGCCGTGGCGACGAACCGCCGGGTGTTCTGCACCGGCGGGTCCAGGCGCTGGCGTTGGAGCAGCCAGGCACTGAGCTGGTCCGGGTCCTGGGACAGGCGCTGGCACAGTGACGGCTCCGCCAGCAGGGCGATCAGGCTGTTGCCGATCAGTCCGGCGCAGGCGTCGTGGGTTTGTGCCAGCAGGCCCAGCAGGTTGGCCTGCAGATCCTCTGGGGCAAGGCCCTGGCTGCGCTCGAGGATCGCCCTCAGGAACGGGCTGTGTTGCGGCGCATCGAGCAATGCCTGCATCTGTTGGATCAAGTGCTGCGCCGCTGAGTCGGCGGCCTGCAACTGTTCTGCGTTGCTCAAGGGGGAGAGGCAGGCAACGAATTCGCCGGTGCGTCGGGCCAGGTCTTCGCGCCGCTCGGCGGCTATTCCCAGCAGTCCTGCCAGCAGTGCCACCGGCAGGCGCCACTGCCAGCGTTGCAGATCGTTGGCGCCTTGGGGGGCGCTCAGGGCAGGGCGCCACTGTGCCAGCCAGGGCTGCAGGTCGATGGCGCCCAGCTGCTGCAGCGGCGCCGCCATGGCTGCACGGGGACAGCCGTGGCGCAGGCCATCGTTCATCCGCATCAAGCGCGCAAACACGTCCCCGGCAGGCCGCCCGGCGATGGCCCGGGGCACCGGCTCCTGGGGCGGTCGGACACGGCAGGCGGGGTGGTTCAGCACCGCCGCCACTGCGGCGGCGCTGCTGGCGACCCATAGGCCCAGCGCTGAATCGTAAGTCAGGCCTCCCCGGGCACGCAGGCGGGCGTAATAGAAATCGTAGGGGGCAAAGTGGGTGGCAGCGCTGATCGGGTCCATGATTTGTCTCTTTGTTGGGCAGATATCCAGGTTGCTACTATCCTCATCTTTTCGAAGACACGATTCGTCATGGAGCGAAATATGAATGTAGTGCAGAACGACCTGGGGGTATCCAACGTGGCGGCGGCCATCGCCGAGCCGGCCCGTACCCGGATGCTGTGTGCGCTGATGGATGGCCACGCCCGTACCAGCACCGAGCTGGCGGCGATTGCCGAGGTCAGCACTTCCACCGCCAGCGCCCACCTGGCCAAGCTCAGGGACGCCGGCCTGCTGCGGGTGCAGGTCCAGGGGCGGCACCGTTACTACGGTCTCGGCGATCCGCTGGTGGCCCAGGCCCTGGAGGCCCTGATGGTGATCGGCCAGGGCAGTACCTTCACCCCGCGTACCCCGGACCGCCTGCAATTTGCCCGCACTTGCTACGACCACCTGGCGGGCACCCTGGGGGTGCAGTTGCACGACCGGATGCTGGAAGCCGGCTGGTTGCTGATGGGAGAGGAGGGCGAGGACTACCGGGTCAGTGACAGTGGTGTCGAGTTCTTCCGCGGCCTGGACATCGACGTGGTCGAGCTGAGCAGGCTGCGCCGAAGCCTGGCCTGTCCGTGCCTGGACTGGAGCATGCGCAGTCCGCACCTGGCGGGCGCCTTGGGGGCGGCGCTGCTGCGGGTGCTGTTGCAGCGCAAATGGCTGAGGCAGGATGTGGACAGCCGAGCCCTGACCCTGACCGGCACCGGCGGGCGCTACATCAGCAAGTATTTCGGTATCGCCTTGATTCAGCCATCCAAGCCGCTGTCGGCATCGGCCAGTCTGGAGCTGCAAAGCCTGGGGGCCTGAACCCCGGTGGCTGGGCGGTAAGGGGCTCTGGTGCGGTGCCCGAGTGTGCGATCAGCTGATGCCAGGGCTGCTCAATCGGGCACCACGGACTCCAGCAAGTCACGATCCAGCCCCACCATGGCCTGCTCCAAGCGCGTCAATGCCGTCTTGATCTGGCCGGCATTCGCGCCTTCGCGGCAGGCCTTCTCCAGGTATTCGCATTCATCGATCAGGGCCTGGGCATTGATGATCCGCGCCGCGCCGCGGATACGGTGAGCCAGGTCGGTCACGCCTTTATTGTCGGGGTTGGCCAGCAACCCGCGGATCTGCTTCAAGTCCTGCTGGTTGCTCTGGTGCAAGCCCTTGAGCACCCGCTGAATGGAGGCTGGGTTGCCGCCGGTGAGGTGGTCCAGTTGCTGGATGTCGAAGCGCTCACTGTTGGCCTTGAGTTGCAAGCGGGGCAGGGCGGGCAGTTCTCGCAGACGGCGGTCCAGTTCTGGCAGGGCAATGGGCTTGAAGATGCATCCATTCATGCCGGCGTCCCGGCAACGCTGTTCCTCTTCGGGTTGGACGTTGGCGGTAAAGCCGAAGATCTGCACCGGCGGCCGGCCCTGGATCTGTTCGGCAACGCGGATTTGTCGGGTCAGCTCATAGCCGTTCAGCACCGGCATGTTGCAGTCGGTGATCACCACGTCGAAGGTTTCCCGCTGCCAGACCTTGTAGGCTTCGGCGCCGTTCTGCGCCTGGCTCAATGAATAGTCCAGGAAGCGCAGTTGCTCGCACAGCAGTTGGCGATTGGCCTGGCTGTCGTCCACCACCAGGATATGCAGCGGTGCCCTGGCGGCGACCGACGGGGTGGCTTGCGTTACAGCAGGCGGTGCATCGGGCAGTGGGTCGAGGCGATTCAACTGCACCTGCACCCGGGCCAGGGTGCCGACGCCCGGCTGGCTCTCCAGACGCAGTTGGCCGCCCATCATTTCGCAGAGCGTGCGGCAGATCACCAGCCCCAGTCCGGTGCCCGAGCGGGCGTTCTGATGTTGCCCTGGCACCTGGCTGAAGGGCTGGAACAGCCGTTGCTGGTCGTCGGGATCGATGCCGATCCCGGTGTCCTTGACGGTCATCAGCAGGGGCAAAAGTTGCGCATCGTCACCCTCGGCCTGCAAACGGATCTGCACCCCGCCGTGTTCGGTGAACTTGATCGCATTGCTCAGCAGATTCGACAGCACCTGCTTGAAGCGCAATGGGTCCACCAGCACGTCGCCATTGACGCTGCTGTCCAGATCCAGCTCCAGGCGCAGGCCCTTTTGCCGGGCCAGGCCATCGAAGACCCGGAACACCGACTCCACCAGATCCCGCAGGTTGGCTCGTTCGGGGCTCAGGCTCAGGCGTCCGCTTTCGATCCGGGCGATGTCCAGGATGTCGCCGATCAACTCCAGCAGGCCCTGGGCCGAGCTGTAGGCCACCTCGATCGAGCTGCGGTCGAGCTGGCCCTGGTCGGCACGCTTGAGGGCCAGTTCCAGCATGCCGATGACCGCGCTCATGGGGGTACGGATCTCATGGCTCATGGTGGCCAGGAAGGTGGTCTTGGCGCGGTTGGCCTTGTCGGCGTCATTCTTGGCCTGGGTCAGCTCGTCCAGCAGTTGCTGGCGCTCACTGATGTCCAGCCAGCCGCCGATGATGCCGAGGATTTCGCCCTGGGCATTTCGATAGGGCAGCATCCAGTGGTAGATCTGCGTCCGCTGCCCGCGGATATGGACGGTGCGGTCGATCAGCAGCGGCGGGCCACCGTCGAGGATGCTTTGGAAATCTTTAGCGAACAGACTGGCTTCGGGCACCGCCAACTGTTCGAGGTTGCTGCCCAGCACGCTCTCGCGATCGGTGCCCATGGTCTTGAGATAGCTGTCATTGCAGATCACCAGGCGCCGCTCGAGGTCGCGCACGTAGATCGGATTCGGCGTGCCGTTGATCAGCGCGTCCATGAAGCGCATTTGATCGTTGAGCGCATGCTCGGCCCGTTCGCGCTGGCTGACCTGGCGGCGCATGGCATAGCCCCAGGCCAGGGCGATCAGCAGCAACAGCACGGAGACGGCACCCGCCAGGTAGAGGGTGGTGCGGTAGTCGCGCCAGGAAGGGGGGACGACAGCGGCCTTGGAGCGCCAACGATTATTGAGCTCGGTAATGGCGTCGGGAGAAATGCTGCGCAAGGACTTGTCGATGATGCTGAACAGCTCCAGTTGGTCCCTGCGCACGCCAAAGGATTCGTTCAGCAACGGCAGGTTCAGGGCTGATCGGACCTTGAGCTGGTCTTGCTTGATGCGCGGCAAGTTGAAACTGACGGCGATTTCCGCTTGCACCGCAGCATCGCCCTTGTGGTCGCGCAGCAGGGCCAGGGCTTCGAAGTTGGTTTGTACTTCTTTGATCCGGATCTGTGGATAGCGCTGGCGCAGCAGCGGCACCAGGGCATGGCCGCTGCCGATCAGCAGGGTCTTGCCGGCCATTTCCTCCAGGGTTTTCGGCGCATCGGGAGCGTCGCGAGTGATCAACATGTAGGGCCCGACCAGATAGGGGCGGGTGAATTGCAAGTAGCCTTCGCGCTCGGGGTTGCGGGCTCGATCGGCCACCATCTGCACCCGGCCCTCGCGTACGGCGTTGTTGAGGTCCGTGAAGCTGGGCATGGCATCGATCTCGAAACTCAGCCCGGTCTTGGTCTCCAGCATGGCCAGCAGGTCGGAGGTAATCCCCAGGTAATTGCCCTCGGCGTCGAAGTAGGACATCGGTGGCAGATAGCGGTGGATGCCGATGCGCACCACGGGGTTGTTTTCGATCCAGCGTTGTTCGTCGGCCGTGAGATCGGTTTTTTCCATGCTCAGCAGCAGGCGGTCGCCCCAGCGATTGCGGATGCTGATGTCCTGTTCCTTGTGGATCGCTTGCAGTGCACTGTCGATCAGGCGTTGCAACTGCTGGTTGTCCGGGTTCACGGCGAAGGCGAAACCCGGGATGCTCGCGGGGCCGCTATAGATGATCCGCAGGTAGTCGCTGTAGTTGCGCGAGATCAGGAACTGCGCCGAGACCGCATCGCTGAGCAGCACATCGGCATCACCGAAGGCCACGGCGGCCATGGCGGCATCCGTGTTGTCGTAGCCTTCGATCTGTGCCTTGGGGTACATGGCCTGGGCAACGGGCAGGCTGATGGTGTCCAGGGAAATGGCCAGGCGGCGTCCCTGCAAGCCGTTTTTCAGTGATGGAGAGTCCCCGAGGCGGGCCACCAGCGTCGGGCGATTGACCAGGTAGCGTTGGCTGCGCAGGAGCTGACGTTGCTGGGCATCGACCGGTGTCACGCTGCCCATGAAGTCGATCTCACCCTTGGCCAGGGCCTTGAAGACCTGTTCGCGGTTGTCATAGGCGCGGACGCTGATCTTCACCCTCAGAGCGTCCGCCAGCAGGCCGATGTAGTCTGCGGTGATGCCTTCGTATTCCCTGGACTCGTTGACCATCTCCAGCGGTGGCAGGTTCTGCTGCGAGGTGCCCAGCACCAGTTCGCGCTTGTTGCGCAGCCATTGCCAATCATCGTTGGTCAAGGACAATTCATGGTGGTGGGGTGATTCATAGTTGAGCAGTTGCAAGGGAGTTGCGGTGTCTCCCAAGGCGGGAAAACATGCCAGCCATATCAGCGTTGGCAGGAGGAAGCGGGGCATCGGGGCTCCTGATCGAAGAACGGCACAAGGATGAGTCGAGGAGGAACTGGGCTGGCTGAGTTGACCGCCGCACAAGGGCTGATCGTCAATGCTGGATATCAATATAGATCAAGGATGAGCGCCAAACGGGCCTATTTTCCTGAGTTGCTCGGGCTTGGGCAAGCCCGTCGAGGCTGGCGGACCGAAGGTAGGGGCTTTGTCTTGACCCGCGTTCGGTTGGCGATACGCTTGTGTCTATCTGCACCCTTGCGATACTTCTGTCGGTTAACGCCACAGAAGGTGCCAAGCGATCCGTTATCGGGCCCCTCGGCAGTCGCCGCTCACCCTGGAGCCGCGCGTGAATACCCTGAAAATATTGGTGCTTGAAGACCATCCGGTGCAGCAACTGCTGGCCCTGGAGCAGTTGCGACGCCTGGATGTAGCTCAGCCATTGGCGGCGTCCGATGGGGACAGTGCCCTGAACCTGCTGCGTGAGCGCGGTGCGGCGGACATCGTGCTCTGCGACTTGCAGATGTCGGGCATGGACGGCCTGGAGTTCTTGCGGCGGGCCAGTGAGGAGCAATTGGTGCGGGCCGTGATTCTCTACAGCCTGATTGAGTCCGATCTGCGTCGCGCAGTGTTGCAGATGATCAGCCTGCATGGGTTGATCGTCCTGGGGGACGTGGGCAAGCCGGCGGACCTGGAAGCCCTGCAGGCGATGCTCGAACTGTATCAGCAGCGCCATCAGCAACAGGTTCCGGCGCCGTCCCGGCACTTCGCCCCGGTGAGCCTTGAAGACCTGCAGCGGGGGGTCGAGCAGGGCCAGTTCGTCGCCTACTACCAGCCCAAGTTCGACCTGCGCCACGCCAGTTGCTGTGGCGCCGAAGTGCTGATGCGTTGGTGCCATCCCGAGCGCGGGGTCCTGGCGCCGGCAGCCTTTCTCGATGAACTGGAGGCCGCAGGCCTGCTGGACGAGGTTCTCCACCAGCAGCTTGACCAGAGCATGGCCCTGCAGCGCCGACTGCTGGACCAGGGTGAAGAACTGGAGCTGGCGTTCAACCTGATGCCCCGACAACTGGCCAGCGGTGACATCGTCAGGCACATCCGTCAGGCCATCGACCGGCATCAGGTTCCGCCGCGGTTGCTGACGTTCGAAATCACCGAGGTGGGCCTGGTGCAGGCGCCGGCCATCAGCCTGGAAAACCTGGTGCGCCTGCGGATGATGGAGTGCAACCTGGCCATCGACGACTTCGGCGCCGGCTACTCCTCCTTGCAGCGCCTGTGCGAACTGCCGTTCAACCAGATCAAGCTCGATGCGCATTTTGTCCGTGAACTGGTGCGTCAGCCCCGCTGTCGCGCGGTGGTCGGTGCCTCCCTGGCCTTAGCCAGCAACCTGGAAATGTGCCTGGTGGTGGAGGGGGTGGAAACCCAGCTCGAACGGCGCCTGCTGCTGGAAATAGGCTGCGTCATGGCCCAGGGGTACTGGTACGCCCGGCCGATGTCGGAAAGCGCACTGTTGTCCTGGCCGCGAAGCATCCCGGCCGAGCAACCTGCAGTGTTTCCCTGACACTGCTCTGCGGTGTCGGAGGGTCCCGCGCTGGACGTCGACGGCGATTGCGTTGAAGCTTGCCCTCCAACGTTCCAGCCAGGGCCATGCATGCTCATCGTATTCAGCGGATTGCCGGGCTCCGGTAAAACCACCATCGCTCGCACCCTGGCTCCCCACTTGGGAGCCACCTACCTGCGTATCGACAGCATCGAGCAGGGTCTGCGCGATGCCGGCCTGGCAGAGGTCGGCAAGGCCGGTTACCAGATCGCCCTGCAACTGGCCGAGGCCAATCTGGCCCTGGGCAACCCGGTGCTGGCCGACTGCGTCAATCCCGTGGCCGAAAGTCGCCAGGCCTGGAGCGATCTGGCGCAGCGACTGGGGGTGCTCCTGCTGGATGTCGAGGTGATCTGTTCCGACCCCCGGGAACATCGACGGCGGGTCGAGACCCGGCAGGTGGATGTGCCGGGGCTGCAAGCGCCCAGTTGGCAGTCGGTACTCGATCACGACTACCAGGCCTGGGCGTCGGCACCCTTGCGCCTGGACAGTGCGAGCCTGTCGCCGCAGCAGGCGGTGGCGCTGATCCTGGCTCGGTTGCCGGTGCGCAGCTGACGGCCGACCGGCCAATCCTCGCTGTGGCCAGTCAATGCCTTGAACCTCGATGGTGCGCTGGCGGTCAGTGTTCAGGGGCCGCTGCTGGCCAGTGCACGCCATATTGCCGGCAAAGCTCCCGATAACGGGGCAAAAAAATCCTCCCTGGGGCTTTGTGCACCGATTCAGCCCGCAACCGTTTGCCATGACTTGGGCAGGGTCCCCATGGGCGTCCCCAAGACCGCTTCCTGGCGGGGATGTATGTCTCTTTTATGAATGTATTTGTCGCTATTTGTGGGGTTTTTCAGACCATATGCCGCAGTAGCCGTGGTTTGGGCATTTGCGGCATAGCCTTTGCTACCGCTCTGTGAAGCGGGCGGCAGGGGCCGTTCGACCGTGGGCCCAGGAGGTGCTCGCACACAGGGGAACTATCATCCCTTCTAGGTTAAAGCCGGGTCACGCACACACAGGGTTCAAATAAAAAGCCGTTCATATCACGGCAAGGAGTTGGCTATGTCCCGCGCTTTTTTCGATGAAATGTACGCTGCCAGCGGCACCTGTCGACCACACTACGAAGCGTTCGCCCGTTGGCTGGCGGACACGCCCCTGGAGCTGCTGGACCAGCGTCGGCGTGAAGCCGACCTGTTGTTCCACCGCGCCGGTATCACCTTCACCCTGTACGGCGACGAACAGGGCACTGAACGCCTGATTCCCTTCGACATCATTCCCCGCAGCATCAAGGCCAGCGAGTGGCGCACGGTGGAGCGCGGCTGCGTGCAGCGGGTCCAGGCGCTGAACCTGTTCCTGGCGGATATCTATCACGGCCAGCGGATCATCAAGGAAGGCATCATTCCCGCCGAGCAGGTGCTGGCCAACGAAGGCTATCAGGTGGCCATGCAGGGCCTGGACCTGCACCGGGGCACCTACGCCCATATCGCCGGGGTCGATCTGGTACGCGACGGCGATGGCAGCTACTACGTGCTGGAGGACAACCTGCGCACCCCCAGCGGCGTGAGCTACATGCTTGAAGACCGCAAGATGATGATGCGTCTGTTTCCCGAGTTGTTTGCCGCCCAGCGCATTGCCCCCATCGACCATTATCCCAACCTGTTGCTGGACACCCTGAAGAGCTCCAGCCCCCTGGACAACCCGACGGTGGTGGTGCTGACTCCGGGACGTTTCAACAGTGCCTATTTCGAGCACGCGTTCCTCGCCCGGGAAATGGGCGTGGAACTGGTGGAAGGCGCCGACCTGTTCGTGCGTGACGACCGGGTGTTCATGCGCACCACGGCCGGCGCCCAGGCGGTGGACGTGATCTACCGTCGGCTGGACGATGCCTACCTCGATCCGCTGTCATTCAATCCGGACTCCATGCTCGGGGTGCCCGGGCTGATCGCTGCCTATCGCTGCGGCAATGTGGTGCTGGCCAACGCCGTGGGCACCGGGGTCGCCGACGACAAGTCGATCTATCCCTATGTGGACGCAATGATCCGCTTCTACCTGAGCGAAGAACCGATCCTCAAGAACGTGCCCACCTGGCAGTGCCGCAAGCCCGCCGAGCTGTCCCATGTGCTGGCCAACCTGCCGGACCTGGTGGTCAAGGAAACCCAGGGCTCCGGCGGCTACGGCATGCTGGTAGGGCCGGCGGCCACCGCAGCCGAGATCGAAGAATTCCGCACCCGCCTCAAGGCTCGCCCCGAGGCTTACATCGCCCAGCCGACCCTGTCCCTGTCCACCTGCCCGACTTTTGTCGAAAGCGGCATCGCCCCGCGGCACATCGACCTGCGGCCGTTCGTACTCTCCGGCCGGGAAACCCGCCTGGTGCCCGGCGGCCTGACCCGCGTGGCGCTGCGCGAAGGCTCGCTGGTGGTGAACTCGTCCCAGGGCGGCGGCACCAAAGACACCTGGGTAGTGGAGGACTGAACCATGCTCTCAAGAACCGCTGCGGACCTGTACTGGATGTCCCGCTACCTGGAGCGCGCCGAGAACCTGGCACGCATGCTCGAGGTCAGTTATTCGCTGTCGCTGATGCCCCAGGCCGGGCGCGGTGACGGCCATGCCGAGCTGGCCATGTCGTTGCTGGCGGCCGGCACCCTGGATGACTACAACCAGCGCTACGGTGAACTGAACACCGAGCGCATGCTGCACTTTTTCGCCCTCGACGAGACCAACCCGGGGAGCATCTACTGCTGCCTGCGGGCGGCCCGCAGCAATGCTCACGCGGTGCGCGGGCGGATCACCGCGGACATGTGGGAGAACATCAACGCCACCTGGCTGGAGATGCGCAACATCGCCCGCAATGGCCTGGGGCGCTACGGCATCAGCCAGTTCTGCGAGTGGGTCAAGGAGCGTTCGCACCTGTTCCGCGGTGCCACCGCCGGCACCATCATGCGCAACGACGCCTATCGCTTCATACGCCTGGGGACCTTTATCGAGCGCGCCGACAACACCCTGCGCCTGCTCGACGCACGCTATGAAATGTTCGGCGAGGAGTCCGAGGAAGTCAGCGATAACTCGGCCCGGGGCTATTACCAGTGGAGCGCCTTGCTCCGTGCCTTGTCGTCCTTCGAAGCGTTCAACGAGATCTACCGCAATGCCCCGGGGGCCGAGCAGGTGTCCGAGATGCTGCTGTTGCGCGCCGATGTACCGCGCTCCCTGCATGCCTGCGTCGAGGAGCTGGACCAGCTCCTGGCCACCTTGCCGGGGGACAACGGACGCCCGGCCCAGCGCCTGGCCGCCGAACTGAACGCGCGCCTGCGCTATACCGGGATCAACGAGATTCTCGATTCCGGCCTGCACCAGTGGCTGACCGATTGCATCGGGCAGATCCGCCACCTGGGGCAGACCGTGCATGAGTCCTATCTGGAGGTGGTATGAAACTGTCCATTCGTCACGACACGACCTACAGCTACGCCGATGAAGTCTGCACCAGCATCCAGTTCCTGCGGTTGACGCCCCAGGACAGCCAGCGCCAGCAGGTCCTCCAATGGCACCTGGAGCTGCCACGGCAGGTGCGCGCCCAGCGCGACCCCTACGGCAACATCCTGCATGTCATGACCCTCGACGAGCCCCACGGCGCCATTGTCCTCACGGCCTTTGGCGAAGTGCAGATCGATGGCACGCGGGAAGTGGAGGGCGACAGCCAGTCGCCGCTGCCGTTCCTGCGTTGCAGCCACCTGAGCAAGGCGGACTCGGCCCTCTGCGACTTTGCCCGGCGCCATTGCGGCGAGCGCCGTGATCGCGCCGCGCTGATCGAGCTGATGCAGGCCCTGGCCGAGCACATGCCCTACAGTCCGGGCGCCACCGGGGTTGGCAGTACCGCGGCCGAAGCCTTTGCCGGCGGTGCCGGGGTCTGCCAGGACCATACCCACGCCTTCCTGGCCTGCGCCCGCAGCCTGGGGATTCCCGCGCGCTACGTCTCCGGCTACCTGTGCACCGAGGACGCCAGCCACCTGGCCAGCCATGCCTGGGCCGAAGCCTGGCTCGACGACGGCTGGTACAGCTTCGACGTGACCAATCGCCTGGCGCGACCCGAGCGTCACCTGAAACTGGCGGTGGGCCTGGACTACCTGGATGCCTGCCCGGTGCGCGGCATGCGTCGCGGGGGAGGGGCCGAACAGATGCAGGCTCGGGTCCAGGTCAGTTCCATGGTGCAGTTCCAGCATCAGTAACGCCGCGCAGCGTCGCCGCCCATGCCCTGGCCGGGCGCGGCGCTACGGGTCGATTGTTGCCTGGGGCCGTGACCACAGCTAAGGAGTTTTGGATCGACAGGCAGATGTTATAAAGTAACGGCCGATTTGCCGGGCGCGAGACCGGCACCGTCCCTTTGAACCTGACGCTGCGATCCCTCCTTATGAGTTCTTTACCCAACCCTCCCGCGAGCCTCGGCACCCGGCTGCTGAGTATCGATGCCCTGCGCGGCCTGGTGATGCTGTTCATGCTACTGGACCATGTGCGGGAAACCTTCTTCCTGCACCGGCAGGTAAGCGATCCCATGGACGTGGCCACCACTGAGCCCGGGCTATTTGTCAGCCGCACCCTGGCACACCTGTGCGCGCCGGTGTTTGTCCTGCTGACCGGGCTTTCGGCTTACCTGTTTGCCCAGAAGCACGGCCATCGGGCCGAGGCCAGCGCTTTCCTGTTCAAGCGTGGGTTGTTTCTGGTGGTGCTGGAGCTGACCCTGGTGAACTTCGCCTGGACCGGACAGGTTCCGCCGACGCTGATCTATCTGCAGGTGATCTGGGTCATCGGCCTGAGCATGCTGGCGCTGTCGGCCCTGTTGTGGCTGCCTCGGGCGCTGTTGTTGGGCCTGAGCCTGCTGCTGATCGGCGGGCACAATCTGCTGGATGGGCTGCATTTCGCCCCGGGCGAGGCGCTGCACGTGCCTTGGGCGATCCTGCATGATCGCGGCTGGATCGAATGGGGCGAAGGGCTGCGTCTGCGGACCTCTTATCCGCTGCTGCCATGGATCGGCGTGATCGGCCTGGGTTATGCCCTGGGGCCCTGGTTCGCCCGCGAAGCCGAGGCCGCTCAGCGACAGCAGCGTCTGTTGCGATGGGGGCTGGCGGCGCTGGCGGGGTTCATCGTGCTGCGGCTGCTTAACGGCTATGGCGAGCGGCCCTGGGTCAGTGGCGAGACCTGGGGGCAAACCCTGATGAGCTTTTTCAACATCACCAAGTACCCGCCGTCGCTGCTGTTCATCGCCCTGACCCTGGGTGCCGGGCTACTTCTGCTGCGGGCCCTGGAGCGGCGGCAGGACAGCGGTTTGATCCGGGTGCTCGGCGTATTTGGCGCGGCGCCGATGTTCTTCTACCTGTTGCACTTGTATGTGCTCAAGGGCCTGTATCTGCTGGCCGTGGCGCTACTGGGGCGCAATCAAGGGGCCTATTTTGGCTTCGACTCGCTGGGCTGGCTATGGCTGATCACGTTGCTTCTGGCCTTGATCCTGTACCCGCCGGTGCGGGGCTTCGCCCGACTCAAGGCCCGGCGCCGCGACCTGGCCTGGCTGAAGTACTTCTAAGGGGCCAGTCCCTTGCTGCCTGCGCCGGATTGCTGGCGCAGGCAGGGCAATCAGCGTTTTTTTGCCGGCGCCGACAAACACCGCTTGAACGGCATGGGGCACCCTCTGTACTGTATATAAAAACAGTATTCGAGCCTCGCCATGCAACTGATCGACAAGCTGAGCATCCTCGCCGACGCCGCCAAGTACGACGCTTCCTGCGCCAGCAGCGGCGCGCCCAAGCGCAGTTCCGAAGGCAAGAGCGGGTTGGGTTCGAGCAATGGCATGGGCATCTGCCACAGCTATACGCCGGACGGACGCTGCGTCTCGCTGCTCAAGGTGCTGCTGACCAATTTCTGCCTCTACGACTGCCAGTACTGCGTCAACCGCCGCTCCAGCGATGTGCCCCGGGCCCGTTTCAGCCCCGAGGAAGTGGTGCGCCTGACCCTGGATTTCTACCGGCGCAATTGCGTCAGCGGGCTGTTCCTCAGCTCCGGGATCATCCGCTCGGCGGACTACACCATGGAGCAACTGGTGCAGGTGGCCAGGCTGTTGCGTGAAGAGCACGAGTTCCGCGGCTACATCCACCTCAAGACCATCCCCGACGCCGACCCGCTGCTGATCGAGCAAGCCGGGCGCTATGCCGACCGCCTCAGCGTCAATGTCGAGCTGCCCACTGACCAGGGCCTCAAGACCCTGGCCCCGGAAAAACACCTGGGCTCGATCAAGCAGGCCATGGGCACCATCTATACCGGCGAGCAGACCGTGCGCAACGAGCCCCGGGCGCCGCGTTTCGCCCCGGCCGGGCAGAGCACCCAGATGATCGTCGGTGCCGACGACACCGATGACAGCACCATTCTCCACAGCGCCGAGGCGCTGTACGGCAATTTCCGCCTGCGCCGGGTCTATTACTCGGCGTTCAGCCCGATCCCCAACAGCCCGAAAAGCGTGCCCCTGGCCGCGCCGCCGCTGATGCGCGAGCACCGCCTGTATCAGGCCGACTTCCTGTTGCGCGGCTATGGCTTCAGCGCCAACGAACTCTTCAAGGGGCCGGGGCACCTGGCCCTGGACATCGACCCCAAGCTGGCCTGGGCGCTGGAGAACCGCAACCTGTTTCCCCTGGACCTGAACCGCGCCGAGCCAACCTTGATCGCGCGCATTCCGGGGATCGGCCTGCGTACTACCCAGCGCCTGGTGGAACTGCGTCGCGAGCGCCGCATCCGCTTCGAGGACCTGGCGCGCATGCGCTGTGTGCTGAGCAAGGCCAAGCCATTCCTCATCACCAGCGACTATCACCCGCAGCAGGCGGAAACCAGCAGCGCGCTGCTCTATCAGCAATTGCGGGACCGGCCGCAACCGCAGCAGATGGGGCTCTGGGGATGATCAGCCTGAACTGCGACGACCTGTTCGACACTTGGCGCCAGCAGGCGCGCTGGCTGCTCAGTCATTCCATCGATCCGAGCCGGGTCAGTTGGGCCGGGACCCAGGAGGCCGACCTCTTTGCCAGCGACGAGAGCTGCCCCGAACAGCCCGGACCGTTTCGCGCGCGTATTCCCCAGGCCCTGCTGGAGCTGTTGCAGCGGGCCGCCTGCTATCGCGGCGAGCAGCGCTGGAGCCTGCTCTACGAGGTGCTGTGGCGAGTCAGCCATGGCGACCGCACGGCCATGCTCAGCGGCGATCAACTGGGCAGCGAGTTGCAGCGGCGGATCAAGCAGGTGGACCGCGAGGCCCATCACCTGCATGCCTTCGTGCGCTTCGTCAGGCTGCCCGAGGGCCGCTCATCCCTGGCCGAGCAACCCGAATACGTGGCCTGGCACGAACCGGCCCACGACATCCTGGCCCAGGCCAGCCGGCACTTCATCGGACGCATGGGGCGCCACCGCTGGATGATCGCCACGCCCCGGGACGGGGTGTATTTCGACGGCGAGCAACTGCACCACCAGCGCCAGTGCCCCGCTGGTTGGCAGCAACTGGCCCAGGCCGGCGACGACCCCGGAGGCGAGCTGTGGCTGGCCTACTACAGCCACATCTTCAACCCGGCGCGGCTCAACCCCAAGGTCATGCAGGGGCATTTGCCGACCCGGTTCTGGAAGCACCTGCCGGAGGGACCGCTGATTCCGGCGCTGATCAGCGAAGCGCGCCACGGCAAGCAGCGCGACGGCCAGGCCAGCCAGGTGGCGGCGCGGCGCGGCAAGCGGATTGGTGGCGGGCAATAAAAAGCCCGCCCCTGGCAGGCAGGGGCGGGCTGGGGTAGAGCAGGGGGCGAATCAGACCTTGACGATCCAGCCCGCTGGCGCTTCCACGTCGCCGGTCTGCACGCCGGTCAGCTCTTTGTAGAGCTTCTGGGTGATCGGGCCGACGTCTTTTTCGCTGTAGAACACGTGCAGCTTGTCCTGGTACTGGATGCCGCCGATCGGCGTGATCACCGCGGCAGTACCGCAGGCACCGGCTTCCTTGAAGTCCGAGAGCTTGTCGATGAACACGTCGCCTTCGACCACTTCCAGGCCCAGGCGGGTCTTGGCCAGCTCGATCAGCGACAGGCGGGTGATACCCGGTAGTACCGATGGCGAGTTGGGGGTGACGAATTTGTCGTCGTGGGTGATGCCGAAGAAGTTGGCCGAACCGACTTCCTCGATCTTGCTGTGGGTCAGCGGGTCGAGGTAAATGCAGTCGGCGAAGCTGGCCTTCTTGGCCTGGGAGCCCGGCATCAGGCTGGCGGCGTAGTTGCCACCGACCTTGGCCGCGCCGGTGCCTTGTGGGGCGGCGCGGTCGTAGCTGGAGATCAGGAAGTTGTGCGGAGTCAGGCCGCCCTTGAAGTAGGCGCCGACCGGGATGGCGAAGATCGAGAAGATGAACTCCGGCGCGGTGCGCACGCCGATGTTGTCGCCGACGCCGATCACGAACGGACGCAGGTACAGCGCGCCGCCGGTGCCGTATGGCGGAATGAAACGCTCGTTAGCCTTGACCACGGCCTTGCAGGCTTCGATGAACTGTTCGGTGGACACCTGCGGCATCAGCAGGCGGGCGCAGCTGCGCTGCATGCGCGCGGCGTTCTGGTCCGGACGGAACAGGTTGATCGAGCCGTCCTTGCAGCGGTAGGCCTTGAGGCCTTCGAAGCATTGCTGACCGTAGTGCAGGGCGGTGGAGCCCTCGCTGATGTGCAGCACGTTGTCTTCGGTCAGGGTGCCCGCGTCCCACTCGCCGTTACGCCAGTGCGACAGATAGCGCTTGTCTGTCTTGATGTAGTCAAAACCCAGCTTGTCCCAATTGATGCTTTCGTTACCCATGACACCCTCTATCACTTAACAACCGCCGGAACGGCTTAAGGCTTCTGACGTTTTTTTGGATGGGCACAACAATACTGCATTCCGGGGGCTTACCGCATCCCCGTATTGAACCCTGTAACTGCTGCCGCAGGCTGCGATCGGCCTCGAAGAGGACGTGCTCTTGAGGCCCTCGGAAGGTCCTGCGGACCTTGTCGCAGCCTGCGGCAGCAGCTACAGGTTGTGTTTACAGGTGCAGGGCGTGCCCCAGTGCCCGCAGCGCCGCTTCCTGGACCGCTTCACCCAGGGTCGGGTGGGCGTGGATGGTGCCGCCGATGTCTTCCAGGCGCGCGCCCATTTCCAGGGATTGGCCGAACGCCGTGGACAATTCGGAGACACCGACTCCCACCGCCTGCCAGCCGACAATCAGGTGATTGTCACTTCGGGCCACCACCCGCACGAAACCGCTTTTCGATTCCAGGGTCATGGCCCGGCCATTGGCCGCGAACGGGAAGCTGCTGACGATGCAGTCCAGGCCGGCAGCGCGGGCTTCGTCCGGGGTCTTGCCCACCACCACCAGTTCCGGGTCGGTGAAACACACCGCCGGGATCGCCGCCGGGTTGAACTCGCGGTGCTTGCCGGCGATCAGCTCGGCGACCATCTCGCCCTGGGCCATGGCCCGGTGGGCGAGCATCGGCTCGCCGCTGAGGTCACCGATGGCCCAGACGTTGCGCATGCTGGTCTGGCAGCGGTGGTCGATCTTGATCGCCGCGCCGTTCATGTCCAGGTTCAGGCTTTCCAGGTTCCAGCCCTGGGTGTTGGGTTTGCGACCGACGGCCACCAGCACCTGATCGGTGGCCAGGTTCAGGGTGTCGCCATTGGGCTCGCGCACCTGCAGGCTGCTGCTGGCGGCATCAAAGCCCAGCACGCTGTGCTTGAGGTAGAGCTTGATGCCCAACTGCTTCACCGATTCCAGCACCGGCTGGGTCAGTTCCGCGTCATAGGCCGGCAGGATGCGTTCCTGGGCCTCGACCACACTGACCTCGACCCCGAGCTTGCGGTAGGCGATGCCCAGTTCCAGGCCGATGTAGCCGCCGCCGACCACGGTCAGGCGCTTGGGCAAGGTCTTGGGTGCCAGGGCCTCGGTGGAGGAGATGATCGGCCCGCCGATGGGCAGCATCGGCAGGTTGACGCTTTTCGAACCGGTGGCCAGCAGCAGGTGCTCGCACTGGATGCGGGTATCGGTGCCTTCGATCTCCACGGTCTTGCCGTCGATGACCTTGGCCCAGCCGTGAATCACCTGGACCTTGTTCTTCTTCAACAGCGCGGCGACCCCGGTGGTCAGGCGGTCGACGATGCCGTCCTTCCATTCCACGCTCTTGCCGATGTTCAGGGTCGGCGCCGCCACTTCGATGCCCAGGGCCGAGCCCTGGCTGTGGTGGCGGGTCTGGTGGAACTGCTCGGCGACATGAATCAGCGCCTTGGACGGGATGCAGCCGATGTTCAGGCAGGTACCGCCCAGGGCCTGGCCTTCCACCAGGATGGTGGAAATGCCCAGCTGGCCGGCACGGATCGCCGCCACATAGCCACCAGGACCGCCGCCGATGATCAGCAGCTGGGTATTGAGAGTCTGTTGCATGCCTGCTCCTCTGAAAGTCAGTCCACAAACAGCGTGGCGGGTTGTTCGAGCAGGCCGCGAATGGCCTGGATGAATTGCGCAGCGTCCATGCCGTCGACCACCCGGTGATCGAAGGAGCTGGAGAGGTTCATCATCTTGCGGATCACGATCTGGCCCTTGATCACCATCGGCCGTTCGACGATGCGGTTGACCCCGACAATCGCCACTTCCGGCAGGTTCAGCACCGGGGTGCTGACGATCCCGCCCAGGGCGCCGAGGCTGGTGAGGGTGATGGTGGAACCGGACAGTTCATCCCGGGCTGCCTTGCCACTGCGGGCGGCCTTGGCCAGGCGCGAGATTTCCTCGGCGTTGCCCCACAGGCTGCGGGCTTCGGCGTGACGCACCACCGGCACCATCAGGCCGACGTCGCTCTGGGTGGCGACCCCGACATGCACCGCGCCGTGGCGGGTGATGACCTGGGCTTCATCGTCGTAACGCGCGTTGATCTGCGGGAAGTCGCGCAGGGCGACGACCATGGCCCGCACCAGGAACGGCAGCAGGGTCAGCTTGCCGCGAGTGGCGCCGTGCTTTTCATTGAGGTGGATGCGCAGCTCTTCCAGGGCGGTGACGTCCACTTCCTCGACATAGCTGAAGTGCGCGGCGCGGTGCTTGGATTCCTGCATGCGCTGGGCGATCTTGCGGCGCATGCCAATGACCTGGATCTGCTCTTCGTCGTGGCGTTCGGCATAGCCTGTGCCCGGCGCCGAGTAGCCCTTGAGCGGCTGGCTGTCCTGGGCCAGGTAGGCGTCCAGGTCTTCGTGCAGGATGCGCCCAGCGGGGCCACTGCCTTGCACCAGACGCAGCTGGATGCCCAGGTCCAGGGCGTGCTTGCGCACCGCCGGCGAGGCCAGCGGACGCTCGTCGGCTTCCCGGGCCACTGGCGCCTGGGGCGCGGCGCGGCAGGCGGCCTGGCTGACGACGGCTTTTTCCACCTTCGGTGCTTCGACCACTGGCGCGGCAGTCGGCTTATTAATAGCTGCCGGCGCTTGTTGCGCCGGCGCGGCGGCCTGGGCGGACTCCTTGAGGTTGCCCGCGCCTTCGACTTCGATGCTGATGAGGATGCTGCCCACCGCCATCACTTCACCGGGTTCGCCGCCCAGGGAAATGACCGTGCCGTGCACTGGCGAGGGAATGTCCACCATCGCCTTGTCGGTCATCACGTCCGCCAGGACCTGGTCTTCAACCACCTGGTCGCCGACTTTTACGTGCCACTGCGCCAGTTCAACTTCCGCGATGCCTTCGCCGATGTCCGGCATCTTGATAACGTGCGTGCCCATTCAGACCTCCATGACCCGTTGCAGCGCCGCGCCCACTCGGGACGGCCCTGGGAAATATGCCCACTCCTGCGCGTGGGGATACGGCGTATCCCAACCGGTGACGCGCTCGATCGGGGCTTCCAGGTGGTGGAAGCAGTGTTCCTGCACCAGCGACACCAGCTCGGCGCCGAAACCGCAGGTACGGGTGGCTTCGTGCACCACCACGCAACGGCCGGTCTTTTTCACCGACTTGACGATGGTGTCCAGGTCCAGCGGCCACAGGCTGCGCAGGTCGATGACCTCGGCGTCGATGCCGGTTTCCTCGGCCGCCACTTGCGACACATAGACGGTGGTGCCGTAGGTGAGGACGGTGACGTCCTTGCCTGGGCGGGCGATGGCTGCCACATCCAGCGGCACCTTGTAGTAGCCGTCCGGCACCTGGGCCGCCGGGTGTTTCGACCACGGAGTCACCGGGCGGTCGTGGTGGCCATCGAACGGGCCGTTGTACAGGCGCTTGGGTTCGAGAAAGATCACCGGGTCATCGTTTTCGATGGAGGCGATCAGCAGGCCCTTGGCGTCGTAGGGGTTGGACGGCATCACGGTGCGCAGGCCGCACACCTGGGTGAACATCGCCTCGATGCTCTGGCTGTGGGTCTGGCCGCCGTAGATGCCGCCACCGCAGGGCATGCGCAGGGTCATGGGCGCGGTGAACTGGCCGGCGGAGCGATAACGCAGGCGCGCGGCTTCGGAAATGATCTGGTCCGAGGCTGGGTAGACGTAGTCGGCGAACTGGATTTCCGCCACCGGGCGCAGGCCGTAGGCGCCCATGCCGATGGCCGCGCCGACGATGCCGCTTTCCGAGATCGGTGCGTCGAACACCCGCGAGGTGCCGTACTTGGCCTGCAGGCCCTCGGTGCAGCGGAACACGCCGCCGAAGTAACCGACGTCCTGGCCGAACACCACCACGTTGTCGTCACGCTCGAGCATCACATCCATGGCCGAGCGCAGGGCCTGGATCATGGTCATGGTGGTGGTGGTCATGGCGGTTTCCAGCTGGATATTGTTGTTGTGATCGTTCATGTCAGACCCCCAGTTCCTGGCGTTGACGTTTCAGGTGCTCGGGCATGTCCTTGTAGACGTCCTCGAACATGGTCGCGGCGCTGGGAATCTGGCCGCCGGCGAGGGTGCCGTACTGCTCGGCTTCCTTCTGCGCGGCGATGACCTGGGCTTCGAGCTCGGCACTGACTGCGGCGTGTTCCTCTTCGGACCACTGGCCGATCTTGATCAGGTGCTGCTTGAGACGGGCAATCGGATCGCCCAGGGGGAAGTGGCTCCAGTCGTCGGCCGGACGGTACTTCGACGGGTCGTCGGAAGTGGAGTGCGGGCCGGCGCGGTAGGTGACCCACTCGATCAGGGTCGGGCCGAGGTTGCGCCGGGCGCGTTCGGCGGCCCAGCGCGAGGCGGCGTAGACCGCGATGAAATCGTTGCCGTCGACCCGCAGGGAAGCGATGCCGCAGCCCACGCCGCGTCCGGCGAAGGTGGTGGCTTCACCGCCGGCAATGGCCTGGAAGGTGGAGATTGCCCACTGGTTATTGACCACGTTGAGGATCACCGGCGCGCGATACACGTGGGCGAAGGTCAGGGCGGTGTGGAAGTCCGATTCGGCGGTGGCGCCGTCGCCGATCCAGGCCGAGGCGATCTTGGTATCGCCCTTGATGGCCGAGGCCATGCCCCAGCCCACGCCCTGCACGAACTGGGTCGCCAGGTTGCCGGAGATGGTGAAGAACCCGGATTCCTTCACTGAGTACATGATTGGCAGCTGGCGTCCCTTGAGCGGATCGCGCTCGTTGGACAGCAGTTGGCAGATCATTTCCACCAGCGGCACTTCCCGGGCCATCAGGATGCTTTGCTGGCGGTAGGTGGGGAAGCACATGTCGTCGATGTTCAGGGCCAGGGCCTGGGCGCTGCCGATGGCTTCTTCGCCCAGGCTCTGCATGTAGAAGGACATCTTCTTCTGGCGCTGGGCGACCACCATGCGGTTGTCGAAGATCCGCGTCTTGAGCATGGCGCGCATGCCCTTGCGCAGGATCTCCAGCGGCACGTCGTCGGCCCAGTCGCCCAGGGCGTTGCCCTGATCGTCGAGCACACGGATCAGGCCGCGGGCCAGGTCGGCGCAGTCGGCAGGTTCGATATCGATGGGAGGTTTGCGAGCCAGGCCGGCGTCGTTCAGACGCAGGTAGGTGAAGTCGGTCTTGCAGCCGGGACGGCCCGAGGGTTCGGGAACGTGCAGGCGTAGCGGTGCATACGCTGTGGTCATGGCTTTCTACGCTCGATCTTGTGGATTTCTTGTAATTGGGCGCGCTAGCTGACAGTCATTCCCTGGGTAAGGGAAATCTTGTCCTACAAACATCATAGGCCGGGCGTAGAAGAATATTTATCTCTGTTTCATTGCGCTGGAAGTTATTTGCAGATAAAAAATCTGCATAAACATAAAAAACAGGTTGTTTTGTCTCATGCGCAAACTGGATCGTACCGACATCGGCATTCTCAACAGTCTTCAGGAGAATGCTCGCATCACCAACGCCGACCTCGCCCGTTCGGTGAACCTTTCGCCCACGCCGTGCTTCAACCGGGTCAAGGCCATGGAGGAGCTGGGGTTGATCCGCGAGCAGGTGACCCTGCTGGATGCCGACCTGTTGGGGCTGCACGTCAACGTGTTCATTCACGTCAGCCTGGAGAAGCAGGTGGAAGAGGCCTTGCAGCACTTCGAAGAGGCCATCGCCGACCGCCCGGAAGTCATGGAGTGCTACCTGATGGCCGGCGACCCGGATTACCTGATCCGCGTGCTGGTGCCCACCATCCAGTCCCTGGAACGCTTCATGATGGACTTTCTGACCAAGGTGCCCGGGGTGGCCAATATCCGCTCCAGCTTCGCCCTCAAGCAGGTGCGCTACAAGACCGCGCTGCCACTGCCGGCCAACGGCCTGACCCTGGGCACCTGAGGGTCAGGCGGGGACTCCGCTCCAGAGCCGATCCAGGTTCTTGAACTCCCAGTCTTCCGGGGCTTCGCGAGCGACGATGCGATCCTGGCCGTGGATCTTGGCCAGGTCGACCACGTTCTGTTCCAGGGGCAGGTTGGAGCGGGTGGAGAAGAACACCCGGACCTTGGGCGTCAGCAACGACTTGGGGTTTTGTTCGATCACCACCGCCAGGCGCCCGCTCTTCAGGCGCACCAGGGCCCCAACGGGGTAGATGCCCACGCTCTTGACGAAGGCCTGGAACACCCGCTGATCGAAATGACCTTTCCAGGTGGACATGCGCTGGATCGCTTCGGCCGGGTCCCAGCCACGGTTGTAGGGCCGATTGGAGGTCACCGCGTCGTACACATCGCAGACCGCGCCCATCTGCGCGAACAGGCTGATCTGGTTTCCGGCCAGGCGGTGCGGATAGCCGGAGCCGTCGGCCTTTTCGTGGTGATGCAGGCACACATCCAGAACCAGCGCATCCACATCGGGGCTTTGACGCAGGATCGCGCCACCGGCTTCGGGGTGCAGCTTGACCCGTTCGAACTCAGTGTCCGAGAGCTTTTGCGGCTTATTGAGAATGCTGTCGGGGATGGTCAGCTTGCCCACGTCATGCAGCAATCCGGCAATGCCTGCCAGGCGGATATAGTCCTCCGACAAGCCCAATTGCCGCGCGGTGGCCAGCATCAGCGCACAGACCGCCACTGAATGCATGTAGGTGTAGTCATCGGCGTTCTTGAGCCGCGCCAGACTGATCAGCGCATCGGGATGACGCAGCAGCGACTGGCCGATCTGCAGCACCAGATCTTCGGCTTGCTGCATCTCCAGGGCCTGGCCCATGCGCACTTCCTGGAACATCGCCGTCACCGCCTTGCGCGAGTAGGCGCAGAGCTTTAGGGCGCGCTGCACTTCCTCATCCATGCTGGCCCGGGGCGTGGCAGCGGTGGCCGGCTGTGCGGTCGGCGGCAGGTCCGGCGTGGCGGTTGCACTGGCCTCGGGCAGGTCGCCACCTTTGCTGGTGTCGATCCACAGGCTGCTGAGGTTGGAGCTTCGCAGGCGTTGCAGGTCGGCATGGCTGTCAAGAACAAAGCCAGCCTTCCAGAAAGAGTGGTCCAGCCAGGAGCCACAGAACTGATGGATGTACATGCCCATCTGCAACTGATGGATCGAAATCAGTTTCAGCATCAACAACACTCCCTTTCAGGCCGTCGGCCATTGCCGGCCATCTGGCTCCTACAGACCCGTGTAGGAGCCGGATGGCCGGCTAACAGCGCCAGCGCTTTTCTCTACCTGACGTCTTACCGGGCCTGGGCCCGTCTCACAGGGAGAAGCGTGCCACCAGTTTGTTCAGGCTCACCGCCAGGGACGACAGTTCACTGCTGGCAATGGACGTCTGGCTGGCGGCGGACGAGCTTTGCAGCGACAAGTCGCGGATGCTCATCAGGTTCTGGTCCACCGAGCGCGCCACCTGGGCCTGTTCCTCCGAGGCGGTGGCGATCATCAGGTTGCGTTCGTTGATCTCGCTGATGGCCTGGGCGATATGGCCGATGGCGGCGCCGGCCTCATGGGCGATGGCCAGGGTCTGGCTGGCATCCTCGCTGCTTTGCTGCATCGACAGCATGGCCTTGCTCGAACCGTTCTGGACGCCCTGGATCATCTGCTCGATCTCCTGGGTCGAGAGCTGGGTGCGGTGGGCCAGGGCCCGCACTTCATCGGCCACTACAGCAAAGCCGCGGCCTTGCTCGCCGGCCCGGGCAGCCTCGATGGCCGCGTTGAGGGCCAGCAGGTTGGTCTGCTCGGCAATGGCGCGGATCACGTCCAGGACCTTGCTGATGCCCTGGGCCTGCTGGGCCAGGCCGGCCATTTCCACCCGGGTGTTTTCCACGGTGCCGGTGAGTTTTTCGATGGAGTGGATGGTCTGCTCGACCCGCTCCTTGCCCAGCCCGGCGGAACGCTCGGATTCCTGGGTCGACTGCGAGGCGGACACCGCGTTGCGCGCCACTTCTTCCACCGCGGCGGTCATTTCGTTGACCGCGGTGGCGGCCTGATCGGTCTCCATGCTCTGTTGCTGGATGCCGGCGTTGGACTCGCGGGTAATGGCGCTCATTTCCTCGGCGGCAGAGGCCAGCTGGGTCGAGGAATCGGCAATTTGGCGGATGGTCGACTTCAGGTTGTCGAGCATGGACTGGGTGGATTTCTGCAGGTCGGTGAGTTCGTCCTGGCCGCTGACTTCCACTTGGGTTCGCAGGTCGCCCTCGGCGATTTTGCGCGTGGTGGCCAGCAGCGATTGCACCGGGCGGGTGATGCTGCGGGTGAACAGGGTGGCGATGAGCACGGTCAGGACAATCGCCAGGACGATGATCAGCGAGGTCAGGGTCAGGCCACTGTCGAACTGATGGTCGGCCAGGGTCGCCGAGTGCGCGGCACCGCTCTCGTTGATCGCGATCAGGGCTTCGATGGCGCTTTGCAAGGCATTGGCCAGGGGCACCGTGACCTGATTGATGTAGTCACTGCTCTGCTGCGCGGTGTGGGTCTTGCTGGCATCGATCAGCACCGCCAGCTTGTCCAGGTAGTCCTGGGCGCCGCGCTTGACCTGATCAAAGGCGGTTTTCTCTTCGGCGCTGGACACCAGTGGCTCGTAGTCCTTGATGGCCTGGGCCAGGGTGGCTTTCAGGCTACCCAGCTTGTCCAGGGATGCGCCTTTCTGGGCTTCGCTTTCAGTGGCGTAGTGCAGGGCCTCCAGGCGCACACGCAAGGTGGAGGATTCGATTTTCGTGGCTTGCCTGACGCTGGGCAGCCAATTGTTTCGCAGGTCCAGTGCAGCATCGTGAATCTGTCCCATTCTCCACAGCGCCAGTCCCCCCAGACCGACCACTAGCACACAGATAGCGCCAAAACTCAGGAGCGCCCTGGACGTCAGTTTCAAGTTTCTTGTCACCATACAGGCACCTTGCAGGTTGGAGTGATACCGCCAGTTTCTTTTCGACTCCTTGTCGCCCTGATAGCACTGTGACTCCAAAGAGATGAAAAATCTGTAGGGATGTAAAAATATTTCTTTGCGTCCAGCGGGCTTCAACCTAGCGTCGCCGCAAGGGCGGGCAACCCCGCGGCTTGACCTTTATCAACGCGCTTTTGGCGGTTTTGTAGCAAGCTTGGCGCCTCTCCAATTGCAAAGGAAAAGGCCCATGACTACGCCTCTGACAACGGCGCCCGCGGCCAAGGCAGTACTACCGATTGGATTGCTGATCGCCGTGCTGGCCATGATCGGGGTGCTGTTTCTGCCACTGCCCGCCGACCTGCCGGTGGCCGGCCAGCGGATGCTGGCGATCCTCGCCTTCGCGGTGGTGGTGTGGATCAGCGAAGCGGTGTCCTACGAGGCCAGCGCGATCATGATCACCGCACTGATGGCGTTCCTGATTGGCACCGCGCCGACCCTGCAGGACCCGACCCAGGTCTATGGCAGCTCGGCGGCCATCAGCCTGGCGCTGACCGGGTTCTCCAATTCGGCCCTGGCCCTGGTGGCCGGTGCCTTGTTCATCGCCGCCGCCATGACCCACACCGGCCTCGACCGGCGCATCGCCCTGGTGACCCTGACCCGGGTCGGCACCAGCACCCGGCGCATCCTCATCGGTGCCATTGCCGTGACCATCCTGCTCAGCCTGCTGGTGCCCAGCGCCACGGCCCGCAGTGCCTGCGTGGTGCCGATCATGATGGGGGTGATCGCCGCGTTCGGCGTCGACAAGCGCTCCAATATCGCCGCCGGGCTGATGATCGTGGTCGCCCAGGGCACCAGCATCTGGAACGTCGGTATCCAGACCGCCGCGGCGCAGAACCTGCTGACCGTGGGCTTCATGGACAAGATGCTCGGCCAGCGCGTGGCCTGGCTCGACTGGCTGATCGCCGGGGCGCCCTGGGCGCTGATCATGTCCCTGGTGCTGCTGTGGCTGGTGCTGAAACTGCTGCCGCCGGAAACCGACAGCATCCCCGGCGGCAAGGAAGCGGTGGCCCAGTCCCTGGTGGACATCGGGCCCATGACCGGGCCGCAGAAGCGCCTGCTGGCGGTGTCGCTGCTGCTGCTTTTGGCCTGGTCCACCGAAGGCAAGCTGCACCCCTTCGACACCACGACCACCACCTACGCCGGGCTGGTGATCCTGCTGCTGCCGCGGATCGGCATCATGACCTGGAAGGACGTGCAGTCGCGCATTCCCTGGGGCACGGTGATCGTCTTCGGGGTCGGCATCAGCCTCGGCTCGGCGCTGCTCAGCACCCAGGCCGGGCAATGGCTGGGCGGGCAGGTGGTGGCCCACACCGGCCTGGACCAGGTCGGGCCTTTGGCGGTGTTCGCGATTCTCGCGGCGTTCCTGATCCTCATTCATCTGGGGTTCGCCAGTGCCACGGCCCTGACCTCGGCCTTGCTGCCGATCCTGATTGCCGTGCTGCAAACCCTGCCGGGCGAGTTCAGCCGCCTGGGCATGACCATGCTCCTGGGCTTTGTCGTCAGCTACGGTTTCATCCTGCCGATCAACGCGCCGCAGAACATGGTCTGCCTGGGTACCGAGACCTTCAACGCCCGGCAGTTCGCCAAGGTCGGGCTGCTGGTGACGCTGATCGGCTACCTGTTGATGCTGGTGTTCGCCATGACCTGGTGGAAATGGCTGGGCTGGATGTAGAGCCCTTCACAGTGACCCGCTGAACACCCGGGTCACGCTGCCGGCCAGGCGCACCTTGCCCTGGCCGTCCCAGCTCACTGTCACCGGCCCGCCGTCGCACAGCACCCGCACCGGGCTGTCGAGCAAGCCGCGACGGATGCCATTGACCGCCGCCGCGCAGGAGCAGGAACCGGAGCCCAGGGGGATGGCGCCATGGCGCTCCCAGATGCGCAGGCGGATGGTCTGGCGGTCGATCACCTGGATGAAGTGCACATTGGTCTTGTGTGGAAACAGCGGGTCGCTCTCGATCGTGGGACCCAGGGCGGCAACGTCCAGTTGCTCCAGATCGTCGACGAAAAAACTGCAATGGGGGTTGCCCATGCTGCATGCCGCCGGTGTTCCTGGCAGCGGCAGGTGCAGGCTGTCCAGCTCTCGGGCCAGGGGGACGTCCCGCCAGTCGAACGATGGTCGGCCCATTTCCACGGACACCGACTGATCCTCAAGACGCAGGCAGTGCTGCAGGCCGCGGGCGGTTGTCAGCTGCACCGAGGTGGCACCGCTTTCCTCCATCAGCAGGTCGGCGGCGCCGCGGGTGGCGCTGCCGCAGGTGTTCAGGCTGGAACCATCGGCGTTGAAGAAGGTCAGTTGCGCCGCGCTCTCGTGGCAATCGCCGAGCACCACCAACTGATTGAAACCAATGCCGCGTCGGCGATCGCCCAGGGCCTTGGCCAGCTCGCGGGTGATCGGGTTGTCGCGGCCACGGGCATCGATCAGCACGAAGTCGTCGCCATTGGCGTGCATCTTGACAAAGTTCAGCGGCATGCGAGCTCCGATGGGCGAGGGCAGGCGGCGCCCGCTTCGACGGGCGCCAGCGAGGGCAGGATTGCGAAAAAACGCCACCGGCGCCAGCGCCTTAAAATAAAATTCATCCTGCAAGCCTGGGCATTGCCTGGACGGTGGGATTTTCCGGCACACTGCCGGAGCACCGCGAACATCGCCGGGCGCTGCAACAGCGACCGGCACAGCACAAGGTCACGGCATGGATCACTACGCCCCGCGCAACTGGCAGCCCCACGAAAAGCCCAGCTTGCCCGGTTCCCCCTCGACACCGCTGCACCCCGGCCACAAGCGCCTGGCCTATGCCCTGGTGGGCTTGCTGGTGGCGATCACCGGCGGCCTGGGCAACTCGCTGGTGATCGCCAACCTGCCGTACCTGCAAGGCGCGCTGGGGGCGACCACCGCGGAAATGGCCTGGCTGCCGGCCGCCTACGTGATGACCAATGTGTCGATGAACCTGCTGCTGGTGAAGTTTCGCCAGCAGTTCGGCCTGCGCGCCTTCACCGAAGTGTTCCTGGTGCTTTATGCCCTGGTGACCTTCGGCCACCTGTTCGTCAACGACCTGAGTTCGGCCATCGCCGTGCGCGCGGCCCATGGCATGGTCGGCGCCGCGCTCAGCTCCCTGGGGCTGTACTACATGGTCCAGGCCTTCCCGGCGAAATGGCGGCTCAAGGCCCTGGTGCTGGGGCTGGGCACCTCGCAGCTGGCCTTGCCCCTGGCCCGGCTGTTTTCCGAGGACCTGCTGCAGATCGCCGAATGGCGCGGCCTGTACCTGTTCGAACTGGGCCTGGCGCTGACCTCCCTGGGCTGCGTGTTCCTGCTCAAGCTGCCGCCGGGGGATCGTTTTCGCACCTTCGAGAAACTCGACTTCCTGACCTTCGCTTTGCTGGCCACAGGCGTTGCCCTGCTGTGCGCGGTGCTATCGCTGGGGCGCATCGACTGGTGGCTGGAAGCGCCGTGGATCGGCTACGCCAGCGCCGGCTCCATCGTGCTGATCCTGGCCGGGCTGTGCATCGAACATAACCGCAGCAACCCGATGCTGATGACCCGCTGGCTGGGCAGCGGGGCGATGATCCGCCTGGCCCTGGCGGTGATCCTGATTCGCATGGTGCTGTCGGAACAGTCCACCGGCGCCGTGGGGTTTCTCCAGGCGTTGAACATGAGCAGCGAGCAGATGCGCCTGCTCTACGGGGTGATGCTGCTGGGCAGCATCGCCGGGCTGGCCACCAGCGCGCTGACCATCAACCCGGCGCATCTGTTGATGCCGCTGGTCATTTCCCTGGCGCTGATGGCCGTGGGCTCGGTGATGGACAGTTTCTCCAGCAACCTCACGCGCCCGGCCAACATGTACCTCAGCCAGTTCCTCCTGGCCTTTGGCGGCACCTTCTTTCTCGGCCCGACCATGGTCCTGGGCACCCGCAATGTGCTGACCAACCCGCGCAATCTGGTCAGCTTCTCGGTGCTGTTCGGCATCTGCCAGAACCTCGGCGGGCTGATCGGCTCGGCCTTGCTCGGCACCTTCCAGATCGTGCGCGAGAAGTACCATTCCAGCCACATCGTCGAGCAGTTGACCCTGCTCGATCCCCAGGTCCTGGCCCGGGTGCAGAGCGGCGCGGCGGCCTACGGCAAGGTCATCGCCGACCCGGACCTGCGCACCCTGCAAGGCATTCGCAGCCTGGCCAGTGCGGCCACCCGCGAGGCCAACGTGCTGGCTTATAACGATGTATTCATGCTGATCGCGGTGATTGCCGTACTCACCATGCTCTGGATATTCATCCGCAGCCTGTGGCTGATGAGCACGACCCGAGCGGTCGCGCCCGCGGCTCCCGTTCAACAAAGTGGTGCCCCAACTTCATGAGCGAAACCGTCAACCCCACCACCAATGCCATCGCCTCGACTCCCGAGCCCAACGGCCCGCCGAGTGTTCCGGCGACCGAGCCGCGCCCGCTGGCGGTGCGCGTCCTCTCATCCCTGGGCTTTGCCGCCATCGCCATCGTCGGTGTGCTGATCGTGCTCTATGCCTGGCAGCTGCCGCCGTTTTCCAGCGCCATCGAAAGCACCGAGAACGCCCTGGTGCGCGGGCAGGTGACCATCATCGGCCCGCAGCTCAGCGGCTATGTGTTCGAGGTGCCGGTGCAGGACTTCCAGCAGGTCAAGGCCGGCGATCTGCTGGTGCGCCTCGACGAGCGCATCTATCGCCAGCGCCTGGACCAGTCCCTGGCGCAACTGGCGGTGCAGAAGGCGGCCCTGGCCAATGCCCTGCAGCAACGCAACAGCGCCGAAGCCACGATCAAGCTGCGCCAGGCCGCTCTGGTCGACAGCCAGGCCCAGGCGCGCAAGAGCGCGGCCGACCTGCAACGCAACCAGGCACTGATTGCCGACGGTTCGGTGTCCCAGCGTGAGCTGGACGTGACCCGCGCGGCCAATGCCCAGACCGTCGCCGCCGTGGCCCAGGCCCAGGCGCAACTGGACATCGCCCGCCAGGACCTGCAGACGGTGATCGTCAACCGCGGCTCCCTGGAAGCGGCGGTGGCCAGCGCCGAAGCCGCGGTGGAGCTGGCGCGCATCGACCTGTCCAACACCCGCATCCTCGCGCCCCGCGACGGGCAACTGGGGCAGATCGGCGTGCGCCTGGGGGCCTACGTCAACTCCGGCGCCCAGCTCATGGCCCTGGTGCCGAACCAACTGTGGGTGATGGCCAACATGAAGGAAACCCAGATGGACAATGTGCGGGTCGGGCAGCCGGTGAGTTTTACCGTGGACGCCCTGAACCACCGCATCTTCAGCGGCAAGGTGCAGCGGATTTCCCCGGCCACCGGTTCCGAATTCGCCTTGTTGCAGGCCGACAATGCCACCGGCAACTTCGTCAAGATTGCCCAGCGCGTCCCGGTGCGGATCAGCGTCGACCCGGATCAGCCGGAGCTTGAGCGCCTGCGCCCCGGATTGTCGGTGGTGGTCAGCATCGACACCTCCGTCACGCCTTGAACCCTCTCGCCGCGGATCCTCTGTAGCCGCTGTCGCAGGCTGCGACCGGCTGCGCAGCAGACGCCAAGGATGGCGCCCCACCGCAATGCTCAAGACCAGGGGGGAGGCCTTGAGATCGCTGAAGGTCCTGCGGACCTTTTCGCAGCCTGCGGCAGCGGCTACAGGGGCGCGGTGCGCGGGAGGTTATGCCGCCTGCATTGGCGGCAAGGTGCCCAGTAACGACACGGCGGCCACCGCCGCCACGCCCAGCAGCCACTCCACCAGCACGCTGCTGCGCAGGCTCGACAGGCGCTGGTCGCAGCCGCGGATGCGCAGGCGGTTGAACAGCGCCAGCCCGAGCATGCCCGCCACCAGCAGCACCTTGATCAGCAGGATCAGGGCAAAGCCGCTGAACAATGGCGTCGGCCACCACTGTCCGGTGAGCACCCGGACGTTGATCAGGCCGGTGATCAGCAAGCCGCTTACCAGCCCGTAACCCACGCCGCTGAAGCGCTTTAACAAGGGTTCGACAGACAGGCTTGCGGGTTGGCGCAACACCAGCAACAACACCAGCAAGCCCCCCAACCAGATGGCGACACAGCTTAAGTGCACGATCTGATTGAGGATCAGCATCTGCCCCTGCAGCCCATCAAGCATGGCGCCGTGACCCACCGGAGCCAGGGTTGCCAGGAGCAGGGCGCCCAGTCCCAGTTGCAGCGGCAGGCTTCGGCCCAGCGGAGTCAGCAGCAGCCCCAGCAACAAGAGGTTGAGCAGCAGGTGCCAGGTCCAGACCTGGCCGAAGAAGGTCTTGTCCAGTACCAACCCCACGGTTGCCGGGTCCAGCGCCGCCGGCCAGGACCCGGCCATGCTGGCGGTGATCAGCAGCAGCCAGCACAGGCCACTGCAAAGGCCGATCAGCGTCAACCAGCGGCTGAGCCGGTCGAGCTGTCGATGCACGGCGCCATGGCCGTTGTGCGCGGCATCTCGGCCCAGCAACAACGGGCGAAACACCCAGGCGCCGACCAGGGTCAGCACCACCGCAAAGTGCACGAAGCGGCACAGCACCAGCCATGACGCCATGGCTTACGGGCTCACCTTGAAGCTGTAGCTGCCTTCGCTCTTGTGGGTGTCCACCGACACCGCGTGCCACTCCACCTTGTACTCGCCAGCGCGCAGCGGCGTGGCGGCCGGGGTGACCACCAGGGTTTTCTTGTCCGTACCTTCGGTGGCCAGGCTTTTCACTTCGAGGGGCGCACCGTCCTTGCTGATCGTCACTTGAGTGAAGGCCGCTTCCACGCCTTCGCTGAACATCAGGCGCAGTTCGTTGGGCGCAACCACGCTGCTGTTGGCCGCCGGGTTCGAGCCTTTCAGGTGGGCGTGGGCGAATACCGAGGAGGCGCTCAGCAGCGAGGCGAGCAGGGCGGTGGTGGTGAAGAGGTTTTTCAGTGACATGAGAGGGTTACCTTTATATAGAGGGCAGGGGCTCAACGATCGGGCAACTGCATGTGGATGATCGGAAACGGCCGGCCTTCGCCATCGGTTTCCGAGCGGCCGCAGTCGACGAAGCCGTAGTGACGGTAAAAGCCATGGGCCTGTGGGTTCTGTTCATTGACGTCGACCTTGAGGCCCGGACGGCGTACATGATCCAGCAGCCGGCGACCGATGCCCTGGCCGCGTTGGGCCGGTTCGATGAACAGCATCTGAACGGTGTCGTCGCTGGTGGCGATAAAACCGCCGGGGCTGGCGTCGGGGTTGTCCCAGACCCAGGTTTCAAGGGCCGGCAGGTAGCTGTCGCGTACCAGCGGGTACAGGCGCTGGATATCGTCTTCGGCAATAAAGTCATGGGTGGCGCGGACCGAACGCTCCCAGAGCGCGGTCAGCAGGGCGTCGTCCGCAGCGACGCGAGGGCGAATCTTCATGGGGGTATTCCATCGGTAACAGGACAGATGGCCGGCGATGGGGCAGGGCCGGCATTCGGGCAGAGACCTGTATGCCCGTGTCGCGAATTAACGCCTGGACGGAGCACCGCAGTGGCTGCTGCAAATGAGCGGGAGGCCGATCCTACCCAATACGTGCGGGCGGCGAAAGACCCATCCAGGCCCGCAATGTCGCAGGCCTGACAGCTCCCCGCAGGGCGCGGGCGGATGCTAGTCTTGCCGCAGACTGTTTTCGTAGGAGCCCTCATGGGCAATCACAAGATCGAGATTCGTCGCAGCAACGTGGAAAAGATCCTCCTGGCGGCCGAGAAAATCTTCGCCGAAAAAGGTTATGCCGGGACCGCCATGGCCGACATCGCCGAAGAAGTGCAACTGCCGCGCTCCAACCTGCATTACTACTTCAGTACCAAGAACGAGCTGTACAGCGCCGTACTCATGGACCTGCTGGACCTGTGGAAGCAGGACGCCCTGTGCTTTGAAATGTTCGACGATCCGCGGGTGGTGCTCAGCAGCTACATCCGCGCCAAGATGCAGCATTCGCGCAGCCGGCCTTATGGCTCCAAGGTCTGGGCCAACGAGATCATCCATGGCGCGCCGACCCTGGGCGAGGCATTGGATGCCAGCCTGTACGACTGGGCGAAGATGAAGGAAGCGAAGATCCGCCAATGGGTCGAGGCTGGACGGATCCTGCCGGTGGAACCGTCGAGCCTGCTGTACATGATCTGGGCCTCGACCCAGCATTACGCCGACTTCGACCACCAGGTGATGATCCTCAACGACCACCAGCCGCTGTCGGACCTGCAATTCGAACGCGCGGTGCAGACTGTTACCAGCGTCATCCTGCGGGGCATCGGCCTGGAGCCCTGAGCAACACGCGAAGTTGCAATCCCTGTTGACCTCAAGAACGCCGCGAGCGTACCGCTCGTTCGCAGCCTGCGGCAGCGGCTACAAGTGGTGCGGTGTTACACGGCTTCGCGGTAGGGGTTGCGCGGGTCGTGCAGCCAGTCGAGGAAGGGCTTGCCCGTGTCCTGGGGCACCATTTCGATGCAGTCCTGCACCGGGCAGGTGATCTGGCACAGGTTGCAGCCCACGCACTCCTCGTCGATCACTTCGTATTTATGGGTGCCGTCGGCCTGCCTGAGGCTGGCAATCGCTTGGTGCGAGGTGTCTTCGCAGGCGATATGGCAGCGGCCGCAACCAATGCACGCCTGCTGGTCGATCTTGGCGATCACCTGGTAGTTGATGTCCAGGTACTTCCAGTCGGTGGTGTTGCCCACCGCGCGCCCGGAGAAGTCCTGCAGGCTGTGGTAGCCCTGGCTGTCCATCCACCGCGACAGGCCGTCCTTCATCTCGTCGACGATGCGAAAGCCATGCAGCATCGCCGCCGTGCACACTTGCACCGCACCGCAGCCCAGGGCGACGAACTCCGCCGCATCGCGCCAGTTGCCGATGCCGCCAATGCCGCAGATCGGCAGGCCGCGGGTCTGCGGGTCACGGGCAATCTCGGCCACCATGTTCAGGGCAATCGGCTTGACCGCCGAGCCGCAATAACCGCCGTGGGTGCTCTGGCTGCCCACCATCGGGTGGGCCACCATGCGTTCCAGGTCGACGCTGGTGATGGAGTTGATGGTGTTGATCAGCGACACCGCATCGGCACCGCCGCGATGGGCGGCGCGGGCGGCCATGCGGATGTCGGTGATGTTCGGCGTCAGCTTGACGATCACCGGCAGCGAGCAATAAGTCTTGCACCAGCGAGTCACCTGTTCGACGTACTCCGGCACCTGACCCACCGCCGCGCCCATGCCCCTTTCCGGCATGCCATGGGGGCAGCCGAAGTTCAGCTCGATGCCGTCGCAACCGGTGGCTTCCACCAGGGGCAGGATGGCTTTCCAGGATTCCTCGACGCAGGGCACCATCAGCGACACGATCAAGGCGCGATCCGGCCAGTCCTTCTTCACCTGGGTGATTTCCTTGAGGTTGATCTCCAGGGAGCGGTCGGTGATCAGCTCGATGTTGTTGATGCCCATGACTTCGCGGTTCGGTCCGAAATGCGCGGAATAACGGGACGAGACGTTGACCGCCGCCGGGTCCTCACCCAGGGTTTTCCAGACCACACCACCCCAGCCGGCCTCGAACGCGCGCACCACGTTGTAGGCCTTGTCGGTGGGCGGCGCGGAGGCCAGCCAGAACGGATTGGGGGCTTTGATACCGGCGAAGACAATCGACAAATCGGCCATTTACGCAGCCTCCACATTGAGCATGAGTTGGGCATGCATGGCTTCTGCGGCCAGCTTGCCGTGTTGCACTGCCTGCACGGTCAGGTCCTGGCCGAGGCTGACGCAATCGCCGCCGGCGTAGACCCCGGGAATGCTGGTGCGCAGCTGTTCGTCCACCTGGATACGTTCCCCACAACGCTGCAGTTCCCGCGCCAGTGGATCGGCCAGGGCGCCGCCGTCGAACGACTGGCCGATGGCCTTGAAGATCGCGTCGGCCGCCAGCTCGAAGGTTTCCCCGGTGTGTTGCAAACGGCCTTCGTGCATGTGGGTGCGAGCGAAGCGCATGCCGCGCACCCGGCCCTGGTCATCCAGCAGCACGTCTTGCGGTGCGGTCCAGGTCAGCAGGCGCACCTGATTGGCCTTGGCGATTTCCTGCTCGTGCGCGGTGGCGCCCATGTCCTCGACGCCCCGGCGGTACACCAGATTGACGTCCCGGGCGCCGAGGCGGGCCATTTGCACGGCCATGTCGATGGCGGTGTTGCCGGCGCCGAGAACGATGCAGCGGTCCGCCAGGGGCAACTGGTTGAGGTCGTCGGCCTGACGCAGTTCGCGGATGTAGTCGGTGGCGGCCAGCAGCCCGGGGGCGTCTTCATGCTCCAGCCCCAGCTGTTTGCTGGCGGCCAGCCCGAGGCCAAGGAACACCGCGTCGAACTCCTGATGCAGTTGGCTCAGGCTCAGGTTGGCGCCGAGTTTGTGCCCGTGGCGGATCTCGATGCCGCCAATCCCCAGCAGGAACTCCAGCTCCTGCTGAGCGAAGTCATCCACCAGCTTGTACTTGGCGATTCCATATTCGTTGAGGCCGCCGGCTTTCTCCCGGGCTTCGAAAATCACCACCTCGTGGCCGTGCAGGGCGCTGCGGTGGGCGCAGGACAAACCCGCCGGGCCGGCGCCGACCACGGCGATGCGCTTGCCTGTGGGCGCGGCGCGCTGGAATGGGTGTTCCGTGAAGTGCGCATTGTCCAGGGCATAGCGTTGCAGCAGGCCGATCAGCACCGGCGCGCACTCCTGGGCGTTGTTGCGCACGCAGGCCTGCTGGCAGAGGATTTCCGTGGGGCAGACCCTTGCGCAACTGCCGCCGAGGATATTGGCCGAGAGAATCTTCTGCGCCGCGCCCTGGACGTTGTCGGTGTGGATGTTGCGGATGAACGAAGGAATGTCGATCTCGCTGGGGCAGGCGTTGACGCAGGGCGCGTCGTAGCAATACAGGCAGCGCGAGGCTTCCAGATGGGCCTGGCGGGCGTTGAGCGGCGGCGCCAGATCGCTGAAATGGCCGGCCAGGGTGGCGCCGTCCAGGGTCGGGTGGGGCAAGTGGTTCAAGGTCTTGATCACGGTTTTGGCCTCACGGTTTTTCATCTGCCTCTGACGGGCATGGGTGTTCACGAAACTGCTATCTGTCCTGCCGTCCTGTAGCCGCTGCCGAGCCTGCGAGGCTGCGAAAAGGCCCGCAGGGCCTTGCTTGGCGATCTCCTGCCAACCCTCTGGTGGCCGCAAGAACGCCGCGAGCGTACCGCTCGTTCGCAGCCTGCGGCAGCGGCTACACAGAGCGTGGATTGGCATTGGGGCCTTGCGTGACGTTCTTGCGCCGGGATCAGCGTTTGACGGCGGTTGGCTTGTGCTGCTCGGCGCGCTTGCTCAACAGGTCGAACACCGCCGGGTAGGCCGGGCGTTCGATGTAGCGCCCGGCGCCGCGTTCGGCCCGCAGGTCGCCGTCGGCCCACACCAGCTTGCCCTGGCTGATGGTGTGGCTGGGCACGCCGCGCACGGTCTTGCCTTCGAAGATGTTGAAGTCCACCTGCTGGTGGTGGGTCTTGGCGGAGATGGTCCGCGTGCCTTGCGGGTCCCAGAGCACCAGGTCGGCATCGGCGCCGACGCGGATCGCGCCTTTGCGCGGGTAGAGGTTGAAGATCTTCGCGGTGTGGGTGGAGGTCAGGGCGACGAATTCCTGCATCGACAGGCGTCCGCTGTTGACCCCTTCATCCCAGAGCACGGCCATGCGGTCCTCGATGCCGGCGGTGCCGTTGGGGATCTTGCTGAAATCATCGCGGCCGGCGGCTTTCTGCTCGGCGCAGAAGCAGCAGTGGTCGGTGGCGGTGGTGTGCAGGTTGCCCGATTGCAGGCCGTGCCACAGCGCTTCCTGGTGGCCACGAGGGCGGAAGGGTGGGCTCATCACGTAACCGGCGGCGGTCTGCCAGTCCGGGTCGCGGTACACGCTGTCGTCCAGCAGCAGGTGGCCGGCCAGCACTTCACCGTAGACCGGTTGGCCCTTGCTGCGGGCGTAGGTGATTTCGTCCAGTGCCTCTTTGGTCGAGACGTGCACCAGATACAGCGGCGTGCCCAGGGTTTGGGCGATACGGATCGCCCGGCTGGCGGCTTCGCCTTCCACTTGCGAGGGCCGCGACAGCGGGTGGGCTTCTGGCCCGGTGATGCCCTGGGCCAGCAACTTGCGTTGTAGGTGGTACACCAGCTCGCCATTTTCCGCGTGCACCGTGGGCACCGCGCCCAGTTCCAGGCAGCGCTCGAAGCTGGCCACCAGGGTGTCGTCGGCGGCCATGATGGCGTTCTTGTAGGCCATGAAGTGCTTGAAACTGTTGATGCCGTGGTGCTGTACCAGCTCGGCCATTTCCTCGCGCACCTGCTCGCTCCACCAGGTGATGGCCACGTGGAAGCCGTAGTCGCTGGCGGATTTCTCGGCCCAGCCGCGCCACTGGTGGAAGGCCTCCAGCAACGACTGCTGCGGGTTGGGAATCACGAAGTCGATGATCGAGGTTGTGCCCCCCGCCAGGCCCGCCGCGGTGCCGCTGAAGAAGTCTTCGCTGGCCACGGTACCCATGAAGGGCAGTTGCATGTGGGTATGGGGATCGATGCCGCCAGGCATCAAGTATTGGCCGCTGCCGTCGAGCACTTCACAGCCGGCGGGAATATCCAGATTGTTGCCGATGGCGCGAATTAGACCGCCTGCGCAGAGTACATCGGCTTTGTAACTTTCATCATGGGTAATAACGGTGGCGCCACGGATCAACAGAGACATTCCGAGTTCCTCGCAGGCATGACCGACTGGTGCCGGTTCTAACTTTTTTATTGAACGCACTGACAACTTAATAATCCTGTCAGCGATGTCAGGATTAGAAGCTAGCCGGAGTTTAAAGAAACAGCAAGAATATTTTATATAAGCTTATATTCACTTTAACTTGTTGAAAAATAACAATAAAAAACACAAATCCGCAAAATGGTGCGGCTCATCACCATTTTGACGCACTTGACAGGATCGAAAAATAGTCGAGATTTCCTATGTCAAATCAGCTGCTTGAGGAGTCGCGAGAAAGACTAATCGATAACTTGGAAAATTAACGTGCACCGCTTTGGGTCCTGACCAAACGGACAACTTGCCAAACACCCGGCCTGAGTGAGTTGGCAACTAACCGAGGGCTACAAAGTTGGTTGAATAAAACTGAGTGGTATCAGTTGTTTACATGGATTTCGCACACTGTGCAGTAGCGAGTTCGGCCGTAGTTGGCATCTTTATTGAGTGCCGCCGCAGATCGCTGGCCAGGAGGGCGGAAGTCGTCAGTTCTCCGGCCATCGTCCGGCGCGCTGTTCCTGAGTGCGCCGGCCTGATGAGCAAAATAATCAGAACAACAGTGGAGCGGCCATGCAACAGATCAGATCCCAGGTGACCGAGCGCGAAGGCTTGTACGAGCTGGACGCCGGCAGCGACGTGCTCGACAGCCCCCGTTACAACCACGACATCGCACCGACCCAGGTCCAGGAACGCACCTGGAACAAATGGCACATCACCGCACTGTGGATCGGCATGTCGATCTGCGTGCCCACCTACACCCTGGGCGGGGTACTGACCGCCTACTTCGGCCTTAGCGTCGGCGAGGCGCTGCTGGCGATCCTGCTGGCCAATATCGTGGTGCTGGTGCCCCTGACCCTCAACGCCTTTGCCGGCACCAAGTACGGCATTCCGTTTCCGGTGCTGCTGCGCTCGTCGTTCGGCATCATCGGCTCCAACGTGCCGTGCCTGATCCGCGCCCTGGTAGCTTGCGGCTGGTTCGGCATCCAGACCATGTTCGGCGGGTTGGCGATCCACCTGTTCCTGGGCTCGATCTTCGAGGGCTGGAAGGCCCTGGGCGGCACCGGCGAGGTGATCGGCTTCATGATCTTCTGGACCCTCAACCTGTGGGTGGTGCTGCGCGGCGCCGAGTCGATCAAGTGGCTGGAAACATTGTCTGCGCCGCTGCTGGTGGCGGTGGGCATCGGGCTGCTGGTGTGGGCCTTGCCCAGCGTGTCGCTGACTGAGTTGCTGGCGATCCCGCCCAAGCGTCCCGAAGGCGCCAGCGTCACCAGTTACTTCATGGCCGGGCTCACCGCCATGGTCGGCTTCTGGGCCACCTTGTCGCTGAACATTCCCGACTTCAGCCGCTACGCGAAAAGCCAGAAGGACCAGATCCTCGGGCAGATCTTCGGTCTGCCGCTGACCATGTTCCTGTTCGCCGCCCTGGGGGTGGTGATGACCGCCGCCTCGGTGAAGCTGGTGGGCGTCACCGTCTCCGATCCGGTGAGCCTGATCGGCCACATCCAGAGCCCGGGCTGGGTAGCCCTGGCCATGGCGCTGATCATCATCGCCACCTTGTCCACCAACACCGCAGCCAATATCGTCTCGCCCACCAATGACTTCCAGAACCTGGCGCCCAAGCTGATCGGCCGCACCACGGCGGTGATCCTCACCGGCCTGGTGGGGCTGGCGCTGATGGGCCACGAGTTGTTGAAAAAGCTCGGCCTGCTGATTTCCGACGTCAGTCTGGAGACGGTGTATTCCAACTGGCTGCTGGGCTACTCCAGCCTGCTGGGGCCGATCGCCGGGATCATGGTGGTGGACTATTTCCTGATCAAGAAACAGCGCCTGGACCTGGCCGGCCTGTACCGCGACGACGTCTACCCGGCGTGGAACTGGCACGGTTTCATCGCCTTTGGCGTTCCGGTGGCCCTGACCCTGATGTCCCTGGGCAGCAGCGCCTTCAACTGGTTCTACAGCTACGGCTGGTTCACCGGTTCGGCCCTGGGCGGGTTGATCTACTACGGCCTGTGCACCTGGCGCAGCACCCAGGTGGCGACCGCCAAGACCCCAACATGAACACCCAGCCAGCGCTCACGTGCTCACCACATACGCGCGGTTTTTTGTAGGCGCTGGCTTGCCAGCGAAGGCGTCGGCACGGGCGACGCACATCTTGCGCGCCCCTTCGCCGGCAAGCGCAACACCGCCCGGCCTGCTCCTACCGATTGTTGCTAGGCCGTTATCCCGGGTGATTGCGTCATGCATCCCCCGACAAAATCAGAAGAAATGCCTGAGGAGATCACCATGAACGCTGCCGTCGAGGTTCTGCAATCCAGCCATCAGCACATCAACCGCGACCGTCTGTGGCAGTCGCTCATGGCGCTGGCCCAGCTCGGCGCCACGGTCAAGGGTGGGGTCTGCCGTCTGGCCCTGACCGACCTCGACCGCCAGGCCCGGGATTTGTTCGTGAAGTGGTGCGAGGAGGCCGGTTGCACGGTCACGGTGGACGGTATCGGCAACATCTTCGCCCGCCGGCCCGGGCGCAATCCGCACCTGCCACCGGTGATGACCGGCAGCCATATCGACACCCAGCCCACTGGCGGCAAGTTCGATGGCTGCTTCGGCGTGTTGGCCGGGGTCGAGGTGCTGCGCACCCTCAATGACCTCAAACTGGAAACCGAAGCGCCCCTGGAAGTGGTGGTGTGGACCAACGAAGAGGGTTCGCGCTTCCCGCCATGCATGATGGGCTCCGGGGTGTTCGCCGAGAAATTCATCCTGGAAGACACCCTGGCCAAGACCGACGCCGAGGGCATCAGCGTCGGCGAGGCGTTGAACGCCATCGGCTACGCCGGCACGCGCCCGGTCAGCGGGCATCCGGTGGGCGCCTATTTTGAAGCGCATATCGAGCAAGGCCCGATCCTGGAGGACGAGCGCAAGACCATAGGCATTGTGCTCGGCGCCCTCGGCCAGAAGTGGTTCGACCTCAAGCTGCGCGGTGTCGAAGCCCACGCCGGCCCGACCCCCATGCACCTGCGCAAGGACGCCCTGGTGGGCGCCGCGGCCGTGGTCGCGGCGGTCAACCGCGCCGCCCTCGGCCACCAGCCCCACGCCTGTGGCACCGTCGGCTGTCTGCAAGCCTACCCGGGCTCGCGCAACGTGATTCCGGGCGAGGTGCGCATGACCCTGGACTTCCGCCACCTGGAGCCGGCGCGCCTGGATTCGATGATTGCCGAAGTGCGCCAAGTGATCGACAACACCTGCGAAGAACACGGCCTGAGCTACGAACTGACCCCCACCGCGGACTTCCCGCCGCTGTACTTCGACCCGGTCTGTGTCGAAGCCGTGCGCGGTGCGGCGCAGGGGTTGGGCCTGTCCCACATGGACATCGTCAGCGGCGCCGGGCACGACGCAATCTTCGTCGCCGAACTGGGCCCGGCGGGGATGATCTTCGTGCCCTGCGAAGGCGGCATCAGCCACAACGAAATCGAAAATGCCGACCCCGACGACCTCGCCGCCGGCTGCGCCGTCCTGCTGCGCGCCATGCTCGCCGCCTCCCAATCCATCGCCCAGCGCCAAGCGTAGGAGCCGGCTTGCCGGCGAAGGGGCCCGCCAGACGTGCTTCGCCCATGCTGACGCCTACGCTGGCAAGCCTGCTCCTGCAGGAGCAGCGTGAGCCGCTTTGCCTGGCGTACACTGGCGAACTTTTCGCACGGGATGTCGACCATGCACAGGATGGTGCTCTGTCTGGCCCTGGCTCTGAGCCTGGGGGGCTGTATCGATTACAAATGGGGCCACGACTGGAAGGCCGACAATCCGGGCGGCTGGCAAGACGCAAGCGTTGTCGGTTTCGACAAAGGCACGGCGTTCCAGCTGGCCTGCGGGGGCAGCCCTCTGTATGTGAACGTGGAGACCCACGCCTCCCATCAACTTTTATCGCTGTTCTTCATCCCGTTGTTTTCCGCGTCGGACGATGACGGCCATGTGCAGATCAGGGCCAATCACCCCAGCCTGATGGCATGTGCTTCGCCTGCGCAAAACCCTCTGCTGCTGAAGTTGGACAACCGGCCCATTCAGGCTGCTGGCTTCTCGCGGCGTAGCAGCGAAGGCCTGTGCATCATCGACCTGGGCCCGCGCGAGTTGCAGGGCGAGCAGCTGTCGATCGAGGTCAATCAGGCCGTGCTGCCGTGTGCCGTGGCGCCGATGACCCTGAAAAAGGACAGTTTCTTCTGCCTGCGGGCTACAAAGTTCGGCGGCTCGACACCGTGCGGTCGGTAGCCAAAAAGCAAGGCCCTGCTTACCGAACGCGGCCCGACCTTTCGCAGCCTCGCGGGCTCGGCAGCGGCTACAGGGTCCGTGGCGAGCTGGTTTTTTGTAGCCGCTGCCGCAGGCTGCGCACGCCCGGCACGGGCGTAGGGGGTAGGGCCGAGATAGAGCTGCCAGCCGAACCTAAGCTAATTCCTAAAAAGTATTTATTTTCGATTTATTAGATCGATTAGCTTTTAGCGACTCTCCTGTCTCCCAGAAGGTTCGCCCCCATGCGCCTGCCCTTTGCTTTGCGTCGTAGCTTGTCGATCACCGCCCTGGCCGGTCTGGCGCTGGGCATGGCCCTCAATGCCCAGGCCGATACCGATCTGCGCATCGGCTACCAGAAATCCTCGACCCTGCTGGCGCTGCTCAAGGCCCAGGGCACCCTGGAAAAACAGCTGGCGGGGCAGGGCGTCAACATCACCTGGCACGAATTCACCAGTGGCCTGCCGCTGGCTGAATCGCTGAACGTGGGCAACGTCGACATCAGCGCCGATGTCGCCGACACGGTGCCGGTCTTCGCCCAGGCCGCCGGGGCCAAACTGACCTATTTCGCCACTGAAACCCCGTCGCCCGCCGCTCAGTCCATCGTCATCCCCAAGGATTCGCCGCTCAAATCCCTGGCCGACCTCAAGGGCAAGCGCATCGCCGTGACCAAGGCTGCCGGCAGCCACTACCTGCTGATCGCCGCCTTGCGCGAAGTGGGCTTGAGCTTCGCCGATATCCAACCGGTGTACCTGACCCCGGCCGACGGCCGCGCGGCGCTTGAAACCGCCAAGGTCGATGCCTGGGTCACCTGGGAACCCTTTGTCGCCAGCGCCCAGCGCCAGCAGGGCGCGCGGGTGCTGCACGACGGCCAGGGGCTGGCCAGTTATCGCCGTTACTACCTGGCTTCCAACGACTACGCCAAGGCCCATCCCGAGGTGTTGCAGCAAGTGTTCGCCGAGCTGCAGAAGACCGGCACCTGGGTCAAGGCGCACCCGGCCGAGGCGGCGAAACTGCTGGGCCCGCTGTGGGGCAACCTGGACGTGCCGACGGTGGAACTGGCCAACAGCCGCCGCACCTACAAGGTGGAAGCGGTCAAGCCGGACGCCCTGGGCGAGCAGCAGAAAATCGCCGATGCCTTCTACCAGGAAAAGCTCTTGCCCAAGCCGGTGGATGCCCGGGCGGTGCAGTTGTGGAGCCCCAAATCCTTGTAGTGGCTCGTTAGGTCGCTTTCGCTTGTAGGAGCCGGCTTGCCGGCGAACAGGTCCCCCTTTTTCTTGTTCACCGCCGGCTACGCCATCCCGCGCCCGGCGTCAGGAGTTCCCGTGTCTGCCGTTCACCCCCAAGAGGCCTTTGCCGTCCCAGCCTCCGTCAGCCCGCCCGCGGATAACGCCGACGTGGTGCTGGAATTACGCCACCTGACCAAGCACTACGCCCGCCGCCGTGGCCAGTCCGCTCCGCCTGCGGTGCAGCAGGTCAGCCTCAAGGTGCGCCGTGGCGAAGTGCTGTGCCTGATGGGCACCTCCGGCAGCGGCAAGTCCACCTTGCTGCGCCATATCAACCGGTTGATCGAGCCCAGCAGCGGCGAAGTGCTGATCGACGGTTCGGCCATCAGCCAGCTTTCGGCCAAGGAGCTGCGTACCCTGCGTTCGCGGCGCATCGGCATGGTGTTCCAGCACTTCGGCCTGCTGCCCCACCGCAGCGTGCGCGACAACGTCGCCTTGCCCCTGGAGCTGCGCGGCGAACCCGAGGCCCTGCGCCACGCCGCGGCCGACGTGCAACTGCAGGCCATGGGCCTTGAAGGCTGGGGCGATCACTATCCCCATGAACTGTCCGGCGGGATGCAGCAGCGGGTCGGGCTGGCCCGGGCCCTGGTCAGCGAGCCGGACATCCTGTTGATGGACGAACCCTTCAGCGCCCTGGACCCGACCATTCGCCGTGACCTGCAAAGCCACTTTCTGCGGGTGGTGCGCGAGCGCGGCATCAGCACCTTGCTGGTGACCCACGACCCGGCCGAAGCCCTGCGCCTGGCGGACCGCATCGCCGTGTTGCGCCACGGCCAGTTGATTCAGGTCGGTACGCCCGAGGAACTGCTGAAGCAACCGGCGGATGCCGAGGTGGCGGACTTCTTCCAGGAGCACGGCGCCCGCAGTGCCACGCCGGTGGTGGCGATTGCACCGAGTAACGCTGTGGCGGCACCGGCACCGGTCAGTTCCGGGCTGTCCTCGGCCCAGGCCCTGCTGCTGGGGCCCGCCGCCCTGGCCGCCAGTGGTCGCGGTGGCCTGTATTGGCTGGGCTTTGCCCTGGAATTGGGTGCGGCCGCAGCCTTGGGGCAAGGGCTGGCCACGGCCAGTTTCGCTTGGGCCGGCTTGGCGCTCATCGGCATGCTGCTCAGCCGCCTGTTGAGCCTGGCCCTGGCCCGCCGCCCCAGCCGCCTGGGCCGTTCCGACTGGCACCTGCCGTGGTTGGTGTTGCTGCTGTGCCAGGCCCTGGTGCTGTGGCGGGTACTGGCCGCTGATGCCTCGGGCCCCTGGCTGCAGTTTCCTGCCGACCGCCAAGCGCTGCTGGGCACCGCCGCAGCCATCGACCAACTGATTGCCTGGTCCCAGGTGACGTTCGAAAGCACCTTCGTCGGCGTGATAGTCGCCGTGCGCACGGTGATCGACAGCACCGAAAGCCTGCTGGGCTGGCTGCCCTGGCCGGTGCCGGCCCTGGCCCTGGTGCTGCTGGCCTGGCGCAGCGCCGGTGCCGCCCTGGCCCTGACCAGCGCCGCGGCCTTGCTCTACATCGGCCTGTTCGGTTTCTGGGAACGGACCATCGCCACCCTGGCCCTGGTGGGTTCCTCGGTGCTGATCTCGCTGTTGATCGGTGTGCCCGCCGGCATCCTCCTGGCCAAGCGCGCCCTGGCCCGGCGCCTGATCACTCCGCTCTTGGACGTGATGCAGACCCTGCCGACCTTCGTGTACCTGATTCCGGCGGTGGCGTTCTTCTCGGTGGGCAAGACCCCGGCGGTGATCGCCACGGTGATCTTCGCCCTGGCGCCGATGATCCGCCTCACCGCCCTGGGGATTCAGGAAGTGCCCAAGACCGCCGTCGAAGCGGCCCTGGCCCACGGCGCTACGCCGTGGCAGATCCTGACCAAGGTCGAACTGCCCCTGGCTGCGGGCTCCTTGCTACTGGGGATCAACCAGACCCTGGTGATGAGCCTGTCGATGGTGGTGGTGGCGGCGCTGATCGGCGCCGGCGGCCTGGGCTACGACGTGATGACCGCGCTGCGCAACATCAAAGGCGGCGAGGGCATGTTGGCCGGCGCCGCGATCGTGTTCTGCGCGCTGATTCCCGACCGCATCATTCAAGCGACCCTGCGCCAGCGGGATCGCACATTGCATCAATCATGAGGTGTCCCTTGAACAAGTCGTTTACTCGTACCCTTGGCGCCGCCGCGCTGTTGTTGGGTTTGTCCCTGCCGGTGCTGGCCAAGGACAAGATCGTCATTGGCGAGCAGAACTGGACCGGCGCCATCGCCATCCAGAACATCCTTGGCGAAGTGATCAAAAGCCGCCTCGACGGCGAGGTTTCCTACCTGGCCGGTGACGTGCCGGTGCTGTTCGCCGCCGCTGCCAAGGGCGACGGCTCGGTGGACGTGCTGACCGATATCTGGCTGCCCAACCAGTCCGCCGCCTGGGCCAAATACGTCACTGGCGGCACTCGCTCGCTGGTGCCCAACAAGCAGCCGTACCTGGGGGTGCAGGGCTTCTACATTCCCGGCTACCTGCAAGACAAATACGGCGTGAAATCGGTCTACGACCTGCAAAAGCCTGAAGTGGCCAAACTCTTCGAACCCCTGGGCGGCGGCAAGGCCCAACTGCTGGTGGGCCCGGCGGGCTGGGAGTCGACCTACATCGGCCAGATCAAGGCCAAGGATTTTGGCTTTGCCGACCAATTCGAATCGGTGTCCACCGAAGCCTCGGTGACCTACGCCAAGCTCGCCGCCGCCTACAAGGCCCAGCGCGGCGTGGTGTTCTACGCCTACACCCCGGACTGGATCTTCTCCGCCTTCGACCTGCGCCGCCTGGATGAACCGGCGTTCGACGGCTACGCCCAGGACAACAAGAAGGGCGATCCGCTGTACAAGCCCGACGGCTGCTGGAAGTTCATCAGCCCGACGGTGGATGCCGACTGGCTGAGCAAGAGCAAGATCACCTGCGCTTACCCGGATGCACGGGTGTATGTCCTGGCGTCCAGCGCCCTGCAAAAACGCGCACCACGGATCGCCGCGTTTCTGGAGAACTTCAGCATCGAGCCTCAGGCCCTGAACGACCTGATTCTCAAGATCGAAAAGGAACAGCAACCGGCGGCGCAGGCGGCCAAGGAATGGGTCGCGGCGCATCCGCAGATCGTTGATGGCTGGCTGGGCGCCAGCGGTGAAAAGGTCGGGGTGGCTCAATGAGTTGGCTTGAACAAGCGACCTTCGGCGCCGGGTGTTTCTGGGGCGCGGAAGCCGCGTTCCGGGCCTTGCCTGGGGTAGTGGACAGCCGCGTCGGCTACGCCGTGGAAGCGGCGGACGAAGCCTTGCAGATTGAAGTGGTGCAGGTGGATTTCGACCCGCAGGTGCTGGCGTATACCAGCCTGATCGAACACTTTTGGGATCTGCATGATCCGACCTCGGTGGATCGTCAGGGTGAGCATGGCGGGGTGAAATATCGCTCGGCGATTTTCCACACCAACGCTGTGCAGGCCGAGCAGGCGAGGGCGGCCAAGGCCGCCCTGCAAGACTCTGGCCGCCTCAACAAACCCGTGGCCACGGTGATCGTGCCTCTGGGCCGTTTCGACCTGGCGGATGAAGCGCACCAGCGTTACCTGGAGAAGAATGGCCTGAGCAGTTGCCACATCTGATCGTTTGCAGGTACGCAGGCTTTTGTAGGAGCTGGCTTGCCAGCGAAGAGGCCCGTAAGACCGCCTTCGCCGGCAGCCGGCTCCTACGTAACCCTCCACTGAATCACTTCCAGCACCGCGCAGCCTTCGCGGGTGAGCAGGTGCACGCCACGGGTGATGCGGGTCAGGTCGCAACCGCTGATGTCTTTCAGCCCCAGGGTGGAGAGGCTGTCCATCAGGTCGCGGACCACGGTGAAACGGTGGGCGGCGCTGCTGGCCAGGTCGCTCAAGGGGGCGTCGGTGTCGAGGTAGAACACCGGGTGTTCGGTGTCGTGGGTGTCGATGGGGGTGAAGCGGGGGAGGTGATGGTCAGTCATAGGTGCGGCTCCTTTTTTCAGAGCAGTCACCTTTTTCGCTGATTGGGAGGAATAGGGCGGTGGTACGCGGAAAGACTGGCCGGAGACAGGACAGCAGTGCACCAGAAGGTGTCCCGCGCATCACCGTCATGTCCCTCGATCACTGGCGCAAAAAGCGACTGCAATGATGGTTTGATAGTCGATGCGTTCCTATATTCGACCGGCCAAGGTCGCTCGCGGATTGGGTTGCGAGGGGGGACTATAGGAGCGACGTCATAGCGCTGCAACAGGGTGGTTGGGGAGATGTTTGAGCGCTTGTTTCGTGGTGTTGGTGGCTGGTTTTGGTGGGGGGCATATCGGTTGCTGCGGGTGTGGCGGCTGGAGGTTTCGCCTTTATGTCGGGGGACGGGGTACATATCCGTTGCTGCGGTCATGTCCACTTAGGGTTTCGCCCTTACGGCGAGTCCCTTTTTACAAACGCCTAAAAAGGAACCAAAAACGCTTGCCCCTCCATGGGCCCCTCGCTGGGGCTCGGGGTTCCCTCGCTTCGGCATTGCTCCGGGGGCCCGCCGCCAACCGGCCATCCATGGCGGGGTGGCGGCTAGCTCGGCATCCATGCCGAGCTGCCCCCTACGCAACGCCTACGCTCGGCCGGCTGGGAAGGGGCCGGAAGATCAAAAGCAAGAGCAAAAGCAAGAGCAAAAGCAAGAGCAAAAGCCAAGGTGCGCAGGCTGGCTCTTTGTAGCCGCTGCCGAAGGCTGCGAAACCAGGCGACGCGATATGTCAGGAATATCGGGGAGGCAGGTTTAGCGTCTCCTGCGGAGCCGGTCGCAGCCTTCGGCAGCGGCTACATTAACGCGAACGGCAATGAAACAGGCCGGCCGGCAGGCCGCCGTCAGATTTTGATCTTGCTCTGGCTTTTGATCTTGATCTGTTAGCCCCGTTAACCACGATGGCCGAACGCAGGCATTGAGCCGTGGGTAACCCGGCAGGGATGCCGGGTTAGCCGCCACCCGGCCATGGATGGCCGGTGGCGGCGGCCCACGGATCAATGCCGGAGTGAGGGCATGCCGAGCCTAGGCGAGGCACCGAGTGGAGGGGCAGAGCGTTTTGCTTACTTTTGCGCTCTTCAAAAGTGAGCCGCTGTAAGAGCGGAACCAATATCCGCCGCCCCCGCAGCAATGGATATGTCCCCGCCCCCTAAAAACTCACCCTCTCCACCCCCCACCCAACGCCACCACCAATCCCACACTCGCCTGCAACTCCCTGGTCTGCACCGCCTGCAACCCCCGTTGCGCCTGCAAGGCCGCGGTCTGCGCCGTCACCACATCCAGATAACTCACCGCCCCGGCCTGATAGCTGTTCATGGCCAAGGTCTGGGTATGCAGCGCCGCATTCACCGCCGCCTGCTGATCCAGCGCCTCCTGGCGCAAATCCCGCAGTTGCCCCAGGTTGTCCTCCACCTCCCGAACCGCACGCAGCACCTGCCCACGGTAATGCGCGGCGGCCTCTTCAAACTCGGCATGGGCCTGTCGCTCATTGGCGCTCAGCCGCCCGCCATCAAAAATCGGCAGGTTCACCAACGGCCCCAAGGCCCAATAGCGATTACCCGCCGCCAACAGATTGCCCACGCCTTGGGTCTGCCCGCCGAGCATCCCGGTCAGGCTGAAATCCGGGTACCAAGCGGCGCGGGCGATGCCTATTCCGGCATTGGCGGCATACACCCGGCGTTCGGCGGCGGCAATGTCCGGTCTTCGTTGCAGCAAGGTACTGGGCAGTTGCTGGGGAATGTCCGGCAGGCTCAGCAGTTGCGTCGAGGGTGCGAGGCTGAACCGGCTGGCCGGTTCCCCCACCAGTTCGCCAATCGCGTGTTCAGTGAGGTTGCGTTGGGCGCGTACTTCGTCCAATTCCGCTTCGGCGCTGGCCAGTTGGCTCTGGGCCCGGGTCAGGTCCAGTTGCGAGGCGATCTGCCCTTGATAACGGTCGCGGGTCAGTTGCAAGGCCTGGGCGTAATCTTCCAGGGAACGGCTCAAGATTCGGCTCTGGGCATCCAGGCCATTGAGCTGCACATAGAGCATGGCCAGTTGCTTTTGCAGGCTCAGGCGCGCCGCCGCCAGGTCGTCGCCGGAAGCCTGTGCCTGTGCATCGCCGGCTGCGGCTTGATTGCGAAGCCGGCCCCAGAGGTCGAGGTCGAAGTTCAGGGCAAAACCGGCGGTGTTGCTGTTGTAGATCGACGGTTGCGTGCTGCCGCGCAGGGGGCGGCTGTCCGACTGGCGCTGGCGCAGCGGTTGGGCGCTGGCGCTGATCTGCGGGAACAGCCCGGCATGCAGTTGGCTGGCGTAGGCCTGGGCAGCGTCGTAGTGGGCCAGGGCCGCCGCCAGATCCGGGTTGGCTCGGAGCAGGCGTTGTTGCAGGTCATCCAACTGCGGGTCCTGGTACAGCCGCCACCAGTGCTCGGCGATCCCCTGGGGCGCGGCGGCCGGGTGCCAGGGGCCGTCGGCGCTCTGTTCGCGATAGTGCTGCGGCAGGTCGATGGGCGGCACCTGGTAGTGGGGGGCCAGGGAGCAGCCGTGCAGGGCCAGCAACAGCAGGGCGGCGATAGGTTTAAGCCTTTGGCGCATGTTCGCCTCCCGCGTCTGCCAGTTGCACAAGGTCGCCTTCGCGCAGGGCGTCCGGCGGGTTGTCGATGACGTGATCTGTGGCTTGCAGGCCCTGGTCGATCACCAGCCGTTCCCCCAGGTCCAGGCCAATATGGATGCTGCGCAGGTGCACGCGTTTTGCACTGTCGATCACCGCCACCTGGGTGCCCTGGGCGCGGAAGATCAGGGCGCTGGCGGGGATGCTCACACCGTGGGTGTCGGCGGGAATCGCCAGCGTGGCTTCGGCATAGTCGCCGGGCATCAGGGCGCCGTCGGGGTTGGCGGCGACGAACTGTGCCAGCAGGGTGCCGGAGCGTGGGTCGATGGCGGTGGAGTCGCCCAGCAGTTGCGCGCTGAAGTGCTGGCCGGGATGTTCCGGCACGCTCAACTGCGCCACCAGTCCAGGGCGGATCACGCTGGCGTAGTTCTGCGGAATCGGCACGTAGAGCCGCAGTTTGTGGGTGTCCGCCAGGTCGAACAGCTCCGGGTCGCTGTCGTTGTCGGCCTTGATCAACTGGCCGATATCGGTGTGGCGGGCGGTGAGGGTGCCGGCGAATGGCGCACGAATGGTCTTGTAGTCTTCCAGCGCCGAGAGCCGTGCGTAGTCGGCGGCGGCCGCGTCGGCATTGGCTTTGGCGGCGGCTGCGTTGGAGGTCTTTTCGTCGGCTTCCTGGCGCGATACCGAGTGGCTGGCCAACAGGTGCTGCCAGCGTTCGGCGGTGGTCTGGGCCAGCCGGGCATTGGCTTGCTGCTGGATCATCCGCGCCCGGGCCTGGGCCACTTGCTGGTCCAGGTCGGGGCTGTCGATATGGGCCAGCACTTGCCCGGCGGCCACCTTGGCGCCTATGTCCTGGCTCCAGTCCTTGAGGTAGCCGCTGACCCGGGCGTGGATCGGCGCCTTGCTCCAGGCCTCCAGGTGCGCCGGCAGGCGCAGGGTGTCGCCCAGCACATTCGGTTGTGGTTGCAACACCAGCACTTGCGGCACGGCGGCGGTTTCGGTCCAGGCGGCCACGGCCCGTTCATGCCGGGTGCGCGCGGCCAGGCCGTTGGCCACCAGCAGCGCGGCCAGGCTCAGGCTGCCGATGCCCAGCAGCATCAGGCGTTTGCGCGAAGGGGTGTGATCAGGCGACATGGGTGTTTTCTCCAGCAACAGCGGATTGGGGACGGCGGCCGTGGACCAGGCTGAAGACCACGGGGACAAAGATCAGGGTGGCCACGGTGGCGAGGAGCAGCCCGCCGATCACCGCGCGCCCCAGAGGGGCGTTCTGTTCCTCGGACAGGGCCAGGGGCAGCATGCCGATGATCATCGCCAGGGCAGTCATGCACACCGGGCGAAAACGCGTGTAGCCGGCTTCCAGGGCGGCCTTGAGGGCATCGCCGTGTTCCGCCAGGCGCTCACGGCAAAAACTCACCACCAGGATCGAGTTGGCGGTGGCCACCCCCATGCACAGGATGGCCCCGGTCAGCGCCGGCACCGACAGCGAGGTGCCGCTCAAGAACAGCATCCAGACGATCCCGGCCAGGGCCGCCGGCAGCGCGGTGATGATCACGAACGGATCGACCCAGGACTGGAAGTTGACCACGATCAGCAGGTAGATCAGCACCACCGCCCCCAGCAGGCCCAGGCTCAAGCCGCTGAAGGCTTCATGCAGGGCGTCGATCTGCCCGTGCAGGCTGACCGTGGCGCCCTTGGGCCGCAGGGCCGCGGCGTCGTCCAGGACTTTTTGCATGTCGTGAGCCACGGCGCCTAGGTCGCGGCCCTGGACGTTGGCGTACAGGTCCAGTGTGGGCTGGATGTTGTAGTGGCTGACCACCGCCGGGCTCTCGACGCGGGAGATGTCCGCCAGGCCGCCGAGAATCTGCGACTGGCCATTGCTACCGGTGACCGGCAGCGCTTCCAGGGCCGGCAGGCTGCCCAGGCGGTACTGCGGGGTGGCGGCGACGATGGAATAGGACACGCCGTTCTTCGGGTTGAGCCAGAAGGTCGGCGCCACCTGGGAGCTGCCGGCCAAGGACGCCACCATGCTGTTGGTCACGTCGCGTTCGGTGATCCCCAGGCCGTTGGCCCGCAGGCGGTCGACCTTGACCTGCAAGGAGGGGTAGCCGGTGGACTGCTGGAGGCGCAGGTCGGCGATGCCCGGCACATGTTTGAGGCGCCGTTGCAGTTCCAGGGCGAAGGCGCGGTTGGCCGCGTCATCGGGCCCGGAGATTTTCACGTCCAGCGGGGCCGGGGCGCCGAAGTTGAGGATCTGGCTGCTGATGTCCGCCGGCAGGAAGGCGAACTGGCTGCCGGGGAAGCTTTCCGGCAAGGCTTCACGCAGCTGTTTCACGTAGTCGGCGCTGGGGGCGTGGCCGGGCTTGAGGGTGACCTGGATATCACCGTCCTGGGGCCCGATGGTGCCGCTGTTGCTGTAGGCCATGTCGATGCCGCTCAGGGGGATGCCGATGTTGTCGATGATGCTGTCCAGTTGCTCGGCCGGGATCACTTCGCGAATCCGCGCTTCGATGCGGTCGAAGGCCGCCGCGCTTTCCTCGATCCGCGTGCCCAGGGGCAGGCGCACGTGCAGGGCCAGGGCGCCGGCGTCGGTGGCGGGGAAGAAGTCCTGGCCCAGGCTCGGCAGCAGGGCGAAGGAAGCCAGCACACAGGCGAGGAAGCCGAGGATGAAGGTCTTGCGCCGCCCCAGGGCCAGGTGCAGCAGGCCGTGGTAGGTGTCGCGCACGTTGGAGAAACGCGCCTCGAAACCCTGTTGGAACGCCAGTAGCCCGCGTACCAGCGTGTTGCGCGGCTTGGCGTGTTGTTCGCCCTCGTGATGGTTGATGAAGGCGTCTTCCGGGTGATGCCCGGGACCCGCTTCCGGCACATGGGGCTTGAGCAGGTACAGGGCCAGGGTGGGCACCAGGGTCCGCGAGAGGATGAACGAGCTGGCCATGGCGAAGATCACCGCCAGGGCCATGGGCCGGAACAGGTAGCCGGCGATGCCCTGCAACAGGAACATCGGCACGAAGACGATGCAGATGCACAGCAGCGAGACGAAGGCCGGGCCGACGATCTGCTTGGCGCCGTCGAGGATTGCGTCCTTGACCGCCTTGCCCTGTTCCAGGTGCCAGTTGATGTTCTCGATGGTCACGGTGGCGTCGTCCACCAGAATCCCCACCGCCAGGGCCAGCCCGCCCAGGGTCATGACGTTGAGGGTCTGGCCGCTGGCCGCCAGCAGGGCAATGGCCGAGAGCACCGCCAGGGGAATCGAGGCGGCGATGATCAGTGTTGAGCGCCAGCTGCCGAGGAACAGCAGGATCATCGCGCTGGTCAGCAGGGCGGCGATGATGCCTTCCCGGGCCACGCTGCCCACCGACTGCTTGACGAACACCGAGGCGTCCCCCAGCAGCGAAGTCTTCAGCGCCGGCGGCAGGGTTTCGTTGATGCGCGGCAGCATCTGGCGGATGCCATCGACGATCGACAGGGTCGAAATATTGCCGTTCTTCAGCGCCGGCATCAGCACCGCGCGGCGTCCGTCGACCCGCACGATATTGGTCTGCGGCGGCGAACCGTCGCGTACGTGGGCCACCTGGCCGATGGTGATCAGCGCGCCGTCCACGGTCTTGATCGGCAGGTCGTTGAGCTCCTCGATGGCGGTGGGGCTGTTGTTCAGCAGCACCGTGTATTCATCGCGGCCGAGCTTGGCGGTGCCCACCGGGATGATCTGGTTCTGCGCCGCCAGGGCATTGCCCACGTCCTGGGCCGACAGGCCTTTGGCGGCCAGGGCTTGCGGGTCCAGGTCGAGGGTGATCTGCCGTTGTTTGCCGCCCATGGGGGTGGGCATGGCCAGCCCCGGCAGGGCGCTCAGGGGCAGGCGGATGTTGTTCTGTACCAGGTCGCGGATCTTCGCCTCCGACAGGGTCGGGCTGGAAAAGGCCAGTTGCAGGATCGGCACCGTCGAGGCGCTGTAGTTGAGGATCAGCGGCGGGGTGATGCCCGGTGGCATCTGCTTGAGCACGGTTTGTGACACCGCGGTCACCTGGGCGTTGGCGGTGCGGATATCCACTCCGGGCTGGAAGAAGATCTTGACGATGCCCATGCCCGGCAGCGACTGCGACTCGATGTGCTGGATGTCATTGACCGTGGTGCTCAGGGAGCGCTCGTAGGTGTAGATCACCCGCCCGGCCATGGCATCCGGCGACAGGCCGTTGTATTGCCAGACCACCGCCACCACCGGGATGCCGATATCGGGGAACACGTCGGTGGGGGTACGCAGGGCCGCCAGGGGCCCGATGATGCAGATGAATATCGCCAGCACGATGAACGTGTAGGGCTTGAGCAGTGCGGTCTTGACCAGCCCGAGCATGCCGAAAACCTCCGAGGGAGTGGGATTGCAAACCTCGGCAGCCTGCAGCGACCCACCTAACACGCGGCTTTCAGCCAGGTGAAGGAAGTTTTAGGTAAGGCCTGAAATTCCTTTCACTGGGATTCATTTGTACTCGTACCGACGCCTCGACACCCTTGATGGGCATCGACGCAGTCGGTTGTCCTGGACTGGCGTCGCACTCATTTCTGTTATTGGCGAGGTACGTTTTCATGACACTCAAACCGCTGTTGCTGATTCCCGTCCTGGGGCTTGCCTGCTTGCTCAGCGCCTGCGCCGGGCCGATGCCCCAGCCCGACCCCAGCCAGGCCTGGATTGGCCTGCAGGAAGAGGCGCCCAACGACCTGATGGCCGAACGGGTGGACGGGAAGAAGGTCGACGATGGGCGTTATTTTGAGGTCAAGCCCGGCGCCCATCGCCTGGACGTGACCTTGTTTGAAGAGAGCGTCGGCGACTCCAATCAGCAAGACTGCAATGGCCATATCAGCTATAGCGGCTTCAAGGCCGGTGAACACTACAAACTGGTGGAGTCGAGCCTGGGGACCGAGGTGTCGGTTCGCTTGTATGACGCCAAGGGCAAGCAGGTGGCCAGCACCCATGGCTTTGCCTGCATGCCAGGCTGACGGGGCGGTTTGCGTCACTGAAACAAGGACGTTTCGCTCAAGCTAAAGAGACGGGGCCGACTATAGCGGCACGGTGAGCCGGGTGATGATGGAGGCCTTTATCCAGGCAACCGGGCGTTCGTCATGAAGCAAGAGGCGCAAGCGGCCGTCACCTCCACCGAGGTGGCATTCAATGAAGTGGCTCTAATGATCACCGCCGCACGGCAGCGGGCGGTGCGGGCGGTGAACACTGAACTGGTGGAGCTGTACTGGCAGGTCGGCGCCTATATCAGCCGCAAGCTCGAGGCGGCGGAATGGGGCGATGGCGTGGTCCAGCAATTGGCGGATTACCTGGCGCGGCAGCAGCCGGGGCTACGGGGGTTTACCCGGCGTAACCTGTTCCGCATGCGTCAATTCTATGAGGTCTATCGAGGGCAGGAGAAAGTGTCAGCAGTGCTGACACAATTACCCTGGACCCAGAACCTGATCATTCTTGCGCAAGGTAAATGCGCTCAAGAGCGCGAGTTTTACCTGCGCATGGCCATTCAGGAACAGTGGTCGACCCGAGAACTGGAACGACAGATCAAGTCCGCCCTGTTCGAACGCACGCTGACCCGCCCGGCAAGCGCCTCGGCTACCTTGAGACAGGCCCGTCCCGAGGCCCTGAAGGTCTTCAAGGATGCCTACATGGTGGAGTTTCTCGGCCTGGCCCAGGGGCATGATGAAGCCGATCTGCACCAGGGGCTGGTGCGCCAGCTCAAGGATTTTCTGATCGAGATGGGGCGCGACTTCTGCTTTGTCGCTTCTGGCTATCCCCTGCAGGTCGGCGGGCGCGATTTTGCCCTGGATCTGCTGCTGTTCCATCGTGGGTTGAATTGCCTGGTGGCCGTTGAACTCAAGGTCGGGCGCTTCGAACCGGAGTACCTGGGCAAGCTGGACTTCTACCTGGAGGCCCTGGACCGCCAGGTGCGCAAACCCCATGAAAACCCGGCGCTGGGCGTGTTGCTCTGTGCGAGCAAGCATGACGAGGTGGTGGAATATGCCCTCAACCGTTCACTGTCGCCGGCGTTGATCGCCGAGTACCGGACCCAACTGCCGGACAAGAAGCTGCTGCAGGCCAAGCTGCAGGAGTTTTATGCCCTGGACACCCAGACGCGGTGAGTCGAACGGCCATTGTGTCCTGGGTTCTGCACCGCCTTGCTGAGTCCTATGCGCACCCTGGCGCCGACCTTCGGCTCATTCCGGCTCACTGCCGAACCAGTCCGCCAGGCGTGCGCTGGCTTGTTCCCGGACCTCGGCGTTGATATGCGCAGCCACAGCCACCACTGAACCGGCCAGCAGCCCAAGGTCATCGGTGTATCCGGCCCCGGGAAGCAGGTCGGGGACCATGTCCAGCGGCAGTATGAAGTAACCCAGGGCAGCGTAGATGGTGGTCTTGGCCCAGATTGGGGTTTGTGGTCGTTGCGCTGCGTAGTAGAGCCACAGGGCTTTTTGGATCAAGGTCCGGCCGATGCGCGAGGCGTAGCGGCCGATCTTGCGCCAGAGACAGAGTTCAAGGGATTGGGTGGTGGACATGGCGCACTCCTGGGAGATACAGGTCCTGGCCATCGTCGCCGCCCGCGCCCCTGACCGGCAGAGGCCAATATTTCCCTGGCCGTTTCCCAGGCAGGAGCAGGCTTGCAGCCGAAGAGGCCGGTGACGGCGTCATCAATCCTCTGTCAGGTCAGCGGTGCCAGCGAGAGCCTGCGCTGGCAAGACCGCTCCTGCGCAGGGGCGGTGTATGCGTGGGTGTGCGCTTCAGCCGAGTCGGCGGGCCTCCAGGCGCTGGAACAGCAACATGCCCAGGAGCATCGCCAGGACGAATACCCAGGCTTGCCAGTGCCCGCCCGGCAACAGCACCAGGGCCGGCCCCGGGCAGATCCCGGCGATGCCCCAGCCGACGCCGAACAGCAGGCTGCCACCGATCAGGCGCCGATCGACACTGCGCTTGGCGGGAATCTGCATGGGGGCCCCGAGCAGCGAGCGCGAGCGGCCCATGGCCCAATGGAAGGGCCACCAGGCCGCCGCGATGGCGCCGAGCATCACCAGCGCCAGTGACGGGTCCCAGGTGCCCGCCAGATCGAGAAAGCCCAGGACTTTGGCCGGGTTGGCCATACCCGCCAGCAACAGGCCGATGCCGAACAGCAGGCCGGCGACAAAAGCGCTGAGTTTTCTCATGGCAGCAGCCCCAGTCCGTGGCGCAGCCCCCAGACCGTGGCGAAGCCGGTGCCCATGAAGCACAGGGTGGCGATGATCGAGCGTGGCGACAGTCGGGAAATACCGCAGACCCCGTGGCCGCTGGTGCAACCGGCGCCGTAGCGGGTACCGATGCCCACCAGCAGGCCGGCGCTGATCAGGCCGAGCAGACCGCCCTGGAACTCGGCGACGGGCAGGGCGTGAAACAGGCCCCAGAGCAGCGGCGCCAGCAGCAGCCCGAGGATGAACAGGGCTTTCTCGCCCCAGCCGTCGCTGCCCGGTTGCAGCAGGCTGCCGAGCAGGCCGCTGATTCCGGCGATGCGCCCGTTGGCGACGATCAACAGCCCGGCCGCCAGGCCGATCAACGCGCCCCCGGCCAGGGCCGAGCCCGGGGTGAAATGTGCGGCGTCAAAGAGCATATCGATTTCCTCTGCATGGCCCTTGCTGGTGCAGGGGCCGGTCATGGCTCAGGCATTTCCACCGCGCAACCGCAGCGTCGGTGCGTACGCCTGCGCTGGCAAGCCAGTGCCCATGGGGGATCTGTACCCGCTGTTGCAGGAGCCGGCTTGCCGGCGAAAGGGCCTCAATGGGACAGCCAACCCAAGGCCCCGCCCGCCAGCAGCAGCGCCGCCAGCATGCCAGTGATGGCAAACAATTGTTGCAGGCGCGGGCCGGCCAGGTGGCTGGCCACTTGTCGTCCCAGTACCAGGCCCACCACCGCGCCCAGGGCAAAGGGCGCACCCACGGCCCAGTGCATCACGCCGCTGAGGCTGGCGGTCACCACGCTGCCCAGGGACACCAGGGCAATCACCGCCAAAGAGGTGGCGACGATGCTCTTGCTGTCCAGGTTGGTGTAGCGGCTCAGGGCCGGGATGATCACGAAGCCGCCGCCGACGCCGAGCAACCCCGACAGCAGGCCCGAGAGCATGCCGGTGAAGGTCAGTGCCCGGGCGCAGGGCAGGGTCCAGCGCAAACGGCCCTGGGCCGGGTTGAGCACGCAGGGCAGGAACGCCGGGCGTGGCGCGACCTGGCCCTGCTTCAATTCCAGGCTGGCCTTGCGCAGGATGCGTCCGCAGGCGTACAGCAGCACCAGGGAAAACAGCAGGGCCAGGGGCAGGTTGGGCAGGCGGTGGGCCAGCCACAGCCCCAGCGGCGCCATGAGAATGCCAATGCTGGCGACAAACCCCGCCGCACGGTAGCGCACGATGCCCTGGCGCAGACCCAGCACCGCGCCGACGCTGGCGGCCAAGCCCACCGCCAGCAGGCCGATAGGGGCGGCCTCGACCATGCTCAAACCCAGGCCGAACACCAGCAGTGGCACCGCGAGGATGCCGCCGCCGGCTCCAGTCAGCGCCAGGATCGCGCCAATGACCGCCCCCAGCCCAGCGCCCAAAAGACTGTGTTCATTCATGTCTTCGGGGTGTCCGTGGCCAGGGTCGGTTGTGCCAGCCATTCATGGCCCTTGAGCATGCCGCGCCAGTACAGCGGCGGCAGGATTCGTTCCTTCAGCCACCAGGCGCGACGGGTCGGCTGGCGGCCGTCCAGCAGCCAGCGCGGGAAGCTCGGCGCCAGCTTGCCGCCGTAGGTGAATTCGGCGAGGACGATCTTGCCCCGTTCCACGGTCAGCGGGCAGGAGCCGTAGCCGTCGTACTCGGCCAGCCGGGTCAGGCGCTTGAGGGCCACCAGCACGTTGTTGGCCACCACTGGTGCCTGCTTGCGTGCCGCTGCGGCGGTCTTGGCATTGCTGGTGTTGGTGGCATCGCCCAGGCCGTGGACATTGATGAAGCGCTTGTGGCGCAGGCTATGGGGATCGACATCGACCCAGCCAGCGGCGTCGGCCAGGGGGCTTTGGCGGATAAAGTCCGGGGCGCATTGCGGCGGCACCACATGCAGCAGGTCGAAGGCACGCTCAAGGGTTTCCTGGCTGCCGTCGGCCAGGGTGCGCACGAAGGTTGCGCGCTGGGCCGGGCCGTTCACCGCCACCAGGTTGTGGCCGAAATCCAGTTCGATGCCGTACTTCTTCACGTATTCCATCAGCGCCGGCACATAGTCGGCGACGCCGAACAGCACGCCGCCGGCATTCAGGAAGCGCGGCTTGATCGACTCCAGGCGGCCGTCGCGCCGCCAGTGGTCGCAGGACAGGTACATGGCTTTCTGCGGCGCCCCGGCGCACTTGATCGGCATTGGCGGCTGGCTGAATAGCGCCTCGCCCTGTTGCAGCTGCTGCACCTGTTGCCAGGTGTAGGGCGCCAGGTCGTAGCGGTAGTTGGAGGTCACGCCGTGGTTGCCCAGGGCCTGGGGCAGGCCGTCGATGGCCGCCCAGTCGAGCTTGAGCCCGGGGCACACCACCAGTTGGTCGTAGCCCAGCACGCGGCCGTCGTCCAGCACCAGGGCATTGTTGTCTGGTTCGAACAGGCTGACGGCGTGCTGCAGCCACTTGACGCCCTTGGGCATCAGCGCGGCCATGCTGCGTTCGGTGGACTGGGCGCTGAACACCCCGGCACCCACCAGGGTCCAACCGGGTTGATAGTAGTGGCTGCTGGCCGGGTCGATGATCGCCACGTCCAGGTGTGGATCGCGGGACATGAGGCTGGCGGCGACGGCAATGCCAGCGGCACCGCCACCGACGATCAGCACCTGATGGCTGCCGTCGACGGCGCGCAGGGCCGGGTTGAAGGGACGCATGGCAAGTTCTCCGTGTGGAGTCAGTAATCGTTATAGGGTGTTCAGGGGAATCTTCAGGTAGCTCACGCCGTTGTCTTCGGGCTCGGGGAAGTGCCCGCTGCGCATGTTGACCTGCACCGAAGGCAGGATCAGCACCGGCATGTCCAGGGTTGCGTCGCGGGCTTCGCGCATCTTCACGAAGCTGTCTTCGTCGACGCCCTGATGGATATGAATGTTGTTGGCGCGCTGCTCGGCAACGGTGGTCATGTACTGCAGTTCGCGGCCGTTGGGCAGGTAGTCGTGGCACATGAACAGCCGGGTCTCTGGGGGCAGGGCGAGGATCTTGCCGATGGAACGGTACAGGGTCCGCGCATCAGCTCCGGGGAAGTCGCAGCGGGCGGTGCCGTAGTCGGGCATGAACAGGGTGTCGCCGACAAAGGCCACGCACTCGTCGCCCACCTGCACCAGGTAGGTCATGCAGGCCGGGGTGTGTCCCGGGGTGTGCAGCGCCCGGGCGCTGAGGCCGCCGATGGCGAATTCGGCGCCGTCTTCGAGCAGCACGTCGAACTGGCTGCCATCCCGGGCAAAGGCCGGGGCTTCGTTGAACAGCGCACCGAAGACTTTCTGCACCCGGGTGATCTGATTGCCGATGGCCACTTGGGCCCCCAGCTGGTCCTTGAGGTAGGCGGCAGCAGACAGGTGGTCGGCGTGCACGTGGGTTTCCAGAATCCAGTCGACCCGGGCGTCCAGCTCGCGCACCCGGGCGATCAGGCGGTCGGCGGACTCGGTGCGGGTGCGGCCGGATTTCGGGTCATAGTCCAGCACGCTGTCGATCAGCGCGCAGCGGCGGCTGGCCTGGTCCATCACCAGGTAGCTGATGGTCCAGGTGTGAGGGTCGAAAAAGGCTTCTACACGCAGCGTGTCGCTGATGATCATGGGGCACTCCAGGCAATGAAGGTGAGGGCAGTCTGCGCTGTCGCTCGTCCCTTGGACTGTCAATAAACGTGCCAACCTCGAGCACCCGGATTGGCCACCTGTTCATTGAAGTAGAAGGCCGCAGAGGCTGCCATCAGGCGTTTTTCGAGGCGACTGCCAGCGTCATCTGGCAGTGATATGGCAGTTTGTGACAGAAAATGGCAGAAGGCCGCGGCGTGCTTTAAGCTGCCGCCACTGCCTCGGAGTTGCCCCATGTCCCTGATCGCCACCGACCGTGCCCAGCCGTCCATGTCTGCCCTGGTGTCCTACCTCGAACACGACCCGCAACCGACCATCGTGCTCGACACCGACTACAACATCATCGCCGCCAACACCGCCTACCAGCGCCAGTTCGGCGTGGCCGGCAAGCCCCATGTGGGCGCCAAGTGCTATCGCGTGTCTCACCAGTTCGCCGTGCCCTGCGACCAGGCCGGCGAGCATTGCCCGATGCGCAAGGCCCATGACAGCCGGGTGCCGGAGCGCATGCTGCACATTCATCACACACCTCGCGGCCCCGAGCATGTGGATGTGGAGCTGCGGCCGATCATTGGCGAGGCCGGCACCGTGGTGGCCTATGTCGAACGCCTGAGCTCAGTGGCGGTGGCGTCGGTGCAGCCCCAGCAGAAGGGCCTGGTGGGCCGCTCGCCAGCCTTCAACGAAGCCTTGAGCGCCTTGCAGCGGGCGGCCCCGGCGCCGATTCCGGTGCTGCTGCAGGGTGAGTCCGGCACCGGCAAGGAACTCTTTGCCCGTGCCCTGCACGATGGCAGCCCCCGGGCCAGCGGGCCGCTGGTGGTGGTGGACTGCACCGGGCTCACCGAAACCCTGCTGGAAAGCGAATTGTTCGGCTATGAAAAGGGCGCCTTTACCGGCGCCCTGCAACGTAAGATCGGCCTGGCGGAAGCGGCCCATGGCGGCACCCTGTTTCTCGACGAAATCGGCGAGGTGCCCCTGGCCATGCAGGTCAAGCTGCTGCGCCTGATCGAGTCCGGCAGCTTCCGCCCGGTGGGCAGCCTGCGCACCGTGCACTCGGACTTCCGCCTGGTGGCGGCGACCCACAAGCCGCTCAAGGAAATGGTCGCCGCTGGCACCTTTCGCCAGGACCTGTACTACCGCATCAGCGCCTTCCCGATCCGCCTGCCGGCCCTGCGCGAACGCAGCGACGACCTGCCGCTGCTGATCGACAGCCTGCTGCGCCGCCTCGATCCCGGGGTGGTGCCGCGGGTCGATCCCCAGGCTCTTGAGCAGCTGCGCTTGTACACCTACCCAGGGAACATCCGCGAGCTGCGCAACATCCTCGAACGGGCGCGGTTGTTCAGTGATGACGGGGTGATCCGCCCGCAGGACCTGCCGGCGGAACTGCGCAGCCCACAGGCACCGGTCCCGGTGACCCGCCGTCGCACCGGCAAGGACCTGGAACAGCTGGCCCATGCCCTGGAAGTGTTCGACGGCTCGCGCAGCGAGTTGGCCAAGACCCTGGGCCTGAGCGAGCGAACCCTGTACCGGCGGCTCAAGGCCCTGGGCTTGTAGTGGCGCGCAGAGCGCGGGGAAGGCAGCCTCAGCCCTGGGCGGAGTGCTCCTTGAGGGGCAGGTCGCAGGCCATGACCCACATGCCGATCTGCTCCAGGTCGGTGCTGAACGGCACCTCGTCGACTTGGCGCAGGCCGGCGCTTTCATAAAAGCGCCGGGCGCCGCTGTTGCTCTTGAGCACGTCCAGCCACAGGCAGGATTCCCCGGCGGCGCTGGCCCGTTGCAACACGTGTTCGAGCAGGCGCCGACCATGACCCTGGCCGGCCTGGGACTTGAGCAGGTAGATCTTCTGCAGTTCGGCCCCGAGCCGGCCGCTGCCCGGCGTCGGGCGGGCCCAGTTGAGCTTGGCAAAGCCGATGGGCTGGTGCTGCGGGTCCAGGGCCAGCAGCCACAGGTGCCGGTCCCGGGCCGCTACGGACGCTTCGAGGTTGGCGGGGGAGAAGTCCTGGTCGAGAAACTGCTGCATGCCGTCAGTCGTCCAGATCGCCGCGAAGTGTTCGCGGTAGGTGGCGCAGCCTATGGCCTGCAGGGCATCGATATCGCGGCTGTCGGCTTCACGGATGGTGATCATGCTTCACTCCTTGAGGGCGGTCGGACCGGGCGCAGCAGCTTAACCCTTGGCGCGAGGAGGCTCCAGTGCGCAGCGGTGAAGGTGCAGGGCACGATGGCGAGCGGTCGTGGTCGTAGTGTTCAGCCCCTTTTTTGCGGCGCGCAGCCTGTCCGCTGTGGCGCCGGTTCTGACTGGAGATGCCATGAGCCAGGCCGTACTTGCTACCGAAACCAATCGCCGCCAGTTGCAGCAGATCATCGCCGGTCTGTCCGACGGGGTGATCCTGATCGAGACCGACAAGGCCCGCAGCCTGCTCTGGGCCAATGAAGCGGCGCTGGCCATGCATGGCGTCGGCGAGGTCGGCGAGCTGGGGGCCAATGTCCGCGAGTACGCCCGGCGCTATGCCTTGCGCTATCGCAACAATCACCCCCTGGCCCTGGAGGCCTATCCCATCAATCGGGTGGCCGCCGGTGAAACCTTCAGCGACGTGGTGGTGGAAGTGCAGGCCGAGATCGACGGCGAACCGCGGCACTGGGTGCACCGGGTGCGCAGCATGATCCTCACCGATCGCAGCGGCGCGCCGGAATCCCTGGTGCTGATCCTCAGCGATGCCAGCGACTGGGCCAGCGCTGAACAGCGCTTTGAAAAGACCTTCAACGCCAACCCGGCGCCAGCGGTGATCTGCCGCCTCAGTGACTTGCGCTATATCAAGGTCAACCAGGGCTTCCTGGAAATGACCGGCTATGCCCGGGACCAGGTGATCGGCCGCTCGGTGTACGAGCTGGATGTGCTGGAGGACGCCGAGCACAAGGACCTGGCCATCGAGCGCCTGGGGCAGGGCGCGACCATTCCGCAGATGCAGGCCGAGCTGCGCCTGCCCGACGGCGGCAGCAAGCTGGTGATCGTCGCCGGCCAGCCCCTGGACATCAACGACGAGGATTGCATGCTGTTTTCCTTCATGGACCTGGAGCCGCGGCGCAAGATCGAGATTGCCCTGCGCCAGAGCGAGGAACGCTTTGCCAAGTCGTTCCGCCTGACCCCGGTGCCGACCCTGGTGTGCAGCGCCGAGCAGCAGATCGTCGACGTCAACGAGGCCTTTCTCAATACCTGCGGCTACAGCAGCGAAGAGCTGCTGGGCAAGAACGTCGGCGCCATCGGGTTCATCGCCGAAGCTGCGGCGGCCAGCCAACTGTTCAGTCAACTGGAGAAGGCCGGCAACGTCGATGGCCTGGACCTCAAGGTGCGCCAGAAGAACGCCGGGCTGATCGATTGCGTGGCCTACGCCGACACCGTGCTCATCCAGGACAGCCCCTGTTACCTGCTGGTGCTGATGGACATCACTGAGCGCAAGCGCTCCGAACTGGAGCTGGTGGGCGCCATCGAGGAAGTGATGCGCGACGCTTCCTGGTTCAGCCGAACCCTGATCGAAAAGCTGGCCAACGTGAGAAGCCCCAAGGCCCGGGACACGCCTGGGGTGTCCTCTGCCGACCTGACGGCCCGCGAGCGGGAAGTGCTGGGGTTGATCTATCAGGGATTGGCAGACAAAGAAATTGCCGCCCAGCTGAAGCTGGCGCCCAACACCGTGCGCAATCATGTCGCCACTCTGTATTCCAAGCTCGGTGTGCACAGCCGGGGCGAAGCCATCGTCTGGGCCCGGGAGCGCGGGCTGTTCGTCGGCACGGTTGGCAGTCGGGGACGCTGAACTGGTGCATATGCACCAGGGCAACCCGTGCAAATGCGCCTTCTTTGCGTGGTGGGTGTTTTCTACCCTTGGAGCTGCCACAGCTCCGGTCAATGGGGCTGTGGCAGAGCACAACCACAGCACAAGGACAGCCCGCATGGGTGATGAACAGAGCAAGGGCACCGCGACCGATCAGGCACCGGCGGTGCTCACCCAGGCCCAATGGCGCGCCTGTATCGAACAGCGCCTGGCGCCCCTGGCCTGCAGTTTCAGCCATGCCGGCGACGGCACCCTGACCCTGCGGGTGTTCGAGCCCGACAGCGGCCGGGTCGATCTGGTGGTCAGCGGGTTGCGCATCAAGTCCCTGCAGAGCGAGGCCGACGTATTGCGGCTCATTGACGAGTTGCTCTACGAGCTGGACAGCAACTCCCTGGGCCACCTGTAGCCGCTGCCGAAGGCTGCGAACGCTCTGGGCGGCACTCCGTCGCAGGAGGTGCTGCTTTTGAGGTCGCTGAAGGTCCTGCGGACCTTTTCGCAGCTTCGCAGGCTCAGCAGCGGCTACAGGGCTGGGTGGGTCAGTTGTCGGCGATCAGGCTTGGCCGGCAATCCAGGCTCAGGCGCGCGCCGCCGCGTTCGCTGCTGCCCACTTCGAGCTTGAAGCCGTGCAGGCTGACAATCGCCGCGACAATCGACAGGCCCAGGCCAAAGCCGCCTTGGGCGTTGCTTTCGTCGACCCGGTAGAAGCGCCGGAACACCGCCGCCCGTTCCGCCGGGGGAATGCCGGGACCTGAGTCCAGCACCTCCAGGCGCGGGCTGCCGTCATCGTCGAGGCCGCGCAGTATCACTTCGCCGCCTGGCGGGGTGAACTTGATCGAGTTGCTCAGCAGGTTGGCCAGGGCCTCGAACAGCAAGGCGCGGTCGCCGGTGAGCCGGGGCAGGCTGGCCGGCACATCCAGCACCAGGGTCAGGCGGCCTTCTTCGGCCAGGGGCAGGTAGAAGTCGTACAGCTCGTGGAGCAGGGGCAGGGGATCGAGTTCGAGAAAGCCCGAGCGCCGTTGCTGGTCCTCCAGTTCGGAGATGCGCAGCAGTCCGCGAAAGCGCGCCATCAAGGTGTCGGCCTCGGCCAGCAGCTGGTCCATCTGCAGGGCCTGGGGCGAACCTTCCTCGGCCTGTTGCTGCAGGCGATAGAGCTGGGCCCGCAGGCGGGTCAGCGGGGTGCGCAGGTCGTGGGCGATGTTGTCGCACACGCCCTTGACCTCATGCATCAGCCGCTCGATGCGTTCGAGCATGGCGTTGACGATGGCCGCCAGCATGTCCAGTTCGTCACGCCGGTCCGATAGCGGCAGGCGCCGGGTAAGGTCGCCGGCGACGATGGCCTCGGCGCTGGCCTGGATCTGGCGGATGCGCCGTAACGGCCGGCGGCGCAGCAGATGCCAGCCGGCGACCCCGGGAATGATGGTCAGGGAAATCCCCCACAGCAGCGCGTGGAGAATGATCCGGGTCACCGCGAACAGCGAGCCGTTGTCGCGCACCAGCACCAGCCAGCGGCCGTCCCGGGTGTGGGTGGCCACCGCGTCGCAGCTGTCGCGGGGCAGGTTCGTGTCGTCGGAGTCGATGCAGTTCTTCAACTCGTGGATCTGGCCGTCCAGGGGCAGGTCCTCGGGGATCTGCCGGATCGGTCCGCTCAAGGGCCGGCGCTGTTCGTCGAACAGGCCGTAGGCGTCGATGGCGCGCATGTCGAAGGTCATGCTGGTGGCCAGGGCTTCCACCAGTTGCTCGCCTTCGAAGCGCGCGAACAGGTGCTGGCGCTGCATCAGCGAGTGCTTGGCCAGGCTGTCCAGGTAGGTGGAGACTTCGTAGTACAGCACCCCCATGAGGATGCAGCTCCAGGCCACGAACAGCGTGCTGTAGAGCGCCAGTAGGCGGCTGCTGGAGGAGCGCCAGCCCTTAGAGGGGTTCAGCAATGACATAGCCCGAGCCTCGCACGGTGCGGATCAACGGGGTCATGCCGGGCGGGTCGATTTTTTTGCGCAGGCGGCCGATGTGCACGTCGATCAGGTTGGTTCCCGGGTCGAAGTGATAACCCCAGACCTCTTCGAAGATCATCATCCGCGAGAGGATCTGCCCGGTGTTGCGCATGAGGAATTCCAGCAGCTTGTACTCGGTGGGCAGCAGGCTCAGCAACTGGTCGGCGCGGGTCGCTTCGCGGCTGATCAGGTTCAGCTCCAGGTCGGCCACTCGCAGGCTGGTGGCGAAATCCTTGACCGTGTTCTTGCGTCGCAGCAGCACCTCGACCCGGGCCGCCATCTCGTCGGAGGCGAAGGGCTTGGTCAAGTAGTCGTCGCCGCCGGCACGCAGGCCGCGTACTCGTTCGTCGACGTCGGAGAGGGCGCTGATCATCAGGATCGGCGTCGACACACCGATGGTGCGCAGGGTGGTGACGATGGCCAGGCCGTCCAGTTCCGGCAGCATGCGGTCCAGGGTGATCAGGTCGTAGTCGCCGCTCACGGCGCGCACCAGGCCTTCGCGGCCGTTGTCCACCCAGTCCACGTCGAGGCCGTGGCTGCTCAGTTCGGCGACGATCTCCCGGGCCGTCACGGCGTCGTCTTCGATGGTCAGAATGCGGGTCATAGGCGTTACCTGCTTAGCGGTTCGTGACACAGGCGGGCATTTTGCCAAGAAACCAGGGGCGGGATTCTAAATAAACTTTCATCTGGCTTGTCGTCCGGTCTGCACGGTTCGAGTCGGGGAGGGTGAAGCTTGATATCATCCGGCCACTTTTTTGCCAGGAGGCATCACCATGAGTGCCCTGACTCGGGTCGGCTGGAAGCCCTTTTTCGCGGTGTGCCTGATGCTGCTGTGCAGCGCGGCGGCCCAGGCGGCCAATCAACCCTGTTCCGGAAAGAAAGGCGGCATCGCCCGTTGTGACGGCGAGCTGTTCCTGTGCAATGACGGCTCCATCAGCGCTTCGAAGAAGAACTGCGCGCTGATGTTCGGCCAGCGTTCTTCCACCCCCCGCGCCGAGCCGCTGCTGCGTGATACCCAGGGTTGCACCTGCGGCAGCGGCAGTTTCTGCACCGGGCCACGGGGCGGGGTCTATTGCCTGACGCCCAGTGGCAACAAGAGCTACAAGCGTCGTTAGGCTCTGTACCAAGCGTTTTGAGACGAAGCTCAGGCAAGGCGAAAACGGTCGAGGAACGGCCGGGGGCGCGTTCGACTTTACGGTTTGTAACAATGCCAATGTTCATAAGGTTCGCGCGGCTGTCGTCGATGCCTTGAACCACTAATTGGGGACAGGGCCCTGACCTTTGGCGGCGGTCGCGCAGGGGCCGTGGTATGTCTTAAAGGCGCCGCTGCCGGGCTTCTGCCGGCCGCGGCTTTTTGTGGCGTGTATCGCAAGTTTCAGAGACAAGGCACTGCTTTGAGGGACACCGTCCTTTTGCTTGGCCCAGATCAATATTTCTGTCAGACAAAAACACTAGATTTGCCCGCGCTCGGTTCTGACAGCCACTTCGGAACCGCGGTGTGACCGCGTCCTTGCCCCAGGACTCCAGGCGGCAGGATGCCGGTAACCCCACTCACTTCTCACGGATGAACCGCAATGCGTCAGATAGACCGCAATTTTGATATTCAGCCGCTGCAGCATGCGGACATGACCATCAGTCTCAACGGCCAGCCGGTCACTGCCGCCCTGGGTGAAACAGTCCTCAGCGTGATCCAGGCCACCGGCCTGCGCCAGGTGGCGCGCAATGATCACGGACAGTTGGTCGGTGCCTACTGCGGCATGGGCGTGTGCCATTGCTGCCTGGTGCAGATCGACGGCCGCCACAAGCGCCGCGCCTGCCAGACTCTGGTCAAGCCGGGCATGCAGGTGCAGACCCTGAGCAACCGCATCAGCGAGACGGAGCCCACGGTATGAGCCTGAACCCGGTGATTGTCGGCGGAGGGCCGGCGGGCATGGCGGCGGCTATCGAACTGGCCAAGCACGGCGTGCGCAGCACCCTGATCGAAGAAGCCTCGCGCCTGGGTGGCGTGGTCTTTCGCGGCCCGCTGCGCGATGGCGTGCAGCTGGATTACCTGGGGCCGCGCTACTGCGAGACGCTGGCCAAGCTGCACGGCGAATTTTCCGATCACGAGCAGATGATCGAGGTGCGCCTCAACCACCGGGTGATCGGCGCCGAGGGCCTTGACAGCCTGATGCTGCTGGATGCCGACGAGCAGGTGCAGCGGGTGGCCTATGGGCAATTGTTGCTGGCGGCCGGCTGCCATGAACGCAGCGTACCGTTTCCCGGTTGGACGCTGCCGGGGGTCAAGTTGCTCGGTGGCCTGCAACTGCAGATCAAGAGCGGCGTGGTCAAGCCGCAAGGTCCCGTGGTGATCGCCGGCACCGGGCCCTTGCTGCCACTGGTGGCGTGCCAGTTGCACGCCTCGGGCGTGCGGGTGGCCGGGGTCTACGAGGCCAGTGCCTTGAGCAAGATCGCCAAGCAGAGCCTGGCCCTGCTGAACAAGCCCCAGCTGTTTCTCGACGGCCTGAGCATGCTGGCCTACCTCAAGCTTCACAGCATCCCCCTGCGCTATGGCTGGGGCGTGGTCGAGGCCCAGGGCCAGGACGCCTTGAGTGTGGTCACGGTTGCCCCTTATTCCGCCGACTGGCAGCCGGACATGGCCAAGGCCGAGCGCATCGCCGCCCAGACCCTGGCGGTGGGTTATGGCTTCATTCCCCGCACCCAACTGAGCCAGCAGATGGGCCTGGATCACGGCTTCAGCGATGACGGCTATCTGCGGGCCAACGCCAACGCCTGGCAGCAGAGCAGCGAGCCGCACATCCATCTGGCCGGCGACATGGGTGGGATTCGCGGTGGTGAAGCGGCGATGCTCACCGGCCGCATCGCGGCGCTGTCGATCCTCATGCAGCGCGATGTGCTGAGCAACGAGGCGGCCTTGCAACGGCGCCAGGGCTACGAGCGCAAACTGGCCTCGATCCTGCGCTTTCGCGGCGCGGTGGACCGCTATACCGCACGTGGCACCGGGCAGATAGACCTGCCCAAGGGCGACACGGTGATTTGCCGCTGTGAACACACCACTCGCAACGATATCGAGCGCGCCCTGAGCCAGGGCGTGCAGGACATGGCCAGCCTGAAAATGCGCACCCGGGTGAGCATGGGCGACTGCCAGGGGCGGATGTGCGTCGGCTATTGCAGCGACCGCCTGCGCCAGGCCACCGGACGCAAGGATGTGGGCTGGATTCGCCCGCGCTTCCCGTTGGACCCGATTCCGTTTTCCGCCTTTGCAGCCCCAGACCAGGAGGTCCCCGGACATGAGTAAGTATTACGACGTGGTGATTGCCGGTGGCGGCGTGATCGGGGCGTCCTGCGCCTATCAGTTGTCCAAGCGCAAAGACCTCAGAGTGGCGCTGATCGACGCCAAGCGTCCGGGCAACGCCAGCCGGGCTTCGGCCGGCGGCCTGTGGGCCATCGGCGAGTCGGTGGGCCTGGGCTGCGGAGTGATCTTCTTTCGCATGATGTCGGCCAACCGCAAGCGCGAGGCCCAGGGTTCGGCGGTGGTGGTGGACTCCAGCACCCCGCACATCCTGCCGCAGTCGTTCTTCGACTTCGCCCTGCAGTCCAACGAGCTGTACCCGCGCCTGCACCGCGAACTGATCGGCCTGCACGGCATGGACTTCAAGTTCGAACAGACCGGGCTCAAGTTCGTCATCTATGACGACGAGGACCGCCTGTACGCCGAACACATTGTCGGTTGCATCCCGCACCTGTCCGATCAAGTGCGCTGGCTCGACCAGGCGGCCCTGCGCGCCGCCGAGCCGAAGGTCAGCCACGAAGCCCAGGGCGCCCTGGAGTTCCTCTGCGATCACCAGGTCAACCCCTTCCGCCTGACTGATGCCTACACCGAAGGCGCACGGCAGAACGGCGTGGATGTGTACTTCAACACCAACGTCACCGGGGTCCTGCACCAGGGCAACCGGGTCAGTGGAGTACAAACCGCCGAGGCCGGGCTGTTCCATTGCTCGACCCTGATCAATGCCGCCGGTGCCTGGGCCGCCGAGCTGAGCCTGCAGGCCACTGGGGTGGAGATTCCGGTCAAGCCGGTGAAGGGCCAGATCCTCCTCACCGAGCGCATGCCCAAGCTGCTCAATGGTTGCCTGACCACCAGCGACTGCTACATGGCGCAGAAGGACAACGGCGAGATCCTGATTGGCAGCACCACCGAGGACAAGGGCTTCGACGTCAGCACCACCTACCCGGAAATCAACGGCCTGGTGCAGGGGGCAGTGCGCTGCATTCCCGAGTTGGCCCAGGTCAACCTCAAGCGCTGCTGGGCGGGCCTGCGTCCGGGCTCGCCGGACGAGTTGCCGATTCTTGGGCCGATGGATGGGGTCGAGGGTTACCTCAACGCCTGCGGACACTTCCGTACCGGCATCCTGACCTCGGCGATCACCGGCGTACTGCTGGACAAACTGGTGAACGACGAAGCCCTGCCGCTGGACATCACTCCGTTCCTGGCCCGGCGTTTCGCCACCGCCCCGGTGAAGAAACAGCCCGAACCGGCCTGACAGATCCCCACGGAGATCTGTTGGACTTGCGTAGGAGCTGGCTTGCCAGCGAAAGCGTTTCCGAGAGCACTGCACGGCTCGCGGGCCTCTTCGCCGGCAAGCCGGCTCCTGCGGTCGGCAGGGTCTGTTGGACTGTCGTAGGCGCTGGCTTGCCTGCGAAAGCGTGTCCAAGAGCGCTGCACGGCTCACGGGTCTCTTCGCCAGCAAGCCGGCTACGGTGATGACGCTGTGTGGGTCAGGTGGCGGGGGTGTCGAGGAACACCGGCAGTTGTTCGGCGTATTCGGCAAAACCGCGCACCGCCGGGAACTGCTCGGGACCGAACTGATCCGCCACCATCATCTGGCTGAAACTCCAGGCCACCGCCAGGCTGATCCCGGCCTGGCTCAGGGCGCCGTCCTGGGGCAAGGGCTGTTTCTGCAGTTCCTGTTCCAACTCGGCATAGGCGGCCTGCAATTGGCCGCCGATCCGCTCCAGCCAGGGGCCGTGCTGTTTCTCCGCCGGACGCAGCTTTCGTTCGTAGACAATCTGCACCGACTTCTCACAGGCCGCCAGGGCCAGGCCGATCAACTGCAACTCATGCAAACGCGCTGGCAGGGCCACGGGCATCAGGCTCCTTTGCGGGCCGGCCAGGCTTTCCAGGTAGTCGAGGATCAGGCTCGAATCCATCAGCACTTCACCCCCGTCGCAGACCAGGGTGGGTGCCTTGACCACCGGGTTGATGGCCTTGAACTGCTCGAAGGTGCTGAATACCGAGACCGAATGATGCTCGAAGGGCAGGTCCATGCATTTGAGGCTGATGGCGACACGGCGCACGTAGGGTGAATCGAGCATTCCAATGAGTTTCATCGCGTATTTCCTTGTCTTGAACGGCGCAACGGATGGGGACGGCGCGGTTAATGTAGCGGCATTGAATCGGCCTTGCACAGCTCCTTGCCATGGCTCAGCAGCGGCTACAGGGCCAGTGCCGATCCGAGGTTGGTGTAGCCGCTGCCGCAGGCTGCGAGCGGCACGAAGGGCCGCAGCGTTCTTGAGGCCGCTGCGGGTTCGGCTGGCGATCGTCAAGCAAGGTCCTGCGGACCTTTGCGCAGCTTCGCGGGCTCAGCAGCGGCTACAGCAATGCAGGTAATCGGCGACCGGCAGGTGCTCGTCGCGTGCCCACAGGTGCTAGCGCTGCCATGGTCGCAGGCACCACCAGACCAGGCCCAGGGCGACGCTGAACAGGCCGGTCAGGGCTTGCAGCGAACCGGCCGGGCTGTCTGCCAGCAGGCTGGCAAGCAGTCCGCAGCCCGCGGTCATGGCCATCTGGATAAAAAAGAACAGCCCCGAGGCGGTGCCCGCCACCGCCGCATAGGGTTGCAGGATCGCCAACTGGCAGGCGGGTATCGCCAGGCCCACCGAAAGCATCAGCGGCAGCATCGGCAGGACGATTGCCCACAGGTTGTCGGGCCACAGGCTGCGGGCAAGCAGCAGCAGGCCGGCGCCAGCCAGGTTCAGCACACAGGCCCCGGCAATCAGGCGGTCGGCGCTGTGGCGTACCCCCAGGCGCTGGAACAGTCGCGAGCCCAGCAGGTAGCCGGCCACGGTGGCGGCGAACACCAGGGCATAAGCGCTGGAAGACAGCCCCAGCTGGCGCTGCAACAGCGCCGGCGATTGCAGGATAAAAGGGAAGTAGGTGCAGTACAGGCAGCCGATGGCCAGGGAGTAGCGCATGAAATAGGCCTCCCCCAGCAGGCGCAGGTACAGGCGCGGCAGGCTTCTGGCGGCCACGGGGCAGAGCTGGGGCGGGCGGGTTTCGGCAAGCCGCTTGTACATCAGCAGCCAGGCCGCCGCGGCCACCAGGCTCAGGCACAGAAACAAGCCGCGCCAGCCCAGCAGGTGGTCGATCAGGCTGCCCAGCGGCGGCGCCAGCATCGGCGACAGGGCAATGCCCATGGACAACAGCCCGAGCAATCGCGGCTGCTCCTCGGGGGCGCAGCGGTCGCGGACCATGACCCGGCCGATCAGGGTGCCGCAGCAACCGCCCAACGCTTGCAGCAGGCGGGCGACCATCAGCACCTCGACGCTGGCGGCGAGCATGCAGGCCAGGCTGGCCAGCAAGAACAGCGCCGTGCCCGCCAGCAGCACCGGGCGTCGGCCATAACGGTCGCACAGCGGCCCGCCCAGCAGCATCGACAGCGCATAGCCGAGCATGTACAGGCTCAGGGTCAGTTGCAGCTGGGCGTCGCTGGCCACCAGGTCGTCGGCCATGGCCGGCAGCGCCGGCAGGTACAGGTCGATGCTGATCCGCGGCAGGCAGACCACCACCAGCAGCAACAAGGTCCAGAGCCAGGGGGCGAGGGCGGGTTCAATAGCGATGGAACGGGTGGTGGAGGGGGCAACGGGTGGCATGGCAGGCTCGGGGCAAGGGGGGACGGCGCTGAAATTAAGGTCTTTATGGTTTAATGCCGAGCACCGTTTAGAGCGCTTTTGACTGGACCACTATGAGCCGTGGAAAACACCCCGTGCCCCTCGACCTGCCCCTGCCGGAGCGCATGGATGAAACCCTGGGCAAGCAGGACAGCGCCTACGCTGCCTTGCGTCAGGCGATTCTGGAAAAGCGCCTGCCGGCCGGCTGCCGCTTGCCTTCGACCCGCACCCTGGCCCAGCGCTGGGGCCTGTCCCGGGGCACCCTGGAAGTGGTCTTCGACCGCCTGCGCAGCGAAGGCTATGTGAGTCGCGCCAGCGGTTCAGGGACCCGGGTCTGCGCGGTGGTGCCGGACCTGTATCTGAGCGCGCCTGCACGCGTTGCACCGGCATCCACCCGTGACAACGAGCCCTTGTATCCGCCGCTGAGCGTACGTGCCGGCCAGCCCTTCGTGGCCCGGCTGGCCGACCCGGCGCTGTTCCCCCTGCAACGCTGGACCCGTTCCCTGACCCGAGCCCTGGGCAGTGCCACGGCGCAATCGCTGTGCGATGCCGACCCCGCCGGCCTGCCGGCGCTGCGCCAGCAGATCGCCGAGTACCTGGGGCAGCACCGCGGCATCGCCTGCCATGCCGGGCAAGTGATGATCACCACCGGCATTCGCCACGGCCTCGATCTGCTGGCCCGCAGCCTGCTCAGTGCAGGGGACAAGGTTTGTATCGAAGACCCCGGCTACCTTTCGGCCCAGGGCCTGTTTGCCCTGGCCGGTGCGCGGCTGGTGCCGATTCCGGTGCAGGAGGAGGGCATCGACGTGGCGCAACTGCAAGGCCACCGCGATGCACGCATGGTCTACGTGACCCCGGCCCATCAGGCGCCCCTGGGCATGACCATGCCGGTGTCCCGGCGTCTGGCGCTGCTGGAATGGGCTCGGCACAGCGACACTTGGGTGGTGGAAGACGATTACGACAGCGAATTCAACTACCAGAGCGCGCCCCTGGCGGCTCTCAAGTCTCTGGACCCGGATGACCGGGTGATCTACTGCGGCAGTTTCAACAAGACCCTGTTCGCCGGTTTGCGGGTGGGCTTCATGCTGGTGCCCGAGGCGCTGCGTGCCCGGCTGCTGGCCACCTTGCAGAACACCGGGCGCTCGGTGGGGGTGATCGAACAGTTGGCCCTGGCCGACTACATCGCCAGTGGCGCCTTTCTGCGTTGCCTGCGGGCGGCGCGTCAGGCGTATCAGGAGCGCCGCGACCTGCTGCTGGCGATTCTCGCGCGGGAGGCGCGCGGCTGTTACCGCATCAGTGGCCAGCAGGCCGGGCTGCATCTGCTCCTGGAGTTGCCGCCGGGCAGCGACGAGGCGGGCTTTCGCCAGCGCGCGGCAGAGCAGGGCCTGCTGCTGCAAGGGGTGATTGAACATTGCCAGCAGGTGCGCCGGCCGCCAGCGGTGATCATCGGCTATGCGGCCCTGAGCCTGGCGCAGATCCGCTTCAGCGGTGCGCGTCTGGCGGCGCTGCTGGTGGCCGAGGCGGGGCAGGAACATGAGCGGTGAGCCCTGACGGTCATCGGGCTGTCATCTCGCTCGGGCACCCTCGACGCCCCGGCCTTCGGCCTTTGTGGATTACACGGACGTCATGATCATTGTCACCGCCGGTGCGGCCTATCTGGATATCGACGCCTACGCCGGCTGCATCGCCTACGCCGAATTGCTCAACCTCAGCGGCCGCCCGGCCCGGGCCCTGAGCAGCGCACCGCTGAACGAGAGCATCCCGGCCCATTTCCGCCAGCAGCTCAAGGGCCTGGACCGCCACGTCCCGGATGGCGCCGACCAGTTCGTGCTGGTGGACATCTCCAACCACCTGCACCTGGACCCCTTGGTGGACCTCGCCCGGGTGATCGAGGTCATCGACCATCACCCCGGGTTCGAGGCCTTCTGGGACGAGCGCCTGGGCAAATACGCGGATATCCGCCAGATCGGCGCCGCCTGCACCCAGGTCTATGAGCGCTGGCGCGATTCCGGGCTGCTGCCCAGGATCAGCCGCGACAGCGCGCAACTGCTGGCGGCTGGAATCCTCGACAACACCCTGAACTTCACCGACCAGGGATGCACCGCAGCGGACCGCCAGGCCTATGCTGCCCTGGCCGCCCATGCAGGCCTGGGGCCGCAGTGGCCCGACGAGTACTTCCAGCAATGCCAGCAGCAGATCGAAGCGCAACTGGCGCAGGCCCTGCTCAAGGACCTGAAAGTCCTCGAACCTTCCAGCAACCTGCCGCGGCGCTTTGCCCAGCTGACCCTGTGGAATGGCGAGGGCCTGCTGGCGCGCCAGCGCAGCCTGATCGAGCAGGTGCTGGGGCAGTGGGGCGATGACTGGCTGCTGAACCTGATCAGCCTCAGCGAGGGCAAAAGCTACCTGCTGACCGGCAGCCCGGGCAGTGCCCGCAAGCTGGAGCGGCTGCTAGAGTGCAGCGCCCTGGACGGCGTGCATTGCCTGGCCCGGCCGATCCTGCGCAAGGAGCTGCTGCGCAAGGGCCTGGCGCTGCAGGCCTCGTCCTGTCGGACGGGCTAGTCGTCGAAGCCGCCCTGTTCGTGGATCTCGTCCATCTTCAGTTCCAGGCGGTAGGCCACGGCGATGAACAGCGCCTGGCACAGGCACAGGGTGGCGCTCAGTGAGCGGAAGGCGAAGGAGCTGCCTTCATTGACCAGCAGCACGCTGTTGGCGCGCTTGGCCAGGGGTGACAGGGTGCTGTCGGTGATGATCAGGGTCTTGGCCTGGTTGTGCTGGGCAATGCGCAGGCAATGCTGGGTCTCTTTGCCATAGGGGGTGAAGCTGATGGCGATCACCAGGTCGTTGGGGCGGATGCTGCGCATCTGCTCGCGGTAGCTGCCCCCCAGGCCCGACACCAGATGAATGCGCTTGTTGGTGTGCTGCAGGTTGTACACCAGGTAGTCGGCCACGGCGAAGGAACGGCGCACCCCCACCACGTAGATGTTGTCGGCGTTGACCACCAGGTCCACGGCCTTGTCGAAGGCCGTGTCGTCCAGTTCCAGGCCCAGGCGCTCGATGCCCGAGAGGGTGGCGTTGACGCATTCCCGAGCCAGGTCGCCGCCGCTGGCCTTCTGCGACTTGTTGGCAATCATGCTGCGGATGCGCTGCTGGTAGTTCTGTACCGGCGTGGCCTTGTGGGTGTAGGCCTGGCGAAACAGCGCCTGCATTTCACTGAAGCCGCTGAAGCCGAAACGCTGGGAGAAGCGCACGATGGCCGAGGGATGCACTTCGCATTCCCGGGCGATGTCGCTGATGCGGTCGACCATGATCCGGTCGCTCTGCTGGCTCATGTAGCTGGCAATGCGCTTGAGCTGGCGCGGCAGGCTCTCGTATTCCTCGGTGATCAGTTGCAGCAGGCGTTCGGCATTGATCGGAGGGCTGACGAGGTCGCTCTCGGGCGTGCTCTCGGACAAGGCCGGCTGATCGGTGCGGGACATAGAAAATCCTTCTGGCTTGTGCTTATGGGAACGGCCTGTGGCCCCGTCCCCTGACAATAGGTGGGCAGCCGGCAGTCTACAGGGTAGGGGCCGATAAAATCTTCGGGCTGATGCCGGCCGGCACCTTGCTGAAACGATGCATGACCTCTGGCTCAGGCTAGAACAAGTTTAATGGAAAAAATATTCCACGTAAAAAACTTATAGAAAAAATATTGATTGGCGCCGAGAGACGTTTTAGTCTGCATCCACCAAGAGTGTTCGGCGCCTGCCAAGGGCGGCGAGCACAGGCTGATAAAAATAACAGGAGCCAGCATGGGCCAGACTCGTTTTGCCAGTGGGCGTCAATTGGATCTGATTTGCCTCGGACGCCTGGGCGTCGATCTCTATGCACAGCAGGTCGGTGCGCGGCTGGAGGACGTCAGCAGTTTTGCCAAGTACCTCGGCGGCTCGTCGGCGAACATTGCCTTCGGCACCGCGCGCCTGGGCCTCAAGTCGGCGATGTTGAGCCGGGTCGGCGACGATCACATGGGGCGCTTCCTGGTGGAGTCCCTGGTGCGCGAAGGCTGTGACGTCAGCGCCATCCAGGTCGACCCGCAACGCCTCACCGCCATGGTCCTGCTGGGCCTCAAGGACCGCGAAACCTTCCCCCTGGTGTTCTACCGCGAGAACTGCGCGGACATGGCGCTGCGCGCCGAAGACATCGACGAAGCCTTTATTGCCTCCAGCAAGGCCTTGCTGATCACCGGCACCCATTTCTCCACCGACGGCGTCTACCGGGCCAGCCTCCAGGCCCTGGACTACGCGCAAAAGCACGGGGTCAACCGGGTCCTGGACATCGACTACCGGCCAGTGCTCTGGGGCCTGGCGGGCAAGGCTGACGGCGAGACCCGGTTTGTCGCTGATCACCAGGTCAGCCAGCATGTGCAAAGCATCCTGCCGCGCTTCGACCTGATCGTCGGCACCGAAGAAGAATTCCTCATTGCCGGCGGCAGCGCAGACCTGCTGACGGCCTTGCGCACGGTGCGCTCTTTGAGCGCCGCGACCCTGGTGGTCAAGCTCGGCCCGCAAGGGTGCACGGTGATCCACGGCGAGATTCCGCAGCGCCTGGAAGACGGGGCGATCTACCCCGGTGTGCGGGTGGAGGTGCTCAACGTGCTGGGCGCCGGCGATGCCTTCATGTCCGGCTTCCTCAGTGGCTGGCTGGAAGACGCCAGCGATGAGCGCTGCTGCCAGTTGGCCAACGCCTGCGGCGGCCTGGTGGTGTCGCGCCATGCCTGTGCCCCGGCGATGCCGACCCGCGCCGAACTGGACTACCTGTTCAGCAGCCCGGTGCCCATTACCCGTCCCGATCAGGACCCGGTCCTGCAGCGCCTGCATCAGGTCAGCGTGCCGCGCAAGGCCTGGAAGCAATTGTTCGTCTTTGCCTTCGATCACCGTGGGCAACTGGTGGAACTGGCGCAACAGGGCGGCCAGGACCCGACGCGCATCAGCGCCCTCAAGCAGCTGTTTATCCAGGCGGTGGAGCGGGTCGAGCAACTGCTGCGCGAGCAGGGCGTGGCGGCCGATGTGGGCCTGCTGGCCGACCAGCGCTTCGGCCAGGATGCGCTGAATGCCGCCACCGGGCGCGGTTGGTGGGTGGCGCGTCCGGTGGAGGTGCAGGGCTCGCGGCCGCTGGCCTTCGAGCATGGGCGCTCGGTGGGCAGCAACCTGATCGCCTGGCCCCAGGAGCAGATCATCAAGTGCCTGGTGCAATATCACCCGGACGATGAACCCCTGCTGCGCCTGGAGCAGGAAGCACAGATCCGCGGCCTGTATCAGGCGTCCCAGGTCAGCGGCCACGAGCTGCTGCTGGAAATCATCCCGCCCAAGGACCTGCCCGGGGCCCATCCCGAGGTGCTCTACCGCAGCCTCAAGCGCCTGTACAACCTGGGCATCTACCCGGCGTGGTGGAAGATCGAGGCGCAGTCGGCCGAGGAGTGGCAAAAGCTCGACGAGTTGATCCAGGAGCGTGACCCGTACTGCCGTGGCGTGGTGCTGCTGGGCCTGAATGCGTCGGCCGAATGCCTGGCCGAGGGCTTCCGGCAAGCCGCCAACAGCCAGACTTGCCGTGGTTTTGCCGTGGGCCGGACGATTTTCCAGGAACCGAGCCGTGGGTGGCTGGCGGGGGAGATCGACGACGAAACCCTGATCCAGCAAGTGCAGGGCACCTTCGAACAACTGATCAACGCCTGGCGCAGCGCCCGCTCCCAGTAGGAGCCGGCTGGCCGGCGAAGAGGGTCTTGAGCCTGGTGCCAGGCTCGCCGGAGCCTTCGCTGGCAAGCCAGCTCCTACGAGTGCGAGGCCGTACTCCACGCTTTCATGAATAACAACAAAAGGTGCAGCCATGCCCGCTATCCGAATTGGCATCAACCCGATCTCCTGGAGCAACGACGACCTGCCGGCCTTGGGCGGTGAAACGCCCCTGAGCACCGCCCTGAGCGAAGGCCGCGACATCGGTTACCAAGGCTTTGAACTCAACGGCAAGTTCCCCAAGGACGCCAAGGGCGTGGGCGATGTGTTGCGCCCTTATGACCTGGCGCTGGTCTCGGGCTGGTACTCCAGCCGCCTGGCCCGGCGTTCGGTGGCGCAGGAAATCGACGCCATTGCCAGCCACGTCGAACTGCTGAAACGCAACGGCGCCTCGGTGCTGGTCTACGGCGAAGTGGCCGACTCGATCCAGGGTTCACCGGTGCGCCTGATCGAGCGTCCGCGCTTCCACAGTGAACAGGCTTGGCAGGATTACGCCGACAAGCTCACGGAGCTGGCGCGCTTCACCCTGTCTGAGGGTGTGCGCCTGGCCTACCACCACCACATGGGCGCCTACGTCGAGTCCCCGGCAGACATCGACAAACTGATGAGCCTGACCGGCGAGGAAGTCGGCCTGCTGTTCGATTCGGGCCACTGCTACATGGGCGGCGGCGAACCCTTGGAGGTGCTGCGCAAGCACATTCGCCGCGTCTGCCACGTGCACTTCAAGGACGTGCGCAAGCCGGTGGTGCAACTGGCGCGCAACAACCTGTGGAGCTTCCCGGACTGCATCGTCAACGGCACCTTCACTGTGCCCGGTGATGGCGACATCGACTTTGCCGCCTTGCTCGATGTGCTACTGGCGGCCGACTACCAGGGCTGGCTGGTGGTGGAAGCCGAGCAGGACCCGGCCGTGGCGCCGAGCTACGTCTACGCGAAAAAAGGTTACGACACCCTGCGGGCCCTGCTGGACGCCGCTCTGCAACGCAGGAGTACTGCCCAATGAACCTGCTGGTGAAAAGCGCGGCCAAGGGCCGGACCCTGGTCCAGCTGCCAGAGGGCGCCCTGGAATACGTGGGGTTCAGTGCCTACCGCCTGAGCCTGGGGGAAAGCCTGCCGGTCAGCGCCGGCGACCAGGAGCTTTGCCTGGTGCTGCTCAGCGGCCGCATCGATGTGCAGGGCCAATCGCCCCAGGGCGCCTTCAAGTGGGACAACCTGGGCGACCGGCAATCGGTGTTCGAAGACAAATCACCCTTTGCCGCCTACCTGCCGCCGGGCAGCCAGGTCCAGGTCACCGCCTTGAGCGAGGTGCAGATTGCCCTGTGTGCCGCCCCGGGTGATGCCGCCGCTGGCCTCGGCGCGCGCCTGATCCGCCCGGAGCAGTGCAAGCGCAGCGTGCGCGGCAAGGGCGCCAATACCCGTTATGTCTGCGACATCCTGCCCGACAGCGAGCCGGCCCATTCCCTGCTGGTGGTGGAGGTGCGCACGCCGTCCGGGCATTCCTCCAGCTACCCGCCGCACAAGCACGACACCGATGACTTGCCGCACCAGAGTTTTCTGGAAGAGACCTATTACCACCAGATCAACCCGCCCCAGGGCTTTGTCTTCCAGCGGGTCTACACCGACGACCGCAGCATCGACCAGGCCATGGCCGTGGAAAACAGCGACCTGGTGGTGGTGCCCAAGGGCTATCACCCGGTCAGCGTGCCTTACGGCTACGAGTCCTATTACCTGAACGTCATGGCCGGGCCGAAGCGGGTCTGGCAGTTCCATAACGACCCGCAGCACAGCTGGCTGCTGGATCTCTGAAGCCCCGAACTCAGACGGCAACCCTTTACGGAGAACAAGAACAATGAGCGATACCCCGGTAATAGGTCATTACATCGGCGGCCAGGTGCAGGACGCTGGCGAACGTTTCAGCCAGGTGTTCAACCCGGCCACGGGTGCGGTCCAGGCCCGCGTCGCCCTGGCCAGCCAGAAGACCGTGGACGAGGCCGTGGCCTCGGCGCTGAAGGCCTTTCCCGCCTGGTCCGAACAGTCCTCCCTGCGCCGCGCGCGGGTGATGTTCAAGTTCAAGGAACTGCTGGACCAGCACCACAAGGAACTGGCGCAGATCATCACCCGCGAGCACGGCAAGGTGCTGTCCGACGCCATGGGCGAAGTGACCCGTGGCATCGAGATCGTCGAGTACGCCTGTGGCGCGCCGAACCTGTTGAAAACCGATTTCAGCGACAACATCGGTGGCGGCATCGATAACTGGAACCTGCGCCAGCCCCTGGGCGTGTGCGCCGGGGTCACGCCGTTCAACTTCCCGGTGATGGTGCCGCTGTGGATGATCCCCATCGCCCTGATCACCGGTAACTGCTTCATCCTCAAACCGTCCGAGCGCGACCCGTCCGCCAGCCTGCTGATGGCGCGCCTGCTGACCGAAGCCGGGTTGCCCGAAGGGGTGTTCAACGTGGTCCAGGGCGACAAGAGCGCCGTGGACGGCTTGCTCCAGCACCCGGACATCGAGGCGATTTCCTTTGTCGGTTCGACGCCGATTGCCGAGTACATCCACCAGCAGGCCAGCGCCCGGGGCAAGCGTGTGCAGGCCCTGGGGGGGGCCAAGAACCACATGATCGTGATGCCCGACGCCGACCTGGACCAGGCCGCCGATGCACTGATCGGTGCGGCCTACGGCTCGGCCGGCGAGCGCTGCATGGCGATCTCCATCGCCGTGGCGGTGGGCGAGGTGGCCGACGAATTGATCGCCAAGCTGCTGCCGCGCATCGACCAGCTCAAGGTCGGCAACGGCTTGCAGGGCGACAGCGACATGGGGCCGCTGGTGACCGCCGAGCACAAGGCCAAGGTTGAAGGTTTCATCGACCAGGGCGTGGCCCAGGGAGCACAGCTGCTGGTGGACGGTCGCGGCTTCAAGGTGCCGGGGGCGGAGCAGGGCTTTTTTGTCGGCGCCACCCTGTTCGATCACGTCACCACCCAGATGAGCATCTACCAGCAGGAAATCTTCGGGCCGGTGCTGGGCATTGTGCGGGTGCCCGACTTTGCCAGCGCAGTGGCGCTGATCAACGCCCATGAATTCGGCAATGGCGTGTCCTGTTTCACCCGCGACGGCGGCGTGGCCCGGGCCTTTGCCCGCAGTATCAAGGTGGGCATGGTGGGCATCAACGTGCCGATTCCGGTGCCCATGGCCTGGCATTCCTTCGGTGGCTGGAAGCGCTCGCTGTTCGGCGACCACCATGCCTACGGCGAGGAAGGCGTGCGCTTTTACAGCCGCTACAAGAGCGTGATGCAGCGCTGGCCCGACAGCATCGCCAAGGGCCCGGAGTTCAGCATGCCGACGGCCAAGTAACGGTCGCGACGCGATGGATTTTGGAGAACAAGAAGAATGAGCCAGCCCCTGCGTTTCGCCCTGAATCGTATGGTTGCACCGCGTTTGTCACCGCCGGCGTTTATCGACCTGGCGCTGACGCTGAAGGTCGATGCCATTGAGTTCCGTAACGACCTTGCGGGCGTGGAAATCGAGGACGGCACGCCGCCGCAGCTGGTCCGCGAATTGTGCGCGGCCCAGGGCATCAAGGTGTTGTCGATCAACGCCCTGTACCCCTTCGATGTGTGGAACGACGAGCGTCGCCAGCAGGTCCTGAAACTTGCCGCCTATGCCCGTGCCTGCGGCGCCGAGGGGCTGGTGATGTGCCCGCTCAATGACCCTGCCGATCCGCGCACTGAGGCCCAGCGCAGCAGCGGTTTGCACAGCGCTTTGACCGAGCTGGCGCCGATTCTGCGGGATCACGGCCTGCTGGGGTTTATCGAGCCCCTGGGCTTTGAGGAATGTGCGCTGCGCCACAAGCGCACGGCAGTGGAGGCGATCCGTGCCATCGGCGGCCTGGATGTGTTGCGCCTGGTGCACGACACCTTCCACCACCACTTGGCCGGCGAGCGTGAGTTGTTCCCCGAGCTGACCGGGCTGGTGCACATCTCCGGTGTCGAGGACCGCCAAGCGCCGCTCAACCGCATTCGCGACGGCCATCGGGTACTAGTAGCCGAGGCGGACATCCTCGGCAATGTGGCGCAGATCGACACCTTGCGCAGCAGTGGCTACAGCGGCTACCTGTCGTTCGAGCCTTTTGCCGAGAGCGTGCACGGGCTGGCGGACATCCAGCAGGCGATCGGGGCGAGCATGGCCCACCTGCAGCAATCCCTGACTTGACGCCGCCCTCATGTAGGAGCCGGCTTGCCGGCGAAGGGGCCCCACAGCGGGGCGCAAGTCTCGAAGGTGCTTTCGCTGGCAAGCCAGCTCCTACGGGAGTCTTGGCAGGGCCGTTGGCTACACATCATGAATGAGGTGCAAACCATGAGTACGACACGCTTGACCATGGCCCAGGCCCTGGTGAAATTCCTCGATAACCAATACGTCGAGGTGGATGGGGTCCAGAGCAAGTTCATCGCCGGGGTCTTCACCATTTTCGGCCACGGGAACGTGCTCGGCCTGGGCCAGGCCCTGGAGCAGGACAGTGGCGACCTGGTGGTGCACCAGGGCCGCAACGAGCAGGGCATGGCCCACGCCGCCATTGGTTTCGCCAAGCAGCACCTGCGGCGCAAGATCTACGCCTGCAGCTCCTCGGTGGGCCCCGGCGCGGCCAATATGCTGACCGCGGCGGCCACCGCCACGGCCAACCGGATTCCCTTGCTGTTGCTGCCGGGGGACGTTTACGCCAGCCGCCAGCCGGACCCGGTGCTGCAACAGATCGAACAGTTCCATGACCTGAGCATCAGCACCAATGATGCCTTCAAGGCCGTGAGCAAATACTGGGACCGCATCAACCGTCCCGAGCAACTGATGAGCGCGGCGATCCACGCCATGCGCGTGCTCACCGACCCAGCGGAAACTGGCGCCGTGACCCTGGCATTGCCCCAGGATGTGCAGGGCGAAGCCTACGATTACCCGGATTCCTTCCTCGCCAAGCGCGTGCATCGCATCGACCGCCGCCCGGCCACCGAGGCCATGCTCGGCGATGCCCTGGCGCTGCTCAAAGGCAAGCGCAAGCCGCTGATCATCTGTGGCGGCGGGGTCAAGTATTCCGGGGCCAACCGGGCGTTGCAGGCCTTTGCCGAACGCTTCGGCATCCCCTTTGCCGAAACCCAGGCGGGCAAGAGCGCGGTGGTTTCCGAGCATCCGTTGAACGTCGGCGGGATCGGCGAGACCGGCTGCCTCGCGGCCAACCTGCTGGCCAGGGACGCCGACCTGATCATCGGCATCGGCACCCGCTACAGCGATTTCACCACCTCGTCGAAATGGCTGTTCCAGCACCCGGAGGTGGCGTTCCTCAACCTCAATGTCTGCCCTGGCGACAGCCTCAAGATGGAGGGTGTGCAGCTACTGGCCGATGCTCGCGCCGGCTTGCAGGCCCTGAGCGAAACCCTGGGCCGCAGCGGCTATCGGGCGGCCTGGGACGGACAGATCAGTGCGGCCAAGGCGCAGTTGGAGGCCGAGGTGGACCGGGTGTATCAGGTGCAATACCAGGACGACGGTTTTGTCCCGGAGATCAACGACCACATGGACCCGGCGGTGCTGCGCGAATTCATCGAGTTGACCGGTTCCTGCCTGACCCAGAGCCGGGTGCTCGGGCTGCTCAACCAGGCCTTGCCCGAGGACGGCATCATCGTCGCCGCCGCCGGCAGCCTGCCCGGCGACCTGCAGCGCAGCTGGCGCAGCAAGGGGGTCAATACCTACCACGTGGAATACGGCTATTCGTGCATGGGCTACGAGGTCAACGCGGCCCTGGGGGTCAAGCTCGCCGAGCCGGATCGCGAGGTGTACGCCCTGGTGGGCGACGGCTCCTACCTGATGCTGCACTCGGAACTGGTCACCTCGATCCAGGAGCGGCGCAAGATCAACGTGGTGCTGCTGGACAACATGACCTTCGGCTGCATCAACAACCTGCAGATGGGCCACGGCATGGACAGCTTCGGCACCGAGTTCCGCTACCGCAACCTGCAGAGCGGCAAGCTCGACGGCGGCTTTGTGCCGGTGGACTTCGCCATGAGCGCCGCCGCCTACGGCTGCAAGACCTACAAGGTCAGCACTGAGGAGCAACTGCTGGCGGCCCTGGCCGATGCCCGGACCCAGACGGTATCGACCCTGATCGACATCAAGGTCCTGCCCAAGACCATGATCCACAGCTACCTGTCCTGGTGGCGGGTGTGCGTGGCCCAGGTGTCCACCAGCGAACGCACCGATGCGGCGGCCAAGATCCTTAATGAACGCCTGGCCCAGGCCCGGCAGTACTGATTGCTCTGCAACGAACAACAACAGGAGTATCTGCATGTCTTTGAAACTTGGCGTTATCGGGACCGGGGCCATCGGCCAGGATCATATCCGTCGTTGCAGCCAGACCCTGCTGGGCAGCCAGGTGGTGGCGGTCACCGACATCAACCTGGCGTCGGCGGCCAAGGTGGTCAGCGACCTCAAGCTCAGCGCCGAGGTCTACCCGGACGGCCACGCGCTGATCAAGGCGGCGGACGTCGAGGCGGTGCTGGTCACCTCCTGGGGCCCGAGCCACGAGGAGTTCGTGCTGGCGGCGATTGCCGCAGGCAAGCCGGTGTTCTGTGAAAAACCTCTGGCGGTGACCGCCGCCGGCTGCCGGCGCATCGTCGAGGCCGAAATCGCCCACGGCAAGCGCCTGGTGCAGGTGGGTTTCATGCGCCCCTACGATGCCGGTTACCAGGCCTTGAAGGCGGTGATCGACAGCGGCCAGATCGGCGAGCCGCTGATGCTGCACTGCGCCCACCGCAACCCGCGGGTGGGTGAGAACTACAAGACCGACATGGCCATCACCGACACCCTGATCCATGAGCTGGACGTACTGCGCTGGCTGCTGGCTGACGATTATGTGTCGGTGCAGGTGGTGTTCCCGCGCAAGACCAGCAAGGCCCTGGCCCACTTGCGCGACCCGCAGATCGTGCTGCTGGAAACCGCCCGTGGCACGCGCATCGACGTCGAGGTGTTCGTCAACTGCCAGTACGGCTACGACATCCAGTGCGAAGTGGTGGGGGAGAGCGGTATCGCCAGGCTGCCGGAGCCGTCCCAGGTGCAATTGCGCAGCGAAGCCAAGCTGTCCAACGCCATCCTGATGGATTGGAAGGACCGTTTTATCGCCGCCTATGACGTGGAGTTGCAGGCCTTTATCGACGGCGTGCGCGCCGGCCAGGTAGGCGGGCCCTCGGCCTGGGACGGCTTTGCCGCCGCCGTGGCGGCCGATGCCTGCATCGAAGCGCAGGGCAGCGGCCAGATCGTCAAGATCGAGCTGCCTGAGCGCCCGGGCTTCTACGCCTGACCTTGTACCGGGCCCGCCCGGGGGGATTTGCGGGGGGCGCCTCCGGTTGGGCGCCGCTGAACCGCCGCCCGGGTTTTCCCCGGGCGCGCCCCCATTGGGCTTGGGCGCACATTCGCCACGGGGCCAGGATTTTCAAGGCTTTAACTGATTTAGAATAAAATTCTAAAATGAGTTGATGTAGAAATTATTTTCCAATAAAGTCATTTTCAGGTTGCCGACTCGCTAGGTCGCACGCCCTCAAGCAAACCATGAGAGGCGTGCGGACCGACCCACAAAAACAACAGGTACCGTCGATGAAAACCTTCACTAGCACCATCCTCGCTCTACGTTCGCGATTTCGCAGCTCGCCCGCGCCAACCTCCGCTTCGCCTCGGCCCAGCCGCTCTGCCGTCCTCCTGACCTGCCTCGGCTTTCTGTGTGTAGAACGCAACGGTTCACTGCTGTGCTGCGTACCCGGTGCCCCCATCGTGCATCTGTCGCTCTGAGTGGTTTCTGCGCTTTATCCATAAAACCTACAAGAATGTGGAGAAAGACCTGTGATGAACACCAAGATCCGTTTTGCCTCGCTTGCACTGTCGATGCTGCTGGCCAGTGGGGCCGCCTTCGCCGACATCAAGATCGGCGTGAGCATGTCGCAGTTCGATGACACCTGGCTGACCTATCTGCGCGAGTCGATGGATCAGAAAGCCAAGTCCCTGCCCGATGGCGTCAAGCTGCAGTTCGAAGACGCCCGCAGCGATGTGGTCAAGCAATTGAGCCAGGTCGAGAACTTCATCAGCCAGAAAGTCGACGCGATCGTGGTCAACCCGGTGGACACCGCCGCCACTAAGAAAATCACCGAGGCCGCGGTGAAGGCCGGCATCCCCCTGGTGTACGTCAACCGCCGCCCGGATGACCTGAACCTGCCCAAGGGCGTGGTCACTGTGGCCTCCAACGACCTGGAAGCCGGGAAAATGCAGATGCAGTACCTGGCCGACAAGATGGGCGGCAAGGGCGACATCGTGATCCTGCTGGGCGACCTGGCGAACAACTCCACCACCAACCGCACCAAGGGAGTGAAGGAGGTGCTGGCCCAGTACCCGGGGATCAAGGTCGACCAGGAACAGACCGGGGTCTGGCTGCGGGACAAGGGCATGACCCTGGTCAACGACTGGCTGACCCAGGGCCGCAAGTTCGACGCGGTGGTGTCCAACAACGATGAAATGGCCATTGGTGCCGCCATGGCGCTGAAGCAGGCCGGAGTCGAGAAGGGCAGTGTGCTGATCGCCGGTGTCGACGGCACTCCGGATGGCCTGCGTGCGGTGAAGAAGGGCGAATTGGCGCTCTCGGTGTTCCAAGACGCCAAGGGCCAGGCGGACGGTTCCATCGATACCGCGGTGAAGATGATCAAGCATGAGCCGGTAGAGCCGGCGGTGTGGGTTCCGTATCGGCTGATCACCCCGGACAACGTCGACCAGTTCAAGTAACGCCGCTCACCTTCCAGAGCTGTTCCAGAAGAACAGGCTCTAACAACAATAAGTAATAAGTGGCAAGGCGGCCTCGGGCGGCCTTGCCGATGGAGTACCTGATCATGTTCTCTAGCGCGACTGCCTCGAGCACCCCGCTGGCGGGTATCTTGCCTGCCGCCACATCGATTGAAGAACCCTATCTGCTGGAGGTGATCAACGTCAGCAAGGGCTTTCCCGGTGTGGTCGCCCTGTCCGATGTGCAACTGCGGGTACGCCCGGGAACGGTGCTGGCGCTGATGGGCGAGAACGGCGCCGGCAAGTCGACCCTGATGAAAATCATCGCTGGCATCTATCAGCCGGACGCCGGCGAGCTGCGCCTCAAGGGCCGGCCAGTGGTGTTCGAAACGCCCCTGCAGGCCCTGCAATCGGGCATCGCCATGATCCATCAGGAGCTCAACCTGATGCCGCACATGAGCATTGCCGAGAACATCTGGATCGGCCGTGAGCAGCTCAACGGCCTGCGCATGATCGATCACCGCGCCATGCACCGCTGCACCGCGCAGTTGCTGGAACGCCTGCGCATCAACCTCGACCCCGAGGAGCAGGTGGGCAACCTGAGCATTGCCGAGCGGCAGATGGTGGAGATCGCCAAGGCGGTGTCCTACGACTCCGACGTGCTGATCATGGACGAACCGACCTCGGCCATTACCGACAAGGAAGTGGCGCACCTGTTCTCGATCATTGCCGACCTCAAGGCCCAGGGTAAGGGCATCATCTATATCACCCACAAAATGAACGAAGTGTTCGCCATCGCCGATGAAGTGGCGGTGTTCCGCGACGGTGCCTATATCGGCCTGCAACGGGCCGACAGCCTGGACGGCGACAGCCTGATCTCGATGATGGTGGGGCGCGAGCTGAGCCAGCTGTTTCCCCAGCGCGAGAACCCTGTCGGCGACCTGCTGCTCCAGGTCCGCGACCTGCGCCTGGACGGGGTGTTCGACAGGGTGTCCTTCGACCTGCATGCCGGGGAGATCCTCGGCATCGCCGGGCTGATGGGCTCGGGCCGGACCAATGTTGCCGAGACCCTGTTCGGTATCACCCCCTGCGACGGCGGCGAGATGGTTCTCGACGGCCAGGCCCTGCGCATCAGCGACCCGCACCAGGCGATCGAGAAGGGCTTTGCCCTGCTGACCGAGGATCGCAAGCTCAGCGGGCTGTTCCCGTGCCTGTCGGTCCTGGAAAACATGGAAGTGGCGGTGCTGCCGCATTACGCCGGCGGCGGCTTTGTCCAGCAGAAGGCCTTGCGTGCCCTGTGCGAGGACATGTGCAAGAAGCTGCGGGTCAAGACCCCTTCCCTGGAGCAATGCATCGATACCTTGTCCGGGGGCAATCAGCAGAAGGCCCTGTTGGCGCGCTGGCTGATGACCAACCCGCGCATCCTGATCCTTGATGAGCCGACCCGGGGTATCGACGTCGGGGCCAAGGCCGAGATCTACCGCTTGATCTCCTTCCTCGCCAGCGAAGGCATGGCGGTGATCATGATTTCCTCGGAGCTGCCCGAAGTGCTGGGCATGAGCGACCGGGTCATGGTCATGCACGAAGGTGAACTCATGGGCACCCTCGACCGCAGCGAGGCGACCCAGGAACGGGTGATGCAATTGGCGTCAGGAATGTCGGTGGTGCACTGATTCTTCAATCGATGGCGGTCGGCGGCGCTGTGATTCGCCGCGGCCAGGCACTAACAAAGGTGAGTGGTTATGAACGTGATGTCTGAAAACAAACCGGCCGCGGCGCCCGCTAGAACGCGCCGGCGCCTTCCCACCGAACTGAGTATTTTTCTGGTCCTGATCGGCATCGGCCTGGTCTTCGAGCTGTTCGGCTGGATCGTGCGTGACCAGAGCTTCCTGATGAACTCCCAGCGCCTGGTGCTGATGATCCTCCAGGTGTCGATCATCGGCCTGCTGGCCATCGGCGTGACCCAGGTGATCATCACCACGGGCATCGACCTGTCCTCGGGCTCGGTGCTGGCGCTGTCGGCGATGATTGCCGCCAGCCTGGCCCAGACCTCGGACTTTGCCCGTGCAGTGTTTCCGTCCCTGACCGACTTGCCGGTGTGGATACCGGTGGTGGCCGGGCTGGGGGTGGGCCTGCTGGCGGGGGCGATCAACGGCAGCATCATCGCCATCACTGGTATTCCGCCCTTTATCGCCACCCTGGGCATGATGGTGTCGGCCCGCGGCCTGGCCCGCTATTACACCGAAGGCCAGCCGGTGAGCATGCTGTCCGATTCCTACACCGCCATCGGTCACGGGGCGATGCCGGTGATCATCTTCCTGGTAGTGGCGGTGATCTTCCACATCGCCTTGCGCTACACCAAGTACGGCAAATACACCTACGCCATCGGCGGCAACATGCAGGCGGCGCGCACCTCGGGGATCAACGTCAAGCGCCATCTGGTGATCGTCTACAGCATCGCCGGGTTGCTGGCGGGGCTGGCCGGGGTGGTGGCCTCGGCGCGGGCCGCCACCGGGCAGGCGGGGATGGGCATGTCCTATGAACTGGATGCGATTGCCGCGGCCGTGATCGGCGGCACCAGCCTGGCCGGTGGCGTGGGGCGGATCACCGGCACGGTGATCGGCGCGCTGATTCTTGGCGTCATGGCCAGCGGCTTCACTTTTGTCGGCGTGGATGCCTACATCCAGGACATCATCAAGGGCCTGATCATCGTGGTGGCGGTGGTCATTGACCAGTACCGCAACAAGCGCAAGCTCAAGCGCTGATCCACCATTCTGTTGTCGGCGCCGGCTGGCCAGCGAAGGCGCCCACAAGATGAGGTACAACGGACGGGACTGTTCGCCGGCACGTTGGTTTTTGCGGCGGAGAAACGGGGGAAAAGGCTCCGAATCCGCCGTCCGGTACTGCCGTTTGTCTTCTAAAAGACCTGCTCGTATGGAATTTTTTGTTATAAAAGCACTCTGACAAGCGCCACCAAAGCCCGCAATTGCGGGCTTTGTGCGGTTTGTCAGACAGATTCGCTGTCATTTCAGTTGCTGCGCCCTCAAACCGGCCTTAGACTGCCGCCCCTCGTAAATTGAGTGCCGGGTGGCGCTTGGAAGGTATGGCGCCTTTCTGATGACCTGACGGGTCAACCGGAAACAGTTTGAATTCGCCTTAATGCACGTATTTTTTATAGAGAAATCAATGACCAAGGAAAAGTTGCTGGCCATGCCGGCGGATGACTACATGAATGCCGAGCAGCACGCTTTTTTCAGCGACCTGTTGCAAGCCATGAAGGTGGAAACCCACGAGCGCATCGAACAGAACCGGATCGCCATTGAAAGCCTGGACACCCCGGCTGACCCGGCCGACGCCGCTTCCGTCGAAGAAGAGCGCACCTGGTTGGTCAACGCCATTGATCGTGACCAGCGCATGCTGCCGCAATTGGAGCAGGCCCTGGGCCGGATCAGTGACGACAGCTTCGGCTGGTGCGATGACAGCGGCGAGCCGATCGGCCTCAAGCGCCTGCTGATCAGCCCAACCACCAAGTACTGCATCGAAGCCCAAGAGCGCCACGAGCAGATCGACAAGCATCAGCGTCAAGCCTGATCGCCAGCCCCCGCCACAGCGGGGGCTTTGTTTTTTCGGGTACGACTCCATACCCGCTCATTCCCTTGATCTACTGCAAACCCCCGACTAAGGGACCATGGATAATGGCCTTCTAGTGGCGTCTAATGCCGAAAATAATTAGAACGATGTGGGGTGCTAAACATGTCAAGAGAAGGATCTCTAGCGGTGCCGATCGCGCAACCGCTGGCAGCAACACCCGCCGTCCGTTGGTGGGCGCCGACTTTGCAGAGCGCGGCCTTGATGGGCTTGCTGGGTGGCCAGGCACTGGGTGACTGGCCGCTGTACCTGTGCCTGCCCCTGGCGGTGCTGGTGGTCTGGCTGCCCCGGCTGAGAAGCCGCAAGGTGCCCGAGGCGCCGGCGACAACGGCCGACAGCGAGCTGTCCTCGCTGACCCGCGACCTGTCCTACAGCACCACCCATAACGCCCTGTCTGCCGCTGGCGTGGCCTATTCGGTGACGCAACTGGCGGGCAAGCTGCAATCCCAGCTGGATGCCGCGGCGCGCATCGTCGGCAACGCCGAAGTGATGATCAAGACCGAACAGGCCACCTCGCAACTCAGCCGGCAAGCCCTGGAGGCGGCCAGTGAGGCCCACGCCAGCAGCGCCGAAGGGCGCACGGTGCTGGGGGAGTCCATCAGTCGCATGCACTCCCTGAGCGAGCGGGCCAGTGGCAGCCGCGAGCTGATCGAGGCCTTGAGCCAGCGCAGCGAAGAGATCCAGCGGGTGACCCTGGTGATCCAGTCCATCGCCAGCCAGACCAATCTGCTGGCCCTGAATGCCGCTATCGAGGCCGCCCGGGCCGGGGAGCACGGACGGGGTTTTGCCGTGGTCGCCGACGAGGTGCGCGGGCTGGCCGGGCGCACCGCTACGGCCACCGATGAGGTCGGGGTGATGGTGGCCGATATCCAGCAACGCACCAGCGATGTAGTGGAGCAGATCCGTCAGCTGTCCGACGACCTGAACCTGGGGGTGGAGCAGGTGGAACACACCGGTCGGCACCTGGACAACATCGCCCGTCTGGCAGCAGGGGTGGAAGGCCAGGTCAGCGAGATCGCCCGGGGCGCCGAGACCAACCGCGAACAGTTGGACAGCCTGTTCCATGCCGTGGAGCAGATGCGCAGCGACCTGGCGGTCAGCGATCAGCAGACCCGCAGCCTGGCTCAGGCGGCGGTGCAGATGGAAGGGCAGGCGGAAACCATCAGTGAGCGTCTGGCGGCTGTGGGGCTTGATGATTACCACCAGCGCATCTATGACCTGGCCCGTGAAGGCGCCCGGCGTATTGCCGAGCAGTTCGAGACCGACCTGGCGCAGAACCGCATCAGCCTCGACGACCTGTTCGACCGCCATTACCAGTTGATCGCCAACACCGATCCGGCCAGGTACCAGACCCGTTTCGACCGCTACACCGATCAGGTGCTGCCGCCGATCCAGGAATCCCTGCTGCCGCGCCACGACGGCCTGGTGTTCGCCATCGCCTGTACCCAGGAGGGTTATGTACCGACCCACAACCTGGCCTTCTCCCAGCCGTTGAGCGGCGATCCCGTGGCGGACAACCTGCATAACCGCAGCAAGCGCAAGTTCGCCGATCGCACCGGCATTCGTTGTGGCAGTCACCAACAACCGCTGTTGCTGCAAACCTATACCCGCGATACCGGCGAACTGATGCACGACTTGTCGGTGCCGATCTGGGTCCAGGGGCGGCATTGGGGCGGGTTGCGCCTGGGCTACAAGCCCGAGCAGGCGCCGCCCCAGCGCAAGGGCTGAGAACATTGTTACCAGGGGCGTAAGACTGCTGTGCAGGATGTGACTGTTTCAGACGCCGGGAACTGACTAGTATGCTCACATCGTTAGGGAGCTAACTAATTCCTGGAGGTTCTCCATGCACAGCAAAGTTGATGTAGCCGTGATGATCGGCAGTGGTGTTCCACCCATGCTGCGGGACCTGGGACGCAAGGCGTGCTGGGTGGTGCTGGTCAATGGCGAACAACGTGGCACTGCCTTTGCCAGCCGCGTCGAGGCCGAGGAGTGCCGGCAGGCCTGGCAGGCGAAACTGGCGCAGTGCCGGCCTGGGCGCCATGCATTCCAGCATTCGGCTTGATGCTTGGGCGGCAGATAGAGGCTTGATCGGTTGGGGCGGATGTCTGGATTCAGGCTGTTGCAGGCAGGGCCCGAAGGCGAGTCGCTGGTGTTAAGTTAATCATCATGATGCTCTTAAACGGATCTCGCCTGGGTCACGGGGGCGCCGCTGGGTTCCCGGGCGGCGCGCTGTGGCAGGTATCAGGCGTTCAGGGCGCCCTGGTCAATGGCCAGCTTGAGGGCCTTGGCGGATTCCCTGGCCGCCGCTGCAGCTTCTTCGGAGGTCTTGAACCAGCGGTCGCGTTCCACCTGGTGGAAGGTGATCTGGGTCAGTGGAGGTTTGGCGCGCATGGCAATCACGGCCTGGAATTCGCCTTCGACTTCTCTGCACTCGCCACGAATGAAAAACTCGCCAATATCTAGTTCGGTCACTTCTAGCCTTCCCTTGGAGATGAGTGAGTGCTTGAGCGCCCGTACCGCGAGCGCTCAACCAGCGAGGGAGTATGGCAGTTGTTGCGTTGCGACGGGCTGAGTTATGTCATTGCGGTTTTAGGTAGAGATTGTTCTGAGGCACTAAAGTGAACTTTCTTACGCTTCAATCCGCCAATCCAGATCACTGCACCAGAGTGTTACTGGTTAGAATGCCGGGCCTTGTGTGACGACTGCGGGCAACATTACCCGCTGATGAGCAACATTAGTCTTTGTACTAATGAATGGCCGTGCAGTCATGAATCGCTCGCTTTAAATGGTCGAAATGCACAAAGTTGCTCTAGAATTGCTTCTGCAACCCGAAGTGGCTGCCGATCCGGGGATTCAATCTCAGGGTATATCCGGCTTTCCGGCCTGTTTCAGTACCCGCCCCAGATAGCTCGCCGCCACACTTTTCGGGGTGTCAGAGCCTACTCCTACAGCCTTTGACCTGTGCCTGATGCTTCGGCGAAATGCCCGCTGCTCAGCGCCGGCGTTAACGCCGTGGCCTGGAGTACCCGCTGCATTTGAGTGTTTTTTGGGGTAACTGATTGGGGTGATCACGCCGTCATGGCGGTTTTTTGTGCTGTCCGTTTTTCCTCGGACGGCACCCTTTTGAGTATCGGGGAGTGTTCCTTGGCAGTAAGTAATCTTGAAATGCATGCGTTGTTCGTTTTGGGTGATTTGCGCGCAAAGCTGGTCAAGCAGTTCCAATCTCGTTTTGTCTACATCACCGAACAGTCCGCCGAAGGCATCTACATCGCCGAGATCGATACCGAGAGCGCGTTGGTGGTGGACGACAAGCCTCGGCTGGAGCTCAAGGTGGGCGATCATTTTCGCGCTGCTGTACTGCCCAGCCGGGAAGGCGGCAAGCTGGAGATCCGCTTTCGCGAGATCAAGCTGACGGTATACGGCCTGGGCGACTATGCCTTTGTCAGCAGTCCGCTGGGGCAGGGGATTGTGTTCAAGGAAGGTCACTCGGTGGTGATGGTCTTCGCCGCCAACGAGCAATTGCAGGAAGGCTTGAGCAAGACCCTCAAGGCAGTCAGCGCCAAGGCGGCCAAATTCCGCAAGGGCGAACTGGTGAGTTTCAAGGCCAGCGAGTAATGAGCCAGAGCCGCGCCGAGTTTCACCAGCAGCACCAGCAGGCCGCGTGTGACGAAGCTCAACGCCTGTTCGCCGAGAAGGCGCGCTTGCAGGGCGCCTGGCTGAACTGGGTGGCCGGCCAGCTGTACCACCTGCGCCCGGCGGCATACGCCAGCATGGTGCGCCGCGAGTTGCAGCGGCTGCAGGAGCCGGCGGACCCTTGATGGTCGATCCGGGCCGCGCCCCCGGTTGAAAATATGGAACCTCTACTACAGTCAGTTGACTGAATGCTTCAGGGGCCTGGCAGCTTTGCGTGGCGTGTCCCTTTGGTCCTGATCCTGATCCGAGAGGTGCACCCATGAAAGGAATTCGAGCGCTGCTGGCCAGCAGCCTGTTGGCCCTTGCCGCCTTGAACGCGCCACCGGTGGCGGCGGCTTCCGCGCCGATTCACTTCGCCGACCTGAACTGGGAGAGCGGCAGCCTGATCACCGAGATCCTGCGGATCGTGGTCGAGAAGGGTTATGGCCTGCCCACCGATACACTGCCTGGCACCACCATCACCCTGGAAACCGCCCTGGCCAACAACGATATCCAGGTGATTGGCGAAGAGTGGGCGGGGCGCAGCCCGGTGTGGGTCAAGGCCGAGGCCGAAGGCAAGGTGCTGGCCCTGGGGGACACGGTCAAGGGCGCTACCGAAGGCTGGTGGGTGCCGGAGTACGTGATCAAGGGTGATCCCGCCAAGGGCATCGCGGCCCTGGCGCCGGAGTTGCGCAGCGTCACCGACCTGGCGCGCTACAAGGAGGTGTTCAAGGACCCGGAGAGTCCGACCAAGGGGCGTTTCCTCAACAGCCCGATTGGCTGGACCTCGGAGATCGTCAACCAGCAGAAGCTCAAAGCCTATGGCCTGGAGGACAGCTACGTGAACTTCCGCAGTGGCTCCGGCGCAGCCCTGGATGCGGAGATCAGCTCGTCGATCCGTCGGGGCAAACCGATCCTGTTCTACTACTGGTCACCGACGCCGCTGCTGGGGCGCTTCAAACTGGTCCAGTTACAAGAGCCGCCCTTTGATGCCGAGGCCTGGAAGACCCTGACCGACGCCAGCAACCCCAACCCGCGTCCAACCCGTTCCCTGGCCTCGAAACTGTCCATCGGCGTGTCTGCGCCATTCCACAAGCAGTACCCGCAGTTGGTGAGCTTCTTCAGCCAGGTCGAGCTGCCCATCGAGCCCCTCAACCAGGCCCTGGCGCAGATGAGCGAAAACCACAGCACGCCCCGTGACGCGGCCCGGGCCTTCCTCAAGCAGCATCCTGATCTCTGGCGCAACTGGGTGCCCCAGGACGTCGCCGCCAAAGTCGCCGCCGCCCTGTTGTAGGAGCCGCCTTGCCGGCGAAAGGGCCCGCAGGCCTTGCACCGTCCATGGCGACGCCTTCGCTGGCAAGCCAGCTCCTAGGGTCGCCCTGACACCGCGCGATGTTCCCGTAGGCGCCGCTTGCCGGCGAAGAGGCCCCCAAGGCGGGTCAGAAGCGGGTCTGCACCGCCAGTTCGAAGGTGCGCGGGGTGCCCAGGTAGTAAGCCGGGGAGACATGGGCGAACTTGCCGTAGACCTCGTTGGTCAGGTTGCGTACCCGGCCGGTGACGGTGGTGTGGCTGTCGACCTGGTAGCGCAGGAAGCTGCCGTACAGGGTGTAGGCCGGCAGCGTCAGGGTGTTGGCGTTGTCGGCGTACACCGAGGCCACGTAGCGGGCATCGACGCCGGTCTGCCAGCTTGGGGCCAGGTCATAGGTCAGCCACAGGTTGGCCACCCGCTCGGGGACGTTGGTCGGGGTGTTGCCCTTGCGCGAGACCACCGCGCCGCTGGCCACCTTCTCATTGAACGCGTCATATTCGGCGTCGACCCAGGCGAAGTTGGCTTCCGCCAGCAGCTTGGGGGTGACCCGCAGGGAACTGGCCAGCTCGATGCCCCTGGAGGTCTGCTGGCCCACGGGAATGCTGTTGGCCGGGTCCAGGGGATCGGTGACGGCAAAGTCCTTGCGTTCGATGCGGTAGGCCGCCAGGGTCGCCGAGCCGCGTCCGTCCAGGTAGTCGAACTTGCTTCCCACTTCCCATTGCTTGCCGGTGGACACCTCGAAGTTCTGGGTGCCGCTGGGCTGTTCGGCGGCCGTGCTGTATTGCACGTAGACGTTGGCGCTGGGCAGGAACTGCCAGGTCAGCCCCAGGCGCCCGGTGACCGGCTCCCAGCTGCGCTTGAGATGCCGCGGGTTGCTGGCGGTGATCACGCGGTGGTTGGTCACGTCCAGGTCGATGGCGTCATAGCGCAGGCCGCTGAGCAGGGACAGCTCGTCGGTCAGGGCCAGGCGGTTCTCGACGAACAGGGCGCGGGTGGTGACCTGGTTGGTCTTGTCCTTGACCCAGCTCTGGCGGGTGCCCTTCAGGTCGTAGAAGTACCCCGGCTGGAAGTTGCCGGGGTCCACGCTGTTGTTGGCCGGCACGTTCCACGGTGAGTTGGTGGTGCTGTTGACCTTGTACTCAAAACCCCCGGACCAGGTGGTGTCGAGGCCGAACAGTTGATCGTCATGACGCAGTTCGAACTGGTTGCCGTCCTGCTGGCCCTGGTGCCGCACCAGATAGGCGGTGGAGCGGTTCACCCGGCTGTTGTCGGGGCTGTACTGGTAGGTCTCCAGGTTGCGGTAGTCGCGCTGGCTGTCCAGGTGATAGAGGGTGTTGCGCAGGCTGGTGCTGGGGTTGATCCGGTAGTCGATGATCGAGCGCAGCCACACTGTGCGCTGTTCATACAGGCCGTCGGCGACGTTGTAGTTGTTGAAGCGGTGGTGCTTGTCGATCTTCAGCTCGCCGGCCTTGGGGTTGCGCACCGGGGTGCCCCAGTAGGGGCTGTCTTCGTGCTCGTCCTGGTATTCCACCGCCAGGGTGTGGGATAGGTCAGGGGTCAAGTCGCTGAGCAGGGAGAAGGCCAGGCTCCAGGCATCGCGCTCCTGGCGGTCGATGTAGCCGTTGCTGGTGTTGTGGCTGACGTCGAAGCGCGCGTAGTGCTGCACCTCGGCACCCGCCGGGCTCAGGGCGTGATTGACCCCGAAAGCGGTTTGCGTGGTGTCGTAGCTGCCGTAGCTGAGCAGGCCCTCGGCCGCCTGTTCGCGGCGGTCCGCCAGCTTGGTCACGTAGTTCAGCGAGCCGCCCACGGAGCCGGCGCCATTGATCAGCGACGAGGGGCCGCCCACCAGTTCCACCCGGTCATAGATCCAGGCGTCCACCGGCCGTGCCAGGCCGGTGGCGACGTTGATGCCGTTGAACATCTGGGTGATCTGGCTGCTGGTGAAGCCGCGGTAGGAGATGAAGCCGCCGAACCCCGGTGGTGCACTGGCATTGACCCCGGGCAGGGCGTTGGCGGCGTCCTGGAAGGTCTGGGCACCCCGTCGTTCGATGTCCTGGCGGCTGGCGATCGCCACCGAGGCCGGGGTTTCCCGCAGGCTCAGGCCCAAACGCGAGGCCATGCCGCTGGACTGCTCCAGGGACAGGCCGGGTTCAACGTCTGCCTCTTCGGCGTTAACGGTGGTAGGGGCCAGCTCCAGGCCGGATTTGCCCCAGGCGTTGACGGACAGGCAGGCCAGCAGGCTCGCCAGTAAAGGAAGGTGTTTCATGCATGCATCCTGAATTCTTGACTAGGAAAAGGCCCACGAAAGCGCGCCGCGCAGCAGCGCAATGGGCGGGTCGAGCACGAGCAAGAATCAGGCGTAGGGCGGTGCCCGAGGATGGGCGGCGGGCCAGGTGAAACGGGTAGGGAAGTGGGGCTGGAACTGGCGCGCCAGCGGCGGCGCCTGGGGTTGGGGCAACAGCGCCAGGGTGACGCTGGAGTTCAGTGCCGGGCCCATGCCGCCGGTGGAGCACAACGGGCAACCGAAGGCCTTGGACAGGGTGGGCAGGGAGTCCTGGTCGGCCGGCTGCTGCAGGGGGGCTTGGGTGTTGGGATCAATGCTGCAGAACTGCCCGCCGATGCCGTTGAGCTGCATGCCGAGCATCTGCCCGTGGCCGATGCTGCAGGCGAACACGTTGAACAGGACGCAGCAATAGAGCATCCAGGCAACGAGCGAGCGATCGGAGCGGGTCAATTTCATGGGGCGGCACTTTATCATCGAAGGCGACGAACGTACTTACAAAAACCAGCAATCGAGTCCATTCTCTTTACGACTTTTTTACAAGGACGTCTGAACATGAATCTTCTGCTCGCTCAGGGGATGTCCGGCACTTTTCTGTTCATCAGCCTGATCCATCTGTACTGGGCCGCCGGTGGCAAGCGCGGAAGCGACGCGGTGATCCCCCAAGTGCCGGGGCCGGTTCCCGGGCAGAGCCAACCGGCCTTTCACCCTCCGGCCCTGGCCACCTTGCTGGTGGCGGTGGGGCTGTTGCTGGTGGCGATGCTGGTCTGCCTGCGGGTTGGGCTCTACCTGCCGACCGTGACCCATCCGTCCCTGCAATGGGTGATCAGCGCCATTGCCTTGCTGATGTTCGCCCGGGCCATTGGCGACTCCGAGCTGGTTGGGTTCTTCAAGCAAGTGCGCGACTCGAAGTTCGCCCGTCTCGACACCCTGTTCTATTCCCCGCTGTGCGTGGTACTGGGTGCCGGGCTGCTGGTGCTGGCCTGGGCCTGAAGGGCAAGCCCGCCCACTGTGGGCGCTGGCTGGTGTAGGAGCTGGTTTGCCAGCGAAGGCGCTAGCCGATTCGCTGCAAGGCTCAAAGGCCTCTTCGCCGGCAAGCCGGCTCCTGCATGGGGTGGTGCGCTCAGTTGCCGCTTTCGTTGCGTTTGCTGCTGACCTCTGCCGGTACATCGTCACCGGCCATGCGCTTGCGGAACAACGCCGCGCGGGCCAGCAGCAGGGTGGTGACCGGCACCGTGATCGACAGCAGGATCGGAATCAGCCAGGCATGCAGCACCGGCCCGGACTTGAGGGCTGAAAAATACAGGATCGAGGCCAGGGCCACGGTCCAGGAGCCCATGGTTGAGGCCAGGGCCGGCGGGTGCATGCGCTGGAAGTAGCTCTTCATGCACAGGATGCCCAGGGCACCGATCAGGGCGAAGACGCTGCTGATCACCAGCAGCACGGCCACCAGGACCTCCACCCAGAGGGGCAGTTGTTCCAGGCTGTTCATTCGATCACCTCGCCGCGCAGAAGGAATTTGGCCAGGGCGAAGGAGCCGACAAAGCCGAACAGGGCAATCAGCAGCGCCGCCTCGAAGTAGGTGTCACTGGCGTAGCGGATGCCCAGCACCAGCATCATCAGCATCGCCAGGATGTACAGGTAGTCCAGGGCCAGGACCCGGTCCTGGGCCGAGGGGCCCTTGAACAGGCGCACCAGGGTCAGGACCATGGCCAGGGAAAACAGGAACAGGCTCAGCAGGATCGCGTTGGTCAACAGCACGCTCATTCGAAAATCTCCATCAGCGGGCGCTCGTAGGTCGCCTTGAAGTGCTGGATGAATTGCCCTTCGTCCTGCAGATCGAAGACGTGCAGCAAGAGGATGCTGCGGTCCAGGGACAGCTCGGACCAGACCGTGCCCGGCACCACCGTGGTGATGGTGGACAGCGCCGCCAGGCCGTTGGCGTCGCGCAGGTCCAGGGGGATCTTGACGAAGGCCGAGCGCACCGGCCGGCGCCCGTTGTTGAGCACGCCCCAGGCCACGATCAGGTTGGAGACCAGCACATCGCAGCCTACCCGCAGCAACAGCCGCAGGATGGTGCCGGGGCGGCGGATGCGGATCGGCAGCGGCCGCAGCGGGCGCATCAGCAGCGGTGCGAGAAAGCCCAGGGTGGCCCCCAGCAGCAGATTGCCGGGGCTGATGGACAGGTTCAGCACCAGCCACAGCAGCCACAGCGCCAGGGACAGGAAGGGGGCAGGGAACAGACGCTTCATGGTTGCACCTCCGCCGCCTGGGTGGCCTTGGACTCAGGGCTGAGCACGGTGCGGGTGCCCAGTACCGCCATCACATAGTGCTCCGGATGATTGAGGCTGTCGGCGGTGGCCTGGGTGAAGCGCAGCAGCGGCTCGGCCTTGAAGCTGAGCAGCACGCAGAGCCCCAGCAACGCCACGATCGGCACGCATTCCAGACGCCGCAACACCGGTGAAGGTCGCTCCTCCGGGCTCCAGAAACGCTGGATGCCCAGGCGCGCAAAGGCGATCAGCGAGGCCAGGCCGGAGAGGATCAGCAGCACCAGGAAAATCCAGCCCGCCAGCGGGATCGGCGTGTCGCTGCTGGTTCCCAGGCCCGTCGGGTTGAGCAGGGCGGCGATCAGGTTGAGCTTGCCGATAAAGCCCGACAGCGGCGGCATGCCGATGATCAGCAGGGCGCAGGCAATGAAGCTCAGGCCGAGGAAGGCCATGGTCCAGGGGATCACCTGGCCGACCACCACTTGCTGTTCGTCGTCGAGGTTGCTGCCCCGGGGCGGGGGAAGGGTTTCCATGGGCCGCGGCAGGATTTCGCCTTCGTCTTCCAGAGGCACTTCCACCGCCGAGCGCGAGCGCTCGATCAACTCCGCCAGCAGGAACAGCGCACACAGCGCCAGGGTCGAGCTGAACAGGTAGAACAGCGCCGCGCCGGTGAGCGCCGGCTGGGCGAAGCCGATCACCGCGATCAGGATGCCCGCCGACACCAGGATGCTCAGGCTGGCCATGCGCTCCAGGCGCTGGGCCGGAAGAATCGCCAGGGCGGCGCAGAAGATCGTCGCCAGGCCGCCGTAGATCAGCCACTGGTTGCCGAAGTAGGCCGAGGCCCCGGCCTGCCCGGAGAACAGCAGGGTCCACAGGCGCAGCACGGTGTAGATCCCGACCTTGGTCATGATGGCGAACAGCGCCGCCACCGGGGCGCTGGCCGAGGAATAGGCCGGCACCAGCCAGAAGTTCAGCGGCCACATCCCGGCCTTGGCCAGGAAGGCGATGGCCAGGATCGCCGTGCCGGCATGCAGCAGGCCGCGATCGGCTTCCGGCACCAGGGGGATCTTCATCGCCAGGTCGGCCATGTTCAGGGTCCCGGTGACCCCGTAGATCATTGCCGTGCCGATCAGGAACAGCGACGAAGCCAGCAGGTTGATGGTGATGTAGTGCAGCCCCGACGACACCCGCGCCCGTCCAGAGCCGTGCAGCATCAGGCCGTAGGAGGCCGCCAGCAGCACCTCGAAGAACACGAACAGGTTGAACAGGTCTGCGGTGAGGAAGGCGCCGTAGAGGCCCATCAGCTGGATCTGGAACAGCGCATGGAAGCTGGCCCCGGCGCCGTCCCAACGGGCCATGGCGAACAGCAGCGCGCTGACCCCGATGATCCCGGTGAGCACCATCATCAGTGCCGACAGGCGATCCACCACCAGCACGATGCCGAAGGGCACCTGCCAGTTGCTCGGCAGGTACACGCCGAAGGAGCCGGTGGCGCCCTGGACCTGGGTCCAGTACAGCAGGTACGCGGCCAGGGCCAGCCCCAGCAGGCTGGAGAACAGGTTGATCCGCGCCTTGAGCGGGCGGTGTTTCTCCCCCAGCAGCAACATGATGGCCGCCGTCAGCAGCGGCAGGAGGATGGGGGCGACGATCAGGTGGGACAACGAACTCATTCCTTGGGCTCCCGGCCGTCGACGTGGTCAGTGCCGGTCAGGCCCCGGGACGCCAGGAGCACCACCAGAAACAGCGCGGTCATGGCGAAGCTGATGACGATGGCGGTGAGCACCAGGGCCTGGGGCAACGGGTCGGTGTAGTGCAGCAGGTCCTGGGGCACGCCGTCCTTGACGATGGGTTCCTTGCCGATGAACAGGCTGCCCATGCTGAAGATGAACAGGTTGACCGCGTAGGACAGCAGGCACAGGCCCATCACCACTTGGAAGGTCCGCGGGCGCAGGACCAGCCAGACTCCGGAAGCGGCGAGGACCCCAATGGCGATTGCGATGACTTCTTCCATCAGGCGGCTCCGCTCTTGATCAGGGATTTGGACTGGCTGGCCGGCTTGTGGGCCCGCACCGACTGGTGCGCCAGGGCGGTGAGGATCAGCAGGGTCGCGCCCAGTACCACCGCGTACACGCCGATGTCGAAGAACAGGGCGCTGGCGATATGGATATCACCGAACAGCGGCAGGTCCACATGCACCGTGTGGGTGGTGAGGAACGGGTAGCCCCAGGCCAGGGCGCCGAGGCCGGTGGCCAGGGCGAACAGCAAGCCGGTGCCCATCCAGCGCAGCGGCCGCAGGCTCATCTGGGCCTCGACCCACTGGGTGCCGGCCACCATGTACTGGAGGATGAAGGCCACCGACATCACCAGCCCGGCGACAAAACCGCCGCCCGGCAGGTTGTGCCCGCGCATGAACAGGTAGAAGGACACCACCAGGGCAATCGGCAGCAGCAGGCGCACCAGCACCGCCGGCACCATCATGAAGCCCAGGGCGGTGTCGCTGGCCTGGCGCGGGTTGACCAGATCGGTGACCACGTCCGGGGCCAGCAGGCGCTGTTGCGCCGGCAACTGCATGCTCTCCTTGGGCGGGCGGAAGCGTCGCAGCAGGGCGAACACGGTCAGGGCCACGGCTGCCAGCACGGTGATCTCGCCCAGGGTGTCGAAGCTGCGGAAGTCCACCAGGGTCACGTTGACCACGTTGGTACCGCCGCCTTCAGGCAAGGCACGGCTGAGGTAGAACGAGGAAATATCGTTGGGAGTGGGGCGGGTCAGCATGGCGTAGGACAGCACCGCCATGCCCAGGCCGACGGCGATCGACAGGCTCAGGTCGCGCAGGCGGCGGATGCGCGCCTTGGGCACGCTGCTGGGCAGCGGCGAGACATCCTCGATCCGCCGTGGCAGCCAGCGCAGGCCGAGGAGGATCAGCACCGTGGTCACCACCTCCACCACCAGCTGGGTCAGGGCCAGGTCCGGCGCCGAGAACCAGACGAAGGTCACGCAGGTCATCAGCCCGCAGACGCTGACCATGGTCAGGGCCGCCAGCCGGTGGTACTTGGCCTGCCAGGCGGCGCCCAGGGCGCAGGCGATGGCCAGCAGCCAGAAGGTCACGAAGACGATGGAGCCGGGAATCTTCGGCCGGTCGCCCCAGGTCAGCTGGCTGTAGAGCATGGGAATCAGGCCGGTGATCACCGCCGCCAGAATCAGCAGAAACAGCTGGGTCTGCAGGCGCTTGGTGCTCAGCCGCCGCTCCAGGCGCCGGGCCAGGCGGGTCATGCCCACCAGGCTGCGCTCGAACAGCAGCTTGCCGTTGAGGCGGCCCACTCCCGGCGGGTAGGCGAAACGCCCCGCCACCAGCGGTTTGTGCAGCAACAGGTAAAGCACGATGCCGCAGGACATGGCGATCAGGCTCATGATCATCGGCGCATTGAGGCCGTGCCAGATGGCCAGGCTGTATTCGGGCAGGGTGCCGCCCACCACCGGCCGTGCGGCGGCGGCCAGCAGTGGACCAATGATCTGCGCCGGGAAGATCCCCACCAGCAGGCAGGTGAACACCAGCAGTTCAACTGGCGCACGCATCCAGCGTGGCGGCTCGTGGGGCGTGTGTGGCAGGTCGGTGGCCGGTTCGCCGAGGAACACATCCACGGTAAAGCGCAGGGCGTAGGCAACGCTGAAGGTCCCGGCGATGGTGGCGATCACCGGCAGGGCGATTTCCACCCAGGCGCTGGAATTGATGAACACCGTCTCGGCGAAGAACATTTCCTTGGACAGGAAGCCGTTGAGCAGCGGCACCCCGGCCATCGAGGCACTGGCGACCATGGCCAGGGTCGCGGTGTAGGGCATCAGCTTGATCAGGCCATTGAGCTTGCGGATGTCGCGGCTGCCGCTCTCGTGGTCGATGATCCCGGCGGCCATGAACAGCGACGCCTTGAAGGTGGCGTGGTTGAGAATGTGGAACACCGCCGCCACCGCCGCCAGGGGGCTATTCAGGCCCAGCAGCAGGGTGATCAGGCCCAGGTGGCTGATAGTGGAGTAGGCCAGCAGGCCCTTGAGGTCGTTCTGGAACATCGCGCAGTAAGCGCCCAGCACCAGGGTGCAGGCCCCGGCGCCGCTGACGATGTAGAACCATTCTTGCGTACCGGACAACGACGGCCACAGGCGGGCCAGGAGAAACACCCCGGCCTTGACCATGGTCGCCGAGTGCAGGTAGGCCGAGACCGGCGTCGGCGCGGCCATGGCGTGGGGGAGCCAGAAGTGGAAGGGGAACTGCGCGCTCTTGCTCAGGGCGCCCAGCAGGATCAATGGCAACAGGATCGGGTAGAGCGCATGGGCGCGGATCTTGTCTCCGGCAGCTAGCACCTGATCCAGGTCGTAGCTGCCGACCACATGGCCGAGCAGCATGACCCCCGCCAGCAGGCACAAGCCCCCGGCGCCGGTGACCATCAGCGCCATGTAGGCGCCACGGCGGGCGTCGGAGCGGTGATGCCAATAGCCGATCAGCAAGAAGGAGAAGAGGCTGGTGAGCTCCCAGAAGAACACCATCTGGATCAGGTTGCCGGAAATCACCAGGCCGAGCATGGCCCCCATGAACGCCAGGAAGAAGGCGAAGAAGCGCGGCACCGGGTCTTGCGGCGACATGTAGTAACGCGCGTAGAGCGCCACCAGACTGCCGATACCCAGCACCAGCAATGAGAACAGCCAGGCGAAGCCGTCCAGGCGCAGCACGAAGTTCAGGCCCAGGCTCGGCAGCCAGGTATATTCCTCGCGGATAATCCCGCCATCGGCGATCTGCGGGTACAGCAAAGCCACCTGGACGGTGCCAATGAGTGCCACCAGGCCGGCCAGCAGGGATTCGGTGTTACGTGCGTTGTGCGGCAGCACGGCCGCCAGACAGCTGCCTATGAATGGCAGAAGCAGTAGAACTATCAGGGACATAGGCTTCTAATCTGCGGAAAAGTATGACGCATAATACGTGCCAGGCCCTGGATCACCAACCGCCATGCGCGGCCCGGCCCCCCAAAGAAATGTTACATACGCTTTCAAAGGTAGGAGACAAATGCCTGATGCGCCCGTTCACCGGGCGCTGCAGGGCCAAGGTCCTGCCCAGGTCAAAACACCACAAGGATCGACAAGGGTGCACATGATTAAAGGATCGGCCATGGGCCGGCTGTTTCGACGGGGCTGTTTCGCCTTGCTGTTCACTGCCTTCGGCGCCGGGTTGGGGGTGGGTGTGGAGCATTATCTCGACCGACCCGACATGCTCAAGACCCGACAGGCGCTGATCATCGAAGGCCCGATGGGGGATGAGCGGACCTACCAGCTGCCAGCGGGCACGGTGCTCTACTTCGACCGCGCCTTTGCCGAGGGGCATGTGCTCTACCACGCCTATTTCTACTATCACGGCGAGCCCGAGGGTGACCGGGTGCTGCTGGAGCCCAAGCACAAGGGGTCGTTGACCGTCCCTACCTGGCTCTACGCCCCCGGCGCCCCCGCGCTCTAGGCGCTGGCTTGCCAGCGAAGAGGCCCGTCAGACCGCCTTCGCCGGCAAACCGGGTGCTACAGGCCGTCCGCTGCCTGCCCGGTCAATGGCAGTTGATCGGCATCCGCGGCCCGGCCCTTGGGTTTCCATTCGCTGATGATCACCGCCAGCACGATCAAGGCTCCCCCCAGCAGCGCCAGTGCGGGCAGGCGTTCCCCGGCGATCCGCCCGACAATCCCGGCCCACACCGGCTCACCGGCATAGATCAGGGTGGCGCGGGTCGGCGAGACGCTTTTCTGCGCCCAGTTCATCGCCACCTGGATCGCCGCACTGGCTGCCCCCAGGCCCAAGGCACTGGCCAGCAGCAACCAGGAAAACCCCGGCAACGCTTCCCCGGTCGGTAGCACCATGGCAAAGGCCAGCAGTGAGGTGACCGCCAGTTGCACCACCGTGACCCGGCGCACATCCACCTGCCCCGCGAAGCTGCTGATCAGAATGATTTCGGCGGCAATGGCCACTGTGCTGATCAGGGTGGCGATCTCCCCGGGGCTGAAATCCAGCGAGGCGCCATTGGGGCCGGACAGCAGCATCAACCCGGTAAACGCCAGCATGATGCCGATGCTTGGCAGCAGCCCCGGACGCTTGCCCATGAACAGCCATTGCAGCAGGGGAACGAAGGGTACATACAGGGCCGTGATAAACGCCGATTGGCTGCTGGGAATGCTTTGCAGGCCCACCGTCTGCAAGCCGTAGCCGAGCATGATGGCGGTGCCGATAAAGGTCCCGGCACGCAGCTCGAACAGGGTCAGCCCGCGCAGGTGGCGCAATGAAAACAGGGCGACGATGCACGCCGCCGCGGCAAAGCGCAGGCCGACGAAGAACATCGGACCGCTGACGCTCATGGCCTTCTGCACCAGCAGGAAGGTGCCGCCCCAGATCATGGTGATCAGCACCAGCACCGCTTCGGCCCTGCTGAGTGGGAAGCGCATTGCGCGGGAGGGCGTTGAAGTCATGGCCTTGCGTGCTACCTGAGGGGGGACGCACAATGCGCCGGAAGCTGGGCAGTATACTGCGCAGGCCCGGAGAGCGAGCAATATAGTGCACAAAGATAACGTCCAACGGGCTTCGGTCCTGCAACATGTCAGCCTCAACGTGCGACGCCTGCGCCATGCCGCAGGCTTGAGCCAGAGCGCCCTGGCGGAAAAATCCGACGTCAGTCGGCGGATGCTGGTGGCCATCGAGGCCGGGGAGAAGAACGTCAGCCTCGGCACCCTGGACCGAGTGGCCGAGGCCTTGAACGTGGCTTTCAGCGACCTGATCCAGGCCCCGGATGCCCGAGACCCGAGTCGTATCAACGAGCTGGCCTGGGCCGGCGTCATCCCCGGGAGCAAGGCGCTGCTCCTGGCCAAGGCCGAGGCCAGCCGTGAAGTGGAACTCTGGGAGTGGCAGCTCGAGCCTGGCGAGGTCTATCACTCGGAGTGCGACACCGTCGGCTGGAGCGAGCAGATCTATGTCGTCGAGGGCTGCCTGACGCTGTTCTTCGGCGACGCCGAGCGGCGCCTGGAAAGCGGCGACTTCTTCATGTTCGCCAGTCATGTGCCTCACGGCTATCGCAATGACGGCGCCCAGGCCACGCGCTTCGTGCGCAACGTGGTGTACTGATTGCCCAGGCGTGCCGGCCACTGTTGGCCAGTCAACAGCGGTTGAACATTCTGCCTGTTTTCAGTTGATGCCTTTTCTCCGAAGTAATCTTCAAGCTGTTGAAATAAAAAGATTTTATATTTAGGCACGACTCCTGCAATTGTCCTGATAGCGAGCACCCGAGCGGTGTTTATCTTGATCTTCAGGACGTGGAGTCGGCCCATGACAGCCCCAGCCCAACCCTCACCCAGTGCCCACCTCATCCGCAGCGATGCCGAGGCCATCAGCGTGGCCCAGGCCCTGGCCCAGCGCTTTGCCGTGGAGGCCGCGGTACGCGACCGCGAACGGCGCCTGCCGGTGGCGGAACTCGACGAGTTCTCTGCCAGCGGCCTGTGGGGCATCACCGTTCCCCAGGCTTACGGCGGCGCCGGGGTGTCCTACGTGACCCTGGCCGAGGTGATCAAGCTCATCTCCGCCGCCGATCCCTCATTGGGCCAGCTGCCACAGAACCACCTCGGCGTGGTGGACATTCTGTTGCAGACCGCCAGCGAAGAGCAGAAGCAGCACTACTTCGCCAAGGTGTTGCAGGGCTACCGCTTTGGCAACGCGTTTTCCGAGGCCGGCAGCAAGCACGTCGGTGCCTTTGAAACCCAGATCCGCTTTACCGGCGAGCAGGCGCAGGTCGACGGCGAGAAGTTCTACTGCACCGGCGCCTTGTTTGCCCACATCGTGCCGACGGTGGCGGTGGATGAGCACAACCAGGCCCATATCGCCTTTATCGAGCGCGACAACCCCGGCCTCACGGTGATCGACAGCTGGGACGGCTTCGGCCAACGCACCACCGCCAGCGGCGGGGTCAGCCTCAAGGCCGTGCAAGTGCCGCGCAGCGCGGTGATCCCGGCCCACCGGGCCTTCGACCAACCCACCGCCGACGGCCCGATCTCGCAGATCATCCAGGCCGCTGTGGACACCGGCATCGCCGTCGCCGCCCTGGAAGACGCCAAGCATTACGCCCGGCAGTCCCGGCCGTGGATCGACAGTGGCCTGGATCACGGCTGGCAGGACCCCTTTACCCAGGCCGCCATCGGTGACCTGGAATGGCGGGTGCACGGCACCGAGGCGATCTTGGTCAAGGCCGCCGAGGCGGTCGACCAGGCCCTCGCCAGCCCCAGCGAAGACAGCGTCGCCCACGCCTCGCTGGTGGTGGCCCAGGCCAAGGTGCTGTCGGCAGAAAGCGCCTTGCTCGCCGCCAGCAAGCTGTTCGAACTGGCCGGCACCCGCTCGGTGTCGGCCAAGTACAACCTCGACCGCCACTGGCGCAACGCTCGCACCCACACCCTGCACGACCCGGCCCGCTGGAAATACCACCTGATCGGCAACTTCCTGCTCAACGGCGTCAAGCCACCCCGTCACGCCTGGAACTGAAAGGACACCGCCATGAACGCATTGACCCAACCCGACAGCCCCCAGGCCGCCCTGGCCGCGATCGGCGAGCAACTGCAAAGGGCCCGCGACCTGTTGCAGCGGACCCTGGAGTTCGTTCGCGACCAGGCCCGGCCCTGGTCTGGCAGCGGCCTGAGCAAGGCCAGCGACGACCCGTATGTGATCAGCCGCTTTGGCGATCTGCAGATCCGCATCGAGGTGGCCGCCGCCCTGCAGGAGCGGGCGCAGTACCGGCTGCAAGAGGGCAAGGACCCGGCCGAGATCGCCATCGCCCTGGCCGAGGCGGCGATTGCCGCCGCCGAAGCCCTGGCGGCGGCCGGCAACGCCGAATTCGAACTCACCGGCCAGCGCACCCCGCAGCCACAGGCCCTGCAAGACCCGCTGCGCTGGAAGTATCAACTGATCGGCAACTACCGCCTCAATGGCGTGCTGCCCCAAGGTTTCAGGAGTGCTGTGTGATGTCCCGTGAAATCCGCCTCAATGCCTTCGACATGAACTGTGTCGGTCACCAGTCACCGGGGCTCTGGGCCCATCCTCGGGACCGTTCCTGGCAGTACAAGGACCTGGAGTACTGGACCGACCTGGCGCGCATCCTTGAGAAGGGCAAGTTCGACGGGCTGTTCATCGCCGATGTGCTGGGCATCTACGACGTCTACAACGGCAATGGCGAGGCGGCGATCCGCCAGGCGGCCCAGGTGCCGGTGAACGACCCGCTGCAATTGATTCCGCCCATGGCCCTGGTCACCGAGCACCTGGGCTTCGGCCTCACCGCCTCGCTGTCGTTCGAGCATCCGTATCCCTTTGCCCGGCGCCTTTCGACCCTGGATCACCTGACGAAGGGCCGTGCCGGCTGGAACATCGTCACCTCCTACCTGGAGAGCGGGGCGAAGAACATCGGTCAGCAGGCGCAGACCGAACACGATGCGCGCTACGACTACGCCGAGGAATACCTGGAGGTCTGCTACAAGCTCTGGGAAGGCAGTTGGGAGGAGGGGGCGGTGCTGCGTGACCGCGAGCGGCGGATCTTCAGCGACCCGAGCAAGATCCACGAGATCCGCCACGCAGGCAAACACTTCCAGGTGCCGGGGATTCACCTGTGCGAGCCGTCACCGCAACGCACTCCGGTGCTGTACCAGGCCGGGGCGTCCAGCCGCGGCAAGCAGTTCGCCGCCGAACAGGCCGAATGCGTGTTCGTTGCCGCGCCGTCCAAGGTGCTGCTGAAAAAGACCGTGGCCGACATCCGCCGCCGCGCGGCCGAAGCCGGGCGCGACCCGTCGAAGATCCTGATCTTCAACCTGCAGACGGTGATCCTCGGCGAGACCGATGCCCTGGCCAAGGCCAAGTTCGAGGAATACAAGTCCTGGGTCAGCTACGAAGGCGCCATGGCGCTGATTTCCGGGTGGACCGGCATCGACTTCAGCCGCTTCAAGCCCGACGAGCCCCTCAAACACGTGCACACCAACGCCATCCAGTCGGCGGTGGAAGCCTTCTCCACCGCAGACCCGAACAAGGTCTGGACCCCTCACGAGCTGGCCGACTGGGTGGGGATCGGCGGCTTTGGCCCACTGTTTGTCGGCAGCCCGGAAACCGTGGCCGACCTGCTCCAGGAGTGGGTGGAAGAGACCGATGTCGACGGCTTCAACCTGGCCTACGCCCTGACCCATGAAACCTTTATCGATGCCGTGGAGTTGCTGGTGCCCGAGTTGCAGAAGCGCGGGGTCTACAAGACCGAATACGCACCGGGCACCCTGCGAGAGAAACTCTTTGGCGCCGGCCCGCGGCTGCCGGTGAACCACCCCGGCAGCGCCTGGCGCGACCTCGCAACCCGGCTTCAGCCGCAACGCGCCAGCGCCTGACCCCGCGCCTCTCGTAGGAGCTGGCTTGCCGGCAAAGAGGCCCGCAAGACCTGCGCCCGATTTGCCGGCGCCTTCGCCGGCAAGCCGGCTCCTACAGAGACGCCGCCGACCTGCAGGTAGGGGCTGGCTTGCCAGCGACCAGGCTAGCCATCCTTGCCCCGATTGCCCCCCGGGCTGGCCTCCGTCACGGCTGTCGTTCGCTGCCCCGGCTGCGAGGGGGGTGTCCGCCTGAAGTTCATCTGGCGGCCGCCCCAGGCCACGGCTCAACCCACAACTGCGGCCTGGGCCGCCGAATTCAAACGGAACAGCGCATGACGCCAACCGCGCCCATCCTACTTTGGTACTGCTGGATGAACCTTCCATGGGCTTGGCGCCTATCATCGTCCAGGAGATTTTTCAGATCGTTGCCCAGCTTAATCGCGAGGCGGTAGTGAGCTTTCTGATCGCCGAGCAACGCATTAATCTGGCGCTCAAATACGCTCCCCATGCCTGCCTGCTGGACACCGGCCGAGTGGCCCTGTCCGGCACCGCCGAGCAACTGCTGGCCCGGGGCGATCTGCAGGACTTCTACCTGGGCAAACACTGAGCGTGAGTATTCCATGAGCCAAAACCACTGCGGACAGGCAACCCCAGCCACCCGTGATGCTGAAATTCTGATTGTCGGCGGCGGCCTCAGTGGCGCCTTGCTGGCGGCGCAATTGCTGCGCCTGCCGGGGCGGCGGCGGATACTGGTGATCGAGCCCCGCAGCGAGCTGGGCCGCGGCGAGGCCTACAGCGCTGTCGAGCTGGGGCATACCCTGAACGGCAACGCGGCACGGATGAGCGTCGATCCGGACAATGCCGATGACCTGACCCACTGGCTGACCCAGCATATTGCCGGCGGTGGCTGGCCCGAATCGGGCCGCCAGTCGGTGCCGGTCAGCGAGCTGTTTCCACCTCGGGGGCTGTTTGGCGTCTATGTGCAGCAACGCCTGGCCGAGGCGCTGCAGCTGGGCCTGGAACAGGGCTCCAGCCTGAGCCATGTGCGCGGCGAGGCGGTGGATCTGGAAACCGACAGTGACGGGGTCTGCCTGACGCTGGCGGACGGCCGCCAGCTGCGCGGTGGGGTGGCGGTACTGGCCACCGGCATGTTCCCGGCGGCGCGCACACCGCAAACCCGGTCCAGCGGCCTCAATGCCGCAGCCCTGGACCCTTGGGACGTGGCTGCCATGGCCCGCCTCGACCCGCAGGCGACGGTGCTGATCATCGGCTCCGGGCTGACCATGGTGGACGCCGTGGTGTCCCTGGAGCAGGCCGGGCATCGCGGGCCGATCGAGGTGTTTTCCCGGCACGGTCTGCTGCCCCATGTGCGCCGCCAGCCGCCGGCCTGGGTGGACTTTCTCGCCGCCGACCTCAAGCTGCGCAGCCCGCGACAACTGCTGCGGGAGGTGCGGCGCCAGTGCCGCGAGGCCCAGGCTCAAGGCATCGACTGGCAAGCGCCGCTGGACACGGTGCGGGTGCATATCGGCCGGTTGTGGAGCCAAGCCAGCGAGGCGCAGAAACGCCAATTCGTGCGGCATGTGCGGCCCTGGTGGGAGAGCCACCACCATCGCTCGCCGCCCTTGAGCGCCGAGCGGGTGGCGCGCCTGCACGCCGAGGGCCGTTTGCGCATTCATGCCGCGGCCTACCAGGGACTGGAACCTTCGGTGGAGGGTCGCCTGACGATCCGCCTGCGTTATCGCGGCACCGAGCACAGCGAGCGCCTGGAGGGGGACGCACTGATCAACTCCAGCGGCATTGAATACGACTGGCGCCGGGTCGCCCGGCCTTTGCCGCAGCAACTGCTGGCCCGTGGTCTGGTCATCCCCGGGCCGTTGGCCCTGGGCATCAGCGCCACGGCAGAGGGTGCCGTGCACAACGCCCGTGGCCAGGCATCCGAGCGCCTGTTCGCCATGGGCCCGCCGTTGCGCGGCCTGTGGTGGGAAAGCACCGCCGTCACCGACGTCGCCCTGCAGGCCAAGGCCCTCGCCGCGCATCTTGCGGCATTGCCCTTGTAGCCGCTGCCGCAGGCTGCGAACGGCCCGCTAGGGCCGCGGCGTTCTTGAGGTTGCTGCGGGTTCGGCGGGCGATCGTCAAGCAAGGTCCTTCGGACCTTTGCGCAGCTTCGCCGTGGCTCAGCAGCGGCTACAGGGCCAACGCCGGTCGGGGTTGTGTAGCCGCTGCCGCAGGCTGCGAACGGCCCGCTAGGGCCGCGGCGTTCTTGAGACCGCTGCGAGTTTGGCGGGCGATCGTCAAGCAAGGTCCTGCGGACCTTTGCGCAGCTTCGCGGGCTCAGCAGTGGCTACAGGAGGGTGACCCAGCGCTGTTCCTGGGCGGCAGTGCGGATCGCCGCGGCCAGGCGCTCTATTTCCCAGGCCTCGGCGAAATCCGTGCCGTCCCGACCCTGGCCGCACAGGGCCATGATCAGTTCATGCACTTCCAGGGTCTTGAGTTCGTTGTAGCCCATTTGATGCCCGGGGGCCGGGCTGAAGGCGGCGTAGCCGGGCAGGTCCGGTCCGGCCAGCAGGCGCTGGAAGCCTTTCTGCCCGACCCGGTACAGGCGCAGTTCGTTGAGCCGTTCCTGGTCGAAGGCGAGGGTGCCCAGGGTGCCGCTGATCTCGAAGCTCAGGTGATTTTTGTAGCCATGCTTGATCCAGCTGCTGCTCAACGTGCCCCGCGCACCATTGGCGAAACGCAACAAGGCGTGGGCCTGATCGTCCACGGCAATATGGCGCCGTTCCTGGCTGCCGGCGTGGGTCGGTCGTTGCAGATGCACCGTCTGCACATCGGCGCACACCGCCTGCACCGACCCCATGAGAAAGCGCGCCATGGCCAGCAGGTGGCTGCCCAGGTCGGCCAGGGCGCCGCCGGCGTGCTGCGGGTCGCAACGCCAGGACCAGGGTGAATCCGGGTCGGCCATGAAATCCTCGCTGAACTCGCCCTGGAAACTCACCAACTGCCCCAGCTCGCCCTGGCCGATCAACTGCCGGGCCAGGGCGATCATCGGGTTGTGCTGATAGTTGTAACCGACCCGGGTCACCACCCCGGCAGCTTGGGCGGCGTGGTGCATCTGCCGGGCCTCCTCGACGCTGATGGCCAGGGGCTTTTCGCAGTACACCGCCTTGCCTGCCGCCAGGGCCGCCATGGCCATGGGGAAGTGCAGATGGTTGGGGGTGGTGATGGCCACCAGATTGACCCGGGGATCGGCGATCAAGCCTTGCCAGTCGCTATGGGCCCGGGCGAAGCCCCAGGCCCCGGCGCAGTGCTCGGCGCGCTGCGCATCGGCATCGGCCAGGGCTGCCAGGTGCAGGCGCACCGGCAGTTCGAACACTGCGCTGACACTGCGAAACGCCAGGGCGTGGGCCCGGCCCATGAAGCCGGTACCGATCAAGCCAATGCCAAGTTCATCCATAGCCGCACCTGCAGAATTATTGTTTTAGGAAGGGCTAGTTATGGAATAAAAATTCTCTAATTGCAATTGCTGGAATTAAAATTTCGACTGGCGCTGTAGGAGCCGGCTTGCCGGCGACAGGGCCCCTGTGGCTTGCGCTGGGTTCAAGGTCCTGTTCGCTGGCAGGCCCGCTGCCAAGGGAAATGAAAAAGGCAGCCCGGAGGCTGCCTTTTCGGTGGTGCAAGCGGGCCTCAGGAGAGGAAGCCGCCATCCACGTTCAGCGAAATGCCCGTGGTGTAGCTGGAGGCGTCGCTGGCCAGGTAGAGCACCGCGCCGGCCATTTCGCTCGGGTCGGCCACGCGCTTGAGGGGGATCTGCGCCAGGGCGGTCTTGAGGATGGCGTCGTTCTTCACCAGGGCCGAGGCAAACTTGGTGTCGGTCAGGCCCGGCAGCAAGGCGTTACAGCGGATACCGAACGGTGCGCATTCCTTGGCGAAGACCTTGGTCATGTTGATCACCGCCGCCTTGGTCACCGAGTAGATGCCCTGGAAGATCCCCGGCGAGATGCCATTGATCGAGGCGACGTTGATGATGCTACCGCCGCCGTTGTCGCGCATCAGCTTGCCGGCTTCCACCGACATGAAGAAATAGCCGCGGATATTGACGTCGACGGTCTTCTGGAAGGCCCCCAGGTCAGTGTCCAGGACGTTGCAGAATTGCGGGTTGGTGGCGGCGTTGTTGACCAGGATGTCGAGGCGGCCGAACTGCTCGCGAATCCCGGCGAAGACCTGGCTGATCTGTTCCATTTCGCCGATGTGGCAGGCAATCGCCGTGGCCTTGCCGCCGGCGGCGATGATGGCGTCGGCCACGTGCTGGCAGCCTTCGAGCTTGCGGCTCGACACGATCACATGGGCCCCTTGCTGGGCCAGGAGCTTGGCAATGGCTTCACCGATACCGCGGCTGGCGCCGGAGACGAATGCGATTTTGCCGTCGAGGTCGAACAACTGAGTCTTGGACATGGTTTTTCCTTGCTGGGCTGTCGGGCGCCGAGGGCGCGGTCAGAGGCTGGATTTTTCGATGACCTGCAGGCTCATCTGCTCCAGCAGTTTGTTCATGTGAATGAACTGCGCGAAGCGTTTGTCCTGGGTCTGGCCGTGGTAGAAGCGGTAGTAGATCTGCTGCACGATGCCGGCCAGGCGGAACAGGCCGTAGGTGTAGTAGAAGTCGAAATTGCCGATTTCGATTCCCGAGCGTTCGGCGTAGTAATCGACGAATTCCTGGCGGGTCAGCATGCCCGGCGCGTTGCTCGGCTGGCGCCGCATCAGTTGCACCGGCGCCGGGTCGGCGGCCTCGATCCAGTAGGCCAGGGTGTTGCCCAGGTCCATCAGCGGATCGCCCAGGGTGGTCAGTTCCCAGTCCAGCACGCCGATGATCTGCATCGGGTTGTGGGGATCGAGGATGACGTTGTCGAAGCGGTAGTCGTTATGCACGATGCTTGAGGTTGGGTGATCGGCGGGCATCTTGTCGTTGAGCCAGGCCTTCACGGTTTCCCAGTGCGGCGCATCGGGGGTCAGGGCTTTCTCGTAGCGCTCGCTCCAGCCCTTGATCTGACGCTGCACATAGCCTTCAGGCTTGCCCAGGTCGCCCAGGCCGCAGGCGTTGTAGTCGACCCGATGCAGTTCGACGAAACGGTCGATGAAACTCTTGCACAGGGCTTGGGTCCTGCCGGCATCCAGGCCCAGTTCCGCCGGCAGGTCGGAGCGCAGGATGATGCCCTTGACCCGTTCCATGACATAGAACTCGGCGCCGATCACCGACTCGTCGGTGCAGTGCACATAGGCCTTGGGGCAGTAGGGGAAACCGTCCCTGAGCTGGTTGAGAATGCGGAACTCGCGGCCCATGTCATGGGCGGACTTGGCCTTGTGGCCAAACGGCGGGCGGCGCAGGACGAACTCCTGGTCCGGGTACTCCAGCAAGTAGGTGAGGTTCGAGGCACCGCCCGGGAACTGGCTGATTTGCGGTGTGCCGCTGAGGCCGGGAATATGCGCCTTGAGGTACGGATCGATCAGGTTGGCATCGAGCTCCTCGCCGGGGCGAGTACGGGTGGATTGGTCTGTAAGCGCCATGCTTATCCCTTCTGCTTATTCTGGAGGCCAGAGATTATTGACTAATCTAATGCGCCTACCGGCCCCTCACAATCGCGGCGAGCCTTTATAGGTGCGCGTGTTGCCGGACAATCATTGCTTTTGATACAAGCGTTTGAATTTACCCCCGTGTGTCTACGACCCGGTGAGACCAAGCCCTCGTAGGAGCCGGCTTGCCGGCGAAGAGGATGTCATGATCGGCGCTGGCTTTCGCTGGCAAGCCAGCTCCTACACAAGCCATGCAGGCCAGAGATTGTCCGCCCCACGAGCATAGGCGTTGACTCGGGGGTGGGTCAGTTCGGTGCCGGCAGGGGAAGGGGGGTCAGCAGGGGCCGCCCCTCGAAGTGGGCCAGCAGGTTCTGGCCGACCATGTCCACGGTGTCGCGGCTGGCCTGGGGCGAAAGGCCGGCGACGTGGGGCGTCAGTACCACATTGTCCAGGCCCTTGAAACCGTCCGGCACTTGCGGTTCGTCATCGAACACGTCCAGGGCCGCGCCGGCAATCCGCCGCTGTTTCAGGGCCTGCAGCAGGGCGTTGGTGTCCACCACGCTGGCCCGGGCGATGTTCACCAGGAAACCTTCGGCGCCAAGGGCTTCCAGCACCGGCTGGTCCACCAGATGCCGGGTGTCGGCGCCGCCGGGGGTGGCAATCACCAGGGCATCCGAGTCCCGGGCCAGTTCCAGCAGGCTCGGGCAAAAGCGGTAGGGCTGGTCCGGCCGGGGCTGGCGGCTGTGATAATTCACGGTCATGTCGAAACCCAGGGCGCAACGCCGGGCGATGGCCTGGCCCACGGCGCCCAGCCCGAGGATGCCCAGGCGCATGCCCGCGACGGAAGGGCGCAGGACTTTTGGCCATTGTCCCTGGCGCACGGCGGCATCGGACTGGGGAATGCCCCGGACCAGCGACAGCAACAGGGCGAGGGCATGATCGGCCACGGACGAGGCATTGACCCCGGCGCCATTGGTCACGGCAATCCCGCGGTTGCTCGCCGCTTGCAGGTCCACCTGCTCATAGCCGGCACCGATCACGCAGATGATCTGCAGCCGGGGCAGGGCGTTGATTTCCGCCGCTGTCAGCCCCAGAGGGCCTCGGGTCAGCACGGCGTCGATCTGTGGGGCGTGGGTCTTGATGGCCTGGGCCCGTTCGGCGGGCGTGGGGGCCAGGATCAGGTTGAAGCCCAGCGCTTCGAGCAAGGGCAGGTAGGCGTTGACGTTCTCGACCAGGACCAGGACGGTGGCGCGCATGACGGTTCCTCAGCAGTTAATGGGGCAAGGGCTGGCGCAATTGAAAGATGTTGCCTTCCGGGTCGACGCCGTCGCAGACCTGCGCCCCCTTGAATGACCATTCGCGCTCGGCCTCGTACAACCGGCCCCCGGCGCTGGCGGCCCGTTGCCTGGCCTGTTGCAGATCGGCAACCTGGAACAGCGGCTTGCACGCGCCATCGCTACGGGGCAGTGGCGGTTCCTGCACGACGATGCGCGCGGCAATCGCCGCAGGCACCTGGACCAGTGTCAGCTCGAAGCCCTGATGCACCAGTTGCTGGTAATCGGCCTGTTGCTCGGTGATGGGCCAGCCCAGCAGGTCGGCATAGAAGCGGGCGAGTGACGGCGGGTCGAGGCTGTAGAGGATGCAGCCGGCGATCGTGGTGGCGCTCATGGAGGATTCCATACAGGCGGGGACGAAGGCTCAAGGGTGCGGGTTGCGAGGGATTTTGGCAATGCTCGCCGGCACCGTTCCCGGGGGAGTCACGCCATGTTCGGCGTGCCCGGGGCGGTGTGGGGACTATGGGGTCAGAAGGTCACATCGGCGGTCGTGGCCAGGCGCACGAAGGGGCCGTTGAGGGTGGCGTTATGGTGGGCGATGATTTTCTTCGCCCCCAGCACGGGTGTGTCCATGCAGGTATGGGCGTCCTCCACCAGCACGGCGGCAAAGCCCAGGTCGCCGGCGGCGCGGCAGGTGGCATCGACGCAGTACTGGGTCTTCATGCCGACGATCACCAGTTCATTGACCTGGGCTTCCTGCAGGCGCTCGGCCAGCCCGGTGCCGACAAAGCAACTGGGGCGGGTCTTGTCCAGCACGCAGTCCAGTTCTTCATCCACTTCCAGGGTCGGCAGCAGTTGCCAGAGCGGGCTGCCGGCGGCAATCGGCGATTCGGCGGGGCCGGTATGGCGCACGGCGAAGATCGGCGCCCCGGCCTGGCGGGCGCGGCGGATCAGTTGGTTGATGTTTTCCAGGGTCTGTTCGCGCTTGTAGGGCTTGTCCGGTCCGTTGAACAGGCCGACCTGCATGTCGATGACCAGCAGGGCACGCTTGGCGTTGGATAAAGGCATCTTGTCTCTCCTTGTAGTGCCAGCTGGACGGAGAAACAAAAGGCCCCGTCCATTGCTGGCGGGGCCTTGGTTTTACTGTGCTTGCATCATCCCGCACAGCTACCACACGACCCGCCGTAGGCAGTCGTGGTGGTAGAGGTAGGGTTGAGCGCGTAGATATTCATGGGGGCCGATCATGCCGCCTGGCCGTGAATCTTGTCAACGCAGCCCAGCGCGCGTCGGCTTGCCGAGGAACAGGTGCGTGGGATGTGCATCGCCTTCGCGGACGCTTGCGCCGGCAAGCCGGTGCCAGGGGAAGGCGGGAGAGGGCCGGGCCAGACGCTTCGCCACGGCAAAAAAATAAATCTGCACCGTACAAACCGTTCCTCAGCTAAGTCTATGCAGCGCTCGCGGAATCCCGGACAATCGCGCCCCCTCTGTTTCGGTCGGGGTTCTGTCTGTCGGGTACTCCGACGCGCCCTGATCGAATGGCAAACGACCGGAATGTGGAGATCCCACCGGATGAATGATCAGGCCAACAGCGTTGATCAACGCTTTGAAACGGCGACCCCAGCGACCCTGAGTAGCTGGAACCGCCAAGACACCACCTGGATGCTGGGCCTGTTTGGCACCGCCATTGGTGCTGGTACCCTGTTTCTGCCCATCAATGCCGGCATCGGCGGTTTCTGGCCGCTGTTGATCCTGGCGCTGCTGGCCTTCCCCATGACCTTCTATGCACACCGCGGCCTGACCCGCTTTGTGCTCTCCGGGCGTGACGGTGCGGACATCACTGACGTGGTGGAAGAGCATTTCGGCCTCACCGCCGGTGCCCTGATCACCTTGCTGTACTTTTTGGCGATCTTCCCGATCCTGCTGATCTACAGCGTGGCCCTGACCAACACCGTCGACAGCTTCATGACCAACCAACTGCACATCGCGCCGCCGCCGCGGGCGATCCTGGCCCTGGTGCTGATCTTCGGCCTGCTGGTGGTGGTGCGTTGCGGCGAGCAGGTGATCGTCAAGGCCATGAGCCTGATGGTCTATCCGTTCATCGTGGCCCTGCTGTTCCTCGCGGTGTTCCTGATCCCGCACTGGAATGGCGGCATCCTCGCCACCGTCAGCGATGTCCCGGCGCCTTCGGCCTTCCTGCATACCCTGTGGCTGGCGATTCCGGTGATGGTCTTCTCGTTCAACCACTCGCCGATCATCTCGGCCTTTGCCGTGGACCAGAAGCGCCGCTATGGCGTGCATGCCCAAGAGCGCAGCTCGCAGATCCTCTCGCGTGCCCACCTGCTGATGGTGGGCATGGTGCTGTTCTTCGTCTTCAGCTGCGTACTGACCCTGAACCCGGCGCAACTGGCCGAAGCCAAGGCGCAGAACCTGTCGATCCTGTCCTACCTGGCCAACCACTTCCAGAATCCGACCATCGCCTTCGCCGCGCCGTTGATTGCCTTCGTGGCCATCGCCAAGTCCTTCCTGGGGCACTACATCGGTGCCAGCGAAGGCCTCAAGGGCCTGATCGGCAAGAGCGGCCGGCGTCCTGGGGCGAAAACCCTGGACCGGGTTACCGCTGCCTTCATGCTGGTGATCTGCTGGGCCGTGGCGACCCTCAACCCGAGCATCCTGACGATGATCGAGACCATGGGTGGCCCGGTGATCGCGGCGATCCTGTTCCTGATGCCGATGTACGCCATTCGCAAAGTGCCGGCCATGGCCCGCTATCGCGGCCAGGCCTCCAACGTCTTCGTGACTCTGGTGGGCCTGGTGGCCATTACCGCCCTGGTGTACTCCCTGGCTTCGTGAGTGGTGCGACGCGCTGGCGGCTGCCTTCGCCGGCATTCCACACCTGCGCGACGCTCACCGCCTGGAGCCGGCTTGCCGGCGGACAGGCCCTCAAGCCTGACGCGATTGCTGGCAACACAACCAACGCCGCCGGTGCTCACAGCACCGGCGGCGTTGTCGTTCAAGGCATTGATCAGGATCGTTTGCTGCCTTGAATAAAGGGCTAAGCTGGTGCTCTTATTGCTGCCCGGAACCCGTCAATGGCCACTCCCGTCACACGGGCTGCAATCTGGCCCAAAGGCGTTGATGCCGTTGGGCGACACCCTCTGAATTCGAATCTTGCCTTGTCACGGACGAACCCGATTGGCCACTGAACCCCTCACCCAGCCAACTGTTGTCCCCAAACGCAGCCGTGACCTGCTGGCCGGCTTGTCCATCGCCGGCCTGTTGTTGCCCGAGGCGGTAGCCTATTCCAGCATCGCCGCCTTGCCGCCCCAGGCCGGGGTCATTGCCCTGTTCGCCGGGTTGCTGTGCTACGGCCTGCTGGGCAGCAGCCGCTTCGCCATTGTCTCGGCCACGTCCTCATCGGCGGCGGTGCTGGCCGCTGCCACCTTGTCCCTGGCAGAGGGCGACGTGCAGCTGCGCCTGAACCTGGCGTTCGCCCTGGTGCTGCTGACCGGAGGCTTCTTCGTCCTGGCGGGGCTGTTTCGCCTCGGCGGCGTGACCGCGTTCATTGCCAAGCCGGTGCTGCGCGGCTTCGCCTTCGGCCTGGCCGTGACCATCATCCTCAAGCAGTTCGCCACCATCGTGGGGGTGCACCTGAGCACCGGCAACCTGGTGCGTTTTCTGCCCCAGTTGCTGGAGCAGTGGCCGCAGTGGAACTGGGCCGGCGCGGCGGTGGCGGCATTGGCCTTGCTGGTGCTGGCGATCTGTTCGCGGATTCCCTACGTGCCCGGTGGGCTGGTGGCGGTGGTGATCGGCATTGGCGCCGGGCAATGGCTCGACCTGCCGGTTCATGGGGTGGCCCTGATCGGGGTGATCGAACTCAAGTTGCAGGTGCCGAGCCTGCCGGACCTGCCCTTTGCCGACTGGCTGCGCCTGGGGGAACTGGCGTTTGCCCTGGTGATGATCCTGTATGCCGAGTCCTACGGCTCCATCAGCTCCCTGGCGCTCAAGCATGGCGACCGGGTGTCGTCCAACCGCGACCTGCTGGCCCTGGGCGCTGGCAATCTGCTCTCCGGTCTGTTCCATGGCATGCCCGTCGGCGCCGGCTATTCGGCCACTTCCGCTAACGAAGCGGCGGGGGCCCGCTCGCGGCTGGCCGGGCTGACCGCTGCTGCGGTGATGCTGATCATCGTTCTGACGGTGCTGCCCTATATCGCCCTGACCCCGGAGCCGGTGCTGGCGGCGATCGTCATCTATGCCCTGGGCCATGGCCTGAGCCTGCAACCGCTGGGGCGCTATTTCATCTGGCGCCGGGATCGGTTGCTGGTGATCTGTGCGGTCACCGCGGTGCTGGTGCTGGGGGTGCTGGATGGTTTGCTGCTTTCGGTAGGGGTGAGCATTCTGTTGATGCTGCGCCAGTTGTCGGCGGCGGATATCCAGATCCTCGGTCAATTGGGCAGCGGACATGATTTTGTCGACCTCAGCCGCCATCCTCAGGCGCGGCAGGTGCCGGGGGTGCTGATTCTGCGTCCGGGGGAGGCGCTGTTCTTCGCCAACGCCGAGCGCATCCTGGGCGGTGCCTTGCATCTGATCCGGCATGTGCAGACGCCGATTCACACGGTCATTCTCAGCCTGGAGGAGTCGCCGAATCTGGACGGCACCAGCATCGAGTCCCTGGACGACTTCTTCCGTCAGGTCCGCCTGGAGCACAAGCGCCTGGCCCTGGCCCGGCTCAAGCACAGGGCCAAGGAAGCCCTGGCGGGCCTGCCGTCGACTGCCGAGCATCAGGTGTTGCTCAGTGGCACCAGCGTCGACGATACGCTGCAGGAAAGCCTGCAGATCTGGAGCGGTCAGGCTCAGGCAGGACTCTGGCATTGAGTCTTGGCGCTTGGGTGTATCGCGCCTGGCCTGTGGCAGCGCAGCGCAGGGCGAACTAGCGGGCAGGGCAGTCAGCAAAAGTTACAGGCATAAAAAAACGCCGCGTATCGTGGAATACGCGGCGTTCTTTTTTACAACGCTAGAGCCTTAGGCTTGCACCACCGGGATCTTGGCGTTGGCCGCCGCTTCACGGAACTCGGCGATCTGGTCGAAGCTCAGGTAGCGGTACACGTCCGCTGCCATGCTGTCGATCTTGCCGGCGTATTCCATGTACTCCTCGACGGTCGGCAGGCGACCCAGGATCGAAGCCACCGACGCCAGCTCGGCCGAAGCCAGGTAGACGTTGGCGCCATCGCCCAGACGGTTCGGGAAGTTACGGGTCGAAGTCGACACCACGGTCGAGTTCGGCTCTACACGTGCCTGGTTACCCATGCACAGCGAGCAGCCCGGCATTTCCATGCGCGCGCCAGCCTTGCCGTAGATGCCGTAGTAGCCTTCTTCGGTCAGTTGGTGAGCGTCCATCTTGGTCGGAGGCGACAGCCACAGACGGGTTGGCAGCTGGCCCTTGACCTGATCCAGCAGCTTACCGGCGGCGCGGAAGTGACCGATGTTGGTCATGCAGGAACCGATGAACACTTCGTCGATCTTCTGGCCAGCGACGCTGGACAGCAGGCGAGCGTCGTCCGGGTCGTTCGGCGCGCAGAGCACAGGCTCCTTGACGTCGGCCAGGTCGATCTCGATGACTTCGGCGTACTCGGCGTCCTTGTCGGCTTCCAGCAGCTCAGGGTTGGCCAGCCAGGCTTCCATCGCTTGAGCGCGACGCTCCAGGGTCCGGGCATCGCCGTAGCCTTCGCCGATCATCCAGCGCAGCAGGGTGATGTTGGACTTCAGGTACTCGGCGATCGATTCTTTGGACAGCTTGATGGTGCAACCGGCAGCCGAACGTTCGGCCGAGGCGTCGGACAGTTCGAAGGCTTGCTCGACGGTCAGGGTTTCCAGACCTTCGATCTCCAGGATGCGGCCGGAGAAGGCGTTCTTCTTGCCTTTCTTCTCGACGGTCAGCAGGCCTTTCTGGATCGCGTAGTAAGGGATGGCGTGGACCAGGTCACGCAGGGTGACGCCAGGCTGCAGCTTGCCCTTGAAGCGAACCAGGATCGATTCCGGCATGTCCAGTGGCATGACGCCAGTGGCGGCGGCGAAGGCCACCAGGCCGGAACCGGCCGGGAACGAGATGCCGATCGGGAAACGGGTGTGGGAGTCACCACCGGTGCCGACGGTGTCCGGCAGCAGCATGCGGTTCAGCCAGCTGTGGATGATGCCGTCGCCCGGACGCAGGGACACGCCGCCACGGGTCATGATGAAGTCAGGCAGGGTGTGGTGAGTGGTGACGTCGATCGGCTTCGGATAGGCCGCGGTGTGGCAGAACGACTGCATCACCAGATCGGTGGAGAAGCCCAGGCAAGCCAGGTCTTTCAGTTCGTCACGGGTCATGGGACCGGTGGTGTCCTGGGAGCCGACGGTGGTCATCTTCGGTTCGCAGTAGGTGCCTGGACGCACGCCAGTCACGCCGCAAGCCTTGCCGACCATCTTCTGCGCCAGGGTGAAACCCTTGGTGCTTTCGGCTGGAGCTTCAGGCTTCTTGAACAGGTCCGACGGTGGCAGACCCAGCTCGGCGCGCGCCTTCTCGGTCAGGCCACGGCCGATGATCAGCGGGATACGGCCGCCAGCACGGACTTCGTCGAGCAGCACCGGGGTCTTCATTTCGAAGGTGGCCAGGACTTCGTCGCTGTTGTGCTTGGTGACTTTGCCAGCGTGCGGGTACAGGTCGATCACGTCGCCCATGTTCATCTTCGACACGTCGAATTCGATCGGCAGGGCGCCGGCGTCTTCCATGGTGTTGTAGAAGATTGGAGCGATCTTGCTGCCGAAGCAGAAGCCGCCGGCACGCTTGTTCGGCACGTAAGGAACGTCGTCGCCGAAGAACCACAGGACCGAGTTGGTCGCCGACTTACGCGACGAACCGGTGCCGACCACGTCGCCAACGTAGGCGATCGGGAAGCCGTCGTTGCGCATCTGCTCGATCTGTTTCATCGGGCCGATGGAGCCTTGCACGTCAGGCACGATGCCGTCACGGGCCATTTTCAGCATGGCCAGGGCGTGCAGCGGGATGTCCGGACGGGACCAGGCGTCAGGGGCAGGGGAGAGGTCGTCGGTGTTGGTTTCGCCGGTGACCTTGAACACCCGCAGGCTGATCTTGTCGGCCAGTACCGGGCGGTTCTTGAACCACTCGCCGTCGGCCCAGGATTGCAGTACGCCTTGGGCGTGAACGTTGCCGTTCTTGGCTTTTTCCGCGACGTCGTGGAAGGCGTCGAACATCAGCAGGGTGTGCTTGAGTTGAGCGGCAGCAACAGGCGCCAGCTCGGCGTCGTCCAGCAGGTCCACCAGGGTCACGATGTTGTAGCCGCCCTGCATGGTGCCCAGCAGTTCTACGGCGCGCTTCTTGTCGATCAGAGGGGAGGAGGCTTCGCCTTTGGCCAGCGCGGAGAGGAAACCGGCCTTGACGTAGGCGGCTTCGTCGACTCCTGGTGGAACGCGATTGGTGATCAGGTCAACGAGGAAAGCTTCTTCGCCAGCCGGGGGATTCTTCAGCAGCTCGACCAGGCCTGCAGTTTGTTCGGCGTTAAGCGGCTGGGGAACGATACCCAGTGCTGCGCGCTCTTCGATATGTTTGCGGTAGGCTTCAAGCACAGTTATTACCCTCATCAGTGGTCCCAAATGGGTGTCCGGGACGCTCATCCCGAAATTGCCGTACTCATGCGCTGCGTGGCGTTGTGGGCCACTTAGCCAGAATTACCGACAATTCCTTACAGAAGCTGCTTTCAAAGTTTTACGCCTGCAGAACGGGGAGCTGATGAGGGTTGGCGCTGGATTTTTCCCCGCTGGAAAAATCCCTCGCCAACACCGCTCTGAAGGAACGACTGTGCTCGTGACGCTTTGAAAACAGCTTCAAACGGACATTGGCGCCTAAAAAGGCTGGCTGATTCTACGGCAAAAAAAATCTAAACGTAAGTTGCTGTATTGAAGTTTGAGGGGTGATCAATCTTAGACAAAGGGCTAACATTGCCGACTGTTTTGCCTTTGCGTGTGTTGTTTTTCTATGCCCAATCAGACCATCAAGACCCCTTGCGTCGGCCTCTGCTCCACCGTCTACGGCGACCTGGTGTGCCGCGGCTGCAAGCGTTTCCATCACGAAGTGATCAACTGGAACGGTTACAACGAGGAGGAGAAACGCGCGGTCTGGTTGCGTCTTGAACAACTGCTGGTGCAGGTGATGGCGGCCAAGCTGGAAGTCTTCGACCCGGCGCGTCTGCGCGGGCAACTGGAGCAGCGCAAGATCCGTTTCGTGCCGCACCAGTCCGAGTATTGCTGGGCCTACCAGCTGATTGCCCGGGGCGCGCGGGTGATCAACCAGCTCGACGCCTACGGCATGGCGCTGTTGCCGGAGTTCCGCGACTGGGGCCTGCCGGAGTTGCGTGACGCCATCGATCGGGAATTCTTCCTGCTGTCGGAAGCCCACTACCAGCGCTACATCGCCCCGGGGTTTCTCAAGGACGCCCTGGGCTGAGAGGTTCGTCGGCCAGCCACTTCCTGCGCAAAGGGTGCTGCAGGCGTGGGCTTGCCAGCGACAGCGTCGTCATGGACGGCGCAGATGACGCGATGACGTTGGGGTGAGGGTCTCAGACTTTGGCGGCGAGTTCTTCCAGGTGGTCCATGATGTCCGCCGGCTTGAGCACCAGCACGTCACTGTCCAGGGAGTCGAGCACCACTTCGGCGGTGTTGCCGATCAAGGCCCCCGACAACCCGGTGCGGGCCACGGTGCCGATGATGGTCAGCACGGCCCCCAGCTTGTGGGCCATATGGGGAATCAGCACGTCCGCCGGACCTTCCTCGATATGCAGGTGCGCATCGTCGATATCGAACTCGGCCTGGAACGCCCTGCATTCCTCGCGGTAGCGCTTCTCGATGGTTTCCTTGAGCTGGAACACCGGGTCGGATGCCGAAAGCATCGGTGATGGATGGGCGCTGATCACGTGCAGTTGGGCCCTGGCCAGGCTGGCGATGTCGAAACCATAGTCAACGATGCTGGCATGCAGGGTGCGGTGTTCGCCGTCCATGTTGCCGACATCGATGGCCGCCATGACTACGCCACCGGCCCAGGGGGTGGCGGTCTTGACCAGCAGCACCGGGGTTGGGCAGTAGCGCAGCAGCTTCCAGTCCGCCGGGGTCAGCAGGACTTTCTTCAGCGGATTGTCATGGGAATGCTGCTTGATCACCAGGCCGCAACCCTCGGCCTGCTGCACGTCGATGATGGTTTCATGCAGGCTCTCGTTCCAGGCCTGCTCGGTGGTGACGCTGTAGCCTTCGCCGGTCAGGCTGCTCTTGAGCACGCTGAGCAGCGCCGAGTGTTCGTGCTTCTTGTCGCAGACCAGCAGATGCAGGTGGGCCTGGGTGACCCCGGCAATCAGCTTGGCGCGCTTGAGGGCGAGACTTTCGCCAGGCGTGGGATCGATGACCACCAGGATGCTGCGGATACTTTGCATGATCGGGATCTCCAGGAAAGGGATGAATGGTTAGGGTCTGTTCCCGTTTGGCCCAGCAACGCGGCTCGTCACCAAACGGGAACAGACCCTAGCGTGCACAACTATAGTTGCTGGCGCCCGCGCCGCATGTTGATGCATATCAAGCGCGGCCGCTGGTGGTCTGCGACGTGGCCGGTATAATCGCCAGCCTTTCGCTGTGAAGCCTTATTTGTCTCGTGAGCCTCATGTTATCGATCACTGATAGTGCCGCCATTGCTCGCCTTGCTGTGGCGGATTGCTCGGAAATGCGCCGATGAACTTTTTGGAAATTCATGACTTCCTCGGCTGTCGGACTCCCGACGCCTGGGTCCAGGCGGCCCTGGCCGACCAGGAAACCCTGCTGATCGACCACAAGAACTGTGAGTTCAAGGCCGCCAGCACCGCCCTGAGCCTGATCGCCAAGTACCATTCCCACGTCGACCTGATCAACATGATGTCGCGCCTGGCCCGGGAAGAACTGGTGCACCACGAACAGGTCATGCGCCTGATGAAACGACGCAAGGTCGAGCTGCGCCAACTGCACGCCGGGCGCTACGCTTCGGGCCTGCGCAAGGTGGTGCGCAGCCATGAGCCGGTGAAGCTGGTGGACACCCTGGTGGTCGGCGCCTTTATCGAAGCCCGCAGTTGCGAGCGCTTCGAAGCCCTGGTGCCACACCTGGATGAGGAGTTGGGCAAGTTCTATTTCGGCCTGCTCAAAAGCGAGGCCCGGCACTATCAGGGCTACCTGAAGCTGGCCTACCAGTATGGCGACGCCCGGGACATCGCTCAGGTGATCGACAAGGTGCGGGCCGCCGAGCAGGAGCTGATCGAGTCCCCGGACCCGGAATTCCGCTTCCACAGCGGCGTACCGGCCTGGTAAGGCACAACCCTTGTGTCGCTGCCCTTGTGTAAAAGCAGGGGCAAATTGTTAAAAACTCTTAAAAGAATGAAACTTTGCGCAAAACCGCGATAAGTCGCTGGTTTTGCCGCGACCTTAGCCTTTTTTTAACCTGGGTCCTTCTATAATGCGCGCACTCAAAATTGTGTGCTTGCGAACGGGAAGGTATGGAAAACCTGGGTCTTGGCAAAGTCCTGCTGGTGGAAGATGACGAGAAGCTCGCCGGGCTGATTGCCAGCTTCCTGTCCCAGCATGGCTTTGAAGTGCTGACGGTACACCGGGGCGATGTGGCCTTGGCGGCGTTTCTCGAATTCAAACCGAAGCTGGTGGTGCTCGACCTGATGTTGCCGGGCCAGAGCGGCCTGCACGTGTGCCGGGAAATCCGCGCCGTGGCCGATACCCCGATTGTCATCCTCACCGCCAAGGAAGACGACCTGGACCACATCCTCGGCCTGGAGTCCGGCGCCGACGACTATGTGATCAAGCCCATCAAGCCGGCGGTGCTGCTGGCGCGGCTGCGGGCCCTGCAGCGGCGCCAGGTGCCGGAGTCGACCGCCTTGCGCGGGGCCCTGGAGTTCGGCGTGCTGAGCATCGACCGCAGCAGCCGCGAGGTGCGTCTGTCCGGCGAGCCGATCGAACTGACCACCATGGAGTTCGAGCTGCTCTGGCTGCTGGCCAATGCGGCAGGCAAGACCCTGTCCCGGGATGACATCCTGAACCGCATGCGCGGCATCGAGTTCGACGGTCTGAACCGCAGCGTCGACGTCTACATCAGCAAATTACGCGGCAAGCTCAAGGACAACCCGCGCGAGCCGGTGTGCATCAAGACCGTGTGGGGCAAGGGCTACCTGTTCAATCCATTCGCCTGGGAGATTTGAATGCTGCGGCTGTTTCTGGGGCTCTACCTGTTCCTGGCCCTCGGCTTTGCCGGAGCCATGACCGCGGTGCAACACATCTTCCTCAACTACCTGGCGGTGGACCTGATCGAGGCCTACAACCGCGATGCGGTGCGCGGGCCGGCCTATAGCCTCAGCGAGCAGCTGCGGCCCTTTGACGAGGCCGGGCGTCAGCATCAACTGGAGTTGCTCAAACCCCATTACGGGCTGGGGCTCAAGCTGGTGCAGGCCGGCGAGCTGGACCTCAATCAGAAGGAGCGGGCGCTGCTGAGCGCCAAGCAGCTGGTGGTCCGGGATGATTTCAACGAATTCATTTCCAGCATCGACGACGGTCCCCAGTTACTGAGCATCAAGCTGCCGGAAGACCCACCCCTGACCCTGCTCTACAACATCGCCGCCTATGCCTTGCTCGGCACGCTGCTGGCCATCGTCCTGTACTTCTGGGTGCGCCCGCACTGGCGCGACCTGGAGCGCCTGCGCCTGGCCGCCGAGCGTTTTGGCGGCAATGACCTCAGCACCCGCCTGCAACTGTCCCAGCGTTCCAACATTCGCGACCTGGCCCAGCACTTCAACCGCATGGCGGCGCGCATCGAGGGCCTGATCGCCAACCAGCGCGAGCTGACCAACGCGGTGTCCCACGAGTTGCGCACGCCCATCGCGCGGCTGTCATTCGAGCTGGACCAGTTGCAGCAGCAACCGGACCCGGAGGAAAACCGCGAACTGATCGCCGACATGTACGCCGACCTTGGCGAACTGGAGGACATGGTTTCCGAGCTGTTGTCCTACGCCAGCCTGGAGCACGGCGCGGCCACCATCAGTCGCGAGAGTATCCAGGCCCAGAGCTGGCTCGACAGCGTGGTCGGCAGTGTCGCCCTGGAGGCGGAAGCGGCGGGGGTGCAGTTGCTGATCCGCTCCTGCCAGGTCGAGTACGTGCGGATCGAGCCACGCTTCATGGCCCGGGCGGTGATCAATCTGCTGCGCAACGCCATTCGCTACGCCGACCGGCGGGTGGAGGTGTCCCTGGTGCGCCTGGAGCAGGGCTACGAAGTGCGGGTCAATGATGACGGGCCCGGCGTGCCGGTGGATGGACGGGAGAAAATCTTTGAACCCTTTTCCCGGCTCGACGCCAGCCGCGACCGGCGTACCGGTGGCTTCGGCCTGGGCCTGGCCCTGGTGCGACGGGTCTCCCAGTGGCATGGCGGCAAGGTCGAGGTGGTGGATTCGGAGTGGGGCGGGGCCTCGTTTCGCCTGACCTGGGCCCATGTCGATTAGCGGCAGCGGCAAGTTGCAAGCGGTAAGCGGCAAGCTTCAAGCCGCCAGTTCGCTGCTTGCCGCTTGCCGCTCGAAGCCTACCGCTTAAAAGCTGTACTCAAGCTGGGTGCCCAGCACCGTCTGCATGCGCCGATCGACGATCGGGCTGTCGCCGGCTTCCTTGCCCAGGTACTGCAGGGACAGCAGGGTCGAAAGCTTGGTCTGCTCGTTGAGGGGCAGGGTCCATTCCAGGTCCAGGCCATTGCTCACCAGCCCGCCCTTGGCGCGGTAGGCGCTGAAGCGGCTGTTGGTGGCCTGGGTGCCGCTCACGCCGTACCAGGTCTGCATATAGTCGGCATTGCCGAACAGGCTGTTGAGGCTGGCATCGAGGCTGCCCAAACGTCCCTCGTACAGGTTGGTGCCAATGCTCAGCTGCAGCTGGCTGTAAGCCGAACCGGTGTCCTTGTTGTCATTCTTCTTCACGGCGTGGGTCACCGTGGCTCCCAGTTCGAACGGGCCCAGGTCGTAACCCAGGTGTGCGCCGAACTGTGCACGTGACTTGATCTGGCCCATGCCCTTGAGCCGCTTGGAGCCTTGGCCCAGGTGGTTCTTGTCGCGCCGTTCTTCGCTGGGGCCGACCCAGGTGCTGAACGACAGGTCGCCCCATTCATGGCCCCAGCCCAGGCCCTGGTCGGTGTTGAGGAAGAGGCCATAGGGGCTGATGATTTCGCCGCCGAAAATCGGCGCCACGGTGCGCTCGTCACTGCCGCTGTAGCGCGGCACGCTGGCCACACCGCCGCGCACGCCATATTTCCAGTCCTCGGCATGCAGCGCTGCAGACCCTGTGGCCAGGCCGAGGGTGCCCGCCCAAAGGGCGACGGTGGTGCAGCGTTTCAGGCTTTTCATAGTGTTTTAGAACCTCAGGTAGTGGGGGGTGTAGATACGTTTGAAGGAGTAGCCGAGGACGTTGACCCCGTTGACCTGGCGGCGCACGGTGTCGCCCAGCCCGGGGCCATGGCCGGCAATCACCGCATGGGCGTTGTCCACCGGAGCCAGGATGTAATCGGTGAGGGTGCGGCCCTGTTGCAGGCTGCGGATCATCAGGAAGCCGTCTTCCAGGGCGATGCTGACGCCGTTCAAGGGGGCGTTGGCTTCGTCATCGTTGAGGGCGTGATAGGTGCCGACCATGGCCAGCCAGTTGTCGGGCAGGGGCACCGGATCGATCCGTTCCCCCATGGCCAGTAGCTGGCCGTGGCGCTTGGCGGTAAATACCCGGTTGCCCTGAACGTTCATGACGTCCAGTTGCACCCGTCCCAGGTCGCCCAGGTCCTGCTGCCACAGTCCGAGGATTTTCTTCTGCGCCCGCAGCCAGCCGTGTTCGTCGCGCAGCAACTCGAAGCGCGTGCCGGCCAGTTCGCCAAACAGCCGCTGGTCCTGGTCCTTGATGCGCAGCACGCCCCAGGTCGTGGCATAGAACCCCGCCAGATGCTGGCGGTCGGCGGCTTCCGGCACCCGGCGCCGCGGGCTGGGCTGGTCGGAGCGGTTCTGGTCTGAGCCCTTCTGGTCAGTGCGACCCTGGACGGAGCTACTCGGTACGGGGCTTCTCAGTACGGGGCTATCCACTACGGGGCTATCCAGTACGGAGCCATTCGGGACGGAGCCATCCTGGCCGGAATCGTGCTGAACGCAGCCCTGCTGAACAGGGCCGGCTTGCATCCCTTCGGGGGCGCCATGGGCCTGCTGCAGCATGCGCAGAATCTGCGGCACCAACGGCTGGGCCAGGGCTGCGCCAGAGCCGGAATTGCTCATCACGATCACCGCCAGTTGCTGCTCCGGGAGCACGCTGATCCGGGCGTGGAAATCATCGCCGGAGCCACTGCGTTGCCAAGTGCCAATCCCCGGGTTGACCCACTCGTCGCCACAGGGCGAGAGGAACCAGCCCAGGCCCACCTGACAATCGAAATCCAGCGGGTTGCCGCTGTTCTGCGGACGCACCATCTCCTTGATCGAGGCCGGCGAGAGCAACGCCTGATGCTTGTAGCTGCCCTGGGCGAAGAGCATGCGCACGAAGTGGCTCAGGTCCCGTGGATTGCTCCACAAGCCAGCGGCGGACAGGTCGCGCACCAGGACATCATTGCTGCGGGAGCCGTCGGTATAGCCTTGGGTGCGGTAGGGTTGTGCGCCGCTGCCGCCTATGAAACTCGACTGGCTCATGCCCAGCGGGCGCAGCAGGCTTTTTTGCAATTGCATCTCGAAATCCAGGCCGCTGCTGCGTTCCACCGCCGCGCCCAGCAGGGCGTAGCCCAGGTTGGAGGGGGCGGTCCGGGTGCCCGGGGCATTGTTCAGCCAGACCCCGCTGACCTTTCTCGGCAGCTCGTTGAGAGCCTGGGGCGTACGTGAGTCGCGCAGGTACTCGGCGGGCATCCCGGCCTGATGGCTGAGCAGGCGGCGCACCGTCACGGCCTGGTCGGCGGCGTTCTGGTCCTGGTGAAAGCGCGAGCGGACGTAGAATTCCTTGAGGCTGTCCTGCAGGGGCGCATCCAACTGCAGGCGTCCCTGTTCCACCAGTTGCATGACCGCCGTAGCGGTCAGCAACTGCGACAGGGCGCCGGCGCGAAACGCGGTGTTCTCGGTCACCTGCAGGCCCCGTGCCTGGTCGGCAAACCCGAAGCCCCGGGCCCAGATCAGCTCCTGGCCGTCCACCAGGGCGATGGACAGCCCCGGGACCTGGTGCTCGGCCATCTCCCGGGGGATGTACTGCTTCAAGTAGCTGATGATGCTGGCGTAGTCGCCGGGCGCTATGACCGGCGGCGCAGGTGGTTGGCCATTGCAGCCGAGGCTGCTCAGCAGGATGCCCAGCAGTGGCAGGCCGAGAAGTTTGGGGGACATGCAGCACCCGACCGGAAATTCGATGAGCGGATGCTAGGGAAGGGCGTCTGAGGAGTCTTTGGCAGCTTTGTCTGGAAACTGTCAAAGAGTGTTAAGCGAAGGTGGCCGCGCCTCGGACCGAGGCGCGGCTTGGGCGGGTTACAGCTCCAGGCTGTGGATCACCTGGGTGGCATCGTCGGGGTCGATGGCGCTGCGCATGCCGAGGGTCTTCGCCAGGCGGCGCATGCTGTAGTTGGCGGCGCTGTCCACCGAATACAGCTGCTGGAAGCCATTGGTACGGGCTTCGTCGATCAGATGCTGCATCAGCAGGGCACCGAGGCCCTTGCCTTGCCATTGATCGGCGATGGTCACGGCAAACTCGCAGCGCCAGGGCTGGTCGTCGACCTGGGCATAGCGGCTGATGCCGACTTCCCGCAGCTCGCCGTTGTCGTGGACAAGGGCCACGTAGGCCACCCGTTGCGGGGTGCCGACATCCATCAGCTGATCCAGCAACTGATCGCCGACTTCCTTGACCTCACCGAGAAAGCGCTGGTGCCGGGTGACGGGGGAGAGGTTTTCGATAAAGGCCTTTTCCCGGCCCCGGTCTTCAGGGCGCAGCGGGCGGATCAGCACGTGGCTGCCGTCGCTCAGGGCGTCGATCCAGTATTGGCCTTGCTGGGCCGGAAATGGCGGTTGGACGAGGACATCGAGGGCGCTGCTGGACATGATCAAGTCTCCGGGGAAGCAAAGGGCAGGTGATTGCCACAAGCTTTACTCCGCCGGCGATCCGGGCGCTTGATCGGCATCAATGTCCGCTGCTGTCGCGCCTCGGCTGGCGATCACCGGTCATGGCCCGATCCGGTGCCTATCAGGTGGACGGGCAGCTGGTCGACGCGCCGGTGCTGCAACGGGCCCGGCGTCTGCTGGCCCTGGCCTGAATCGGCCGGGTTAGTATGGCCCCGGTATTGTTGCCGAGATCCGGAGCCACCGCCCATGAGTACCCTGGAACGCGCCATCGCCATTGCTGCCCGGGCCCATGCCGGGCAAGTCGACAAGGGCGGGGCGCCCTATATCCTCCATCCCCTGCGGGTCATGCTGCGGCTGTCCGAGCCCCGGGAACAGCTGGTCGCGGTGCTCCACGACGTCATCGAAGACAGCCCGGTGACCCTGGAGCAACTGCGCGGCGAAGGTTTCAGTGAAGAGGTGCTGCAGGCCCTGGCGGCGCTGACCAAGGTCGAGGGTGAGGACTATCCGGGGTTTATCCGCCGCGCTGCACAGAATCCTTTGGCGCGGCGGGTAAAGCGGGCGGACCTGGCGGAGAACAGTGACCTGTCACGCATCCCCGAACCCAGCGAGGATGACCGGCGGCGCCTGGAGAAGTACCGCCAGGCCATCGAGTACCTCGACAGCCTGGGCCGGCCTTGAGCCGCTAGCCCAGGGCCAGCGGCGCCGGGGCGTTCAGTTGCTGTAGTTGGAAAGGGCGACTTCGGCGTTGCGCGCCGGTGGCTTGCTGCCCCGGGTGCGCCAGTGTTCGATCAGGGCGCGACCATGGGCCAGCCCGGCTTGCAGGGCGGCTTCGGTGCTGGCGTAGTCGTTGCCGTAGGGCGGGCAGGCAAAGTGCACGGAAAAGCACGGGTGCTGGCCATGGCCGGTGAGCCGCCCGACGTAGCTGAAGCTGGCGCCGGATTGATGTGCATAGAGGCTCGGCGAACTCGGCTCACGAATGATCATCACGTAGATGTCGTGGTCGAATTGAGTGTCTTGATACCAACTGCTAGAAGACTCCATGGTCCACCTCCTTGTCCGTAAAGCGGCGCGATGTTGCTGCGTCAGCGGGTTGTTCAGTGCAGTTCACGCCCGGGGGGCGTCCAGCAGGCCAGCGGGATGAGCGAACACCCCGGCAGGCAGCAGTTTTTCCAGGGCCCGGGCGGCCCGCAGGACCCGTTCGTCATGGCCGAAGCGGGCGACGATCTGCAGGCCTATGGGCAGGCCGGCGGCGCTCAGGCCGCAGGGCATGCTCAGCGCCGGTTGGCGGCTGAAATTGAACGGGAAGGTGGTGGGCTGCCACATGGCGCTGATCTGCTCCGGCCAGTCGGGCGGCATCTGGCGCTCCACGGCGAAGGGCTCGACCACCGCAGTGGGGGTCAGCAGCAGGTCGTAGTCGCCGAGAAAGTCATGCAGTTGTTGCGCGACCCGATGCCGCTCCTGCACCGCGCAGGCGTAATCCAGGGCATTGAGCTGGCGTGCGCGGACCTGGGCCTGCTGGAGGAAGTCGCCGACCAGGTGCTGGCGCTCCAGCGGGATTTCCTCGGCCATGGCGCTGGCCACCTCCACCGGCCAGGCCCGCAGGTAATTCGCGGCCGGCTGGCCGATGTCCGGCGAGGCCTGGACCACGGTTGCCCCGGCCTGCTGCAGCAACTGGGCAGCGGCCAGGCAACGGGCGGCAATCTGCGGATCGACATGGGCGGCATGGCCCAGGTCGGCGCTGAAGGCGATGCGCAGGCCGCTGATGCCGTCCTCGATGCCGGACAGGAACTGGCCGGGAGCATGGGGCCAGGCGAAAGGTTCATCAGGCTCATGGGCGCTCATCAGCTCCATCAGCAGGGCGATATCCCGTACATGCCGGGCAATCGGGCCTTCGGCGGCCATGCCCCCCGGGTCGATGCTCGGGCAGGCGGACACCAGGCCATGGCTGGGCTTGAAACCGATCACCCCGCAAAAGCTCGACGGGGTGCGGATCGATCCGGCGGCATCATTGCCGGTGGCCGCCGGGGCGTAACCGGCGGCCACGCCAGCGGTGCTGCCGCCACTGCTGCCACCGGCATGCAGGGCCAGGTTCCAGGGGTTGCGGGTGATGCCGGTCAGCGGGCTGTCGGTCAGGGGCGTGCTGCCCAGTTCCGGCAGGGTGGTCTTGCCAATGAAGATCGCCCCGGCCTCGCGCAACCGCGCCACCAGGCTGGTGTCGCGGGTCATGGGCGGTCGGTCGGCCAGCGCCCTGGAGCCGCTGCGGGTGTGCCAGCCCTGGATGTCGCTGTTGTCCTTGACCAGGATCGGGATGCCGTCCAGCCGCCCCAGCGGTTGCCCGGCGGCCCAGCGCGCGGTAGCCGCCTGGGCGGCGGCGAGAGCGGCCGCGTCCTGGCGCTCGCAGAGGGCATTGAGTTGCGGCTCATGGCGTTCGATCCGGGCCAGCACGGCGTGCAGCAGATCCACCGGGGTGAACTGCCGGGCGGCAAAGCCGTGCAGCAATGCCTCGATGGACAGCAGGTGCAGGGCCGGTGGGCTGGACGGGGATAACGACATGGGCAGCTCTTCTATCAAGGCCGTGGGGCGCCGGTGGCGGGCCAACGGGCAAGGGCTGCGAACGCGCCGCTGGTGGCGGCCCGCAAACCCTTGAGGGTCAAAAACTCAGCGGCCACTGGTGACCTTGACCCAGGTCCGGGTCCGGGTGCGTTCGGCCTTGGCCGGCAGCGGTGCCAGGGGGTACAGGCGGGTCATGGTCTCGGCGCTGGGGAACAGGTCCGGGTTGTCCAGCAGCGTCTGCTGGATGAACGGTTTGGAGTCGGTCACGCCATTGGGGTAGCCGACGTAGTTGCTGATGGAGGCGATGACTTTCGGTTCCATCAGGTAATTGAGAAAGGCGTGGGCGGTGTCCACGTGCTTGGCGCCGGCGGGAACGGCCACGGTGTCGATCCACACCAGGGTGCCTTCCTTGGGAATGCGCATTTCAATGTGCACGCCGTTCTTGGCTTCGTTGGCGCGGTTGGCCGCCTGCAGGAAGCCGCCGGAGTAGCCCACGGCCACGCAGATGTTGCCGTTGGCGATATCGCCCATCCACTTGGCGCTGTGGAAGTAGCGCACATAGGGACGCAGCTTGAGCAGCAGGGCCTCGGCCTTGCGGTAGTCCTCGGGGTTCTGGCTGTTGGGGTCCAGGCCCAGGTAGTGCAGGGCCAGGGGCAGCATCTCGGCGGGCGAGTCGAGGAAGGTCACGCCGCACTGGCTGAGCTTCTTCAGGTTCTCTTCCTTGAACACCAGGTCCCAGCTGTTGACCGGGGCATCGGTGCCCAGCAGTTCCTGGACCTTGTCGCGGTTGTAGCCGATCAGGTTGGTGCCCCACATGTAGGGGATCACGTAGCGGTTGCCCGGGTCGCTCTGCTCCAGCAGCTTCATCACTGCCGGGTCGAGGTTCTTCCAGTTCGGCAGTTGGCCACGGTCCAGGGGCTGGAAGGCGCCGGCGCTGATCTGCTTGCTGACGAAACCGCTGGAAGGCACCACCACGTCATAGCCGCTGTTGCCGGTCAGCAGTTTGGCTTCCAGCACTTCATTGCTTTCGAAGATGTCGTACTTGACCTTGATCCCGCTCTGGGCCTGGAAGTCCTTGATGGTGTTGGGAGCGATGTACTCCGACCAGTTGAAGATGTTCACCGTGCGCTCGGGGGCGGCGTGGACGCTGAAGCTGGCGCTCAGGGCCAGGGCGCTCAGGGAGCAGCTCAGGGCCAGGCGGGTGAGGGCGGTATGCAGCGATTTCATGCGACAACTCCATGTCTGAAATGAGCGGGACCTTCCGGGTGGATCATTCTTGGCCGGATAGGTCCCTGAGAGAATGTTGGCAACGGTCAATAGGGGATATTTAGCGTCAATCTTCAGCGCAGTCCGAGAGCGGTCCGAGCTGGCCGGCCAACTGCCGGAAGCGCCCGGGAGCGACACCGCTCCAGCGTTGGAAGGCATGGCGGAAACTTGCGGTTTCCTTGAAGCCCAGGGCTTCGGCGATGCGGTAGATGGGCAGGCTGTGCTGGCCCAGCAACTGTTGCGCCCGGGCATAGCGCAGCTCATCGAGCAACTGCTGATAGCTGGTGTCCTGGGCCCGCAGGCGTCGGCGCAGGGTGCTGGGGGAACAGTGCACCTGGCGCGCCAGGCTGTCGAAGTCCGGCACCGCGTGCAGCTGTTCATTGAGGATGCGTCGCACCTGATCGATCCAGGTCGGCCGGGCACTGAGCTCTTCGTTGAGGCGGATGCAGCGTTGCAGCATGTCGTTCTGGGTGACCAGGTCCGCCAGGGGCAGGCGCCGGTCCAGCCATTCCAGGTCGAAGCCGATGGCATTGCGCCCGGCGTTGAACTGCACCGGGCAGTTGAAGGCCTGCTCGTAGCTGTCCAGGTAGGGTTGCGGGCCGTGCATCAGTTGCACCTGGCGCAAGGGCAGGGAGCAGCCCAGCAGGTCCTGGCAGGTGACCCGGTAGGACGACATGCAGAAGTCGGTGTTGAACACCTCAAGCTCGGTCTCGCTGTACTGGTCGGCGGTGAGCCAGGCCAGGCCGTCGCGGACCTCCAGGTCGAGGCGGAAGAAGGTGCCCAGCAGCAAGGGGTAGCGCAGCGCCAGGGACCAGCCTTCGCGCAGGGTGGCGCTGGTCAGCAGGGTCAGGCCGAACATGCCGTAGGCGCTGATATGCAGGTTGCGCCCCAGCACCAGCCCCAGGTCCTGGCGAAATTTCACGGCGTTGCTGAACACCCGCATTTCCTGGCTGATGTTGATCAGGCTGTTGGGCAGGTCCAGGTCGGCCAGCTGGATGCCACTGCCTTCGAGCAGCACCTCGGGCGATACATCGCTGTCGCGAAAGGCGTCCAGCACCGCTTGAGTGGTGTGCAGGGTAGTCAGGCGAAGAGCGGCCATCGGCGATCTCAGATTGATAGCGGGAGGCGTGACTTTAGGGGTTACGCGCGCGCGGTTCAATTGCCCACTTGCCGGCGCTGGCGCGCTGGCGAAGGCGTCGGCCTGGCCCACGCCAACGCCTGCGTCGGCCATATCCGCGGCAGCCTGGCGTTTGCCGCGGTACTGGCCTGCATGCTGTTCGCCGCGTTGTCCGGTTCGTCGCCGGCCACGGTGGCGACGGTGGGCTCGATTGCCGTGGCGGGCATGGTGCGCTCCGGCTACCCCAAGGAATTCGGCGCCGGGATCAACTGCAACGCCGGGACCCTGGGCATCCTGATTCCGCGGTCGATCGTCATGGTGGTTTACTCGGCCTTCGTCGCGCTGTTCGTGTACCGCGACATGGCGCTGCGCGACTGCGCCAAGGTGCTGCTGGAGTCGGGCCGACTGTCGATCCTGCTGATGATCCTGATCCTGGTGACCTACGTCCCGCGGATCTCCCTGGCCTTGCCCAACTGGCTGCACTGGCTGCGCTGGCTGTCTGTAGCCGCTGCCGCAGGCTGCGAACGACTGCGAAGCAGGCGCCGCTCTTGAGGTCCCTGAAGCCCCTTCGGGGCTTTTCGCAGCCTGCGGCAGCGGCTACAGGGTTACGGTTGGCCGGGCGGTACGCGCCACAGGTACCAGGCGGCGGTGGTGCGCCAGGGGCTCCAGGCCTGGCCGATCTGGCGCAGCTGGCGGGGGCTGTGCGGTTGCTCCAGGCCCTTGAGGCGGCGGTAGCCTTCGCGTACGCCAAAGTCGTCCACCGGCAAGATGTCCTCGCGCTCAAGGCTGTAGATCAACAGCATCTCCACGGTCCAGCGGCCGATCCCGGGCAGTTGGGTCAGGCGCTCTATCAGCTGTTCGTCATCCAGGCCGCGGGCGCTGGCGGCATCGGGGACGCGGCCGTCGAGGGTGGCCTGGGCGATGCCGTGCAGGGTCGCCACCTTGCGTGCGGAGAAGCCGCAGCCGCGCAGGCGCTCCAGGCTGGCATCGGCCAGTTGCCGGGGCGTGGGGAAGGCTTGCCCGGGAAACAAGGCGCGCAGGCGGCCGAGTATCGCGTCGCCGGCGCGGGCATGCAGTTGCTGGTAGGCCACCGCGCGCACCAGCGCCTGATAAGGCTCGCGCTCCGGGCGGGGCTGGTGCAGGCAGGGGCCGACGGCGGCGATCAGTGCGGCCCAGTCGGCATCCAGTGCGGCAAGAAAACGAGTGGCGGGGCAGGTGGGCATTGGCGATCCGGAACACGTGGCGGGGCGAGCAGCAGATTAGCCCGCCGCCCCAAGGCTTGCACCCCGTCTCTTGCGCTGGAACTCGCTGCCCGGGCCTTGCACCCGGGCGCAGGGTTTTCAGTCCTTGGCCGCCGGCAGGTAGAGCCGCTCCAGCACGTAGCGCAGGGACGCCGCCAGAGTCTGGCCATGGCTGAGTTTTTCGAAGCTGTGGTAGTCCAGGGCCAGCCCCGGCACCTGAGCCAGTTGCGCCTGCAATTGGCGGGCGCGCTGGTCGGCCTCGGGCCCCGGTGGCTGACGCGGGTTGCCCGGTTCGGCGCCGCCACGCATCAGCAACAGTTGTGCACGCTGGCCCTGCAGGCGTCCGGCCAGGCCCTGGGCCTGGGTCAGGACCAGGCCGTCGCCCCACCACAGCGAAGGACTTGCGGCGGCGTAGTGGCGAAACTCCTGGGGCCGGGCGAACAGCGCTTGCAGCACCAGTAAGCCGCCGTAGGAATGGCCCCACAGGGTCTGCTGCGCCGGGTCGATCGGCGCCTGCGCCGCCACGGCCGGGCGCATGCGTTCTCGCAACAACTGCAGGAAGGCCTCGGCGCCGCCGCTGGGTTGCCCGGTCAGCGGGTCTTGCTGTGCTTCAAGGCCCGGTTGCTGCGGGGTGTAGTCATAGGTGCGGGCGTTGCGTTCGATGCGCAGCGGGGTCTGGTAACCCACCGCCACCAGCAGCGGCGCCGGGCCTTGGTCCAGACGCTTGAGCTGCTCGGGGTCCAGAGCGCCGATGGCGGCATTGCCATCGAGCATCCACAGCACCGGATAACCCTGTGGCGGCGGTGCCTGCAGCGGCTGGCCGATCCACAGCTGGTAGTGGCGCTGGCCGTCGGCGGAATCCAGTTGCAGGCTGCTGAAGCGGTAGGGCAGGTCCTGGCGCTGTAGCAGGCTGCGGTCCATGGGCTGGTCCGGGGCGGGGGCGGCCAGGGCCGTTCCCGCAAGGCCCCAGGCCAGGGCCAGGGGCAGAACAAAACGTCTCATCAGGCGTTCTCGGCGGGGGCTGGGCGATGGCATCAGAACGATGCGCTCAGGCTGGTGTACAGGGTGCGCCCGGGTTCGTTGTAGGTGGCGGCGCCGGCCCCGGCGATATTGTTCACGCCCTGGGCATTGCCTTCACGGAACAGGCGTTTGTCGAACAGGTTGTCGACCCCGGCGGTGATGCTCAGGTGACGGGTCAGGGCGTAGGTGCCGCTGACCCCGGCAATGGCGTAGGGCGCCAGTTGCTGGGTAGCGCTGCCGGTGACTCGGTCGCCGTGGTAGTCGTACTTCTTCGGCGTCTGCTGGCCGTACCAGGCCACGCTTGCCTGCAACGACAGGTCCTGGGTGGCCTGCCAGTCGAGCATCGAGTTGAGGGTGTAGCGCGGGGTCACCGAGAGGTAGTCGCCGGTTTGCTTGTTCTTCGATTGCAGCATGTAGGTGAAGTTGTTGTTCCAGGTCAGCTGGCTGGCCAAAGGAATGGTCAGGGTGCCTTCCATGCCTTCCACCAGGGCCTTGGGCACGTTCTCCCACTGGTAGATCGCCGCGTTGCGGTAAGCGCCGCTGCCGCCGCTGGCTCGGCTCACTGGCGCCAGGCCGGATTCCACCTTGTTCTTGTAGTCGTTGCGGAAGTAGGTCAGGCCGGCGACCCAGCCGTCGGCCTTGTACTCCAGGCCCAGTTCCTTGTTGACGCTGGTTTCTGCTTTGAGCTTGTCGTTGCCCTGCAGGTAGCAGCTGGTGCTCTGGCCATAGCAGCCCTGGCCGCGGCTGTAGAGCAGGTAGTCGGCGTTGAGCTGGTACAGGTTCGGCGCCTTGTAGGCCCGGGCGATGCCGGCCTTGAGGGTCAGGGTGTCGCTCAGGGCATGGGACAGGTTGAGGGACGGGCTCCAGTTGTCGCCCACGATGTTGTGGTGGTCGAAGCGCAGGCCCGGGGTGAGCATGGTGCCCGGGCGCAGTTCGATGTTGTCTTCGGCGAACAGCGAGAAGATCTGCGCGCTGGACTGGGTGCTGCGGTTGCTTGAGCTCAGGCCGCCCACGGCGCCGCCTTCGCTGGTGCTCTGGGTGTTGGCGCTGGGGTCGTCGAGCTTCTGCTGGGACCATTCGCTGCCCAGGGTCAGGGTCTGCTCGAAACCGGCGTGCAGCGGCAGGTTGACTTCGCCATGGGCGGTCAGGTCGCGCAGCACTGCGGTGTAGAACTCGCTGTTGCTGAAGATGCCCTCGGTGCCGCCGGCCAGGCCTTCGTTGATCCGCGTGTTGCGGGTCTTCTCGTATTGCAGGTAGGCCATGGAGCTGCCGAAGTCCCAATCGCCGCGATGGGTCAGGGCGTAGGTTTCGCGGTAGCTGCGGTTGGTCTCGTGGCCCAGCAGGTTCTGCACATTCTTGTTGCTGTTGGTGTTCTGGGTATCGCCGGTGTAGATATTGCCCTGGCGGCTGAAGCCGGCTTCGAAGTCCAGGGTCTGGTCCGGAGTCATGCGCCAGCTCAACAGGCCGTTGAGGTCCTTGTTGCGTACGCCTTCGCGGCCAGCGGGAAGGGTGCCGATCTGGTTGCCGGTGCGCAGGGATTCATGGCCAGCGTTGATATCGGCGTCGTCGGAGTCGGTCTTGGCCACGTTGCCGTAGACCCGGTAGCTCAAGGTGTCGGTGAGCGGGCCGTTGAGGCCGAAGCTGGCGCGCTGGGTGGCGCCTTCGTCCTTGTGGGTCGGGAACGAGCTGTAGAGCGTGGCGTTGCCGTGGGTCTGGCTGCCGGCCTGCTTGGTGATGATGTTGATCACCCCGCCAGCGGCACCGTTGCCGTAGCGGGCCGCCGCCGGGCCGCGGATCACTTCGATGCGTTCGACCTGATCGGCCGGCACCCAGTTAGTGTCGCCGCGGCTGTCGCGCTCGCCGCGCCAGCCGTAGCGCACCGAGTTGCGGCTGCCCACCGGCTTGCCGTCCACCAGGATCAGGGTGTTTTCCGGGCCCATGCCGCGGATGTCGATCTGCCGGTTGTTGCCGCGCTGGCCGCTGGTGGAGTTACCGGTGAGGTTGACCCCAGGCATGGTGCGGATGATCTGCGACAGGTCGTTGGCCGGCGGGCGCTTCTGGATGTCCTCGGCGGTGATCACCGAGACCCCCGGTGCCTGCTTGGTTTCTTCCTTGGCGGTGGCGATGACGCTCTGGGGTTCCAGCTCCAGGACCGGCGGGGTCGAGCCTGCATTGGCGGCCTGCACCGCGTGGCTGAGCAGGCAGCAGCCGGACAGCAGGAAGGGGGCGAAAGGACGCAGCGAGCGCATGGACATCGGTGATCTCCGGACAGAGGCAGAAACAGAAGATCACGAATGATAATGACTGCTATTTGCGAGTAAAGCGCATTAACTTTCTAAACACTTCCAGGTCGTGGGTCTAGGCGGCAGGCAGCAGCAGGTGCATGCACAACCCGGGGTGACTGTTGCTGGCCCAGATCCGCCCCTGGTGCAGTTCCACGGCGCGCCGGGCGATGGCCAGGCCCAGGCCGAAACCGTCGCCCTGGGCCGAGTCCAGGCGCTGGTAGGGCTGGAAGATCCGTTGCAGGTCCTGCTCGGCCACGCCCGGTCCCTGGTCTTCCAGGCACAGGTGCCAATAGGCACCTTCGCGCCAGCCGCGCAGGCTCACCCGGCCGTCGGCGGGTGAGTGGCGGATGGCATTGCGCAGCAGGTTTTCCAGGGCCTGGGCGATGCTGTCCAGGTGCACCTGGACCCGGCACTCGGTGTCCAGCAGGCAGGGCAGGCGCTCGGCGTCCCAGGCGCTTTCAAAGCAGGCGTCCTCGCGCAGCGCTTCCCAGATCGACAGCACCTGCACCGCTTCGGTGGGCAGCTGCGGACGTTCGGTGTCGAGCCAGGCCAGGTCCAGGGTGTCTTCCAGCAGGCGCTGCATGTCGGCGATCTCGCGGTCCAGGCGCTGGCGCAACTGCTCCGGCGGCAAAGGGCTGTCGTGGGCGATGCGCAACCGCGCCAGGGGCGTACGCAGCTCATGGGACAAGGTGCGCAACAACAGGCGCTGCTGGGCCAGGCTCTGGCGCAGGCGCTCGGCCATGTGCTCGAAGGCCAGGGCCAGCTCCCCCAGTTCGTCGTGGCGGTTCACCAGGGGCGTGCCCAGCCCCTGGCTTTCCAGGTCGTCGGCGCGCAAGGCATCGGCGCGGTCGCGCAGGCGGTTCAGTGGCAGCACCAGATGGCGATAGAGCAACAGGCCGAGCAGGGCGGCGAGCAGGGTCGGCACCACGCCATGGCTGAAGAGGTGGGTCCAGGGCGTCAGGCCGCTGGGCAGCAGGCGCTCGGGCAGTTGCAGCACCAGCCGGCCTTGTTCCGGGTGCTCGGGGAACTCGATGCTGACGTAGGGCAACTCGTCCTGCAGGCGCCGACTCATGGGCCAGTCGAGCTTGCGCATGAAGGTCAGGTGGCTGGCGTCCTCGGCGCTCAGCGGCGTGCTGCCCAGGCGTTGCAGGCGTTCGCCGAGCACCGCGACCCAGGTGTCTTCCTCGGCCGCCAGGCGTTTTTCAAAGGCATCCACCGCCGCGGCGCCGCCCTGCTGCCAGGCGGCCTCGGCCTGCTGCGCATAGCGGGCCAGGTACTGGCGGTCGGCGGGGTCGAGAAAATAGGTGCTGCGCTCGGCCGACAGGCCCCAGGTCCAGATGATCCAGGTCAGCAGCAGGCAGAAGCCGATCTGCAGCCCGGCCAGTTTCCACAGCAGGGGATGACGGCGCATCAGTGACGTTGCGCCTCCACCAGGATGTAGCCGGCGCCGCGCACCGCCTGGATCTGCAGGTGCTGCACCCCAAGGTCGGCGAGTTTGCGCCGCAGGTTGCACACGTGCACATCCAGTCCGCGATCCAGGCGCGTATAGATGCGGTGCAGTACTTGCTGATAGAGAAAGGGCTTGCTCAGGGTTTCTCCGGGGTGCTCGCGCAGGGTCACCAGCAGCCGGTATTCCGAGCCGGTCAGGCCCGCGGCGCGGCCCTGGTGCAGCACATCCTGGGCCTGGTCGTCGAAGCTCAGGTCCGGGTCCTGGCGTGTGGCCTGCTGCTGTTGCACCCGGGCCATGCGCCGCAGCAGGGCGTCGGCGCGGGCGTCCAGTTCGGCCAGGCTGAAGGGCTTGGGCAGGTAGTCGTCGGCGCCCCGGGTGAAGCCGGTGATGCGGTCCTGCTCGGCCCCCAGGGCCGACATCAGCATCACCGGCGTGTCTTGTTCCTGGCGCAGGGTTTCCAGCAGGGCCAGGCCGTCCAGGCCCGGCAGCATGATGTCCAGCAGCACCAGATCGAAGCGGCCGGCGCGCACCGCTGCCAGGCCCTGGCGGCCGTCGGTGCAGGTGGTCACGGCAAAGCCGCGTTGGCGCAAATGCCGATCCAGATCGTCGCGCAGTCGGGCGTCGTCTTCCACGAGGAGCAGGTTGGGGGGCATGGGGGAGAGCACTTGAATGGAGGTCTCTAATGAGAATGTTTTACATTTGCGGATATTGCAGCAATGCCCCTGGCTGTGCAATTGCCACGATGGGTTGACAGGATTGAGTCGTTGATCGACTAAAAGTTGAATATTCAACAAGATGTTGATATTTTTCCCGGCCACTTTCCTTGGTAACCGCCCATGAACCCGCCTTGCGATGCCCTTCTTGCCGAGCGCCAACTGGTCCTGCAGGTGCTGCGCAGCACCTTGCAGATGCTTGCCAGCGTGGTTGGCCAGCATGTGGAAATCGTCCTGCATGACCTGGACCGCCCGGAATCGTCGATCGTCGCCATCGCCAACGGCCATGTCACCGGGCGCCGGGTCGGCGACCCGGTGCTGGGCGGGCCGCGCCAGGACCTGGGTTTTGCCGCGGTGCTGAGGGCCCTGCAAGACCGCTCGGCGAGCACCCCGCTGGTGCTGGAAAACTACCCGACCCTGGCCCCCGACGGCCGCGAGCTGCGCAGCTCCACGGTGATCTTTCGCGACCGCAGCGGGCAGCCCTTCGCCAGCCTGTGCAGCAACAGCGACCTGAGCGGCATCGCCGCCGCCCACGCCTGCCTGGGCCAGTTGCTGGGCCTGGGCAGCGCGCCTGCGCCGCGCCACGATGAAACCCGCGACATGGAGCAGTTGCTGGCCCAGATCATCCAGGGTGCCTGCCCGGCAAACGCGACGCGCCTGAGCAAGCAGCACAAGCTCGACGCCGTGCGCCAGATGCAGGAGCGCGGGGTGTTCATCGTCAAGGGCGGGATCGAAAAGGCCGCCGCGGCCCTGGGGGTGACCCGCTACACCATCTACAACTACCTGGAACAGATCCGCGCCGAAGGCGCCGAGGAATGACCGCGATGCAACTCGATATCTTTCAAGTGGATGCCTTTACCTCCCATGTCTTTGGTGGCAACCCGGCGGCGGTGTGCCCCCTGGAGGCCTGGTTGCCGGACGAGGTCCTGCAGCGCATCGCCCTGGAGAACAACCTGTCGGAAACCGCCTATTTCGTGCCCCGGGGCGAAGTCTTCGAGCTGCGCTGGTTCACCCCCACGGTGGAAGTCGACCTGTGCGGGCACGCCACCCTGGCGGCGGCCTGGGTGCTGTTCGAGCAGTTGGGCGAGCGCCGCGACGTACTGCGTTTTGCCACCCGCAGCGGCGAGTTGCGGGTGAGCCGCGAGGGCGGCCTGCTGTCCATGGATTTTCCCGCCAAGCAGCCCGAGGCCGTGGCGATTGCTCCGGCCCTGCTGCAAGCCCTGGGCTTGCCAGCGGCCGAGGCCCTGTATCGCACCGACGATTACCTGCTGGTGGTGGACGACGAACGCCTGGTGGAATCGCTCAAACCGGATTTCGCCGCACTGGCGGCCTTTGATGTGCGCGGCATTGCCGTGACGGCGCCGTCCCGGGAGTTCGATTTCGTCTCGCGCTGGTTCGGCCCGCGGGTCGGAGTCAATGAAGACCCGGTCACCGGTTCCGCCCATACCTCCCTGGCGCCTTACTGGGCCGCGCGCCTGGGCAAGCGTCAGTTGCGGGCGCAACAGGGCGGGGCGCGCAAGGGCCAGCTGGAGTGTCAGGTGCTGGACAACGGGCGGGTGATCATCAGTGGCCACGGCGCCTTGTACCTCAAGGGCAGCCTCTTCCTCTGAAGCAGCGGTGGCTTTAACGAGCCGGCCTGATACCCGCCGGCGGATTTGTCCGGGCACCGCCTGTGGGAGTAGAGTCGCGCCCTTCAGCCCGGCCAGGCCATGATCAGCTCGGCTTCTCCGGTATTGGGGTCAATGCAGTTGCCGATCACCTGGAATCCCTGCTGGCGGTAGAAGCCGATGCTTGGCAGGTTGGCGGCATACACCGCCAGTTCCAGGCGTGAGCGCCGCTCGCGGGCATCGGCCAGCAGCTGTTTGCCCACGCCCTGGCCCTGGTGCTGCACACTGACGAAAATCGCTGCCAGCTGATCCTCATGCAGGCAGTAGAAACCCAGGAGTTGGCCGTCGCGTTCGGCCACTCGGGTCTGGGCATGGGGAATGTAGAGGTTGCGCATGTCCTCGACTTTGGCGCGCCAGAAATCGGGGTCGACAAAGTGGTGGGCCTGGATCGAGGCGTCCAGCCAGAGCGCCAGCAACGCTTGCAGATCGCTGCTTTGAAAGTCCCTGATCAGCATGTTTGGGGGCCTGTCTGTTTGAAATGTGCGCCGCACGCTACCCAGGTGGCGGCGGTCTGTCCAATGGTTGAGAGTCAAGGAAGTATTCGATGCTGGAAAGCAACCGCACCATCACCCTCTCGGGGGAGCAGGCCCTGCAAGCCCTGGCGGAACTGGAGTTCGTGTTGATCTCGCTGCACAAGATGGGCGCCTACTACAGGGATAAACCCGTGGCCGACTACCAGCGCGCCACCACCGATTTCATCGATAACCAGCAGGTCACCCAGCGCCTGGCGCAGGTGCGCAGGATTCTCAGCGAGCCCTTCGACCGCACCCTGGGGGAGGACGACATGGACGACATCGAGCGTCATGTGCAGGGGCTCGAACTGTGGCGCCCCGAGTAACCGCGCTGTCATTACCTGTCGTTTTTCAAGGAACCTGTCATGTCCCGCATCAGCCTCGCCACGGCGACCCCCACCACCAGCCTGGCGCTGGTCAAGTTTCTCCATCAACGCCTGGGCCTGTCCCTGAGCGTTGCCCAGGGCTATCTGCGCCGTGGCGCCGAGGGTTTCTTCTACAGCGCCAAGCTGTTTCACAACGACCATGTAGAGCGCGAGCAGGAACTGCGCGACATCCTCGCCTTCTTCAACAACGCCCAGGTGCCGCTGCTGATTGTCGAAAGCGACCCCGATGAGGAGTGGAACGGGGTTGCGCCCGAACCGTTGCAGGACTGCGCGATGCCCCAGGAGCACTTGTTCAATCTGCTCCAGGCCTATGAAGAGGATTATCAATAAGGCCCGGGAGCGGGCCTGTAGCCCCCAACTGAATGCGAGGTTTTCCTAAAGTTCTGGGCCCTGGGGTCGAGACGTTGGTGCTGTCCGTTGATCAATAAGGATATTTCGTGTTCAAAACCCTCCTCAGGGCCGCCGCCCTTATCGCCACCCTGGCGCTGACCGGCTGTGTCTCCTATAGCGTCACCGGCCCGCTGGGCGCGCCGCTGCATCCCGCGCCCATCAGCAGCCCGCGCACTGCGCAAATTGCCGATGTGCAGGTCACCGCGCCCGGTATCGACGAAGCCACACGCACCGCCATCAGCCGTTCTCTCACAGCCCAGCTGACCCCCTACGTCAAGAGTGCCGGCTACTTCCGTCAGCTCAGCGAATTCCCCACCCGCCTGGGCGAGGAGGACGTAGTGCTGAAGTTCAACATGACCTCCCTCAAGGGCCACCGCGCGCCTCACCCGGGCTACCTGCCTGGAGCCTTGCTGACCCTGACCGTATGGATCTGGGTCAACGGGCCGATCTACGTCGATAGCTTCGACCTGGCCGGCGAGCTGTCGATCGTCGATCGCAACGGCCAGGAACTGGCCAGTGCCAAGGAGCAGCTCAAGTTCGAGCGCAACGTCGGCCTGTACGGCCGTGAGTACTGGGCCCCGACCCAGGGCGCCAAGCAAATGAATGAACTGGTTGCCAAATTGCTCGACAACGCCAGCGCCCGGTTGGCACAACGCTAAGATCAAGGAGAGACACATGTTGGTTTCCATCAAGCACGTCCTGGTGCTCGGCGCAGTGCTGCTGAGCGGCTGCGTGTCCTACTCGCAACACGAACTGACAGCCGTCGGCACCTGGCCTCCGGCGGCACAGACCACCGAGCAAAAGCCCAGCGCCTTTGTGCGCACCACCGCCATGTACCAGGTCAACGGCGGCCCGGCCAATGCCGCCGCCGGCGCTCCGGCGGCCGCCTGGGAAACCGTGGTGGCCGACGCCTACCGCCAGTCCGGACGCTTTGCCCGGGTCAGCACCGACAAGGTCGAATCGGACCTGTATGCCGAAGCCACCCTGTACAACAACGAACAGTTCAGCATGGCCTCGGCCATCATCACCGGCGCCACCTTCTTCGTGATTCCGTCCACGGCCAAGAACACCTTCACCCTGGAGACGGTGTTCAAGGACAAGGACGGCAAGGAGCTGGGGCGGATTCGCAAGAGCGAGTCGGTGCGCACCTGGATGCAGTTGCTGCTGATCGTCGCCATTCCTTTCCAGGCGGATACCCGCGACGTGGTCCAGCAACTGGCCCGCAGCACCCTGGATGAAGCGGTGCAGCGCAAATTGCTGTAAGCCTCGCGCCGCTGGCCGGGCGCAGACAAAAACGCCGCGGGCTCTGATCGGAGCCCGCGGCGTTTTTTTTCGGATGCGGTTTACTTCAGCGCTGCGCCGCCCAGTAGGCATGCAACTGCCGCGCGGCAGGTTCGATGGCCGCGATCTGCTGGCGATGCTGCTCCAGGTCCAGGTCGGCGGGCAGTTCGAAGTTGTCCTGTTCGGCGCAGTCGATGATCAACTGCAGCGCCTGGACCTGCGGCGCCGGCATCTCCGGCCAGTTGCCCACGGCCACCCCGCGCAGGTAGCCGAAGCACCATTCTTCGGCCAGCAGCAGGTCCTGGCCCTGGTGTTCGGTCTGTTCGAAGCGCGCCTTGAACGCTTGCGGAGCCTGGGTCAATTGCGCGGCCAGGGTGTTGATGTGACGCACGCACAGGTCGATGAACTGCCGGCATTGCTCCGGGGTTTCCCAGGCCGGGTTTTCGCCGCCCCAGATGCCCGGGAACCATTCGGCGATATCGACTTGAGCCGGGCCCGACACCAGCGCGGTGAAGTAACCGTCCAGCTCGCAAGGATTGAGCACCGAGTGGTCGTCGCCGTACTGGAGCAGGGTGTCTTCGATCAGCTCGAAGTCGGCGGCGTTCAGTGGGGTGTTTTGCATGAGGGGAGTCCTGGAAAAAGCAGCGGCAAGTTTCCAGTTTTGAGCCACAAGCCGCAAGCCTGCTGCTTGTAGCTGAAACTTGCCGTCAGGTATCGCGCAGCAAGTCCTGGGCATCGAGCAGGCGGTAGGCGATTTCCGGGCGGTTCTCCATGGCTCGGCGGATGGCGGCGGGAATCGACTGCCGGGTCTTGCGGCACAGGCCGGGGTGCTCGGCCAGGGCGATCGTGATACCGCGCATGCTGCGCACTTCGTTGTCGCTGGGGGTGATCTCCACACGGACCCCCAGTTGCTGGTAGATCCGTCGCTGCATGTGCTCCAGGTCCGCCAGGTCCTTGAGATTTTCCAGGCGTTCGAGCAGGCGCTTTTCCTCCTGGCGCGTCAGATTGAGGATGCGCAGGTCGGCTCCGGGGGTGTCCAGCAACTGCTCGCGCTCGCAGATGCAGGCGCCGGGCGGACAGGGTTGGCGAAGGGCGAGGCTGGTGTTCATGGGAAAACATCATAGCGAGCCGGACGCGGCGCGCAGAGAAAAATGTGCGCGAGGGCGCATCCGTTTCCTAGGCTCATTCGCAGGATTGTTGTCTCGGCGCTAAAGGGGCGAGCTGATGAGCATGGAGATCCTCGACATGGAGTCTATGCGGCACCTGCCGCTGGCCGCCCTCAGCGATGAATTGCAGTTATTGCCGCCTCTGCTGGCGGGCGAGCAGCGGGCCTTTCGGCAGCATCAGGCCGCCGTGGCCGGGGTTGAGTCACCGGATGCTGGATTGTCCTGGTCGGCCTGCCCCGCAAAGCCCTTGCGGTTGGCGTCATCTCTTTAGTTCTCCCAATCAACCAGAAGAGTGGTTTCGAAATCCTGGCCACCGTAAAAAAGGCCCAAGATGACAACCTTCCGGGTCTCGACGGCAAAGGCGATCACGACCCGCTTGCGATAGTGTGTGATACGCAGGCCGGGGCGTATGTCATCCCGCTGGTTTCCCCGTTGAGGAAAGGTCTGCAGCGTTTGGCAATGGCTCACGATGGCGTCGGTATAGCGCTGGGCAATGTTTGGCGAGGCTGCCGTGGCTATATAGCGATAGAGCGCGGTTAGCTGCTCCAGAGCTTCTGGAGCAAATTCGACGGTGTGCGTCATTCCAGTTTGTTGCGGGCGTTCTGGTGCTCTGCTGACAACCGAGCACGGACCTGATCGACACTGAGTGTGCGTGAAGCGTCCGCTTTCAAGGCATCGTAGGCGGTTGCCACTTGGCCGGTGAGCCAGCTTTCCATGGCTCGATCACGAGCCATCAATGCCCGCAGGCCATCGCGTATGACTTCACTTTCGCTGGCATATTCACCAGTAGCGACTTTGGCTTTCACCGCGTCGGCCATCTGGTTTGGCAGGGTGATGCTGAATTGCTGAGTGCTACGCATGGGGAGTTTCTCCAGCTGAGTAGGATTTAATCCTACCCTCGCGCCGAGCAAAATGCATAGAACCCCTCATGCATGGGCTGTACCCGTCCGACTGAAGGTTGTACTCCTCTAGCCGCGTCGCGCCATCAACAGTACCGACGCCGCCCCCGACAACAGCACTGCGCAGGCGCGATTGAACAGGCGCTTGCCCCGGGGTTCGGCGAACCAGCGGCGCAGGTGCAGGCCCATGTAGGCGTAGGCGCAGATGGCGATCCACTCCAGCCCCAGGAACAGTGCGCCCAGGGTCAGGAACTGCGGGCCCATCGGCTGCGCCGGATCGACGAATTGCGGCAGGAAGGCGGTGAAGATCAGGATCGCCTTGGGGTTGCCCGCGGCCACCAGGAATTCCTGGCGGGCCAGGGCCCACAGGCCGACGCGGGCCGGGTCATCGGCCACTTCATTGCCGGGGTTGGCACGCCACAGTTGCCAGGCCAGGTACAGCAGATACCCCGCGCCGAGGATCTTGATGGCATGGAACAACAGTTCCGACGTCTGCAGGACCACCGCCAGGCCGGCGGCGGCCAGGGCGATCATGGCGGCGAAGGCCAGCAGCCGGCCGCTGCCCGCCAGGCACGATTGGCGATAGCCATAACGGGTGGCGTTGCTCACGGACAACAGGTTGTTCGGGCCGGGGGCCATGTTCAGGGCGAAACAGGCGGGGATGAACAGGCTCAGGGTGGCGAGATCCATACAGTCTCCGGGACAAGGCAAGGGAACGGGCCCACGCCATCGGCGACCTCGGGGCTGGCCGGGAGGTTGTTGCGGCGGGGGGCGATAAAATACGGGCCGCGTCGGGCGGGAGGCAAGTGCCTGGTTCGCGGTGCATCAAGGCTTGGCCAAGGTTGAGCGGGGAGGAGAGGCAGTGACAGTGATCGGGCAGGGCGACGGCAAGCCCCTCTCCCGGTGCCGACAGGGAGAGGGGCAAGGCACTCAGTTGATATTGATGTAGGGGTCCCAGTCGCAATAACCCACCACCTGGTTGTCACTGTCGACAATCATGAAGGCCCAGGTATAGGTGATGCTGCCTTGGCGCACGGCGCGGCCTTCCCAATAGAAATTCTTGACGCTCTGGGCGATGGGCTGCGCGGATGGATTGCTTTGATTGATGATCGGCATGGGCGTGTGGTTCAAGACCACCGGGGTGATGTCTTGCACGTAATTGGGGTTCTGTTGCGTCACTACCGGCGACGTCTGGGTGTACTGATACAGCAGCACCGTGTGGTACAGCCCCTCGGACAGGCTGGTGCTGCGCCAGTGGATCAGGTCGCCCTCCTTGAGGTTGACCGACAGTTCATCCGTACCTTCGCCGACTGGGGCGTTGTTGCGTCTGGCAACCATGTAGATCGCCTGACTGGAGAGCCTTACCCCGCCGGTGGTGAAGTTGTAGAGGTGGCTGGGCTGCGTCGGGTCGCTTTTTTGCAGGTTGAATGTTTGGCCGCTGTCGAATTGTTTGCCCTGGCTATTGAGAATGGTGTCCACATCAATGGTGACCATGATGTCGATGATGTTGTCGTTCATGTCCAGCTCCCTGCTGTCGCGTTAGATGCCTGGAGTGCCCAGGCAAACAGGCAATCGAGTTTCCGGGCGCGGCCACTGAGCATCGGTACCCGGGCCCCGGTTTGCCGGGCTTCGAGCTTGATGCACTTCCGTGAAGTCGCGAGTGGAATCTAGATCCTCAAGACGCTTAGTCAAATGGCCCGCTGTAAAAAGAGCGAGCACAAGACGAGCGGTGCAAGGCCAGGGGCAGGCGTCCGCTTGGGCGCCTTCGATCAGGCTGCGCCCAGGTGCTGGTCGAGCCATTGCGCCGCCTGAGTGGCATGGCTCAGGCCCAGGTCGTGGTCGGCCCCGGGCACGATGCGCAAGAGGGCTTGTGGCAACAGTCGGGCCAGACGCTGACCCACCGCCACCGGGCTGATGGGATCGCAGTCGCCCCACAGCAGCAGTACCGGCATGGGCAATTCCCCCAGGCGCGGGCCGAGGTTGCTGTGATCGTCGACAAACCAGCGGGGCAGTTGCGGATAGGTCGCGGTGTAATCCTTGCGCCAGTTACTGGCGCCCAGGTCGGACATGTCGACGCCGCCGGAGGTGACGCTCAACACCAGATGGGTGATCAGCTGCGGTCGCGCCAGGGCCGCACGCACCGCAATGATGCCGCCCATGGACTGGGCCACCAGCGCGGTGGGCTGGTCGATGCGTTGCAGCACCAGGTCCACCAGATCGTCCATGCCCTGCACGTCCGCCCGGGCCGGGGTGTCGCCAAAACCCGGCCAGCCCAGGTGCACCTGGCGCGCCGGATGGCGCAGCTGTGCGGCCAGCGGTTGCCAGAATTGACGATTGCCCGAGGCGCCGGGCAGGAACAACAGTTGTTGGGGGGCTTGGGGCATGGCATCGCTCCGGGTCCATGGGCAGTGGATTGAACCCTCGCGCTGACGGCAGGGTCGCGCGCGGCGCTAGAAAGTACGGTGCTCGGGCTGCGCGAGCAAGCGCTGTATCAGGCGACCGCGGCTCGCCATGCCGCCGCCCCGGGATCGGCCGCGACGGTTTATCATGCTGCGCTGCCGCCCGTTGCCCGCGCGACCAGGGGCTGCTCTTTTCGCCCACCGTGGAGGCGCCCGCCATGCCCGATCTGCAAAAGCCTGCTGCTATCCCTGAGTTCCCCGTGTGCCACGCCCGTGGCGGCACCTCCACCGGGCTGATCCTGGCCCGCGAAGCGTTGCCCCGGGACGAAGCCCTGGTGGAAGAACTGCTGCGCCACCTGATGGGCGTGCCGCTGCAGGGCGAGTGGCCGGGCAACACCCAGATCACCGGCCTGGGGCGCGGCGGGCCCACCAGCAACAAGGTGTTCATCGTCGAGCGCCGCCCCGGCGAGACGCGGATGATCAGCACCCTGGCGCAACTGGCGGCGGGCAAGAGCGCCATCGACTGGAGCGTCAACTGCGGCAACATGTCCGCGGCGCTGCCGCTGTACGCCCTGCAACGCGGCTGGCTGGAGCCCGGGGAGGGCGGTGGACAGATCGAGATCTACAACAGCAACACCCAGACCACGATGTATGCACGCCTGGGTTTTAGCGACGGACGCCTGCTCAGCGACACGCGAATTCCCGGGGTCAACGGGGTGTTTCCCGGGGTCGACCTGTTTCTCGACAAGCCGGTGGGGGCCAAAACCGGCGCGCTGTTTCCCACCGGGCAACGGGTCGACCTGCTGGACGGCATCGCCGCCACCTGCATCGATGTGGCGGTGCCCATGGTCATCCTGCGCGCAGCGGACCTGGGCCAGACCGGCGAGGAAACCCCGGCCGAACTCGACGCCGACCCGCAGTTCAAGGCGCGTCTGCTGGACCTGATGGTGCAAGGCGGCCTGCGCATGGGCCTGCGCAAGCGCGATGGCAGCCTGATGAGCGCCGACGACCTGCGGCGCAGCGAAACCATCCCGAAGATCTGCATCGTCAGCCCGGCGCGAGAAGGCGGGGATATCGCCACCCGCTACTTCACCCCGCAGAACGCCCACCCGTCCCTGGCGGTGTCCGGTGGCTGCTGCCTGGCGGCGGCCTGCCTGGCCGAGGGCACCGTGGCCCACGCCCTGTTGGCGCGGGCGCCGGTGCTAGGCGAGGAGCCGGGCGAATACCCGCTGGCGATTGAAAATCCCGCCGGGGTGCTGGAGACCCTGATCAACGCCCGACAGGTGTCCGGGGAGCTACTGATCGACGGCGCCGCCTACCGGCGCAGCGCGCAGATCCTGTTGCAGGGCAGTACACCGCTGTACAACGCCTCGCCCGAACTTACCGCCGCCCTTGGCGCCGCACACCGCGCATGACCCCACCCCGAATCCGCCTCGTGTAGCCGCTGCCGAAGGCTGCGAACGAGCCACAGGCTCGCGGCGATCCCCCAACCGCCGAGGCCCCTGCGGTGCCTTGCGCAGCCTGAGGCAGCGGCTACAGAGGTGCCCATGACGCCAGCGCCAGCATCCGCTTCATGTGGCCGCTGCCGAAGGCTGCGAACGAGCCGCAGGCTCGCCGGCGATCCCCCAACCGCTGAGGCCCCTGCGGTGCCTTGCGCAGCCTGCGGCAGCGGCTACAGAGGTGCCCGTGACGCCAGCGCTAGCATCCGCTTCATGTAGCCGCTGCCGAAGGCTGCGAACGAGCCGCAGGCTCGCCAGCGATCCCCCAACCGCTGAGGCCCCTGCGGTGCCTTGCGCAGCCTGCGGCAGCGGCTACAGAGGTGTCCGTGACGCCAGCGCTAGCATCCGTTTCGTGTAGCCGCTGCCGAAGGCTGCGAACGAGCCGCAGGCTCGCCAGCGATCTCGCAAACCGATGGGGTCTTGCGCAGCTCCACCCGCAGCTTGGGCGGGGCCCTGAATGCCAAAGGCATATCAGCGACCCTCGCCGCCATGAGGAAGAAACGGCGGCACCTTCTGCCGCAACAACTGGATCAACTCCGGGTCCATGAACTCGTAATCATCGGGAATGTTCAGGCACACAATCTGCTGCTCGCGCAGTTGCGCCTTGAAGCGCTTGCGCAGTTTTTCCCGGTGCCGGGTTTCCATCACCACAATCAGCCCGGCCCATTGCACCAGCTCCGGACCCAGGGGCACTTCGGCATCGTGGTTGAGCCCCGCCGAAGCGGTTTCGATCCCCGGCCAGTCGGCGAACAGCTGCTCGGCAGTAGGGCTACGCAGCTTGTTCTGGCTGCAGACAAACAAGACATTGAGCATTGGGCCGAACTCCTTGGCACAGACGCCCGGCCCGTGGAGGGCAGGGCAAAGGCGCTGATTTTTCGGGGCTTTTACTGCACTGTCCAGCAACTTGTGGCGGGCCGGACCAATTGCATTGGTCGGCGCCAGTTGCCCGCCGTGGGCCGAGGCTGCGAAACTGCCGGCCCCTTTACTCGCATCGCCCAGGCCATGTCCGCAGCCTTGTTCACCTCACCCCATCTTGGTCTGGCCCTCAGGCGCTGGCGCCTGTTGCACCGGGTCAAGCAACAGCACGCCGCCGAGCTGTTCGGCGTGGCGCAGTCGAGCATTTCCCGTTGGGAAAACGGCCAGCAAGCCATGGAACCGGCAGAGCGTGCGCGCCTGGAGCAACTGCTGGCGGCCAACCTCAGCGCCGCCGCCGATCAGGCACTGGCGCGGCTGGTGAACGACAGCCCGCGCGCCGTGCACCTGGTGTGCGACCTGACCCATCGCCTGCTGGCCTGTTCAGCGACCCGCGCCGGGCAGTTCGGCGTGCCCTTGAGCGAGTTGCTGGGCCAATCGCTGTGGGGCTTTTGCACCGAGGAAATCACCCGCAAGGAAGCCGCCCTGGATGACCTGGGCTGGCGCGCAGTGCTGGCGCCGCCGTCCGTGGAATTCTTCAGCGGCCACAACGATTCGGCCATCGTGCCCATCGCCCCCAGCCAGTGCCGCTGGACCCGCCTCAACCTGTCCGACGGCAACGCCGTGCGGCTGGTGGAAACCCTCTGAAGCGCCTGTCGAGGCCACGCCACGCATATTTTATCCGTGGACCGGGCTCCGGCCGCTGACTAGTCTGGTAAGCCATCGCCCGCCGCCCCACGGCGCGGGCCTCGTTCACTTGCAGCAGGCTTGTCCATGACCCCCGAACTTCTCAGCGGCCGCCTTGAATTCCTCCGTGAAGCGGAAAAACTCAAGGACGTGCTGCGCAGCGCCCACACCTCCAGCGGCCGCCAGGAAAGCACCGCCGAACACAGCTGGCGCCTGTGCCTGATGGCGCTGCTGTTCGAGGACCAACTGGGCGAACTGGACCTGCTGCGGGTGCTGAAACTGTGCATCGTCCACGACCTGGGGGAGGCCATTCACGGCGACATCCCGGCGGTGGCCCAGGCCGGCCATCCACACAAAAGCCAGCAAGAGCGCGACGACCTGCAATTTCTCGCCCGGTCCCTGGACGCCCCGGCCCGCCAGCGCCTGCTGGACCTGTGGGATGAATACGAAGGCGCCGCCAGCACCGAGGCGCGCACGGTCAAGGCGTTGGACAAGCTGGAAACCCTGCTGCAACACACCCAGGGCCAGAACCCGGCGGACTTCGACTACCGCTTCAACCTCGGCTACGGCCGCCGCTACACCGATGCCAGCCCGTTGTTCCAGGCCCTGCGCCAGCAGATCGACATCGACACCCAGCGTCGTCTGAACGCCCAGGGCTAAGCCGCTGTTCAGGATGTGCGGTGTTTGCTTTATGCGGCGTTGAACAAGCCTGAGCATCGCTCGCCAGAGGATGAACAGGCTCCAGGGGGCAGGGCGCCCGCTGCGAGCCTGGCACCTGTCATGGTTTTTTTCTGCCAGGGTCATCAAGCGAAGCTATTTTTACCTTCGCTTGTCCTTCACTACGCTGTTCACACGGTTGTCCAACCCGGGGCCAACGTCGAGCGGCAGGTTTCCGATGACCGAAGGAGTGACCCATGTCCAACGAATCCAAGTGCCCGTTCAAACACACTGCCGGCGAAGGCACCAGCAACCGTGACTGGTGGCCCGGCCAACTGAACCTGAAGATCCTCCACCAGCACTCGCCGCTGTCCGACCCGATGCCTAAGGACTTCGACTACGCCGCCGAATTCAAGACCCTGGACCTGGCCGCGGTGAAGCGCGACCTGCTGGCCTTGATGACCGACTCCCAACCCTGGTGGCCGGCGGATTTTGGCCACTACGGCCCGCTGTTCATCCGCATGGCCTGGCACAGCGCCGGCACCTACCGCATCGCCGATGGCCGTGGCGGCGCCGGGGGCGGGCAGCAGCGCTTCGCCCCGCTCAACAGCTGGCCGGACAACGTCAGCCTGGACAAGGCGCGGCGGCTGATCTGGCCGATCAAGCAGAAATACGGGCGCAAGATTTCCTGGGCCGACCTGATCATCCTCACCGGCAACGTCGCCCTGGAATCCATGGGTTTTAAAACCTTCGGCTTTGCCGGTGGCCGCCAGGACGTCTGGGAGCCGGAAGACCACGTCTACTGGGGCAGCGAAACCACCTGGCTCGGCGACCAGCGCTACAGCGGCGACCGCGAGCTGGAGAACCCCCTGGGGGCGGTGCAGATGGGCCTGATCTACGTCAACCCGGAAGGCCCCAACGGCAACCCCGACCCGCTGGCGGCAGCCCGCGACATCCGCGAAACCTTCGCCCGCATGGCCATGGACGACGAAGAAACCGTGGCCCTGATCGCCGGCGGCCACACCTTCGGCAAGACCCACGGCGCCGGCCCCGCGACCCACGTCGGCCCGGAACCGGAAGCCGCCGGCCTGGAAGAACAGGGCCTGGGCTGGAAAAGCAGCTTCGGCACGGGCGTTGGTGGCGACGCCATCACCAGCGGCCTGGAAGTGATCTGGACCACCACCCCGACCCGCTGGAGCAACGACTTCTTCGACCACCTGTTCGGCTTCGAATGGGAACTGACCACCAGCCCCGCCGGCGCCCACCAATGGCGGCCCAAAGCCGGCGCCGGGGCCGACAGCGTGCCCGACCCCCACGACCCGAATAAACGCCGCACGCCGTCGATGCTCACCACCGACTTGTCGCTGCGCTTCGACCCGGCCTACGAGGCCATCTCCCGGCGCTTCCACCAGCACCCCGAGCAACTGGCCGAAGCCTTCTCCCGGGCCTGGTTCAAACTCACCCACCGCGACATGGGCCCGCGCGCCCGCTACCTGGGCCCGGAAGTGCCGGCCGAGGAACTGATCTGGCAAGACCCGATTCCGGCGGTGAATCACCCGCTGATCGACGCCCAGGACATCCAGCAGCTCAAGGGCCAGATCCTCAACTCCGGCCTGTCGGTTGCGCAACTGGTGTCCACCGCCTGGGCCTCGGCCTCGACCTTCCGCGGCTCGGACAAGCGCGGCGGCGCCAACGGCGCACGGATTCGCCTGGCCCCGCAGAAGGACTGGGAGGTCAACCAACCGCAGCAACTGGCCCAGGTGCTGCGTGCCCTGGAAGCAGTGCAAAGCGCCTTCAACAGCGCGCAAAGCACTGGCAAGCGCGTATCCCTGGCGGACCTGATCGTCCTTGGCGGCTGCGCGGCGGTGGAACTGGCGGCGAAAAATGCCGGCTACAGCATCAGCGTGCCCTTCGCCCCGGGGCGCATGGACGCCAGCCAGGAACAGACCGACGTCGAATCCTTCGCCGTGCTGGAACCGGTGGCCGACGGCTTCCGTAACTACCTCAAGCCGGTTTCCGGCGTCACTGCCGAAGCCCTGCTGGTGGACAGAGCGCAACTGCTGACCCTGACCGCCCCGCAACTGACCGTACTGCTGGGCGGCCTGCGGGTGCTGGGTGCCAACGTCGGGCAATCGCCCCACGGCGTGTTCACCGCGCGCCCGGGCACCCTGAGCAACGACTTCTTCGTCAACCTGCTGGACATGGGCACCCAATGGAAACCCCAGTCCGAGGCCCGCGACCTGTACGAGGGCATCGACCGCGCCACTGGCCAGTACAAATGGAGCGGTACTCGGGTTGACCTGCTGCTGGGCTCCAACTCGCAACTGCGGGCCCTGGCCGAGGTGTATGCGGCCGCGGATGCGGGGGAGAAGTTCGTGAAGGACTTTGTCGCGGCCTGGGACAAGGTGATGAACCTGGACCGGTTCGATCTGCGCTGAGAGGTTTGCAAACCGGGTAAAACCACAACGCCTCCCTAGGGAGGCGTTGTTGCAGAGCGCTCACGGCACGAGCGCTGCAGATCAACGAGCGTCGCACCTGCAGCGCTCGCCCGACGCTTTACTGGGCCTTGAGGTACTCATTAAGAAACGCCTGGGCATCGCCATAGCTGGACAGGTTGCTGTCATAGCCCACCTTCAGCGGCTTGGCCTCACCCGGCAGATGCAGCTCGCCATAGCCTTCCTGAAGCAGCAGCACCACGAACTTCTGCTCGTCCACCTGAGTGAAGTAACGGGTGTCGCGGTCGGTTTGCTCCACGTTCATTTTCTGAATGCGCATGTTCCAGTCGTGGTCGGCGTCTTCCACCTGCACCAGCGCCTGATTGGCGCTGCGCTCACCGATGCGCAGGGTCCAGACCTTCACCCCGTGCGGCCCGGTGTAGGCCAGGATCTTGTCCGCCACCTGTGGCCGTTCCTCGGCCTGGGCCAGCCCGGTTCCCAGTACCCACGCCATGACCCACGCGGCCGCCCAACGGTAATAAAGCTGCATCCTTCTAGCTCCTGAACATGAAAAGGGGCGGTTATTGAAGCCGACCCATGCGGCGCTGCCAAGCACCCAAGGCAACAGGCGGGATAAAAAACCTTGGTGCACAACCCACGCCGTGCCACCCGCGAGTGGGTTACCATCCGCCGCCTCGGCGCCCCGCACGCGCTGGAGCGATGCACTGGCCCGGCAAGGCCGCCGGTCAACTTCCAGCCTCATCAGGACCCAGCCCCATGAGCCAACTCACCGCACTGATTGCCCAAGCGCAAGCCGGGCTTTCGGTCCAGCAAAACATTCCGCAGGAACGCTGGGAGGCCATCGCCACCCAGTGCGGCGCCGAGGAAATCGCCGAGATCAAAACCCGCATCGCCTCACTCAAGGCCGCCCGCGAAGCGGTGGAAGACTGGGACGGCGACACCCGCGATGACCTGTATTTCGCCATCGCCCACTTCACTCGGCTGCTGGAACTGGCCACCGCCCACGCACAAGTTCAATGAACATGTCGGTGACCGCACAAGGGATTATTTCTGCTACTAGCGGCTTTGCCAGCGCAACACCCATTGGCGTCGAAGTCATTGCAGTCGGCAGCTCCAGAACCTCGTCTTAAACAGTACAGACACGTATCAACTTCAACTCGATCGGTGGCGTTACGCTCTACTCAGAACGTGGGCGTTGGGTGGTGCAGACAAGAGGTCAAGCAGAAAGCGTGCTGAACAGCTGGCTGGTCGATACACAGCAGAAGGCTCAAGGCGTCGTTGACGCGGTGATGTTCTTTAAACGGAACTAAGGCTTGAAAGCCGCACATTTGGACTAGAGTACAAGGTGCCAGCAACTATCATCAATCGGTGAAAGGTATGTGAATCTATAGCTAGTATTTCCTCATGCTTGACTGGAGAGCGCACATCAAGAGGGAGCTGTAAATGAAGAAACTTATCTATATTTCTGCGGGACTACTAACAGTTTTCTTGTTTCTAGGAGTCTTGGCTCTTCAAACAGGCATACTGGGCCATGGTTCTTACCAACCTGCACCTGCACCTGAATCCCTTCCTCCCGACCTGCCAGAAGAACCTCCGCATACAGATGATTTCCTCGCTGCCGATCGGGCGTTGGAAGAATTGAGAATTGCAAATATTGCTTTTAATGCCCCTCAGAAAATCAACATAGAAGACAGCACTAAAATCCAACTTTTTTTGAGCTTGTCAAATTCAAGTGAAGAGCTAAGTAGTCGGATTACCGCTCCGGGAACACAGGAGTCAGCATCGATAAGAGTCTCTAAGGAAATGGAGGCACGTTTGACTGGGACGAATTTCTCAATATCAGCTATAAAAGCCGAAAGGCAGATGGTTACAGGGGGTTCAACAACTGAATGGGAATGGGTGGTTCAGCCAAAAAATGAAGGCAGTTCAACTCTTTATTTAACGCTCACTGCCATCGTTGACGTCAATGGCACCTCTGTTCAAAAAGCGATTCGCACCTTTGATCGGGAAATAGAGGTGGAAGTAACACTTCAACAGACTATTAGTTCATTCCTCAAAACGAATTGGCAATGGTTATGGGCCGCTATATTAATTCCTCTCGCTGGATGGGGCATCAAAGCGATAAGGACTAAGCCAATCCGTAGAACACCTGACTGAATGGAAACGACTATCAACTTCTGCTCTTTTAGTCTGTTTCCCTAGATTCCGTCGTTTGTGGATCTCAAAATGAGCGGAATGTTCAGTGCCCGGATGTGAACACGCCCAGTTTATCTAGGTCAGGATGTGGGGGCGCTACTGGGAGTGCGAAGCGACATGTGACATTGTTGGCACCATAGGGGTGGAAACGCCAGCAACGAGTTCTACAGTCACATGCAGGAAATTGGTTTAGTTCCACTGTTGAGTTCTTTGTATAGGCTTGAGCCAGATAAAGTGATCAGCGCTCATAGCGCTTAGCTCTTTGCTGTCGATTGGTTCGATTACCAGCGATTGAGTCGAATGATGTTGCTTGGTCGCTGGTGTCCATCGGAATGTTGCGCAGGCTCAATGGTGGCTCCGAAGAATATGTAGTGAAGGGCAGTAGGAGCCTTTTCGGTGACAGCACAAGCAGGCGTGATCGCTCAGATCCAACAACACAAGATTGCTGGAATTGCTTGACGCACACGCCGCGCCTTTGCACATTCCTGCCGCGATCGCTCCGATCGATAGGCCGCTTCTTCAGGACGAATACCCCATGAGCCAACTCACCGCACTGATCGCCCAAGCCCAAGCCGGGCTGTCGGTCCAGCAAAAAATTCCCCAGGAACGCTGGGAGGCCATCGCCACCCAGTGCGGCGCGGCGGAAATCGCCGAGATCAAAACCCGCATCGCCTCACTCAAGGCAGACAGGGAAGCCGTCGAAGACTGGGACGGCGACACCCGCGATGACCTGTATTTCGCCATCGCCGACTTCACCCGACTGCTGGAACTGGCCAGCGCCCACGCACAAGGTGAATGAGCATGTCGGCTGACCGCACAACGGATTATTTCGAGAGCAGCGAAGGCGCCGTGCGCCTATGGATAGAGCAGGGCAGTGCCATTCATCTCAAGGCCATCAGCCCGTACAACGACCCCGTGGAACTGACGGCAGAACAGGCCCTGGAACTGGCCCAGGCACTGCAACGCTTGGCCGGCCGCCTGGCCGACTGAATGAACGCCACGCTGCGGCTGACGCACCCCGGGCGCCCGAGCCCACTCAGACAAAATCCGCCGGTTCGAAGCGCTCGCTGGTGTCCATGCGGATAGCACGCAGGCCCAGCGTCTGCAGATGGGACTCATACAGCCCCAGGGCGCAATAGCTGACCAGCAAGCTGCGACGGCGCGCACCACTGGGGTTCAGACTGGCCCCATGCACCAGATCGGCATCGAACAGCAGCACGTCCCCCGCATTGCCCGCCAACTGCACCACCCGGGATTCATCACTGAAATCAAAGGGCGCCAACCGCTCCCCGGGGCGATGACTGCCGGGCACGATGCGCGTCGCGCCATTGGCCGGCCCATAGTCATCGAGATAGACCAGCGCCGTGACCCGGTCACCGAGGCGCTGGTCCGACAGATCCCGGTGCAACACCTGATGACCGCCCCCCGCCAACGGCTCGCGGCCCTCCACCTGCGCCAGAAAAAAGCCTTCCCCGATCAACTCCCCGGCCACCGCCAACACCGCCGGCAAGCGACACACCGCCTGCACCCGTGCATCCAGATCCACCAGCGCATGACGCCAGTCCGCCCCCCGAGGCACCGGCCATTGCTCGGGCCCAATCACCCCCGCCTCGAAAGCGGCCCGCAGCTCATCCAGCCAGTCGGCGGGCACTACCTGACGCAGCAACTGGTAACCGTTTTGATGGAGGTGTTCGCGGTCGATCATGAGGGGGGCAGATGTCCTTATCCGGGGTGGGGGAGAGCATAACGGCTCGCTAATCCGAGCGACATAACCGGCTACGGTTTAGCGGTTGCCCCTGCGTGAGCAGACCGCCTAGTCTGCTGCGGTCGCTGCAAAATCAGCGACCGGGCCTGAGAACCCGATCAGATGCAGGCACATTGTTGATCAGGGAGTTTCAATCATGTCTGCCGGTAATCTGTCTGAAATTTGCTGCTGTTCCTTTCGCCTTCCTCCGCTCAAAAGCCTCTGCTGCCAGACCCTGGCGGGAGGTGCACGATGAGCCATTCAAATTCAATCAAAACCCAAGGTTTTGTCACCTTTGGCCAATGTGCCGATCCTGAACTAACGTTGTTTCGCGTCAATGCGGATGTGCCTTTGCAGCAGGCGTTGGAGCAGGCTTCGACGCTGTTGTACTACGCCAAGAAACTTGCGCTGGATGCGGCTATGGAAGAGCAGGGGGAGCGGTATGCGTGGGCTGCGTACTTTTTGGCGGAGATGGGGAAGGCGGTGGTTGATGATGTGTGTTTGGGGTTGGGGGAAAGAGAGAGTTAGGGATACATCGTATGAGGTAAAAACGAACGCCGCTTACTGCTGGTTGGTAAGCGGCGTCTTTATGACTTTAGGGGTCGTTTTCGGCCAATAGCTGCCGATCGTGGGTGACCGCTTTGTCCCTTACTACTTGAATTCCCCGGAAGTGTTCTGACTGCTGAAGTGCTGCTGCACGCCGATCGCCACTGTCTACAAGGCGGTCGAGGATGACTAGCAGGCCGCGGGCTTGTGTGTGCGTCAGTGGGTAGTTGGCATGTGCGAGACCTTGGATGCCCCCCGAGATAGATGCAGGAATGGCCGCAGCCTTCCAGCGTTCGAGGCGTTATGACTTATGAGGCCGTTTTCGGTCGTTAGAGAGTATCTACGAATCTAGGGGCAGTTCAGCGTCCTTCACGGGCCAAGTTCAATGGACGTGATGATGGCACTGAGCTATGTTCGCTTGCACGATTAAGCGCGAAACCGCGTGATGACTCAGGAAAGGAATCGACGCGATGATTTACCAATGCAATGGATGCAACAGGACTACCTTCGAGACAGTATGCCCATGGTGCATGGGCTCCCAAGTATCGCCGTCATCAGAGCTCACTTTGCAACACCTCACTCCGCTGGATCCTTCGTTCTACCCCGATTTCCAATACAGATCCAAAGGTCTGATTAAAGACTTCCTTGGGAAGAAGAAGGAGCAGGCTCAGCTCAACGACCTTCTGAACAACGTGTTGAGAAAGTACGCGGAACTGAAGCAGCCATACTTTACGAACTTCATTCACACCACTCGTGAGAGTGCAGGCAGCAACGATGACCCGGGCGTGCCTGGCCCACGCTTGGACGGTGTTTATAGCGAGAGAGAATTGTTCCGGGAGGTATTGATTCGCAAGGGGTTCGACGAGCTCGAAGGGCTTCCATCTCTCTTGGAAAAACTGCTGGAGACCACCGCCTTCAACTCGGCCTATCTGGGATTTTCGAGAGAGCTGACCCGTCACATTCGAGCTGATCTTGTCAACACGTTCCGTTCTTGGATCGAAGAGGCTGGGACAACGTTCAGGTCTGACTTGGCCCTGTTCTACTATTACCTCTGGGAAAATGATGTTCCCTTTCCGAATGTCCAATTCAATCCCCAGGCAGCCTCCACATCTGGCGTGCCACTCCTTTCTCTACAGGCTTTTCGACATGGCTTGAGTCTATGTGAGGAAATCTATTTTGACATTCTCGTCGAGCGGTTGGGCTCGCAGCTCGAGCATTTCAATCCGAGTCAGTTCGTCACGATGTACTTGGTGGATGCCATGGACGGATTTCAGTTCGAAGCCTTTCTGGTTGAGATCTTCCAGACCATTGGATATGACGTCAGAGAGACCAAAAAGACGGCTGATCAAGGCGCCGACCTTTTTGTTAACCGGTTCGGTAAAAACATGGTCATCCAGGCTAAGAACTACTCTAGCTCTGTAGGCAACGCGGCTGTGCAGCAAGTCATCTCTGCTAAAGCCTTCTACGGATGCGACGACGCCATGGTAGTCACAAACTCCTATTACACAAAGTCTGCAAAAGAATTGGCCGGCACGGCGGGCGTGCGGCTGATTGACCGGGATGGACTTCAAAACTATCTAGATGACTACAACCAAAAACTCATTGAGGTCTTTCAAACAGAGGAGAATGCCTAGTCGTCAACTCGATAGGGCTTCTAGAGATAAACTAATATAATAAATGCAATGGAGATGCGTTATGACGGCAGACGCTTTTTGGAGACCGTTTGAGGTTGAAATATACGATTTTCATGGCTTGGTTAATGTGATTAATCAGGTGATGGAGAAAGCGCTAGAAAGAAATATTAGTTTTGCTTGGCGTGGGCAGGTTGATGCTAGTTGGGCGTTACATAGCTCTATCTATCGAAGAATGAATATTACTCGCGGCAAGATACTTCAGGAGGCAGATATTGAAAAAGCTGAGGGGGATATTCTTGTCGAGTTACATAGGTGGGGGCTTCATTCGTCTCCTCAAGGCGGAAGACTCTCAGTGCTGAAGCAGCTAGCTATGCTGCAGCACTATGGTGCACCTACACGGTTGATTGATATTACATTCAACGCGTGGGTTGGCGTTTGGTTCGCTGTCGAAGAAAAATGGAGTAACGGCGTTTTAAATAAAGATGTAGATGCTAGGTTATTTGCATTCGATGTTACCGATAGATTGATTAATGAGAGGGCTGAGTTTCGGCCGTGGGAGGACTTGTATCACCGGCCGTGGAAGAGTGGGGGTGTTAATCAACTTGATAGGAAGGAGTGGACAACTTCCGTGTACGCATGGAAGCCTTCAAGTCTAGATGCGCGAATTGCAGCTCAAAACGGCGGCTTTCTTTTTGGAGGAATTCCAGCCACCATCAAGCCGGACAAGAAGAGATTTCAGTTCCCTAAAACTAAAAATTTCAATGATGGATGGTGGTCAATCGAGGAAGGGAGAAAGGCATGTTGTATCGCCGCCAGACCTCATGTTTTTGAGCCAGCTAAAGGTAAGGGCGCTGGGCCGGGTGCACTCTATACCTTCAGAATTAAAGCTGCTGCCAAAGCTGATATAAGACAGCGACTGGAAAAGCTTTTTGGATATAGACACTCGACGATTTACCCGGATTTTTCTGGCTTTTCGTCATTTGGCGTCCCTTACATAAAGAGCTACTAGCAATGAAGGTAGTGTATGAACTTGCCTTGGCACTCAAGCTGCGCCGTCCTTAAATAATCGTAATCGACACTGAGTTTCGTTGGAGTTCCATTGTAAGCGGAGCTCAGAGATCTTCGACTTGTTGAGGAAAGCCTTTAGGTCAGGAGCTAAGCGGTCTATTCGGACACCCGAAGCCCTAGGTCTAAGCGCGGGCGAAGCTTTTCAAGCTAAAATCGAGATGCGGAGGCGATGGCTATTTTGGGATGAGGGCCGAGGTTTGCATTATTAGGGGCCACAAAGGCATAGTTCAAACGCCGGAATTCTCGGCTAGCACCAAGGACATGAACCAGAATGGGTCGGTTTGATACCAATATCTACGGCAGTCGGAGATTTGTGTCCTTCAGGGTTTTTTATGCGTAAATTTATCTATCGGTACAAGTATCTGCCCGACATGAGGGGCATCGAAGGCGTGATTGCCAACGGAACAATCAAGTTCACCCATCCGGCTAACTTCAACGATCCATTCGATTGCATGCCGAGCTCGAAATTCGGTGACTACTCTGGACTCAAAGCTAAGAATCCTGAAATGTACGGAGTCTTGGGGGGCAATATTCAGCATCCGGTGAAACGATTTGAGACTACCAGTAGGGTGCTTAGGTTGCTGGAGCAAAAAGTGTTGAGGGGAGAAATGATTTCGGATTTGCTTAGCGATGCATCTGTCCTGTCCCTTTCGAAAATACCTGACAGTATTCTGATGTGGTCGCACTACGCGAAATACCATACGGGTGCTGTCGTCGAGTTCAGAATTCCTATCGATAGGTACTATGAGCCTCACTTCGAGACTTACTATAACCTCCTGCCATTCGATGTTAAGTATTCCAGTGTCCGTCCGACGATGGAATACAGCGCTGCTCCTACTAATCCTAGGACTATCATTGACACTTTATTTATGACCAAATCCGAAGTTTGGGAATATGAGCAAGAGAGCAGAGTGATTAAAAATCGAGGGGGAGAGGGGGTTTTTGAATACAACCGCAAACTCCTGAATGCTGTGATAGTTGGAGCCAAGAGTACTGATCTAAAAACGATCCACGCCATGGTCAAAAATGCCTCTGGCGCTATCGGGCACGAAGTTGGATTTTTTAAAGCCGAGTTTTGCAATAAAACCTATGCGATAAAAATACCCAAATTCCGCATGAAAAAAGACAGCGAATAATCACCTTCACCGACGTTGTGTAAGAACGGCTTTATGAGGGCAGTCGGAGATTCTGTAGTCAGTCTAGCTCCTTCTGAAGACTAACAATTGCTTACAGGATGATGGGTGCCGATGGAGCTGATGTATTTGCACCCGCTTGAAAGTGAAGGATAGATGCCTGTAGTCCCCCCCCCCCATCTATAGTGTGATCATTGCTATCGCAACGGCTGTGCGTAAAGCTGAACTAGGGCGAGAGTGGGGTAGATCAGAACATTTTAGGGAGCAGAATCTGTAGTTGCAGGACAACGAACGTTATAAAAAAGGCACCACTCATGAAATATAGGCCCATCAGTATGAGGCGGCGGATGGGATGCATCGTGTTCTGCCAAAATGCAATCGTCTGAGCAAACGTTAAAGCTCCTGTGTGATCTGAAAATAGGTGATCCAACCCTTCAGTTTCGTTGCGAATGTTTACGGATCGTCGATTCGGGAGGTGAGAAGAAATACCGAGAGGGCATCTGTGCCAATTAAGTACCAGATCCCCAACCTTCAATTGCGGATTCCCCTGGATGTCATACTCGTTGAGCAAGTGAATAGTTAAGCGATGCATCAAGGGACGGTTACCCTCGTAGCCGTACGTTGGTGTGAACTCCCGCAAGTCAGATGGATGATCACCTTTTCGCCAGATGGTTACCTTACGTAAAGTGCAATATTCGAAAAGGGCGCGTTCGATATGAGCGCAGGCGTAACTGTCGAATCCCGCAAATGCCGGCACTCCATATCCAGACATAATCGCTTTAGCTGTTCTATCTTCTGACGTTTGCTCATTTAGCAGGTCAGGATGTGGCCACCATTCTCGCTTGCTCCACCACCGTCGCAATTCATCCTCAACCAGAGTACGAAGCCAAGCACTGGGCTGGTTTTCGAGTAGTCCGGGTTTTGAGGAAAGAGTTTGCTTCAACAAAAGAGGGCACCAGATTTCATACCAAAACACAGCTACTAAATAGGTCAAGCCCGCCAGCAGAAGCCATCCGAACGTGGTGGCTGCATCGCTGGCCTCACCATGCAGACCCGGAACGGCTTGGTAAAATGCGCTCACCAGCCCTCCAAAAGCTGCAAACCGGACTGCAGTGGTAGTCTTCAACTGTGACCAAAAGATCCAGCCTGTCCGCTGCCTCAACCAGTGGTACCGAACTTCCTGCTGAGTTGAGCGCTGGTTCGCTAGCAAGTTTTTGTACATGTCTTGAGCTGGGAACTCGTCGAGATACCACGCCAGAGGATTCCTTTCTCTGAAGCTGGCAGCCCGCTTCCTCCTGCGATGAGCTCTGACCATCGCGAAGTATTGCTCTGCAGTTTGAAAGAGCTCTTTGCTTCGTTCCCTGTCTTCAATATTGCCGCTCTCAGGCTCAGACATTCGCATTCCTTCCATGTCGAAATAAAAAATATGACCTCGTCTACCGAGCCGGCAGATCATAGCCCTGTGCCTTCATGTGTACGATCGAGTATAAGCTTGAACTCTCTGCATACTACGAAGTGGTAATGGCACTACCTCTCAGCAACTCCCCCTCAAAACGTCGGCGGAGTAATCACCCACAACACCACCGCATCCTCCTCCCCAGGATTCCCATACTTATGCGGTTCCTGGCTGGAGAAACTAAAGCTATCCCCCTCACTCAGCTGAAAATACCGTTCCCCCACCCACAGCTCAAAGCTCCCCGACAGCACATACCCGGCTTCCTCGCCCTCATGGCTGTAACTCTCCTTGCTGTAGGTCCCCGGTGGAAACCGCGAGTGCAAAAACTCCAACTGCCGGGTCGGTTGCGGGGTCAGCAACTGATCGATAATCCCGTTCTCATAATTCACCTGCAGCCGCTGTTTCTTGCGCACTACATAGCCCTGGTCCTCTGGCGCGGTCTGGGTTTCGCTGGCGAAGAACCATTGGATGGTCACGCCCAGGCTGCGGGCGATGTTGAACAGGGCGGGGATGGAGGGGTAGGCGAGGTTGCGTTCCAGTTGGCTGATGTAGCCGGCGGTGAGTTCGCTCTGCTGGGCCAGTTCGCTCAGGGTCAGGCCGCGGCGTTTGCGCAGGCCGCGGATGCGGGTGCCAAGAAACTGTGGGCCGCCAGGGGCCTGGTTGTCGGTGCCGGGCTCCGCTGCGGGAGGGCGGCTCGCGGGCGGCGTCTTGCTGCTGGGGTTCATGGCGGGCTCCGGACCAGGTGAACGGGCACATCCGGGCACCCGTCCTGCAAAAGGCCTGGAGTATAAAGCAGCCTCAAAGCGCCCAGGCGACTTTCAAGCCTTCGTGGATGGCTTCTTCCACGGTGCGCGGTGCCAGGCAGTCGCCGATGCGTTGGAAGGGCACCAGGCCCTTGAGTTGCTGGCCGAGGTCGTCCACGGATTGGTGGCCTTGGCACAGGACTAGGCTGTCGACGTTTTCCAGCAGCATGGGTTCGCCGCTGGCGGTGTGTTGCAGGTAGACGGTGCTGTCGTCGCAGCCGTAGAGGCGGGCGTAGGGGATGATCGGGATCGCCAGTTTGTGCAGTTCGCCGGCCATCTGGTCGCGCACGTACAGCGGCAGGCTTTCGCCGCAGTGGGTGCCGTTGACCGCCAGTTGCACTTGGTGCCCGGCGCGGACCAGGCGCTCGGCGATGCCGGGGCCGATCCAGTCGCAGCGCCAGTCGGCCACCACGACGCTGCGGCCCAGTTGCACTTCGTCCCGCAGCACTTGCCAGGCGTCCACCACTTGCAGGTCGCCGCCGCGTTCGAAGTTCGGCCAGTAGGGTTGGGCGCCGGTGGCGATGATCACGTGGTCGGGGTTTTCGCGCTCGATCAGGGCGCGGTCGACCCGGGTGTTGCGCACCACTTCCACACCGGCCAGTTGCATTTCCCGTTGCAGGTTGGTGCTGGCGCCGCCGAATTCGCTGCGCCGGGGCAGCAGTTGCGCCAGTTGGATCTGGCCGCCCAGTTGCGCGCTGGCTTCGTAGAGGGTCACGCGGTGACCGCGTTGGGCGGCCACCGCAGCGGCTTTCATCCCGGCCGGGCCGCCGCCCACCACCAGGATGCGTTTGCCGCGGGCGCTGGGCTTGGGCTGGCCGTAGAGCAGTTCGCGGCCGGTTTCCGGGTGCTGGATGCAGGAGATCGGCAGGCCCTTGTGGAAGTGGCCGATGCACGCCTGGTTGCAGGCGATGCAGGCGCGCACGTCCTCGCTGTGGCCGCGCTCGCTCTTGTTGGGCATCTGCGGGTCGCAGATCAGCGCGCGGGTCATGCCGCACACGTCGGCCTGGCCCTTGGCGATGATCGCTTCGGCTTCCTGGGGCTGGTTGATGCGCCCGGTAACGAACAGCGGGATCGACAGCTTGGCCTTGAAGGTGCCGGCTTCCCGGGCCAGATAAGCCGCTTCCACCGCCATGGGCGGCACGATGTGCACGGCGCCGCCGAGGGAGGCGGAGGTGCCAGCGACGATGTGCACGTAGTCCAGTTGCCCTTGCAGCAATTGCACGGCGGCCAGGGATTCATCTTCGGTGAGGCCTTCGGGGTCGCGTTCATCGGCGGAAATGCGCAGGCCGATGATGAACTCGGCATCGGTGCTGGCGCGCATGGCGCCGAGGATTTCCCGGATAAAGCGCAGGCGCTGTTCCAGCTCGCCGTTGTAGCCATCGGTGCGGCGGTTGACCCGCGGGTTGATGAACTGCGCCGGCAGGTAGCCGTGGCTGGCCACCAGTTCCACGCCGTCCAGCCCGGCCTGATGCAGGCGCCGGGCGGCGTCGGCGTAGCCCTGGATGATCTCGTCGATCATGTCCTGGTCCAGGGCCCGGGGCATGACCCGGAAGCGTTCGTTGGGCACCGCCGAGGGCGCGTAGGCCACCGCCAGCAGGCCGTCGGCGGACTCCATGATTTCCCGCCCCGGGTGGAAGATCTGCGACAGCACCACGGTGCCATGGGCGTGGCAGGTTTCGGCCAGGCGCCGGTAGCCGTCGATGCAGGCGTCGTCGGTGGCCATCAGCACGTGGCTGGTGTAGCGCGCACTGTCGTGGACCCCGGCCACCTGCAGCACGATCAGGCCGACGCCGCCTTCGGCCCGGGCGCGGTGGTAGGCAATCAGCTGTTCGTTGACCAGGTTATCGGTGGGCATCGAGGTGTCGTGGCCGCTGGACATGATGCGGTTCTTCAGGCGTTTGCCACGGATCTGCAAGGGTGCGAACAGGTGCGGGAAGGCGCTGGTCATTGCGGTGACTCCAGGCGGGCCAAGGGCAGGGGAGCACAGCCTTGGCGTTGTTATTGTTGGCCTATCAAAATTTACCGCCAGTAAAAAATCAACTTGTTTTTTTACTAAGGCTTGCAGTAGCTTCGACCTGCGCCCGCTTTTGGCGCGAACCTCACAACAATAAAAAAGGGCCGTGCCGGCGCCTGCCGGTGTGGCACCGCGACGAGGATTCACAGATGAAAGCGCTCACCCGCAAGCACGGTTGTTCTTTCCTGGCCCTGAGCCTGGCCTTGGGTCTGACCCTGGGCCAGCCGCTGATTCACAACAAGGCCCAGGCAGCCCCCGACATGGTGGTCGTGGCGTACGGCGGAGCCGGAGAAAAAGCCCAGGATGTGGCGTTGTTCCAACCCTTCAGCAAGGCCGATGGCAGCAAGCTGATCCAGAGCGAATACAACGGCGAAATGGCCCGGATCAAGGTCATGGTCGACACCGGCAACGTCGACTGGGACCTGGTGCAGATCGAAGGCCCGGACCTGATGCGCGGCTGCGACGAAGGCATGTACGAACCCCTGGACTGGAAGGCCCTGGGCCGTGCCGACCAGCTGATTCCCGATGCCGCCCAGCCCTGCGGCTCGGCGGTGCTGGTGTGGAGCGTGGCCATCGCCTATGACCGCAACAAGCTGGCCAAGGCCCCGACATCTTGGGCGGATTTCTGGGACGTCAAGCAGTTCCCCGGCAAGCGCGGCCTGCGCAAACGCGCGGTGTACAACCTGGAGTTCGCCTTGATGGCGGACGGGGTCAAGGTCGAGGACGTGTACAAGGTCCTGGCCACGCCCCAAGGGGTGGAGCGGGCCTTCGCCAAGCTGACTGAACTCAAGCCGTACATTCAGTGGTGGGAAGCCGGGGCCCAGCCGGGGCAGTGGCTGGCCGCCGGTGATGTGGTGATGACTTCCAGCTACAGCGGGCGTATCGCCGTGGCGGCCCAGGGCGGCGCCTCCCAGGCGGTGGTCTGGCCCGGCAGCCTGTATGGCATGGATTACTGGGCGATCATCAAGGGCTCGAAACACGTGGATCAGGCCAAGCGTTTCATCGCCTTCGCCAACCGCCCCGAGGTCCAGGTCGACTACGTCAAGCAGATCCCCTATGGCCCGACCAACACCCTGGCCGCGGCCAAGCTCGACCCGGCGCTGGCGCAGTGGGTGCCCACCTCGGAACAGAACCTCAAGGACGCCCTGGCGATGAACGTGGAGTTCTGGGTCGATCATGGCGAGGAGCTGGAAGAGCGCTTCAACGCCTGGGCCAGCAAGTAAGCGCAACGGGCTGGACGCCTGCGGGCGTCCGGTCCTATTGTTTGCCGGCTGTTTTTACCGACCCCGTTTGCCCGCCCACCCGCCTGGAGGACTCCAACAATGAACAATATCGCTCCCAGCCCCCACGCCCTGACCGAGCGCAGCGCCACCGAACAGCGCCTGCGCGAAGAGCTGGCGGCCTGCTACCGGTTGATCGCGCACTTTCGCATGACCGACCTGATCTTCACCCACATCTCGGTGCGCCTGCCCGGGCCCGAGCATCATTTCCTGATCAACCCCTACGGCCTGATGTTCCAGGAAATCACCGCCTCCAACCTGGTGAAGATCGACCTCAATGGCGAGGCCGTGGAGCCTTCGCCGTACCCGGTGAACCCTGCGGGTTTCGTGATCCACAGCGCGATTCATGGCGCCCGGGAAGACGCCCAGTGCGTGCTGCACACCCACACCAAGGCCGGTTGCGCGGTGGCGGCGCTCAAGTGCGGCTTGCTGCCGGTGAACCAGATTTCCATGGAGTTCTATGGCCGCGTGGCCTACCACGATTACGAAGGCGTGGCCCTGGACCTGGGCGAGCAGCAACGGCTGGTGGCTGACCTGGGGGACAAGAGCGTGCTGATGCTGCGCAACCATGGCTTGCTCACCGTGGGCGAAACCGTGAGCCAGGCGTTTTTGCGCATGTATTACCTGGAGAAAGCCTGCGAGATCCAACTGGCGGCCCAGGCGGCGGGGGAGATCGTGCTACCGCCGGACGCAGTCTGTGCCCACACCGAACGCCAATTCAACGACCCGGGCCGGCCACTGCAGGAAGGCGAGCTCAACGACCCGGACGCCATGCAACTGGCCTGGGCAGCGTTGCTGCGCCTGCTGGAGCGCATCGCCCCCGACTACCGCGCCTGACCACCCGTGGGTTTGTATCTACCTGTAGCCGCTGCTGAGCCCTGGCGAAGCTGCGAAAAGGCCCGCAGGGCCTTGCTTGACGATCTCCAGCCGAACCTGTGTCGCCTTCAAGATCGTTGCGTCCCTTCGGGCCGTGCGCAGCCTTCGGCAGCGGCTACAGGGACCGCGCCGTTTGTTGTTTTTGTCACGGTGCTCCCGGCTTTGTCATGTGTAGCCGCTGCTGAGCCCTGGCGAAGCTGCGAAAAGGCCCGCAAGGCCTTGCTTGACGATCTCCAGCCGAACCTGTGTCGTCTTAAAGATCGTTGCGTCCCTACGGGCCGTGCGCAGCCTTCGGCAGCGGCTACAGGGACCGCGCCGTTTGTTGTCTTTGTCACGGTGCTCCCGGCTTTGTCATGTGTAGCCGCTGCTGAGCCACGGCGAAGCTGCGAAAAGGCCCGCAGGGCCTTGCTTGGCGATCTCCAGCCGAACCTGTGGCGCCCGCAGGATCTTTGCGTCCCTACGACGGAGTGCCGCCCAGACCGTTCGCAGCCTGCGGCAGCGGCCACAGGAAGCGGTGCGGCTTGGGCGGCCACACAAACGCTGGATCGCCACGAAAGGCCTGTTGTACAGTCGTTCAGTTTCAATTTCCCGCCACTGTCCAAGGAACCCGCCCCATGAGCCAGGAAGCGCGCTTTTCCCGTCTGGAACCCGACCTGCGCAAGGCCGAGCTGATCGAGGCGACCCTGACCTGTCTCAAGCGCCACGGTTTTCAGGGGGCGTCGATCCGCAAGATCTCCGCCGAGGCCGGGGTGTCGGTGGGGCTGATCAGCCATCACTACGCCGGCAAGGACGAGTTGGTGGCCCAGGCGTATCGGGCGGTCACCGGGCGGGTCATGAACTTGCTGCGCGAAGCCATGGAGCAGGCCGCGCCCACTCCTCGGCAACGGTTGTCGGCGTTCTTTCGCGCCTCGTTCTGCGCCGAACTGCTGGACCCGCGGCTGCTGGATGCCTGGCTGGCGTTCTGGGGCGCGGTGAAGACTGCCGACGCGATCAATCTGGCCCATGAACATTCCTACGCCGAGTACCGCAATGAACTGGCGAGCCTGCTGGGCCAGCTGGCCGGGGACCAGGGCTGGGAACGCTTCGACGCCGATCTGGCGGCCATCAGCCTCAGTGCCTTGCTCGACGGCCTGTGGCTGGAGTCCGGGCTCAACCCCGGGACCTTCAGCCCGCAGCAGGGCGTGCAGATCTGTGAAGCCTGGGTTGAGGGCTTGCTGGCCAGCGGCGGGCGCGGGTTTATCAGGCCGACATAGGGCTGTTGATCGGTTGTTCAGTAATGGCTAGGCTGCTGCGCACAAGGTTTCTTTTCTAATAAAAATAATCAGGAAACAGGCGATGACTCCTCGGGTTTTGATCGTCGACGACGATCCGCTGATTCGCGAACTGCTTCAGGCTTATCTCTCTCAGGAAGGCTACGACGTGCATTGCGCCGCCACCGCGGAGCAGGCGGAGAGCTTTCTTGGCCAGCACACGGTGGACCTGCTGATGCTGGACATCCGCCTGCCGGGCAAGGACGGCCTGACCCTGACCCGGGAACTGCGGGTGCGCTCGGAAGTGGGGATCATCCTGATCACCGGGCGCAACGACGACATCGACCGCATCGTCGGCCTGGAATGCGGCGCCGACGACTACGTGATCAAACCCCTCAATCCTCGCGAGCTGGTGTCCCGGGCCAAGAACCTGGTGCGCCGGGTGCGCCATGCGCGCCAGCCGCAACCCCAGGCGTCGAGCCCGAGCCCGGTCAAGCAGTTCGCCGACTGGGCCCTGGACACCGACCGCCGTCGGCTGATCGATGCCGGGGGCGCTGAAACCCTGCTGACCCATGGCGAGTACCAACTGCTAAGCGTGTTCCTGCGCAACAGCGGTCACACCCTGAGCCGCGACCAGTTGATGGACCAGATCCGCAACCGCGAATGGGTGCCCAGCGACCGTTCCATCGACGTGCTAGTGGGCCGCCTGCGGCGCAAGCTGCACGACGACCCGGCCGAGCCGGAGCTGATCATCACCATCCACGGTGCCGGTTACCTGTTCACCGCCAGCGTGGCCGCCTGAATTGCTGCGCCGCGCAGTGGGCCTGTGCCTGAGCCTGTGCTTGATCCTGCTGGCTGGCCCGACGTTCGCTGAACCCCGGCCCGTGCTGCGTTATTGCGACTACCCGGTGTACCCGCCGATTTCCTGGAGCGACGGCCAGCAAGTGCGCGGGCTGGCGCCGACCCTGGTGCGTCAGGTGCTGGGGGACCTGGGTTATCAGGTGCAGGTGGTGGTGCTGGGCAACTGGAAGCGCTGCCTGCTGGACGCCGCCGCAGGCCGGGTGGATGTGGTGCTGGCCTACAGCACCAGCCAGCGCCAGCAGGAGCTGCTGTTTTCCCAGGTGCCGGTGCTGCGCGAAGAAGTCGCGCTGTTCGTCAACCGCCGCCATCTGCCGCGTTTTACGCACTTGCAGGACTTGCGGGCCTATCGCGGCGGCCTGCTGTTCGGCGAGAGCTACGGCCAGGATTTCGACCGCGAAGTGGTGCAGCACGGCAACATCGAATGGGTCTCCAGCAGTCAGCAGAACTTCGGCAAGCTGATTCGCCAGCGCATCGATTTCATCCCCCATGAACGCCGTACCGGGCAGCTGTTTATCGAGCAGCTGCCCGGTGCCGAGGACATCATCGCCTTGCCCCAGGCGGTGAGCGTCGACTACCTGCGCCTGGCGGTGTCGCGCCACTCGCCCCTGGCGCCGCGCATGGCCGAGATCGACGCGCAGTTGCAGCAGCAGGTGGACAGCGGCGCGGTGCAGCGCTGGCTGGCGCAAAGCCAGGACGACTACCGCGCCATGCTCAAGGCGCAACGGGAGACAGCGCCATGATCCCCCTGCGTTCCGCCGGCCTGTTGCGTCGCCTGCTGCTGTTTATCCTGCTGTTCAGCCTGTGCTTCACCGTGCTCGCCAGCAGCGTGCAGCTGTACTTCGAATACCGCCGGGAAATGCGCGAGATCGACAGCCGCATGGAGCTGATCCGCGCCGGTTACCTGGGCAGCCTGGAACGCAACCTGTGGGACCTCAACCAGGAGCAACTGACCGTGCAGTTGCAGGGGCTGGTGGATTTTTCCGACGTGGCCCGGGTGCACCTGATCAGCAACGATTTCGACTTGCAGCAGGGCAGCGCCGAGCTGATCGGGCCGCTGCGGGTCGAGCGTTTTCCCTTGAGCTATCAACCGCCGTCCGGGCCCTTGCGCCAATTGGGCGAGTTGCAGGTCAGCACCGACCTGGGGGCGGTGTATCGGCGCCTGTACGCCACCGGGCTGGCCAGCCTGTTGTGGATGAGCGTGTTTCTCTGCGGGCTGGCGGTGGCCTTGTCCGGGCTGTTCTACCGTCTGGTGACCCGGCACCTGCAGGTGATGGCCGATTTCGCCCGGCGCGTGGCGGCCGGCGAGCTGCACGAGCCCCTGCACCTGGACAAGCGCCAGCGCCCCGGCGGCGACGAGATCGACACCGTGGCCCGGGCCCTGGACGACATGCGCCGGGCAGTGCTCGACGACGTGCAGCGCCGCGAAGCCGACCGCCTGGCCTTGCAGGACAAGCGCGACGAATTGCAGAAAATGGTCCAGCGCCGCACCGCCAGCCTGATGCACGCCAAGGACGAGGCCGAAGCCGCCAACCTCGCCAAGTCGCGCTTTCTGGCGACCATGAGCCATGAACTGCGCACCCCGTTGAACGGCATCCTCGGCATGGCCGAACTGCTGCGCCAGGCGCCTCTGGATCAGCAGGACCGCCAGCGCTTGCAGGCCTTGCATCAGGCCGGGGAAGGCCTGCTGAGCATCCTCAACGAAGTGCTGTCCTTTGCTCGGTTGGAGGAGGGCGAAAGCCGCCCGGAACTGCGGGACTTCTCCCTGCGTCAGTTGCTGGAAGAAGTCACCACCTTGTTGCAGCCCCGGGCCGAGGCCAACCGCACCCGCCTGGAACTGCATATCGATGAGCAACTGGCGCCGCGTCAGCAGGGCGCCGAGCAGTACCTGCGCCAGGTGCTGAGCAACCTGCTGGCCAACGCCATTCGTTTTACCGAAGACGGCTGGGTGCGGGTCGAGGTGCAGGTGCTCGGCAGCACCGCCGAGGGCCAGCGCCTGCGCTGCTGCGTGCGCGACAACGGCATCGGCATTGCCGCGTCGATGCGCGAGAAGATCTTCGAGCGTTTCGTCCAGGCCAGTGACGAGGTGACCCGGCGCTATGGCGGCACCGGCCTGGGATTGGCCATCTGCAAGCACCTGCTGCAACAACTGGACGGACGCATCGGCGTGGACAGCGAGCTGGGGCAGGGCAGTTGTTTCTGGTTCGAGCTGCTGCTGGGAATTGCTCAAGAGCCCTTGCCGGCGCCCGCGATTCAGCTGCCGACGCAGGCTTTGAAAATCCTGGTGGTGGAAGACGTGGCCCTGAATCGCGAAGTGGCCAGCGGACTGCTTGAGCGTGACGGCCATCAGGTGTGGCTGGCGCAAGACGGTGAAAGCGCCCTGGCCCTGTGTCAGCGGCAAGCCTTCGACCTGTTGCTGCTGGATGTGCACTTGCCGGGCATCAGCGGAGTCGAGCTGTGCCGCGAGATCCGCCAGAGTCCCGGGCCCAATCGGCAGGTACGCATTGTCGCCCTGACCGCCAGCGTCCAGCCGTCCGTGGTGCGCGGTTATCTGCAGGCCGGGATGCAGGGCATTCTTGGCAAGCCGTTGCAACTGGAGAGCCTGCGGCAGGTGCTGGCCGGGCAGGCGCAGTTGCCGCAGGCCGACACAGAGGAGGGCTTGCTCGACCAGGGCTTGCTGGACACCCATCGCAGCCTGTTGGGCGAGCAGAAATTGCACAGCCTGCTTCAAGTCCTGGCCGATGCCCTGGATCAGCAACTGCCCCTGCTGACCGATGCCCTGGCCGCCGAAGACTGCACCGAAGTCCAGCACCTGGCCCATCGCCTGGCGGGCAGCGCCGATTCCCTGGGCTTCTGCGCCCTGGCCCGGGTGCTGCGGGAAGTGGAGGAGGCGGCGCAGCAGACGGATCGCCCGGCGCTGACGGCCCTGGCGGCGCGCCTGCATCCGTCATGGCAACAGTCCCGGGCCTTGCTGCAACAGTTGTTGGCGGCCTGACGTACAAAATCCTTACGACTTTTTACATCTTCGATCCTGGCGTTCAATCCGAACTTACATGGCTTTCCAATAATCGCTTGAGCCGCGCCCGCCGCGGTCTTCGAAGCTTATTGGAGATAATAATAATGAACTGCCTGCAAGCTGCTTCCGCCTTCCGCCACACCCCTTCGCTCCGCGCCCCGCGCCTTACCGACTGCTGAGGTGCGCCATGACAACCACCACTGAACGTAAAGGCGTCCACCTGACCCGGTCCTTGAAGAGCCGGCACATTTTCATGCTGTCCCTGGGCGGCGTGATCGGCACCGGGCTGTTCATGGGCTCCGGGGTCACCATCAACCAGGGCGGCCCCTGGGGGGCGATCCTCTCTTATTTGGTGGCCGGGTTCCTGATGTACCTGGTGATGGTCTGCCTCGGCGAGCTGTCGGTGCAGATGCCGGTGTCCGGCTCGTTCCAGGCCCACGCCACCAAGTACATCGGCCCGGCCACCGGCTTCATGATCGGCTGGGTCTACTGGATGAGCTGGGCCACCACCGTGGGCCTGGAGTTCACCGCCGCCGGCATGCTGATGCAGCGCTGGTTCCCCGACGTGCCGATCTGGTACTGGTCGGCGCTGTTCGTGGCCTTGCTGTTCGGCATCAACGCCCTGGCCACCCGCGCCTTTGGCGAGGCCGAATACTGGTTTGCCGGGATCAAGGTGCTGGCGATCCTGAGCTTTATCGTGGTGGGCGCGCTGGTGATCTTCGGCGTCATCGACCTGCCCAGCGGCGCCCCGGCGCCGATGTTCGACAACCTCAAGGGCGACTCCCTGCTCCCCAACGGCCTGCCGGCGGTGTTCGCGGTGATGATGACCGTGGTCTACGCCTTCCAGGGCTGCGAGATCATGGGCGTGGCCGCCGGCGAAACCGACCAGCCGGAAAAAAGCATTCCGCGGGCCGTGCGCAACGTGGTGTTCCGGGTGCTGATCTTCTACGTCCTGGCGGTGATGGTGCTGGCGGCGATCATTCCCTGGCAGCAAGCCGGGCTGGTGGAAAGCCCCTTCGTCCAGGTGTTCGACATGGTGGGCATTCCCTACGCTGCCGACCTGATGAACTTCGTGATCCTCACGGCGATTCTTTCGGTGGGCAACTCCGGGCTCTACGCTTCCACGCGCATCCTCTGGGCCATGTCCAAATCCGGCATGGCGCCCAAGGCCCTGTCGCCCCTGAGCAAACAGGGCGTGCCCCTGCGTGCCTTGTTCATCACTCTGTGCTTTGCCCTGATCTCGCTGATGACCAGCTTTATCGCCGCTGACACCCTGTTCATGGTGCTGATGGCCGTGAGCGGCATGGCCGGCACCGTGACTTGGATCGTCATCGCCCTGGCCCAGTACCGCTTCCGTCGCCAGTTCCTGCGCGAAGGGGGGCAACTGGAGCAGCTCAAGTACCGCGCGCCGTGGTTTCCTCTGGTGCCGTTGCTGTGCATCGTGCTGTGCAGCTCGTTGTTTGTGTTTCTGGCTATGGATGAAACCCAGCGGCCGTCGTTGTATTGGGGTTCGGGTTTTATTGCTCTGTGCTATGGCGCCTATTACCTGATGCAGCGCAAGCGTCAATTGCAACCTGTAGCGGCGGTTTAGGAGCCGGCTTGTCGGCGAAGGGGCCCGGGGGGCGTGCAGCGTCTGGGTGGGCGCCTTCGCTGGTCTTTGCGGCTTGAGGGGCGGGGTACATATCTGTTGCTGCGGTCACGGCTGCTTAGGGTTTTGCTCTTATAGCGGTGGGCGGGGTACATATCCGTTGCTGCGGTAACGGCCACTTAGGGTTTCGCCCTTACGGCGAGTCCCTTTTTTTCAAACGCCAAAAAAAGGAACCAAAAAACGCTTGCCCCTCCATGGGCCCCTCGCTGGGGCTCGGGGTTCCCTCTCTCCGGCATTGCTCCGGGGGCCCGCCGCCAACCGGCCATCCATGGCCGGGTGGCGGCTAGCTCGGCATCCATGCCGAGCTGCCCCCTACGCAACGCCTACGCTCGGCCGGCTGGGAAGGGGCCGGAAGATCAAGATCAAGATCAAAATCAAGATCAAAAGCCAAAGCCAAAGCCAAGGTGCGCAGGCCGGCTCTTTGTAGCCGCTGCCGAAGGCTGCGAAAGAGGGCGACGCGATATGTCAGGAAAATTGGGGGGGCAGGTTTAGCGTCTCCTGCGGAGCCGTTCGCAGCCTGCGGCAGCGGCTACAGGTAACGCGAACGGCAATGAAACAGGCCGGCCGGCAGGCCGCCGTCAGATTTTGATCTTGCTCTGGCTTTTGATCTTGATCTGAGCGCCCCGTTAACCACGATGGCCGAACGCAGGCATTGAGCCGTGGGTAACCCGGCAGGGATGCCGGGTTAGCCGCCACCCGGCCATGGATGGCCGGTGGCGGCGGCCCACGGATCAATGCCGGAGTGAGGGCATGCCGAGCCTAAGCGAGGCACCGAGTGGAGGGGCAGAAGCGTTTTGCTTACTTTTGCGCTTTTCAAAAGTGAGCCGCTGTAAGAGCGGAACCGCCAGCGGCCGCACCCGCAGGAATGGATATGTACCCAACCCCCGCTGTAAAAGCGGAACCATAAGCCGCCGCACCCGCAGCAACGGATATGCCCACCAATCAGACCGCCCCCTCATGTTTTACGACCGCCGCGCGCCCGAGCGGGAGCAAGCGCCCTGGCCACAAAAAACTCCCCCACCCGCACTTTTGTCGAGGCTTGTTCGAAGTTGTAACAACCCCCACGCAACAACTCCCAATGCCCAGATTTTTACCCAATAAAAACAAAGGGATATCTCAAAAAGTCGACCAAAACTCCCCCCAATCCCCCCAATTGCCGCCTTGTTGAACACTCGTTTAGTATCACCCTCAAGCCACCCCCTCACGCCAACCACAATAATTCGAGGACGCCCATGACCCTTTCATCGTCGCTGCTCAGCCGGATCGAAGCCGGCGTAGCCTGGATCACCCTCAACCGCCCGGCGCAACGCAACGCCCTGGACATCCCGACCCTCAAAGCGCTGCACAGCCTGCTGGACACCTGCAACAGCGACCCCAGCGTCCGAGCCGTGGTACTCACTGGTAGCGGCCGCAGTTTTTGCGCCGGTGCCGACCTGGCGGAGTGGGCCGAAGCCGAAGCCCGGGGCGCTCTGGAAAGCTACGGCTGGACCGAAACCGCCCACGCCTTGATGACCCGGCTGCAGAGCCTGGACAAACCCACCATCGCCGCCATCAACGGCACCGCCGTGGGCGCGGGCATGGACCTGAGCCTGTGCTGCGACCTGCGGGTGGCGGCGCAGTCGGCGCGGTTCAAGGCCGGCTACACCAGCATGGCTTACTCGCCGGATGCCGGCGCCAGCTGGCACCTGCCGCGCTTGATTGGCAGCGAACAGGCCAAGCGCCTGCTGTTTCTCGACGAATTGTGGAGCGCCGAACGGGCCCTGGCCGCCGGCTTGGTGGGCGAGGTGTGCGCCGACGATCAGTTGATCGCCAGCGTCAGTGAGCTGGCCGCGCGCTTGGCAGCGGGCCCGACCTTCGCCTTTGCCCAGACCAAGAAGCTGATCCGCCAGGGTGCCGAGCGCAGTTTGCCGCAGCAGTTGGCGGCCGAGCTGGCCGCCGGCCTGCTGTGCGGGCGCAGCGCCGACGGCGCCGAAGCCCTGCGCGCCGCCACGGAAAAACGCCCCCCACGTTTCCAAGGGTTGTAGGAGCGGTCGGGCAGCGCTCGGTTTGCCGGCGAAAGAGCCCCTGGGCCATGCGCCCATTTTGTAGGAGCCGGCTTGCCGGCGAAGGCGCCCGCAAGAACAGCGCCTTATTCAAGGGCCTCTTCGCCAGCAAGCTGGCTCCTACGGGAAGGTTTTTTCGGCAGGCCGTCCTGCCCGATCACTGTTTTTTTGCACCGTCACTCACTCACAGGTAGCGCCATGAATTTCCAACTCAGCCAAGAACAAGAAATGCTGGTGGACGCGGTTCGCAGTTTTGTCAGCAAGGAGTTGCTGCCCCACGAGGACGCGGTGGACCGCGCCGATGAGGTCAGTGCCGACCTCGCCGGGGAGATCCGCAGCAAGGCCATCGCCGCTGGTTTCTATGCCTTCAACATGCCCGAGGAAGTCGGCGGCGGCGGTCTGGACTACCTGTCCCAGGCGCTGATCGAGCGTGAACTGGCCAAGTGTTCCTGGGCCCTGCATGTGTTCGTGGCCCGGCCTTCGAAAATCCTCATGGCCTGCACCGGCTCGCAGATCGGCGACTACCTGCTGCCCTGCGTGCAAGGGCGCAAGGTCGACTGCTTCGCCCTGACCGAGCCCGGCGCCGGTTCCGACGCCAATGCGATCAAGACCCGCGCCGTGCGCGACGGCGGCGATTTTGTGCTCAACGGCAGCAAGCATTTCATCAGCCACGCCGGGCATGCGGATTTTGCCATTGTCTTTGCGGTCACCGGTACCTATGAGCACAACGGCCGCCAGCGCAACGCGGTGACTTCGTTCCTGGTGGATCGCGACACCCCGGGCCTGACCATCCGCCGTGGCCCCAAGTGCGTGAGCAACCGTGGCTACCACACCTTCGAGATGTTCTTCGACGACTGCCGGGTGCCGGCCAACAAGGTGCTGGGGGAGGTGGGCAAAGGCTGGGAAGTGGCTAACGCCTGGCTCACCGCCGGGCGGGTGATGGTCGCGGCCAACTGCGTCGGGCAGGCCCAGCGCGCCTTGGATGCCTCCCTGCAATGGGCGGCGGATCGCAAGCAGTTCGGCCAGGCCATCGGCAGCTACCAGGGGGTGTCGTTCAAGCTGGCGGACATGGCCACGCAGATCCGCGCCGCCGAGCTGTTGACCCTGCACACCGCCTGGAAGATGGACCAGGGCAGCATGACCGACGGCGAGGCCGGCATGGCCAAGCTGTTCGCCAGTGAAGTGTTGGGCCGGGTGGCCGACGAGGCGGTGCAGATCTACGGCGGCATGGGCCTGATGGACGAAGGGCCGGTGGAACGCATCTGGCGCAATGCGCGGATCGAGCGCATCTGGGAAGGCACGTCGGAGATCCAGCGCCACATCATTTCCCGTGAACTGCTGCGGCCGCTGATGCGCTGAACGCCCTGGAGAATTGCCGTCATGTCCCAGACCTTGCGTGACAATCTCAAACGCCTGCTGGCGCCCCGGCATCTGGCTTTCGTCGGTGGGCGCAGCATGGCCCGGGCCCTCAAGCGCTGCGCCGAAGGCGGTTTTGCCGGGCCCATGTGGCTGGTCAACCCGCAGCATGCCGAGCTCGATGGCGTGCCCTGCGTGGCCAGCATCGAACAGCTGCCCTGCGGCCCGGATGCGGTGTTCGTCGCCACCAACCGCGAGCTGACCCTGACCTGCGTCGCGGCGCTGGCGGCCAAGGGCGCGGGCGGGGCGATCTGCTACGCCTCGGGCTTTGCCGAAACCGGTGCCCAGGGCCAGGCCCTGCAACAGCAACTGCTGCAGGCGGCCGGTGACATGGCGCTGCTGGGCCCCAACTGCTACGGCCTGCTGGACTACCTGCACAGCGCCGCGCTGTGGCCGGTGGCCCATGGCGGTCAACCCGTGGAACGCGGTGTGGCGGTGCTGACCCAGAGCGGCAACTTTGCCTACAACCTGTCCATGAGCGATCGCTCGCTGCCGGTGGCCTACATGGCGTCGGTGGGCAATCAGGCGCAGTTGGGCATTGCCGAGCTGATGGACGTGCTGCTGGACGAACCCCGGGTCACGGCCATCGGCCTGCACCTGGAAGGGCTGAAGAATGTGCCGGGTTTTGCTCGGGCGGCGCATAAAGCCCTGGAGAAGGGCATTCCGATCATTGCCCTGAAGACCGGGGTGTCGCAGATCGGCGCCGAACTGGCCTTGAGTCACACCAGTTCGCTGTCGGGTTCCGATGCCTTGTACGACGCGTTGTTCCAGCGCCTGGGGGTGATCCGGGTCAGCGGCCCGGTGAGTTTTGTCGAGACCTTGAAGGCCGCCTCTTGTGGGCAGTTGCCGGCCGGCCCGCACCTGATGGCCCTGGCCTGTTCGGGGGGCGATGCCGGGCTGATCGCCGACTACGCCGAGCGCAACGGCCTGATGCTGCCCAAGCTGGATGCCGGGCAATGTGCAGAGCTGGCCGAGGTGCTGCCGGGCTACGCCAATCTGGTCAACCCGCTGGATTTCACCACGGCGATCTGGGGCGACGCCCAGGCCCTGCAAACCATGCTCGATAGCGCCCTGCGGACCGAGGCCGACAGCGCCATGCTGGTGCTGGATTACCCGGCCGAGTTCACCGGCGAGCGCAAGGAATGCGACCTGCTGCTGGAGCTGTTTTGCGCGGCGCTGGAACGCCACGGCAAGCGCGGTTTTGTCACTTCGGCCTTTCCCGAACTGCTGCCGGCCAGCGCCCGGGAGCGTTTGCATGCGCATGGCATTCCCGCCTTGCAAGGGGTGGAGGATGGCCTTGCAGCTTGGGGCCGGATCGTCGCCTATCAACAGCGACGCTCGGCGTTGCTGGCCCTGGGTGAATCAGCCCTGGTGCCGCTGTGCCCGCAGGCCCTGCACGGCGTCAGCGTGCTGCTGGACGAGTGGCAGTCCAAACAGGCCTTGCGCGGCTTCGGCCTGAGCATTCCGGACGGTGTGTTGAGCACCCCCGAGCAGGCCCTGAGCGCGGCCGCTGCGGTCGGTTATCCGCTGGTGCTCAAGGCGGTCAGCGCGCAGTTGCCGCACAAGACCGAGGCCGGGGCGGTGGCCCTGAATCTCAAGGACCCTGAAGCCCTGAGCGCAGCCCTGCGCTTGATGCGCACGCGGATCGCCGAGCATGCCCCCAGCGTGGCTTTTGAGCGGGTGCTGCTGGAACCCATGGCCGCGCCGCCCCTGGCGGAGTTGATTGTCGGCATCAAGCGTGAGAACGACTTCGCCCTGGCCCTGGTGATCGGTGCCGGCGGGGTGCTGGTGGAACTGCTCAAGGACAGTCGCAGCCTGCTGCTGCCCACCACCGAAGGGGCGATCCGCCAGGCCCTGCTCAGCCTGCGCAGCGCCGCCTTGCTGCAAGGTTTTCGCGGGCGCCCGACGGCTGATCTTGACGCCCTGGTGGCGGCCATCGGCGCGGTGGCGGACTACGCCTGCGAGCACGCCGGGCAACTGCTGGAACTGGATGTGAACCCATTGTTGGTCGGTGCCCAAGGCACCGTCGCGGTCGATGCGTTGATTCGCCTTGGCCAGGCTTGAGGAGAGAGACATGCACGATCAGACCTTGACCGGTGGCCAGGCCCTGGTACGCCTGCTGGCCGGCTACGGCGTCGACACGGTGTTTGGCATTCCCGGGGTGCACACCCTGGAGCTGTATCGCGGGCTGCCCGGCAGCGGCATCCGCCATGTGCTGACTCGGCATGAGCAGGGCGCGGGCTTCATGGCCGACGGTTACGCCCGGGTCAGTGGCAAGCCCGGGGTGTGCTTCGTCATCAGCGGCCCGGGGGTGACCAACGTCGCCACGCCGATTGGCCAGGCTTATGCCGACTCGATCCCGCTGCTGGTGATTTCCAGCGTCAACCACAGCGCCAGCCTGGGCAAGGGCTGGGGCTCGCTGCATGAAACCCAGGATCAGCGGGCGATGACCGTGCCTATCACCGCGTTCTCGGCCTTGGCCCTGAGCCCGGAAGACTTGCCCGAGCTGATCGCCCGGGCCTTTGCCGTGTTCGACAGCGAGCGCCCGCGCCCGGTGCACATCAGCGTGCCCCTGGATGTGCTGGCGGCCAAGGTCGCCCGGGACTGGACTGGCGAAGTGCGGCGGCGCCCGGCTCGCGGCCCGGCTGCGGCGGCGGATATCCAGCAGGCGGCAGACACACTGCGCAACGCCAAGCGGCCGATGATCATTGCCGGTGGCGGCGCGCTGCACGCCGCCGAGCAACTGCGGGCCCTGAGCACTCGGTTGGGCGCGGTGTTTTTCAGCAGCGTCGCCGGCAAGGGCCTGCTGCCGGACGAGGCGCCACTGAACGCCGGGGCGACCCTGTGTGTTGAGCCCGGCTGGCAGTTGATCAGTCAGGCCGACGTGGTGCTGGCGGTGGGCACCGAGATGGCCGACACCGACTATTGGCGCGAGCGCCTGCCGCTGAACGGCGAGCTGCTGCGCCTGGATGTCGACCCGCGCAAGTTCAATGACTTCTACCCGTGTTTGGTGGCCTTGCACGGCGATGCCCGCGCCACCCTGGACGCCTTGCTCCAGGCCTTGCCACCCACACCGGCCGAAGCGGGGGCGGCGATTCACGCGGTGGCCGATCTGCGTCAGGCGGTGCAGAACGGGCAGGGGCCTTTGCAACAGATTCACCGCTCGATCCTGCAACGGATTGCCGCTGAGTTGCCGGAGCACGGCTTTATCGCCAGCGACATGACCCAACTGGCCTACAGCGGCAACTACCTGTACCCGAGCCGGGCCACCCGCAGCTGGTTGCATCCCACCGGCTACGGCACCCTCGGCTACGGCTTGCCGGCGGGCATCGGCGCCAAGCTCGGTGCCCCCGAGCGCCCGGGGCTGGTGCTGGTGGGCGACGGCGGGTTTCTCTACACGGTGCAGGAACTGGCCACGGCGGTGGAGGAGCTGGACAGCCCGCTGGTGGTGCTGCTGTGGAACAACGACGCACTGGGGCAGATCCGCGATGACATGCTGGATCTGAACATCGAGCCCATTGGCGTGCTGCCGCGCAATCCGGATTTTGCCGCCCTGGCCCGGGCCTTTGGTTGCAGCGTCAGCCAGCCCGCCAGCCTCGATGAGTTGCAGCAGGAACTGCGCAGCGGCTTTGCCCGCAATGGCGTGACCCTGATCGAACTCAAGCACGCCTGCGCGCGTTGACCATCCCTTTTTGCCTGGAGCCTGAGCATGCGCTTTTCACAACTGACCCAACGTATTGCCGGAGACGGCGCCGCCGCCTGGGACATTCATTACCGGGCCCTGGCCAAACGCGAACGTGGCGAGGAAGTCTGGTTGCTGTCGGTGGGCGACCCGGATTTCGACACTCCGCAACCCATCGTCCAGGCGGCCATCGACAGCCTGCAGGCCGGCCACACCCATTACGCCGATGTGCGCGGCAAGCGCGCCTTGCGCGAGGCCATTGCCCGGCGCCATCAGCAGCGCAGCGGGCAAGTGGTGGATGCCGAGCAAGTGGTGGTGCTGGCCGGTGCCCAGTGCGCCCTGTACAGCGTGGCCCAGTGCCTGCTGGACCCGGGGGACGAGGTGATAGTGGCCGAGCCGATGTACGTCACCTATGAAGCGGTGTTCGGTGCCTGCAATGCCCAGGTGGTGCCGCTGCCGGTGCGGGCCGAGGACGGCTTTCGGGTGCAGCCCGAGGCGGTGGCTGCGCGCATCACCGGCAAGACCCGGGCCCTGGTGCTCAACAGCCCGCACAACCCCACGGGCGCCAGTATTCCCCGGGCCACCTGGGAAGCCCTGGCGGCGCTGTGCATCGAACATGACCTGTGGCTGATCTGCGACGAGGTCTACAGCGAGCTGCTGTACGACGGCGAACACGTCAGCCCGGCCAGCTTGCCGGGCATGGCCGAGCACACCGCGACCCTCAACAGCCTGTCCAAGTCCCACGCCATGACCGGCTGGCGCCTGGGCTGGGTGGTGGCGCCGACGGCCCTGGCCGCGCACCTGGAAAACCTCGCCCTGTGCATGCTTTATGGCTCGCCGGAATTCATCCAGGACGCCGCCGTGGCGGCCCTGGAGCAGCCCTTGCCGCAGTTGCGGGACATGGCCGAGGCCTATCGCCAGCGGCGGGATCTGGTCTGCGACTGCCTGGCCGATTGCCCCGGCGCCCGGCCGTTGAAGCCTGATGGCGGCATGTTCGTCATGGTCGACATCCGCGCCACCGGGCTCAGCGCCCAGGCCTTCAGCCAGCGCCTGTTGGACGAGCAGGGCGTCTCGGTGCTGGCCGGCGAAGCCTTCGGCCCCAGCGCCGCTGGGCATATCCGCCTGGGGCTGGTGCTGCAAGCGGATGACCTGCGCGAAGCCTGTCGGCGCATCGCCCTGTGCGCTGAGCACTGCCTGAGCCGCCGCGAAGCTTGCGCCACTTTGCCCACTGTTTGAGGAGTCTTCATGAAGGTACTGATCGTTCACGCCCACCCCGAGCCGCAATCCTTTACCGCCGCCTTGCGCGACCAGGCCCGCAGCACCTTGGAGGCCCAGGGGCATCAGGTGCAGGTCAGTGACCTGTACGCCATGAACTGGAACCCGGTGGCCAGCGCCGCCGACTTTGGCGCCCGGGATAATCCGGATTATCTGGTGTACGCCCTGGAGCAACGTCTGGGGGTGAAGAACGCCAGCATCGCCGCGGATATCCAGGGCGAGCTGGACAAGCTGCTGTGGGCTGACCTGTTGATCCTCAACTTCCCGGTGTTCTGGTTCTCGGTGCCGGCCATGCTCAAGGGCTGGATCGACCGGGTGCTGGTGTCGGGGGTGTGTTATGGCGGCAAGCGCTTCTATGACCAGGGTGGGCTGGCGGGCAAGAAGGCCCTGGTGACCCTGACCCTGGGCGGGCGCGAGCACATGTTTGGCGAGGGTGCGATCCATGGACCGCTCGAAGAGATGTTGCGCCCGTTGCTGCGGGGCACTTTGGCCTATGTGGGCTGTGACGTACTGGAACCGTTCGTGGCCTGGCATGTGCCTTACATCAGCCAGGAGGCCCGAGAAGAGTTTCTGCACAGCTACCAGCAGCGCTTGCAACACCTGGCGGACGAGCAACCGTTGGTTTTTCCACGTCTGGACCAATTCGACGAAGCTCTGCATCCACTGCCCCTGTAGCCGCTGCCGCAGGCTGCGAACGGCCCGCGAGGGCCGCGGCGTTCTTGAGATCGCTGCGAGTTTGGCGGGCGATCGTCAAGCAAGGTCCTGCGGACCTTTGCGCAGCTTCGCCGTGGCTCAGCAGCGGCTACAGGGCCAGTGCCGATCCGAGAGTTGTGTAGCCGCTGCCGCAGGCTGCGAACGGCTCCGCAGGAAACGCGGGGATCTTGAGGCCGCCCAAGATCGGCAGGCGATCGTCAAGCAAGGTCCTGCGGACCTTTGCGCAGCTTCGCCGTGGCTCAGCAGCGGCTACAGGGCCAGTGCCGAACGGGGTTGTGTAGCCGCTGCCGCAGGCTGCGAACGGCTCCGCAGGAGACGCGGGGATCTTAAGGCCGCCCAAGATCGGCAGGCGATCGTCAGGCAAGGCCCTTTGGACCTTTGCGCAGCTTCGCAGGCTCAGCAGCGGCTACAGGGGGCGGCGATTCTATGGGGCGCTCAGAAGCGCAGGGTTGCTCCGGTGGTCAGCCAGCGGTCGCGGTCTTCGGTCAGGTGCTGGCCAACGATCAGGTCCAGGTCCAGGTGCTGCCCCACGTGCAGGCGCGGGCCGGCCTGCCAGCCCTGTTCGCCGCCGCGCTGGCCGTAGCGCTCGGCAATCAGGGTCAGGCTCGGCATGAGGTCGTATTCCACACCGGTGCCCCAGGTCCAGCGGTGGTTCTGTTCTCCTTCGTCGTAGGCATGGGTCCAGCCGGCATTGAGGTTCAGGCGCAGGCGGTCGCTGGCGCTGAAGGTCAGGGGCAGGGTGAGGTCGCCGCCGTCGAAGCTGTGGTGGCGGTTCAGGGCCCAGTGGGCGGAGCCGGCCAGGGCCAGTTGCAGGCCCAGGTCTTCGCGGTTCAGCAGTTGGACCTTGATCTGCGGGCTGAGCTGGGTTTCGCCGTGATCGTCGGCCTGCTGGCGCTGCACGGCGGCCCCCAGTTGCACCCAGGGCAGTTGGCTGAAGGTGCAGGCCGGGGCAATCACGCTGTTGTGGCTGGAGCCTTGATGCCGGGTGCTCTGGTACCAGACATCGACATTGCATTCCCCGGGGGCGTTGATGGCGCCGTCATCCACTACATAGGCGCCGCCGGCGGCCTGGGCCTTGGAGCACAGGGCCAGGGTGGCGGTGGCACCGGCAGTGAGGGCGAGGAACAGCAGGTTGCGTTTGAGCATGCGGCTTTTTGCGGCAGGCAGGGTGTGGCCCCAGGAGGCGGAACGCGAGGAGCGATGTGGACGGTGCTTGGACATGGCGGATCTCGTTCTGTTGGGGCGCCGGACCGTTTAGTTGGAGAGCCGGCGCGGGTGGGTGCTGCGTGGGGTGTTTACTGGTCGTCGACCGATAGGGTCTGGATGCCGCGGACCCGGGCCTGGGCCAGCAGCTCTTCGGTGTCTTCCCCGCCGGGCAGGGCGAGGACGATGTCCGGGCGGCTGTCGGCCAGCATGAAGCTGTTGCGCAGGCGCTCGGCGTGTTTGCCGTGCAGTTGCCAGTTGGGCGGGTAGCGGACGATGTGGGCCCCGGTTTCCCGGGCCCAGTCCTCGATGTGGGCGCCGAGGAACTGGCTGCCGCCGTGGATCACCACCCGCACTTCGTGCAGGCGCTGGAAGGCTTCCAGGACCCGGCGACACAGGCGGCTGTCGGCGTAGTAGCGGCCGGCGCAGATCAGGACGCGCATGGGCTGTCCTCCTTGGCTCCGGTCACGGGGTGCTCGGCGCCGGGCGCGTCGGCCAGGGGCTCGCTGAGGTAGCCGTGCTCGATGTCGCGCTCACCGGCGCGCTCCAGGGCCGGGTAGGCCAGGGCGGCGATGTGGTGGTGGACTCGGCGGTAGTCGCGCAGCAGGCGCTGGAAGATGTCCCCGGATTCGGCCCAGGCACTCTGGTCTTCGCGCAGTTGGCGAAAGTGCTCGCGGCCGGCGGCGGCTTCCAGGCGCCGCACGTTTTCCTTGCGCGCCAGCAACTGGTGGGCGGTGGGCAGGTCTTCGCGCAGGAACACGGTGATGGCCAGGCTCAGGCTGTCCAGCAACTCCTGGTGCAGCGGGTACAGGGTGCCCAACTCGAAAGCGGAAAAGGCCTCGCCACGGCGCAGACGCCTTACTGCCAGTTGCGCCAGGCTGGTGGAAAGAATGTCGCCGGCGTGTTCCAGGTTGATCACCAGCAGCAGGATTTCCTGGGAGCGGTCGGCGTCCTGGTCGCTGATGCCTTCCTTGCCGATGTCCGCCAGGTAGGCGCGGATCGCCGCGCTGAGCAGGTCCAGGGACTGGTCGATGTGCCGCACCTGCTCGGCATGGGTGATGCTTGAGGTGCGAAACAGCTGCAGCACCCGGTCGAGCATGCTCGAAAGCATGTCGGCCATGCGCAGGGCTTCGCGGGCGGCGTTGGCTAGGCCGATATTGGCCACTTCCAGGCCGGCCTGGTCCAGGTACAGCGGCATGCCCGGATCGGTGACCGGGGCGGGAGCCGGCAGCAGCCGGGTCAGCAGCTTGCCCAGGGGCTCGGTGAAGCCAATGAACAGCAGGCCGAGGATCAGGCTGAAGGCGCTGTGCAGGTAGACCACCAGCAACTCCGGTGGCAGGGCTTGCACTGCGTCCAGGTGGGCCAGGGTGGTGATCCAGGGCAGCACCAGGACCACGCCCACCAGGCGCACCAGCAGGTTGCCCAGGGGCAGGCGCCGGGCCACGTTGCCGCTGGCGCCGAGCAGGGACGGTAGGGTGCCGCCCAGGTTGACCCCCAGCACCAGGGCCATGCTGGTGGCTGGCGACAGCAGGCCGGTGCTGGCCAGGGAGGCGATCAGTAGCACCACCGCGACGCTGGAGTGGCACATCCAGGTCAGCAGCATGGCCACCAGCAGCGCCAGCAACAGGTCGCCGTCGAGGCTGGTCATCACCAGCTGGAACACCGGGGTGCTTTCCACCGCGCCCAGGGTGGCGCCGAGCATGCCCAGGGCCAGCAGCATCAGGCCCAGGCCGATCAGCGCGCAGCCGATGCTTTCAAAGCGCGAGTCGTCCCGCAGGCGGAAGGTCAGGAAACCCGCCAGCAGCAGCACCGGGGCCAGCAGCGAGAGGTCGAGGCTGAGCAGCTGGACCACCAGGGTCGAGCCGATATTGGCCCCCAGCATCACCGCCAGCGCGGGGGCCAGGCCCAGGGTGCCGGCAGCGGTAAAGGAGCTGGCCATCAGGCTCACTGCGGTGCTGCTTTGCAGCACGCCAGTAATGCCGACGCCGCACAGCAGCGCCAGCCAGCGGTTGTTCAGGTGTTGCCCGAGCCAGTGCCGCAGTGGGCTGCCGAAGCCGCGCAGGAGTGATCCGCAGATCATCTGCGAACCCCACAGCAGCAGGGCGATGGCGCCGGCCAGGTTGATCAGAAGAGTGGTGCCCGACATGAGTGTGCTCCCGGGTCGGTGACAGGTTCAGGCCATCGCCACGCGCAGCGAGGCGCGGGTGAGGGCGGCGCTGAAACCCAGCAGAAAACGAATTTCAACGGCGCTCAGCAGGCCGCGGACATACAGCCGGATGCTCACGCGGGTGAGCAGGCGGGCGCAGGTGCACAGGCTGCAGACCAGCAGGGCCTGGAGGCCGCGTTGCAATATGGAAAAAGGCTTGAGATACATGGCGATGCTCCTTTCGGGCGTACAGCGTCGCCGTCGGCAGGGCGCTGGCCGCGCCGACGGTGGCATCGTTGGTTAGGTGTATCGGGCGCGGCCGGCCGGGGGCGGCCGCGCCGGGCTCACGCCCTTAGAACCAGGCCCTTAGAACCACTGCTTGAAGCGGCGGATGTACAGGGTCTTCATGGTCTGGGCGACCACGCAGTAGGCGAGCAGGGTGCCCACCAGCCAAGGGAAGTATTCCCACGGCAGCGGCACCAGGCCGACCATGCTGCCCAGAGGCGAGAAGGGCACGTAGATCCCCAGCGCCATCACCAGTCCCGTGGCCAGCATCACCGGCAGGGCCGCGGTGCTCTGGATGAACGGGATCTTGCGGGTACGCAGCATGTGCACCACCAGGGTCTGCGAGAGCAGGCCTTCGATGAACCAGCCGGACTGGAACAGGGCGGCCATTTCCACGCTGTTGGCGGCGAACACGTACCACATCAGAGCGAAGGTGGTGATGTCGAAGATCGACGAGGTCGGCCCGATCCACAGCATGAAGCGCCCGATGTTGTTGGCGTCCCACTTGCGCGGCTTGGCCAGGTATTCCTTGTCCATCTTGTCCCACGGCAGCGCCAGCTGGGAGAAGTCGTACATCAGGTTCTGCAGCAGCAGGTGGATCGCCAGCATCGGCAGGAAGGGGATGAAGGCACTGGCCACCAGCACCGAGAACACGTTGCCGAAGTTGGAGCTGGCGGTCATGTTCAGGTACTTCATGATGTTGCCGAAGGTCTCGCGACCCTTGATCACCCCTTCTTCCAGCACCATCAGGCTCTTTTCCAGGAGGATGATGTCCGCCGATTCCTTGGCGATGTCGGTGCCGCTGTCTACCGAGATGCCGACGTCGGCATCGCGCAGGGCCGGGGCGTCGTTGATGCCGTCGCCGAGGAAGCCCACGGTGTGGCCGTTGGCTTGCAGGGCCTTGAGCACCCGGGATTTCTGCAGGGGGGTGAGCTTGGCAAACACCGTGCGCTCTTCCACCAGGCGCCCGAGCACCTGGTCATCCATGTGCTCGATGTCGCGACCCAGCAGCGGTTCGCCCGCTTCCAGGCCCACTTCGCGGCAGATCTTCGCGGTGACGATGGGGTTGTCGCCGGTCAGCACCTTGACCGTCACGCCGTTGTCACGCAGGGCGGCGATGGCCGGGCCGGCGGTTTCCTTGGGCGGATCGAGGAAGGTCAGGAAGCCTTCGATCACCAGCTCGCGCTCATCGCTGGCGCTGTACTGGCTGCGGGTCTGGCCCTTGGGCAGGTCCCGAGTGCCCACCAGCAGCACGCGGAAGCCGTCGCGGTTGTAGTCCTCGGCCAGTTGCAGCAGGGCGGCGCGGCGCTCGGCGTCGAGGCTCACGGCCAGTCCGTCCTGGCGTACCCGGGTGGCGGTTTCCAGCATTTCTTCCACCGCGCCCTTGCACACCAACAGGTGATCGCCACGGGCGTCGGCAAGGATCACCGACAGGCGCCGACGGACGAAGTCGAAGGGCAGCTCATCGACCTTGCGCCAGGCGGCCGGCGGGGTGAAGTGCGGGTTGCCCTCGGCGAAGCTGACCACGGCGCGGTCCATCAGGTTCTTCATGCCGCTCTGGTGGTGGCTGTTGAGCCAGGCCAGTTGCAGCACCGCGTCGCAGCGGCTGCCGCTGATGTCGACGTGGTGTTCGAGGATGATCCGGTCCTGGGTCAGGGTGCCGGTCTTGTCGGTGCACAGCACGTCCATGGCGCCGAAGTTCTGGATCGCGTTGAGGCGCTTGACCACCACCTTGCGCTTGGCCATGGCCGCAGCGCCCTTGGCCAGGTTGGCGCTGACGATCATCGGCAGCATTTCCGGGGTCAGGCCGACGGCCACCGCCAGGGCGAACATGAAGGCTTCGGCCCAGTCGCCCTTGGTGAAACCATTGATCAGCAGCACCACTGGCACCATCACCAGCATGAAGCGGATCAGCAGCCAGCTGACGCTGTTGACCCCACGGTCGAAGGCGGTCTGGGTACGCGAGCCGACGATGGAGCGGGCCAGGGAGCCGAAGTAGGTGCGCCCGCCGGTGGCCACCACCACGGCGGTGGCGGTGCCGCTTACCACGTTGGTGCCCATGAAGCAGATGTTGGGCAGGTCCAGCAGGTCTTGCTGGTCGGCGGCCAGGGCCTGGGCGGATTTTTCCTGCACGGCCCCCAGGGTGTCGTATTTCTCCACCGGCAGGGCTTCGCCGGTGAGCACCGCCTGGCTGATGAACAGGTCACGGGATTCGATCAGGCGGATGTCCGCCGGGATCATGTCGCCGGCCGACAGCTGGATGATGTCGCCCACCACCAGTTCGCGCATCGGTACTTCGCGAACCCGGGCCTGCATGCCCATCTGCTCGCGGCGCAGTACTGCGGCGGTGGTGCGGACCATGGCCTTGAGGGCTTCGGCGGCCTTGGCCGAGCGGTGTTCCTGCCAGAAGCGCATCAGGCCGCTGGCCAGCACCATCACCAGGACGATGATCACGCCGGTCAGATCAGTTTCTTCGCCGGCTTGCAGCGGCAGCCAGAAGTCGGTGAAGAAACTGATACCGGTCAGGGTCATCAGCACATAGATGAAGGGGTTGTTGAAGGCTTGCAGCAATTGCACCAGGGCGTGAGGCGGACGGTCGTGGGCGACCTCGTTGTGGCCGTCCCGTTGCAGGCGGCCTTCGGCGTCCAGTTCAGTCAGGCCAGCGGTGCTGGAGTTGACGTTGGCCAGGGTCACGGCCAGGCCGTTCTGGGCTTCGCGGGCGGCACGCATCGACAGTTTGTTGCTGTCGCGGGTGGCGCTGGTGTTGCGGGAAGTTGTGGTTTTTACAGTCATTGCGTGTGCTCCTGCCGCCTGACTACGGCACGACACAGCGACCACTCAACTAATTAAAGACGAGCGAAAGTATGTCAAGCCGCAGGTTAGCGATCGATACGGATCTTGGCGTTTTTCAGGTTTTAACGTTCGCTGCCCAAACAATGAAGTTGAATGGACAGCGAACCTACTACTGGCCTCTTCCATAACTTTCTCCAGCAAGTTTTATTAACAAGAAGGCAATAAGGCGCCGTCAAACTTCCAAGTAAGAAGTTTGTGTGAAAACAACGGAAAGTGACCGTTGATTTATGGGTAAGTGCGCGCCCCGAGGTACAGGCCGAAGATCAGTCCGGCCTGCTGCAAGAGCAGGGCCGCGCCCCGACTCTGCGGGTCCTGGCTGTCGTCCAGGCTCCAGCGTTGTTGCAGCTGGCCGGTCATCGGGCAGACGCGCCAATTGGCCCGCAGGGCGGTGGCGGCGCAAGGTGAGGATGAGGAGAACGGCGAGCGTGCCAGAGCCTTGGGCTCACGGCACAGCTTGACCCGCATGGTGGCGGCAAAGGCGCGTACGCCGGGCATTACAGAAGATGTGAAGTGCATAACTTGTGCCTCGTGACCGGACTGGTTCCGGGGAGGCAAGTTACGTTGGAGCGTCAAGCCCTAGCGCAGCTCACCCGACCGCGGAGTCGAGTCCCGTCATTTTTCAGGGGTGCCTGGCGCTGCGCAGCGGCAGTGACCAGACAGCGTCTAGATACTGTGTCCATTGGCTTCTTTAGTGAGTTGAAAAAAGGCCGGATTTCCCGGCCCGCGCAATTTACTCAGGAGGGTCCATCGAGTCAAGGTTAAATTGCCTTGAATCGTTGTTCGATGATGAAGTTTCAGGTGAGGTTCAGCTTGAGGGATGAGTTCAGGCGTCGAGAGTGGGAAACATATAAGGGATACAAATAAAAAGTGCCCATGACCGATGGGGCGTCATGGGCACTGAATATAACTTCGCGGATTATCAGTTCAGCAAGTGCCGGGAGATATCCTTGTAAGTGTTGCTGTCGGTGGCGGCCATCAGTTGCCGTCCATCCTTTAAGGTGCCGATGAAGGTCACCTCGTTTTCAGTCCCCGCCATCAGGTAACCGGCAATGGCGCCTACCGGCCCCAGCAGCATGGCGCCAGCGATGCCATAGCCAAACGCGTCCTTGTTGGCGATGGGACTTTCAGTAGCGATTTCCAGGCTCTTGAAGGCCGATGCCTTGATCTCGACACCGGCGCTGTTGAGCACTGTCTTGAGCCTGAAGGTGCCGTGGCGGTACTCGCCGGCGCCCTGCAGAAAATCGCCCGATAAAACTTCAATATTTGCCATGTTGAATCATCCTTATCCAAGCATAACGAGACGGACCATTGAGCCCCTGGTCAGTGGGGGCGTCAACGGGGTTGCGATGAAGGGTGCTACCGCCAGTCCGCCTTCACCTGTCCTGAGCCTCGGTCAGGATCTCGCGCTCAATGCTGATCCAGATCAGGGCTGTGAAAGGTTGTAGCAGGGGATGGCGACTGGACCTCTATGTTCCGACCAGTGGCGGGCGCGGGCCGGAGGCAACGGGCAGGAAAAAGCGATGTTAAAAAATGTTAGATTGAAAAATATCTTCACATAATCCGCTCATTGGTGGATGATCATTCACAGCCAACGCTCAACCTGATAACAACAGCAACAGGATGGCCATGATGATCGCTTCGCTCCTGCCTCTCTCGGCACCGGTTCACGGTGCCATGCACCTTCCGGGCTTGCCGTCTGGCGCTGCGCCTGTTGCCGCTCTCTGTGTTGCATTTGCCGGACCTGCAATCCGGATTTCCCTGTCCTGCCCGGTTCTTGCCCGGCGCCTGTCCGGCGCGGCACAGTCCTGGTCTATTTCTGGAGTCCCCCATGAATAACAACAATGTCGGCGTCATCGGTCTTGGCGCCATGGGCCTGGGCATCGCCCGTTCGCTGTTGCGCAGCGGTTTCAAGGTGCACGCCTGCGATGTGCGTGCCGCGGTCACCGAGCAGTTCGCCGCTGAAGGCGGCGTGGCTTGCGCCTCGGCCGCGCAGTTGGCAGAGCAGTGCGAGGTAATCATCACCGTGGTGGTCAACGCCGAGCAGACCGAGAGCGTGCTGTTTGGCGAGGGCGGGGCGGTCGCGGCCCTGCGCCCCGGCAGCCTGGTGATCGGTTGCGCCACTGTGGCCCCGACCTACGCCGTGGACCTGGGCCAGCGCCTTGAGGCCCAGGGCTTGCTCTATCTGGATGCACCGATCTCCGGGGGCGCGGCCAAGGCTGCCGCCGGCGAGATGACCATGATGACTTCCGGCCCGGCCAGCGCTTACGCCAAGGCCGAGGCGATCCTTGCGGGCATGGCTGGCAAGGTCTACCGCCTGGGGGATGCCCACGGGCTGGGCTCCAAGGTCAAGATCATCAATCAGTTGCTGGCCGGGGTGCACATTGCCGCCTCCGCCGAAGCCATGGCCCTGGGCCTGCGCGAAGGGGTGGACGCCGATGCCCTGTACGAGGTGATCACCCACAGCGCCGGCAATTCCTGGATGTTCGAGAACCGCGTGCCGCATATCCTCAAGGCCGACTACACGCCCTCGTCCGCGGTGGACATCTTCGTCAAGGACCTGGGCCTGGTGCTGGATACCGCCCGCGCCAGCAAATTCCCGCTGCCGCTGTCGGCCACCGCGCACCAGATGTTCATGCAGGCTTCCAGCGCCGGTTTCGGTCGCGAGGACGACTCGGCGGTGATCAAGATCTTCCCGGGCATCGAGCTGCCCGTGGCCAAGCCTGATGCCGTTTGAGGAGCCTGTGATGACGACTTCCACTCCACGCCCGTTGCTGGGTTGCATCGCCGATGACTTCACCGGCGCCACCGACCTGGCCAACATGCTGGTGCGCGGCGGCATGCGCACGGTGCAGAGCATTGGCATTCCCAGCGCCGAAGTGGCCGCCGGCCTGGACGCCGACGCCGTGGTGATCGCGCTGAAGTCCCGCACCACCCCGGTGGGCGAGGCCGTGGCCGAATCCCTGGCGGCGCTGCAATGGCTGCGCGAGCAAGGCTGCGAACAGATCTTCTTCAAGTACTGCTCGACCTTCGACTCCACCGCGGCGGGCAACATCGGTCAGGTCAGCGAGGCGTTGCTCAAGGCGCTGGGTGGCGACTTCACCCTGGCCTGCCCGGCGTTTCCCGAGAATGGCCGGACGATTTTCCGCGGCCATCTGTTTGTCCAGGACCAGTTGCTCAACGAATCGGGCATGCAGCATCACCCGCTGACGCCGATGACCGACGCCAACCTGGTGCGGGTGCTGCAGGCGCAGACCGCACTGCCGGTGGGCCTGCTGCGCTACGACAGCGTGGCCCAGGGCGTGGACGCGGTGCGGGCGAAGATCGCCGAACTGCGGCAAAAGGGCGTCGCCATGGCGATTGCCGATGCGCTGTCCGATGCCGACCTCTATACCCTCGGCGCCGCCTGCGCCGACCTGCCGCTGTTGACCGGCGGTTCCGGGTTGGCCCTGGGCCTGCCGGAGAATTTCCGCCGCGCCGGCAAGTTGCGTGATCTCGACGCCGCGAATCTGCCGTCGGTGGCCGGTGGCGAAGTGGTGCTGGCCGGCAGCGCCTCGGCAGCCACCAATGCCCAGGTGGACGCCTGGCTTGAGGCCGAGCGTCCAGCCCTACGCATCGATCCCCTGGCCCTGGCAGCGGGCGAATCGGTGGTGGCCCAGGCCCTGGCCTTTGTCCAGGCGCAGCAGGACACGGTGCTGATCTACGCCACCAGCACTCCCGAGCAGGTCAAGGCGGTGCAGCGGCAATTGGGCGTCGAGCGTGCCGGGGCCCTGGTGGAGAACGCCCTGGGCGAGATCGCCCGTGGCCTGCGGGATAACGGCGTGCGGCGCTTTGTGGTGGCCGGCGGCGAAACCTCCGGAGCGGTGGTCAAGGCCCTAGGCGTGCGCCTGCTGCAGATCGGTGCGCAGATCGATCCCGGGGTGCCGGCCACGGTCAGCAGTGGCGGTGAACCCCTGGCCCTGGCCCTGAAGTCCGGCAACTTCGGCGGTCGCGACTTTTTCAGCAAGGCCCTGCGCCAACTGGCCGGAGGTCAGCCATGAGCCGCGAAAACGCCCTGCGCGAAGAAATCTGCGACGTCGGCCACAGCCTCTATCAACGCGGCTACACCGTGGGCAGCGCCGGCAATATCAGCGCGCGGCTCGACGATGGCTGGCTGATCACCCCTACCGATGTCTGCCTCGGGCGCCTCGATCCGGCAGCCATCGCCAAGGTCAACCTGGCGGGGGAGTGGGTCAGCGGCGACAAGCCGTCCAAGACCCTGGCCCTGCATCGCCAGGTGTATGACCGCAATCCGGGTGTGGGCGGGGTGGTGCACACCCATTCCACTCATCTGGTGGCACTGACCCTGGCCGGGGTCTGGCGCGACGACGACATCCTGCCGCCGCTGACCCCGTACCAGGTGATGAAGGTCGGGCACATTCCACTGATCGGCTACCAGCGTCCGGGTTCGCCCAAGGTCGCCGAGCAGGTGGCGCAACTGGCCAACCGGGTGCGCGGGGTGATGCTCGAACGCCTGGGCCCGGTGGTCTGGGAAAGCAGCGTGTCCAAGGCCAGCTATGCCCTGGAAGAACTGGAGGAAACCGCGCGCCTGTGGCTCATGAGCCAGCCGCGACCTGAGCCCCTGGATCAACACGCCCTGGACGAACTGCGGGACGCTTTCGGCACCGCCTGGTAATCACTGACAACGCTTCACGGCAAGCGCCCCCGGGAGCGCCATCGGGCTCTCGTGGGGAGCGGCTTGCCGGTAAAAAACAATAACAACAGGACTTCCCGAGATGAATGACTGCATTGGCTTTACGGGTTCCAGCGTCACCTGCAACACCTGCCAACCACTGGGTGGAGGGCTTGCCCAATGAGCCCGCTGATTCTGATGATCACTGCCGGGGCCGGCATCGCCCTGTTGCTGTTTCTGGTGCTCAAGTACAAGTTCCAGCCCTTTGTCGCGCTGATGCTGGTGAGCATCCTGGTGGCCCTGGTGGCCGGGGTGAAACCGGCGGAGCTGGTGGCCACCATCGAAGGCGGCATGGGCAAGACCCTTGGCCACATCGCCATCATCATTGCCCTGGGCGCCATGATCGGCCGCATCATCGAACTGTCCGGCGGTGCCGAGGCCTTGGCCAAGACCCTGATCGAGCGCTTCGGCAACCGCCGCACGCCCCTGGCCCTGACCATCGCCGGCTTCATCATCGGCGTGCCGGTGTTTTTCGAGGTCGGGGTGATCATCCTCATGCCCCTGGCCTACGGCGTGGCCCGCAGTGCGCGCAAGCCGCTGCTGGTGTTCGCCTTGCCGATGTGTGCCGCCTTGCTCACCGTGCATGCCTTCCTGCCGCCCCATCCGGGCGCGGTGGCGGCGGCCAGCCAACTGGGCGCGGACCTGGGTCGGGTGCTGATGTTCGGCCTGCCGCTGACCGCGCTGCTGTGCTACGTCGGCTACCGCGTGGCCGGGCGCATGACTCGACGCAACTACCCGATGACCGACGATATCCGTGCTGAAGTCTACGGTCCCCACGTCACCAACGAAGACCTGGCGGCCTGGAACAGTGGTGCCGAGCAATCGGCCAGCCCGCAAGCACTGGCGGCCGTGGCCCACATGGGCCTGGAGGAATCCACCGGCACTCTGGCGGCGAAACTGCCACCGGCGCCGCCACCGGGTTTCGGCCTGATCGTCAGCCTGATCCTGCTGCCTATCGTGTTGATCCTGCTGGGCACCCTGGCCACGTCCTTGCTGCCTCTGGAATCCACCCTGCGCGGCGTGTTGACCGTACTGGGGGCACCGCTGGTGGCGCTGCTGCTGGACACCTTGCTGTGTGCCTGGCTGCTGGGTTCGCGCCGCGGCTGGAGCCGCAGCCAGGTCTCCGACGTGATCGGTTCGGCCTTGCCCGGGGTGGCCATGGTGATCCTGATCGCCGGTGCCGGCGGGGTGTTCGGCAAGGTCCTGGTGGACACCGGGATCGGTGCCGTGGTCTCCGACATGCTGCGCACCACCGGCCTGCCGGTCCTGGCCCTGGGCTTTTTGCTGACCATGCTGCTGCGTGCCGTGCAAGGCTCCACCACCGTGGCCCTGGTGACCACGGCGGGCATCATCGCGCCGCTGATCGCCACCCTCGACCTGAGCCCCAACCACATGGCCCTGCTGTGCCTGGCCATGGGCGGTGGCGGGCTGGCCATGTCCCACATCAATGACGCCGGGTACTGGATCTTCACCAAGCTGGCCGGGCTCAACGTCGCCGATGGCCTGCGTACCTGGACCGTGATTACCACTTTGCTCGGCACCTTGGGGTTCTGTATTACCCTGCTGATCTGGCCGTTTGTCTGACCCTTTGTCCCAGGAGTTCCCATGCCTCGTTTTGCTGCCAACCTCAGCATGCTCTACCCGGAACATGCCTTTCTTGAACGTTTCGCCGCCGCAGCGGCAGACGGCTTCACGGCCGTGGAGTACCTGTTTCCCTACGACTACAGCCCCCAGGTGCTCAAGCAGCACCTGGACGACCACGGCCTGCAGCAGGCGCTGTTCAATGCGCCGCCCGGTGACTGGGCGGCGGGGGAGCGGGGCATCGTCTCCCTGCCCGGACGCGAGCAAGAGTTCCGCCAGGGCTTCGACAAGGCCCTGGAGTACGCCGCGGTGCTGGGCAATTCACGGATTCACGTGATGGCCGGTCTGCTGCCGTCGGAACAGGACCGGGCCCGCCATCACGCGGTGTACCTGGAGAACCTGGCCCATGCCACGGCCCAGGCGGCCAAGGTCGGAGTCACCGTGCTGCTGGAGCCGATCAACACCCGTGACATGCCGGGGTTCTTCCTCAATCGCCAGGACCAGGCCCAGGCCATCTGCAAGGAAGTCGGTGCGGCCAACCTCAAGGTGCAGTTCGACTGCTACCACTGCCAGATCGTCGAAGGCGACCTGGCGGTGAAGCTGCGTCGGGACCTGGCGGGCATCGGCCATATCCAGATCGCCGGGGTGCCGGATCGTCACGAGCCGGACCTTGGCGAGCTGAACTATCCCTACCTGTTCCAACTGCTGGACGAGCTTGGCTATGACGGCTGGGTCGGTTGCGAATACCGCCCCCGCGGCGACACCTCCGCCGGCCTGCAATGGCTGCGCGACTGGCAGGCGCGCCAAGGCTCGGCGGTGTAGCCGCTACTGCAGGTTGCGCAGGAAAAGGTATCTGGGGAACGTCGCGCAAGGCCCTGCGGGCATCGCTTTATGTAGCCGCTGCCGAAGGCTGCGAACGAGCCGCAGGCTCGCAGCGATTCCCCGACCGCCGAGGCCCCTGCGGTGCCTTCGCGCATCGCTTTATGTAGCCGCTGCCGAAGGCTGCGAACGAGCCGCAGGCTCGCAGCGATTCCCCGGCCGCCGAGGCCCCTGCGGGCCTTCGCGCATCGCTTTATGTAGCCGCTGCCGAAGGCTGCGAACGAGCCGCAGGCTCGCAGCGATTCCCCGACCGCCGAGGCCCCTGCGGTGCCTTGCGCAGCCTGCGGCAGCGGCTACAGAGGGTACGAAGGCCACGAACGGCTTGCGATGATTCGTAGCGATAAACACAGGAGTTTTTCCATGCAGCGTCTTGCCTGCCGGGCCGCGCTCGGCCTGATTTTGTCCCTGGGTGGTATGTCCCTGGCCGCGGCCGCGAGCTTGCCGCCGGCCACCGAGGGCGATTGGGTCGCCCCGCAGTTCACTTTCCACAACGGCGAACAGCTCGCCAACCTGAAACTGCACTACATCACCCTGGGCAACCCCAAGCACCCGGCGATCCTCTACCTGCACGGCACCTACCGGCCGGCCAGCGACCTGCTGAGCAAGGATTTTGGTGGCGAGCTGTTCGGCCCGGGGCAGCCTCTGGACGCGAGCAAGTACTACATCATTGCCACCGATGGCATTGGCGTCGGCCAGTCGAGCAAGCCTTCCGATGGCCTGCGCGCGCGGTTTCCCCAGTACAACTACGACGACATGGTCCAGGCCCAGTACCGGTTGGTCACCGAGGGGCTGGGGGTCAAGCACCTGCGCCTGATCATCGGCAACTCCATGGGCGGCATGCAGACCTGGCTCTGGGGCCAGCAATGGCCGCAGATGATGGACGCCCTGGTGCCCATGGCCTCCCAGCCCGGGGAAATGTCCTCGCGCAACTGGATGATGCGCCGGCTGCTGGTGGAGTCGATCAAGCAGGACCCGGCCTGGGACAACGGCAATTACCGGGTCCAACCGCCATCTCTGCGTCTGGCCAATGCGTTGTTCGCCACTGGCACCAGCGGCGGCACCCTGGCCTATCAGGCCCTGGCGCCGACCCGGGCCCAGGCCGACCAGTTGGTGGATGAACGCCTCAAGGCGCCACAGACCGCCGATGCCAACGACTTCATCTACCAGTGGCAGTCTTCGGCGGACTACAACGCCGCGCCGGGGTTAAGCAAGATCCAGGCGCCGGTGTTGGTGATCAACGCCGCGGACGATGAGCGCAATCCACCGGAAACCGGCACCCTGCAAGCGGCGCTCAAGCAAGTGAAAGATGCTCGCCTGCTGTTGATTCCCGCCAGCGCCGAAACTCGCGGGCACGGCACCACCGGCATGGCCCGGTTCTATGCTCGTGAGCTGGGGCAGTTCATGGCCGACACTGAGAGAGCCCACTAGGCTCTGTCCGAACAGTGTTGAGACGAAGGTCAGGCAAGGCGAAAACGGTCGAGGAACGGCCGGGGTCGCGTTCGACTTTACGGGGTGTAAATGAGCCTTCCGATCGGACTCGCGCGCGAGACCGTTTTCCACGCAGCTTCACCGAGTATCAAGGCTTTTCGTACAAAGCCTAGGGAGGGCTGTTCACTCTTTGTGGCGAGGCAGCGTGCTGATGCTGGGTGGCGCAGCCGCCCCAAACCTGGACGGCGCGACCTTTCGGGGATTGAGGGGCATCAGGCATTGCGTCAGCTGCGCAGATGAGCGGGAGCACGTTCCCTGGCCACGGATTGCAGGTGTTGGGGGCTATCGCTGGCCTCAGGATGGTGCCGGCAGCAGCAATTCCACCCCGTGCTTGCGAATGCCGTCCGCCGCTGCGGGGGCCAGGGCCGCGTCGCTGATGATGATGTCGAACTGCTCCAGGTCGGCGATCTTGTACATGCCGAAGGTGCCGTACTTGGAGCTGCTGGCCACCAGCACCACCTGGGTCGCCGATTGCATTGCCACCTGCTTGACCTCGACCTTCAACGCCGAGGGCGTGGTGAGGCCCCGGCGCAGGTCCCAGGAACTGGTGGAGATAAAGGCCACGTCCGTGACCACCTGGCGCAGGGTCGCCACTGCCAGCCCGCCAACGCAGGAATGGTTGGAATGGTCCAACTGCCCACCGGTGTGGATCACTGTCACTTGGGGCGCGTCGAGCAACGCCTGGACTACGCCGAAATCGTTGGTGATCACGGTCATGCCCGACAGCGCCTTGATGTAGGGCACGATCTCCAGGGTGCTGGTGCCGGCATCCAGGTACACCGTCATGTCCGCATGCAACAGGCCCGCCGCGAGCTTGGCCATGGCCTGCTTTTGCGGCAGTTCCACCACGGCCTTGGATTGATGGCTGGGCTCACTGTGCAACTGACTGGCGATGCGCACGCCACCGGTCACCGAATGGGCGCGGCCTTCCTGTTCCAGCAGGGCGATATCCCGGCGCACCGTCATGTGCGAGCAGTCGAACATCTCCATCAACTGATGCACGCTGAGTACCTGATGCTTGCGCAACTGGCGCAGGATCTGCTCGCGGCGCTGTTCCGGAATCATCGGGGCGTTGCTGTCAGTGGCGAGGTCCTTGGGACTGGGCATTGGGGCTCCGGATTGGCGGGTCGGCAAAGACAGAAATGGGCTCGTCATAGTAGCGAAACTCGCCGCCGCGGACGAGATTTACTGCCGTTCACGAGTCAGCAAATTCTATCTTGAGGCCGTCGTCAGCAGTTGCTTGAGCAGGCAGTGCGGTCGATATGCCAGCGCTGTTTGAGCCGTTGCAGGCTGCCATCGCGTTTCATCGCCTCCAGGGCCCGCTGCCAGCGGGCGACCCGGGCGGCGTCGACCTTGGGGGAAAAGGCGATGTAGGCGTCCTGGCGCATCAGCGGCATCTGGTAGCTCAACTGATCGAAGGGCATGCCTTCTTCGGCGGCAAAGGTGCTGACGCTCATGGTGTCGGCCACCAGGTATTGCACCCGTCCCAGTTGCAGCAGGCGAATCATGACCTGCGGGCTGTCCACCCCCCACAGATTGTCCAGCCCCTGTTGCTTGAGGTAGCGGTAGACCAGCCACTTGCGCGGTACGGCAATCTGCCCGCGGGTCTGGTGCAGGTCGGTGACCGCGCTGTGGTCGCCAGTGCGGGCGTACAGCGCGGTTTCGGTCTGCATCAGCGGCCCCACCCACTGATAGCGCGACTCGCGCTCGGCCGTGCGCAAAATGGTAAACACCGCGGTGTCTTCGGCCTCGCTGGCATCGCGCAAGGCGCGCAACATTGGCCGTTGCTGGACCTGCACCGGATCACCGGTGCGTTGCGCCAGGGCTTGCACCACCTCCACAGCGAAGCCCGTCATGTGCTCGCCCTGCTGGAAGTGCAGCGGCGGGTGGTTGTCGGTCAGCATGCGCAACTCGCCAGCGTGAGCGGTGAGACTCAACAGCGACAGCATGGTCCCCAGTACCCAGTTCATCGTGTTCCTTGAATAGACAGAAGAGCAAAGCTTAGTACGAGCCCTCACGAGGCGTCGCCAGAAAAAATACGGCGTCATGGGTCGGCACGCTGATAGAGCCGGGTGTTGGTCTCGTCACACTGACGACACTGCAGCAGCCGGCTTTCCGTCATCAAGGCCAGGGTTGAATACAGCCGGTCTTCGGTCAGTCTGGGTTGCCAGGCCTTGTCGGTACCGGACAGCAGGGAAACCAGGCCTTGGTCCTCGAGGCTGATGCGCAGCCTTGGCTTGGCCTCGGTCATGCGCATGGCGGCGATGCCGAAGTGCTGGCTCAGCAGGTTGTTCTCGATCAGGTTGAGGACCAGTTCCGACAGGCTGATCTGTTGTTTGCGCTGCAGTGAGCGAGCCCAGTACTGCAATGACAGCCGCGCCTGGCCCCCCTGGTCCAGATAGGCGCTGTGCCGGGGGCAGGCGCTGAGGTCCTGGGTGATGGCCGCCACCAGAAACAGCAACTGCAAGGCCTCGCCGGCGGCTTGCTCGTCGTGGTTGTCGATGTATTCCTGCAGATGGTCGATGCGCTCGAACAGATCCAGCTCGGCCACTTGCAGCCCCGCCTCCAGCAAGTTCGCGGCCTGCGGGGACAAGGCCCGGTAGTGTTCCAGGACCGCTTGCACCGAACTCTCGGCCCGCAGTGGGATGCAGTCCAGGGACAGCAGTCGGTCGCGCAGTGCCTCACTGCTGTGCAGGCCCTGGGCGATATGCAGTTCCATCCAGCCGAACAGGCTTTCAAAGGCCAGGCGCTGGGCCTGGCGCAATTGCAGGACTCGCCACAGTGCCTGGGTCGGGGCCAGTCCGGCCACCTGCTCGGCCGGGAAGTCGGACAGGGGCAGCAGCGCCATGGCCCGGCGCAGCACCGGCAGGCTGGTTTCGCTGCCCAGCACCTGCAACGTGGCGCGGATCAGGTTGATGGAACATTCGCGGTGGCTGGCCCTGGGGTTTTTCGCCGTTCCCGCAGGTGGGTAGAACTCGTCGCGAAAAATCTGCGCTTCCTGGCGGGTTGGCCAATTGCGCCCCCACTTCATATGCACGGCGCCGGCCTGCTCGACACTGCCCTGCAGGTCTTCGACGCAGATCAGCCACGGATAGAGCGCCAGCGTACGCAAACCTTTATCCAGGGCCCGGGCCAGTGCTTCACCCGCTTCGGTGACGCCGTAGGTGCCGTCGGGTTGCGGCCAGGCCAGGCCCAGGCCGGTGTCAGGCTTGAACGAGGGGCCGTACTGCACCGCATCGAACCAGCTGGGGCCGCGATGCCAGGCCTTGAAGTCCAGGGGGAAAGGGCCTTTGCCGGGCGGGCTGTACTGGCGATTGCCGGCCATGTAGGCACCGTCACCGACCAACTGATGGCTCCAGCCGAACAGCACCTCGATCTTTTCCCTGAAGCGTTGGAAGCGCTGACCCGCGGGCAGTTCGCCCGAGTAGGTCTGGTTGTGCTGATTGAAGATCCACACCGCCCAGCACATCACCGAATACGGGCGAATCCATTGGGTACCGTTGTTGATCCCGGGCATGAACTGGTCCATCAGTTCCAGGTTGGCCTGTCGCAGTCCGAGGTAATCCACGCCGCCGCTCTCACGCACGGACGGGGAGACGAAAAAGGCACGTTGTGGCAATGGGTTCATGGTTCGAGTGACACCATCAGGGCCTGGCAATACTGGCATTGGTTGATGCGGCGTTGTTTCAGGCGAGCAAGGGCTTCGCGCTCCACCGGGGCGTAGCACTGGCGGGTGTTGGGACAACTGCGGATGGTGCGGTGGTTGACCCGGTAGTAACCCGGCCGGGAGCTGTTGGGGGAGTGGATGTGTTGCAGCGCGGTGATCTCTTGCGCAGTGAAACGATCCGCCGGCAGGCGTTGCTGGCGGGCCTGTTGACGATCTTCGATGTAGCTGCTGAGCAACGCCCGCAAGGTGCTGGTGTGTTGCACCGCGTCCAGGGCTTCCAGGGCCTCGGCCACCCCGTGGTCCACCAGCCGTTGCGCAGGTTCCTGGTTGAACCAGCGTTGCGCCAGGTGCCGGGCCTGGACGAAGTCCACGGGCCCCTGGCCGTAGCGTTCCAGGTACTCATGCAGGGTGGTGGCGTCCAGCGTCCCCAGGGTTGTGCGAGAGGCCAGCCTGCCCGGCAGCGCCAGGGTGGCGGCCAGGCCGTAGACCGCTTCGTCCACCAGTGGGCGATCTTCGGCGGCCAGTTGGGCATGGTCGACGCAGTTGAGCCAGCGCTGGGCAAAATCCCGGGCATTGGCCGGCAGGTGCAGGCGACGCAGATAGAAGTCCAGGGCGACATGGCACCAGACATACAGCAGCTGGGCTTTCTTGCGGCTGCTCAGGCCCTTGAGGTTGACCAGACTCTGCAGGGGCTGGTTGAACTCGTTGATCAGGTTGGGAGAGGGCAGCGATTCGAGGTTGTGGTCCGACGCCGGATCGAAGTCGCCGTCTTCTCGACCATCGTCCAGCTCGATGATAGGTGCCGCATCACCGTGCCCCACGGGTCCTTGCCCGGGGTTGGCGTGGTGCAGCAAGCCTGCGATGGCCTGGAGCAACGCCCAACTGCCGTCGCGGCCGGTAGCGGCTTTGGCCACGCTCGGCAGCCAGTGGCGAGGGCGCTGGGGCGGCTGTAGCGCAGGCGGCTCGGTGCCGCCTGGCGGGTTGACGGGCGTCGTGGCGGGCTCAGTGCGCAGCGGAGCATCGGGCTCTTCGGGCAGTTGTTGCGCGTGCAGCACCAGGCAGTTGAGCAGGATCTGCAGGTCGCCCTGGGCTTGGTTGCCCCCCAGCAGTCGGCCCAGAGCCCCGCACAGGCTGCGAATCGGCAGGGGCATGCTCAGGTAGGCGTCAATGCAGACCCAGCCTCGGGCACTTTGTGTCGCGCGCTCCAAGCGAAGTTGCAGCCCCTCGTCCAGTCTGGAGTCCAGGGGCCGCTGTAGCGGCCAGACGAAGCCGCCTTGCGCGGTCAGTTGCAGTGGCGCCGTTTCGAGGACTTCTTCGGCGCACTCCAGGATCGCCAGCCATTCTCCGGCCAGCGCTTGCTGACCGATCAGCCGGCCTTCCAGCTGCTGTTCTTCGTTGAGGCGTGCATAGACGCACAGGGTCGCCTCCTGGTCCTGGCGCTCGAAGGCGTCCGCTTCATAGCGCGGTGCTTCGACGGGCTCCCAGCACTCGTCCGTGGCGCTGTCGAGCTTGCGCAGCACCGCCACTTCCACGTTGTCGGTGCTGTCCATGGAGGTCCGGGTGGCATTCACGCTGCCGGTCAGGGTCCAGCTGCCGGCGCCGCGCAACTCCAGCCACTTGGCGTGCAGCCGTCGCTGGTTGTGTTCGACCTTGGGCGTCACCCAGTCGATCTCGACTGGCCAGTCCCTGGTCTGCTCCAGGGGAAAGGAGCAGACGCCGTTGCCTGGAACCCCCACGGTGAGCCGAGGGATGCTCAAGGTCTTGAGCAGATGGCCCAGGGACTGTCCATCACGGCTGTGGAAGGGCGAAAGCAGCAGCAGGCTGTGCCAGCGCCGGCCTGCGGCGCGCTCGATCAATTGCTCGGTGATGGCGGTGTCCAGGGAATGCAGCAGTTCCACCGGCTGCGGTGGCGCCTGATCATGAAACTGCTGGCTGAGGGCCCGGGCCCGTTGAATGAAGGGCAAGAGGGCGCTGTCGTCGGCGATCTGCAGGTGCGGCCGGGTGCAGAGATTTTCCAGGAAGTCGGCGAAGTCGGCGAAAGCCCCCGGCTGCTCCCCGGCGCTGAGGACTTCCAGTACCTCGACATTGCCGCCGTGGCCGCCAAAGGTCAGGTTGCCGCTACCGACCATCAGCAGGTCCTGATCTTCGCCGCGCAGGTAGGTGATCTTCGGGTGGAAAATGCCGTCTTTGACCCGGACCGGAATCAAGGCGTAGTCCTTGCCTACATGCCGCGCCCGCAATTCCATCATCGAGGCGCGGTAACCCTGGATATCCACCAGCAGGGTGACTTTTTCACAGCCGGCTTTGCGCAGTCGAGGCAGCACGTAGCTTTCGAAGTAGGTCAGGCTCAGGGCATAGGTGGTGAACAGGGCCTCTTTCCACGGGCCGTTTTCGATGAAGTGCAGTGGCGACGGTCCGTTCGGGCCTGGGGGGTTCGGGGGGGACGCCATTGTGTTCTCCAGTCCATGGGGCGAGGCTCAAGTCGGTGGCTGATTATCGGGCAACGCAGCGCTGTTGCAAGTGTCGGTGATGTCACAGTGCTTGCATGGGGGCATGAGGCCGGGAAGGAGGGGGCAGAGGGATTTTTTTCATGAATGCTGCGTGAGTAAGAAGTCGACGCAGGTATTCTTGCAAAGCCCTTTTTGAATGGAATCGAACCATGTCCGCCTCCCTTGTACGTCCACTGCGGGCCAGTGGCTTGCTGCTCGCTGTCCTGGCCTGTGCCACCGCGACCCAGGCCAGCAGCTTCGACTGCGCCAAGGCCGCCAGTGCCAGTGAGAAGGCCATCTGCGCCGACCCCTATACCGCCGGGCTGGACAGCCAGCTGGGCAAGGCCTGGACGGCGACCCTGGCCGAGGCCAAGGACCCCAAGGCGCTGCGCCTGGGGCAGCGTGAATGGCTCAAGCAGCGCGACCAGTGTCAGGCCGACCTGGGCTGTCTGCGCAGCCAATACCTGAGCCGGCTGATGGTGCTGCGCTATGTGAATATTGCGTTCAACTGGCAGGGCACCTGGCAGCGGGTCTCGGTCAGCCCGTTCTACGGCGGTGAGCTGGTGATCCGGCGCAGCGGCGAAGATCGTCTGAGCTTCGACCTGTCGGCCATGGGCGGCGCCAATTCCGGTGCGCTGGCGGGCAAGCTGCAGCTCAAGGACGGTGAAGCCCGCTACAGCGTCGAGGGCTGCCAGCTGCGCTTGACCCCGCGCAACGGCCTGTTGCAGGTGACCCAGGAGGGCGACTCTTATGCCTGCGGCGCCGGTTCGGGGGTGTATTACGACGGGCTCTATGTGGCCTCCCGGCAAATCCTGGAGCACCAGTACGATTTGCTCTCCACCGCCCTGGTGCGTACCGAGGAAGAAGATCTGCGCGCCCGCAAGCTGCTGCAAAAGGATTACCAGACCCTGCTCGACAGCGGCTCAGTGTTCTCCCAGGACACCTCGGCTGAGCTCAAGGGCGCCGAGGTCACCGATATGTGGCTGCAAGGGTTGGCTAATACCAATGCGGCGATTTTCGTGCGCGGTGCCAAGGGCGAGTTGTGGGTCGCGCTGCTGGCAGTGGTGGGCCCTACCGATGAAGTGCGGGTGCACTACTACACCACCGAGCCTGAGTGGAAGCAGCGCCTGCCGGACGTGGTACAGCGCTGGTACGAGGCGCGCAGCCAGGGCCAGCAACTGCCGCTGGACATGATGCCCTGAAGCACAGGCGGGCCGGACTTCATCATCTGTTGATGAACGTGGCGGCAGAAATTTCGCCGGGTGGATGCTGAAGCCGGCCGGTGCAGCTGCTAGAGTCTCGGCCCGGGCCGCCTGGATATCGCCCCGAGGGTGCCGGCACAGGGGCGCCAAGCCTTGGCCTGCCGGACAAATTCCATCAGTTGGTGACGCGAAGCCATTGTGAGCGTCTACGACCTTAGCAAGTGACACTGCCGCCGCCGTTACCGGCGCCTGGCACATTGAAATTGGGAGATTGTAAATGGTCATCAAACCCCGCGTTCGCGGCTTTATCTGTGTGACGACCCATCCAGTGGGTTGCGAAGCCAACGTCAAGCAGCAGATCGATTACGTCACCCAGCAGGGCGCCATCGACGCAGGGCCTAAGAACGTGCTGGTCCTCGGCGCATCCACCGGTTACGGCCTGGCCGCGCGGATCACCGCGGCCTTCGGTTGCGGCGCCAACACCCTGGGGGTGTTCTTCGAGCGCGGCAGCGTTGACGGCAAACTGGGCACTGCCGGCTGGTACAACACCGCGGCGTTCCACAAGTTCGCCGAAGAAAAGGGCCTGTACGCCAAGAGCATCAACGGCGACGCCTTCTCCGACGCGGTCAAGGCCGAAACCATCGAAACCATCAAGCGCGACCTGGGCAAGATCGACCTGGTGGTCTACAGCCTGGCGGCGCCGCGCCGCACCCACCCCAAGACCGGTGAAGTGCTGAGCTCGACCCTCAAGCCCCTGGGCAAGTCCGTGACCCTGCGCGGTGTCGACACCGACAAGGAAATCGTCAAGGAAACCACCCTGCAGCCGGCGACCCAGGAAGAGATCGACGGCACCGTGGCAGTGATGGGCGGCGAAGACTGGCAGATGTGGATCGACGCGTTGCACGAAGCCGGTGTGCTGGCCGAAGGCGCGAAAACCACCGCCTTCACCTACCTGGGCGAGAAGCTGACCCACGACATCTACTGGAACGGCTCCATTGGCGAAGCCAAGAAGGACCTGGACCAGAAAGTCATCGGCATGCGCCAGCAACTGGCCGAGCTGGGCGGCGACGCTCGGGTGTCGGTGCTCAAGGCCGTGGTCACCCAGGCCAGCTCGGCGATCCCGATCATGCCGCTGTACCTGTCGCTGCTGTTCAAGGTGATGAAAGAGCAGGGCAGCCACGAAGGTTGCATCGAGCAGGTCTACGGCCTGTACAAGGACAGCCTGTACAACAGCGAGCCGGTGATCGACCAGGAAGGCCGCCTGCGTGCCGACTACAAGGAGCTGCAACCGCAGGTCCAGGACCGGGTCAAGCAACTGTGGGACCAGGTGACCAGCGAGAACCTCTACGAGATGACCGATTTCGTCGGTTACAAGCAAGAGTTCCTGCGCCTGTTCGGTTTCGAGATCGAAGGGGTCGACTACGAAGCCGACGTCGATCCGGACGTGAAGATCAGCAACCTGATCCAGCTGTAATCCGCGTCTAGCGTCAGCCAGCGCCCCTCCTTCGTGAGGGGCGTTGTCGTTTCTGCCCCCGTATTTCATCGAGGAGCCGGCTTGCCGGCGAAGAGGCCCGCACGTCTTGTGCTGGTCTTGGAGACGCCTTCGCTGGCAAGCCAGCTCCTACAGGTAGGTTCTGCTGTCGTGTAGGAGCCGGCTCCTACGGGGGTGGGGCAATTGCGCAAGATTGTTCAAGCCAGGGGGCGTCGGCAGATGGCACAGTCAGCGTCCGTTATCTGTGTGCAGGGTGTCATGTCCAGCGTTCTCTTACCTCGTGCCGCCTTTATCCGCGGCGCCATCGCCATCGTGCCGCTGTCCCTGGCCACCGCGCCTTGGGGGCTGCTGGCCGGTTCCATGGCCATCGAAGCCAATCTCACGCCGCTGCAGGGCCAGGGGCTGTCGAGCATCGTCTTTGCCGGCGCCGCGCAACTGGTGGCCATCGGCATGCTCAAGGGCGGGGCAGGGATCTTCTCGATCCTGCTGACCACCTTGCTGCTCACCTCCCAGCACTTGCTCTATGGCATGAGCCTGCGCTCGGTGATCTCGCCCTTGCCCGGGCGCTGGCGGGTGGGCCTGGGCTTTCTGCTCACCGATGAGCTGTTCGCCTTGACCAGCGCCCACGACAAGCAGCAGTTCGACCGCTGGTACGCCCTGGGCGTGGGCCTGACCTTTTATGTGGCCTGGAACCTGTTCACCCTGCTGGGCATCGTGCTGGGCAAGAGCATTCCGGGCCTGGAGCACCTGGGCCTGGACTTTTCCATCGCCGCCACCTTCATCGCCCTGATCACGCCGCTGGTGCGCAATGTGCCCACCGTGGTCTGTGTCGCAGTGTCGCTGTTCTGCTCGGTGCTGTTCAGTTACTGGCAGTGGGGCTCGGCGCTGGTGTTGTCGGGCCTGGCGGGGATGGCCGCGGGTTTTGTCTGCAACAAACTGTATCGGGGGCAAGCATGATGGTCTGGGCAGTCATCTTCGGCATGGGCCTGTTGGTCTTTCTCAATCGCTATGTGTTTCTCGAACCGCGCCTGCCGCTGCGCCTGAGCAGCAATGCCCGGCAGTTCCTCGGCTTTGCGGTGCCGGGCATGCTCACCGCCATCTGCGGGCCGATCGTGTTCATGCCCGATCACCAGTTGAACCTGCACTGGGACAATCCCTACCTGCTGAGCTCCCTGGTGGCCATTGCGCTGGTGATCTACACCCGCAACACCCTGGTCAGCATGTTGCTGAGCATGGGGTTCTTTTTCTTTCTGCGCTGGTGGCTCTGAGGGCCATTTGCGCTAGCCTGTGCCGCTTTCGGCGCAGGCCGACCTTTAAATCGCAACGGATGCATCGGATGAGCGACTTCCCCCACGATATCGACCTGGACGCGTTCTGGGACAGGGCCACCCACTGCAAGATCAACCAGGCACCGGCCAGCGCCGCCATGATCGCCGAGCTGCAAGCCGAGCTGGGCTATCGCCTGCCGCCGTCCTATGTGGCGTTCATGAATCGCTACAACGGCGGGCGCCCGCACCTGTGCTGTTGCCCCACCGAACAAGGCACCTCCTGGGCTGAGGACCACTGCGCGATCGACAGCTTCCTGAGCATTGGCCGCGACACCGCCTATTCGTTGGGCGGCAGCCTGGGCAGTCGTTTCAAAATCGAGAAATGGGGTTACCCGGACCTCGGGGTGTACATCTGCAATTGCCCGTCTGCCGGGCACGACATGGTGGCTCTGGACTACCGCGAATGCGGCCCCGAGGGCGAGCCGCGGGTGGTGCACGTGGACCAGGAACGCGACTACGCAGTGACCGTGCTGGCGCCGAACTTCGAGGCCTTTATCCGCGCTCTGGTGTCCCCCGAGGTCTACGACACCTCGGAGCAGGATTACCTGGACGATCTGGACAAGGTCGCCAGCGCGCCGTTCTCAGCGCTGCTGGAGGAGTTGCTCGAACAGTTCCACGAAGTGCCCGACCTGGGGCCGCTGATCCGCCAGATCGCCTTGCGCATCGTCCATGAAAAACGCTACTTCGCGCTGCATGCCGATCCGCTGTCGCAACTGCTGTATGACCTGCAGTTCTGGCTGTACCGCAACTGCTATCCGGTCAACGACGAAGAGTCGTACCTGCAGGTCTACTGCGACATGATCGCCTTCGCCAAGGGCTTCGGCACCGGTGGCTACGCCCCGGACTTCATCCGCGACTGGTTTCGGGCACGGCTGGCCGGCGGCCAAATGCGCCAGGCGGCGGACGGGTTGGTCTTGACGCCAGCCTATCGCGCGCAGTTGCTGGAACAACTCTCGGGGTTTCGCCCCTTCAGCCCAGACTCTCAGGAGCAGCCATGAGCGAGGCATCGATTCGCATCACCGCCGAACAGACCCTTTCTGATAATTGGTACGTGCTGAAGAAGTACAGCTTCGAGCTGCGTCGCCGCGACGGCAGCTGGCAGGCCCAGGACCGTGAGGTCTATGACCGGGGCAATGGCGCGACCATCCTGCTGTACAACCTCAAGCGGCGCACGGTGCTGCTGACCCGGCAGTTCCGCATGCCGGCTTTCGTCAACGACCACCACGGCTACCTGATCGAGACCGCTGCCGGCCTGCTGGACAACGTCAGCCCGGAGGTGCGCATCCGTCAGGAAGCGCAGGAGGAAACCGGTTGCCGGGTAGGCGAGGTGCAGAAGGTTTTCGAGGCCTTCATGAGCCCGGGTTCAGTGACCGAGCGGGTGCATTTCTTCATCGGTCATTACCAGGCCGAGGACCGCATCGATGAAGGCGGCGGACTGGAGCACGAAGGCGAGGACATCGAGGTCCTGGAGCTGGACATCGACCAGGCCCTGGGCATGATCGACAGCGGCGAAATCGTCGACGGCAAGACCATCATGCTCCTGCAATACCTGCAGCTGCATGTGCTCAAGCCGCGCAGCCTGATGGTGCTGGTGGCCGGCCCGTACCGTTCTGGCAGCGGCGACGATCCGGCAGTGCTGGCACGCAATGTCGCGGCCATGGAGCAATGCGCCGCCCAGGTGCTGGCGGCCGGGCATTTTCCGGTGCTGGGGGAGTGGGTGGCGTTGCCCATGACCCGGTTGGCGGGGTCCCTGGCGGTGGGCGATGAGATCTACAACGCGCAGTTCCACGCCTATGCCGAACGCTTGCTGGAGCGCTGTGATGCCGTGCTGCGCATCGGCGCGGCCTCGGCGGGCTGCGACGCCATGGTGCGGGTCGCCGAGCGCCTGGGCCTGAGTGTCTATCACCGGGTGGAGCAATTGCCGGCTGTGACGCCGGGCGCGCTCCGGGCTGATTCCGACGACTGATTCAGTGCAGCGCGGGTGGTCGGATCGATCGCCTGCGCTGGCCGTCAGCGCCAGCACCGCACCTGCACCCCACCTTTCAAGAACCCCCTCACCACAGCCGCAGCCTTCGTGCACCCGGCATTTCCAGGCCCCGCGGGAAAATACTGTCTATCGTCAATAGGCAAGCGCGAGCTTCGTCAAGGACTGTGTGGGGCAGGGCCTCACCGGTCGGTTTGTCGCCATGGCGCCTGGAGCATTATGGAAAACCTCGGTCAGGACCCATCTCAAGGACGCAGCACCTCCAATCAGGCGCTGACTCGTGCCACCTTGCTGGGGTGCTCGGGGCTGCTGCTGGCGCTGTTCCTCTTCACCGGCTTGCTGCTGGTGTACATCGCCCTCGACCAGAACCTTTCCGCCGAACAGCACAATCGCCTGGATATCGAAAAGGCCCTGCAATCGCTGGACAGCAATGCCCGCACCACGCTCAAGGACTATGCCCTGTGGGGTGACGCCTACCAGCACCTGCACCTGCAGGTCGACCTCGACTGGGCCTACACCCGGCAGAACTTCGGTCCGACCCTGTACCACGACCTGGGTTTTGACGGCGTGTTCGTGATCAGTCCGGCAGGCCGCACCGTGTACTCCCTGGTGGCTGGGCGATTGGAGTCGATGGATGCCCGGGACTGGCTGGGGGAACAGCTGGCGCCCCTGGTGCAGGAGGTACGTTCGCAAGCCGGCGGCAAGGCCATCAGCCGTTACCATGCCATCGCCGGGACCCCGGCGCTGGTGGTGGCCGACCTGTTGAACCCAGGCAACGACCCGCAAGTGCGTGCCGACAGCGGGCCTCAGTCGGTGCTGATTTTCGTTGCGCGCCTGGAACCGTCGCGATTGTTGGCGCTGGGGCAGGGACTGGGCATCGAACAGTTGCAGGTGGCCGGCCCCGCGCAGGCCGCCGCACTGCCGTCCCTGACCCTGCCCGACGGCGCCGGAGTCCTGCAATGGCAACCGACACGCCCCGGGCATCAGTTGCTGGTACTGGTGATGCCGTTGCTGCTGTTGGCGGGCCTGCTGGCGGGCATCATGGCCGGCTTTCTGTTGCGCCGGGCCGGCGCGGCGGCCCGGGTCATGGACGATCAGGTCCAGGCCCTGCGGGTCAGTCGTAGCGCCTTGCTGGCCAGTGAAGAACGCTTTCGCGACGTCGCCGAAGCAGCGTCCGACTGGATCTGGGAAGTGGACCGGCACTTGTGTTTCACCTACTTGTCCGAGCGTTTCGAGGTGGTCACCGGGCTCTCCCGGGAGTCTGCGCTGGGGCGGCCGATGAACGAGCTGCTGAGCTCCGAGCAGGGGTCGCTGCTCAACTGGCTGGCGGCCCCGGAGCGGCGTTCCCAGGCGATCCTGCAATGCGCTTACCTGGATGGCCACCGGCAGCCGCGGATCTGCCGCCTTTCGGTGCGAGCCATGGCCGCCGGTGGTTATCGGGGCACTGCCAGCGACATCACCGAGGAGGTCGCCGCAAGGCGGCGGATCGAGTACCTGTCCCAGCACGATGCCCTCACCGGACTGGCCAACCGTACGCGCATGCAGGAGTTTCTCGAAGGCAAGCTGTTGGCCCTGCCGACCCTGCAGGAGCCCTTGTTGATGCTCAGCGTCGACCTCGATCGCTTCAAGCCGGTGAACGATCTGCTGGGGCATGCGGCGGGCGACCAGGTGCTGCATGAGGTGTCCCAGCGTCTGGCCCAATGCCTGCGGGGCGAGGATCTGGTGGCCCGGGTCGGGGGCGACGAGTTTGTCCTGGTGGTCCCGGGGCAGGTTGCCCAACCCGAGATCGAAGGCCTGTGCCGGCGCCTGATCGAGCGGATCGAAGAGCCGTTCTACATTGCCGAGCATGAAGTCTTCATCAGTGCCAGCATCGGCATTGCCCGGGCGCCGGTGGATGCCAGCCTGGCGGAGGAGCTGCTGCGTTTTGCCGACATCGCCCTGTATGAGGCCAAGGCGGCGGGGCGCAGTACCTGGCGGTTCTATGCCAGCGACATGAATGTGCGGATCATCGAACGCCGCGGCCTGGAGCGCGACCTGCGCCACGCCATCGAGCAGGATCAGTTGCTGCTGCAGTTCCAGCCACGCTATCGGCTGGCGGACGGACAGCTGGTGGGCGCCGAGGCGGTGGTGCACTGGCGGCATCCTCAGCGTGGGCTGCTGGGGCCCGAGGTGTTCTTACCGATTGCCGAGGACACCGGGCTGATCCTGCCCTTGAGCAACTGGGTGCTGCACGCCGCCTGCCGCGCGGCCCGGGCCTGGCCCGAACGCCTGCTGCTGGCGGTCAACCTGTCGGCCGCCGAGTTCCAGCGCGGGCAACTGGTGGCCAGGATCAGGACCGTCCTGGGTCAGAGCGGGCTGGCGCCCTCGCGGCTGGTGCTGGAAATGACCGACAAGGCGCTGCTGGACGACGGTCGCCAGGTGCTGGAGATCATGCAGGGGCTCAAGGCCCTTGGGGTGCAACTGCTGATGGACGATTTCGGCAGTGGCTACTCGGCATTGCAGTACCTGCGGACCTTTCCCCTGGACGGCCTGAAGATCGACAGCAGCCTGGTGGCGGGACTGGGCGGCAATCAGGCCGGGCATTCGATTGTCCAGGCCATCGTCGATCTGGGGCATGCCTTGAATCTGAAGGTGATTGCCGAAGGTGTGGAAAGCCCGGAGCAGTACCAGGCGCTGCAGGACATTCAGTGCGATCAGGCCCAGGGGCCGCACCTGAGTCCGCCTCTGGACAGCGACGCCTGGGTGAGGCTGTGCACCGAGCTGTCCCAGGCCAGCCGCTTTACCACTTAAGGCGGACCTTGCAGCGCTCGCTGGCCGTTGTGCCGCGCTCGCAATCAGCGCCAGGGACGGGGAGGGCGTGCCCGGCTCAGACCGGGTCCGGACGATGGGGGCCCTGACGGATCGGCAGTTCCACCCGAAAGGTGCTGCCCACCCCCAACTGGCTGCGGACGCTGATTTGCCCGCCGTGTTTCTTGACGATCCCGTAGGACAGCGACAGGCCCAGCCCGGTGCCCTGGCCCACCGGCTTGGTGGTGAAAAAGGGGTCGAAGATCTTCTGCAGGTGCTGCTCGTCGATGCCGCAGCCACTGTCGCTGACTTCCAGCCAGACCCGCTCGCCTGCCACGCCGTTGCTCAGGGTGATGGTGCCGCGCTCGGGGCCTATGGCCTGGGCGGCATTGATCACCAGGTTCATCACCACCTGATTGAGCTGGGAGGGCAGGCACTCGATCTCTGGCAGCGGCTGGTAGTGCTTGATCAGGTCGGCCTTGTACTTGAGTTCGCTGGCGACGATGTTCAGGGTCGAGTCGATGCCCTGCTGCAGGTCCGCCATTTGCCAATGCTGGTCGCTGTCGACCCGGGAGAAATTCTTCAGGTCCTTGACGATCTGCTCGACCCGGCCGATGCCGTCCTTGGACTCCTTGATCAGCAGCGGGATGTCCTCCTGGAGAAAGTCCAGGTCGATGCTTTCGCGCAGGCTTTGCAGGCGCTTGCGCAACTCCGGCGCGGCGATGGCCTCTTCACTCTGGCGATAGGCCGTGAGCAGCTGGCTGATCTGTTCCAGGTAGCCCGCCAGGCTGCCGAGATTGGAGGCGACGAAGCCGATGGGGTTGTTGATCTCGTGGGCGACCCCGGCCGCCAGTTGCCCGAGGGAGGCCAGTTTCTCCGATTGCACCAGCTGGTTTTCCAGTTGCTTGCGCTCGTCGATTTCCTGTTGCAGGGCCGCGCCGGCCTGTCTCAGGTCCTCGGTGCGCTGCTCCACCAGGTCTTCGAGATGGTGCATCTGCAGCAGTGCACGGGCGGTCATCTCCCATTTGCTGGTGAGGGTGCTGGCCATCTGCTGGACTTCGATGTTGTCGAAGGGCTTCTTCAGGATCAGCAGGCGGTTGTGGCCGTGCAGACGCTCCAGCAGGTCCTCCCAGGAGTAGTCGGAATAGGCGGTGCACACCACCACCTGCAGGCGCGGGTCCTCTTGCCAGAGGCGCTCGATGGTCTGGGCTCCGTCCCAGCCCTGGGGCATGCGCATGTCGACGAAGGCCAGGGCATAGGGGCGCTGCTGTTCCAGGGCCTGGCAGACCTTGTTCAAGCCTTCCTGGCCGCCGTAGGCCGAGTCCAGTTCAAAGGGCTGTTGTCGGGGCTTGGCCTGGGCGCCGAACAACTGCGCTTCCAGGTCGTCCAGGCTGTTGGCGTCCGCCGCAGGCGGGGTGAGGATCTTGCGAAAGTCGTCGTGGATCGACGGGGTGTCGTCGATCAGCAGAATTCGCCGGTTGCTCAGATCGTCCATCATTGGCCCTCAGCGCTGATCAGCGGTATGTCCAGGGTAAAGGTCGCTCCCAGCCCCGGCCCGTCACTGTGCACGCTGAGCTGTCCGTCCATTTCCATGGCGGCCAGGGCGCAACTGTGCAGGCCGAAGCCGTGTCCTTCCTTGCGGGTGGTGAAACCGTGGGCAAAGATTCGCGTCAGGTTCTCGGCGGCAATGCCTTCGCCGCGGTCGCGGACTTGAATGCGCAAGGTCCGGTTGTCGATCACATGGGCACTCAGGGTCAGGGTCCGGGAGTGTTCGTCGAGATCGGACATGGCGTACTTGGCGTTGCTGATCAGGTTGATCAGGATCAGCAGCAGGCGGTGCTTGTCGCCCAGGACCGGTGGCACCTGGGTGTAGTCCTTGACCACCGTAACCTGATGCCGGGCCAGGGCGCCGGAGTTCATGCGCAAGGCGTCATCGATCAGTTCGCCGACCTGCAACGGCTCGATCAGCCGCGAGGCCCCGGCGTAGGACTGCTGGGTGGCGACGATTTCCTTGATGTGGTCGACGCTGCGCCCAAGCTGGGCCAGTTCGCTGCTCATGCCCTGTTGCTCGCTGGCAATGGCTTGTACCAGTTGGTTGAGGTAGCCGGGGAGCAGCTTGCCTTTTTCGTCCTCACTGAAAAAATGCCCCAGATCATGTTGATGCTGATTGATCAGTTCCATCGCCTTGCCCAGGCCCTGAGCCTTGCTGGAGCGCAGGGTGCGGCTGAGCATCTCGCTGGAGATGTTCACGCTGTTGAGCACGTTGCCGACGTTGTGCAGGACATTGGTGGCGATTTCCGCCATGCCGGCCTGGCGCGCGGCGTCCAGCAACTCGCTCTGGGCCTCCTTGAGTTCCCGGGTGCGTTCCTCGACCCGCTGCTCCAGGTGTTCATTGGCGCTCTGCAGGGCGGTGTTGACCCGACGGATGACGGCAAAGCTGCTGATCAGGCGGATCGCCAGATAGAGGATCAACAGCACCAGCAGCACCGAGAATGCCAGCAGATACTGGTGGGACTTCTGGTCCTGCAGGTCGGCCTGGAGCTGGTCGTGGTTGAGCAGGCGGGTGATGTCGTCCAGGCGTTCGGCCACCGGGACCGAGGTGAGCCGCTCCAGCAGTTCATTGACCACCGGCTGCTCGCGCAGGATCACGGCGACGTGCTTGCTGAGGATGTCCACCGGTTCTTGCATGGCGGGGGGCAGGCGTTCCTTGTTGACCGTCAGTTTGTTCAGCCCTACCAGGATGTCCGCGGCTTTGTCGCTGCTGGAGATCTGGGCGAACTCCAGGCTGCTGAGCAGCAGGTCGTAGGTGTCGATGGCAAAATTCTGCAGCGCCAGTCGCTGCTGATCATCGAGGTCGGCCAGCCGGCGCTGGATGTCGTCCTCGGCGTAGGGCAGGAATGCCAGGGAGTTGCGCAGCACCGCGTTGTGGGATTTGAACCGTTCCACCAGGCCGGCTTTTTCCTGGAAGGCATTGAGGAACGCCTGGTGACTGGCCTGCCAGGCCGCCGGGTCGCTGTGACCCTGTTGCGAGAGCTGATCGAAGTGCTGCCACACCTGGTTGATCTGCTGCACCGGCTGCACCAGCGGATCGTAGTCGTGGGTAATGGCGATGCGCGCCTTGAGCACTTCGGTTTCCCATTGGGCGTTCAATTGCTTGATCTGGCCGATCAGGTCCCGGGACAGGGCGAAGTTCGGGGATTGGCCGATCATGGTCTTGAAGTAGAGCAACGCCAGCGCCAGGACCAGGCCCAGGGCCACCAGGGTCAGGAGCGTGGAGGGCCAGCGGCGGCGCAACTTCATAGCGGCTTGCCCTGCCATTGCCCGGTGAGGGTCTGGAGAAACTTGACGATCAGGCGGGTGTCCTGGGGGTTGGGGGTACGGCCCAACTGGTACTTGAACATCACCTCCACGGCCTGTTCCAGGGTTTTTGCCGAGCCGTCGTGGAAGTAGGGGGCAGTGACCGCCACATTGCGCAGGCTGGGGACCTTGAACACGTTGCGGTCCTGCTCGTCGCCGGTGATCAGGAAACGCCCCAGGTCGGCGTCGGTGGGGTTGCCCCGGTCGGCAAAGTAGTCATTCATCACGCCGAACTTCTGGAACATGTTGCCGCCGATATTGACCCCTTGATGGCAGGCGATGCAGCCGTAGTCCTTGAACCGCTGGTAGCCGTACTTCTCCTCCTGGCTGAGGATCTCGGTGTTGCCTTGCAGGTACTGGTCGAAGCGCGAGCCGGCACTGAGCAGCGTCCGTTCATAACTGGCCAGGGCGTCCTGCACGTTGGCCGCGGTGATGGCGTCCGGGTACAGCGCGCCGAAGGCCTGGCGGTAGCTGGCGTCGTCATTCAGGGTGCGCAGCAGGTTGGGCCAGTTGTTGCCCATCTCGGTGGGGCTTTGCACCACGTTGTCGATCTGCGCCTGGAGGGTCTCGACGCGACCGTCCCAGAACTGGCGAAAGTTCAGCGCAGCGTTGAACACACTGGGGGTGTTGACCTGGGAGAGCTGGCCCTTGATGCCTTGGGACTTGACCTGTGCGTCGGCCCCACCCTGGTCCAGCCGATGACAGCTGGCGCAAGAGAGGCTGTTGTCCAGGGACAGGCGCGGCTCGTTGAACAGCCGCCTGCCCAGCTCCACCCGCTGGGGATCGAGGGTGGGTACTGCGGGCAGGGGCTTGAGCGGTTCGTCCAGCGGTGCCGGGAAGGCCGGCGGGGCGACAGCGGCCATCGCCCAGAACAGCAGGCCGATGAGGCTGTGCGAGCGGCGTTGGCGTTGTCTGGGCTGCTGTTCAGCGGTCATGGTCGGCTACCTGCTTCTGAGACGCCTGGGCCCGCAGCAGGCGGGCAAAACTGTCGGCCGGCAGGGCCTTGCTGAAGTAATAGCCCTGGCCTTCCTCGCAGCCCTGTTGCTTGAGGAACGCCAGTTGTTCCTGGGTTTCCACCCCTTCGGCGATGATGCTCAGGTTCAGGCTGCGCCCCAGTTGGATAATCGCGCTGACCAGGGCGGCGTCCTTGGGCTCGTGACTCAGGCCATGGATGAAGGACTGGTCGATCTTCAGCACGTCCACCGGGAACTTGCGCAGGTAGCTGAGGCTGGAATAGCCGGTGCCGAAATCGTCTACCGCCAGGCGCACCCCCAGGGCCTTGATGGCTTGCAGGGTGGCGAGGGTGGCTTCGACGTTCTGCATCAGTACCCCTTCGGTGATTTCCAGTTCCAGCAGGGTCGGGTCCAGGGCACTGTCCAGCAGTGCGCGCTGCAACTGCTGGAGCAACTGCGGTTGCCTGAAGTCGCTGGCCGAGAGGTTGACCGACAGGCGGATCGGCGCCAGTCCCGCCTGCTGCCAGGCACGGGACTGGCGGGTAGCTTCGCCCACTACCCACTGACTGATCCGGTTGATCAGGCCACTGTCCTCGGCCACTGGAATGAACTGGGCGGGGCTGATCCAGCCCTGTTGTGGGCTGAACCAGCGAATCAGCGCTTCGGCGCCCACCACCTGGCCCGAGGCCAGGTGGATCTTGGGCTGGTAGTGCAAACTCAACTCCTGGCGCTCCAGGGCCTGGCGGATGCCCGATTCCAGGTGTTGGCGTTCCCGGGCGCGGTGGGTCATGTCCTCGGTAAAGAAACCGTAGCCCCCCGGTGCCTGCTCCTTGCTGTTGCGCATGGCCATTTCGGCCTTCTTGATCAGGCTCAGGGCATCCTGGCCATCCTCGGGGTAGAGGCTGATCCCCAGGCTGGCGGTGACCCGCAGGTCGTGCCCGGCCACATCGTGGGGCTGGCTCACCGTCGCCAGGAGCTTTTCGGCGACGCTACGGACCTGGGGCGGCGGCTCCTGATCATGGAGCAGCACCACGAATTCGTCGGAGCCGTAGCGGAACACCGAGTCCGACTCGCGCATGCCGTGCTGCAGGCTGTGGGCGATCCTCTTGAGCAACTCGTCGCCGGCCGGGTAGCCCAGGGCATTGTTGATCCGCTTGAAACGGTCCAGCCCGAGGAACATCACCGCCAGCTGTTGCCCATAACGCCGGGCCCGAGCCATTGCCTGGCCCAGGCGATCGCCGAGCAAGGCGCTGGAGGGCAACCCGGTGAGGGTATCGTAGTGCAGCAGGTAGGAGACCTTGAGCAGTTCCGCGACCCGTTCCTCGATGGTGCGCTGCAGATCGTCGAGCTTGTGCCGCGCATCCTGGGTCATCTGCCACTTCCAGGTCAGGGCACTGGCCATCTGGCGGATTTCCAGGCTGTCGAAGGGCTTTTTCAGGATCAGCAACTGGTCGCCAAAGGCCAGGCGCTCGGCCATGGTTTCCCAGGAATAGTCCGAATAGGCGGTACACAGCGCGATCTGCAGATCCGGGTCGACCTTCCACAATTGCTCGATGGTTTCCAGGCCGTCCCAGCCCGGCGGCATGCGCATGTCGATGAAGGCCATGGCATAGGGGGTGTCTCGGGCCAGGGCCGACTCGACCATGGCCAGGGCCTCGCGACCCTGGAACGCCGAATCCAGGCTGAACACCTGGAGCGGGCGGGGGGGGACGCTGCCGAACAACTGGTCTTCGACCTGGCTCAGGGCCAGGTTCTGCGAGGGCATGAGGATCTTGTGGAAGTCTTCATGAATGGAGAGGCTGTCATCCACAATCAGCACCCGTCGGTTGACGCTCGCAGATGGTGAGTCCGAGGGGTCTTGCGAACTTGTCTGTGCGTCGCAGCCAGTGTCCATTGACTTTCCCTAGTGTTCTGAGCGCGCGTCCAACGCTGTGAGCATAGTCACTGGAACATGCGCCGTACGAGGTTTTTTCGATTTACATCCCCGGGTGAAAATCAAAAAAATAGCTAGGATTGTCTGGGCTGTAGCGCCGCTGGGCGCTGGCCGGGCGGAGCTGTCCGGGGAACGAGATGCAGGACAGGGGGACCCACCATGGAAGAGTTGCAGCCCACCGAACCAGGACAGCGTCCAAGCCTGTTGCTGGTGGATGACGAAGAATCGATCCTCAACAGCCTGCGGCGCCTGCTACGCAGCCAGCCCTATGAAGTGCTGCTGGCCGACAGCGGTGCCAGGGCCCTGGAAATCCTGGCCCAGCGTCCCGTTGACCTGGTGATGAGCGATGCGCGCATGCCCGACATGGACGGCGCCACCCTGCTGGCCCGGGTGCGCGAGGGCTACCCGGCCACCCGCAGGATTCTGCTCACCGGCTACGCCGACCTGAGCACCATCGTCAAGGCCGTCAACGAAGGGCAGATCCACCAGTACCTGAGCAAACCCTGGAACGACGAAGAGCTGCTGCTGATCCTGCGCCAGACCCTGGAATACCAGCACGCCGAGCGCGAGCTCAAGCGCCTGCAGCAACTGGTGCTGGAGCAGAACCGCCAGCTCAAGGTGAGCAACGCCGAACTGGAAAAGCGCGTGGCGTCCCGGACCGCCGAGCTGCAACAGACCGCCGACATGCTGGACCTGGCCTATGAAGAGCTCAAGCACAGCTATGTGACCGGCACTGAGGTGTTCTCGCTGCTGGCCAACCTGCGCCTGCCGGCGGACAAGCAGACCAACCGCAAGATCATCGAACTGGTGCGCGCCTGTTGCGCAAGCTACGGCCTGGACGAAACCGCCAGCCGTGACCTGACCATGGCCGCCGCCTTGTACAACATCGGCAAGCTGAGCTGGAGCGATGCCATGCTGGCCGCTCCGGCGGAGCTGTTGCGGCACGCCGATCAGGAGCGCTATCGGGCCTATCCCTCCCAGAGCGAGTCGCTGCTGATGACGCTGGAGCCGATGCAGGATGCGGCGCGGCTGATCCTCCATCATCAGGAACGCTGGGATGGCAGCGGCTTTCCCCAGCATCTGCGGGGCGAGGCGATTCCCTGGGGCGCCCGGCTACTGAAGCTGGTGGTGGACTTCATCGAGTTGCAGTGCGGGTTGATTCTGGAGCGGCGGATGAACAGCGACGAGGCTTTGCTGTTCATTCGCAAGTACGCCGGCCGTCTGTATGACCCGAACATGGTGGAAGGCTTTGTTCGGGTCTGTGCTGCCTACCTCAATGACGTGACCGTCGATGATCCGACGGTCCGGGTGCTGGGCACCCGTGATCTGCAGGCGGGGATGGTCCTGCGGCGCAACCTCAATGCCGACAACGGCATGCTGCTGCTCAATGCCGGCAAGGTGATCAGCGAGCCGCTGGTCCAGAAGCTGATTGCTTTTGAAGCCATGGAAGGGGGGCACTACAGCATTTTTGTCAGCGTGCCTGAAGCCCCAGGGCCGTCTCTGGACATCGGGCACTGATCGCCGCTCTTGATCTGTGCCCGGTTGTTCCGTCATCTTTCGCACCGCGCGCCGCCCCAGGCCCTGGCGCAGTGTCCCGCTGGCGCCTCGGCCGACGCTCGCTCGGCGGTCGTCGCGCCTGGCCGGCTTTGCCGGGGCACGGCGCGGCGAATGTCATGTTCCTGCAACCCCGGCATGCCAAGAAAGTGAAGCTGTGTGCCTGCAGCTGCACCCCGATGGCGTGGCCAGGACAATCCGATATCCCTAGGAGAGGTAACGATGAGAAAGTTTTTTGCCCTGATGGCAGCCTTGGTGCTGACCCTGGGGATGGTGGGCATCAGCGACGCGCGTCAGCCCAAACAGCAGCGCGAGTCGGTGGCGGGGGCTTTTGACTACTACCTGCTGGCTTTGTCCTGGTCACCGACCTTTTGCCTGATGCATCCGGAGAACGAACAGTGCTCGGGCAAGGGCTATGGGTTTGTCCTCCACGGTCTGTGGCCGCAATACGCCAAGGGCGGCTGGCCCCAGTCCTGCCCACCCTTGACCCCGCTGACGCAGGATGAGCGGGCCAAGGGACTGACCCTGTTTCCCACCGCCAAACTGATGAACCACGAATGGACCAAGCACGGCACCTGCAGTGGCCTGGGGGGCATGGGTTACCTGGATGCGACGGACAAGGCCCTGGCGACGGTGCAGATACCGCAAGCGCTGCAGCCTTCGACCGCGGTGCGTTACTTTGAAGCCACGCAGATTGCCCAGCAGTTTCGCCAGAGCAACCCGGGGATCGCCGAAAACGGCATCGCCATTCTCTGCAGCGGCCCCGAGCTTTCCGAAGTCCGGGTCTGCCTGACCAAGGACCTGGACTTTGGCGAGTGCGGCAAAGGCGTTAAAAACCAGTGCCGCGCCGGCCAGATCCGTATCCCGCCGATCCGCTGAAAGCGTCCGCGCGCCGCGCTGATCGGCGCCGACGGGGCATCGAGACTGTCGTGCCCCCACTTCTGTAGGAGCCGGCTTGCCGGCGAAGAGGTCCTCGAACCTTGCACCGGGCTTGAGGACGCTTTCGCTGGCACGCCAGCTCCTACGGGCCACAGGCACGTCAATTCCGATGCTCCGTAGGACAAGCCCCTTCAGGGCAGGTCGGCCAACAGGTTTTGCAGGTGTACGGCGGTGGCGGCGCTGCAATCCTGCATCGGTGCCCGCAGGTGTGGCTCGATCAGTCCCTGATGGGCCAGCAGGGCCTTCACCGGCGCCGGGTTGGGCTCGGCGAACAGCGCCTGAATCAGCGGCACCAGTTGCCGGAAGGTGGTCCTGGCCGCATCCAGCTGCTGGTCCCGCACCTGGCGCTGCAACTGCACGAACAACTCCGGACGAATGTGCGCCGCGGCCGCAATGGCGCCGCTAGCCCCCAGGCACAGGGCGCTGAACAGTTGCAGGTCTTCACCGCACAACACCTCTACCGCGCCACTGGCCAGCAGCGCCAGGGTCTTGTCCAGGTTGCCGCCACAGTCCTTGACCGCTGCAATCCGCGGATGACGCACGATGTTGAGCAGGGTGTCCTTATCCAGGTTGACCCCGGTGCGATAGGGAATGTCGTAGACGATCAGCGGCACGCTGGAAGCATCGGCGACGCTGTGGAAGAAGCTTTCCAGGGCCGCCTGGGAGGGGCGGATGTAATAGGGCGCAGGCACCAGCAGGGCCGCCACCGGGCGCTTGAGGATTTCCGTTTGCAGGCTCAGCAGCGATTTCAGGTTGTTGCCTGCCAGGCCCATGATGACTCGCCCGGCAGGGGCCTGTTCGAGCACGGCGTCGAGTACCGCCAGTTGTTCGTCCTTGTCCAGGGCCGCGGCTTCGCCGGTGGTGCCGCAGACCACCAGCCCGGCCACGCCGCTTTCCAGCAGATGGGCGCTCAGGCGCCGCAGGGCGGCAAAGTCGATGGCGCCATTGTGAAAGGGCGTGACGATGGGGACCCAGATTCCTTGAAACGATGACATGCGTGTTCTCCTGATGGTTGACCGTCGGGTCGTCGTCAGAAGAGTAGAAGGGCGTTAAGCAGGGGGCGGGTGTCCGTAGCGCTTGATGTCCTGTCAGCTCATCTGACGGGACACAGCGCCCCGGTCACATGAGCGACTGTTTCTTCGATTTAGAGTTGCAAGCCACCCAGGCTCCGGCCTTGGCCAGCAGGCCAATGGCGCGAGAATCGAGGGTAAGGGCTTGGGACATGGCTGGGGCAGACTCTGAAATCAGGCGCACAGTTTTAAAAGCCGGCGCGGGGTTTGTCAATCCTCGAACAGGGCTCGGTTGATTGGCTGCTGCCACGCCGGGTCAAGGCGGGTTCTACGCGGGTCACAGGGTCTTGACGGCGCGGCCGATGAACTGCACGGGGCCGGTAGGCCTGCCAACCGCCGAGCCTTGGCGATCTTCCAGGGTCAGTTCGAACAATTGGTTGGTTTGCAGGGGCGGCAGGTGATCAAGCGGCACACGCAACGGCTGGCCGGGCTTGACCAGCCCAAGAGACACCGGGCCCTTCCAGTCGTCGGCCTTGGTCCAGAACTCCAGGGCCTTGTCCGCCGGAACCTCGATGCTGCCCAGTGGAATCAACTGCAACTCCCGGGTGTCATTGGCTTGCACCACCCAGCCGGGTGATTTGTCCTGAGGGGCTACCAGCACCACCAGGTAACTGGGAGGGGCATCGGGGCGCAGCATCAGCAGGCTGGCCAACAGGACACTGGCGGCCAGGCCAGCAGCGGCCAATCCGCGCCACAGCGCCAGAGGGTTGAAGCGCCTGGCGCTATTTGCGGCCGAGACCGACTCAGGTTCAGCCAGTTGCTCCAGGCTGCGTTCTATACGCCGCCAAAGCCAGGGCGACGGCGTGACGGGAGCGGCCAAAGCGGTGAGGGGATGCAGGCGCTGTTCCCAGTTTTGCACGGCGCTACGCAGGGCGGGGTCATGGGGCAGGCGCTGTTCGAGCAGGCGACGTTGTTCGGCGTCCAGGGTGCCCAGGACATATTCACTGGCCAGGGCCTGGAGCGTGGGATCGCTGTCGTCCCGTGGACCGATATTCATCCCAGGCACTCCCGTAAAGCACTGAGACTGCGCTTGATCCAGGCTTTGACCGTCCCCAGCGGGGTGGTCGTTCTGGCGGCAATCTCCATGTGTGAATAGCCGTCCAGATAGGCCAGCAGGAGACACTCGCGGCGCTGTGAGGGCAGTTGCCCCAGGCAATGCTGAAGACGTCCGGCATCAGCCAGCACGGTGACTGCCTCTGTGTTCATGGCCAGCCCGTCAAGGGTGTCCAGGTGGTCTGCATAAGGTTCTTCAATAGGCACCTCACGGCCATGGCGGCGCAGGAAATTCAGCGCCAGATGCCGGGTGATGCTGAACATCCAGCCGCGGGCACTGCCCCGTTCGGGGTCGAAACTGCTTGCGCCTTGCCAGATTCGGATAAAGGCGTCGTGCAGGATGTCTTCGGCCAGGGCCGTGTCGCGTACCAGGCGTTTGGCGACGCCGAGCAAGCGCGGCCCTTCCACGTGATAAAGGGCTTCCAGAGCCTGGCGCTCACCTCGGGCACAAGCGGCGATGCAGCCTGCGTGGTCAAACAGGGGTTCGGGTAGAGACAAGGGCATTTACCTGCGACAGATGACAGCCACCGCCACCCAAGCGGTGCAGTGGCTGTCAGCAGCGTAGACCAGTTGCCAATGCCTGGCCTTGCATCTTGGGTGGCGAATCAGCGGGCCGCCCAGAAGATGTAGTCCGCCTGGTACTTCACTGTTTCACGGGTGCCCTTGTTAGCAGCGGTGCACGCGCTGCTGGGGGCCACGCCACCCTTGAGGGCTACTCGCTGAATGTAACTGACGCCGCTCATCAGCCCCTTGCCTTCGGCCGGATTGGCCTTGACCAGTTGATAGGGCAGGTTGCCGGCGCTGGACGGCGCCACGGCGACCTGGGTCCCGGTGATCTTCGAACCGTCCTTGGCCTGCCAGGTGGCTGGTGGGCCGAAGTAGTCACCCAGCACCTTGCCGCTGCGATCGCTGAGCACCGCCTTGGGGCCGACGAAGACCCATTCGGTCTCGCCCGGTGCATTGGCCTTGTCCCGGCACTCGTAGGTGATTTCACCGGTGCCCACGGTTTCCAGGGCAACTTTGTGGCCCTCCGGCACCTTGATGCTGTCGGGCAATGCGCTCTGCGCCTGGGCCACAGGCAGGGCGCCCAGGCAGGCGATGGTCAAGGTTGCGCTGAGGCAGAGAAGACGTTGTTTGGCGTGCATGGTGGCTCTCCATTGGGGATCGGTTCGGCAGTTTTCAGGACTGCTATGGGTACTACCCCTGAGCGACGTATCTGGATGCAGCGCCGAGAAAAAATATTCAGTGCAGCGGCATATCACCCGCTGCGGGTCATCCGGTGATCCTGGGCGTTGAGCCGGTAGAGCAGGCTCGGTGGCTGCCCGGGAAAGTCCTCCAGCTCGCCGTCCAGCGTCATCCCCAGGCGTTCCAGGGCCCGCCTGGACGGCAGGTTGTCGGGCCGCACCAGGCCGGTGACCCGGGGCGCCAGCAGTTCGCCGAAGGCCAGTTGCAGGGCCGCCTGGGCCATCTCGTTGGCGAAACCCTGGCCCCAGGCTTCGGGGGTGAAGCGAAAGTACAGGTTCAGCCCGGCCTCCTGCCCGAAGTGCGCCCGCATGAGTCCGCCAAAGCCGATGATCTGTTGCGGTGCGTCCAGCCGGGCGATTGCCCAGTAGCCAAAGCCGTACTGCTGCCAATGGGCAATCCAGCTGTGCAGCCGGTCGCTGGTGGCTTCGGCGCTGTCGGGGCCGCAGGGGTTGAAGCGGTGGGTCTGCGGGTCGCCGTGGATGGCGCAGGCCTGCGGTAGGTCGTCCAGGGTCGGTGGACGTAACAGCAGGCGTGTGGTGCGGGTGATGGACGACAACATGGACGAGGCTCTTTGCTTCAGATGAGATGGAGCGCCAGGTGGCAGGTGGTGGTCAGGCCTGTGCGGGTGGCCCCGGAGAAGGTAGGTGATCACCCCGGACTTTTCCATTGTCGTCAGGGCGCGCTGGTTGAAGCCGCGAGCAGGGCCCAGCCTGCGCAACGAACCGCTTGCCGCCGCTGCGGCGTCAGCCCGGCCAACGGTACAGGCTGGCGGGATAGCCCTGGGCGATGATCGGTGTCGGGGTTTGCCCCGGCAGCATGGCCTGCCAGAAATCCCGGGCGGGCAGGTTGGCGCTGAAGTGCATCACCTGCCAGGGCCCCTTGTAGTGCTCGAACAGTTGTTGCGTCACCTGCCGGCCGACGCCCAGGCGGCGCAGCCGTCGAGCGATGAACAGGTAGCCGAGGTTGTACCGCGCATCGCTGTCGCAGCGTTGCTGGTCGACGACGGCAAAGCCGGTCAGTTCCCCCGCCACCAGGATCAGCCAGGGATGGGTGGCCGGGTGGCGCCAGTAGTCGTCCAGGGCCTGGATGGCGTACAGCCCCTGGGCGGCGAATTTGAGTGGCAGCCACTGACTGAGCTCATAGAGATAGAACTGCATGAGGTTTTCCAGGCAGGGCCAGTCGTCGCGAGCGGCCGGGCGCAGTTCAAGATGGTCCATCAAGGGCGACTCCAGCCCCGATCGGTCCGAGGCGCAACGGGTGGTGGTGAAAAATGGGGAGTGGTTAAAGGGAATCTGCCACTGATCAATGCGCGCGTGAAGGTTTCTACGAGTTTGTTTTTCATAGGCGGAAGATGGAGTTTGCAGCGGCACTGGGTATTTTGGAAATAATGCTTCTCAATAATTAGAAAGTTAGCTTCCTATGTTTGGGGCGAATATTGATGTACATCACAAAAGTCTTTAATTCGGCGCGTTCAAGTGGGGTGGTGTGATGAATTTTCCGCACTCTGATCAATGCTCGAACCTAGACTTAAGTCGACTGGATCGATAGTGGCCATTTGCAATAATTGACTTGGCTCTGGAAAGTTCTGCGGGTAAGCAGAGGAAGTCTTCAGGTCATCGCAGGATGCGGAAGTTGTTGTTTGATAGTGAATGGCAATTGAATACTTTCCTGCGAGGCATTTCAGAATGAGAAACAATCTTCCTGTGACCCAGCGCGAGCTGGTGTTTCCTGCGGAACAGCGGCTGATTTCCGCCACCGATGTTCACGGCAAGATCACTTACTGCAATGACGAGTTTGTCGCGGTCAGTGGTTTCAGTCGGGAAGAACTGATCGGCAGCCCGCACAATATCGTGCGCCATCCGGACATGCCCGAAGCGGTGTTCGCGCACATGTGGTCCTACCTCAAGGACGGCAAGAGCTGGATGGGCATCGTCAAGAATCGCAGCAACAACGGCGATCACTACTGGGTCAACGCCTATGTCACGCCTATTTTCAGCAAGGGCGTGATCGCCGGCTACGAGTCGGTGCGGGTCAAGCCCGAACGTGAACAGGTAGAGCGCGCCAGCGCCCTGTATCAACGCATGCGCAGCGACAACCTGGCCTTGCCCTGGAGCTACCGGGTGGCCAGTGTCTGCGGCTTTGCCTTGCCGCCGCTGCTGGCCCTGGCGGCCACGGCCGGGGCCTACTGGCTGGGTGGCCCCTGGGCTGCGCTGGGGGCGGCGGTTCCCGGTTATTTCGCGGTCCAGGGTTATGCCTTCTATCGCGCGCGGCAGATGTTGCAACGCATCAGTTCGGTGTCCCTGGGCAGCTTTGACAGCGAGCTGATCGCGCGCACCTACACCGACGAACACGGCCCGGTCGCACAGTTGCAGATGATCCTGATCAGCGAATCGGCGAAAATCCGCACCGCCCTCAGCCGGCTTGGCGACTACGCCAATCAGGCGGCGTCCCTGGCCTCTACCAGCCAGAGCCTGTCCAAGCAGGCGGAAACGGCCCTGGGCAAACAGCGCGATGAAGCGGACATGGCCGCCACAGCCATGAACCAGATGGCCTCGTCGATTTCCGAAGTCTCGGTGCATATCCACGACACCGCCTCGGCCGCCGATCAGGTCAACAACCTGACCCAGGTAGGTTCCCAGGAAGCCCAGAAAACCCGGGTGGTGATCGAGAAGCTGGCGGACACCGTGGATGCGGTCAGCCATTCTGTGGAAGGCCTGGCCGAGGAAACCCAGTCCATCCAGCAGGCGGCGAACATGATCCGGTCCATCGCTGAACAGACCAATCTGCTGGCCCTCAATGCGGCGATCGAGGCAGCCCGTGCCGGCGAGCAGGGCCGTGGTTTTGCGGTGGTGGCCGACGAGGTGCGGGCCCTGGCCTCCAAGACCCGGGAGTCCACGCAGAGCATCCAGCGCATCATCATCACCTTGCAGGAAGTAGCCAGCCAGGCAGTGGAGGTGGCCCGCCAGGGCAGCATCGAGGCGCGTTCCGGGGTGGCCCAGGTGATCAGTACCCAGGAAGCCCTGAATGGCATCAACTCGGCGGTGGAGCGCATTCACCAGATGAGCCAGCAAATGGCCGCCGCGTCTGAGCAGCAAGCTCATGTGGCCGAGGAAATATCCGAGCAGATCACCAATATTGCCCGGGTCTCTGACCAGAACGCCGACATCGCCGTGCACTCCTCTTCAGTAGGCGGTGATCTGGAAACTACCGCTCATGAACTTAATGCCTTGGTGACCCGTTTCAACAATTGATCGCCAACGGCAATCAGAAACTTTTGTTAATCGCCAATTGATCAAGTTGATCAGGGCAGGGGGTTCGTATGTCCAGAGTGATGGAAACGGTAAACAGCCGTACTCAGTTGGCAGGGCCGAATCGTCTGGAACTATTATTATTTCGTTTTAATTAGTTGCAGTTGTATGGCATCAACCTGTTAAAAGTTAGGCTCTGTCCGAACAGTTTTGAGACGAAGGTCAGGGGCAGAGCGTCAATGCCCGACATTGATTACTTGATTGAAGTGAGAGCCACGCCAATGTCTGAGCTCAGTTATCAGCAAGCCTTGATGCTGTACCTCTCTGAACGTCCGGAGCTCGTTGCCCGGCTGGGGCTCGGGCGGCCCTCGGGCCACTGCTGGCAGCCCGGGGACTTGAGCGATTGGCAGCTCCAGCAGGCCGGTCTCCTGTTTGACGAAGAAGCCCAGCTGCGTGGCATCGGCACCTGGGAGTTGGCCCTGTCGTTCGTTGCTCGAACGCCCCAGGAACTGAGCCAGATGACCCTCCACGCGCATCGGGAAATCGCCGAGATGGTGGACATGGAGTGGGAGCAGTACTGCGCGCTGAATCATTTGCAGCACTAGCAGAGCCTGAGGGCAATTTTCTTCAATACCGGCTGGGTGCCTTGGCCTAACTTGTCCCGCAGTTGTTCCGACCAAGACAAGAGAGGCAAGCAATGAGCGTAGTGTTTTCCATGGCGGCCTTTGCCCTGGCCGCGTCTATCACCCCGGGGCCGGTGAACATCGTGGCCCTGGGCAGTGGCGCACGGTTCGGCTTCAGGGCCAGTTTGCGCCACGTGGCCGGGGCCACCCTGGGGTTTGTCCTGTTGCTGGTGCTGATTGGCCTGGGGTTGCACGAACTGCTGCGCCAGTGGCCGCTGCTGACCCAGGGCATTCGCCTGTTCGGCATAGCCTTCCTGTTGTACATGGCCTGGAAGCTGGCCCGGGACGATGGTCGCCTGGATGCCGACGCTGCGGCCCGAGCGCCGTCGGCCTGGTACGGCGCGCTGATGCAGTGGCTCAATCCCAAGGCCTGGCTGGCCTGCGTGGCCGGGATGGGCGCTTTTGCCGCCGACGGGGACGTGGGCCTGGTGTGGTTGTTCGCCGGGTTGTATTTGCTGATCTGCTACCTGTCGATTGCCTGCTGGGCCTATGCCGGCAGTTGCTTGCGGCACTACCTGAGCAACCCGGCGCAGATGCGTCTGTTCAACCGCTGCATGGCCGCGTTGCTGGCTGTCAGCGCGGCCTATCTGTGGGTCTAGCGTTGGCCGCGGTATTGACCGGGAGTGGCCGCCAGATGCTGTTTGAAGGCCCGCTGGAAATGCGCCTGATCGGCAAAGCCGGCCTCCAGTGCCACCTCGGCGATGGGCGCGCCGCTGCGCAGGCGAGCCTGGGCAAACTGCACCCGCTGGTTGACCAGGAAGGCGTGGGGCGGCATGCCGAATTGCTGCTTGAAGGCGCGGATCAGGTAGGACGGGGAAAGCTCGGCGACCCGGCAGATATCGTCCAGTCCCAGCGTTTCGGTGCAGTGCTGACGGATGTACTGCGCCGCTTGCAGCAGCTTTTCATTGCTGATCCGTGGCGGCCGCTCGGCGGGGTTCAGGCGTTGCTGCAAGTCGCTGAAGAAGATCACCGCGCAGCTGTGCTTGTGCAGGGGCTCGGCGTCGGGGTCCACCAGGGTCCGGTACAACTGCTCAAATTCGGCGAAGAGCTGGGGGTCCTGGCTGTGGGTTGTGCTGAAGGGACGAAAGTCCAGCTCCGGGCTGAAGCCCAGTTCGTGCTGCAGGGCGGTGAGCCAGGGTGTATCGACGTACAGCATGCGATAGGACCAGGGCTGGTCGTCGATGGGGTTGCAGGCATGCACCACCCCGGGGTTCATCAGCACCACGGTGCCGGCGCTGACCCGCCAGCGGGATTGCCCGCTGAGGTAGGTGCTCTGGCCGGCGGTGATGCTGCCGATGGAGAACTGTTCATGGGCGTGGCGGCTGTAGCAGACCTTGCGGCCATCGGCGATGGCGCGGGCCTCGATGAACGGCAAGGCCGGATCGCGCCAGAACTGCGGCGCCTGGTCGGGGGGCAGGGCAGGTTTCATCCTGAAGGTTCCATCAGCGGGAGCTGACGCGAGTGTATTAGCTCTTGCCGTCAAAGGCCCGTTGCAGTTGGTCGATATCGATTTTTTTCATCCCCAGCAGGGCCTGCATCACCCGTTGCGAGCGGCTTGGGTCGGTGGCGCACATCATCTGCGCCTTGTAGTCGAACCACAGGCAGGGGGTGATGGTTTGAATGCGCTGCATGGTGTCGGTCCTCTGCGGGTTGATCACGCTGGAACGTATTCAACCCGGCACAGGGGCGGTGCACCGCAGATCAGCTGCCGGGCGCGGCCTCAGAAGTCCCAGCGGGTGGTCAGTTGCAGGCTGCGGGGTTCACCGTAGAAACCGGTGCCGAAGTTGCCCAGGCCCGTGTAGTACTGCTTGTCGAACAGGTTCTTCACATTCAGGGTCGAGCTCAGGTGCGAGTTGAACTGGTAGCGGGCCATGGCATCCACCAGGTAGTAGCTGTCCTGGGTGATGCGTGAATCGTGTCCGCCATTGACCGGATCGTTGGGATCGGGCTGGAACACCTTGCCGAAGAAATCGCTCTGCCAGTTGACCCCGCCCCCTAGCGTCAGGCGTTCCCAGGCCCCGGACAGGCGATACGTGGTGAACAGCCGGGCCACCTGTTGTGGCGCGGTGGTTTGCAGGACCGAGCCGTAGACATAGTCGTTGTTGGCGTCGCGGGTGTGGTTGTAGCTGTAGCCGGCGGACAGGTTCCAGCCTTCGCGCAGCTCGCCGGCCACCTCGACCTCGAAGCCTTTGGTGGTGGAACCCTCGATCGGCTTGTAGATGCCCTCGGTGCTCCAGCCGCTGACCAGTTGCGCGACGTTGTCCTGCTCGATGCGGAACACCGCGAAGCTGGCATTGACCCGGCCGTCCAGGTACTCGGCCTTGATCCCCGCCTCATAGCTGTCGCCTTCCACCGGGTCGAGCAGTTTGCCGCTGACGTCCTTGCTCATCTGCGGCTGGTAGATGTTGGTGTAGCTGGTGTAGACCGAGTAGGTGTCATTCAGGTCATAGATCAGCCCGGCATAGGGGGTGACCACACCTGTTTGCTGATAGCGCAGGCGTACGTCGGCCCTGGTTGGATCGATGTAGTGGGTGTTGTCGATGCCCTTGAAGTCGCTGACCCGGGTGCCGAGGATCACCGCCAGCTCGTCGGTGGGCTTGAGCCGGGTGGCCAGGTAGGCGCCGGTCTGGCGCTGGAGGATGTCGTTGTCGCCGATCTTCGGGATGTCCGGCTTGGCGAACTCGCCGCGCCACTGGTAAATGCTGCCGCCCACCGGCGGGTACACCGAGCCGTGGACCGGGATGTCCTGTCTGGCGTTCATCAGCATGAAACCGGCGATCAGCTCGTGCTCGCGGCCGAACAGGCTGAAGGGCCCATGCAGGTTGATGTCCAGGTTGTCCTGAATCTGCTCGCCCTTGAACTTGCCCATGTACATGAACATGCCGTCACCGGTGGTCGGGTTCGGATTGCCGCCGCTGGCGGAGCCCAACAGGGTGTCGTGCTGGCGGCGCAGGCGGTCGTAGCTGACCTTCAGGGTCCAGTCATGGGCCAGTTGCTGTTCCAGGGAAGTGAACAGGGTCTGGTTGTTGAAGTCGCGGCGGCTCCAGTCGGTGGCCGGGTTGAACGAGCGCGAGAAGCGGGTGCGCGAGCCGTCGCTGAAGTACATCGGGAAGCCGGTCCAGGTGGCGCCCCGGGAGCGGGTGTTCTGCTGGTCCAGGCCCACCGTCAGCAAGGTGTCCGGGGTCAGGTCGGCTTCGAGAATGCCGTAGGCGATGTCCTTGGTGTTCTGGTAGTGATCCAGGTACGAGCTGCGGTCCTGATAGACCCCGACAAAACGCCCGCGCAGGTTGCCGCTTTCGGTCAGCGGGCCTGAGATATCGCCTTCACTGCGGTAGTTGTCCCAGGAGCCGACGGTGCCGGTGACCGAGGCCTTGAACTCACGGGTCGGGCGTTTGCGGATCAGGTTGACGGTGGCCGACGGGTCGCCGGAGCCGGTCATCAGGCCGGTGGCGCCCTTGATGATCTCCACCCGGTCGAAGGTCGCCATGTCGGTGCTGGTGGTGCCGTAGTCGTAGACCCCGTCGTAGGTGGTGTTGACGCCGTCGTACTGGAAGTTGGTGATGGGCATGCCGCGGCTGGAGAACTCCCAGCGCTCGCTGTCGTAGTTCTGCACGCTGACCCCGGGGGCCCGGCGCAGGGTGTCGGCAATGCTGCTGGTGCCCTGGTCGTCCATCTGCTGGCGGGTGATCACGGTCACCGATTGCGGGGTTTCCCGCAGCGACAGGTTGAGGCCGGTGGCCGAGGCGCTGGCGCCGGTGGTGTAGAGGTGGCTGTCCTCGGTGACGGCGCCCAGGCCCTGGGCCGAGACCTGGGTGGTGCCCAGTTGCAGCGGGCCGCTGTGGGCCGGGAGAGCTTGCAGCACATAGCCGCCGCTGACGGCCTGGGCTTGCAGGCCGCTGCCTTGCAGCAACTGTTGCAGGGCTTGCTCGACGCTGTAGCGGCCCCGCAGACCGGGACTCTGCTTGCCGGCGGCGAGGTCATTGTGGCCGGCGACAAAGACTGTGCTCTGTTCGGCGAAGCGATTGAGCACGGTGACCAGCGGGCCGGGGCCGATGTTGTAGGTCTGGCGCTGGCTGTCCGCTTGTTGGCTGGTGGGGTTTTCGGCGGCCTGGGCCCAGGGCGCGGGCAGGCACAGAAGGGCGCTGCACAGGGTCAGGGGACGCAGGGACAGGCGCAGGCGGGGACGGCTGGGGGTTGGCATGAGGTTCCCTTGTGGATCGGTAATGTGAGAGCTGTTACCGGGTTAACCGAACCAGAAAGACAAAAGGGAACCGCAACCTGAAAAAAAAGCTCACCGCGTGTTCAGGCCCGGGGTTCAAGGGTCACCCACCAGGAGGCCAGACGCTTGACGCGCACCGGCAGGGCAGCCTCCAGCAGCGCCAGGGCCTGGTCGGAGTCGTGCAGGGGAAAGGCCCCCATCACCGGCAGGCGGCCAATGGCCGGGTCACAGCCCAGGTGCCCCGGGCGATAGCGTCCCAACTCATCGAGCAGGTGCTCCAGCGGCAGGTTGTCGGCCAGCAACAGGCCGCGGCTCCAGGCCTCGCGGGCCGCGCTGGCGCCCAGCAGCGGGCCCAGTGCGCGGGCGTCGAAGGCCAGTTGCTGGCCGGCGTTGACCACCTGCACCTGGCCCCCTTCGGCGTTGCGTACTTGCACGGCCCCGGCGTAGACATTGAGCAGGGTGCGTTGCCCGTCCCGGCGCACGCTGAAGCGAGTGCCCAGGGCCTGCAGCCGTCCATGTTCGGTGTCCACCAGGAAGGGGCGCTGCGGGTCCTTGGCGGTGTCGATGAGGATTTCTCCCTGGTGCAGCAGCAACAGCCGCTCCAGGGCGCTGTAGCGCACATCCAGCGCACTCAGGGCATTGAGCCAGAGGTGAGTGCCATCGCTGAGGCGGGCATCGCGCACTTCCCCGGTGCCGGTGGCGAAGTCCGCCCGCCAACGGCCCAGTGCCTGGGGCAGCGCTGTACCGCGCCAGGTGCCCCAGCCCAGGCCGATCAACAACAGGCCGCCGAGCACCTGGCGCCGTGCCAGCGCCGGGCGCCGGTCACCGCGCAAGGCCTGGCCGGCGGCTTGCTGGGCCGCGGCGTCCTGCAACGGCAGCAGGCGCTGGCTGACCCGCTGCACATAACCCCAGGCCTGGCGGTGTTCCGGGGTCTGCTCGAACCAGGCCTGCCAGTGACGACGCTGCTCGTCGCTGACGGCTTCGTCCTGGAGTTGCACGTACCAATGGGCGGCCTGTTGCAGGCTGGCGTGGCTCAACCGGTTGCTGGTGTGTTCGCTCATGGCGTTCTACTCCACCAGCAGGCCATCGAGTTCGGCCTCCAGCAGTGCGCAATGCACCAGGGCCTGGGCCAGGTACTTCTTCACCATGCGCTCGCAGACGCCCAGCTCGATGGCAATCTCTCTGTAGGGGCGCCCGTGCAGTTGCGCCAGGATAAAGGCCTCGCGTACCCGCTGGGGCAGGCGGCCGAGCATGGCGTCCACTTCGTGCAGGGTCTCGACGATGATCGCCCGTTGCTCCGGGGACGGTTGCACCGCCTGGGGCCGCGCCGCCAGGGCCTGGAGCCAGGCCTGTTCCAGTTGCCGGCGGCGCCAGTGATCGATGCACAGGCCTCGGGCAATGGTGGCCAGATAGGAACGTTGCTGGACCTCGCCATCGAGCTGGGGTGGACGCTTGAGCACACGGACGAAGATCTCGTGGGCCAGGTCGGCGGCATCCCAGGCATGGTTCAGGCGCCGTCGCAGCAACTCGTAGAGCCAGCGGTGATGGGCGTCGTAGAGGTGGTGGACCACAGCGGGGCTGGCGGGTGGCGTCGAGGGCAAGGGCGTGGTCCGGTGACAGGCTGGGCTGTAAATGGGAATTGATCGCGATTAAAGCAAAAGCCCGAATGCCCTGCAAATGATATCGATTCGCCGTTGTGCGGCTGCCGATCAGGCCCGAACCTTGGAAAAAGACATCAAGTCTGGCGCCCGGGAGGCGATAAAACACTCAGGCCCCCTGTATTCAATGCTTGCTGGCAGGGGTTTCTTCAGTGGTATCGTCGCTTGCATCCGATTGTCACGGCTGGGCTGTGCAACCCGCTTGCCAGGCTGTGACGGCGCCGTCTGCGGGGGGCGGGCATGCAGTGGCAGAGGGAGAGGTTGATGCGGCAACCGAGGTTCAAGCTGTTTTTCACCCACCGCCTGGCGCTCCTGGCGGGCGCCGAGTCCTTGCGTTCGATACGTGAGGGGCTGCTCTGGCTGTTGCCCTGTCTGCTGGTTTCGGCGGTATTCCTGATACTGGCCCAATGCGCCCAGGCCCTGGGGGCTCCCAGTACCCTGGTGGACTTGCTGGCCGGGCTGCACAAGCGCATCAGTTCGATCATCCCCTTACTGGTGGCGGCGTCCATCGGCTACATGCTGGCGATCCAGTACCGCTTGCCCCAACTGCCGGTGGCCTTTCTCTGCCTGTCCCATGTGGTGATCGCCATCTACCTGCTGCGGGACTATCCGCTGGCGTCGGCGACGTTCGTGCTGTTCATTGCCATTGCCTCGCCTCTGGTCAATGTCCCGGTCATGGCCTGGCTGCATCGCCGACGCTGGACACGGCTGGTGGACGAGGGGCTGGTGGGGCACAACCTCAAGGGCACTATCAATATGGTGCTGCCGGGGGTGCTGACGTCCCTGGCGCTGGTGGCGGTGCTGCAGTCGCTGTTGCAGGTCCACGACTTTGCCTACGTGCAAGGCCCGATCGACATCGACAGCCTGGACTATCCCTACTTCAACGCGATCCTTTTGACCACGACTAACTCCCTGCTGTGGTTCTTCGGCATTCACGGCACCTACGCCATGCAGCCGTTGATGGAGGTGATGGATCAGGCGGTGGCCCTCAATGCCGCCGATCACGCTGCCGGGCAGCCCCTGCGCTATGCCCTCAACAGTGGCTTGCTGGGCTGTTTCGCCTTTATTGGCGGCTCCGGCGGCTCCCTGGCCCTGGTGCTGGCGATCCTCGGTTTTTCCAAGAGCCGTTCCATGCGCCTGCTGGCGCTGGCGAGCCTGGCGCTGTCGCTGTTCAACGTCAACGAACTGCTGCTGTTCGGCCTGCCGATCATTCTCAACCCGCGCTTGCTGGTGCCGTTCATGCTGGTGCCCATGGTCAATGCCTGCCTGGCACTGCTGGTGGTGCAGCAGGGCTGGGTGAGCCCGGCGCTGGTCAGTGTGCCCTTTACCTCACCGGTGCTGCTCAATGCCTACCTGAGCACCCAGGGCGATTGGGGCGCGGTGCTCCTGCAACTGGTGCTGCTGGGCGTCGGTACGCTGATCTACACGCCTTATGTGCGCAGCATCCAGCGCCAGGGCGAAGGCAGCGAGCAGGTGTACCTGAAGGCCTTCGACGCCACCTTCCATGGCCTTGAGGAGCGCGGCCGGCTGTTGGAGCTGGACCCGATGGTGGCGGCCTACAAACAGGCGGCCCAGCAGTCCTTGCAACTGGCGCGGATCCAGCAGTTGAGCGGCTACGACTTCCACCTGGAGTATCAGCCCCAGGTGGCCAAGGGCAGTGGTCTGTGTACGGGGTGCGAGGCGCTGATCCGTGCCCGGGATGCCCAGGGGCAGGTCAAGTCGCCCTGGGAGCTGCTGCAATGGCTGGGGCAGGCCGGGCTGATGCCCGAGGTGGATTTCTGGGTGGCGTCCCAGGCGGTGCGCCAGCACCTGGCCTGGAGCAAGATCGGGTTCGAGTTGCCCATCACCATCAATATCTCCAGCGCCACCCTGGCCTCGGCGGAACATGGCCGGCGCCTGCTGGAGATTCTGGCCCGGGCCCATGGCCAGGTGTCGGTGGAGATCACTGAGGACGCCCTGGTGGGGGATGCGCTGCTGACCCAGCAATGGATCGGCAAATTGCATGCCCTGGGCGCGCGGGTCTATATCGACGACTTCGGCACCGGCTTCTCGGCCTTGAGCTACCTGCATCAGTTTCCGGTGGACGGGATCAAGATCGACCGCAGCTTCGTCCTGGCCCAGCGCGAGCCCAAGGGTGCCCAGGTGCTCAACGGTCTGCTGCGTTTTTGCGAAACCCTCAAGCTCCAGGTGGTGGTCGAAGGGGTGGAGACCGGTGAGCAGCTGGATTTCTTGCAGTCCAGTTCGGAGTTGATCATCCAGGGCTGGTACTTCAGCAAGTCCTTGCCCGGGGAGCAGATTCCCGGTTTTGTCAGCCAGCGGGCGCGCAGTGCCCTGGCGGCCAGCGAAGACTGAGCGGCGGCGTCAAGGGGGCGACCTGAAGGCCGGGCGATCCGGGCGTGGCAACGCTTGACCCTGCCACTGGGGAGCGATCCGCAGGCACTGTTTCTCGACGCCCAGCAACAACTGCAGCTGGCAAAACGCAGCTTGGGGTTTGCGGTCATATTGACTTTATTGTCGTCTTAATGACCTTTTTTGCTCGTTGTCAAAAAGACTGTGCAAAGCGCAGGACCGCGGTTTGCGGCAGATCTGGCGCTGGCATGAATCGTGATGGGGATGGGGCATATCGCCACTGATTGGCCGAGGAGCCCCACGATGATCCGCTACTGCAATTGGCCACTGTCTGTCCTGATTCCGGGGAGGGCGGCCTGTGTCTTTGCCTGAACGTTGGCGGCAATGGGCCGCACAGCCATTGTGGAGCCTGGGCTTCCGGCCGTTTTTCCTGGCGGGAGCCGCCTTTGCCTGCCTGGCCCTGCTGGGCTGGGGGCTGTGGCTGCACGGCGCCCTGAGTGGCCTGCAACCGGTGGCCGGGATGCTGGCATGGCACCGTCACGAAATGCTCTTTGGCTTCGCGGTGGCGATCATTGCCGGATTCCTGCTCACGGCGGTGGCCAACTGGACCGGCCGTCCGGGCCTGAGCCGCACCCCGCTGCTGTTGCTGTGGCTGGTTTGGCTGGCGGGGCGCCTGGCCTGGTGGCTGCCGCTGCCGGTCCCGCTGTTCCTCAGCGTGCAGTTGGCCTTCATACCGCTGCTGGTGGCCGTCATCGGGCGCGAGCTGTGGTGCGCCGGCAAGCGCGAGAATTACCCCATGGTCGTGGTGCTGGGGCTGCTGGCGCTGTTTCAGGGCCTGACCCTGTGGGGCCTGCTGGAGCACCAGGACAGCTGGCAGCGGCGTGGCGAACTGGGCGCCTTGTGGCTGGTGGCGACCTTGATGACGGTGATCGGCGGGCGGGTGATCGGTTTCTTCATCCAGCGCGGCCTGCAACTGCCGCCCGCGGCGCCGGCATCGCCCTGGCCGACCCGGGTGCTGCTGGTGGGCAGCCTGCTGGTGGCACTGTCCATGGCCCTGGGCGGCGGCGAGGCCCCGCACGGCTGGCTGGCGCCGGTGTTTGCCGTGCTGGTGGGCCTGCATGGCTGGCGCCTGTGGCGCTGGCACCAGCCGCGGCTGTGGCGCGTGCCGCTGCTCTGGTCGCTGTACCTGGCGTACCTGTGGCTGGCCCTGGCGACCCTGGGCATGGCGCTCTGGCACCTGGGCTGGGCCGTGCCGCAGAGCCTGGTGACCCATGCTCTGGCGGTGGGCGGCCTGGGCGGGCTGGTGCTGGGAATGATCGCCCGGGTCAGTCTTGGCCACAGCGGGCGGCCGCTGCAGGTGACCGGGGCCATGGCTGGTGCTTTCGCCTTGCTGTTCCTGGCGGCGGTGTGTCGGGTGCTGCTGGTGCCGTTCAGCAGTTTGGGGTTAGGGGGCTCGGCGGTGCTGGGGGCGCTGGCGTTTGCCCTGTTCGTTGGCGGATATGCGCGGATTCTGCTGACGCCACGGCGTTGACACGCATCAAGTAGCGACATCGAGCCACATCGTTACCAGTAAGGCGGTGGTCAAACTGGACTACGCTTGCGGTCTTAGCCGCGAATGGAGTCAGCGATGTTGTACCCAAGCAAACCCAACAATGAGGCCCTGCGAATTCAGACCCTGCGCGAGCTGAATGTCCTCGATACTTCGCCGCAAGAGCGCTTCGACCGCCTGACCCGGCTGGCCAAGCGCCTGTTCAATGTGCCGATCGCCCTGGTCAGCCTGGTGGATAGCGACCGGCAATGGTTCAAGTCCTGTGTGGGGCTGAGCGCCACCGAGACTTCGCGGGATATTTCCTTCTGCGGCCACGCCATTCTCGGTGACCAGATTCTCACCGTCTGCGACGCCGAGCTGGACGAGCGTTTCCATGACAACCCGCTGGTCGTCGGCGAGCCGGGAATTCGTTTCTATGCCGGTTGCCCATTGACCGTGCCCAATGGCAGCAAGCTAGGCACCCTGTGCCTGATCGACGTCAAGCCCCGGGACTTGGACGATGAGGAGCGCGCCTTGCTGCGGGACCTGGCGCGCATGGCCGAGCAGGAGCTGGCAGCGGTACAGATGGCCAGCATGGATGAGATGACCCTGCTGTCCAATCGCCGCGGCTTCGAAGCCCTGGCCCGGCACGCCCTCGGGGTCTGCAAGCGCTTGAAGAAGCCGGCGACCCTGCTGTTTTTCGACCTCAACGAGTTCAAGCACATCAACGACAGCTTCGGCCATGCCGAAGGCGACGGGGCATTGAAGACCTTTGCCGATGTGCTGCGCATTGCCTTTCGCGAGAGCGATGTGATTGGCCGCCTGGGCGGCGATGAGTTCGTGGCCCTGCTGAGCGCTGCCGATCACGTCGAGACTTCGGCGATCATGGCGCGCCTCGGTGAGCTCCTCAATGAACGCAACGCCACCCTGAAACGTGGCTACGACATCCGCTTCAGCGTCGGCCAGATCGAATACGACGCCGGACGCCATCCTGACATCGAGGCGTTGCTGGCGGACGCCGACAAGGCCATGTACCTGCACAAGCAGGCTGGCAAGCGGGCTCGCTGAGGGTTGCTGCCGCCAAGCCCTGCCCGGTGACGCGGGGCAGGGAAGGGCGTCAGTGGCAGGGCGCTATTGGCCGCGCTCCATCAGCGGTGGGCTATAGCTTTCCTCGATGTCGACCCCGGCCGCCCTGGCTCGGCTTTCAACTTCTGAGCGACGTTGCAGCCGTTCTTTCAAATGCGCAGGGAACAGGGTTCTCCATTGGGCTCTTTGTGCCTCTGCAAAGTCGCGGGTCCAGAACGTGTCCAGGGACATCAGGTTCAGGCTTATCAAGTAGACAGCGCTTTGCAGGGGGGCGCTTTTCGAGTCGTAGCGCAGGGCTCGGACATGCGCAATGTAGTTGCCGTGATAGAGATACCAGTCATAGAACATGTTGTTGCCCAGCCACTGCTCAAGGCTCATCTCATGGTTGGCATCGAACAGCGGGTGGCTGAGTGGCTGGGTACCCAGGAGGCTTTCCTTCCAGTCCAGCTTGTGCAACTCGCCAGCGGCTATTCGGGGGTCGGAAGGGAAGTAGTATTTTTGCCATCCAGCGTTCTTCAACGTCCTGAGAAGGTTATAGACAAGCGCCTTGTTGGCCTCGTGAGTGCTGTTGTCCGGCAGCCCGCGAAGGTCGATGTTCAATGCCTGGATGGTGTTTGAGGTATTGCCATCAACGGCAATCAGCAGCCCGGCCACCTGATCCAGTTCAAGCGTGCCCTCGGGCTGGGCCAGGCTCAGGTCAAGGAGTGCTCCCTGACGATCCGCCTCATACCAACATAGGTTGACCGCATCCAGGCAGTCGGCGGTAAAGCTCACCGGGCTCTTTTCCAGGAACTCGGCAACCGGTGTGCCCAAGGGGATGTGCAGGCGTGCGACGCTGCTCTGGGTTTTATTCGGGGCTTTATCTTGAGTGTGGTCGCAGCCGGCTAGAAAAAGTACGAGCAACAGATAGCACAGCTTCATGTTCGGCCTTTGCAATGAGCCGGAGGGGGCAGGGTGGCGAGTGCGCAAGCCCCCTCGCCGCAGCCAGCAATCACTCGTCGAGGTTGCCCATGGCGGTAGTGTTGAAACCGCCGTCCACGTACATGATCTCGCCGCTGATGCCGGAGGCCAGGTCCGAGCAGAGGAAGGCGCCGGCGTTGCCGACTTCCTCGATGGTGACGTTGCGCCGCAGCGGGGTCTGGGCTTCGTTGGCCGCCAGCATCTTGCGGAAGTTCTTGATCCCCGAGGCAGCCAGGGTGCGGATCGGGCCGGCGGAGACGGCGTTGACCCGAGTGCCTTCCGGGCCCAGGGAACCGGCCAGGTAGCGCACGCCGGCTTCCAGCGAGGCCTTGGCCATGCCCATCACGTTGTAGTTGGGCATGGTGCGCTCGGCACCCAGGTAGGACAGGGTCAGCAGGCTGCCGTTGCGGCCCTTCATCAGCTCGCGACCGGCCTTGGCCAGGGCCACGAAGCTGTAGGCGCTGATGTCGTGGGCAATGCGAAAGCCTTCGCGGGTGGTGGCGTCGGTGAAGTCGCCTTCGAGTTGATCGCCCGGGGCGAAGCCTACTGAGTGGACGATGCAGTCCAGGCCGTCCCATTGTTTACCCAACTCGGTGAAGACCTGGGCGATCTGCTCGTCGCTGGCCACGTCGCAAGGGAAGCACAGCTCGGCGCTGGAGCCCCAGCCGGCGGCGAACTCCTCGACCCGGCCCTTGAGTTTTTCGTTCTGATAAGTGAAGGCCAGCTCGGCGCCTTCACGGTGCATGGCGGCGGCAATGCCGGAGGCGATCGACAGCTTGCTGGCGACACCGACGATCAGGACACGCTTCCCAGCGAGAAAACCCATAAGTAGCTACTCCTGTTGCAGGTTATTGGGCGTGTGCCGGAGCCAGGAAGGCGGCTTCCAGCAGTTGCTGTGTGTAAGGGTGTTGCGGGGCGTCGAAGATATGCCGTGCGTCACCCTGTTCCACCACCTGGCCGTGCTTGATCACCATCAACTGGTGGCTCAGGGCCTTGACCACCGCCAGGTCGTGGCTGATGAACAGGTAGGTCAGGTTGTACTTGCGTTGCAGGTTGCGCAGCAGTTCCACCACCTGGCGCTGCACGGTGCGGTCCAGGGCCGAGGTCGGCTCGTCCAGCAGGATCAGCCGCGGCTTGAGCACCAGGGCCCGGGCGATGGCGATGCGCTGACGCTGGCCACCGGAAAACTCATGGGGGTAGCGGTGCCGGGTGTCCGGGTCCAGGCCGACTTCCTTGAGCGCTTCGATGATCGCTTGTTCCTGCTCCTGTTCGCTGCCGATCTTGTGAATGCGCAAGCCTTCGCCAACGATCTGGCTCACGCTCATGCGCGGGCTGAGGCTGCCAAAGGGGTCCTGGAACACCACCTGCATTTCCCGCCGCAGCGGCCGCACCTGGTGCTGGGACAGGGCGTCCAGCTGCTGCCCCTCGAAACGAATCCCGCCCTGGCTGGCGATCAGGCGCAGGATCGCCAGGCCCAGGGTCGACTTGCCCGAGCCGCTTTCGCCGACGATGCCCAGGGTCTGGCCCTGGGGCAGGCTGAAGTGGATGCCGTCCACCGCCTTGACGTGATCCACGGTGCTGCGCAGCAGGCCTTTCTTGATCGGGAACCAGACCTTGAGATTGTCCACTTCCAGCAACGGCGGGCCGATCGGGTTGTTCGCCGGGGTGCCGCTGGGCTCCGCGGCCAGCAATTCCCGGGTGTAGGGATGCTGCGGCGCGCGGAACAGCTCCTCACAGGACGCCTGCTCGACGATGCAGCCCTTTTGCATGACGCAGACCCGGTGGGCAATGCGCCGTACCAGGTTCAGGTCGTGGCTGATCAGCAGCAAGGCCATGCCCAGGCGCGCCTGCAGTTCCTTGAGCAGCTCGAGGATCTTCAACTGCACGGTGACGTCCAGGGCGGTGGTCGGTTCGTCGGCGATCAGCAGCTCCGGCTCGTTGGCCAGGGCCATGGCGATCATCACCCGTTGCCGCTGGCCGCCGGAGAGTTCGTGGGGCAGGGCCTTGAGGCGCTTGTGCGGCTCGGGAATGCCCACCAGTTCCAGCAGTTCCAGGGTGCGCTTGCTGGCGATCTTGCCGGTCAGGCCCTTGTGGATGCCCAGCACTTCGTTGATCTGCTTCTCGATGCTGTGCAGCGGGTTCAGCGAGGTCATGGGTTCCTGGAAGATCATGGCGATGCGGTTGCCGCGAATGTGGCGCAGGGTCTTCTCGTTCAGGGTCAGCAGGTCGTGCCCGGCGTACTGGATGCTGCCGGATGGGTGCTGGGCCAGGGGGTAGGGCAAAAGGCGCAGGATCGAGTGGGCGGTCACCGATTTGCCGGAGCCGCTTTCCCCCACCAGGGCCAGGGTTTCGCCGCGCTTGATGTCGAAGCTGATGCCTTCCACCACGCGCTGGCACTGGGCGCCGGCGACGAACTCCACCGCCAGGTCGCGGACTTCGATCAGAGTGTCCTGGGTCATGTCATTTCCTCGGGTCGAAGGCATCGCGGGCGGATTCGCCGATAAACACCAGCAGGCTGAGCATGAGCGCCAGCACGGCAAAGGCACTGATGCCCAGCCAGGGCGCCTGCAGGTTGGACTTGCCCTGGGCCACCAGCTCGCCCAGGGACGGCGCCCCCGGCGGCAGGCCGAAGCCGAGGAAGTCCAGGGCGGTGAGGGTGCCGATGGCGCCCGTGAGGATGAAGGGCATGAAGGTCATGGTGGAGACCATGGCGTTGGGCAGGATGTGGCGGAACATGATGGCGCCGTTCTGCATGCCCAGGGCCCGGGCCGCGCGCACGTATTCCAGGTTGCGCCCGCGCAGGAACTCGGCGCGCACCACGTCCACCAGGCTCATCCAGGAAAACAGCAGCATGATCCCCAGCAGCCACCAGAAGTTGGGCTGCACGAAGCTGGCCAGGATGATCAGCAGGTAGAGCACCGGCAGCCCGGACCAGATTTCCAGGAAGCGTTGCCCGGCCAGGTCCACCCAGCCGCCGTAGAAGCCCTGCAGGGCGCCGGCGATGACCCCGATGATCGAGCTGAGGATGGTCAGGGTCAGGGCGAACAGCACCGAGATGCGAAACCCGTAGATCACCCGGGCCAGCACATCGCGGCCCTGGTCGTCGGTGCCCAGCAGGTTGTCCGTCGAGGGTGGCGCCGGGGCCGGCACCCGCAGGTCGTAGTTGATGCTCTGGTAGCTGTAGGGGATCGGCGCCCACAGCACCCAGGCGTCCTTCTGTGCCAGCAGCTCGCGGATGTAGGGGCTCTTGTAGTTGGCTTCCAGGGGGAATTCGCCGCCGAAGGTGGTTTCCGGGTAGCGCTTGAGGGCCGGGAAGTACCAGCCGCCTTCGTAGTGCACCACCAGCGGCTTGTCGTTGGCGATCAGTTCGGCGCCCAGGCTGAGGACGAACAGCACCAAAAACAGCCACAGCGACCACCAGCCGCGTTTGTTGGCCTTGAAGCGCTCGAAGCGCCGGCGATTGAGGGGGGACAGGTTCATCTCAATGCTCCCGGCTGTCGAAGTCGATGCGTGGGTCCACCAGGGTGTAGGTCAGGTCGCCGATCAGTTTCACCACCAGCCCCAGCAGGGTGAAGATGAACAGGGTGCCGAACACCACCGGGTAGTCGCGGTTGATCGCCGCCTCGAAGCTCATCAGGCCCAGGCCGTCGAGGGAGAAAATCACCTCCACCAACAGGGACCCGGTGAAGAAGATGCCGATGAAGGCCGAGGGGAAGCCGGCGATCACCAACAGCATGGCGTTGCGGAACACGTGACCGTAGAGCACCCGGCGCTGGGTCAGACCCTTGGCTTTGGCGGTGACCACGTACTGTTTGTTGATCTCGTCGAGGAAGCTGTTCTTGGTCAGCAGGGTCATGGTGGCGAAGTGGCCAATCACCAGGGCTGTGACCGGCAGCGCCAGGTGCCAGAAGTAATCGAGGATCTTGCGGCCCCAGCTCAGCTGGTCGAAGTCGTTGGAGGTCAGGCCGCGTAACGGGAACCAGTTGAAATAGCTGCCGCCGGCGAACACCACGATCAGCAGGATGGCGAACAGGAAGGCCGGGATCGCGTAGCCGACGATGATCGCCGAGCTGGTCCAGACATCGAAGTGGCTACCGTGGCGGGTGGCCTTGGCGATCCCCAGGGGGATCGACACCAGGTACATGATCAGGGTGCTCCACAACCCGAGGGAGATGGACACCGGCATCTTTTCCTTGATCAGGTCCACCACCTTGGCGTCACGGAAGAAGCTGTTGCCGAAATCCAGGGTGGCGTAGTTCTTGATCATGATCCACAGGCGTTCCGGCGCCGACTTGTCGAAGCCGTACATGTGCTCGATTTCCTTGATCAGCGCCGGGTCCAGGCCCTGGGCGCCACGGTAGCTGGAGCCGGCCACCGAGACTTCGGCGCCGCCGCCGGCGATGCGGCTGGTGGCGCCGTCGAAACCTTCGAGCTTGGCGATCATCTGCTCCACCGGCCCGCCGGGGGCGGCCTGGATGATCACGAAGTTGATCAGCAGGATGCCCAGCAGGGTGGGGATGATCAGCAGCAGTCGGCGAACGATATAGGCCAGCATGTCATTGCTCCCTGTCGGCTGTGGCCGCCTGGTCCGGGGCCGGTTCTACGGCAGGCTTGGCATCGGGTTTGATCCACCAGGTGTTGATGCCGATGTCGTACTTGGGCGCGACTTGCGGGTGGCCGATGTGATCCCAGTAGGCCACGCGCCAGGTCTTGATGTGCCAGTTGGGGATCACGTAGTAGCCCCATTGCAGGACCCGGTCCAGGGCCCGGGCGTGGGCCACCAGGCTGGCGCGCGAATCGGCGTTGATCAGGCTTTCCACCAGGGTGTCGATGGCCGGGTCCTTGAGGCCGATGTAGTTGCGGCTGCCGGGCTTGTCGGCGCTGGAGGACATCCAGAACTCGCGCTGCTCGTTACCCGGGGAGTTGGACTGGGGAAAGCTGCCGACGATCATGTCGAAGTCCCGCGAGCGCACCCGGGTGATGTACTGGGACACGTCGACCCGGCGGATCACCAGGTCGATGCCCAGGTCGGCCAGGTTGCGCTTGAACGGCAGCAGCACCCGCTCGAACTCGGTCTGGGCCAGGAGGAACTCGATCACCACCGGTTTGCCATGGGCGTCCACCATCTTGTCGTCGACGATGCGCCAGCCGGCTTCCTGCAGCAGTTGGTAGGCCTGGCGCTGCTGGGCGCGGATCATGCCGCTGCCGTCGCACACCGAAGGCGAGAAGGCCTGGTCGAACACCTGGGGCGGGATCTTGCCCCGCAGCGGTTCGAGAATCGCCAGCTCCTCCGGGCCCGGCAGGCCGGTGGCGGCCATCTCCGAGTTCTCGAAGTAACTGCGGGTGCGGGTGTAGGCGCCATTGAACAGCTGCTTGTTGCTCCATTCAAAATCCAGCAGCAGGCTCAGGGCGTGGCGTACCCGCACGTCCTGGAACAGCGGCCGGCGGGTGTTGAAGACAAAACCCTGCATGCCGGTGGGGTTGCCGTTGGCGATCTGTTCCTTGATCAAGCGGCCCTGGGCCACGGCCGGGGTGTTGTAGGCGTTGGCCCAGTTCTTCGCGCTCATCTCCAGCCAGTAGTCGAACTGCCCGGCCTTGAGGGCTTCCAGGGCCACGGTGTTGTCGCGGTAGTAATCGCTGGTGATCACGTCGAAGTTGTAGAAGCCGCGGTTGACCGGCAGGTCGCGGCCCCAGTAGTCCTTGACCCGCTCGTAGCGGATCGAGCGTCCGGCCTTGACCGCGGTCACCCGGTAGGGGCCGCTGCCCAGGGGCACTTCCAGGTTGCTCTTGGCAAAGTCGCGGCTTTCCCACCAGTGCTTGGGCAGGACCGTCAGTTGGCCGAGGATCAGCGGCAGTTCACGGTTGTTGCTGTGCTTGAACTTGAACAGCACCCGCAGCGGGTCTTCGGCGATCACCTGGTCGACGTCGGCGTAGTAGCCGCGGTACAGCGGCGAGCCGGCGCTCATCAGGGTCTGGAAGCTGAACACCACGTCCTCGGCACGAATCGGCTGGCCGTCATTGAAACGCGCTTCCGGGCGCAGGTAGAAACGCACCCAGCTGTTGTCCGGGGCTTTCTCGATCTTGCCCGCCACCAGCCCGTACTCGGTGAAGGGCTCGTCCAGGCTCTGGGCCATCAGGGTGTCGTAGATCAGGCCGATGTTCTGCTCGGGCACGCCTTTGCTGATGAATGGATTGAGGCTGTCGAAGCTGCCGAAACCGGCCATGCGGAAGGTGCCACCCTTGGGCGCATCGGGGTTGACGAAGTCGAAGTGCTGGAAGTTCGCCGGGTATTTCGGCGCTTCGTTGTACAGGGTCAGGGCATGTTGCGGCGCAGCCTGGGCACAGCAGGCGATGACGCCGAACAACAGGCCGCTGGTGCGCAGGAGCAGGGCACGCAGAGGCATCATTGGGGACTCTCCAGGGACTTCAGCCACCAGGCGTTCAAGCCCAGGTTGTAGGGCGGCGTGGTGACCAAGGCGAACCGGTTACGGTAGGCCAGTCGGTGATAGTTGAGGTACCAGTTGGGAATCATGTAGTGCTGCCACAGCAGCACCCGGTCCAGGGCGCGGCCGGCGGCCAGTTGCTCGTCGCGGCTCTGGGCGGCCAGCAGTTGCTCCAGCAGGTGATCGACTATGGGGTTGTTGATGCCTGCATAGTTCTTGCTGCCCTTGACCGAGACCTGGCTGGAGTGGAAGTACTGCCATTGCTCCAGGCCCGGGCTCAGGGTCTGGTTGAGGGTCATGAGGATCATGTCGTAGTCGAACTGGTCCAGGCGCTGCTTGTATTGCGCCCGGTCCACGGTACGCAGGCGCGCGTCGATGCCGATGCTGGCCAGGTTCTCCACATAGGGCTGGAGAATGCGCTCCAGGTTGGGATTGACCAGCATCAGCTCGAAGCGCAGCGGCTGCCCGGCGCTGTTCTGCAGGCGCTGGCCATTTAGCTTCCAGCCGGCTTCGGCCAAAAGCCCCAGGGCGCGGCGCAGGGTATCGCGGGGGATGCCGCGGCCCTCGGTACGGGGCAGGCTGAAGGCCTGGGTGAAGAGATTGGGGGGCAGTTGCTCGCGGTAGGGCGAGAGCAGCAGCCATTCGTGCCCCACCGGCAGGCCCGTGGCGGAGAATTCGCTGTTGGGGTAGTAGCTCAGGGCGCGCTGGTAGGCGCCGCTGAACAGGGTGCGGTTGGTCCATTGGAAGTCGAACATCAGGCCCAGGGCCTCACGCACCCGCACATCGGCGAAAGTCCCGCGGCGGGTGTTCATGAACAGGCCCTGGGTCTGGGTGGGGATCTGGTGCGCCACCTGGGCCTTGATCACCTCGCCGCGATTGAGCGCCGGGAAGTTGTAGCCGTTGGCCCAGTTCTTGGCCTGGTGCTCGATGTAGATGTCGAACTCGCCGGCCTTGAAGGCTTCGAAGGCGACGTCGCTGTCGCGGTAGAACTCCACCTCGACCCGGTCGAAGTTGTTGAAGCCGCGCTTGACCGGCAAGTCCTTGCCCCAATAGTCCTTGACCCGTTCGAACACCAGTTGGCGTCCGGGCTGGACCTGGGTGATGCGATAGGGGCCGCTGCCCAGGGGCGGGGTGAAGGTGGTGGCCTTGAAGTCGCGGTCTTTCCAGTAGTGCTGGGGCAGGACTGGCAACTCCCCCAGACGCAGGATCAGCAGGGGGTTGCCGGCGCGCTTGAAGACGAAGCGGATGCGCTGCGGGCCGAGGATATCCACCCGCTGCACCTCCTGCAGGTTGGTGCGGTACTGCGGGTGACCTTCCTTGAGCAGCAGGCGGTAGGAAAACGCCACGTCATAGGCGGTGATCGGCTTGCCGTCGTGAAAGCGTGCCTCGGGGCGCAGGTTGAACACCACCCAGCTGCGGTCCTCGCTGTATTCCACGGAGCGGGCGATCAGGCCGTAGCTGGAAGTGGGTTCATCGCCGGAGGGCGCATAGAGGCCGGTGCCCACCATCAACGGCTCGTTGAGCTCGTTGACGCCGTATTGCAGGAAGTTCGGCGTGGCGACCGGGCTGATGCCCTTGAAGGTATAGGGATTGAGGGTGTCGAAGGTGCCAAAGGCCATGACCCGCAAGGTGCCGCCTTTGGGCGCCACGGGATTGACCCAGTCGAAGTGGGTGAATTTGGCCGGGTACTTGAGCGTGCCAAACTGCGCGTAACCATGACTTTCGGTGATCGTCGCGCTTGCGGGAAAGCTCAAGGCCAGACTGATGAAGAACAGAAGGAGGGGACGCATCGAGTCAGAGATCCGATCCAGGCGGCTTGGGCTTTGTGCTCCGTACAGTAACAGCTTGTATCAGCAGGAAAAAGCGCGCTTTTTCTGCGGCTTGTGTAGCGAGGGGGCTGGCTCCCGTTGGGGCGCGCAGCGCCCATTGACCCAGGCGCCGCGTGACTTCAGATACCCTCAGCTTTCAGGGCTTGCCGGTGCTGTGCACTGGAGCGCGAGCCCGCTCCCTCGCCACAACGAGCCGGGTTGCCCTGTCAGTGCGGCAGGTAGACCGTGAGCATCTGGCCCGGCTTGAGGGCCTGGGCTGCGCGCGGGTTCCAGCGCTTGAGGTGCTGCATTTCCACATTGAAACGCTTGGCCACGATGTACAGCGAGTCGCCTTGCTTGACCTTGTAGCGGGTCGATTTCTGCTTGCCGCTGCTGGCGACGGTGGTTTTCTTGCCGGCGGCCTTGCGGGTGTCCTGCATCACCAGGGTCTGGCCGACCTTGAGGTTCTTGCCGCTGAGCTTGTTCCAGCGTTGCAGGTCCTGCACATCCACCTTGTTGGCCTTGGCGATCAGGGTCAGGTTGTCGCCGTTCTTGACCCGATAGATGCGCTTGGGCCGCAGCGAGTCGCGGCCTTCGTCGCGGTCGAAGACCGGCTTGAGGGAGCGTTTGCTGATCAGCTCTTCGGGTTTCATGGTGGACAGGCTGGTGGTCAGCAGCTGTGCCTTGGACGTTGGCACCAGCAGGTGTTGCGGGCCATCGACGGTGGTGCGCTGCTTGAACGCCGGATTGAGCTGGAACAGCTCGTCCTCGTCGATGTTGGCCACCGCCGCGACCTTGGACAGGTCCATGCGCTGGTTGATTTCCACGACCTGGAAGTAGGGTTCGTTGGCGATCGGGTTGAGATTGACGCCGTAGGCTTGCGGGGCCAGCACCACCTGGGACAGGGCCAGCAGCTTGGGTACATAGGCCTGGGTTTCCGTCGGCAGCGGCAGGTTCCAGTAGTCGGTGGGCAGGCCGAGCTTCTCGTTACGCTCAATGGCCCGGCTGACCGTGCCTTCGCCGGCGTTGTAGGCGGCCAGTGCCAGCAGCCAGTCGCCGTTGAACATGTCGTGCAGGCGGGTCAGGTAGTCCAGCGCCGCGGTGGTCGACGCGGTGATGTCGCGTCGGCCATCGTAGAAGCGGGTCTGGCGCAGGTTGAAGTAGCGACCGGTGGCCGGGACGAACTGCCAGAGTCCCACCGCATCGGCCCGGGAATAGGCCAGCGGGTTGTAGGCGCTTTCGATGACTGGCAGCAGCGCCAGTTCCAGCGGCATGTTGCGCTCTTCGAGACGTTCGACGATGTAGTGGATATAGAGGCTACCGCGCTCGCCGGCGTTTTCCAGGAAGGAAGGGTTACTGGCGAACCACAGGCGCTGTTGTTCAATACGCGGGTTGACGCCCTGGCCTTCTTGCAGTTGGAACCCCTGGCGCATGCGTTCCCAGACATCCTGGGGGACTTGCGGGCTTGGCTGGTTGCTCAGCCAGATGGGTTTCTGCTTGATGCGGGCGTTGAAATTCTGAGTGTGTGTCGCGTCGCTCTGCGGGGCATGACCGGTGCTTTGGCAGCCCGCAAGAGTCGCTGACACAGCTACCGCGATGGCCTGGGCCAAGCGCGTCAATGCGTCTGAACTGATGGAATAACGAATAGATGACGACATTGGCTGGAAGTAAGTTCCGGGCAAAAATGTCGGGCGATTCTAGAAAGCACCCGGGGTGCGGTCAACCATTCAGAATTTTTGTGCCAACAGTTGGCCGGCTTAGAACTTATCTTTCCAGGCCCTCAGGGCCGCAAAGACCGCACTCTGGGACGGGTTATCCTGGCCATTCCGTTCGTCCGCTTTTTGTTTAACGGATGTTTCACCGGTACGCAAAAACGGGTTGGTCAGTTTCTCCAGGGCCAGGGTTGATGGCAGGGTCATGCGCCCTTGCTCGCGCATTTGCTCGACCTTTTCCAGACGCTGGGCAATGTCCGGGTTGGCGGGTTCCACTGCCTGGGCGAAGCGCAGGTTGCTCAGGGTGTATTCGTGGGTGCAGTAGATCAGGGTGTCGTCCGGCAGCGCGGCGAGGCGGCTGAGGGAATGGTGCATCTGCTCTGGGGTACCTTCGAACAGGCGGCCGCAACCGGCGGCGAACAGGGTGTCGCCACAGAACAGCAGGCCGTGATGGTAGTAGGCGATATGCCCCAGGGTATGGCCCGGTACGGCGAACACCTCGAAGTCCCAGCCGAGGATGTTGGCGTGGTCGTTGTCGTTCAGGGCCACGTCGCGTCCGGGGATCTTTTCCTGTGCCGGGCCGTAGACCGTGGCGCCACTGTGCTGTTTCAGGCGCTCGACACCGCCGACATGATCGTGGTGATGGTGGGTCACCAGGATGTCGCTCAGGCTCCAGCCCGGGTGCTGTTCCAGCCAGGCCAGTACCGGCGCCGCATCCCCGGGATCGACGACGGCGCAGCGCTGGCTGCGATGATCTTGTAACAACCAGATGTAGTTGTCGGTGAAGGCGGGCAGGGCACTGATCTGTATCATCTTTGGATTCGCCAAGCGGAAAACAATGGCGCATCTTAGAACTTCTTGGCGTGTTGGAGAATGCAATGACCGATAAAGCCTTCGCTCAGGCAGATCCCGACTGGCTGGCCCTGATCAGTGCGGCCCGGGACTGGTTGTCCGGCCCTCTGGGGCAGTTTCTGCTGGATGAAGAGCGACGCATGCTTGAAGAAGAGCTGGGGCGTTTCTTCGGCGGTTACCTGGTGCATTACGGGCCCTCGGCGCAGACCCCGCCGGCGGCGCCCCAGGTGCAGCGCAATGTACGCCTGGGCGCGCCGTTGCCCGGGGTTGAGATCGTCTGTGAGGAACAGGCCTGGCCCTTGAGCGAACATGCCGCCGATGTGGTGGTGCTGCAACACGGCCTGGATTTCTGCCTGTCGCCCCACGGCCTGCTGCGCGAGGCGGCCAGCAGCGTAAGGCCCGGCGGCCACTTGCTGATTATCGGTATCAACCCCTGGAGCACCTGGGGCCTGCGCCACGTCTTCGCCCATGATGCCTTGCGCCAGGCCCGCTGCATCTCGTCGTCGCGGGTGGGCGACTGGCTCAACCTGCTGGGGTTCGCGCTGGAGAAACGCCGCTTCGGGTGCTATCGTCCGCCGCTTGCCTCGCAGGCATGGCAGGCACGATTGGCGGGCTGGGAGCGCAAGGCCGGGCAGTGGCAGCTGGCCGGTGGCGGCTTTTACCTGCTGGTGGCGCGCAAGATCGCCGTCGGCCTGCGCCCGGTGCGCCAGGTGCGACGCGAACCCATGGGCAAGCTGTTGCCACTGCCCATGGCCAAGGTCAATCGCCGTAACAGCGAACCCTGACGACCTGCAGCAACCTTCTTTTTATATAGACCGGCCGAGTGACCTCGGCCCTGGGCGCTGTCGACCGCAATCGGCAGGCCTACTGGCAATTTTCTGATGGAAGGCGTGGATGAGCGATAGCGTAGAAATCTTTACCGACGGTGCCTGCAAGGGCAATCCCGGCCCTGGTGGCTGGGGCGCTTTGTTGGTGTGCAAGGGGGTCGAGAAGGAACTCTGGGGCGGCGAAGCCAACACCACCAACAATCGCATGGAATTGATGGCGGCGATTCGCGGCCTGGAAGAGCTCAAGCGCCAGTGCGACGTGTTGCTGGTCACCGACTCGCAGTACGTGATGAAGGGCATCAACGAGTGGATGGCCAACTGGAAGAAGCGCGGCTGGAAGACCGCAGCCAAGGAGCCGGTGAAGAACGCTGACCTGTGGCAGCAACTGGATGAGCAGGTCAACCGCCACAACGTCACCTGGAAATGGGTGCGTGGCCACACCGGCCATCACGGTAACGAGCGTGCCGACCAGTTGGCCAACCGGGGTGTAGACGAGGTTCGCGGCTACAAGGGCTGATGGCGTTACAGGGTGAGGATCGCCGCAGCCAGTTGGGTGTCGCTGTAGGCCGGGTTGTGCAGCACCTGGCGAATCCTCTGCAGCGCCGACTCCAGCTGTACGCCGCGAATCGCCCCGTTGCTGGCGATAAAGGCCGCGGCATCGCTGCGGGCTTTCAGGACGATCTTGTCGTCCTTGAACGAGCTGCTGATCCCGGCGGTGCCTTCGCTGCTGGTCAGCAGCCCGCTCATGCTCAGGTCGGTGCTGATCACCAGGCTGGTGGCCTGGCCGGAGTTGTTGAACAGACCGGCCAGCAGCAGGATTGGCAGGTAGCGCCGGAGTGTCGTCATGGCTGGAAAAGTCCGTGGGGAAGATCGGCGGCACCCTAGCAGGCGAGCCTTCGGCCCACCTCAGCAGCTTTGCTAATAACTGTTAAAAAGTGCGCGGCAGCGGCGTGACCGGTGCGCGCACAGTCCATGGGTTGGGCATGCTAAAATCCCGCCCTTTGCCAGATTGAGAACGGACCACTGATGGCCAACAGATCTGTTGTACTCGATACCGAAACCACCGGTATGCCGGTGACCGACGGTCACCGGATCATTGAAATCGGTTGCGTCGAGTTGATCGGTCGGCGCCTGACCGGGCGGCATTTCCACGTTTACCTGCAACCGGATCGCGAGAGTGATGAGGGCGCCATCGGCGTTCACGGCATCACCAACGAGTTCCTGGTGGGCAAGCCGCGTTTCGCCGAAGTCGCCGATGAGTTCTTCGACTTTATCAAGGGCGCGCAGCTGATCATCCACAACGCGGCGTTCGACGTTGGTTTCATCAACAACGAATTCGCCTTGATGGGGCAGCACGAGCGGGCGGACATCACCCAGCACTGCACCATCCTTGACACCCTGATGATGGCCCGTGAGCGGCACCCGGGGCAGCGCAACAGCCTCGACGCCCTGTGCAAGCGCTACGGTGTCGACAACTCCGGCCGTGAATTGCACGGCGCCTTGCTCGACTCGGAGATCCTGGCCGACGTCTACCTGACCATGACCGGTGGCCAGACCAGCCTGTCCCTGGCGGGCAATGCCTCGGATGGCAACGGCTCTGGTGAAGGTGCGGGCCGGGCCTCGGAGATCCGCCGGTTGCCGGCCGAGCGGCCGCGGGGGCGGATCATCCGCGCCAGCGAAGCCGAGTTGGCCGAGCATCAGACGCGCCTGGAGATCATCGCCAAGTCTGCCGGCGCCCCGGCCCTGTGGACCCAGTTGCTCGAAAACCAACACTAAGCCTTTGTCGTCCGTGGCCCCGTAGCCGCTGCCGCAGGCTGCGAACGGCTCCTTAGGAGATGCGGCGCTCTTGAGGGCGCTGGAGATTTGGCGGGAGATCGTCAAGCAAGGTCCTGCGGACCTTTTCGCAGCCTCGCTGTGGCTCGGCAGCGGCTACAGGGTAATGCCGAGCCGAGAGTGTTGTAGCCGCTGCCGCAGGCTGCGAACGGCTCCGAAGGCGACAGAGGTTTGTCGGGAGATCGCCAAGCAAGGCCCTGTGGGCCTTCACGCAGCTTCGCCATGGCTCAGCAGCGGCTACAGGTGTGTGGGGCGTGGGCCGGCAATTGTGCCTGTGCGACCTTTTGTTACATCGAGTCTGTGCTCGGGGTGACAGGCGACGCCAGGAGCTTCTACCCTGAGTCCATTGGCGGGACCTACCCGCCGCCTCAGGACAGCCTGCCCCATGTATAAAGACCTGCAGTTTCCGATCCTGATCGTGCACCGCGATATCAAGTCCGACACGGTGGCGGGAGACCGGGTGCGGGGCATCGCCCGGGAGCTGGAGAAGGACGGGTTCAGCATCTTTTCCGCGGTCAACTACGCCGAAGGGCGACTGGTGGCTTCTACCCATCACGGCCTGGCCTGCATGTTGATCGCTGCCGAGGGCGCCGGGGAAAACACCCATCTTCTGCAAAACATGGTGGAGCTGATCCGCCTGGCCCGGGTACGCGCACCCTTGTTGCCGATCTTCGCCCTCGGGGAGCAGATGACCCTGGAAAACGCCCCCGCCGATGCCATGAGCGAGCTCAACCAGCTGCGGGGCATTCTCTACCTGTTCGAGGACACGGTGCCGTTCCTGGCCCGGCAAGTGGCCCGGGCCGCGCGCAATTATCTCGACGGCCTGCTGCCGCCGTTCTTCAAGGCCCTGGTGCAGCACACCGCCGATTCCAACTATTCCTGGCACACCCCGGGGCACGGCGGTGGCGTGGCCTATCGCAAGAGCCCGGTGGGCCAGGCGTTTCACCAGTTCTTCGGGGAGAACACCCTGCGTTCGGACCTGTCGGTGTCAGTGCCGGAGCTGGGTTCGCTGCTGGACCACACCGGGCCCCTGGCGGAAGCCGAGGCGCGGGCAGCGCGCAATTTCGGTGCCGACCATACCTTCTTCGTGATCAATGGCACCTCCACCGCCAACAAGATCGTCTGGCATTCCATGGTGGGGCGCGATGACCTGGTGCTGGTGGATCGCAACTGCCACAAGTCGGTGTTGCACTCGATCATCATGACCGGGGCCATCCCCCTGTACCTGTGTCCTGAACGTAATGAACTGGGGATCATCGGGCCGATTCCCTTGAGCGAGTTCAGCCCCGAGTCGATCCAGGCCAAGATCGACGCCAGTCCGCTGACCCGTGGTCGGCCGCCCAAGGTCAAGCTGGCGGTGGTCACCAACTCCACCTATGACGGCCTGTGCTACAACGCCGAGCTGATCAAGCAAAGCCTGGGCAACAGTGTCGAGGTGCTGCATTTCGACGAGGCCTGGTATGCCTACGCGGCCTTCCACGAATTCTTCGCCGGGCGTTACGGCATGGGCACCTCGCGCTCCGCTGACAGCCCCCTGGTGTTCACCACCCATTCCACCCACAAGCTGCTGGCGGCTTTCAGTCAGGCGTCGATGATCCATGTGCAGGATGGCGGCGCCCGACAACTGGATCGGGACCGCTTCAACGAAGCCTTCATGATGCACATCTCGACGTCGCCGCAGTACAGCATCATTGCCTCGCTGGATGTGGCCTCGGCGATGATGGAAGGGCCGGCGGGGCGCTCGCTGCTACAGGAAATGTTCGATGAAGCCCTGAGCTTCCGCCGGGCCTTGGCCAATCTGCGGCAGAACATCGCCGCCGATGACTGGTGGTTCTCGATCTGGCAGCCGGAGCGGGTCGAAGGCATCGATCAGGTGCGCACCGGCGACTGGTTGCTGGAGCCCGAAGGCGAGTGGCACGGTTTTGCCGGCGTCACCGACGACTATGTGCTGCTCGATCCGATCAAGGTGACCCTGGTGATGCCCGGCCTTACCGCTGGCGGGGCCTTGAGTGAACACGGAATTCCCGCGGCCGTGGTCAGCAAGTTCCTCTGGGAGCGCGGGCTGGTGGTGGAAAAGACCGGGCTCTATTCGTTCCTGGTGCTGTTCTCCATGGGCATCACCAAGGGCAAGTGGAGCACGCTGCTCACCGAGCTGCTGGAGTTCAAGCGCAACTACGACGCCAATGTCAGTCTGGCCAGTTGCCTGCCCAGCGTCGCCGGGCAGGACCCGCAGCGCTATCAGGGCATGGGCTTGCAGGATCTGTGCGACCAGTTGCACGCCTGCTACCGCAGCAACGCCACGGCCAAGCACCTCAAGCGCATGTACACGGTGCTGCCGGAGGTGGCGATGAAGCCCGCCGATGCCTATGACCATCTGGTGCGCGGCGAAGTGGAGGCGGTGTCCATCGATCAACTGCAGGGGCGTATCGCAGCGGTGATGCTGGTGCCATACCCGCCGGGTATTCCGCTGATCATGCCCGGTGAGCGATTTACCGAAGCGACCCGCTCGATCATCGACTACCTGGCCTTTGCCCGAGCGTTCGACAGCAGTTTCCCGGGGTTCGTCGCCGATGTGCATGGCCTGCAGCATGACGACCAGGACCATGGCCGGCAGTACACCGTCGATTGCGTCAAAGCATGAGGAGTTTTCCTGCTATGCAACCTGTGGTGAATCCCAAGTATCCGGGACTGGCGATCCGTGTGGCCGACGAGGGCTTCGCCGCCTATGTCTGGGGCAGCGACTTCAGCTTCGAAGTCAGTGCCTACGCCGAGGCCGAGCGGGGCATGCCGGTGGCGGACTGGCCGCTGCGCAGGATCGTGCCTTACCGCAAGTGCTATGGCATCGATCCCGAGGAATTCAGCAGTTACCGCAACGCCGCGGACAGCGAGATCTTCATGGCCTACCTGGACGACCAGCCCGTGGGGCACGTGGTGGTCAGCACCAATTGGAACGGTTACGGGCATATCGACGAGTTGGCGGTGCATGCGCCGGCCCGGCGGCACGGCGTCGCCAAGGGGCTGCTGGAGGTGGCGCAGTTCTGGAGTCGCAAGAAGCAGTTGCCGGGGGTGATGCTGGAAACCCAGAACAACAACCTCGGCGCCTGTCGCCTGTATGAGCGCTGCGGCTACGTGGTGGGCGGGGTGGATCACCTGCGTTATCGCGGCATCGATCCGAATACCAGCGAGGTGGCGATTTTCTGGTACCGGCTGTTTACCGATGAGCCTCAGGCGTAACGGTCCTAGCCGGCCAGCAGCGTTTCGGCCTGCTCGGTCAGCAGTTCCAGCAGGGCGCCGAGCAGGGGCGAGTCCTCGCCAGAACTGCGGCGCAAGGCGTACAGCGTGACACTGATGGGGGGTGACAAGGGGCAGGCATCGAGCCCGGCGCCACGGGCACCCACGGCGGTGAACGGGTCGACGATGGCCAGGCCCTCGCCGGCCTCCACCAGGCTGCGCATCATCTGGTAGGTCTGTACCCGGGTCTGGATTACCGGGCTTGGGCGCAGATTCTGCAGCTTGCTGGTGAGTATCACGCTCAGCGGGTCCTGGCCCTCCAGGCCCACCATGGCCTGGCCCGCCAGCTCCTGCAGGGCTACGTATTTCTGCTTGGGTTGCAGCCAGCCATGGGGCGCCAGCAAAAACAGCTTGCCCTGAGCCAGGGCCTGGCTGTGGATGTCCGGGTGTTCGGGGTCATGCAGGCTCAGGCCCAGGTCACAGTCGTGCAGCAGCAGGCTGTGGACCATGTCGCGGGTGCTCTGGCTGAGGAGGCTGCAGGGCGTATCGGCGAAGCGCCGGCGCAGGGCCGCGATGCACTGAGGCAGCAGTTGCTGGACCAGCGGGGGCGTGCCAACGATGCGCAAAGGCGGCGCCTGATGAAACCTCAGGCTGTCAGCCAGGCGTTGTACCGGCTCGAAAGCGTCGTACACCCGGTTGATTGCCGGTTGCAGTTCCCGGGCTTCGCGAGTGGCCTGCAAGCGCCCGCGCACGCTGGCGAACAGCATGAACCCCAATTGGCTTTCGGCATCGCGTAGCAGGGCTTCGACTTCAGCCACCGAGAGTTGCAGCAGCTCGGCGGCGGTGCCCAGGTGGGCGGTTTGCAGGAGCGCCTGAATCACTTCGATATGACGTAAACGCATGCTTGAAGTCCATGTCCAGCCGGTTAGGGAGTCAGGCGTTGAATCCTACCCCAAGTCCGGGCCGGCGGGCATGATCACTCACTGACATAGGTTTCCGGCTCCCGCACGATGGTGACGTCCGATTGCACCAGCAGGAATTGATTGTCATCGAGCTTCTTGACCCGGTCGCCAATGGCCAGGCGGTAGGTGGTAACGGGCTCCGAGCTGGCCTGGTCGCCCTCTGCGGGCATGGATTCCTGGAACTCGTGCACTGAATACACCCGTCCCTCGGCATCTCTTGCATGGAATTGTCCGACAAGTACTGCTGCCATCTTTAGAGCCTCTGGAGATAAAACACGCAAATTCGGTGCTGTAGACCCGACGTGTGCAAGGTAAGTTTTGCCGGCCGGAAAAAATAATCCGCCGTCGCAGCAGGCGGCCTCCCAGGTCTTGGAACTTATGCAGGGAAATGGTTTGTGTGGGGTAGCAGGCGACCCCCAGGCTCATCTATAACTAACACCTTCTTCAAGCCAAGGGTTGGAATGCAATGAGCAATGTCTACAAAGTCGCAGTGCTGGTCGGCAGTCTGAGAAAACAATCCCTGAATCGCAAGGTGGCCCTGGCGCTGGCCGAGCTGGCGCCGGCGAACCTGCAGTTGAGCATCGTCGAGATTGGCGATCTGGCGCTGTACAACGAAGACATCGACGTGACGCCTCCCGCGGCCTACACCCGCTTTCGCGAACAGATCGGCGCTGCCGATGCGGTACTGTTCGTCACCCCGGAGTACAACCGCTCGGTACCGGCAGCCCTGAAGAACGCCATCGACGTGGGTTCGCGTCCCTATGGCAAAAGTGCCTGGAGCGGCAAGCCCGGAGCGGTGATCAGCGTTTCCCCCGGGGCCATCGGCGGCTTCGGTGCCAACCACCACCTGCGCCAATCCCTGGTATTCCTCAATGTGCCGTGCATGCAGCAGCCCGAAGCCTACTTGGGCGGCGCCGGCTCGGCGTTCGACGAAGCGGGCAAGCTGTCGGAAGCGACCCGGCCGTTCCTGCAGAACTTCATCACCGCCTACGGCCAATGGGTCGAGCAGCACAAGAAGGCTTGAGTGCTGTCTGTCACCCACATTCTCCTGCTGTGGTAGGCACCGGTTTGCCGGCGAACGGGCTCCTGGGGCTTGTATCAGCCTCAGGTGCACGGTCGCTGGCAAGCCAGCTCCTGCGCTAGTCCCCTCTTTATTCAAGATTTCTTAGTCATGTTGATTGCAGTATCGATTTTCTTGCTGACCATTACCCTGGTGATCTGGCAGCCCAAAGGCCTGGGCGTCGGTTGGAGCGCGGTGTTCGGCGCGCTCCTGGCCCTGTTCTGCGGCGTGGTGCAACTGGCCGACATCCCGGTGGTGTGGCAGATCATCTGGAACGCCACCGGCACCTTCGTTGCGCTGATCATCATCAGCCTGCTGCTGGACGAGGCCGGGTTCTTCGCCTGGGCGGCCCTGCATGTGGCGCGCTGGGGGCGGGGCAGGGGGCGACGGCTGTTCGCCTTCATGGTGCTGTTGGGAGCCCTGGTGTCGGCCCTGTTCGCCAACGACGGCGCGGCGCTGATCCTCACGCCCATCGTCATTTCCATGCTGCTGGCCTTGCGCTTTTCTGCCGCCACGACCCTGGCTTTCGTCATGGGGGCCGGCTTCATCGCCGACACCGCAAGCTTGCCGCTGGTGGTGTCGAACCTGGTGAACATCGTCTCCGCGGACTTCTTCCAGATAGGTTTCAACCGTTATGCGGCGGTGATGCTGCCGGTCAACCTGGTGAGCGTCGCGGCGACCCTGGCGGTGCTGCTGTGGTTTTTCCGCCGGGACATCCCTGAGCAGTACGATCCGCGGCAACTGGCCGAGCCGGCCAGTGCCATCCATGACCGGGCGACCTTCATCGCCGGCTGGTGGGTGCTGCTGATCCTGCTGCTGGGCTGTTTTGCCCTGGAGCCGCTGGGGATTCCCATCAGCGCTATTTCCGCGGTCTGCGCCACCTTGCTGCTGGTGATCGCGGCACGTGGGCACAAGATATCCACCCGCAAAGTGCTCAAGGAAGCGCCATGGCAGATCGTGATTTTCTCCTTGGGCATGTATCTGGTGGTTTATGGCTTGCGCAATGCCGGGCTGACCGGGTACCTGGCGGGCTGGCTCGACGGCTTTGCCGCTGGTGGCGTCTGGGGGGCGGCGCTGGGCACCGGATTGCTGACGGCGGGGCTGTCATCGGTGATGAACAATTTGCCCACGGTGCTGATCGCTGCCTTGTCCATCGATGCCAGTCAGGCCACCGGGGTGGTCAAGGAAGCGATGATCTACGCCAATGTCATTGGCAGCGACCTGGGGCCGAAAATCACCCCCATCGGCAGCCTGGCCACATTGCTTTGGCTGCATGTGCTTGAACGCAAGGGTATCCATATTGGCTGGGGTTATTACTTCCGGGTCGGCATCGTGCTGACACTGCCGGTGCTGCTGGTGACCCTGGCGGCCCTGGCGTTGCGGCTTTCCCTGGTATAGCGAAACCCCACCGAGCCGGCTTGCCGGCGAAGGGGGCGGCGAGATGTGTGCCCGGCGGGGGAGGACTTTCGCTGGCACGCCAGCGCCTACGCAGGTTGGTCTCTGGGCGCTAGGGGCTGGGTCGCGGGGACGTTGGGCCAGAGGTCGGCCACCAGGAACAGGCGCTCGGCTTCTTCCCAGCCCCCTTCGGCTGTTTCCACCAGTCGTACCAGCAGCTGCGCCGGGGCCTGGGCGTCCAGTTCTGCAAGCCATTGCTGCAGTTGCCCGGCCGTCCAGGCCTGTTCGGCCGGATAGTGAGCCGGAGCCAGCCAGGCGTGGCGGGGCAGGGGCTGCCAACGCCCGGGTGCGCTCTGGGCGATGAAGGCGGGCCAGTCACGCTGGTGCAGCCAGCGCCCTCGCAGGTGCTGCGGGTGAGCGCCTTGAGGTGGTTCGGCGTGGCCCGGCCAGGGATAGAGCAGGTAGCCCCCCAGCCACAGGTGGGCGCTGAACTGCTGGATATCCAGCGCCGCCAAGGCTTCGCGGCTTTCGGCGCGGGCGGAAATCGGCAGTTGGTGCTCGTCCAGGTGCGCCAGCTTGCGGTCCAGGCGGTCGTGACAGCCCGGGCCAAGCCATTGCGCGCTGTCGCAGCCGTTGCCGTGCTGCGGGCCCAGGTAGAGCTTGATCGCCAGCTCCAGGTGATGCACGCCTTCGCGGTCGCGCAGCAGCATGTCCAGTTCACCGAGGGTGTGCCCCTCACGGCGGATCGGCAGGTTGGCCGCCAGCAGTTCCACCCCCGGCGCATGCTGCACGGCAAATTGCCAGAGGCGTTCGTAGTACAGGCCCAGGCGCCGGGTCCGACCCTGATTCAGCCAATGGCGCAAGGCGCGGTTGTCCAGATCCTGGCATCGCAGCCAGTGGGCCAGCAGTTGTGGCGCCAGCACCCAGTCGCTGCCGGCCAGGGGGTGGCGCTGTGGCCAGGGCGTATGGCTGAGCATCGGCGGCGCGAGGATGACCCAGGCGAGGTCGCGGACTTCAGGTTGACGCAACTGGCGGGGGAGGCTGAGCAAATCCGGGAACAGGAGCATCTTGCGAGCATAGACGCAAACCTGTGCCGTTCGCGATAAATGCGTGCCACTCGCAGTTGCGTCGCCTGCTCCCAAGCGCCCGTGGCTGAAAGGATTTTGTCTAACGCCGGGTTTCGCCCATAATCCTCCGTTTCGCCCGTACCCGAATTCCGCAGGAGCCCCATGGAGCAGTTTCGCAATATCGGCATTATCGGTCGCCTGGGCAGTTCCCAGGTGCTGGACACAGTTCGCCGACTGAAGAAGTTTCTGCTGGCGCGCCACCTGCACGTGATCCTTGAAGACACCATCGCCGAAGTGCTGCCGGGCCACGGTCTGCAGACCTCCTCGCGCAAGCTGTTGGGCGAGGTCTGCGACATGGTCATCGTGGTCGGCGGCGACGGCAGCCTGCTGGGCGCCGCTCGGGCCCTGGCCCGGCACAATATTCCGGTGCTGGGGATCAACCGCGGCAGCCTGGGCTTTCTCACCGACATCCGCCCCGATGAGCTGGAAGTCAAGGTTGCTGAAGTGCTCGACGGTCACTACCTGGTGGAAAACCGCTTCCTGCTGCAGGCCGAAGTCCGTCGCCATGCCGAGGCCATCGGCCAGGGCGATGCGCTCAACGACGTGGTGCTGCACCCGGGCAAGTCGACGCGGATGATCGAGTTCGAGATCTACATCGACGGCCAGTTCGTCTGCAGCCAGAAGGCCGACGGCCTGATCGTCGCCACGCCTACCGGTTCTACGGCCTACGCGCTGTCCGCCGGCGGCCCGATCATGCATCCCAAGCTGGATGCCATTGTGATTGTGCCGATGTACCCCCATACCTTGTCTGGAAGGCCGATCGTGGTCGATGGCAACAGTGAGCTGAAAATCGTCGTGTCCAAAGATATGCAGATCTATCCGCAAGTCTCCTGTGACGGGCAGAACCACTTCACCTGTGCCCCGGGCGACACCATCACGGTCAGCAAGAAGGCGCAGAAGCTGCGCCTGATCCATCCGCTGGACCACAACTACTACGAGGTCTGTCGGACCAAACTCGGCTGGGGCAGCCGACTGGGCGGTGGAGGCGACTGATGCTCGATCCCGCGCGTAGCTACGACCTGATCGGTGACGTGCACGGTTGCGCCCTGACCCTGGAGCACTTGCTGGATCGGCTCGGGTATCACAAGCAGGGCGGCGTCTGGCGGCACCCGTCGCGCATGGCGGTGTTCCTCGGTGACATCATCGACCGCGGCCCGCGAATCCGTGAATCGCTGCATATCGTCCACGACATGGTGGTGGCCGGCCAGGCGCTGTGCATCATGGGCAACCATGAATTCAACGCCCTGGGCTGGAGCACCCCGGCGGCGGCCGGCAGCGGCAAGCAGTTCGTGCGCGAACACACCCCGCGCCATGCCCGACTGATCCACGAAACCCTGACCCAGTTCGAACACCACCCTGGTGACTGGCACGACTTCCTCGAGTGGTTCTATGAACTGCCGCTGTTCGTCGACGCCGGGCGCTTTCGCGTGGTGCACGCTTGCTGGGATGCCGGCCTGATCGCGCCCCTGCGCCAGCAGTATCCGGACGGTTGCATCGATCGAGCCTTCCTCCAGGCCTCGGCGCTGCCCGACAGTTTTGCCAGCACCGCCTTCGATCGCCTGCTGCGCGGCACCGACATGCGCCTGCCCCACGGCCTGACCATGACCAGCGGTGACGGCCTGACCCGGGCGTTCTTTCGCACCAAGTTCTGGGAAGACGACCCGCAGACCTACGGCGACATCGTCTTCCAGCCCGATGCCTTGCCCGATCCAGTGGCGCGCACGCCGTTGTCCCCAGCCGAGAAAAACAGCCTGCTGCGCTACGGCGCCGACGAACCGATGCTGTTCGTCGGCCACTACTGGCGCAGCGGCAAGCCGGCGCCGATCCGGCCCAACCTGGCGTGCCTGGATTACAGCGCGGTGCTCTACGGCAAGCTCGCCGCGTATCGGCTGGACCAGGAAACCCGCCTGGACCCGAATAAATTTGTCTGGGTCGACGTCGAGCGGCCCGAGGTGTTGCGATGAGCGCGGTAGCGGTTTTGCGTCTGCCCCTGGCCACGGATCTGAGTGGTTTCGTCAAACTGCTGCAGCGCATGCAGGTGCCGCACCGAGTCAGTGAGGAGGCCGGCGAGCAGGTGCTCTGGGTGCCGGAATCCATCAGTGAGGATGTGCGGGGCCTGTACCAGCGCTTTCCCCAGGGCGATCCCGAGCAGCAACTGGATATCCCGCAGGCGGCCACCCCGGCCCGCGTCGGCCTGGGGGAGCAGTTGCGCCGCAGCCCGATTACCGCGTTGATCCTGCTGCTGAGCCTGGCGGTTTGCGGCATCACCTTGCTGGGGGACAACCTGCAAACCCTCGGCTGGTTTACCTTCCTCGAGTTCCGCGTGGTCGGCGACTACATCCAGTTCAGTTCCCTGGCCGACAGCCTGGCGGCGGGGCAGTGGTGGCGCCTGGTGACGCCGATGCTGATCCACTTCGGCATCCTGCATATCGCCATGAACGGCATGTGGTACTGGGAGCTGGGGCGGCGTATCGAGTTGCGCCAGGGCAGCATCAACCTGCTGGGCTTGACCCTGCTGTTCAGCCTGGTGTCCAACTACGCCCAATACTATTTCAGTGGCCCGACCCTGTTCGGCGGCCTGTCCGGGGTGCTCTACGGTCTGCTCGGGCATTGCTGGATCTACCAATTACTGTCCCCCAACCCCATCTACCGCCTGCCCCGGGGCGTGCTGGTGATGATGCTGGTGTGGCTGCTGCTGTGCCTGTCCGGGCTGGTGTCGATGATCGGTTTCGGCGAAATCGCCAACGCCGCCCACGTCGGCGGGCTGCTCGTCGGTTGCCTTACTGGTTTGTTGGGCGGCTTGTACAGTCGCCGTAAACTGGCCCTTTGAATGCTGGAGTCTTGTATGTCGTCCTTTGTCGAAATGATCGAAAACATCACCCCCGAGATCTACCAGAGCCTGAAGCTGGCGGTAGAAATCGGCAAATGGTCCGACGGCCGCAAGCTCACCGCCGAGCAGCGCGAACTGTCGCTGCAGGCGATGATCGCCTGGGAAATGCAGAACCTGCCCGAGGACCAGCGCACCGGCTACATGGGCCCGCAGGAATGCGCTTCGAAGTCGGCGCCGGTGCCGAACATCCTGTTCAAGTCGGATGCCATCCATTGATCGAGATTGGCCGCGGTTCCATCAGCAAAATGTCGGCACGCCTGGACGGGCCGAATGTTCAGTACGCTTTTCGCCTGGGTGACAGCGAGGTGCCGGTCAACCCCCTGATCGGTACTCAGGTGCGCCTGGAATACCTGGGGGCGATCCACTGCACCCACTGCGGGCGCAAGACCAAGACCAGTTTCAGCCAGGGTTACTGCTATCCGTGCATGACCAAGCTGGCCCAGTGCGATATCTGCATCATGAGTCCGGAACGTTGCCACTACGACGCCGGCACCTGCCGCGAGCCGTCCTGGGGCGAGCAGTTCTGCATGACCGATCACGTGGTCTATTTGGCCAACTCCTCGGGGATCAAGGTCGGTATCACCCGCGCCACCCAGTTGCCGACCCGCTGGCTCGACCAGGGCGCCAGCCAGGCGCTGCCGATCATGCGCGTGGCGACCCGCCAGCAATCGGGCTTCGTCGAGGATCTGTTCCGCTCCCAGGTGGCGGACAAGACCAACTGGCGTGCCTTGCTCAAGGGCGATGCCCAGGCGGTGGACCTGGTGGCGGTGCGCGAGCAACTGTTTGAATCCTGCGCCGAGGGCCTGTTGGCCCTGCAGGAGCGTTTCGGCCTGCAGGCGATTCAGCCGGTGACCGATATCGAGCCCCTGGAGATTCGTTATCCGGTCGAGCAGTACCCGGCCAAGATCGTCAGCTTCAACCTGGACAAGAACCCGATTGCCGAAGGCACGCTGCTGGGGATCAAGGGCCAGTACCTGATCTTCGACACCGGCGTGATCAACATTCGTAAGTACACGGCCTACCAGCTCGCCGTGCATCAGTAGAAGGAATTCGCCATGCGCACCGACCAACCGAAGATGATCTACCTGAAGGACTATCAGGCCCCCGAGTACCTGATCGACGAGACCCACCTGACCTTCGAGTTGTTCGAGGACCACAGCCTGGTCCATGCGCAGCTGGTGATGCGTCGCAACCCGGCCCGTGGCGCCGGGCTGCCGCCGCTGGTGCTGGATGGCCAGCAGCTGGAGCTGCTATCGGTGAGCCTCGCCGATCAGCCGCTGAGTGCTGACGACTACCAGCTGGACGACAGCCACCTGACCCTGCACCCCACCAGCGCCAGCTTCACCCTGGACACCAGCGTGAAGATCCACCCGGAAAGCAACACCGCCCTGGAAGGCCTGTACAAGTCCAGTGGCATGTTCTGCACCCAGTGCGAAGCCGAGGGCTTTCGCAAGATCACCTATTACCTCGATCGCCCGGATGTGATGAGCAAGTTCACCACCACCGTGGTGGCCGAGCAGCACAGCTACCCGGTGCTGCTCTCCAACGGCAACCCCATCGCCAGCGGCCCCGGTGAAGACGGCCGGCACTGGGCGACCTGGGAAGACCCGTTCATGAAACCCGCCTACCTGTTTGCCCTGGTGGCCGGTGACCTGTGGTGCGTGGAAGACAGCTTCCGCACCCAGAGCGGCCGCGATGTGGCGCTGCGCATCTATGTCGAGCCGGAAAATATCGACAAGTGCCAGCACGCCATGAACAGCCTGAAAAAGTCCATGCGCTGGGACGAAGAGACCTACGGCCGTGAATACGACCTGGACATCTTCATGATTGTCGCGGTGAACGACTTCAACATGGGCGCCATGGAAAACAAGGGCCTGAACATCTTCAACTCCAGCGCCGTGCTGGCCCGTGCCGAAACCGCCACCGACGCCGCCCACCAGCGGGTCGAGGCCATCGTCGCCCACGAATACTTCCACAACTGGTCGGGCAACCGCGTGACCTGCCGCGACTGGTTCCAGCTGTCGCTCAAGGAAGGCTTCACGGTGTTCCGCGATGCCGGTTTCTCCGCGGACATGAACTCGCGCACCGTCAAGCGCATTCAGGACGTGGCCTACCTGCGCACCCACCAGTTCGCCGAAGACGCCGGCCCCATGGCCCATGCCGTGCGCCCGGAAAGCTTTATCGAGATTTCCAACTTCTACACCCTGACCGTGTACGAAAAGGGTTCGGAAGTGGTGGGCATGATCCACACCTTGCTCGGGGCTGAAGGTTTCCGTAAGGGCAGTGACCTGTACTTCGAGCGCCATGACGGTCAGGCCGTGACCTGTGACGATTTCGTCAAGGCCATGGAAGATGCCAACGGCGTCGATCTGACCCAGTTCAAACGCTGGTACAGCCAGGCCGGTACGCCACGGCTGGCGGTCAGCGAGTCCTACGACGCGGCGGCCAAGACCTACAGCCTGACCTTCCGCCAGAGCTGCCCGCAGACCCCGGACAAAGTGGAGAAACTGTCGTTCGTGATCCCGGTGGAGCTTGGCCTGCTGGACTCGAAAGGGGCGGGTATGGCCCTGCGCCTGTCCGGCGAAAACGCCGCCCAGGGGACTTCCCGGGTGATCTCGGTGACCGAGGCCGAGCAGACCTTCACCTTCGTCGATATCGCCGAACATCCGTTGCCATCGCTGCTGCGGGGCTTCTCGGCGCCGGTGAAGCTCAGCTTCCCCTACAACCGCGACCAGCTGATGTTCCTCATGCAGCACGACAGCGACGGTTTCAACCGTTGGGACGCCGGCCAGCAGTTGGCCGTGCAAGTACTGCAAGAACTGATTGCCCAGCATCAGCAGGGTCAGGCGCTGGTGATGGACGACCGTCTGGTGACCGCCCTGGGCACCGTGCTGGCGGATGACAGCCTGGACCAGGCCATGGTCGCGGAAATGCTCTCCCTGCCGGGCGAGGCCTATCTGACCGAGATCAGCGAAGTGGCGGATGTCGAGGCGATCCATGCGGCTCGCGAGTTTGCCCGCCAGCAACTGGCTGACAGCCTGTTCGATGCGCTGTGGAAGCGTTATCAGGCTAACCGGGCAGTGTCCAAGGCCACGGCCTATGTCGCCGAGTCCGAGCACTTTGCCCGTCGCGCGCTGCAGAACATTGCGTTGTCCTATCTGATGTTGACCCGCAAGCCCGAAGTGCTGGCGGCGGCCATCGAGCAGTTCGACAGCGCCGACAACATGACCGAGCGCCTCACCGCCCTGGCGGTGCTGGTCAACTCGCCGTTCGAGGCCGAGAAGGCCCAGGCTCTGGCAGTGTTCGCCGAGAACTTCAAGGACAACGCCCTAGTCATGGACCAGTGGTTCAGCGTCCAGGCCGGCAGCCCGTTGCCGGGCGGCCTGGAGCGGGTCAAGGCGCTGATGCAGCACCCGGCGTTCAACCTCAAGAACCCGAACAAGGTGCGGGCGTTGGTGGGGGCTTTTGCCGGGCAGAACCTGATCAACTTCCATGCGGCGGATGGTTCGGGTTATCGCTTCCTGGCGGATCTGGTGATCCAGCTCAACGGCTTCAACCCGCAGATTGCCTCGCGGCAACTGGCGCCACTGACTCGCTGGCGCAAATACGACAGCGCCCGCCAGGCGCTGATGAAGGGCGAACTGGAGCGCATCCGTGCTTCCGGCGATCTCTCCAGCGACGTGTTCGAAGTGGTGAGCAAAAGCCTCGCCTGACGGCGGCAGCGGCTACGCCTGTAGCCGCTGCTGAGCCTGCGAAGCTGCGCCAAGCTCCGCAGGACCTTGCTTGGCGATCGCTGTCATACCTCTGTCGGTCTTGAGATCGATGCGTCCCTGCGACGCAGTGCCGCCCAGACCGTTCGCAGTCTGCAGCAGCGGCTACAGAGGGGGCAGTGCGCTGCTCAAGTCGCGGTGATAGTTCTGCGCGCCAATGGCGTGCAGGATGCCCACTCGCTCAAGCTTGGCATGAACCTTCAGGTTGGCTTCGCACAGTTTCACCACGATCCCGCGCTTGTGCAGCTGACCTATCACTTCCTCCAGGGTCTGCAGCCCAGTGATATCCATGAACGGCACATGCTTGAGGCGGATGATCAGCAGCCTGGGATCGCTATGGGTCTGGGCCAGGGCCCGTTCAAAGGTTTCGGCAGCGCCAAAGAACAGGGGGCCTTCGATGGTATAGATCAGCACCCCAGCAGGCAGGTGCCCGCGTCCTTTGCCGCGCAATTCATTCTCCAGATCCTCTCCCACCACTTGCTGCACCTCCACCGAGGAGGCCATGCGCCGCAGAAAATGCAGCATCGCCAGGATCACTCCGATGTTCACCGCGATCACCAGATCACTGAACACCGTCAGCACAAAGGTACACAGCAGGATCGCCACATCCGCCCGGGGCGCGCGTTGCACCATGCGCTTGAAGTGGTGCAGCTCACTCATGTTGTAGGCCACCACGAACAGGATCGCCGCCAGGGCGCACAACGGGATATTGGCCGCCAGCGGCGCGAGAAACAGGATGATCAGCACCAGCACCACGGCGTGGGTGATGCCGGCCAGCGGGCTGCTGCCGCCGTTGCGGATGTTGGTGGCGGTGCGAGCAATGGCGCCGGTGGCGGCGAACCCGCCAAACAGCGGCGTGGCCAGGTTGGCGATGCCCTGGCCGATCAGTTCCTGGTTGGAGTCGTGGCGGGTGCCGGCCATGCCGTCGGCCACCACCGCCGACAACAGTGATTCGATGGCTCCGAGCATGGCGATGGCGAAGGCCGGTCCTATCAGGTCGAGTATCCGTGGCAGGCTGATCTCGGGCAGTTGCAGGGTCGGCAAGCCCTGGGGAATGCCGCCAAAGGCACTGCCGATGGTGGCCACGCCCTGGAACTGGAACAGTGACTGCAAGGCGGTGGCCAGGACCATGGCAACCAGCGGCGCCGGCAGGCGCTTGAGCGCGGGGATCTTGGGTACCCACAACAGCAGCGCCAGGCTGAGCAAGGCCAGCAGGGTGGTGGCCAGGTGCAGTTCGGGCAGGGCTTGCAGCAGGTGCCAGAGCTTCTGGTGGAAGTGCTCGCCCTGGACGGCGGGCAGGCCGAAAAAGTCTTTCCACTGGCTGACCCAGATGATCACCCCGATCCCGGCGGTGAAGCCGAGAATTACCGGGTCGGGGATGAATTTGATCAGGGCGCCCAGGCGGCTGATGCCCAGCAGGAACAGGATGATCCCGGCCATCATGGTCGCCAGCTGCAGGCCGTCGACCCCGTACTTGGCGGTGACCCCGGCGAGAATCACGATAAAGGCCCCGGTGGGGCCGGCGATCTGCAAGCGGCTACCGCCGAACAGCGACACCAGCAGGCCACCGACGATGGCGGTGTAGATGCCCTGTTCCGGCTTGACCCCGGAGGCGATGGCAAACGCCATGGCCAGGGGCAGCGCCACCACGCCGACAATCACCCCAGCCACCAGGTTGCGAGCCCAGTGCCGGGGGCCGAGCAAGCCAGCCTTCCACGCCTCGCGTATGGCAATCATGCGTCACTCCTGAAGGTCATCGGGCTCGCCACCCACGCAGCTCATCATAGTCAACGCTGGGTAGCGGCGGCTTATGCCCTGGATCAGCCTTTGGTCGTGTACCGGCGCTACACGCCGACAGGCCGCGCAAACCTCAGCTAAATTGACAAGCTTTTCGTACCGGCATCAACGCTTCCTCGCCTGCTGCAGAGGAGCATCGATCAGCCCAGCGAATGCCCGAGCATTCAGGGGCCTTGCCAGACGCGGTGATTAACAAAAGATAACGTGGCGTTGATTGTCAGACCTTTCCAAAGCCCGATAGGATAGCCCGCAGCCGAAGGGGCTCTAGAGTGCAGGTTTCAGGACGATCTTCACGGTCGGTCCAGGCATCGCAAACCCCTGAAGGCGCCCTGAGAGGTCAAATGACCTGACAATAATAATGGGGGAATGGTCTATGAGTGAGCCTGTCATGGGTGTAGTTGTTGGCCGCCCGCCGGCGCTGCGCACGTTCGCATTGCTGGCTACAGCGCTCTCGCTGTTGGGTGTCGTGACGCTGTCGACACCGGTCCTGGCCGCTGCCACCGCAGCGGATACTGTCTATTCCATCGAATCGCCCAAGGCGGTGAAAAGCCTGATGCTCGATGTGGTCCACGCCGGCAAGCGCCTGGTGGCAGTGGGCGACCGCGGGCACATTCTCTATTCCGACGATCAGGGAGCGTCCTGGGTGCAGGCCAAGGTGCCCACCCGGCAACTGCTGACCGCGGTGTATTTTGTCGATGACCAGCACGGCTGGGCGGTGGGCCACGATGCCCAGGTCCTGGCCAGCACCGATGGCGGTGTCACCTGGAGTCGGCAGTTCCAGGACCTCAAGCGTGAAGCGCCCTTGCTCGATGTCTGGTTCAAGGACACCCGCAACGGCTACGCCGTCGGTGCCTATGGCGCGTTGCTGGAAACCACCGACGGTGGCCAGCACTGGGAAGACGTCAGCGATCGCCTGGACAACGAAGACCAGTTCCACCTCAACGCCATTGCCCAGGTCAAGGATTCCGGACTGTTCATCGTCGGCGAGCAGGGCAGCCTGTTCCGCTCCGCCGATGACGGGCAGACCTGGGAACGCCTCGAAGGCCCCTATGAAGGCTCGCTGTTCGGCGTGATCGCTACCGGCCAGCCGGCGACCCTGCTGGTGTTCGGCCTGCGGGGCAATCTCTATCGTTCCACTGATTTCGGCAACACTTGGGAGCAGGTGGAGTTGAACGCTGCCCGTGGCGCCCTGGAGTTCGGCCTGTCGGGTGCTACCTTGCTGGACGACGGCTCGCTGGTGATCGTCGGCAACGGCGGCAGCGTGATCCGCAGTACCGACCACGGCCAGACCTTCAGCGTATTCAACCGTGCGGACCGCCTCTCGCTGTCGGCGGTGACCGCTGCCGGCAATGGCAAGCTGATCCTGGCCGGGCAGGGCGGGGTGCGGATCTCTGCGGCAACCGGCGCTGACGTCGGCAAATAAGCCGGGCACATAATAAGAAGGTGGGGAATTCCATGAGCAGTCATCACCAGGACAAGGCGAACTTTCTCGAACGCCTGATTTTCAACAACCGCCCGGCAGTGATCTTCATTTGCCTCTTGGTCAGCGCTTTTCTGTTCTGGCAGGCGACCCTGATTCGGCCTTCCACCAGTTTCGAAAAGATGATCCCGCTCAAGCACCCGTTCATCGAGCGGATGATGGAGCACCGCAATGACCTGGCCAACCTGGGCAACACCGTGCGTATCTCGGTGGCGGCCCGCGACGGCGACATCTTCACCCAGGAGTACATGGAGACCCTGCGGCAGATCAACGACGAGGTGTTCTACATCTCTGGCGTCGATCGCTCCGGGCTCAAGTCGCTGTGGAGCCCCAGCGTGCGCTGGACCGAGGTGACCGAAGAAGGTTTCGCCGGTGGCGAGGTGATTCCCCAGAGCTATAACGGCTCGCCCGAAAGCCTCGACCAGTTGCGCAACAACGTCCTCAAGTCCGGCCAGGTCGGGCGCCTGGTGGCCAACGATTTCAAATCCAGCATCGTCGACATCCCGTTGCTGGAGTCCTACCCGGACCCTCAGGACCAGGGCAAGCTGCTGGCCCTGGACTACCAGAAGTTCTCCCACCAGCTGGAAGAAAAGATCCGCGACAAGTTCGAAGCGCAGAACCCCAATGTGAAGATCCACATTGTCGGTTTCGCCAAGAAGGTCGGCGACCTGATCGATGGCCTGATCATGGTGGTGATGTTCTTCGGCGTGGCCTTCATCATCACCTTGGTGCTGCTGTACTGGTTCACCTGGTGCATCCGCAGCACCATCGCGGTGCTGATCACCACCCTGGTGGCGGTGGTCTGGCAGCTGGGGCTGATGCATGCCTTCGGCTTTGGCCTGGACCCGTACTCGATGCTGGTGCCGTTCCTGATCTTCGCCATCGGCATCTCCCACGGGGTGCAGAAGATCAACGGCATCGCCCTGCAGTCCAGTGACGCCGACAACGCCCTGACCGCGGCGCGGCGGACCTTCCGCCAACTGTTCCTGCCGGGGATGATCGCCATCCTCGCCGACGCCGTGGGCTTCATCACCTTGCTGATCATCGACATCGGGGTGATCCGCGAGCTGGCCATCGGTGCCTCCATCGGTGTGGCGGTGATCGTGTTCACCAACCTGATCCTGCTGCCAGTGGCGATTTCCTACGTCGGCATCAGCAAGCGCGCCATCGAACGCAGCAAGAAGGATGCCTCCCGCGAGCATCCGTTCTGGCGCCTGCTGTCGAATTTTGCCAGCCCCAAAGTGGCACCGATCTCCATCGCCCTGGCCCTGGTGGCCTTTGGCGGCGGCCTCTGGTACAGCCAGAATCTGAAGATCGGCGACCTCGACCAGGGCGCGCCGGAGCTGCGTCCCGACTCGCGCTACAACAAGGACAACAACTTCATCATCAGCAACTACTCCACCAGCTCCGACGTTTTGGTGGTGATGGTCAAGACCGCGTCCGAAGGTTGCTCGCGCTATGAAGCCATGGCTCCCATCGACGAGCTGATGTGGAAGATGCAGAACACCGAGGGCGTGCAGTCGGCGATCTCCCTGGTGACTGTGTCCAAGCAGATGATCAAGGGCATGAACGAGGGCAACCTGAAATGGGAAACCCTGTCGCGCAACCCCGATGTGCTCAACAACTCCATTGCCCGGGCCGACGGCCTGTACAACAACAACTGCTCCCTGGCGCCGGTGCTGGTGTTCCTCAATGACCACAAGGCCGCGACCCTGGACCGCGCGGTGCATACGGTGCAGGAATTCGCCGCGCAGCACAACAAGGATGGCCTGGAGTTCATCCTCGCCGCCGGCAACGCCGGGATCGAGGCGGCCACCAACGAAGTGATCAAGGAGTCCGAGCTGACCATCCTGATCCTGGTGTACATCTGTGTGGCCGGCATGTGCATGATCACCTTCCGCTCCTGGGCGGCGACCCTGTGCATCGTCCTGCCGCTGGTGCTGACCTCGGTGCTGGGCAACGCGTTGATGGCCTTCATGGGCATCGGCGTCAAGGTCGCGACCTTGCCGGTGGTGGCGCTGGGGGTGGGCATCGGTGTCGACTACGGCATCTATATCTACAGCCGTCTGGAAAGCTTCCTGCGTGCCGGACTGCCGTTGCAGGAGGCTTACTACCAGACCCTGCGTTCCACCGGCAAGGCGGTGCTGTTCACCGGCCTGTGCCTGGCCATCGGCGTGTGCACCTGGATCTTCTCGGCGATCAAGTTCCAGGCCGACATGGGCCTGATGCTGACCTTCATGCTGCTGTGGAACATGTTCGGTGCCCTGTGGCTGCTGCCGGCCCTGGCGCGGTTCCTGATCAAGCCGGAGAAGCTGGCGGGGCAGAAGGGCAACTCGCTGTTCGCTCACTGATCCAGGCGTTTTGAACACTCAGCCGCGCCCTCGGGCGCGGCTTTTTCATGCCTGCTCCCAGGGCATGAACAGGCTGGCGCCGCAGGGCAATGCCAGACCCCTTCGACAGTGCCCGCAGGCCGCACCGGCGGCGAGTGATGACTGGACGCAATACGGGCCCGATCCTTGGGCGCCGATCAGCTATGATTGCGCCTTTCCAATTGATGATTGATTGCTATGACCGCTGCTACCGACACCTTGCTCACCGCCCTTGAAGCCTGCGACATGCTGGAAATCGACGGCCTGCACGCCTTCGATTTCACCCTCGACGAGCAGCGCCTGCTGATCGAGTGCATGGATGGCCGTGCCGCCAAGCGCTGGAGCTTTACCCTGGCCCAGGTGCAGGCCGCGACTTTTGATCAGGCGCTGCAGAGCTGGACCCTGGTCGCTGATTCCGGCGAGCACCGCCTGGTGTGCATGAGCGCGTTCAGTGCCCGCGACGAAGAGGAGAGTGAGCATGAAGATGCGTAATTTCTGGCCGCTGTTGATGGCCGGCAGTGTTGGTGCCATGGCGGTCCAGGCCGCGCCGGCAGAGACCCAGGAACTGCTGGTGGGTTCCTACACCCAAGGGCAGAGCCAGGGCCTGTATCGCCTGCGTTTCAACGAGGGGACCGGGCGGATCGATGCCAAGCCGTTGCAAGTGGTGAAGAGCTCCAACCCGTCCTGGCTGACCCTCTCCAAGGACCAGAAATTCGTCTTTGTGGTGAATGAAAACAGCCCGGGGCAGGTTGACCCCATCGGTCGTGTCAGCAGCTACAGCCTGGCGCCCAAGACCCATCAACTGAACCTGATCAACCAGGTGCAGAGCCAGGGCAACGAGCCTACTCACTCCAGCCTGAGCGCCGACGGCAACTACCTGTTCGTCAGCAACTATTCGGTGGACGTGGACCCGGGTGGCAGCCTGGCGGTGGTGCCGGTCAGCGCCGACGGCCATCTGTCGCCGGTGGTGCAGCTCACCAGCCATCCGGGCAGCCGGGTCGATCCCGAGCGCCAGCAGTCGGCCCACGTGCATTCGTCGGTGTCGTCCCCGGACGGCCAGTTCGTGTTCGCCAACGACCTGGGGGCAGACAAGATCTTTGTCTACCGCTACGACCCCAAGGCCAATCCGGAACACCCGCTGACGCCCGCCGAACCGGCCTTTGTCCAACTGCCCCCAGGCAGTGGTCCGCGCCACTTGCTGTTCAGTGCCGATGGCAAGCGTGCCTACCTGACCCTGGAGATGAGCGCCCAGGTGGCGGTCTTTGACTATCAGGACGGCAAGCTGACCCAGCGTCAGTTGCTGGATCTGGCGGCCAATGGCTCCAAGGAGAAAAAGGCCGCCGCGGCCCTGCATGCCTCCAAGGACGGCCAGTACCTGTATGTCAGTAACCGTGGCACGGCCAACCAGTTGCTGGTGTTCGCCATCGACCCGAGCAACGGCCAGCTCAAGGAGATCCAGCGCCGTTCCGTGGAAGGCGATCACCCGCGGGAGTTCAGCCTCGATCCGAGCAACCGCTACGTGCTGATCGGCAACCAGAAAAGCAATGAAATCGTGGTGATCGAACGTGACGCCAAGACCGGTTTCCTCGGCAAGACGGTGCAGAAACTGCCCTTCGAAGCCCCCAGCGACATCAAGTTCCTGGTGCGTCAATAGACCGCAGGCCCCGGTATCCGGGGCCTGACTGCTTCTATCAATCACGCTGATAATAGCTACTGCCGCAAAGCATTTTTTCCCGCCAACCCTCGGGAGTAAGTTTGCTCAACAGCCCACACGGGCAAGCAAGCCAACTGAATCCGAGGGTTATACCGATGAACTTCAATCTCTTCTCCGTGATCGCAGCCTCCGCCATTTCCGCCAGCGTGGCCCTGCCAGCCAGCGCCAACGTGGAAATCAGCCGCAAGACATCCTCCACCAACACCTACACCCAGAAGTACCTGCAACAAAGCGCCAACTTCTACGCCGCCCTGGATCACAAGAGCCACGGCTGATCGGCTAGCGTTACGCCTGTGCTGGCTAGCCACCTGGCATGTCCAGCGCGATATCCACGTTGCCCCGTAGCCACTGAGTTCCTCACACGATTTGCGCCCAAGCCGGCATGGCTTGCCGACCTTGCGATCGACAAGCTCTGCTTCATGTCATAGGGGAGGGCGCAAGGGGGAGGTTTGCTCAGGCCTGGCTGATGTCCAGCAATCGAGGCATGGCAATCGCCAGATAATCCTGCGTATCGAGCACCATCGACGCATCCAGCCGCCCCGCGTTGAAGGCTATTTCTGCGTAGCCTGTGGTCAAGGCCGGATCGACGATCAATTGAATCCGCTCATCGAAAACAAAAGGAGGGATGGCGCCGATCCGGCACCCGGTCAGTTCCATGGCGGTTTCGGCCTTCACCAGCTCGGCTTTTTTCCCGCCCAGGGCCGCTCCGACTTTCTTCATGTCCAGCTTCTGGTCGCCCGGCAGTATCACCAGGGCATAGGGTCCGGGCTGCCCCTTGAGGGAGCAAAGCATGGCCTTCGCGCCTTGGCCGGGCTCGGTGCCACGGATTTCGGCGACGCGCGCCGACTGGCCCTCGGCATCGTGCATCAACACCCGGTAGGAGGCTGAGCGGGCATCGAGTAGTGCCACGAGGCGATCGAACATCGGATGCATGTAGTTTTCCTCTGGTTTACAGGAGCATGTCGTAGGACAGTTTGCTGATCAGAATCACCAACAACACCAGGAATAGAGCCCGGACAAAGGGCACGCCCTTATGAACGGCCAGCCAGGTGCCAGTGAGCGCGCCCAGGATGTTGAATGCCGCCATGGGAATTGCGATCAGGTAGAGCACGTTGCCCGTTGGGATGAAGAACATGAGTGCCGCTACGTTGGTCGCGATGTTCACCAGCTTGGCCGACGCCGAGGCATGCAGAAAGTCGAAGGCGAAGCAGCGGATGAACAGGAAGATCAGGAAGCTGCCAGTGCCGGGACCGAACAGGCCATCGTAGAAACCGATGGCGCCGCCGATGACGATCGCCAGCAGTTTTTCCTTGGTACCGATGCGCATGGGTTTGTGCAGGGCGCCGAAATCTTTCTTCCAGAAGGTGTAGATCGCCATCAGTACAATCAACACCAGCACCGCCGGCCGGATCATCGACTGAGGTACGAACGACACCGTGGCGGCGCCGAAGAAGGCCATGACAAAGGCCGCGCAGGCGGCGGGGATCACAAGCCCCCAGTTGATCACCACCTTGCGCACGAAGGATCGGGCCGCGAATGCGGTGCCGCAGGCGGCCGCGACCTTGTTGGTACCCAGCAGCGCCGCCGGCTGAGCGGTGGGGAGCACGTTGAATAGCGCAGGAATCTGGATCAGTCCGCCGCCGCCCACCGCCGCATCGATCAGGCCGGCGGCGAAGGCGAACATGCAAAGGATGACAATATCGACCATGAAATCAGGCTCTGCCTATGTAGGGTTGATGAGGGGCCAGCGGCACCACGCGTGCCGGATCATTGACCCCGAAGACCCGCAACATCCAGCGATCACGGCCGTCGTAGCGGGGTGTAAAACCATCCCGGGCATGCAGGGTTTGCTGGTTCTTGAAGATCAGCATGTCCCCTGGTTGCAGCAGTATGTGGTGCACGACATCGGGATGATCGGCGGCGGCGGCGAACAGTTGGAGGGCAAACTGCGCATTGGCGCAGGTCGCTTCGACACTCGCTTTGTTGTAGCGGCAATACAGGTCACCGGTTGCGCTTCTGTACAGCAAGGGGACGTTTTCCAGCACATTCCCCTGTTTGCCGAAGGAGGCCGGTCGGCGAACGGTGAAGTTCGGTCGTAACAATTCCTCTTCGACACAGGCCGGCAGAATGGCCAGCACCTCGTCAATGGCGACGATGCGCGTCGGCACATCGAGCTCGCAGCGCAGGCCGGTCAGGGACAGGTACTCCGGACAGGCCGACAACTGCGAGACGGGTTCGCAGGTCAAAGGCAGGTGAGGGTTGTCGACGTGCATGCCCAGGTCCGCGCGCGAGCCATAGGAGCTCTTTTCGGTCTCTCGCTTGTGCTTGGGCGATACGTGACGGAACACGGTGTCGTTGCTTTCACCCTCGTAGGCCAGAGGACGGGTTTGCAGGGTTTGCAGCACGGACAAGATAGCCCCGGCCAGCGTTGATACGTTCTCGATACCCGGCTCCAGGTCATAGGGCGTGGCCGGCAGTTGCGGGTCCAGCGGCAGCCCCCTGACGATCATCGCCACGTCACGGGCCTGTGGAAAATTGCGTAGCTGCTGGATTTTCTCCGGGCACAGGGCACTTTCCAGCAGCCGCCCCAGGGCCGGCATGTGGCGGATACCCGAGGCACTATCGGTCACGTCCAGCGCTGCCAGACCGGCCTGAAGTGTGCGTTGTTCTTCGAGCGACAGATGAATTTGCGGTATCTCCCGTCGGGTCGAAGTCACTGATTTTTTTTCCAGCCATTCATGAGTGACTTCATCAACACAAGCTGCGGCTTTCCCGATTACTTCATCCAGCTTTGACACGTCCTTGCGCTCCTGTTTGCCCCATCCTTGTGGGTTGAGCGGGAAGGTTAACGGAAGGGCCTTTTTTTGTGTTGCAATGCCGCGTTGTGAAAAATGCAATGAGGTGGACAGTGGCATTGAATATGTTGGGGGAACTTGAAGCCTTCGCGACCGTGGCTCGCAAGCGCAGCTTCGTCGCCGCGGCACGGACGCTGGGGCGCTCCCCCAGCGCACTGACCCGTGCCGTTCAAGCCCTGGAGGAAAGTGTGGGGCTCAAGTTGTTCAATCGCTCCTCCAATGCCGTGAGCTTGACCGAAGCGGGTGAATGCTTATTGCCCCACGCGTACAAAATGCTCGACCTGCAACGTGAGGTGGATGAAGACCTGTCCGGTCTCAGCGGCCTGGCCTCCGGCTGGATCCGTTTTTCCGCCCCCGAGTTTCTCGGACAAGGGGTATTGCCCCGGTTGATCGCGCAATACTGCGAGCGTTATCCAGACGTTAATGTCGATGTGATTTTCACCGATGAGATCATCGACCCGGCCAAGAGCAAGCTGGACTTCTCGATTCGCGGCGCGTTTCCACAATCCAGCGACTTGATCGGCTTTGCGCTCTGGAGTTACTCACGTTATCTGTACGCCAGCCCCGGCTACCTGGAGCGCAACGGCATGCCCGACTCCATCGAGGCACTGGAGTCGCATTCGCTGATCCTGCATACGGCGCCACGGATTCTCAAGGAGTGGAATTTTCGCAGTGAGGAGCAGGCCATCAGCTTTCGGGTTCACCCCAAATTTCGTTTCAGCTCCGGTCTGGCGGTATTCCAGGCAGCCCTGGCGGGCGTCGGGATCGCCCGCTTGGCGGATTGGATGGCGGAGCCCGAAGTGGCAGCAGGGCGCCTGCTCCGGGTTTGTCCTGAGTACAAGCTCACCTCCAGCAGCGGTGAGAGCCCACAGATGCACGCGGTGTACCCGGCCGGAAATTTGCCGCTGCGGGTGAAGGCATTGCTGGAGATGATCCGCGACTTAGGTGAAAGCCTCGAATGTAAACGCGGCTCAGCACAAATTATGCTTGGCAGTGGCACATAGCCATGTGTTTAAATTTGACGCTGAATTATTGACTCTTTCCCGAGCAAGGATCGAAAGCATGCTGACGCGTCTGGCTGTGGTTCTGCTGTTGCTCTATTCCACCCCCATCCTGTCTTCTGCCCAGCCTGTGGAAGGCGAGCCAGAGACCTCTCGCGAGCGTTTGACCAGCCTGTTGCAGGACTGACGTTCGAGGTTGGATTGAGCGTGGCAATCAAGGAAGGAACGGGTCCCGGAATCGGGACCCGTTTGTCTGGGTTCAGTCCTTGGACGAACCGCGTTTTACCAGTTTCATGACCACCACGAAGAACACCGGGACGAAGATCACCGCCAGGGTCGCGGTGATCATGCCGCCGATCACCCCGGTGCCGATGGCCTGCTGGCTGGCGGAACTGGCGCCGGTGGCAATGGCCAGGGGCACCACGCCGAGGATGAAGGCCAGGGACGTCATGACGATCGGCCGCAGACGCAGGCGTGCTGCCTGCACCGTGGCGTCGATCAGGTCGTGGCCTTCGTCGTACAGGCTCTTGGCGAACTCGATGATCAGGATCGCGTTCTTCGCCGACAGGCCGATGATGGTGATCAGGCCGACCTTGAAGAACACGTCGTTGGGCATCCCGCGCAAGCTCACCGCCAGCACCGCACCCAGCACCCCCAGGGGCACCACCAGCAGCACCGAGGTCGGAATCGACCAGCTCTCGTAGAGCGCCGCCAGGCACAGGAACACGATCAGCAGCGACAGGCCCAGCAACAGCGGCGCCTGACTGCCCGAGAGGCGTTCCTGCAGCGACAGACCGGTCCACTCCAGGCCCAGGCCGGCGGGCAACTGGCTCACCAGTCGCTCGACTTCCTGCATGGCTTCACCGGTGCTGTGGCCCGGAGCCGGTTCGCCGGAAATGGCAATCGCCGGGTAGCCGTTGTAGCGGGTCAGCTGGGCCGGCCCCAGGGTCCAGGTGGCGCGGACGAAAGCAGACAGCGGCACCATCTTGCCGGCGCTGTTGCGCACGTTCATCCGCAGCAGGTCCTCGACCTGGCTGCGTTGATCGCCTTCGGCCTGGACCACCACCCGCTGCATGCGTCCCTGGTTGGGGAAGTCGTTGATATAGGCCGAGCCCAGGGCCGTGGACAGCAGGTTGCCGATATCGGCGAAGGACACGCCCAGGGCGTTGGCCTGCTTGCGGTCGACTTCCAGTTGCACCTGGGGCGCTTCGGCCAGGGCGCTCTCGCGGACGTTGGCCAGGATCGGGCTCTTTTCCGTGGCAGCCAGCAGCTCGGTCCGGGCCTGCATCAGCGCGGCGTGGCCGACGCCGCCACGGTCCTGCAGACGGAATTCGAAGCCACTGGAGGTGCCCAGGCCGTCGATCGGCGGCGGCAGTACGGCGTACACCACGGCGTCCTTGATCGCACTCAGGGCGCCGTTGGCGCGGTCGGCAATGGCCATGGCCGAGTCGTCGCTGCCCCGTTGCGACCAGTCCTTGAGGGTGGTGAAGGCTAGGGCCGCGTTCTGTCCGCTCCCGGAGAAGCTGAAGCCGAGGATGATGGTGCTGTCGCCCACCCCCGGTTCGCCGGCGTTATGCGCCTCGATCTGTTCCACCACCTTGATCGTGCGGTTCTGGCTGGCCCCGGGCGGCAGCTGGATGTCGGTGATGGTGTAGCCCTGGTCTTCCACCGGGAGGAACGAGGAGGGCAGGCGGCTGAACAGCAGCGCCATGATCGCCAGCAGCGCGACGTAGATCAGCAAGTAGCGACCGGTGCGCTTGAGGGCATAGCTCACGCCGCCCTCGTAGCGGTTGCTCAGGCTTTCGAAACGCCGGTTGAACCAGCCGAAGAAACCGCTGCGTTCATGGTGTTCGCCCTTGGCAATGGGCTTGAGCAGGGTGGCGCACAGGGCCGGGGTCAGGGTCAGGGCGAGGAAGGCCGAGAACAGGATCGAGGTGGCCATGGACAGGGAGAACTGCTGGTAGATCACCCCCACCGAACCCGGCATGAAGGCCATGGGAATGAACACGGCGACCAGCACCAGGGTGATGCCGATGATGGCCCCGGTGATCTGCTTCATGGCCTTGCGCGTGGCCTCCTTGGGCGACAGGCCCTCGGTGGCCATGATCCGCTCGACGTTCTCCACCACCACGATGGCATCGTCCACCAGGATGCCGATGGCCAGCACCATGCCGAACATGGTCAGCACGTTGATGGAGAACCCCAGGGCCAGCATGGTGGCGAAGGTGCCCATCAGCGCCACCGGCACCACCAGGGTCGGGATCAGGGTGTAGCGGATGTTCTGCAGGAACAGGAACATCACCAGGAACACCAGGGCCATGGCTTCCATCAGGGTGTAGATCACTTTGGTGATCGAGACCTTGACGAAGGGCGAGGTGTCATAGGGGATCTTGTATTCCACGCCGGTGGGGAAGTAGCGTGACAGTTCGTCCATCTTGGCGCGGATCAGGGTCGCGGTATTCAGCGCGTTGGCCCCGGGGGACAGCTGCACGCCAACAGCGGTGGAGGGCTTGCCGTTCAGGCGTGTGCCGAACTGGTATTCCTGGCTGCCGACTTCCACCCGCGCCACATCGCCGATGCGCACCGTGGAGCCATCGGGATTGGCCCGCAGGACAATGTCGGCGAACTCTTCCGGCGTGCTCAGCTGGCCCTTGACCAGGATGGTGGCGGTGATTTCCTGGCTCGACGGGTTGGGCAGATCGCCGATGCTGCCTGCCGGCACCTGGGCGTTTTGCGCGCTGATGGCGGCATTGACGTCCGCCGGGGTCAGGTTGAAACCGATCAGCTTCTGCGGGTCGAGCCAGATGCGCATGGCTCGCTCGGCGCCGTACAGCTGGGCCTTGCCAACCCCGTCCACGCGGCGGATCTCGTTCATCACGTTGCGCGCCAGGTAGTCGCTGAGGGCCACATCGTTGAGGCGCCCGTCATTGGAGGTCAGGGTGATCAGCAACAGGAAGCCGGCGGAGACTTTCTCCACCTGCAGGCCTTGCTGGGTCACGGCCTGGGGCAGGCGCGGCTCCACCGCCTTGAGGCGGTTCTGCACGTCCACCTGGGCCAGCTCCGGGTTGGTGCCGGGCTGGAAGGTGGCAGTGATGGTGGCGCTGCCCAGGCTGCTCTGGGAGGAGAAGTACAGCAGGTGGTCGGCACCGTTGAGCTCCTGCTCGATCAGGCTGACCACCGACTCGTCCAGGGTCTGCGCCGAGGCACCCGGATAGGCCGCGTAGATCTCGATCTGCGGCGGTGCCACGGTGGGGTACTGCGCCACCGGCAGTTGGGGAATCGCCAGGGCGCCACCCAACAGGATGAAGAAGGCGACCACCCAGGCGAATACCGGGCGGTCAATAAAGAATTGCGGCATGTCGTACTACCTACTGGCCAGGATTCTGAGCGAGCGGAAGGGGCGTGTCGTCGATCTGCACCAGCTCGCCGGGACGGGCGTGCTGCAAGCCTTCGACAATGATGCGGTCACCGGGCTTGAGCCCTTCGGTGACGATCCAGCGGTCTTTCTGTACCCCGCCCAGTTGCACCGGGTGTTGCACCACACGGTTTTCGGCATTCACCAGCAACACCTGGGCGACGCCGGCGCTGTCACGCTGGATGGCCCGTTGCGGCACGCTGATGCCCTGCTGGTTGACGGCCTGCTCCAGGCGCACGCGCACGAAGCTGCCGGGCAACAGATCGAGGTCCGGGTTGGGGAACTCGCTACGCAGGATGATCTGCCCGGTGCTCGGGTCGACGCTGATGTCGGCGAACAGCAGTTTGCCCGGCAACGGATAGAGGCTGCCGTCGTCCTGGATCAGGGTGGCCTTGGCCTGGTCCTTGCCCACCTGTTGCAACTGCCCGGCCCGCAAGGCCCGGCGCAGTTCATTGAGCTCACGGGTGGATTGGGTCAGGTCGGCGTGGATCGGGTCCAGTTGCTGGATCAGCGCCAGAGGCGTGGTTTCGTTCTGGCCCACCAGGGCGCCTTCGGTCACCAGGGCGCGGCCGACGCGACCGGAAATCGGCGCGGTAACGGTGGCGAAATCCAGATTGAGCCTGGCACGTTTGACTGCGGCCTGATTGGCCGCGACTTCGGCATCGGCCTGGCGCCGGGTCGCCCGGGCGTTGTCGTATTCCTGGCCGCTGATGGCCTGGTCGGCGATCAGCTTGGCAAAGCGTTGTTCCTGCAGGCGCGCCTGGAAGGCACTGGCCTCGGCCTTGCGCAGGTTGGCCCGGGCGCTGTCCAGGTCGGCCTGGAAGGGCGCAGGGTCAATGCGGAACAGCACGTCACCCTGCTTGACGTCGGAACCCTCGCGGAAGGTCCGTTGCAGCACCACCCCGGCCACCCGGGCACGGACTTCGGCGATCCGCGGTGCGGCGATGCGCCCGCTCAGTTCGCTGGTGATGGACAGGGCCTGGCTCTGGATCGTCTCGATCCGCACCGTGGCGGTCGGTGGTGTCTGTTCGCCCTCGGTTTGGCCGCAGGCGCTCAGCGCCCCTGCCAGAACCAACAGGCAGAGTGGCGCGAAGAGTTTATTCGACATGCTGATACCCCAATAATGACCTCGGCATGCTAAGGGCATGAGTCAAGGCCCGCTGTGAAGCTGTGTAGGTGCTGTGTGAAAAAGTGTGAAGCAGGCGCGCCCGGGCTGCCGCTGTTGTATATCCTTGGCGCCTCGCTGGTTGTAGCCGGTGCTCTATAAGAAACGCCGGTACTCTGTATTTCTTCAATAAAGACCTCAGCTCATGCCCAATATTCTTCTCGTCGAAGACGACTCCGCCCTCTCGGAACTGATTGCCAGTTATCTGGAGCGCAACGGCTATCAGGTCAGTGTGATCAGTCGTGGCGATCAGGTGCGGGAGCGGGCCAAGAGCAATCCGCCGGACCTGGTGATCCTCGACCTGATGTTGCCGGGGCTGGACGGTTTGCAGGTCTGCCGTTTGTTGCGCGCCGACTCGGCGACTTTGCCGATCCTGATGCTGACCGCGCGCGATGATAGCCATGATCAGGTCCTGGGGCTGGAAATGGGCGCCGACGACTATGTGACAAAACCTTGCGAACCGCGAGTGCTGTTGGCACGGGTGCGTACCTTGTTGCGCCGCAGCAGTCTGAGTGAGCCGCAGACCGCCAGCGACCAGATCCTCATGGGCAACCTGTGCATCGACCTCTCCGAGCGCACCGTGACCTGGCGCGAGCAGTTGGTGGAACTGTCCAGCGGTGAGTACAACCTGCTGGTGGTGCTGGCCCGGCACGCCGGTGAAGTGCTCAGTCGCGACCAGATCCTCCAGCGGTTGCGGGGCATCGAGTTCAACGGCACCGATCGCTCGGTGGACGTGGCCATCTCCAAGTTGCGACGCAAGTTCGACGACCATGCCGGCGAGGCGCGCAAGATCAAGACCGTCTGGGGCAAGGGCTATCTGTTCAGCCGTTCCGAGTGGGAATGCTGAGTCCATGCTGCGCATCCTGATCCGGCTGTACCTGATCACCATCGTCGCCTTCAGCGCAGCGATCTACCTGATTCCCGACCTGGTGATCAAGGTCTTCCACGAGCGTTTCCTGGACTACAACCTGGATCAGTCCCGCGGGCTGCAGAGCTTGATCGTCAAGCAGTTTCGCGCCATGCCTGCGTCCCAGTGGCCGACCCTGGCCGAGGAAATGGACGAGGAGTTCCACCCGCTGCAGGTGGCTCTTGTGCGCATCGACGATGCGGACTTCAGCCTTTACGAACGTGAGCGCCTGGAACGCGGCGAGAAGGTCGTGCGCCTGGGAGACTGGGGCTGGCGCACACTGGCAGTGTCGCCGCTGGATGACCAGCTGGCGGTGAAGCTGGTGGTGCCGCCGGACCCTCTGGACGTCAACCTGCTGTACTGGAGCATCAACGTGCTGATCGTCGCGGTGCTGCTGGCCTGCCTGCTGCTTTGGGTCAGGCCCCACTGGCGCGATCTGGAGCGCTTGAAGCGCACCGCCGAGCGCTTCGGCAAGGGCCACTTGAGTGAACGCACGCAACTGCCCGGCAGCTCCAACATCGGCAGCCTGGCCCATGTCTTCGACACCATGGCCGGGGACATCGAGCAACTCCTGAACCAGCAGCGGGACTTGCTCAATGCGGTGTCCCACGAGTTGCGCACGCCTTTGACCCGACTGGATTTCGGCCTGGCCCTGGTGCTCTCCGACGATCTGCCTGCCGCCAGCCGCGAGCGTCTGCAAGGGTTGGTGGCGCATATTCGTGAACTGGATGAACTGGTGCTGGAGCTGCTGTCCTACAGCCGCCTGCAGAATCCGGCCTGCCTGCCGGAGCAGGTCGAGGTGTCGCTGGACGAGTTCATCGACAGCATCCTCGGCAGCGTTGACGATGAACTGGAATCGGACATCGTCATCGATGTCCTGCTGCACGGCACCCTGGAGCGTTTCACCCTGGACCCGCGGCTGACTGCCCGGGCCCTGCAGAACCTGCTGCGCAATGCCACCCGTTACTGTGAGAAACGCATCCAGGTGGGCGTTCTGGTCAGCGACGAGGGGTGTGAAATCTGGGTCGACGACGACGGCATCGGCATTCCTGACGACGAGCGCGAGCGGGTATTCGAACCCTTCTACCGCCTGGACCGCAGCCGCGACCGCGCCACCGGCGGATTCGGCCTGGGCCTGGCCATCAGCCGCCGGGCCCTGGAAGCCCAGGACGGCACCCTGACCGTGGAAGCCTCGCCCCTGGGTGGCGCGCGTTTTCGCCTGAGCCTGCCGCCCCCGACCACCCGCTGAACGGCGCCCACGGCCTTGTCGCCGCTGCCGAGCCTGCGAGGCTGCGATCGTCGACGCAGTCGGCGCAAAGCTGGAACAACGCGGCGTCTGCTCCAGCGTGCCCTCAGGGCCCGTTCGCAGCCTGCGGCAGCGGCTACACAAACCGGCGTGCCTTCAAGGGCGCGCGCCAGCCTGCGGCCAGTCCCGTTTTTGGCCAATGCGCTGCCTTACGGGGCGGCGCCACCACTTGCTATAGTTCGGCCCTCATTTTCCGCCCAGTAAAGGATCACTGCCATGTCCGAATACCAAGCCTTTCGCGTCGAACTCGCTGACAACATCGCCCATGTGCAGATCAATCGGCCGGAAAAGATCAATGCCATGAACGCCGCGTTCTGGAGCGAGATCGTCGAGATCTTCCGCTGGATCGATGACACCGATGCGGTGCGGGTGGTGGTGCTCAGTGGCGCCGGCAAGCATTTTTCCTCAGGTATAGACCTGATGCTGCTGGCTGGCGTGGCCAACGAACTGGGCAAGGACGTGGGCCGCAATGCCCGTCTGCTAAGGCGCAAGATTCTCCAGTTGCAATCCTCCTTCACCGCCGTGGACAACTGCCGCAAGCCGGTGCTGGCGGCGATCCAGGGCTATTGCCTCGGGGGCGCCATCGACCTGATCAGCGCCTGCGACATGCGCTATGCCGCTGACGATGCCCAGTTCTCCATCAAGGAAATCGATATCGGCATGGCGGCGGATGTCGGCACATTGCAACGTTTGCCACGTATCATCGGCGACGGCATGCTGCGCGAGCTGGCCTACACTGGGCGCACCTTCGGTGCCGAGGAAGCGCGCAGCATCGGCCTGGTCAACCGCACCTACAGCGATGCCGCCAGCCTGCTGGACGGGGTCATGGAGATTGCCCGGGAGATTGCCGCCAAATCGCCGATCGCGGTCAGCGGCACCAAGGAAATGCTCAGCTACATGCGTGACCACCGGATCGATGACGGCCTGGAATATGTCGCCACCTGGAACGCCGCCATGTTGCAGTCCAACGACTTGCGTGTGGCCATTGCCGCCCACATGAGCAAACAGAAACCCGAATTTCTGGATTGATTGACGATGATTGCACGCTGGACCACCGCAGTACTCGACACCGACCTTCCTGGCGGCTGGGCCGTGGCCCGCGGCCCGGAAGGCTTTCTCCATGACGACAACGGCGCGCTGTTCCCGCGGCACTGGCTCAAGGGCCAGGACCTGCCGCTGCTGGCGGAACACGGCATCGGCCACCTCGATGGCGAGCCGGTGTACCTGCTGGAACTCAGTGGCCGCACCGAGGTGCCGGGCTGTCGCTGGAAAAGCCTGCGAGCCTTCATGCTGGAGGGCGATCACACCCTGTACAAGGTCCTGGGCTACGCCGCACAGATCGGCACCTGGGCCCGGGAGCATCGCTTTTGCGGCAGTTGCGGCCGAGCCACGCGGCAAGTGCCGGGGGAGCGGGCAATGTATTGCGAGCCCTGCGATCTGCGGGCCTATCCGCGCATTTCACCGAGCATGATCGTGCTGATCACCCGGGGCGACGAGATTCTTCTGGCCCGTTCTCCGCGTTTCGTTACGGGTGTCTACAGCACCCTGGCCGGCTTTGCCGAGCCCGGCGAGTCGGCGGAGGATTGCCTGATCCGCGAGGTGCGGGAGGAGGTGAGCATCGAGGTCAGGAACATCCAGTACGTGGGCAGTCAGTGCTGGCCGTTCCCGCATTCGATGATGCTGGGCTTCCATGCCGAATACGCCGCTGGCGAGATCATCCCCCAGGAAGACGAGATCGAGGATGCCCAGTGGTTCAACGTGCACGCGCTGCCGCCGTTGCCGGCCTCGCGCTCGATTGCCCGCTACCTGATCGACCTCTATGTGGCGCGCCGTCTAGGCCACGCTGAACCAGTGCTGCCAGGCTAGGCGCACGGTCAACCCCAGGACCACGGTGATGAACACCGGGCGAATGAACTTGGCACCACCGCTGATGGCGGTGCGTGCGCCGAAGAACGCCCCGACCATCACCGACAGGCCCATGCACAGGCCGATGATCCAGTCCACCTGCCCGGAGAACACGAACACCGACAGCGCCGCGATGTTGCTGACGAAGTTCATGCTGCGGGCCACGCCGCTGGCCTTGACCAGGTCGATGGGGTACAGCAGCAGGCTGCTCACGGTCCAGAACGCCCCGGTGCCGGGCCCGGCCACGCCGTCATAGAAGCCCAGGCTGAAGCCCTGGCTCGATTGCCACTTCTTCTTGATCGGTGCGTCGCTGTCCAGCGGCGCCTTGGGGGTGCCGCCGAACAGCAGGTACAGGCCACAGGCGAAGACGATCACCGGCAGCATCTTGTTCAGCCACTCGGCCGGCAGGTAATGGGCGACGATGGCCCCGGTCAGCGCCCCCACCAGGGTGCCGACAATGGCGTGGGTCCATTGCCGGGGGTGGAACAGCTTGCGGCGATAGAAGGTGAAGCTGGCGGTGGCGGAACCGAAGGTCGAACTGAGCTTGTTGGTGCCCAGGACCAAGTGCGGCGGCAGCCCGGCCGTCAGCAGGGCCGGCGTGGTGAGCAGCCCGCCGCCGCCAGCGATGGCGTCGATGAAACCGGCGATGAATGCTACGAGGGCGAGAATGGCGAGGGTGGTCAGGTCTACGCTGAGTTCGAAGGGCATGGATTCGGCTTATTGTTCGGCGGGAAGCGCAAAGGGGGCTGCGCGCAAGACCGCCATCTTACCTGCAACTCCGCCCGCTGCGCGACCGCCTCGACCTTGGTCTGATACCCCTATCCCAGGCGCCGGCTTACCGGCGAGTGAGCCCCTGAGTCTTGCGCACGATCGGAGGACGCCCTCACTGGCAAGCCAGCTCCTACGGACGGCGCATGGCCCGGAAAGCGTAGGAGCCGGCTTGCCGGCGAATGGGCCCTTGAGCCTTGTGGCACCACCGGAGGGTGCCTTCGCTGGCAAGCCAGCTCCTACGGACGGTGCAGGGAAGGGTCAGCGTTGCGGGCCGTTGCCGATCTGCCAGACAAAGGGCGGTTCGCTGCCGTTGATACGCCAGTCACCGACAATCCGTGCCTTGTAGATCACCGGGTTATGGGACGACACGGTCCGCGCATTGCGCCAATGCCGATCCAGGGCCTTGCCCTGGCGAATGTCCGAAGCCCCCAGGGCATTGAACAGTTCGCTGGTGGCGCGCTGGATCAGTTCGCTCACCACCACCTGGGCCGTGGCCGATTCGATTTCCGCGGCCACATTGGCTTCACGTTCCTTCACCTGATCCCCGGCAAAGCGCGCCAGGTACGCTCGTTGCGCCGGCGCCGCTGCCCGTACTGTCGCCGCCTCGGCGGCATACACCAGGGCTGCAATCTCGCCCACCACCTGCTGCACCTGGGCGTCGGCGCTGACCTGCGGTGCGTTGCCATGGCTGTAGATGCGTTTGCGCAACCGCACTTCGTGAGCCACATCGCGCAGCGCGGCGCGGCCGATCCCGGACAGGGTCGCCAGCAGCACCAGTTGATAGAAGGCGGTCTGGTATTTGAAGCGGGTGGCGAAGTCGATGAGGTTCTCGGCCTCCACTTCGGCGTCGGTAAAGCGCGAGGTGCCACTGCCGGTGGTGCGCTGGCCGAAACCGTCCCAGTCATCGCTCTGCTGGATGCCGCTCTGGCGAGTTCTTACGGCGGCAATCACATCGCCGCCGGTATCGCTGCGCTGGGCGTAGACATCGATCCAGTCGGAAAAAATGCTGCCGGTGCTGTAGAACTTCTCGCCATTGAGGCGCCATTTTTCGCCGTCCGGCGTCACCTTGGTGATCACTTGGCCAATCTCCACCGCGCCGATTTCAGTCCAGGCGCAGCCGACGATATCGCCCTCGACAAAACGCTTGAACCATAGGTCCCGGGCCGGGCCAGGGGGCGCATTGAGGCGATCCTCGGCAAAGGCGAAGTGCCCGCGCAGGGCCTGGGGCACATTGGCATCGGCCTCGGCCAGCTCGATCAGCAGTTGAAACAGCTGGGGCAGGGAGGCGCCGCCACCACCGTATTCCACCGGCACCCGCAGCGCGCCGAAGCCGGCCTCCTTGAGCCATTGGATAGGTTCATAAGGCAAGGTGCGGCTGTGCTCGCGCTCCACGGCACCGGCGGCGATCTTCTGGAAGATTGGCCGGAAGCGTTCGGCCAGGGCTTCGTAGTCGACGCCTACGGACAGCGGATTGATTACCTGATGTTCGGTCATGGTGTGGCTCCTGGGGCAGGCAGTAAAAAACAGTAGGTGTCGAAGCTGATTGCACACAGCATGCCGGAATCCCCAGTGCCGGTTTGCCTGGGCGCGGTCGGGGACGAGCCTCCGGCAACTGTTGTCCGGGCAACAGTTGATCAACAAATCGGTTGATTGCAGGTTTTTTGGATGGCCTGTCGCAGCTGTTGCAAGTGGCGCTTGCAGGGGGCACCGAAGTCGCCCCTGCAACCCTGGCAAGCCGCTGCGGGCCTGGTCCTGCGCCGCGGGCCTGTGCCTTGCCCGGGCTCCGGAACAAGGCTTGCGCTGGCGCTGTCGGGCGCTGGCACGCTTGCTGCTCTGGTCCTTGCACCTTAATCAGTCCCGAGGACCGAACCATGAGTCAGCAAGCCGTCAAATTTGCGTATTGGGTGCCTAACGTCAGTGGCGGGCTGGTGGTGAGCAAGATCGAACAGCGCACCCACTGGGGCATCGACTACAACCGCAAGCTGGCGCAGATCGCCGAAGCGGCGGGCTTTGAATATGCCCTGACGCAGATCCGCTTCACTGCCGGTTACGGCGCCGAATACCAGCATGAGTCGGTGGCCTTCAGCCATGCGCTGTTGGCGGCAACCGACAAGCTCAAAGTGATCGCGGCGATCCTGCCCGGGCCCTGGCAACCGGCCCTGGCGGCCAAGCAACTGGCGACCATCGATCAACTGACCAATGGCCGCATCGCGGTAAACATTGTCAGCGGCTGGTTCAAGGGCGAGTTCCAGGCCATCGGCGAGCACTGGCTCGAACACGATGAGCGTTATCGCCGTTCCGAGGAGTTCATCCGGTCCCTGCGCGGGATCTGGAGCCAGGACCACTTCACCTTCAAGGGGGACTTCTATCGCTTCGACAATTACAGCCTCAAACCCAAGCCCCTGGGGCAACCGGAAATCTTCCAGGGCGGCAGTTCGCGGGCGGCCCGGGACATGGCCGCGAGGGTGTCGGACTGGTACTTCACCAATGGCAACAGCGTGGAGGGCATCAAGGCCCAGGTTGACGATATTCGTGCCAAGGCCGCCGCCAACCAGCATTCGGTGAAAGTCGGGGTGAATGCCTTTGTGATCGCCCGGGACACCGAGGAAGAAGCCCGGGCGGTGCTGGCGGAAATCATCGACAAGGCCGATCCGGAGGCAGTGAATGCCTTTGGCGATGCAGCCAAGCAGGCCGGCAAGGCCTCACCGGAGGGTGAGGGCAACTGGGCCAAGTCCAGCTTCGAGGACCTGGTGCAATACAACGACGGCTTCAAGACCAACCTGATCGGCACCCCGCAGCAGATTGCCCAGCGGATTGTCGCCTTGAAGGCGGTGGGGGTGGATCTGGTCCTGGCGGGCTTCCTGCATTTTCAGGAGGAGGTTGAGTATTTCGGCCAGCGCGTACTGCCGTTGGTGCGGGAGCTGGAAGCCCAGGCCCTGCTCAAGGAGCAAGAAGCCGCAGCTTGAATGGCGTGTTGCTTGCCGGCGAAGAGGCCCGCAAGCCTTGCATCGCCCTCGAAGACGCCTTCGCTGGCAAGCCAGCTCCTACGGGAAGGTGTTGTGCGAGGTTGCTTGTAGGAGCCGGTTTGCCGGCGAAAGGGCCCCTGGGTCTTGTGCAAGGCTTGAGGACGCTTTCGCTGGCAAGCCAGCTCCTACAGGGGCGGGTGGGTTACAGGCCCAGGTCGCTGAGGCCTGGATGGTCATCCGGGCGCCGGCCCAGAGGCCAGTGGAATTTGCGCTCGGTTGCCTTGATCGGCATGTCGTTGACGCAGGCAAAACGCCGGGCCATCAGCCCTTGTTCGTCGAACTCCCAGTTCTCGTTGCCGTAGGAGCGGAACCAGTTGCCCGAGTCGTCATGCCATTCGTAGGCGTAGCGCACGGCGATGCGGTTGTCGGTAAAGGCCCAGAGTTCCTTGATCAGGCGGTAATCCAGTTCCTTGGCCCATTTGCGGGCGAGGAAGGCCTTGGCCTCTTCGCGGTTGTGGGCAAACTCGGCGCGGTTGCGCCATTGGGTGTCCAGGGTATACGCCAGGGATACCCGTTCCGGGTCCCGGGAGTTCCAGCCATCTTCGGCCAGACGGATCTTTTCAATCGCCGACTCGCGAGTGAAAGGTGGAAGGGGCGGGCGCACTTGAGCGTTAGACGACATGACTTGTCTCCAATAAAAGTTGCTGTTCAAACAAAGCAGTTGCTCTTGTTTAAAACAATCAGAGGTCCAATAACTTTCGCGCCATGCATTGCGCATTATCAGCAGCACTGTGATCGCCCATGACAAGGGCAACGGTAATGGCGCCATCGATCAGGATCAGCAGTTGCGCTGCCAGTTCCTTTGGATGTTGCACGCCATGTTCCTGGCAAAGCTCGGTCACGTAATCGAGCAGTTTCTGTTTATGTTGTTTGGCCACCTGGCGCACCGGGTCCTGGGGATCGCCGGTCTCGCCGCTGGTGTTGATAAAGGCGCAGCCGCGGAAACCTTCGGACCCGAACCAGTCCCTGAGTACGCTGAACAGCGCCAGCAGCCGCTGTGCAGAGCCTTCGGCCTTGCCCACTTCAGTCCTGTACCAGTGCATCCAGCGCTGGTCGCGACGTTCCAGGGCGGCCACCACCAGTTCGTCCTTGTTGCTGAAATAGCGATAGACGCTCTTTCTCGAGACCCCGGCGGTCTTCACCAACAGATCCATGCCAGTGGCGGCAATGCCGCTCTTGTAGATCAGCTTCTCGGTGACGTCGAGGATGATGTCGCGTGTTTCAGAGGGAGTGATTTCGTTCATGGCGCAAAGAGTAGAACGATCGTTCTCCTTGGTCAATCCTGTTATTCAAGCTTTTATATTCAGCGGTCTTTCTCACAGGTGCTGGCTTGCCGGCCAAGGTAATTTCCAGGGCAGTGCAAGACTCAAGATGCTTTGCGCCAGCAAGCCGGTTACTTCAGAACGGGCTGACAGGGGACTCAGCCTGTTCCATGGTGTAAGCTCTTGCGCTCTTTGGATTTGAGCCACTGCGAGCCCTATGCCGTCGCTTTTCAAACGTTCCTTGCTGCCCAAACTGCGTAGCTTCCCCCTGGCTGCCGAAGCCTTCACCACTCTGACTGGCGCTGCGCAATTTCGTCGCACTCTGCTGGAGCAAATTGCCCAGGCCCGGCGGCGCATCTATATCGTCGCGCTGTACCTGCAGCAGGATGAGGCCGGTCAGGAAATCCTCGATGCCTTGCATGCCGCCAAGGCTGCGCGCCCGGAACTCGAGGTGCTTGTGGTGGTGGACTGGCTGCGGGCCCAGCGCGGCCTGATCGGCGCCGGCAAGCAGCCGGGCAACTCGGCCTGGTATCAGGAAATGACCCGTACCCACGCCACCGAAGTGCCGATCTACGGCGTGCCGGTGCAGACCCGGGAGCTGTTCGGGGTCCTGCACCTCAAGGGCTTCGTGATCGACGATTGCGTGCTCTACAGCGGCGCCAGCCTGAACAACGTGTACCTGCACAAGTTCGACAAGTACCGCTTCGACCGTTACCACCTGCTGCACAACCGCGCCCTGGCCGACTCCATGCACCATCTGGTGCAGCACGGCCTGGTGGCGTCGCGGGCGGTACATCGCCTGGACCTGCCGAACCTGCCGACCACCCGCAGTCTGCGTAACGACATCGGCGACCTGCGCAGTCGCCTCAAGCACGCCACCTACGACACCACCGCTGGTGGCCTGGACAAGAGCGGGCTGTCGGTCAGTCCGTTGCTCGGCGTCGGCAAGGGCAACCCGCTGAACCGGATCATCTGCGAACTGATCGCCGGGGCCCGCCAGCAACTGACCATCTGCACCCCGTATTTCAACCTGCCCTTGGTGGTGACCCGGGAAATCAATCGGGCCCTGGAGCGCGGGGTGAAGATCGACATCATTGTCGGCGACAAAACCGCCAACGACTTCTATATCCCGCCCAGCGAGCCGTTCAAGGTCATCGCGGCCCTGCCTTACCTGTACGAGATCAGCCTGCGACGCTTTGCCAAGCGCCACCAGAAAGTCATCGACAGCGGCCTGCTCAACCTGCACCTGTGGCGTGACGGCGACAACACCTACCACCTCAAGGGCCTGTGGGTGGATGAGCGCTACACCTTGCTTACCGGCAACAACCTCAATCCCCGGGCCTTCCGCCTGGACCTGGAGAACGCCCTGTTACTGGACGATCCCAAGGGCGAGTTGCTGGAGGCGCGTCGTGCCGAACAGGCCGAGATCTACCGCCATACCCGGCGCATCGAGCACTTCCAGTACCTGGACAGCCTGGTGGACTACCCCGAGGCGGTGGGCAAGTTCCTGCGTCGGGTCAGCCGGGTGCGCATCGAACGCCTGCTCTACCGCATGCTGTAGCCTGTAGCCGCTGCCGAGCCTGCGAGGCTGCGCAAAGGTCCGCAGGACCTTCAGCGCTCCCAGGAACGACGCCTTCTACAGAGCCGTTCGCAGCCTGCGGCAGCGGCTACAAAAGCTCTGCGATAACACCTGTAGCCGCTGCCGAGCCTGCGAGGCTGCGCAAAGGTCCGCAGGACCTTCAGCGCCCCGAAGAACGACGCTTCCTGCAGAGCCGTTCGCAGCCTGCGGCAGCGGCTACAGGGATCGGGGGGTTGGCCAGATGGCGATCAGTACCAGCAACACCGCCGCCAGCAGGTAGGGCAGGCGCGGTTCGATGGCGTAGATCAGGCTGCCGGCCATGGGGCCGATGACCACGCCCAGGCCCTGGGCCGCGCCGATGCTGCCAGCCGTCGCGCCCTGTTCCGAGGCCTCTACGGCATTGGCCGCCAGGGCCGAGAACGATGGAAACACCCCACCCATGCCTGCCGCCGAGACAAAGAACGCCAGCCACAGGCCCCAGGCACTGTCCACCAGCATGCTGCCGGCATAGCCCAGCGCCGACAGCAGGGCGCCGTAGCGGATCATCCGCAGCGGCGGCCATTCCAGCTTGCGCACCACCAACTGCGCGCAGATCAGTGCCACGCCGACCATGGCCAGGGCCACCCCGGCCGTCTGGGCGGCATCGGCGGGACTCATGCGCAGCCGGTCCAGGGCATAGAAGCTGACGGTGATCTGGGCAATCGACACACAGAGCATGGCGACAAAGGCCACCACCATGGGCCGGCGCAGCCTTGGGTCGCCCAGGCGTACCTGGGTCGGGGCATGGGCCAGGTGCAGTTCCTGGCGCGGCAACTGGTAGCGCAGCACCACAAATGCCAACAGCGGCAGCACCGCCATGGCGTAGAACGGCAGACTGAGGCTGTAGCGGGCCAGCAAGGCGGCCACCGCAGGACCCACCACCAAGCCCACGGCGTTGGCGGCGCCCAGGGTGGCCATGGCGCGGGCGCGGTGCTGGGGTTCGACGTTATCGGCGATCAGGGCGAAGCCGCCCACCGGGATCGCCGCATAAAAGGCGCCGATCAGCCCGCGGCCAAGCATCAGGCCGAGAAAGGCCATGGCGACGCTGGGCAGCGACTGCAGCGACAGGTCGATGAACAGGCACAGGGCCCAGTAGGCGAGGGTGAAGCCGGCCGTGCCCAGCAGCAGTACCCGACGCCGCCCGAAGCGGTCACTGGCATGGCCCCAGGGGCGCGCCAGGAGCATCCAGATCACCCCGGAAACGGTCACGGCGGCGCCCGCATGCCAGGTTTCCAGGTGCAGGGCCCGGGAGATCGGGCCAATCAGCGAGACGAAGGCCATCATCGACATGGTGCAGGCCATGTAGGCGGCCATCAGCGGCAGCAGCGAGAAGGGTTTGGCAGCCAGCGGCGTGGCCGCTGCTGTGGAGCGAGACATAGTGGGTCTTCCATGAAAGCCGTTGGGCCGTGAACGTTATCGGGATAACGGGCAACCGCCCAGCCTTATCTGCGTCGGTGATGGCAGCACCCTTCAGGCGCCGGCTTGTCAGCGAAGCGGGCGACCAGGACGAAGAGGCAATTGGGGCCTGTGTTGTTCTGGGCGTCGCTTTGGCTGGCCAGCCAATTCCTGCACCAGCCAACTCCTGCATGAGCTGGCTCTGGTGAGGGCGGGCTCAGTTCAGGCCCAGTTTGCCGCGCAGGGTGGAGAGGTCTTCGGCCAGGGTGTTGACCGGACCGATCAGGGCCTTGCGGTCGTTTTCCTTGACCTTGTCGTAGGTCATGAAGCCGCCCTCCGGGGTTTTGTACTTGGCGAGGATCTTGTTCACCGTGGCGAAGTTCTTGTCCACCTTGGCGACAAAGGCTGGGTCCTGTTTCGCGATCTGCCCACGGAACAGGTCGACGATTTTCTTTGCGCCGTCGATGTTGCCCTGGAAGTCGTAGAGGTCGGTGTGGCTGTAGCGGTCTTCTTCTCCGGAGACCTTGGTCGCGGCCACTTCCTCCAGCAGGGCGGCGGCACCCCCCACGACCTTTTCCGGTGGGAAGGTCAGGCCGGCGACGCGGGTCTGCAGGTCCTTGACGTCCTTGTTCAGGCCGTCGGCGAGCTCGCCCAGGCCTTCGGTGCTGTTTTCCGAGAACAGCGAATATTCCAGGCGGTGGAAGCCGGTGAAGTCTTCGGCCTTGACGCCTTGCTCGTGGTCGTCGACCCGGGAGTCGATGGCGGCATCCAGGTCGCTGAAGAGTTCGGCGATGGGTTCGATCGACTCGTAGTAGACCCGAGTCGGTGCGTAGAGCTTCCTGGCGCTGGCCAGGTCGCCCTGTTTCACCGCGTCGGTGAACTCTTGGGTGTGGCTGGCCAGTTCATCGAGCTGCTCGGTGACGTAGATCTTGTAATCGGAGATCGGCCCCACCAGCTCCAGGGGCGCAGCGGCGGCGAACGCCGACAGCGGAGTGTGGAGCAAGCCAAGGGTCAGCAACACAGCGAGGGGCGACTTTTTCATGGGACTTTTCCGTGGGGGTTGAAGTGTCATGGGGGTCAGGCGGTGGTGTTCGGTCGGGTGGCTTCGAGCAACGAGCGACCGATGAAATCGCCGGCGCCGGTGACCCCCGGCAAGCTGAAGAAGTAGCCGCCACCGGTAGGCTTGAGGTACTCCTCCAGAGGCTCGCCGTTGAGGCGGGTCTGGACGGCGATAAAGCCTTTTTCCAGGTCCGCCTGGTAGCAGATGAACAGCAGGCCCATGTCCAGCTGGCCGTTCTTGTTGACCCCATTGGAGTAGTTGAACGGCCGGCGCAGGATCAGGTTTTGCCGGGTCTGTGGGGTGCGCGGGTTGGCCAGGCGGATGTGGGCATCGAGCTTGGTCAGCTTGCCGTGGGGGTCACGGGCGTAGTCGGGGACCTGGCTTTCTTTCTGGCCATCCATGGGCGCGCCCGTGGTCTTGACCCGGCCGATGATGCTTTCCTGCTCCTGCAGCGGGGTGCGGTCCCAGCGCTCGACAAAATTGCGGATGATCCGTACCGCCTGGTAGCTGCCGTGGGTTGCCCAGGCCGGTTCGTCGCTACCGGGCTGGACCCAGACGATCTGCTGCATGGCTTGCTGGTCATTGGAGTCGGGGTTGGCCGAGCCGTCGCGAAAGCCCAGGAAGTTGCGCGCGCTCTGCGCTGGCTCCCCGGGCTTGGCCGGCGCCTGGGGCGGCACGCTGCCTTCCTGCTTCCAGCGCACCAGCAGCAGGTCGGGGAGGTTTTTCACGATGTCGCGCAGGGCGTGGATATTGGTGTCGGCGGTGTTGGAGCAGAACTGCAGGCTCAGGTCGCCATGGCAGCAGGCCGGCTCCAGGGCATCGTTGGGAAAACCCACCATGCGGATCAGGCGCTTGGGTTTGGCGGCGGCCAGGCCAAAACGTTCGTCGAACAACGATTCGCCCACCGACACGGTGATGGTCAGGTTGTCCGGGGTCACTACCGGGCCGAGGATGCCGGAATCCAGGGGCGGCAGTTTCGGGTCGACCTGGGCCACCGGCCCGCCGCTCATGAGAAAGGCGATGCGTTCGTCGAGGGTACGGAACAGTCGCTCCAGGTCGTCGCGGTCGCTGGCCAGCACATCGAAGGACACCAGCATGCCCGAGGTCGGGCGCGGGGTGACGATGCCGCTCTGGTGCTGGCCGTGGTAGTCGTGGCGGTCCTGGGTCTTGTCGCTGCTGGGGGCCTGGGTGACCTGGGCTGCGGCGCCGGCGGCCATGGCCGGGCCACTCAGGCTGCTGCCGGCCAGGGCCACTCCGGCGGCGCCCATGCCCAGCAGCACGCGCCGGCGCTGGGCGGAAAAGCACGGGTTGGATGGATCGGAATCGTTCATTGAAAACTCGTCTGGTTACAGGCCGGAGAGGCCGAGTGCGGGATCGATGGCGTCGAGAGCGTCGGCCAGGGCCTTGGCCTTGTCGGCGATCTCTTTGCGTTGTGCGGCGCTGACCTTGTCGTAGTCCAGGTAGCCGGCGTCGTCGCGCAGGCTGGCGAGCCGGGTGTCCAGTGCATTGGTGGCGTTGTCGATCTGGGGCAACAACCGGGCAGCGGACTTGGCCAGCAAGGGGCGCAGCAGGTCGAGGACCTTGCGGGTGGTTGTCAGGTTGGCGGCAAAGCCGTTGAGGTCGCTGTGGCTGTAGCGCTCTTCCTCGCCGCTGCTGGCCCGCTGGTCGGCAAGGCTGCGCAGGTTGCGTGCGACGATGCTCACCAGTTGTTCCGGCGCCAGGGTTTGGGCCAGCAGTTGCTCCTTGAGGCGCGAGACGTTGCTGGACAGCTGCTTCGCGACCGGAGCCAGGCCGGCCAGGTCGCGTTTCTGGAACAGGCCGTATTCCAGGCGGTGGAAGCCACTGAAGCCCGGGTCCTGTTCCCGCTGTTCGAAATAGTCGGCGCGGGCGTTGATGGCGTTGTCCAGCGCGGCCAGGCGCTGGGCGGCCGGGGCCAGTTGCTGGTAGGCGGCGCGGGCCGGCAGGTACAGGGCTTGTGCCTGCTTCAGGTCACCGGCATCGATGGCCTGTTGCAGAGCGTTCACCGCCTTGATCAGGGCACCGCCTTGGGTGCTCAGGTAAACCCGGAATTCCGCCAGTGGGCCGATAAAGGCCACCATCGAAGGCCGGGCCTTGGCCTGGGCCTCGGACTGCGCGGTCGGGGTCACGTGCAGGGTGCCGCGCGGGTTGCTCAGCAACCCGCACGTGATGGCGTAGTCGCCCGGTTGCAGGGTGGCGTTGATCACCTGGCTTAGGCCCGGAGCGATGTTCTCCCGCTCCTCGACCACCAGCACGCCATCGAGGATTTCCCATTCCACGGCTCGGTCCGAGCGGTTGACGATGCGAAAGCTGGCGTGGCCTGCCGGCACCGTCAGCGCGTTGGGCTCACAGCTGTGGGGATGGAGGGTCACGGTGATTTCGCCCTGGTGGGCCTGGCGCTTGCTGGCGGCCCGTTGCGAGGCGTAATAGAACAGCCCGCCGGCGGCGATCATGACGATCACCGAGCCGGCAACCGCCCAGCGCAGGGCGCGGGGCGGCGAGGCCTGGGGAGAGGCTTGCTGGGTCATTGAGGGAGCCTTACTGACTGGAAACGGAAGATGCTGAGCCGGGCGCCTTGGCCGGGGCGCCACCGGGCAGGAAGAACAGCACCAGGGTCACGCCCAGGTACAGCACATAGGCGCCTAAGGTGCTGAGGGTGGGGGCGTCCTGGTAGCCGAACATGCCGGCCAGCACCGAGCCCAAAGGGCCATCCATGGGCAGGCTGGCGCTGACATCGAAGAGCACGCTCTGCAGGTGGTTCCAGACCCCGGCTTCATGCAGGGCCTGCACCGAGTTGGCGAGGATGCCGGCGGCCACCACCAGGATGAACAGCCCGGTCCAGCGGAAGAAGGCGGCGAGGTTCAGGCGCATGCTGCCGGTATAGATCAGGAAACCGACGATGATCGCCACGATCAGCCCCAGCAGGGCGCCGAGCGGCGCGCCCGGGCCTTCGCTCTGCTGGAACACCGCCAGCAGGAAGAACACGGTTTCCAGGCCTTCCCGGGCGACGGCGAAGAACACCATGGCGATCAGCGCCGTGATCTGATGCCGGGAGCCGGCCAGGGCCTGGTCCAGGGAGGCTTGCAGGGAGTGCTTGATCGAGCGCGCCACCTTGCGCATCCAGAACACCATGGAACTGAGAATGCCTACGGCCACCAGGCCGACGATGCCCTCGAAGAGTTCCTGCTGCTTTTGCGGGAATTCGGCGCTCATCAGCTCCAGGCCGCCGCCCACCAGCAGGGCCAGGGCCGCGGCGAGAAACACTCCGATCCACACCGCGGGCATCCACTGGCCACGGCCGGTCTGCTTCAGGTAGCTGGCGATGATGCCAACGATAAGCGCGGCTTCAATCCCTTCGCGCAGCATGATCAGAAATGGAACAAGCATTCAGCACCGGCGGGGCAATGGGTAGGGAGCTAACTTGTAACATAATGATACTCATTGCCAAATGAAGATCATTGACATCTGCTGAACCTAGGCTGAACGAGGTTTATTTACCAGTGTTCGCGCTCTGTAGGAGCCGGCTTGCCGGCGAAGAGGCCCCTGAGCCCTGCGCAGGACGTTGGACCGCCCTCGCTGGCAAGCCAACTGCTACGGGGCGGGGCGATCAGCCCAGGTTCTGCTCGGTCAGGCGTTGCACCGCCAGGCGGCGGTAATGGGAAGGGGTCATGCCCTTGAGTTGCTGGAAGCGGCGATTGAAGTTGGAGATGTTGTTGAATCCCGACTCGAAGCACACGTCGGTCACCGGTTTGTCGCCATCGGCCAGCAGTTCGCAGGATTTGCTGATCCGCAGGCGATTGACGAACTCGATGAAGCAGCGCCCCGTGGCCTGTTTGAACACCCGGGAGAAGTAGGTGGGCTTCATCCCCAGGTACTGGGCCACTTCCTCCAGGGGCAGCTCTCGGGCGTAGTGGGCAAAGATGTAGTCCACGGCACGGTTGGTGCGGTCGACACTGTGTTCGTCCGCCAGTTGCACGTGGGTGGCGCCGGACAGCAGTTGATAGTCGTCGCAGGCCGCCAGCAGTTCCATGAGGATGAAAAAGTGGCCGAGGCGGGTGATGCCGCTGGAATCGGCAATGCGCTGCATCAGGGGCAGGGCCTGGGCGATGGTGTGCTTGCAGCGGAACTCGATACCGTATTGCGCCCGCTCCAGCAGCGGGCTGAGGTTCTTCAGTTCGGTGAACACCTGGCTGCCGCTGTCGAACAGTTCGTCGGTGAAGTTCACCAGCATGTCGCGCTTGGCCACGACCTCGTCCTCGGCCACCTGGCTGATCCAGTTGTGGGGCAGGTTGGGGCCGGTCAGGAACAGCGTCTGCGGATAGAAGTTGCCAATGTAGTCGCCGATGAACACCTTGCCGGAGCTGGCGACGATCAGGTGCAGTTCGTATTCCTTGTGGAAGTGCCAGCGCACCAGGGGGCAGGGGAAGCCGTGCTGGCGATAGATGATCGACAGGCCGTTATGGTCGTCCATCAACTCGTAGGAGGGGTCGCTGATCTTGCCGGTTCGACTCATGGCGCGGGACTGTTCTTGTTGTTGGCCGCGCTGATAATGCCTTGTGCCCCGCCCGCGCACCAGTAGGAGCTGGCTTGCCAGCGAAGAGGTCCTTGAGGGCGATGCAGGGCTTGCGGGCCTCTTCGCCGGCAAGCCGACTCCTACAGGGAGTTTGCGTGTCTCGCCCGTAGGAGCAGGGGGTCATGGGGCAGGGCGGTTCTTGGCTTCGATCCATTGCGCCATGTATTGGGTGCTCTTGTGATGGTGGTGTCGCAGCATGGCGCCGGTGAAGTTGTCCCGGCGCAACTGCTCCAGGTGCTGGCGGCAGTCTTGCAGGCGCTGGATCAGGGCCGGGCCGTGGACTTGCTGGCGGTAGCGCGCTTCAAGCAACCGCCGGCCATCGGTCTGGGCCTGTTCCCACAACTGTTGGTCCTGGTACAGGCGCACGGCCGCGGTCGCCAGGGCGCTGGCCGATTCGGCCACCGCGCCCGGCCAGGGCAGGCCATCCTGGGACATGGATTCGCTGCCCACCGGCGTGGTGACGCTGGGCGTGCCGCAGAGCATGGCGTCCAGCAGCTTGCCCTTGATCCCGGCGCCAAAACGCAGGGGGGCCAGGCAGATCCGCGCGGCGCTCATCACCTGCAGCGCGTCTTGCGCCCAGTTCATGATGTAAAAGCCCTGGGCCGGGTTGTGCAGGGCTGCCGCCTTGGGCGGGGTGTAGGCGCCGTACAGGTGCAGTTGCGCGCCAGGCAGTTGCTGGCGGATCAGCGGCCACACGCGGTTTTTCATCCAGAGCACGGCGTCCCAGTTCGGCGCGTGGCGGAAATTGCCGATGCTGAGGAAGTGCGCCCGCTGTTCGAAGGGCGGGAAGTCCTGCGGCAGTTGTTCCAGCATCAAGGGGCACCAGTGCAGCAGCGCCGGAGGCAGGCGGAACTGCTGCACCAGCAGCTCGATCTCCACCTCGGAGATCATCAGGCTCAGGTCGCAGCGGTAGATGGCGGCGATCTCGCGCTTGGCCAGGTCGGTGTCGGCCATGTGCTGGAATTCTTCTGTCGCTGCCTGGGTGAACAGGGCACTGAAGTCATCTTCGTCGGCGCAGGCCTTGAGGTGGTCCTTGAGGCGCTGATGCCGGGCATGGCGCAGGCATTGCAAATCCGAGGTTTCCAGGACCCGCAGGGCATTCGGGCAGTGTTGCTCGACCCGCCAGCCGAACTGTTCTTCCATCATGAACTGGTCGAACAGCACGATGTCCGGGGCCAGTTCGGCGACAAAGCGGTCAAAACTGCTGTTGTTGAGCTCGATCGGGCATTCGCGGATACCCAGGGCCGTCAGGTCCTCCTTGTGTTCGCCCTCTTTGGCCGGGCTGCTGAAGGTCAGCTCCCAGCCCTGGTCGAGGAAACTCTGGAGGATCTGCATCATGTGCCCGCCGGCGGCGGAGGAGCGGGGTTCGGGCCAGACGTAACCAATGATCAGGACTTTGGTTGCGGCGGTGGGACTCATGAGGGGCGATTCCTGGCAGGCAAGGGCAAAAAAAGGCCGCCATTAAACCACAGCACGTCAGCGGCGGATCAGGCCGCTGCCGGGCTCAACCGAGGATGCTGCGCACCTTGTCCCGCAACTGGTCGATGGAGAAGGGCTTGCCGATCACCGACATGCCGGCAGGCACGTCGATGGACTCGGCATAGCCGCTGGCAAACAGCACCGGCAGGTGCGGACGCAGTTGCCGGGCGCGTTCGGCCAGTTCACGGCCGTTCATGCCGGGCAGGCCGACATCGGTCATCAGCAGGTCGATGGTCTGTTGCGGGTTTTCCAGCAGGCTCAGCGCGGCGTCACTGCCATCAGCCTCCAGGACGCTGAATTCGAGCTCTTCGAGAACATCGACAATCAGCATGCGCACGATGGCATCGTCTTCGACGACTAGGATGGTGGAGACGCTGGCGGGCATAGGGACTCTCTCAAGAAATGGGTGGTACGGGGCGCTGCGACAGGCGGCCCTGTGCATCAGTAAGTGGCGACTGGCCACAAGTTCCCGAAGCTGTACAGAAAAATGCTGTTGTACAAGCGCCGGCAAGAATAACCGCTTCCCTTGTCCCAGGGCAGGTCCAATCGCAGTTGTGAACCCATGGGTTATAAAAAATAGCTGCGATGGCCGAATGTGGGGCAAACTTCGTTTTTTTTCCTGCGCCAAGGTCCATCAAATGATCCGTCCGTCATCGGTTGATGAACAGAGTTTTCGCAAGCTGCTGACCCGCAACATCAGCCTGCCCCTCGGTGTAGGCGTGCTCAGCGCGGTTTTTTTCGTGTCCCTGATCACCTACCTGCTCTCGGTCATCCAGTGGGTGCAGCACACTGACCGGGTGATCAACAATCTCAACGAGGCGGCGCGCCTGACCATCGACCTGGAAACCGGCATGCGCGGGTTCCTGATCACCGGCGATGAGCATTTCCTCGACCCTTATGAAGTGGCCAAGCCACGCATCCTCAGCGAGCTCAATGGGCTGCGTGATCTGGTCGCCGACAACCCGCAGCAGGTCGACCGCCTCAAGCGCCTGGAAGCCCTGCAGCTGGAGTGGAACAACTTCTCCCTGAGCATGATCGAGCTGCGTCGGCAGAACGGCGACTACCGTGGCGCGGTGCAGGCCGGGCGGGGCAAGCGCCTGACCGACGAGATCCGCAAGGAATACGAGGATGCGGTGGGCATGGAGCAGCAGTTGCGCCTGGAGCGTAATGAGAGCGTCAGCCGCACCACCATTTTCAGCGTGATCCTGTACCTGTTGTTCGTGGTGGGCATCAGCGGCTTGCTGGCCTATGTCGGGCGTCGGGATCTGCTGGCGCTGTCCAAAAGCTACAGCGACAACCTCGAGGCCCAGGAAAACAGCGCCCGGCGCCTGGAACAGCAGGCCTGGCTGCGCAACGGCCAGACCGAACTGGCCGAACAGATGCTCGGCCAACTGACCCTGAACCTGCTGGGGCGCAATATCCTCCAGTTCTGCGCCCATTACCTGGGGACACCGGTGGCGGCGCTGTATGTCCGTGAAGATCACGGCGGCCTCAAGCGTGTGGCTTCTTATGGATTTTCCCGTGAGCTGGAGCAGCAAGAGCAGTCGCTGTATGGCGATGAGGGCCTGGTGGGCCAGGCCGCGCAGCACAAGCGCCTGATCCGCCTGGACGATGTGCCGGTGGATTACTTCAAGGTCAGCTCCGGCCTGGGCGAGGGCGCGCCGCGCAGCGTGCTGGTGGTGCCGACCCGTGATGACGACCGGGTCAATGGCGTGATCGAGCTGGGCTTCCTGCGGGCGCTGAGCGATCGCGATGTGGAGTTGCTGGAGCTGATTGCCGGCAATATCGGCACCTCCATCGAAGCCGCGCGCTACCGCCAGCGCCTTCAGGAAGTGCTGGCCGAAACCCAGCAGCTCAACGAAGAGTTGCAGGTGCAGCAGGAAGAATTGAAGACCGCCAACGAGGAGTTGGAGGAGCAGTCGCGGATTCTCAAGGAGTCCCAGGTGCACCTGGAAACGCAGCAGGTGGAACTGGAACAGACCAACGAACAGCTGGCCGAGCAGGCGCAGATCCTCGCCGAGCAGCGCGACGCCATGGACCGCAAGAACAGCGAGTTGAACGAGGCGCAGACCCAGCTTGAAGAGCGCGCCGAAGAACTGCAGCGCTCCAGCAAGTACAAGTCCGAATTCCTCGCCAACATGTCCCACGAACTGCGCACACCGCTCAACAGTTCGTTGATCCTGGCCAAGTTGCTGGCGGAAAACCCCCAGGAGAACCTCACTGCCGAGCAGGTCAAGTTCGCCGAGTCGATCTATTCCGCCGGCAACGACCTGCTGAACCTGATCAATGACATCCTGGATATCTCCAAGGTCGAGGCGGGCAAGCTCGAAGTGCGTCCGGAAAATGCCAGCGTGCCACGCCTGGTGGACGGCTTGCGCAGCCTGTTCCAGCCGTTGACCGCGGACAAGGGCCTGGCCTTCAAGGTGGAGCTGCAACCGGGGGCGCCACAGAGGCTGTTCACGGATCGCCAGCGGGTCGAACAGATACTCAAGAACCTGCTGTCCAACGCGGTCAAGTTCACCGAAAGGGGCCAGGTCAGCCTGAGCGTTGGTGCTCAGCCGGGGGGCGGTATCGCCTTTGTCGTGCAGGATTCGGGGATCGGCATCGCCCAGGACCAGCAGGAAAGCATTTTCGAAGCCTTCCGCCAGGCCGACGGCACCACCAACCGGCGTTATGGCGGCACTGGCCTGGGGCTGTCGATCTCCCGGGATCTGGCGACCTTGCTGGGGGGCTCCATCAGCGTCAGCAGTGAGCCGGGGCAGGGCAGCATTTTCACGCTGGTGCTGCCAGAGCAGTACAGCGAGGCGGCCGAGCCGGTGCTGGCGCCAGCACCTGCAATGATGCCGGTGGCGGCGCCTGTTGCACCCAGTGCGCCGTTGCCGGTGGCTGAAGTGCCTGGCAGTGAGATCCCGCGCTTTGCCGATGACCGGGACAAGGCCCCATTCAGCAGCCGCTGCATCCTGGTGGTGGAAGATGAGCCGAATTTTGCGCATATCCTCTTCGATCTGGCCCACGAACTGGGTTACCACTGCCTGGTGGCCCATGGCGCCGATGAGGGCTACAGCCTGGCCGAGCAGTACATCCCGGACGCCATCCTGCTGGACATGCGCCTGCCCGACCATTCCGGCCTGACCGTGCTCCAACGCCTCAAGGAACATGCCCAGACCCGGCACATCCCGGTGCACGTGATCTCGGTGGAAGACCGGGTGGAAGCGGCCATGCACATGGGCGCCGTGGGCTACGCGGTGAAACCCACCACCCGCGAGGAGCTCAAGGACGTCTTCGCCCGCCTGGAAGCCAAGCTGACGCAGAAGGTCAAGCGCGTGCTGCTGGTGGAGGACGACGACCTGCAACGCGACAGCATTGCCCGGCTGATCGGCGACGACGATATCGAGATCACCGCCGTGGGCCTGGCCCAGGATGCCCTGGACCTGCTGCGCGAGAATGTCTACGACTGCATGGTCATCGACCTCAAGCTGCCGGACATGCTCGGCAACGACCTGCTCAAGCGCATGTCCACCGAGGACATCTGCTCCTTCCCGCCGGTGATCGTCTATACCGGGCGCAACCTGACCCGAGATGAAGAGACCGAGCTGCGCAAGTATTCCCGTTCGATCATCATCAAGGGCGCCCGCTCGCCGGAGCGCCTGCTGGATGAAGTGACGTTGTTTCTGCACAAAGTCGAATCCCAGTTGTCCCATGAGCGGCAGAAGATGCTCAAGACCGCCCGCAGCCGCGACAAGGTCTTCGAGGGGCGCAAGATCCTCCTGGTGGATGATGACGTGCGCAACATCTTTGCCTTGACCAGCGCCCTGGAACACAAGGGCGCGGTGGTGGTGATCGGCCGTAACGGCCATGAGGCCATCGCCAGACTCAATGAAGTCGAGGATATCGACCTGGTGCTTATGGACGTGATGATGCCGGAGATGGACGGTTTCGAAGCCACGGTGCAGATCCGCAAGGACCCGCGCTGGCGCAAGCTGCCCATCATCGCCGTGACCGCCAAGGCCATGAAGGATGATCAGGAGCGCTGCCTGCAGGCCGGCTCCAACGACTACCTGGCCAAGCCGATCGATCTGGACCGGCTGTTTTCCCTTATCCGCGTATGGCTGCCGAAGATGGAAAGAATTTAGTGGAGCGTAATACCGAGATCGAACTGCGTTTGCTGATCGAAGCTATTTATCTCAAATACAGCTACGACTTCCGCGACTACTCCGGTGCTTCGATCAAGCGCCGGGTCAACCACGCTTTGCGTCAGTTCGAGTGCAAGACCATTTCCGCGCTGCAGGAGCGGGTGCTGCACGACCCGACGGCGTTCATGCAATTGCTGCAGTTCCTGACCATTCCGGTGAGCGAGATGTTTCGCGACCCGTCGCACTTCCTGGCGATCCGCCAGGAGGTGGTGCCGCTGCTCAAGACCTACCCGTCGATCAAGATCTGGATCGCCGGCTGCAGCACCGGGGAAGAGGTCTATTCCATGGCCATCCTGCTGCGCGAAGAAGGGCTGCTGGAACGCACCATCATCTATGCCACGGACATCAATCCCAGCTCCCTGGAGAAGGCCAAGCAAGGCATCTTCTCCCTGGAGAACGTGCGGGCCTACACCCACAACTACCAGCAGGCCGGCGGCCAGCGTTCCTTTGCCGACTACTACACCGCAGCCTACGACTACGCGATCTTCGACAAGAGCCTGCGGGAGAACGTGACCTTCGCCGACCACAGCCTGGCGACCGACAGCGTATTCTCTGAAACTCAATTGATTTCATGCCGTAACGTATTGATTTACTTCAATAAAAAATTGCAGGATCGGGCCTTCGGACTGTTCCATGAGTCGCTCTGCCACCGGGGTTTCCTGGTGCTGGGCAGCAAGGAGACCCTGGACTTTTCTGCCTACGGCAAGCACTTCGAACCCTTGGTCAAACAAGAACGGATCTACCGCAAGACATGAACCAGCAGACTGCCGGACACAACCTCTGGCCACGGGTCGAGGCCGTTGTGGTGGGCGCATCCGCCGGTGGCGTGGAGGCGTTGTTGAATCTGTTCAGTGACTTTCCCCAGGACTTTCGCCTGCCGGTGATCGTGGTCCTGCATCTGCCGGACGAGCGTCGCAGCCAGTTGGCGGACATCTTCGACCGGCGCCTGGCGCTATCGGTGAAGGAGGCTGAGGACAAGGAGCAGATCGTCCCCGGTACCTTGTACTTCGCTGCCCCCGGTTATCACTTGTCGGTGGAGCAGGACCGCAGCCTGTCCCTGAGCCAGGAGGAGCGGCTGCACCATTCCCGTCCCGCCATCGACTACCTGTTCGAATCCGCGGCTGATGCCTACGGCAATAGCCTGGCCGCCGTGCTGCTGACCGGGGCCAACCAGGACGGCGCCTGGGGGTTGGCGCAGATCAAGCGCCAGGGCGGCCTGACCATTGTCCAGGACCCCCGCGAAGCCCAGGTCGCGACCATGCCGGAAGCGGCCCTGGCCCTGCAGCAACCGGATTACATTCTCCCTTTGCGCGGCATCAGCCGTCTGCTTGCCGAGCTGGAACGAACCTCATGTTAAGTACTATTCAAGCCAAGCTGCTGATCGTCGACGATCTGCCGGAGAACCTGCTGGCCCTGGAAGCGCTGATCAAGCGCGAGGACCGCCTGGTGTACAAGGCGCTGTCGGCCGACGAGGCCTTGTCGCTGCTGCTCCAGCATGAGTTCGCCATGGCCATCCTCGATGTACAGATGCCGGGCATGAATGGCTTCGAGCTGGCCGAGTTGATGCGCGGCACCGAGAAGACCAAGCACATCCCCATCGTTTTCGTCAGTGCTGCCGGACGCGAGCTCAACTACGCCTTCAAGGGCTACGAGAGCGGGGCGGTGGACTTCCTGCACAAGCCCCTGGACATCCACGCGGTGAAGAGCAAGGTCAATGTGTTCGTCGACCTGTACCGCCAGAGCAAGGCCATGAAGCAGCAGGTCGAGGCCCTGGAGCAGAGCCGGCGTGAGCAGGAGGCGTTGCTCAACAAGCTTCAGGCCACCCAGAACGAGCTGGAGCAGGCGGTGCGCATGCGCGATGACTTCATGTCCATCGTCGCCCATGAAGTGCGCACGCCCCTCAATGGCCTGATCCTGGAAACCCAGCTGCGCAAGATGCACCTGGCCCGGGAGAACGCTGCCGCCTTCAGCCTGGACAAGATGCACGCCATGGTGGATCGCGACGAGCGCCAGATCAAAAGCCTGATCCGCCTGATCGAAGACATGCTGGACATCTCGCGGATTCGCACTGGCAAGCTGTCGATTCGCCCGTCCCGGTTTGACCTGGCGCAGTTGGTACGCGGGTTGGTGGAAAACTTCGCGCCCCAGGTGGAAGCTGCGCAATCGTCCCTGAGCCTGGAAGCCGAGCAGCCGTTGCAAGGCCACTGGGACGAATTCCGCATCGAACAGGTGATTTCCAATCTGCTGACCAATGCCTTGCGCTACGGCGCCAAGAGCCCCATCCAAGTCCGGGTCTATGCCCAGGACGGCGAGGCCCGGGTCGAGGTGCGCGATCATGGGATTGGCATCAGCGAAGAGAACCAGAAGCGAATTTTCCAGCAGTTCGAGCGGGTCAGCGCCAGCCACGTGGCGGCGGGCCTTGGGCTTGGGCTGTTTATTTCCGAGCAGATCGTCACTGCCCATGGCGGCACCATCAGTGTTGAAAGCCGGATTGGCGAGGGCGCGCTGTTTCGCGTGAGCCTGCCCTTGTCGACGACCGACGAATGACTAAAAGCGTAATGCTCACGCAACCTCTGCGTGACCCAATGGTCGTAACAGCAGCAATTGATCGAGCAAAGGTTTTCCATGAGTGAAGATGCACAAGACGTCGTACTGATCGTCGAAGATGAACCCGTCATCCTGATGCTGCTGGCCGACTATCTGTCGGGCCTGGGCTACCGGGTACTCCAGGCGGAAAATGGCGAGCAGGCGTTCGAGATCCTGGCCAGCAAGCCGCACCTGGATGTGATGATCACCGACTACCGGCTGCCCGGCGGCATTACCGGGGTGATGATCGCTGAGCCGGCAGTGAAGCTGCGCCCGGACCTCAAGGTGATTTTCATCAGCGGCTATCCCAACGAAATCCTCGAGTGCGGCAGCCCCATCACCCGCAAGGCACCGATCCTGGCCAAGCCCTTCGACCTCAACAGCCTGCAGGAGCAGATCCAGCAACTGCTGGCTTGAGCCGGTCCTCAGTCGCGGATCATCTCCTGCACCTTGGCGGTCAGCAGGTCGAAGGTGAAGGGCTTGGTGATCAGTTGCATGCCGGGGTCGAGGAAGCCGCCCCGGGCGGCAGCGTGCTCGGCGTAGCCGGTGATGAACAGGACTTTCAGTTGCGGGCGGATCTGCCGCCCGATCTCCGCCAGTTGCCGGCCGTTCATGCCCGGCAAGCCCACATCGCTGATCAATAGGTCGATGCGTTGCCCCGAATCGAGGATCGGCATGGCGCTGCGGGCGTCGCCGGCTTCGACAAAGGCGTAGCCCAGCTCGCCGAGTACCGCGCTGACCAGCACCCGGACCGCCGGATCATCCTCGACGATCAGCACCGTCTCGCCGTTCTGTGCGGTGCCCGACTGGTGCTCCAGCGGCTGTTCATGCAGCTCCGCACTGCCCCGATAGCGCGGCAGGTACAGGCTGACCTCGGTGCCCCGGCCCAGTGTGCTGTTGAGGGACACGTGGCCGTGGGACTGCTTGCTGAAGCCATAGATCATCGACAGCCCGAGCCCGGTGCCCTGGCCGATGGGCTTGGTGGTGAAGAAGGGGTCGAACACCCGATGGATGATGGCGTCGGGCATGCCGCAGCCGTTGTCGCTGACTCGCAGCAGCACGTAGTCGCCGGGTTCGAGGTTGTCGTGGGCCTGGGTGAAGTCCGGGCCCAGGTGCTGATTGAGGGTTTCCACCAGCAGCCGGCCGCCATTGGGCATGGCATCCCGGGCGTTGAGGACCAGATTGAGCAGGGCGCTTTCCAGCTGGTTGGGGTCGGCCTCGGCGATCCACAGTTGCGGGCACAGCTGCATGTCCAGCTGGATGCTTTCGCTGAGGCTGCGTTGCAGCAGTTCGCCCATGGACGTCACCAGGGCATTCATTTCCACTGGCTTGGAGTCCAGCGACTGGCGCCGGGAGAAGGCCAGCAGGCGATGGGTCAGGCCGGCGGCGCGATTGGCCGAGGTGACCCCCAGGTCGATCAGTCGGTCCAGGTCTTCGGTGCGGCCCCGGGCCAGGCGCCGGCGCAGCAGCTCCAGGCTGCCGATGATGCCGGTGAGCATGTTGTTGAAGTCATGGGCGATGCCGCCAGTGAGCTGGCCCACGGCTTCCATCTTTTGCGACTGGCGCAGGGCTTCCTCGTTGTGCCGCAGTTGCGCCGTGCGCTCTTGCACCTGCTGTTCCAGGGTTTCCAGGGTGCATTGCAGGCGCAGTTCGCTCTGGCTCAGGTCGATCAGCCGGTCCCGGGCTTCGTATTGGCGACGGCGTCCGCGCAGGGCGGCGCTGACCAGGCTGATCAGAGTGGCCGGATGGAAGGGCCGTTCGAGGAAGCTGACGTTGCCCAGGGGCACGCTGAAGCCTGAGGCCGGGTTCTGCTCCGGACCGCCGTGCTGGGTCAGCAGCACGATGGGCAGGTCGGACCAGGCCGGTTGTTGTTGCAGATGGCGCAGCAGGGGGGCCAGGTCGACCCCGCGCAAAGCCTCGGCGGCGATGATCACCAGCCCGGCACCGTGCTCCAGCTCTGCGCACAGGACCGGCAGATCCGGGCAGATCAGGCTGCGAAATCCCGCCTCGTTGAGCATCATCTGCGCCAGCTGGCTGTCACGGCCGTGGGGCGTAAGCACCAGGGCGCGTTCGGAAAATGCCAGGTCCTGGGTCATCGCCCCTCGTCCCGAAGCAGCGGTTTGCTTTCGCCCAGGTAGGTGGGCACGCCGCGCAGTACGCCCTGGAAGGCTTCCAGGGGTTCGCCGATGGTCAGCCCGCGAGCGCCGATGCGGTATTCACGGATGGTGGACTCGTGGCTGCCGGTGCGTTTCTTGATGATGGAGATGGCCCGACGCACCTTGCCCAGGGCCTCGAAGTAGCGCAGCAGGACCACGGTGTCCGCCAGGTAGGTGATGTCCACCGGGGCCTGCATGTCGCCCACCAGGCCGTGCTGGGCCACGGTCATGAAGGTCGCGGCGCCCTGGCGATTGAGGTACAGCAGCAGTTCGTGCATGTGCAGCACCAGGGCGTTTTCCTCGGGCATGGCCGCCTGGTAGCCGTTGATGCTGTCGATCACCACGGTCTTGATCCGTTGTTGGTCGACACAGCGCCGGACCCGGTAGGACAGTTCCCCCGGGGACAGTTCTGCGGCGTCCACTTGCTCGATCACCAGATTGCCGGTGGCTTGCAGGGCCTCCAGGTCGATGCCCATGTTGCGCATGCGTTCCAACAGCAGCCCCAGCTCTTCGTCGAAGATGAACAGCGCGGCTTTCTCGCCCCGGGCCACGGCGGCCGCGGCGAAGATCATCGAAATAAGCGATTTGCCGGTACCGGCGGGGCCGAGGATCAGGGTGCTGGAACCGCTTTCGATGCCGCCTCCCAGGAGCGCGTCCATTTCCGCAATGCCGCTTGTCAGGGTCAGGCGCTCGTTGCGGCCCCGGTGTTCGGCAGCCACCAGCCTTGGGAAGACATGGACCCCGTCGCCCATGATGGTGAAATCATGGAAGCCGCCGCGGTACTTCTGGCCACGGTATTTCACCACCCGGACGCGCCGGCGCTCGGCGCCGTAGCTGGGGGTCAGCTCTTCCAGGCGGATCACCCCGTGGGCCACGCTGTGCACGGTCTTGTCCAGGGATTCGGTGGTCAGGTCGTCCAGGAGCAGCACGGTGGCGTCATAGCGCACGAAGTAGTGCTTGATCGCCAGGATCTGTCGCCGGTAGCGCAGGGAACTCTGGGCCAGCAGGCGGATTTCCGAGAGGCTGTCGAGCACCACCCGCGTCGGCTTGACCCGTTCCACCACGTCGAAGATCTGCCGGGTGGCTTCCCCCAGCTCCAGGTCCGAGGAATACAGCAGGCTTTGCTGGTGCTCGGCGTTGAGCAGGCTTTCCGGTGGGGTCAGCTCGAAGATGTGGATGTTGTGGTCCAGCTGCCAGCCGTGGGACTGGGCGCCCTGGCGCAGTTCGCGCTCGGTTTCCGAGAGGGTGATGTACAGGCAGCGCTCACCGGCCAGGGCGCCGGCACGCAGAAAATGCAAGGCCACGGTGGTCTTGCCGGTGCCGGGTTCGCCTTCCAGCAGGAATACATGGCTGCGTGATAATCCTCCAGAGAGAATATCGTCCAGGCCTTCGACGCCAGTGGCGGCTTTTTCGCTGAGCAACGCAGATGAGGTCGACAAACAATGCCCTCGCACATATGGGTCCAGGTGATCGGCGATGGCGACGAACGCCTTGATATCGCTGATAAATCACTTGACCGTCTGCCGTTGCCACGGTTCAACCTTTTGTTGTGTAGCCGCTGCCGCAGGCTGCGAACGGCTTGGGCGGCATGCCGACGTAGCAGGCGCGGGGATCTTGAGGGCGGCAAAGGTTTGGCTGGGGATCGCCAGGCAAGGCCCTGCGGGCCTTTTCGCAGCCTCGCGGGCTCGGCAGCGGCTACAGGCCCTGCTGCAGGGCCGGGTCGTCGGGGTTCTGCTGTTCCAGCTGGGCCAGCAACACCTGGACGTTCTGCAACTGGCCGCTCTCTTTCCAATAGTTGATCAGCAGCACCCGCGCCTTGCGGTTGTAAGGCTGGCGCTGGACGATTTCCTCCAGTTGCTTCTGCGCCGCCTCCAGCTCCTGCTGGCTGTGCAGGGTGGTGGCCAGGTCGTAGCGGTAGGCGGCGTTGTTGGGTTCCAGTTCCACCGCCCGCGACAGGCCCAGCAGGGCGAATTCGCCTTGGCCGTGGTGCAGCAGCCAGAGCCCCAGGGCATGTTGCAGGTAGGCGGAGTCTTGCTGGGCCTGCAGTTGCTTGGCCAGCAACTGGCGGGCGGCGTCGCTCTGGCCTTGCTTGTCCAGCACTTCGATCTGCAGCACCACCGCTTGCAGGTTGTCCGGGGCCAGGCGCAGGGCCTGTTCCAGGGTCTGCTGGGCCTTGCTCAGGTTGGCGTTGTGCAGGTACAGGCGGGCCAGTTGGTATTGGGCCTCGACGTCGTCACCCCGGGTCTTGAGCACCTGGGTGTATTCGTCGATCACCTGCTGCAGCGGGCCGAAGTACAGGCCCTGGTCATCCGGGCTCAGGCCGAGCAGGGCGTCTACCGCGGCAAAGCGCACGCTTTGCTCATGATCGTCGAGCAAGGGGCCGAGCAGTAGGCTGCGCTGGCCACTGGGAACCAGGCCGAGCACGCTCTTGATCGCTGCTTTGCGCACCTCGGGCGAGGGGTGATAGAGGTCGGCGTCCGCCAGCTTCAGGGCCTGGGGGCTGGGGTAGTTGGGCAATACCGCCAGCAGGCGGGTGCGCTGCTGGTCATTGAGGTCGGGGCGCGCCAGTTGCTGGTACAGCACCCGTGCTGCGCCCGGCTGGCCGTTGCGGGCTTTCTCCAGGGCCGGGCCGTAGCCATGCTTGATCGCTTCGGGAACCGCTGGCGGGCTGCTGCGCAGAAAGGTCCAGGCCAGGGCCAGGGCGATAACGAGCAACAGGCTGATCAGCAGGTAGCGACGGGGCAGGGGCATGCAGGAATCCGGAAGCTGGCGACTTTTGGAAGGCGCAAGCTTCGGTCAGGAATGGGCCTGAGTCAAACCCGGGTTCAGGTCAGTACGTATTCCTGGGGTTGCAGTGGTGGCGGCAGGTCCCGGTGCCCCAGTGCGGCCAGGACTTCACGCTCCAGGCCGCGCAATAGAGCGTTGCACGGCAGATCATTGTCGTCGTAGCCAAAGGGGTCTTCGAGGTCATTGCCGATTTCGTCGAGGCCCAGGAAGGTGTAGCTGACGATGGCGGTGAAGATCGGTGTCAGCCAGCCCAGGGGCTCGGCCATGGCAAAGGGCAGGAGGATGCAGAACAGGTAGATGGTGCGGTGCAGCAGCAAGGTGTAGGGGAAGGGCAGCGGGGTGTTCTGGATGCGTTCGCAGGCGGCCTGGACCTGGCTCAGGCTGACCAGGCGGGTTTCCATCTGGGTGTAGCGCCATTCACTGATCAGCCCCTGTTGCGCCCACTGCGAGCAGCGCTGGCCGATGCGTTGCAACTGGGCATCGGTGAGGTTGGGGTGCTGCGGGTCGATGTCGGCCTGGGCCCAGGGTTGCAGGGCGCGGGCTTCGTCTTCATGGCGCAGACGGGCAATCAGGCTGTGGGCGAAGCCGCAGAGGTCGCGCAGCAGGCCCTCGCGCTGGTGATGAGCGTCGATGATCAGGCTTTCGCGGATCAGCGAACGGACCTCGATGATCAACTGCCCCAACTGCTTGCGGCCTTCCCACCAGCGGTCGTAGCAAGCGTTGTTGCGAAAACTCATGAAGATCGACAGCGACAGGCCCAGCAGGGTGAAGGGCGTGGCATTGACCTTGGAGAAATAGGTGGGCTGCAGGGTTTCCACCAGGACGATGACCGACGCCAGCAGGGTGATCAGCACGCAGCGCAAGGCAATGCGCTTGGCGATCGAGCCCTTGAGGGCAAAGAGGATGCTGATCAGGTTGGGCTTGGGGCGGACGATCATGAGGGCTGAGGCCAGGGCAATTACGCGGCGAGTGAAGAGTAGGAGGGCGCTGTAGGGCTGTCCAATCGCAACGATCGACCGAATGATCGATTGTCTCTATCGGCCGCCGGCCCTTGCCTGACGATTGCCCGCGGAGCCTTGAGCGGCCTTGCGATCCTGGCGTCCCTTCGGGCCGTTCGCAGCCTGCGGCAGCGGCTACAGGGAGCTGTGTAGCTGCTGTCGAGCCTGCGGCGAGGCTGCGCGAAGGTCCGCAGGACCTTGCTTGGCGATGTCGTGGCAAAAAAAAGCCCCGCGACCGAATGATCCACGGGGCAAAACATTGGTTGGTTGCGGCCAACCAAAGGAGCTCGTTGCAAATCCTTACTGGCTGGCCACCGTCTCCGGCTGCCAGCCACCGCCCAGGGCCTTGTAGATGGCGACAATGCCGCGGTACAGGTCGACTTCGGCCTGGGCCTGGGCATCTTCGGCCGCCAGCCGTTCACGCTGGGCGTCCAGCAGCACCAGGAAGTCCACGGTGCCTTCGCGGTAGCGGATCTCGGCCAGGTCCGCGGCGGCTCGGCTGGACTCGCTCTGACGAATCAAGGAGATCAGCCGTTGCTGGCGCTTGCCGTAGTCGCTGAAGGCGTTTTCCGATTCTTCCAGGGCCAGCAGCACTTGCTGCTCGTAGCTGGCCAGGGCGCCGTCGGCATTGGCGTCGGCACCCCGCAGGCGGGCCCGTACGCTGCCCAGGTCAAAGGCCGCCCAGGTGATGCTCGGGCCCAGGGCCCAGGCACTGGCCGCCGATGAGCCGATCTGTGAACCGCGTCCGGCGGTGAAGCCGAGGAAGCCGCTGAGGCTGACCCGTGGAAACAGGTCGGCCTTGGCCACGCCAATCCGTGCGGTGGCCGCCGCCAGCTGGCGTTCGGCGCTGAGGATATCGGGACGACGTTGCAGCAGCTCGCCCGGGTCGCCAATCGGCAGGGCCTTGGCAATCGCCGGCAGCTGCGCCGGCGACAGGTCGACGCTGAGCTGGTCCGGACGCTCACCCAGCAGGGTGGCGATGCGGTTGCGCTGGCGGGTCTGCTCGGCCTGCAACTGCGGCACGCTGGCTTCCACCGAGGCCAGGCGGGCATCGGCGCGGACCACGTCGAGCTGGTCGCCGACCCCGGCGTCGCGCAGGCTTTCGGTGATCTTGCGCGAGGCCTGCTGGTTGTCCAGGTTGGCCAGGGCGATCTTTTCCCGCAGCTGTGCGCCGCGCAACTGGCCGTAGGCGTCAACCAGCTCGGCGATCATGGTCACTTGCAGCTGATACAGGTCGGCCTCGGCGGCTTGCTGGTCGGCGTCGGTGGCTTCCAGGTTGCGCTGGATGCGGCCAAACAGGTCCAGCTCCCAGGCCATGTCCAGGCCCAGGTCGTAGCGCTCGCTCTTGACCCGCTTGGTGGTCTGCCCCGGAATCTGCCCCTTGGCTTGGTCGCTGCTGGCGCGGCTGGTGATGGTGGGCATGGCGTCATTGCTGGCGTCATCGCGAATTGCCCGGGCGGCCCGCAGGCGAGCGAAGGCCACCCGCAGTTCACGGTTGCCCTGCAAGGATTTGCTCACCAGCTGGTTCAGGGTCGGGTCATCGAACTGCTGCCACCAGATGCCTTCGAAGCGTGCGCGGTCGAAGTTCTTCTGGCCCGCGGCGCCATCGGTGGCGGCGCTGATGTGCGCCGCCTCGGTGGTTGGGCTCTGGTAGTCCGGACCGACGGCGCAGGCACCGAGGGCCAGCACCAGCAGGCTCGGCAGGAAGACTTTGGCACTCATTGTTGCGTCTCCAGTTGCAGGGCGCGGGCGGCTTTGCGGGCCTCGCTGCGCTCCACATAATTGCGGATCAGGACATAGAACACTGGGGTCAGCAGCAGGCCGAAGAAGGTCACCCCGAGCATCCCGGAGAACACTGCGACGCCCATGGCGTGACGCATTTCCGCACCGGCGCCGCTGGAGATCACCAGGGGCACCACGCCCATGATGAAGGCGAAGGAGGTCATCAGGATCGGCCGCAGACGCAGGCGGCAGGCTTCCAGTACCGCCGCCAGCGGGTCGAGGCCTTCCTCTTGCTTGTCCTTGGCGAACTCGACGATCAGGATCGCGTTCTTGCAGGCCAGGCCCACCAGTACGATCAGGCCGATCTGGGTGAAGATGTTGTTGTCGCCACCGGAGATGATCACCCCGGTAATCGCCGACAGCAGGGTCATCGGCACGATCAGGATCACCGCCAGCGGCAGGCTCCAGCTCTCGTATTGCGCGGCCAGTACCAGGAAGGCCAGCAGCACGCAGAGCGGGAAGACGAACAGGGCGGTGTTACCGGCCAGGATCTGCTGGTAGGTCAGCTCGGTCCATTCGTAGGTCATGCCGTTGGGCAGTTCTTCCTTGAGCAGTTTCTCGATCGCCGCTTCCGCTTGCCCGGAGCTGTAGCCCGGGGCGGCCGCGCCGTTGATTTCCGCGGTAACGAAGCCGTTGTAGTGCATCACGCGGTCGGGACCGGCGGTGTCGCTGACCTTGATGAAGGTCGCCAGGGGAATCATCTCGCCCTTGTTGTTGCGCACTTTCAGCTGGCCGATCTGTTCGGGCTCGAGACGGAACTGCTGCTCGGCCTGGACGTTGACCTGGTAGGTGCGGCCAAAGCGGTTGAAGTCGTTGGCATACAGCGAACCCAGGTAGATCTGCAGGGTGTCGAAGATGTCGGAAATCGCCACGCCGTGGGTCTTGGCCTTTTCCCGGTCGATGGCCGCGTCCACCTGAGGCACGTTGACCTGGTAGCTGGTGAACAGCCCGGCCAGTTCCGGCACGCTGCGGCTCTTGGTGATGACGTTCTGCACTTCTTTATACAGCTCGTCGTAACCCAGCCCGCTGCGGTCTTCCACTTGCAGGCGGAAGCCACCAATGGTCCCCAGGCCCTGTACCGGCGGCGGTGGGAAGATCGCCATGTAGGCGTCCTGGATATCGGCGTACTTGCCGTTCAGGGCGCCGGCGATGGCCCCGGCGGACATGCTCGGGTCCTTGCGCTCATCGAAGGGCTTCAAGGTGACGAAGACGATGCCGTTGTTCGGGCTGTTGGTGAAGCCGTTGATCGACAGGCCGGGGAAGGCCACCGCGCTTTCCACGCCGGGCTGCTTGAGGGCGATGTCGGACATGCGCTTGATCACGTCTTCGGTGCGGTCCAGGCTGGCGGCGTCCGGCAGTTGGGCGAAGGCCACCAGGTACTGCTTGTCCTGGGCCGGCACGAAGCCGGTCGGGGTGTGGGCGAAGCCGAACCAGGTCAGCACCATCAGGCCGGCATAGAGGAACAGGGCGATGCCGCTGCCGCGGATGACCCGGCGCACGGTGCCGACGTAGCCATGGCTGGCGCGATCGAAGAAGCGGTTGAAGGGTTTGAACAGCCAGCCCCCCAGCAGCTTGTCGAGGATCTTCGAGAAGCGGTCCTTGGGCGCATGGTGTTCCTTGAGCAGTACCGCGGCCAGGGCCGGCGACAGGGTCAGGGAGTTGAAGGCCGAGATCACCGTGGAGATGGCAATGGTCAGGGCGAACTGCTTGTAGAACTGCCCGGTCAGGCCGCTGATGAAGGCAGCCGGTACGAACACCGCGCACAGCACCAGGGCGGTGGCGATGATCGGGCCGGTCACTTCACGCATGGCGCGTTGGGTGGCCTCCACCGGGTTCAGCCCCAGGCCGATGTTCCGTTCGACGTTCTCCACCACCACGATGGCGTCGTCCACCACGATACCGATGGCCAGCACCAGGCCGAACAGCGACAGGGCATTGAGGGAGAAGCCGAACAGGTGCATCACCGCGAAGGTGCCGATCAGCGACACCGGTACGGCCACCAGCGGGATGATCGAGGCGCGCCAGGTCTGCAGGAACAGGATCACCACCAGTACCACCAGGATCAGCGCTTCGAACAGGGTGTGCACCACCGCTTCGATGGAGCCGCGGACGAAGATGGTCGGGTCGTAGACGATGCTGAAGTCCATGCCCTGCGGGAAGCTCTGCTTGAGTTCGGCCATCTTGGCCCGCACTTCATTGGAGATCTCGATGGCGTTGGAGCCCGGGCGCTGGAAGATCGGGATCGCCACTGCCGGCTGGTTGTTGAGCAGCGAACGCAGGGCGTACTGGCTCGACCCCAGTTCGATGCGGGCGATGTCTTTCAGGCGAGTGATCTCACCGTCTTCGCCTGAGCGAATGATGATGTTCTCGAACTCTTCCTCGGTGACCAGTCGGCCCTGGGTGTTGACCGACAGCTGGAAGCTGGTGGCGCTGGGCGCAGGTGGTGCGCCCAGGGCACCGGCGGCGACCTGACGGTTCTGTTCACGGATCGCAGTGACCACGTCGGTGGCGGTCAGGTTGCGCGAAGCGGTCTTGTTCGGATCGAGCCAGACCCGCAGCGAGTAGTCGCCCATGCCGAACAGCTGTACATCCCCCACGCCGCCCAGGCGCGCCAGCTCATCCTTGATGTTGAGCAGGGCGTAGTTGGACAGGTAGAGCATGTCGTAGCGTTTGTCCGGCGAGGTCAGGTGGACCACCATGGTCAGGTCCGGAGAGGCCTTGTCCACGGTGATACCGATGCGCGTCACTTCTTCCGGCAGCTTGGGCTGGGTGCGGGTTACGCGGTTCTGCACCTGCACCTGAGCGTTGTCCAGGTCGGTGCCCAGGGCGAAGGTGATGGTCAGGGTGATCTTGCCGTCGGCGGTGGATTGCGAGGACATGTAGAGCATGTTCTCGACTCCGGTGATGGCTTGTTCCAGTGGCGCGGCCACGGTTTCACCGATGACTTTCGGGTTGGCCCCCGGGAAGTTGGCGCGCACCACCACGGTGGGCGGCACCACTTCCGGGTATTCGCTGATGGGCAGCTGGAACAGCGAGATGGCGCCGGCGATCAGGATCAGCAGCGACAGCACCGCGGCGAAGATCGGCCTTGAAATGAAAAACTGGGAAAAATTCATCTTGAGAGTCGTCCCTTAACCGCGCGGTGTCGCAGCGGCGAGTTTCACAGCCGGAGCCGCCTTGGCAGGGGTGACCTGCGGCAGGTTGCTGGCTTCCAGTGCTTGGCGTTGTTGGGCCAGGGCGGCGAGGGTTTCCTGGCTGGCCATGGGGATCACTTCAGGTGTGACCGGGGCACCGGGACGTGCCCGCTGCAAGCCCTTGACGATGATGGTGTCGTCCTTGCTCAGCCCGTTGCGTACGATGCGCAGGCCTTCGATCTTCGGCCCCAGCTCCACGGCGCGGTAGGCCGGCTTGTTGTCGGCGTCCATCACCAGCACGAACTTCTTGCCCAGGTCGGTGCCCACGGCCTCGTCATTGATCAGCATCGCCGAGTAGGTGCCGCTGCCCACCAGTTTCAGGCGCGCATACAGGCCCGGGGTGTAGCTGCCGTCACGGTTGTCGAACACGGCGCGGCCGCGGATGGTGCCGGTCTTGGGGTTGACCTGGTTGTCGACGAAGTTCATCTGGCCCAGGTGCGGGTGGCCTTCTTCATTGGACAGGCCCAGGTACACCGGGGTGGTCTGGCCGCGCTGACCCTGGCGGGCGAGTTGGGTGTACTTGAGGTACACACGTTCGTCGGCGTCGAAGTAGGCGTAGACCTTGTCGGTGGACACCAGGCTGGTGAGCGGGGTGACATCGGCGGTCACCAGGTTGCCGGCGGTGATCTGTGCGCGGCTGACGCGACCGCTGATGGGGGCCACCACCCGGGTAAAGCTCAGGTTGAGCTTGGCCAGGTCCAGTTGAGCCTGGATCGCATCGACTCCGGCCCGGGCTTCCTGGGCGGCGCTGCTGCGGGTGTCGGCCAGCTCGGCGGAAATCGCGTTGCTGGTCAGCAGGCGCTGGCCGCGCTGGGCTTCGTTGGCACTGCGGGTGGCGGTGGCCCGGGCTTGTTGCAGCTGGGCTTCGAGGCGGCGGACTTCAGCCTGGAAGGGGCGCGGGTCGATCTGGAACAGCAGGTCGCCTTTCTTCACCAGGGCGCCTTCGGTGAACGCCACCTGATCGATCTGGCCCGAGACCCGTGGCCGGATTTCCACGGTTTCCGGGGCTTCCAGGCGTCCGGTGAACTCATCCCATTCGTTGACCGGCTGCTCCAGCACCTTGGCCACACTGACCTTGGCAGCGGGCGGGGCGGAGGCGGTTTCCGGGGCTTTGCCGCAGGCACTCATGACCAGAACGGCGAGGGCGGCTAAGGGGTAACGCAAGAGTTTGACTGACTGGTCCATGGTTCATCCGCCAAGGTAATTTGAGATGGGCGGATGATGCTCGGCAGGGTGGTATCTCACGAATCGAATGAAGCGAAGGTAACTATCATTCGGAATGATATAAGCCCCAAGCGAGCCCTCTAGCCTGCACCTTTCGTTAGGGTGCTATCAATCCCCTGGTATGCAATTGATTGTTGCCGCATACGCAACATTGCCCGCCGGAGCAGGGGGCAGCTGTCGGCGAACAGGCCCTCCTGTCTTTGTATTCGGGCATTGCAGAGATTGTTTGAACGGCTCGCAGGCGCCTGTCGCGCAGGGACCTTCTGCGGGTCATGCGGGGCGTGTTGAGCGCTTTTTGCAGATGACTCCACTTGACAGCGAAGGGTTTGAAGACGCGTAATATGTCGCAATGTTAACGTTAACCTAGATAAGAACAAGAGGGTCGTCACATGCAGCTTGCCGCCAAACGCGAGTACTGGCTTATCAGTGGTTTATTGTTTTTCTTCTTCTTTTCGTGGTCATCCAGCTATTCGCTGTTCTCTATCTGGCTGCATCGAGTCATTGGCTTGAATGGCACGGAAACCGGGTTCATTTTCGCCGCCAACGCCATTGCGGCGTTGCTGGTTCAGCCCTTCTACGGCGCTCTTCAAGACCGCCTCGGGCTGTCCAAAAAGCTGTTGGTATGGATTGGCATCTTGCTCTGCGCTGCGGCCCCGTTTGCCATTTATGTCTACGCCGGCCTGTTGGCGCAGAACGTGGTGCTCGGCGCCTTGGTCGGTGCGGCGTTTCTGGCGCTGGCGATGCTGGCAGGCGTGGGGGTAATCGAGTCCTACACGGAGCGTTTGTCACGTCATGCGGGGTTCGAGTTTGGAACCACCCGAATGTGGGGATCGTTGGGCTGGGCCAGCGCGACCGGTGTGGTCGGCGTGGTGTTCAACATTGATCCTGACATTGCTTTTTACATGAGCAGCGCCGCCGGCGTCGTGTTCCTGCTGATCCTGTCCCGCCTGGACCTTGACCGTTTGAACCAGCCGGCTGCCCAGGCGGGCACCATTGCCCACCCCGTGCGCCTGAACGATCTCTGGAAGTTGCTGACACTCCCGCGATTCTGGGCTTTCAGCCTCTACCTGACGGGGGTGTGCGGGATCTACATGATCTACGAGCAACAGTTTCCGGTGTATTTCTCCTCGTTTTTCCCGACCCCGGAGGAGGGCACCCGCGCCTATGGCTACCTGAACTCGTCTCAGGTGCTGGTCGAGGCGGTCTTGATGCTGTTTGCACCCTGGGTGGTCAGCCGTACAGGCGCCAAATACGGGCTGATCCTGGCCGGCAGCATCATGTTTGTACGCATCCTTGGCTCCGGGATGGCAACGCAGGCCTGGGCTATCGCCGCCTGCAAGATGTTGCACGCCTTGGAAGTGCCCATCTTGCTGGTCTCGATATTCAAATACATTTCGCTGAACTTCGACTCTCGGCTGTCCGCCTCGATCTACCTGGTGGGATTCCAGTTCGCCCAGCAATTGACCGCCATGCTGCTATCGCCGCTGGTGGGCTACGGCTACGACCATTTCGGTTTCTCCAGCGTCTACGTGCTGATGGCAGGCCTGGTCGGCGTTTGCCTGTTGCTGTCATGGACCTTGTTGCGCAAGGACCCCGTGCGCGGCGCCGCTCAAGACCGGTCTGGCGATTCGCCGGAGCTGCCTGCCATCGCTCAATCTGCCCTTCGTTATGAACCCTAGACAGGAACCGGCCATGCACGCTGCACTGTTAGAGCAAGCGCATCGCGCTATCGAAAAAAAGCTGCCCGAGCGGGAGGATGACTATCGCCTGGCCTATCACCTTGCGCCGCCGGCAGGATGGATGAATGACCCGAACGGCCTGGTGTTTTTTCGCGGTGAATACCATGTGTTCTACCAACATCATCCCTATTCGGCTAAGTGGGGGCCGATGCACTGGGGGCATGCCAAGAGCCGCGACCTGGTGCACTGGGAGCATCTGCCCATCGCGCTGGCGCCTGGCGACGCCGATGACCGCGATGGCTGCTTTTCAGGATCTGCGGTGGTCGCGGACGACAGGCTGTACCTGATCTACACCGGGCATACCTGGCTGGGTGCGCCGGGTGATGAGCGGCACATTCGTCAGGTCCAGTGCCTGGCCAGCAGCATCGATGGCGTTTCGTTCAGCAAGCACGGGGCGGTGATCGATACGGCGCCTGAGCCGAGCATCATGCATTTTCGCGATCCCAAGGTGTGGCGGCGAGGAGAGCAGTGGTGGATGGCCCTGGGCGCTCGCCAAGGCGACGACCCGCTGCTCCTGCTCTATCGCTCCGACGATCTGCATCACTGGAAGTACCTCAGGTGCGCGCTGCAGGGGCGACGCGAGTCGGACGGCTACATGTGGGAGTGTCCGGACCTGTTCGAACTCGATGGCAACGATGTGTTTCTCTATTCGCCTCAAGGCCTGAAGCCCAGCGGTTATGACAACTGGAACAAGTTCCAGAACAGCTATCGGATGGGCCTGCTGGACGACCGTGGATACTTCAGCGAGTGCGGTGAGCCGCGTGAACTGGATCATGGCCACGATTTTTATGCGGCGCAGACCCTGCTGGCGCCGGACGGACGCCGCCTGTTGTGGGCCTGGATGGACATGTGGGAGAGCCCGATGCCGAGTCAGGCGCAGCACTGGTGTGGTGCGCTGTCGCTGCCTCGTGAACTGAGCCGTAATGGCGAGCGCCTGCGCATGCGGCCGGCTCGCGAGCTGAAGGCGCTACGCCAGTCGCAACGGACACTGGCGATCGGCGTGGTCGAATCCGGCAATTGCCTGCTCGATGAGCGAGGGACGTTACTGGAGTTCGAACTGTCCCTGGACCTGGCTGGCAGCACTGCTGAGCGCTTTGGGCTGGCGCTGCGTTGCAGTGAGGATCAGCAAGAGCGGACCCTGGTGTATTTCGATGCGATGGCGCGCCGCCTGGTGCTGGACAGGCAACACTCGGGAGTGGGGGTGAGCGGTGCGCGCAGCGTGCCGATAGCCAAGGGACAAACGCGGATAGACTTGCGGATTTTCCTTGATCGTTCGTCTATCGAGGTGTTTGTCGATGACGGCGCTTATAGCTTGAGCAGCCGGATCTATCCTCGTCCGGACAGCCAGGCGGTCATGGCGTTTGCGGTCAATGGCAGCGCTGGGTTTGGCGATGCGTCGGTCTGGCACCTGGCCGATCTGCGCCTCTGACCCTGGTGATCGGCCATGGGCGCGCGACGTCTGGCGATGTGTTGTCATGCTTTTGCCAAGCATGACATGATGCCCGGCCATACAAGCATTGGCACCTGCGAATGGCCTCAGTTAAAGATGTCGCGCACCTCGCAGGGGTTTCCTTGATGACGGTGTCCAGGGCGCTCAATACCCCGGAAAAAGTCAATCAGGAAACCCTGGCGAAAGTCCTGCAAGCGGTTGAGACCCTGGGTTATGTCCCCAGTCTTTCTGCCCGACAGATCCGCGGCGGCGCTTCCCGTAGCAAAACCATTGGCGTCTTCGCGCTGGATACCGCCACCACGCCCTTCGCCGTGGAAATGCTCCTGTCCATGGAGCGCACCGCCCGGGAACACGGCTGGAATGTCTTCATCCTCAACGTGTTCGAAGTGCCGCCGAGCCAGCAGACCATCGACCTGATGCTGTCCCACCAGCCTGACGGAATCATCTTCAGCGCCATGCAGCTGCGGACCATCGAGATCCCCCCGGCGTTGCGCAGCCTGCCGCTGGTGCTGAGCAATTGCATGAGCCTTGAGTCCGGGGTGGCCTGTTATGTGCCTGACGATGCCGACGGCCAGTATCAGGCTGTGCGGCATGCGCTCAAGCGTGGCTACCGCCGTCCGTTGTGCATCAACCTGCCACAAGCCAGCCTGGCCTGGGAGCAGCGCCAGCTTGGATTGTGTCGAGCCCTCACTGAGGCTGGAATATCCGTGGCCGATGTTCCTCAATACAGCCTGTCCCAGGATGACGCCTATCAGGAAACGATCGCCGCGCTGGAGACGCAATTGCAAGCGTCGCAAGGAGCGCCAGCGTTCGATCTTCTTATCTGTGGTAACGACCGCATCGCTTTGCTGGCTTACCAGTACTTGCTAAGTCGCGGTCTGCGTATTCCGCAGGACGTGGCGGTTCTGGGGTACGACAACATGATCGGTGTTGCCGAGCTGTTCTATCCGCCGCTCAGTACCGTGCAGTTGCCGTATTACGAGATGGGGCGGCGTTCTGCTCAATACCTCATCGAGCGCTGGGAACAGCCGACGATTCACAGGGTTGCGTGCCCGCTGGTGGAACGCGAATCCTGCTGAACGGCATGGCTGACAGGACAATGCGCGCACCCGGTGGGTGCTCATGATCCTGGTGCTGGCGAATCGTCGGCCGGCCTTTACATTTTTTGACTGCAGATTCACTGATTAATACAACTCCGGCTTCAGCAAAGTTTGATACTGCGTGCTCTACCGTCCCGAAGGATTCTCCGCTCGGGGTATCGCTCCAAATGCACGAAAGGAATCATCCGGATGTATCTCTCTCATAGGCTCACGGGGATCGGTCTGTGTACCGCGTTGTTTGTCCTGGCAGGTTGCGCGCCCACTTCAATAGCCGGACTCGGGGCCAACAATGTGCGCATCACCCACAACGAACCGGGACGTGAATGCCAGTTTCTTGGTGATGTCACCGGCAGTCAGGGCGACTTTTTATTGGGCAGTATCACGGGTAACGCCAATCTCGAAACCGGCGCCCGCAACGACCTGAAAAACAAGGCCGCGGCGCTGGGGGGCAACCGGGTTTACCTGCTCACTCAGCGCGCAGGGCAGACCGGTTCGGACAATCGCCTGGAGCAAACCAACGTGACGCTTTCGGGCAATGTCTATCGCTGTCCCGAGTCCTGAGCCGGCGGCCTGCCGCTGAGCGCTGAACATCTTTCCCCGTCAATGGCCGAGCTGTCAGCGCTATGGATGTCGGCATCGGTTCGGGAGCGGTCAGCGCCGGGATCTGCGTCCGCTGCTGCCAATGATCATGCGCTGGTGATGTGTTGAACGGAGCGCTCGGCCATTTCTGCTGCCGAGCCCGCAGCAGGATGATGCTTGCAGCGGGCGCCTCAGGAGGGGAGGGACAGCAACCAGGCGCTGAAGGTCTTGAACGCCGGAAAGTGCTGGTAGCGCGCGGCACAGGTCAGGTAATAGTTGCGGCCGCTTTCCATGGGGTCGAACAGCTTGACCACGGCTCCAGACTCGATTTCCTCCTGCACCAGGATATCGGGAACCAGCCCGATACCTATGCCTGCGGCCACCGCCTGGATCAGGTGGGCGGTGAGCTCGAAGCTGGGACCCGTGCGCATTTTCTGGTGATCCAGGTTGTTGAAGTCGAACCAATCAGACCAGCCGTTGGGGCGAGACACCACATTGAGCAGCAAATGATGGGGGAGCTCGTCCAGCGATAGCTCGGGGTTGCCTGCCAGGGCCTTGGGGCTGGCGATGACGATCAGTTTTTCTCGCAGCAGCAGGTGCGACACGTAGCCCGGCCAGTCCCCTTTCCCCGCACAGATGATGGCCTGCATGTCGCCCACGCTGGAGGGGTTGTCGGCGTGAATGATCCTTGAATGGATATGCACCAGGTTCCTGGGATGACGGGCATAAAACTCATGCATTTTCGGCAGCAGCCATTTTGAGCCGAACGTCGGAAGCACCGCCAGGTTCAACGGGCCATCTTCTTCCTTGAAGGCAATGGTCTGCAGGGTGGCGCTGCGAATGCGCCCCAATGCGGCGCTGAGCTCATGCTGGTACAGGGCGCCGGCGGCGGTGAGTTCGATTTTTCTGCCCTCGCGCTTGAACAGCGAGATCTCCAGCTGCGATTCCAGGGCCTGCACTTGCCGGCTGACCGCGCTTTGGGTCAGGGCCAGTTCGTCCGCGGCTTTGGTGAAGCTGCAATGGCGGGCGGCGGCCTCGAAGGCGACCAGCAGGGACATTGAAGGGGTCAGTCGGCGTGGGTTCATTCATAAAGCTCATGCAAAAGCTGCAGGTTTTACGTTTGTGTGAAACGTCTTGGCCCCACAAAATCGTGGGTGCGCCCCTTGCCATGCAGCAGCTGTCGGGGGGTAAGCATACATAACGAGAATGCTCAGATTAGCGGTATCGCCAGTAGGAATTCCAGCATGATTGCCCGGTTGTCTCCCCATGAAGTCAAAAACCCAGCCTGCGAGTTGTTCCTGGCTCGCCTGGAACAGGAAGGTTTCCAGGGAGAAATCGCTCGCGATCATGGGCTCAGGACCGTGCTGGCGACCGACAACTCGATCTATCAGCGCCTGCCGCAAGCCGCGGTGTTTCCGCGCAATGTGCAGGATGTTCAGCTGTTGGCCCGCCTCGTGGCGCTGGCGCCATTCAGCTCGGTGGTACTCACGCCGCGGGGCGGAGGAACTGGCACCAATGGTCAATCGTTGACCAGCGGGATCGTGGTCGACTTGTCGCGCCACATGAACGGCATCCTTGAGATCAACGTCGAGGAGCGCTGGGTGCGGGTGCAAAGCGGCGTGGTCAAAGACCAGCTCAACGCGGCGTTGAAGCCCCATGGACTGTTTTTTGCGCCCGAGCTGTCGACGTCGAACCGGGCCACCATCGGCGGCATGATCAACACCGACGCAAGCGGCCAGGGCAGCTGCACCTATGGCAAGACCCGTGATCATGTCCTGGCGCTGTCGACCATTCTCATCGGTGGCGAGCGGCTCGACAGTGCGCCCCTGGAGCCTGAGCAGTGGCAGGCACAGGCCCGTCGCGAAGACAAGGTGGGCGCGATCCATCGCTGTGCATCGCAGATCGTGGAGCAATACGCCGAGCTGATCGAACACACCTTTCCCAAGCTGAACCGTTGCCTGACGGGGTACGACCTGGCGCATCTGCAGGAGCCCAACGAGCGACTCAATCTGAACAGTGTCCTGTGCGGCTCCGAAGGTTCGCTGGGTTTCATTGTGGAAGCCACGCTCAATGTGCTGCCTGTCCCCCGGTACTCGATCCTGGTCAATGTGCGGTATGCAGGCTTCATGGATGCGTTGCGCGACGCCAAGGCGTTGATGCAGCTCAAGCCGCTGTCCATCGAGACGGTGGACTCCAAGGTCCTCGGGTTGGCGATGAACGACATCGTCTGGCACGGCGTCGCCGAGTACTTTCCCCAAGACCCCGAGGTGCCGACCCTGGGCATCAACCTGGTTGAATTCAGCGGCGACGACGAGGCGGCCTTGCTGCAACGCGTGGATGAATTTGTCCTGCACCTGCAGCGTGACACCCGCGTGGTGCGATTGGGGCACACCCTGGCCGTCGGCGCCCAGGCAGTGCAGCGGGTCTACGCGATGCGCAAGCGGGCCGTGGGGTTGCTGGGCAATGTCAAAGGCTCCGCCCGGCCCCAGCCGTTCGTCGAAGATACCGCCGTTCCTCCCGAGCACCTGGCTGATTTCATTGCGCAGTTCCGCGAGTTGCTCGATAGCCATGGCCTGGAATATGGCATGTTCGGTCACGTGGACGCCGGGGTCCTGCATGTGCGGCCGATCCTGGACATGAAAGACCCCGCTCAGGCGGCCCTGATCCGGCCCATTTCCGACGCCGTCGCCGAGCTCACGCACAAGCACGGCGGCTTGCTCTGGGGCGAGCACGGCAAAGGGTTGCGGTCGCAATACGTGCCCGACTACTTCGGCGAACTCTATCCGGCCCTGCAGGAGCTCAAGGCGGCTTTTGACCCGCACAACCAACTCAACCCGGGCAAGATCGCCACGCCCAAGACGCTGCCCGACGCCCGGTTGACCCGGGTGGACGAGGTCCGGTTGCGGGGCGAGCTTGATCGCACCATCGATGAACGGGTCTGGTCGCACTACGACGCCGCGGTGCATTGCAACGGCAACGGCGCCTGCTACAACTTCGACCCCGATGACGCCATGTGTCCGTCCTGGAAAGGCACCCGCAATAGACTGCACTCGCCCAAGGGGCGCGCGTCGCTGGTGCGTGAGTGGCTGCGCTTGCAGGGCCAGCAAGGTGTCGATGTGCTGGAAGTGGCTCTCTCATCCAGGTCCGCGCTGCTCGGCCTGCCCAGGCGTGCGCTCAATACGCTGGCACGGAAGCTGGGCCAGAAAGACTTTTCCCACGAGGTCTACGAGGCGATGGCCGGGTGCCTCGCCTGCAAGTCCTGTGCGGGGCAGTGCCCGGTGAAAGTCAATGTGCCGGACTTTCGCTCGCGGTTTTTGCAGCTGTACCACAGTCGCTATCTGCGCCCGTTGAAGGATTACCTCATCGGTTCCCTTGAGTACACCATTCCCCACTTCGCCCGCGTGCCGCGCTTGTACAACGGGATCATCGGCTCGCGGATGGTGGGGGCGTTTCTGCGGCGGGTGGCCGGAATGATCGACAGTCCGCTGCTGAGCCTGCTGGATTTTGATGAGGTTTGCCGGCGGTGGAACGTGCGCGTGGCGTCGCCTGCGCTGCTTGAGCGGCTGGACGAGGCGCAACGGGCTCGCAGCGTGATTCTCGTGCAGGACGCCTTTACCCGTTACTTCGAAACACCGCTGCTGGCCGATTGGATCGAACTGATTTCCAGGCTGGGGTTTGAGGTGTATATCGCGCCGTTCGCGGCCAATGGCAAGCCGCTGCAGGTCCAGGGCTTTTTGAAAGCCTTCGCAAAGGCTGCGCATTGCAACGGCCGATCGCTGCGCCAGCTGCACCGATATCAGATTCCATTGGTGGGTCTTGATCCGGCGATGACCCTGGTTTATCGGCAGGAGTACGCCAAGACCCTGGGTCAGGATCAGGCCCCGAGCGTGCTGCTGCCGCAGGAATGGCTGGCCCAGGTACTGGTGCCGTCAGCGCTGGGCGCGGACCAGGAGACTTACCACTTTGTGCCGCACTGCACCGAGAAAACCAACGAGCCGGGCAGCGTGGCGCTGTGGCAGACGATCTTCGCCCGAGTCGGCCTGAAGTTGCAGGTGCAAGCCAGCGGCTGCTGTGGGATGTCCGGAACCTACGGCCACGAAACCCAGAACGCCGGGACCTCGGAGGTCATTTACCGCCAGTCCTGGGGCCCCTTGGTGGCCCGTCTCAATGGGGCCGGGCGCCTGCTGGCGGATGGCTACTCGTGCCGCAGCCAGGTCAAGCGCAAGGACGGACAGACCGTCCAGCACCCGCTCCAGGCCTTGCTGAAGTTGCTGCGCGGCGCCGACCAAGCTGGGCGTCTTCAGAAGCCGTAGAGCTGTGCCGGGTTGTCCACCAGGATCTGCTTGATCAGCGCGTCATCGTTTTCAACCCAGTCGAACAGCATCTCCAGCAGGCTGGCGTCGTTGGGCATCGGCACCGGTATGCACGGATGTGGCCAATCGCTTGCCCACAGCAGCCGGTTCGGATTGGCTTCGATCAACGCCCGGGCGTAGGGCGTTACGTCGTCATAAGGAAAGTCCTTCGACGCGGTAAAGCGATAGGCGCCGGAAAGCTTGACCCACACCCGGCCTTCTTGCAGCAGGCGCAGCAGGTCGGTGAATCCCGGGTGGTTCAGCCCGCAACTGGTGGGCATGTGCCCCATGTGGTCGATGACGACTGGCACCGGCAGGCTGGCCACGGTTTCGTACAAGTCGGCGAATTCGGTGATATCGATCAGCAACTGAAGGTGCCAGCCAAGGGGGGCGACTTTTTCCGCCAGGGCCGCAACATCCGATACCTCGACGCCACTTTTAAAGATCAGGTTGACGCGCACGCCGCGAACCCCGAGGCGATGCATCGCCTGCAGGGTTTGGCTATCGGTGTCGGTATCGATCACCACAACCCCGCGCAATGCGCTGCCCCCTTGCTTCAGCGCCGCCAGGGTGGTGCTGTTGTCCGCCCCGTAGACACTGGGTTGGACGATGACTGCGCGACTCAACCCCAGGGTTTTCTGGACGTGCTCAAAGGCCTCCAGGGGAGCGGGGGGCGGCGTGTAGGAACGGTGAGGGGAGAACGGTTGCCCATGCTCGTCACCAAAGACGTGGAAGTGGCAGTCGCATGCCCCGTCCGGCAAGGTGCGTTGCAGTTTGCGCGGCTCGGGATCCGGGCCTGCGCATTGCGGGGCATAGGTTTCGCCCAGCGAACTCATGCGAGTGATTTCCCAGCCTTGCAATCCCCGCAACCCATTGCGCTCGGCGGAGTTGATGATCTGTTGCCAGGTGGCGCGCCTGGCTAGGTCGGGGTCGCCGAGCTTGATCGCGTCAAAGATCGCCTGGTGTTCGGCCAGCAGGGTTTCGCCGAGGTCGCTCGAACGCACCAGGCGGTTCTCCAGCAAGGCCGCTTCGTAGACGTGGCTGCAGAGAAAGATGATGAAGTTGCGAAAGTACTCATTGCCTGTGGCGTCGGCAATGGCGCGCTTGAACTGCAGGCTGTGCTCCAGCATGTCCTGAGGGTTTTGCAGGCCGTCGCGCAGGGTGTCCAGCGCCGCCGCGATCTTGTTCAACTGATTGAGTGAGCGACGGCGGGCGGCCATGGCGGCTGCGGCGACTTCGAGGTCCAGGCGCAGTTCGTAGAGCTGGCGCAGCTTGGTGCTGTCGGTCAGTTCCTCTTGAGTGATGCGGAAGCTGCTCTGGTTGGCTTCGGTGGCAACAAACACCCCAAGCCCTTGGCGACTGATGACGAGGCCAGCCGAACTGAGCCGCGCCACGGCTTCACGCACGACATTTCGGCTAACGGCGAAGGCTTCGGCTAAGCGGCTTTCGGTGGGGATGCGATCACCGGGACGGAGTCGACCTTCACGTATTTCACTTTCCAGATAACGAAAGATCTCAACCGAGAAGTGATCACGTCGGCCAATTGCTTTTATAGTCATTTTTCTCAGTCATCGAATGTCGGTTTCAAAAGCTTGAAACGTAGAACGCCCGCGTAACGAACGATACGCGGGCGTTACTCTAACAAATGATGTCTGGTTCAGTGCAATTGCTTGCCCCTGGTTTCCGGGAGGAAGCAGGTCACCACCAGGACCAGGCAGTAGGCACCTCCGGCGAACATCGCAATCGCGGTGCCCAGGCTGTATTGGGCACTGATGAAACCGACGAGTCCCGGGAACAGTGCGCCCACCGCGCGCCCGAAGTTATAGGAGAACGCCTGGCCGTTGGCCCTCACTGCCGAAGGATAAAGTTCCGTCAGAAAGGCCCCCATGCCGCTGTAGATACCGGATGCGGCGAACCCCAAGGGAAAGCCGAGAATCAGCATCTGGGTATTGGTCAGGTTCAGTTGCATGTAGCAGATCACGCTGATGGCCGACAGAACTGCGAAGAGGATGAAGTTGGCGCGGCGCCCCAGCCGGTCAGACAGGTAGGCACCGCAGACATAGCCGAAGAATGAACCCAGGATGACCACCAGCAGGTAGCTGCCGGTGCCGAAGACTGACAGGCCCTTCTCCAGCTTCAGATAGGCCGGCAACCAGGTGGTGATCGCGTAGTAGCCACCTTGTACCCCCATGCACAGCAGCGCGGACAACAGGGTGGTGCGCAGCAGCGAGGGGGAGAAGATGTGCCAGAAGGCCACCCTGTTGCCTGTTTCGCTCTGGTGCTTTTTGCTCTGCAGGAACACCTCGGGTTCTGGCACGTATTTACGAATGTAGAGCACCAGGAGTGCAGGTGCGATGCCGATCCAGAACAGCGAGCGCCAGGCAAGGTCTTCGGGAAGGTAGCTGAAGGCCACTGTGTAGAGCAGCGCGGCCGCGCCCCAGCCAATGGCCCATCCGCTCTGCACGATACCCACGGCCTTGCCGCGATGTTCCGCTCGGACCATTTCGCCGATCAGCACCGAGCCCACTGCCCACTCGCCGCCGAACCCGAGGCCTTGCAGCGCACGAAGGACAAACAGCTGTTCGAAGTTTTGCGCGAAGCCGATCAGTACGGTGCAGATCGAGAACCACAGAATGCTGATCTGCAGCAGCCGCACCCGACCGTAGCGGTCAGCCAGGATCCCCGCTCCCCATCCGCCAATGGACGAAAACAGCAAGGTCACGGTGCTCAGCAGTCCCACTGATCCCTTGTCGATGTGCCAGAGGGTCATCAAGGAGGCGATGACGAAGGTGAACACCATGAAGTCCAGGGCGTCCAGCGCCCAGCCACCCAATGCGGAATAGAAGGTGCGTTTTTCAACGGTATTAAGTTCGCTAAACCAGCTCATTATTGTTCTCCGTGCAGCACCTTAGTGCCGCTGGGTTATTGTTTTTGTTATTTGAAGTCGTACAGAACGGCGGGGTTATCGACCAGGATGCTCTGTCGTTGGCGTTCATCGGGCGCCCATGAGTACAAGCGATCCAGTAATGAACCGGTGTCGGGCGTGCTTTCGAGCGCTACGTGGGGCCAGTCGCTGCCCCAAACCATTCGTTCGGGGGCAACGCCCAGCAAGGCATGGGCCAGCGCATCCGTATCGGCATAGTCCGGATGCCGCTCACTCAGGCGATAAGCGCCCGACAACTTGACCCACCAACCGTGTTCCGCCACGTTTCTCAGCAGCAACTCGAACCCCGGCTCCTTGACGCCCAGGCGGGCCGGGAAGTGTCCGAAGTGATCGATCACCACGGGGCAGGGCAGCCTGGCTATCCGTGCCTGCAGCTCGCTTAACAGCCGGACATCAATCAAAAACTGCAGATGCCAGCCAAGGTCGGCAACTCGATGGGCAAGACGCTCCATCAAGTCCAGATTCACGCCGCCGCGAAACAGCACGTTGATGCGAACTCCACGCACACCCAAGGCGTGCATGTGCGCCAGTTCGTCATCGCCGATTCGTTCGTCGACTACCGCGACGCCCCTCAGTCGATCGTGATGACGTTGCAACACCTCGAGCATGTAGCGGTTATCGGTGCCGTAGACGCTCGGCTGCACCAGAACCCCGCGCTGCATCCCCGTGGCCCGCAACATGTCCAGATACAGCGCCTCAGGTGCGGGAGGCGGGGTGTAACTGCGCTCGGGTACCAGGGGATAGCGCTCAAAATCAGCACAGATCACATGCGCATGGGTGTCGCATGCACCTGTCGGCAGCACGAAGCTCGGGGCTTGGATCGTTTCTCTCGGGGCGGCACAGGAGGGCGGCCACGCTGTGGCGGATTTGGGGTGAGGCATGGATTTCATCTCCTCGACAGCTCTTCGCACGCCTTGGCGGTTGCAGAGCGGTACTTGTTGGTTGTTGGTTGTAGGTTGTCCAACAAGTGATGGCATGTTGAATTTTTGCCCTGGCCTTGTCAATGGATGCAGGTGGGGATTTCGCGCGACGCGCTTCGGTGATGGCTAGGGGGGGAATAGCGGTCTTGGGTGCTAATGGGAATTTGTATTAATTGCGAATGGTTTTGTATAGCATGCGCCGGAGTTTTTTGGCGGTTTCACCCCTTGTATTGGCCTATTCGTAAAGGTTTTTTCTCTCCATGCGCCGAACCCTGCTTTCCATTTGTGTGCTGCAAGCGTTGTCGTCTACCTCATGGGCTGAACAAGCGCAGGTAAAGCCCTCAACCCTTGAGTTGGGCACGGCCGATGTCATCGGCACCGAGACTTACGAAAGGGCAGATGGTCCGGTGCAGGGTTATCGCGCAACGCGCTCGGCCAGCGCCACGCGGACCGATACCTCGATCCATGAAACCCCGCAGTCGATCAGTGTGGTCGCCAAGGATGCGGTGGAGGATCTTGGAGCCACGCGTTTGCAGGACGCGCTGGACTACGCCGGGGGCGTGGGGCGGGCGAACAATTTTGGTGGGCAGGGGCTGACCACGTTTACCGTCCGTGGCTTCACCACCGGCGAGTTTTACCGCAACGGTTTTCCCATCAATCGCGGCTATCCGAACATGCCGGATGCCAACACCATTGAACGCCTTGAAGTGCTGCGCGGCCCGGCAACCATGCTTTATGGCCGGGGTGATCCTGGCGGTACTTTCAACGTGGTTTCCAAACAGCCGTTGCCCGAGCGCACGGTCACCCTGGGCAGTCAACTGAACGACCAGGGCATGAGGCGCGGCACGTTGGACGCTTCCGGGCCGCTCGACGAAGACGGGCGCCTGGCCTATCGACTGAACGTCGTGGGCGAGGGGGGCGACACCTTCCGCGATCATGTCGACACCGAGCGCTACGGTGTCACGCCGGTGCTCAGCTGGCAGGTAAGCGACGCGACCAGGCTGATTTTCGAAGGCGATTTCATGCGTAACAACGCGCCTCTGGATCGAGGCGTTACCCGTTACGCGAAGCAGATTGGCAGCGCTTCTCGCGACAGTTTTTTCGGTGAAAAAGACGTTGGCAAACTGCACAACGACAACAACATGGCGCAACTGCGCTTCGAACACCTGCTCAATGACGACTGGACCCTGGGGGGTGGTGTGCAGTGGCTCGATGGTTCGCTCAAGGGCAACGCGGTCGAGGCCAACGGTATTGCCGCTGACGGCCGCACCTTGGGGCGCAACTTCAACTATCGCAAGCTGGAATGGACCGACCGGGATGCCCAGCTCAACCTGACCGGCCATTTCGATACCGCCGGTTTGCAGCACACTTTGCTCACCGGTATCGAATACGAAGACTACGACTACCAGTCGATCATTCAACGCTCCAGTGGTGCTGTCGGTGCGTACCCCATCGACCTCTTCGATCCGCTGTACGGCCAGCCGCGTCCGGCCCTGACCCGCACGCCGACTCATGACAAGGAAAACCTCAAGACTTATGCCGCGTTCGTGCAGGATCAAGTGGCCCTGACCGACAAACTGAAAGTGCTGGCAGGGGCGCGTTTCGAACGCTTCGAACATGACTATGAAACCTATGTACCCGGCGGCAAGAGTTGGCAGGCCAGTGACAACGCGGTCACACCGCGCATTGGCGTGAGCTACGACTTGACCGAGACCTTGGCGCTCTACGCCGATACCGCTCGCTCGTTCAAGCCCAACACCGGCGCCAGCCGGCTCGGCGGCGGGTTTGCGCCGGAGAAGGGCAAGTCTTATGAAATGGGTCTCAAGTGGGAAGCACTGGATCAGCAGTTGAGTGTCGACGCGGCGATCTATCAGATCGAAAAGCGCAACGTCTTGACCACCGACCCTGTTGACTCGACCTTCAGCGTGGCCGCCGGTGAAGTGCGAAGCCGTGGTTTCGATGTCAACGTTGCCGGCAACCTGACACCCGAATGGCGCGTGATCGGCGGCTACGCCTATGTCGATGCCGAAGTCACCAAGGACAACGTGCTGCGCTCTGGCACGCGGCTGCTGAACATCCCGAAAAACAGCTTCAGCCTGCTGAATATGTACGAGTTCCAGGACGGCATGCTCAAGGGCCTGGGCCTGGGGAGCGGACTCAGGTACGTCGACGAGCGCGCCGGGCAAACCGCCAATACCGGGTTTTCGATGGGCAGCTACACCGTTGTCGATTTGCTCGGTTTCTACAAGGTCAATGACAAGGTGCGGCTGAATCTGGATCTGAAAAACCTGTTTGACCGTGATTATGAAGAGGGCGCGTTCGGCAACGTTTACGCTTATCCGGGGGCTCCGCGAACGCTGCAGGTCGGCATTGCCTACACCTTGTAGTGGGTGTGTTCTGCTGGCACGGGCCGAGCTTGTTCCGCTGACACGATGGTAATCGTGCCTGTTTGCAATGGGACCTTGTGCCGGTGATACACAGCAACTCCAAAACCAAGAGAGCCTCGAAATGAGTCGACCGTACAATTTCCTTGTCGCCCATCTGAAAAAGGAGGGTTCGGCACAACTGCCTGCCGTCAGCGTCTCTTTAAGGGAATGGTTTGGGCAGTTGGGAGTGGCCATTGAACGCTTCGGTAACAATGCCGGGAAAGTCGTCAAGTTCTCTGAGAAAAATCATCAAAAGAACTTGCTGGCTCCCGATTCCGCAGGAGTAACGCTTTATTCCGAGCGAATCTGGTCAAAGGATGAATGCGACGAATCGATGAACTGTCATGTCAGTGCCGTTTTCCTGCACGACAATGGCTTGCTCTTGAGCGTCGCAGACGAGGTCATGAGTCTCGAGCAACTGATCGAATCGTTCTGGCGTCTGGAGGACTTTGCCGAGCTCTTTGAATATCTGTATGCCTATCAGGAAAGCCAGGGTTACGGAACCGGGTTCGGCTTGGGCTTTTACACCCCGGACGAGTTGCACCCTTTGATGTGGGAGGGGCGTAACCAGGTCGGCAAATGGGCAGCGTCCACTCGAAATGCAGTCGATGCTCACTACATCAGGGATGTTTTTGACTTCAATGGGTTCAGTGAGGAAAAACTGAATGCCTTGCCAGCGCAAAAGCAAAGCGCACTGGAGTCGGTGATGAATCGGTTCGGTGAGCGTCAGTTGCGAAACGGCTGGAATGTCTGGCGCATGACTGGCGACGATCAGTGCAACGCCAGAAAAGAGCTGATTGCCAGCGATGTGCTCGCCGCCTTCTCTGCATGAGGGCCGAGTGTTGGCATTGATGCGCAATTGCCCCGCCTGCTGAGGGCAAGACTGCCCCAACATGGATAGGTAGATACCGCGTACAGACGGCCTTAGCCTTGAAGGCTGCTTGGGTCAGCGGTTTTTCGGCAGATGGGTCAATTCTTCATCAGCGCCTACAACCCTGGCGCCACTACCTTGGATTGCAACACTCATCCAATAATCGGTGGATGTTGAAGGCGACACTGGTCGATCTCAAAGGCTATCCGGATCGCCGAAGAACATTTTGACTAGGCTCTAGTGTGATGGTTTCAGGCCATAAAAAACAAGCTATGCCCCCACTTTTGCCCCCGCTGCATGTGATGCACGAGCGAGTTCGCATGGTGATTTCTGACAGAGGTCTTGGGTGGTAGAGATTGGCTTAGCATGGCCGAGGTCATGCTGCCCGATTTACGACAACCCGGCGAGTTCACAGGAGACCTATTCGCTCAGACTCAGCCCGGACGTAACGGTAACGCGATACGGACGATGGATGCCATCAATGCACGCTGTGGGAGAGGCACGGTGCGCTCTGGAATCGTACCTGCCGAGCCTGGTCGTGGAATGCGCCGTGAGTTGATGAGCAGGAATTTCACCTTGCACCTGGATCAACTGTGGAGCGTCAATTGAAGGTGACGGCGTCTCGGACTTCCTTATACTACTCAGCCCCAAGGCTGCCATGGCGACTCGTGGGCGGCCGTTCAAAAGGCGTTACACAAGGACATTGAAATGCACGAGGAAGCCGCCGAAGTAAAGGCAAAACTGCTCGTAGAAATAGAGAAGGATCGTAGCTCTATCAACGAGCAGATTGGACGGATAAAGGCCGAGCTCGACGCTCCGGCTGTTCCTGAGGACGACGATAGTCGTACTCAAGAGCAGCGATATCGCAAACGTGCGTTGGAGTACTTTCTCCAGAAGAACGAGGCTGCGGCGGCCGAAATTGACGAGTACATCAAGGTTCAACTCGAGAACGCTTCGCTCAGTCTCGCGATTCAATGGAGACCTGAGGGAGAGAAGATGTTTGGCCTAGGGTCACTCATGGGCTTGAGGCCGCCGAGTCTCGATGATGCCCTCACCTATAGCTATCGGTTCCGTAATCGGAAAACCCGAAACTTCGATCCCGATCTCCTGGAGGAAATGGATTTTCGCTTCCTGTCGCTACCTGTACCTACGTACTACGAAAACATCGACCAAATCCGGGCGTACTACAAGGACCGGGAGGTGAGCGATGACTACTACCAGGTAGCCGATTGGTACATCGAGGACAGCATCATTCCGAGGTTCTTGGAGGCTGGCCGTAACGACATTCATGTTGCTGGCAAGGGCGATCTCGTAGAGCACATCGTCGAGCGCTTCAAGGAACGTGATTACATTTCGTTGTCGTTCATCCTGCCGCCGTTCATCGAGGGAACCATTCACGGCATCTGCCAGACGCTTGGCTTGAAGGAGTCGATGAGTGAGAGAGCTGCTCTCAATCAACTGCTCAAGACGATTCAGAAGCACACCGATCTAATCGGCATGGAGTACCTCCTCTTCATCATGCCAATTCGTCGCAATCGCATTGCCCATGGTCGGGATCTGTACGCCAGCTATCGGGAGGTCGCAGTGAGCTTCATGCTTGATCTTGACCTGCTTCTGGTGCTTGCCAAGCGAAGTGATCTTCCGCTGAATGGTCTTCTGGATGTGTTGCGGCAGCCGACAATAAAGAAGGTCAAAAAGATCTTCACCATGGGAATCGAACAGCATCACGCCCGGCTCGAGTCCGAATGCAGGGCGTTGGGCCAGTGGATCAACACGGATGAGTTCTGGAGCCAACTGGATAAGCAACTCACACAAACGGATGTCGAGTCCAAGGAAACCCATCGCTTTGTGAGCAAGCTCGAATATCATTCGGTTTTGTTTGGCGATGATGATGTCGCTTCGCAGATTAAGGCGCGTGGTAAGGAGTTTCTGCGTACCTTGCCCGCTGCACGCCAGCGTCTGCTGGAAGATTCAGAAAAGAGAGCGCGCATGCTCGAGTCGCTCAAAGCCAGGCTTGATCGTCACGATTGAACCTCGCCCTCATTGCGCTTTGGTTTTCTCGATCTCTTGCAGGCGGTCACGCACGGTACTGCCTTCGTAGGCTCCTCGAGCGCCCGCCGCACGAGCACCGTGGCGCTGGAAGATCATCTTCGGTGAGTTGGAGGTGCGTGTCTCACTCGTCAGTCGTGGAGATGGGGCAGGCTTTCTCCGTTCGCAATCCAGTACTTTTGAGATGTTTGAGCATGCATTTGAGGCGGTGCTATGGGCGGAGTCAAGAGAATGATGGAAGAGGACATGGAGCGAGGTTTCTCGCGAGTCGAGGACACGTTTGTGTGCTTACGCTGCGTCGAAGATGACGGCCTCAAAGCTTTCATCAAGGATAATTCGGTGAGAGGGACCTGCAGCTATTGCAATGGAAACCGACGCGTCGCTGACATGAATTACGTGATTGAGCACGTTTTCAATAGTCTCTCAATAGAGTGGGGCGAAGCTACGAATGAGGGGCTCGCTTACGAAACCCGTGAAGGAGGCTGGCAGGGCCGCGTATGCGGCACATGGGAGCTTCTCTACTACCACGGCCCCGAGTGTTCGGAAGAAGTGTTCGACACTATCGCCGGATCCATGCACGACGTGGCATGGTGCGAGAGAGATCCGTATTCATTACCCATAGATCGAACGCTGGTCTACGGATGGCAGAGCTTCAGTCATTTCATCATTCACACAGCACGATTCGTGTTTTACAAAGCTGTGAACACCTCATATGCAGCTGATCAGCACGATGAGATGAACCCGGTCGACATTCTTGAAACGCTGGGGAGCGTGGCGAAAAAGCTCGACCTAATTGATACAGTGCCTACAGGACAGTCGATCTTCCGCGTTCGCATCGTCGATCCTGAGGTTCACCTCACCCGAGCTAGTGAGCTTGGGCCGCCACCAGCCGCGCATGCGAACATGCCGAACCGGATGAGCCCCGTGGGAATCCCTATGTTCTACGGGGCGTTCGATCAAGACACCGCCATTCGTGAAACCTACGATCCTGCTGAGGGAGCCCTTAAGAAGGCAGCCACCGGCGAGTTTTCGCCTATCAGGGATCTGCGGGTGGTTGATCTGTCCCGCTCGTTTTATGTGCCGAGCCTTTTCGATCCTGAACTGCAAACGCTAAGGCCATACTTCAGCTTCATGTGTAACTTCGTCGAGGATTTCACCAAACCGATCGAGCGAAGCGATCGAGCTCACGCGGACTATGTTCCGACCCAGGTGGTGACTGAGTATTTCAGGCACGTCTACCGTACCGATGACGATCATCAAATTGATGGGATCATCTACCCGAGTTCGAAGACTGGGAACAAGGCGATCGTTATTTTTGCTGATGCTTCAGGCTGTATCGACGCTGGCGATACGTCTAGTGATCGAACGCTGTTGCGGCTCGACAGAGCATTCGACGTTGACTTGGCCGACTTCGCGGCAGGCGAAGATGACGATGAGATCTTCTGACTATCTGCAGATGCCCTGGGGAAGCAGGGTGAATCGCCCCGGATTCTCTAGACACCTTGCAAGCTCATTGTGGACTGCCCCCGGCATCGTAGACATCTCCAGCCTATGCTTTGAGCATAGGAGGAAGTTTATGAGCACCCAACGATTCACGCCGGAATTCAAGGCAGAAGCCGTCAGGCAAGTCATTGAGCGCGGATACTCCGTTGCGGAAACAGCAGAGCGCCTCGGCGTTTCGACCCACAGCCTCTACAAATGGGTCAAAGCCGTGACGCCTGACAAAACCGAGAAACAGGCCAGCGAACTGCTCGAAGCCAAAAGCGAGATTTTACGGCTGCGAGCCCAAATGCGACGCTTGGAAGAAGAGCGCGACATCTTAAAAAACTGCCTCTGCGGCGCTCCGCAGCCCATTGCATTAGAAACACGGGCGCTACACTGAGTTAGTTGGACAGTGGTCGCTGGCTTTTTGGAGGCTTTGACCCCGTCAAAAAACATGACCCAGGGGAAGCTGCGGACCCGTGATTGGTGGCACGTGCCGTGACCCCGTTTAGGAATGTGATCTGATCCGAGTCCCCGTCCAACATCTCTGCGTTGGAGGGTTGTCATGAAAAAGTCTGCTACTCAAATCGGCCTGCCGATCATCAATGAACGGGCGGCCGGCATCGATATCGGTTCAAGGTTTCACGTCGTGGCGATTCCGCCAGGACTGTCCAAGGAGTCTATTCGAACCTTTCAAGCGTTCACCGGCGATATAGAGAAGATGGCAACCTGGCTGATCGACGTCGGCATCCAAACAGTAGCCATGGAGTCGACCGGTGTTTACTGGATTCCAGTTTACGAAATCCTTGAGACCCATGGACTTCACGTCGTATTGGCGAACGCGCGCGATGCTCGGGCCGTACCCGGGCGCAAGACGGATGTGAATGATGCTCAGTGGATTCAAAGGCTGCATGCCTGCGGACTGCTGCGCGCAAGCTTTCAGCCTGATCGAGCCATCTCGGCGTTACGTAGTTATCTCCGGCTCCGAGAGCGCCATCTTGACTATGCAGCGGCTCATATCCAACACATGCAAAAAGCGCTCACCCATATGAATCTTCAGTTACATCATGTGGTCAGCGACATCACGGGCGTGACCGGTATGCGGATCATCCGGGCCATCGTGGCCGGGGAACGCGACGTCTCAAGGCTGGCAAGTTTGCGTGATACGCGCTGCAAATCCAGTGAACAGACGATCCACGACGCGTTGATTGGCAACTACCAACCCGAACATGTCTTTGCCCTTACGCAAGCGCTGGCCATGTATGATGCTTATCAAGAGCAGTTGCTCATCTGCGATCAGCAGATTGCCAGAAGCCTCTCCAGCCTTTCCCTGCAACAGCCTCCGCCGACAGAGCCCTTACCGAAGGCCCGACATAACACTCGGCAACCCAACGCCTTGGCCTTTGAAGTGCGCCCCCTGCTTTACCAGCTAGTCGGCGTCGATCTGACGCAAATACACGGCATTGGCCCCTATCTCGCGCTCCGCCTGGTGGCTGAGTGCGGCACGGACCTCAGCCGATGGCCCACAGCTCATCATTTCACTTCCTGGCTGACGCTTGCTCCTGGTTGTCGCATCAGTGGCGGAAAGGTGCTGTCGGCCCACACCAGGAAAACCAACAATCGGGTGACCGCGCATCTTCGGCTCGCCGCGGTGACTATCGGTCGAACGAGCACGGCCCTTGGGGCCTTTTACCGACGCCTGTCAGCCCGCATCGGCAAGGCGAAAGCGGTCACTGCCACCGCCCGGAAAATTGCCATCTTGTTCTACAATGCCATGCGGTTCGGCATGGCCTATCAGGATCCAGGTGCAGACCACTACGAGCAGAAGTACCGAGAGCGCGTCGTTAAGAGCCTCCATCGGCGTGCTGCGGAGTTTGGATTTTCGCTGCTGCCTATGGAAGGTGTTTCTTAGGAAGGCAGCGCGGTACTTCGCCAGGGAACCCGAGTGAAATACCGATTTATGAACGAGCACCGACATCAATACGCGATCACTACGCTGTGTCGGGTTCTGCAAGTTGCTCGTGCCGGGTTCTATCAATGGCTACACAAGCCTGTTTCTGATCGAGAAAAAGAGAATGGTCGGCTGTTAGGGCTGATCCGCGACTCCTATGCGGCCAGTCGAGGTGTGTATGGTGCACGGAGGGTGTTTGCTGACTTGCGCGAGGCTGGAGAAAGTTGCGGCAAGCACCGTGTCGCGGCGCTGATGCGCACCAATAAAATCAAGGCGCTCAGAGGCTATAAAGCCCCGCGCGCAATCAAAGGGCGGCCATCGATCATTGCCCCCAATCGACTCAACCGGGCGTTCACTGTCGATGCCCCTAATAAGGCTTGGGTTACCGATATCACTTACATCCGGACGTGGCAGGGCTGGTTATATCTGGCCGTCGTACTGGATCTGTATGCTCGCAAAGTGGTCGGCTGGTCAATGAAGCCAACGCTGGGCAAGGAGCTGGCATTGGATGCACTGCTCATGGCGGTATGGCGCCGAAAACCCAAAACCAGAGTCATCGTGCATTCGGATCAGGGTAGCCAATATGGCAGCGATGACTGGAAACGTTTTTGTTTGGCCAACCACCTAGAGCCGTGTATGAGCCGCCGAGGAAACTGCTGGGATAATGCCGTGGCGGAGTCTTTTTTCAGCAGCCTGAAAAAAGAACGCATTCGCAAGAGGATCTACAAAACCCGTAACATGGCCCGTGCCGACGTATTCGATTACATTGAAGCGTTTTACAAGCGAACGCGTCGTCACAGTTACTTGGGCGGCGTCAGTCCTGAGGCCTTCGAAAGTGCCTCACTTTGAGGCTGGAAAATGTCTATGAGGGCGGGGGCAGTCCAAATGATTGCAATTCAGTTAGTACTTGTTGGTCGTTTGGATTTTCAATCTTCGGGGGTAGAAGGGTCCTTACGGGCTTTTGAAAACCGACGTGATCATTGGGCGACGGTTGTCCTGCAAGCGATGCCTGTGTCAGCCACTGCGACATCAACCCAGCAAGCGCTCAGACTGCTCCAACGGCAATGAGCACTCTGCGTATTTGAGCTGAGGTGATCCGATAGCATTCAACGGCGATAGGGAACTGTCGCAGGTGATTTTTCGAGAAGAAGATTGTTGAGCCTCAGACTGGGGGCATCCTTTTCAAACCATCCAAAGCATGCCCTCAGATATGCCCCCAATGTAGCAATCCACTGGAGTTGGATGGATCTCCATGGTCTATGAAAAGGCAGAAATGATCAGATAAACAGCCCGCCAGACGGCCCCTATAGACTCTCAGGATCGCCAAAAAACATCTGAATCCGCGAACGCAACCAGCGCTCTCCCGGGTCGTTGTCCTGGGAGCCGCGCCAGGCCATGTGCAGCTCGAAGCTGCGCACCGGCAGGGGCGGGTCTTCGGCGCGTACGCCGCCGGCGGCGGTGAGCGCTTCGGCGGTGTAGTCGGGCACGGTGGCAAGGATGTCGGTGCCGGCCAGCAGGGTGCTCAGACCGTTGAATTGCGGCACGGCGAGTACCACATGGCGCTTGCGTCCGAGCTTCTCCAGTTCTTCATCGATAAAGCCGCTCAGGTCCCCGGCGAACGACACCAGGGCGTGAGGGCGGGCGCAGAAGTCATCCAGGCTCAGGGCGCCCGGAACGGTGTCGGCACGCAGCAGTTTGGGCAGGCTGCGGCGCAGGACTTTGCGCTTGGCGTTGGCCGGCAGGTCGGCGGTGTAGCTGACGCCGATGGAGATTTCACCGGAGGCCAGCAGCGACGGCATCAACAGGTAGTTGGCCCGGCGCACCACCAGTACGATGCCCGGGGCTTCGGCGCGCAGGCGCTTGAGCAGCATCGGCAGGAGGGCAAACTCCGCGTCGTCGGACAGGCCAATGCGGAACACCGTGGTGCTGGTGGCCGGGTCGAACTCGGCGGCGCGGCTGACGGCGGTGGAGATCGAGTCCAGGGCCGGTGAGAGCAGGGCGAAGATTTCCACGGCCCTTGCCGACGGCTCCATGCTGCGGCCGGTGCGTACAAATAGCGGGTCGTCGAACAAGTTGCGCAGCCGCGACAGGGCGGCACTGATGGCTGGCTGACCGAGAAACAGCTTCTCGGCGGCGCGAGTCACACTGCGTTCGTGCATCAGTGTCTCGAACACAATCAATAGATTCAGGTCGACACGACGCAGGTCATTACGATTCATCTGGAGTCCTGGCAGAGTCAGCGAACTTGACGGGAGCGGCCATATCGGAACAATGGCCGGCGTGAATCTTACGGGTAAAGGCTGGTACTCTGCATCGGCTAAATGTTGTTTGTTTGTGCTCAGGCTGCGGCCCGACACGCTGTTCGCCCCGATTTTCAAGGGCACGGAATCAATGACAGACATGTCGACTATTAATAGGCACTGATAGTCTTGCTTTCAAAGCCCGGATAAAGTTCGCGGCATTAGAGGTTAATTTGACGAGGTTTGCGATGTCCCGCACGATTCGTTTTCACAAGTTTGGACCGGCCGAGGTGCTCAAATGCGAAGAGCATGCGGCCTCGTTGCCTGCGCCAGGCGAAGTGCAGGTACGAGTCGAAGCCATCGGTATCAGTTGGTACGACGTGCTCTGGCGGCAGAACCTGGCGTCGTCCCATGCGCGTCTGCCGTCCGGCCTCGGGCATGAAATGGCCGGCGTGGTCACGGCGGTAGGCGAGGGCGTCGACGACCTCGCGGTCGGTGACAAGGTCGCCAGTTTTCCCGCGCAAAGCCCCAATGACTACCCGGTGTATGGCGAGCAGATCGTCCTGCCACGCTCGGCCCTGACCCGTTATCCGGATGTGCTTAGCCCTATCGAAGCCGCGGTGCATTACACGCCGCTGTTGATCGCCTATTTCGCCTACGCTGACCTTGCGCGGGTCAAGCCCGGGCAGTTCGCCCTGGTCACCGATGCCAGCCACTGTGCCGGCCCGTCCTTTGTGCAGTTGGGCAAGGCCCTGGGTGTGCGGGTGATTGCCGCTACCAAGACCGCTGAAGAACGTGAGTACCTGCTGTCCCTCGGCGCCGAGAAGGTGATTGTCACCGAAGAGCAGGACCTGCTGATGCAGATCAACAAGCTCACCAACAATCGCGGGGTCGATGTGGTGTTCGACGGTCTGGGCGGTCCGCAGATGTCGATGCTCGGTGATGTCCTGGCGCCTCGCGGCAGCCTGGTGTTGTACGGCCTGCAAGGCGGCAACCAGACTCCATTCCCGGCCTGTGCGGCGTTCCAGAAGAACATCCAGTTCTTTGTCCACTGCATCGGCAACTTCACCGGCAAGCCGGAGCTGGGGATCATTCAGGATCAGGTGGCGTTGCAGCGTGCGCTGCGCGACATCAACCAGCTGACTGCAGATCGAGTGCTGGTGCCCTTGAAGACCCGAGTCTTCCCCTTCAGCGAGTTTGTCGAGGCGCACCGTTACATGGACGAATGTCCATGTCGCGAACGGGTTGCGCTGCAGGTCGAACCGGCCTGATTCCCCCAACGCCAGGCCAAGCCTGGCGTTTTTGTATCTGTATCTTTGTCGGCCCCGGCTTGTCGGCCAATGGGGCCTGAGCCTCGTGCAAGCCTTGAGGCTGTTTTGCCTGGCAAGCCAGTTCCTGCGTAAGCCAGCTCCTGCTTCAGTCAGCTGAGAAAGGCGGGGTTGTTCTGGGATAGATTTCGTCGCGCGGTGGTCAAACTGCCAGTAAACTGCGCTCCATTTCCGAACCATCCTTTTTCAGAGGTTTTGCATGACTCTCAGTCCTTTTGCGGGCAAGCCGGCACCCGTTGAGTTGCTGGTCGATATCCCGCGACTGGTTACGGCGTATTACACCGGTCAGCCCGATGCATCGGTGCCCACCCAGCGCGTGGCTTTCGGCACCTCCGGGCACCGCGGCAGCTCGTTCGATCTGAGTTTCAATGAATGGCATGTCCTGGCCATCAGCCAGGCCATCTGTCTGTACCGCGAAGCCCAGGGCATCACCGGGCCGCTGTTTGTCGGCATCGATACCCACGCACTGTCGACCCCGGCCGGGGCCAGTGCCCTGGAAGTCCTGGCCGCCAACGGCGTGACCGTGATGATTGCTGCCGGTGACGAGTACACCCCGACGCCGGCGGTGTCCCATGCCATCCTCTGCTACAACCGCGGTCGCACTTCGGGCCTGGCGGACGGGATCGTTATCACCCCGTCCCACAACCCGCCACAAAGCGGCGGCTACAAGTACAACCCCACCAATGGCGGCCCGGCCGACACCCACATCACCAAGTGGATCGAAGCCAAGGCCAACGAATTGCTGGCGGCCAAGCTCGCCGGGGTCAAACGCATCAGCTACGAGCAAGCGCTGAAGGCCGACACCACCCATCGCCACGACTACCTCAACACCTATGTCGCCGACCTGATCAACGTCATCGACCTGGACGCGATCCGCAACGCCAAGCTGCGCCTGGGCGTGGACCCGCTGGGTGGAGCAGGGGTGCGTTACTGGTCGGCAATCGCCGAGCACTACCGCCTTGACCTGGAGGTGGTGAACAAGCAAGTGGACGCCACCTTCCGTTTCATGTCGGTGGACTGGGACGGGCAGATCCGCATGGACCCATCCTCCAGCTATGCCATGCAAGGGCTGATCGGTCTGAAAGAACGCTTTGACGTGGCCTTTGCTTGCGACCCCGATCATGACCGCCACGGCATCGTGACCCCAAGCGGCGGCCTGCTGGCGCCCAACAACTACCTGGCGGTGTCCATCGACTATCTGTTCCAGAACCGTCCGCAATGGCGTGCCGATGCCGCCGTGGGCAAGACCGTGGTCAGCAGTGGCTTGATCGATCGGGTGACGGCACGCCTGGGTCGTCGCCTGTACGAAGTGCCGGTGGGCTTCAAGTGGTTTGCCGATGGCCTGTTCGATGGCTCTCTGGGCTTTGGTGGCGAAGAAAGTGCTGGTGCTTCTTTCCTGCGCAAGGATGGCGGCGTTTGGTGCACCGACAAGGACGGCCTGATCCCGTCGCTGCTGGCCGCTGAAATGACCGCGCGCACCGGCCGTGATCCAAGCCAGGCTTACCGCGCGCTGTGCGATGAACTGGGCGAACCTTTCTCGGTGCGGGTCGATGCCAAGGCCAATCCGCAGCAGAAAGCCTTGCTCAGCAAGCTCTCCCCGCAACAAGTGACCTCGACCCAGTTGGCTGGCGAGCCGATCCAGCAGATCCTCAGCCAGGCCCCGGGTAACGATCAGGCCATTGGCGGCCTGAAAGTCATGACTGAGAACGGCTGGTTCGCCGCACGCCCGTCTGGCACCGAAGACATCTACAAGATCTACGCTGAAAGCTTCATCGGCGACGACCACCTCAAGCAGCTGGTGCAGGAAGCCCAGACCCTGGTGGACACCGCCATCAGCGGCAACTGATTCACGTCGGAGCCGGCTCGCCGGCGAAAAGGTCCTTGAGACGGACACAGGTCTTGCGGATGCGTTCGCTGGCAAGCCAGCTCCTACGGTGGTTGTTCATTGCACGATCTGTGTAGCCGGCTAGCGGGCAAATAAAAAGGGGCGACCAGCATGGTCGCCCCTTTTTTATTTGCCGCTGCGGTTCAAGCCAGGTCTACCAGCACGATTTCGCTGTCTTGCACGGCGCTCACCCGCAGCACCCGCTCATCTTCGATTGCAACACCGTCTCGAGCTTCGGCACGCAAGCCGTTGATCTCGATCACCCCGGTCGCCGGCACCAGATAAGCCCGACGTCCTGCGTCCAGGTGATACTCGGCGGTTTCCCCGGCCTTCAGGTTGGCCGCTACCAGCCGCGCATCGGCACGAATACGCAAGCTTTCCTCATCGCCATCCTTGCCGCTGGCCAGGGTCACGAACCCTTCGCGCAACCCTTTGGGAAAAGGCTTGGCGCCCCAAGACGGCGCGGAGCCGGCCTGGTTGGGAATGATCCAGATCTGGAAGATCTTGGTCGGCGTGGCTTCCAGGTTGTATTCGCTGTGGGCGATCCCGGTCCCCGCACTCATCACCTGCACGTCACCGGCTTCGGTGCGTCCCTTGTTGCCCAGGTTGTCCTGGTGGCTGATGGCGCCTTCGCGAACGTAGGTGATGATTTCCATGTCCCGGTGCGGATGCTGGGGGAAGCCGGTGCCGGGAGCGATTACGTCATCGTTCCACACCCGCAGGTTGCCCCAGTGCATGCGCTTGGGGTCATGGTACTCGGCGAAGGAAAAGTGGTGATGGGCATCCAGCCAGCCGTGGTGAGCGCCACCCAGGGAGCTGAAAGGTCTGAGTTCAAGCATGATCGTCTCCTCAAAAGGGCTCGTAATGGCTCGTTGGACCCGGGCCAAAAAACGATAACCGTTGGTTGATGGCGTGCATCTTCCATCAGCTATTGATCGATAAAAAGCGCAAAAAATGCCGTAATCCAATCGTAAAATTGGATGGTTTTTTTGTCGCAGAGCTGGTGTTAAACCTTCGGTTCATCGCTTAAGTTAATGACCCGCAAGCAATTCGCTGGATACCGTGAAAAAATCCGGCGACCATTACCGCTCAGTCTCATCCCCTGGAGTCCGCGTGTCGCAACACAGCCCCGATCTGCCCCCCGATCTTTTGCCCCTGGCTCAGATGCCCCTGTTGAAGCGCTTGGCGGCGCGGTTTTTCGGCCATGGCCTGAATCGCCTGCGGGCTCAGCATCGCGCGTCCTGGCTGCACGGTCAGGCCGACGGCTTTCGCAGCGGGCACACGGCAGGCGTGGAATACGGCTACCAGGAGGGACGGCTCGAAGGGCTGGAGGAAGGGCGTCAGGTGCTGCTGATTCGCGACAGTCGCAACACCGAGCACCGGCCGCCGGGGGTGGATGACCGGCTGTTCGACGACTGGCGCCTGCCGCTGAGCGCCGAGTTGAAAAAACGCTTCAAGGCCGATGTCTCCCGGTTGCTGGCGCCGCAGTCCCAGCCCAGCGCCGCCCAATGGAAGATGATTTTCAGCGACACGCCTGCCACTGCAGTGATTGCCGGGGCCGGGGCGGGCAAGTCGACTTCTTTGGTATTGCGCCTGCTTTTGCTCAATCACTACCTGGGATTCGAGCTGGATTCCATGACCGTAGTGACCTTCACCCGGGAGTCACGCAAGGATTTCATCAACAAGCTGGTGCAGGTCTTTGCCCTGTGGGGCCGGGCGCTCAGCCCCCGGGAAGCCCGGGATCTGGTGCGCACCTTCCATTCGCGGATCTTGCCCATGGTGCGCAGTCTGCCGGGGTTCGAACGCCTTCAGGCCTTCGAGAACCTCAGTGAGCGGGTGCAGGGGGCCGAAGACGAGGTGGACAGCAATCCCTTCGTCCTGCGAATCAACGACGCCCAGCGCAAGCACCTCAATGCCTGCTACCAGGCGCTGTACCGCAGCGACGAACGCTTCCGCCTGGCGCTCAAGCCCTTGCTGCGCCACGCCTTGCAGCTCAAGGAGCTGGAGCGCGATCACCCCGATGTACAGAAGCGCGTAGCGGTCACCGAGTTGGCAGCCAAACGTGATGAGGAGCTCTGCGACACCGTGGAAGACCTGTGGTTTCGTGCCGGGGCCTGGCCGATCAAGGGCATCGAGCCTCAGCGCCAGAGCTTTGAAATCAACGGGTCGACCTTCCATTGCCATGGCTATGCCGCTGAGCTGGATGCCTGGGTGGTACTGGGCTTCGACCCGCGGGAGAACCCGCAGATCAGCCGGCCCGGAGCCAAGCTGACGGTGCGGGCGGAGTGGGCGGTAAAGCGCACCCTGTTTCAAGCTTTCTGTCGTAAGCCATTGATTTGGTTGGATAGTTACGAGTCGTCCAAGCGAGCTTTGGGCGCCTTTTCTGCCGAGGTCAGTGCCGGCCCGGGCTTCGACTACAAGGTCAAGGGCGAGCTGGCTTCGGCGCCGTTGCTGGATTGTTTTGTTGCCGCCGCCGGTTTTATCGAGAACCTGGGGCTGGATGTGGGCGACGCGGTCGGCAACATGAGCTTTGCCCAGGATGATCCGGACCGATTCTTCTTCGAGGCCTTGAGCCTGTTCTGGCGAGCCCTTGAAGACCACTTGCTGGATCAGTCGCCGCCGATCATGAGCTACAACCGGATGTTCGCCCTGTTCAGCGAGCGCTCCCCGGAAAACTTCAAGCTGCTCAGCGACAGTTGCCTGAGGCCGATGTCGCATCTGATGATCGACGAGTTTCAAGACGTTTCGCCGCAGATCGTGTCTTGGATCAAGGCCAGTCTCAGGGAGATTCGCAGCCGTGGCGCGGCCCTGCACGTGGGGCGTGGAGCCCAGCATTCTTCCTTGCTCTGCGTGGGCGATGACTGGCAATCGATCTACGGCTGGCGCGGCAGTTCGCCGAAGTACTTTATCGAGTTCAACAAGGAGTTCCCGTCTCCGGCCACCAATCGAGTCATGCTCAGCGAGAACTACCGCAGTCATCAGCATGTGATCGATGCGGCGGAGCATATTGTTCGCGCAGCCCCGGCGATTGCCGGGAAGAAGGCCAAGGCCAGTGGCGAGGCCAAGGACCTATGGCCGGTGCAAGTACTGGATCGTGACGATCAGGGCCTGGCCCAGCGCCTGGCAGAGCACTATCGGCAGGGCGATTCAATCTTGATGCTGTTTCGAAAAACTAGCGATAAGTTATTGATAGAAGAGCATATTTTACCAATAGTTAATGTTGATTCTAGCTTGCCGCCCGCGGCTCGACGGCTCAAGCAACTCACCTATCACAGTGCCAAGGGCTTGCAGGCGGACGCGGTGTTCCTGCTGGGAGATTGCCAGCACCTGAGCAGCTCGCCCTACAAGAATCAGGTGTATCGCATGGCCGGCCTGGGCAAGGATGGCGACGCCGAACCCTACGACAGCGCGCAGAAGGACGAGATCCTGCGCCTGGCTTATGTGGGGATCACTCGGGCGGCCAAGCACTGCTACTGGTACGTCGATCGCCAGGAGGCGGCGGCGGGCAATGCGCCCAAGGCTTCGGACCGGGTGCCCCGAGACAAGCCATATTTCCGCGACCTGCGGCAATGATGACGAAAAAAGCCCGCCGGTCAGGCGGGCTTCGGTCGATGGGGCCTGGCGTCAGGCCTTGAGTGTCAGGGACGGAGCAAAGGCCTCCAGTTCATCTTCCACCGCCTCGATTATTCGTTCGACATCCGCGGCGCTCATCACCGTGGCACAGGGAATGCCGGCGATGGCGATCATGGTTTCGCCGCTGGCACGGTCGAAGAGCCGGGCGATCATGCTGCCTGGCGCATCCATGCTGGCCTCGAAGCCCAGGGGATGAAAATGCCAGCGCATCAGCTGGCAGGCGTTGGGAAAGGTGACTTTGCTGGCCCAGACTCTGTTCATCGGTGGCCCACCTTGATTCATTGAGCGCTTCCTTGTGCTCGCGGTAGGAACGATCGGCTCGTCAATGACCCGATCAGTCAAGGGTTTAAAAATAGCACCGGCTTGTGACCGCTCGCAGTTTTTTTGCCCACCGTCCGGCGGTTCACTCGCAGATTTTTGATGCACGTCATGTATTCGCCCAAATGGGGCTGGAGAACCCGGGTCCTTGGCTGGAGGACGGTCATTGATGCCTCTGCCGAAGTTCGGCAAGCTGCGCTTTTTTGGCTGTTCGAGATCCTTATGACTGCCCCTGACGACGGGCCTCTGCAAACCCAGGCCACCGGTGAAACCGTGATGCGTTATCACCTTTGCTGGAAGCACCGCGACCTCGATGGCGTGATGGCGCTTTACCATCCGCAAATCCAGTACAACGACTTTTTCCAGAATCGCACCCTGGGCCTCGCTGAGCTGCGGGAATACGTGCGTGTGAGCATGCCCCGCGCGCCCGATGAGGCCCTGGAGCACTGTGATCGCATTCGCCTGGATGGCAACACGGCCTTTATCCAGTATCAGGTGACCCTGCGGGGTGGCCAGGGCCTGGTGTCGTTCCGCTCCAGTGAAGCGATTACCGTGCGCGACGGCCTGATTTGGCGGGTCAATGAATATGCGTCCCTGGTGCGTGAACCGGCGCCGGACAGCTCTTCAGCCAGCCTGCGCCCGGCGGTCAGCCGCCTGGGGCTGTCGCCGCGCCAGTTGAGTTTCATGGCCGAGGACTTGCAACAGTACTTCCAGCGCCAGCAGCCTTACCTCGATCCGCAACTGGACCTGCAGCGGGTCGCCCGGGAGTGCGGCTACAGCCGCAATCAGATTTCCTACCTGCTCAATCAGGTGCTGGGCCAAAGCTTCTACCGTTATGTGAACCAGGCGCGCCTGCAGCATGTGCTGACGGCCCTGGACCAGGCCGCGCCGCCGCTTCGGGTCGACGAACTGGCCTTTGCGGCCGGGTTCAATTCCCTGTCGGCGTTCTACAGCTGTTTTCGCCAGCACACCGGGCAGTCGCCCAAGGCTTATGCCAAACAAATTTCTTTGCGTGCACGCGCGCAAGACAGCCCCTGAAGACAGGGACTAGGATCGCCGCATTCGAAGTTCGGATTGCGGAGTGCTTGCATGCCAGCGTGGCGCAGTATCAGTTTGTGGATGGACCAGTTGGACGAGCCGCTGTTGCCGCGCCCGTCCCTTGAGCAAGACCTTGATCTGGACGTGGCGATCATTGGCGCCGGTTACACCGGGCTGTGGACGGCCTATTACCTCAAGCGCCAAGCGCCGCAGCTCAAGGTGGCGGTGATCGAGGCCCAGACCGCAGGTTTCGGCGCCTCGGGGCGCAATGGCGGCTGGCTGATGGGCAATCTGCTGGGAGAAGACCGCCTGCTGGCAGGGCTGTCGCCGGAGCAGCGTCGAGCCTCTTTCGACCTGCTGCATGGCATTCCCGATGAGGTGGCCAACGTCATCGAACGGGAAGGCATCGACTGCGATTACCGCAAAGGCGGGGTGCTGTATTGCGCGGCCCGCTATCCCGAGCAGGAAACCAGCCTGCGCCAGTACCTGGACAAGCTCTACGCCCAGGGCCTGAACCAGGACGATTACCGCTGGCTGAACCCCGAGCAACTGGCTCAGCAGTTGCGGGTGGCCAACGCCTATGGCGCTATCTATGCCCCCCATTGCGCCACCATCCAGCCGGCCAAGCTGGTGCGCGGGCTGGCGCGTGCGGTGGAGCGCCTGGGGGTGAACATTTACGAGAACAGCCCGGTGACCCATTGGCAGGCCGGCAGCCTGCAGACCCGCCACGCCGCAGTGCGCAGCCGCTGGATAGTGCCGGCGGTGGAGGGGTACTCAGTGACCTTGCCGCCCCTGGGTCGTTATCAGTTGCCGGTGCAAAGCCTGCTGGTGGCCACCGAGCCCCTGCCGGAATCGACCTGGGACGAAATCGGTCTGAACCAGGGCCAGGCCTTCAGCGAAAGCAGTCGCCAGGTCACTTACGGTCAGCGCTCCATGGATAACCGCCTGGTGTTTGGTGCCCGGGGTGGATATCAGTTCGCCAGCAAGCTGCGCCACGATTTCGACCTGAGTCGGGACGAGGTCGAGCTGCGTCGCTACCTGTTCGGCGAGCTGTTCCCGCAATTGAAGAATGTGCGCATCACTCATTCCTGGGGCGGCAACCTGGGCATGTCCCGGCACTTCATGCCGCACATGCTGTGTGACCGGCGCAAGGGCATCGCCTTGTCCGGTGGCTACGGCGGCGAAGGCGTCGGCGCAAGCAATCTGGGTGGCCGGACCCTGGCCGACCTGATTCTGCAGCACGACAGCCCGCTGGTCCGCCAACCCTGGGTGTTGGCGCAAAGCGGCCTCGACGCCCTGCGGGTCTGGGAGCCTGAACCCTGCCGCTGGCTGGGCTACAACGCGATCATTCGCAGCTTTGTCCATGAAGACCAGACCCTGGCCAACCCGGCTTCGCCTGCGTGGCGACGGCGTCTGGCCAGCCGGGTCGCCGGGTTCATGGAAGGTTTCATGCACTGAGTCGGGTTTCTTGCACCGAACGATGTCCGTTCGGGTTTTTCAACCAAAGGTAGAGCCATGAGCATCACGCAATTCAAGCACACCGCCACGGTCACCCTGGACGAGTCGGCGCCGGTCGCCGTGCCCCTGGGGACGCCCGTAGCCGTGACATCGGTGACTGCCGTCGAACGCAACGACGGGGTCGAAACCGGGATCTGGGAATGTACTCCGGGGCGCTGGCGGCGGCAGATCGTCGCCCAGGAGTTCTGTCATTTCATCCAGGGCCGCTGCACCTTCACGCCCGACCATGGCGAGCCCCTGCACATAGAAGCCGGCGATGCACTGATGTTGCCGGCCAACAGCACCGGCATCTGGGATATCCAGGAAACGGTGCGCAAGACCTACGTCTTGATTTTCTGATCCTTTGATTGCCTGCCTATAACAAAACCAGCCACAGGTATCGACTCATGATCCGCAAGACTTGCACTTTGCTGTTACTCAGCCCCTTGTTCCTGGGCGCTTCTCTGGCCCAGGCCGCCGACACGGTCAAGATCTACAACTGGTCGGACTACATTGCCCCGGACACCACCAAGCAGTTCCAGAAGGAAACCGGGACAGGTTTCACCTATGACGTCTACGACAGCAACGAGACCCTGGACGGCAAGCTGATGACCGGTAAATCCGGTTACGACGTGGTGTTCCCCTCCAACCATTTCATGGCGCGGCAGATCCAGGGCGAGGCGTTGAAGAAGCTCGACAAGAGCCAGTTGCCCAACTGGAAGAACCTCAACCCGGCGTTGCTCAAAGCGCTGGAGGTCAATGACCCGGGCAACCAGCACGGTTTTCCGTACCTGTGGGGCAGCACCGGGATTGGCTACAACGTGGCCAAGATCAAGGAAGTGCTGGGGGATGACGCACCGCTGGAATCCTGGGACCTGATCTTCAAGCCCGAGTACATGCAGAAGCTGCAGAAGTGCGGCGTGGCGATTCTCGACAACGGCCCCGAACTGATTCCCACGGCCTTGAATTACCTGGGGCTGCCACACCACAGCAAGAACCCGGCGGACTACAAGAAAGCCGAGGCGCTGCTGATGAAGGTCCGGCCTTATGTCAGCTACTTCCATTCGTCGAAGTACACCAGCGACCTGGCCAACGGCAATATCTGCGTGGCGGTGGGGTTCTCCGGGGACATCCTGCAAGCGGAGAGCCGGGCCAGGGAAGCGAAGAACGGGGTGGAGATCGGCTATTCGATTCCCAAGGAAGGCTCGCCGATCTGGTTCGACATGGTGGCCATGCCTGTGGACGCACCGGATGAGAAGGCCGGGTATGCCTTCATGAACTACCTGCTGCGCCCGGACGTAATGGCCAACATCAGCAACTACGTGCATTACGCCAATGGCAACCAGCAAGCCGATGCTCTGGTCGACCCAGCGATCAAGAACGACACCAAGGTTTACCCGAGCCCGGCCATGATGGACAAGTTGTTTGCCCTGGAAGCCATGCCGCTGGACATCGACCGTATCCGCACCCGCTTGTGGAACAAGATCCGCAGCGGCAACTGATCCCCATCCCCACAAGCTGCGTAGGAGCCGGCTTGCCGGCGAAGAGGCCTCAGAGGCAAGCACTGCCCTTGAGGACGCCTTCGCTGGCAAGCCAGCGCCTACAACTGGCTGTTTTCCGGGAGCAGGGCGCCGCCGTCCACTATCAGGGTCTGGCCGGTGATGTAGCCGGCCTGTGGCGAGGCCAGGAACAGCATGGCGTAGGCAATGTCCTCAGGCGTTCCCAGGCGCCCGAGGGGAATGCCCCTGGACAGGGTCGCGGCGTCATCAGGTCATGGCGGGCGGCGCCGATCGCCGTACCCTGGGAATGCCCGTGGCCGTGACATCGATGACCGCCGTCGAAGGCAGCGACGGGGTCGAAACCGGGATCTGGGAATGCGCCCCCGGGGTGCTCGCGACGCCTTTGATCGGCTCGCCTCTTGCAAAATCGGCGTTGGATGAAGTCAGCCCAAAATACGCCGCTACGTCAGACCACCCTTAGCGGCGGGCTGATTAGGCGCAAAGGACCTCCGCAACACCTTCCTCTATAGCCAACGCCTTTGCATTTTAGAAATGCTAATTCGGAAACAGAATTTGCATCGCTTTTGCGGCCGGCTAGAGTCAACTCGAACAAGCACATTGATGTGGCTCTTGCACGGATGCACGGAGACTGGCGGCCTCTACCTCATGGCCGGCAGTTCGCCTTGAAACAAGGAGTGTTATGAACAAGCCGATCAAGAATATCGTCATCGTGGGCGGCGGTACTGCGGGCTGGATGGCCGCCTCGTACCTCGTCCGGGCGCTCCAACAGCAGGTAAACATCACGCTCATCGAGTCTGCGGCGATCCCCCGGATCGGCGTGGGCGAGGCGACCATCCCGAGTTTGCAGAAGGTGTTCTTCGACTTCCTCGGGATACCGGAGCGGGAGTGGATGCCCCAAGTGAACGGCGCGTTCAAGGCCGCGATCAAGTTCGTGAATTGGAGAAAGCCTCCCGACCACTCGCGCGACGATTACTTCTACCATTTGTTCGGCAGCGTGCCGAACTGCGACGGCGTACCGCTTACCCACTACTGGCTGCGCAAGCGCGAACAGGGCTTCCAGCAGCCGATGGAGTACGCGTGCTATCCGCAGCCCGGGGCGCTTGACGGCAAGCTGGCACCGTGCCTGCTCGACGGCACCCGCCAGATGTCCCACGCGTGGCACTTCGACGCGCACCTGGTGGCCGACTTCTTGAAGCGCTGGGCCGTCGAACGCGGTGTGAACCGTGTGGTCGACGAAGTCGTGGAGGTTCGCCTGAACGACCGCGGCTACATCTCCACCCTGTTAACCAAGGAAGGTCGGACGCTGGAGGGAGACCTGTTCATCGACTGCTCCGGCATGCGGGGGCTCCTGATCAATCAGGCCCTGAAGGAGCCCTTCATCGACATGTCCGACTATCTGCTGTGCGACAGCGCGGTCGCCAGCGCCGTGCCCAATGACGACGTGCGCGAGGGGGTCGAGCCGTACACCTCCGCGATCGCCATGAACTCGGGGTGGACCTGGAAGATTCCGATGCTGGGCCGGTTCGGCAGCGGCTACGTCTTCTCGAGCAAGTTCACCTCGCGCGACCAGGCCACCGCCGACTTCCTCAACCTCTGGGGCCTCTCGGACAATCAGTCGCTCAACCAGATCAAGTTTCGGGTCGGGCGCAACAAGCGGGCGTGGGTCAACAACTGCGTCTCGATCGGGTTGTCGTCGTGTTTTCTGGAGCCCCTGGAATCGACGGGAATCTACTTCATCTACGCCGCGCTTTACCAACTCGTGAAGCACTTCCCCGACACCTCGTTCGACCCGCGGTTGAGCGACGCATTCAACGCCGAGATCGTCTACATGTTCGACGACTGTCGAGACTTCGTCCAGGCGCACTATTTCACCACGTCGCGCGAAGACACGCCGTTTTGGCTCGCGAACCGGCATGAGCTGCGGCTCTCGGATGCCATCAAAGAGAAGGTTCAGCGCTACAAGGCGGGACTGCCGCTGACCACCACGTCGTTCGACGATTCCACGTACTACGAGACCTTCGACTACGAATTCAAGAACTTCTGGTTGAACGGCAACTACTACTGCATCTTTGCCGGCTTAGGCATGCTGCCCGACCGGTCGCTGCCGCTCTTGCAGCACCGACCGGAGTCGATCGAGAAGGCCGAGGCGATGTTCGCCAGCATCCGGCGCGAGGCCGAGCGTCTGCGCACGAGCCTGCCGACGAACTACGACTACCTGCGGTCGCTGCGTGACGGCGATGCGGGGCAGTCGCGCAACCAGCGCGGGCCGACACTCGCGGCGAAGGAAGGCCTGTAGTGGAACGCACCTTGAACCGGGTATCCGCATTCGCGGCCACGCACGCCGCCGTGGCGGCCTGCGATCCGCTACAGGCGCGCTCGCTGGTTCTGCAGCTGCCGGGCCTGAATCGTAACAAGGACGTGCCGGGCATCGTCGGCCTGCTGCGCGAGTTCCTCCCGGTGCGCGGCGTGCCCTCCGGCTGGGGCTTCGTCGAAGCCGCTGCCGCGATGCGGGACATCGGTTTCTTCCTGGGGTCGCTCAAGCGGCACGGACATGAGCCTACCGACGTGGTGCCCGGGCTTGAGCTGGTGCTGCTCGACCTGGCACGCGCGACCGACCTGCCGCCGCGCGAGACGCTCCTGCATGTGACGGTCTGGAACCCCGCGGCGGCCGACGCGCAGCGGAGCTACACAGGGCTCCGCGACGAAGCGCACCTGCTCGATAGCGTGCGCATCTCGATGGCGGCCCTCGAGGCGGCCATCGCGGTGACCGTCGAGCTGTCCGATGTGCCCCTGCGGTCGCCCGCGTTCGCGCAAGGGTGCGACGAGCTAGCAGCCTATCTGGAGAAAATGGTCGAATCGATCGTCTACGCGTACCGCTTCATCTCGCCGCAGGTCTTCTACGATGAGCTGCGCCCCTTCTACGAACCGATTCGAGTCGGGGGCCAGAGTTACCTCGGCCCCGGAGCCGTAGAAATGCCCCTCTTCGTGCTGGAACACGTCCTGTGGGGCTCGCAATCGGAAGACCAAGCTTATCGAGAATTCAAAGAGACGTACCTGCCCTACGTGCTTCCCGCGTACAGGGCGGTCTACGCTCGGTTCGCTGGGGGGCCGGCGATCATCGATCGCGCGCTCGCCGAGGCGCGAGCGGTCGATGCACGAGGCGAGTCCGTCCGGGCTGGGCTGACAGCCCTCGAGCGGGTCTTCAAGGTGCTGCTGCGCTTCCGGGCGCCTCACCTTAAATTGGCGGAGCGGGCGTACGAAGCCGGGCGAAGCGGCCCCGCAACCGGCAGCGGAGGGTACGCGCCCAGCATGATCGGCGATCTACTCACGCTCACGTGTGCCGTGCGGTCCCGCATCCGCGCTGCGCTCGACGAATCCTGACGCGCACGGCCAGGTCCTATCTGACAAGGAGAGTTTGCCCCATGACTCAGCAGAGCCCCGCGAACGGGCGCGATAGCAACCATTTCGACGTGATCATCCTCGGCTCCGGCATGTCCGGAACCCAGATGGGGGCCATCCTGGCCAAACAACAGTTTCGCGTGCTGATCATCGAGGAGTCGTCGCACCCGCGCTTCACGATCGGCGAATCGTCGATCCCCGAGACGTCGCTCATGAACCGCATCATTGCTGATCGCTACGGCATTCCGGAGCTGGGCCACATTACGTCGTTCTACTCGACGCAACGTTACGTCTCGTCGAGCACGGGCATCAAGCGCAACTTCGGCTTCGTGTTCCACAAGCCCGGCCAGGAGCACGACCCGAAGGAGTTCACGCAGTGCGTCATTCCCGAGCTGCCGTGGGGACCGGAGAGCCATTATTACCGGCAAGACGTCGACGCCTACCTGTTGCAAGCCGCCATTAAGTACGGCTGCAAGGTTCGCCAGAAGACCAGCGTGACCGAATACCACGCCGATAAAGACGGCGTCGCGGTGACCACCGCCGAGGGCGAACGGTTCACCGGCCGGTACATGATCGACTGCGGAGGCCCGCGCGCGCCGCTCGCGACCAAGTTCAAGCTCCGCGAAGAACCGTGTCGCTTCAAGACGCACTCGCGCAGCCTCTACACGCACATGCTCGGGGTCAAGCCGTTCGATGACATCTTCAAGGTCAAGGGGCAGCGCTGGCGCTGGCACGAGGGCACCTTGCACCACATGTTCACAGGAGGCTGGCTCTGGGTGATTCCGTTCAACAACCACCCGCGGTCGACCAACAACCTGGTGAGCGTCGGCCTGCAGCTCGATCCGCGTGTCTACCCGAAAACGGACATCAGCGCGCAGCAAGAATTCGATGAGTTCCTCGCGCGGTTCCCGAGTATCGGAGCTCAGTTCCGGGACGCCGTGCCGGTGCGCGATTGGGTCAAGACCGACCGCCTGCAGTTCTCGTCGACCGCCTGCGTCGGCGACCGCTACTGCCTGATGCTGCACGCGAACGGGTTCATCGACCCGCTCTTCTCCCGGGGGCTCGAGAACACCGCGGTGACCATCCACGCGCTTGCGGCGCGTCTCATCAAGGCGCTACGCGACGACGACTTCTCCCCCGAGCGCTTCGAGTACATCGAGCGCCTGCAGCAAAAGCTTTTGGACCACAACGACGACTTCGTCAGCTGCTGCTACACGGCGTTCTCGGACTTCCGCCTATGGGACGCGTTCCACAGGCTGTGGGCGGTCGGCACAATCCTCGGGCAGTTCCGGCTCGTGCAAGCCCACGCGAGGTTCCGCGCGTCGCGCGACGAGGGCGACCTCGATCACCTCGACAACGACCCCCCGTACCTCGGGTACCTGTGCGCGGACATGGAGCAGTACTACCAGTTGTTCAACGACGCCAAAGCCGAGGTCGAGGCCGTGAGCGCCGGGCGTAAGTCGGCCGAGGAGGCCGCGGTGCGGATTCACGCCCTCATCGACGAACGCGACTTCGCCAAGCCGATGTTCGGCTTCGGGTACTGCATCACCGGGGACAAGCCGCAGCTCAACAACTCGAAGTACAGCCTGCTGCCGGCGATGAAGCTGATGTACTGGACGCAGACCCGTGCGCCGGCAGAGGTGAAAAAGTACTTCGACTACAACCCGATGTTCGCGCTGCTCAAGGCGTACGTCACAACCCGCATCGGCTTGGTTCTGAAGAAGTAGTCGGTCGAGGACGACACAAAAGCGATGAACAACATTCAACTGGATCAAGCGAGCGTCAAGAAGCACTCCCCGGGGGCGTACGACGCGACCACGCGCGTGGCCGCGAGCTGGTACGTCGCAATGCGCTCGCACGACCTCAAGGGCAAGCCGAAGGAGTTGACGCTCTTCGGCCGTCCGTGCGTGGCGTGGCGCGGAGCGACGGGGCGGGCAGTGGTGATGGACCGCCACTGTTCGCACCTGGGCGCGAACCTGGCTGACGGGCGGGTCAAGGACGGGTGCATCCAATGCCCGTTTCACCACTGGCGGTACGACGAGCAGGGCAAGTGCGTTCACATCCCCGGCCACAGCCAGGCGGTGTGCCGGCTGGAGCCCGTGCCGCGCGGGGCGCGCCAGCCGACGTTGGTCACCGCCGAGCGATACGGCTACGTGTGGGTCTGGTACGGCTCCCCGCAGCCGCTGCACCCGCTGCCCGAGATCGCCGCGGCCGACGTCGACAACGGCGACTTTATGCACCTGCACTTCGCGTTCGAGACGACGACGGCGGTCTTGCGGATCGTCGAGAACTTCTACGATGCGCAGCACGCGACCCCCGTGCACGCGCTCCCGATCTCGGCCTTCGAGCTCAAGCTTTTCGACGACTGGCGCCGGTGGCCGGAGGTTGAGTCGCTGGCCCGGGCGGGCGCGTGGTTCGGTGCCGGGATCGACTTCACCGTGAACCGCTACTTCGGCCCCCTCGGCATGCTGTCGCGCGCGCTCGGCATGAACATGTCGCAGATGAACCTGCACTTCGATGGCTACCCCGGCGGTTGCGTCATGACCGTTGCCCTGGACGGAGACGTCAAATACAAGCTGCTCCAGTGTGTGACGCCGGTGAGCGACGGCAAGAACGTCATGCACATGCTCATCTCGATCAAGAAGGTGGGCGGCGCCCTGCGCCGTGCGACCGACTTCGTGCTGTTTGGGCTGCAGACCAGACAGGCCGCGGGGTACGACGTCAAAATCTGGAACGGGATGAAGCCGGACGGCGGCGGCGTGTACAGCAAGTACGACAAGCTCGTGCTCAAGTACCGTGCGTTCTACCGGGGCTGGGTCGACCGCGTCGCGGGTGAGCGGTGATGCATGAGGCCGAGCCGGTATCGGCCGCGTCGCTCCGCCAGGCGCTCGCGAACCTGGCGAGCTGCGTCGCGGCCACCCGCTTCGCGTCGGCGTCGCTCTTTCCGAGGTACTCATGACCATCTGGCTGTTGCAACTCGTGCTGGTGATCGCGCTCTGCAATGTCTGCGGCCGCATTGCCGAACGCCTCGGCCAGTGCGCGGTCGTCGGCGAGATCGCGGCCGGTCTGCTGTTGGGACCTTCGCTGTTCGGCGTGATCGCACCGAGTTTCTACGACCTGTTGTTCGGCCCACGTACGCTGTCAGCCATGGCGCAAGTCGGCGAAGTCGGCCTGATACTGCTGATGTTTCAGATCGGTCTGCATATGGAGTTGAGCGAGACGCTGCGCGGCAGGCGCTGGCGCATACCTGTCGCGATCGCGGCGTGCGGGCTCATCGCGCCGGCCGCGATCGGCATGATCGTCGCCAGCGTCTCGAAAGATACGCTTGCCAGCGACGTGCCGGCGCTGCCCTACATACTCTTCTGCGGTGTTGCGCTTGCGGTATCAGCGGTACCGGTGATGGCGCGCATCATCGACGACCTGGCGCTCAGCGCCATGGTGGGCGCACGGCACGCAATGTCTGCCGCGATGCTGACGGATGCGCTCGGATGGATGCTGCTTGCAACGATTGCCTCGCTCTCGAGCGGCCCTGGCTGGGCATTTGTGCGCATGCTCGTCAGCCTGCTCGTGTATCTGGTGCTGTGCGCGCTCCTGGTGCGCTTCGTGGTTCGACCGGCGCTTGCGCGGCTCGCATTGACTGCGCATGCGGCGCGCGACCGCTTGGCCGTTTTGCTTTGCTTCGTAATAGCGTCGGCACTCGCGACGTCGCTGATCGGATTCCATAGCGCATTTGGCGCACTTGCGGCGGCGCTGTTTGTGCGGCGCGTGCCCGGCGTCGCGAAGGAGTGGCGCGACAACGTCGAAGGCTTCGTCAAGCTTGTGCTGATGCCGGTGTTTTTCGCGTATGCGGGGCTGCATGCCTCGGTCGGCACGATCGACGACGCGGCATCCTGGATGTGGTTCGGTGTATTCCTCGCGGGCGGATTCATCGGCAAGTTCGGCGGCAGCTATCTGGGCGCGCGTGCCACCGGGCTTGTGCCACACGATGCGATGCTGGTGAGCTCGTTGATGAATACGCGCGGCTTGATGGAGCTAATCGTCCTGTCGATCGGTCTGCAGATGCAGATCCTTCCACCAAAGGTCTACACGATCCTCGTGGTGTTCGCGCTGGTGACGACGGCGCTGACCGCACCGCTGGTTCGATTCACGCTGCGCGTGCAATCGCGCGCAATGAGCCAACAGGCCATCTGAGCCAGCTTGAGGGGAGAGATCACCATGAATGCTGCCACCGAAACCAAGGCTCAGGATTTGCTCGATGCCGAGGGCTGCGATGTTCGCGATGTCCGCGAGCTGCGCAACTTGCTGGGGCAGTTTGCTACCGGTGTGACCGTGATCACCACGCGCACCGCTGAGGGCCGCAACGTCGGTGTGACAGCCAACTCGTTCTCCTCACTCTCGCTATCGCCGGCGCTGGTGCTCTGGAGCCTGGCACGCACCGCACCGAGCCTGAAGTTTTTTTGCTCGGCGAGTCACTTCGCCATCAATGTGCTGGGCGCGCACCAGCACCACTTGTCGGAGCAGTTCGCACGGGCAGCCGCTGACAAGTTCGCCGGTGTAGCTCATTCCTATGGCAAGGCGGGATCCCCGGTGCTGGACGATGTGGTGGCAGTGCTGGTGTGCCGTAACGTCACCCAGTACGAGGGCGGTGATCACCTGATCTTCATTGGCGAGATCGAACAATACCGATACAGCGGCGCAGAACCGCTGGTCTTCCATGCAGGCCAGTACCGGGGTTTAGGGAGCAATGAAACAGAAAGTGCACTCAAGCTCGAATAGCCCGGTTTGTGTGATCCTCTGGCGGTAGGGGGCACTGATCTGCGTCCGGATTGCGTAGTGCCACAGTTCATCTTGAGCAACTTCCCAGCGCCTACAACTGGCTGTTTTCCGGGAGCAGGGCGCCGCCGTCCACTATCAGGGTCTGGCCGGTGATGTAGCCGGCCTGTGGCGAGGCCAGGAACAACATGGCGTAGGCAATGTCCTCAGGCGTTCCCAGGCGCCCGAGGGGAATGCCCCTGGACAGGGTCGCGGCGTCGCCGAGGTTGTCCATGGCTTGGGTGGCGATAAGCCCCGGTTCGACGCCGTTGACGGTGATCCCATACTCCGCCAGTTCCAGTGCCGCTGCACGAATGAAGCCATTGACCCCCGCCTTGGACGCCGCGTAGTGGGCCAGTCCGGGAATTGCCGTGCGTGGGCCGGTCACCGATGAGGTGACGACGATCCGCGGTGCTCGGGCCCGGCGTAGCGCCGGCAAGGCTGCCTGGGTCAGCCAGAAGCAGCTTTTCAGATTCACTGCCAAGGTGCTGTCGAGGGTCTGCTCCTCAAGCTCGGCCAGCTTCTGCATCGGAAAGATCCCGGCGTTGTGCAGCAGCAGGTCCAGGCCGCCAAAGGCGTCCAGGGTCGCCGCTACCGCCTGTTCGGCGGCTGCCCGGGTGCCGAGGTCCAGGGTCAGCAGCTCCGCTGTTCCGCCAGCCTGACGAATCAGGCGTTGGGTTTCGGCACCTGACGCAGCGCTGCGGGTGGCCAGCATGACCTTGGCGCCCCCGGCGGCGAACACCTGAGCGATCGCCCGGCCAATGCCTTGGCCCGAGCCGGTGACCAGGGCGATGCGCCCGCGGTCATCCTGGCTCATGGCTGGGCTCCTGGCAGGACCTGGGCCAGGCACTGGTCCAGCAGCCGATTGTGCAGGTCGACCTGCGCCTCGCTGGTGGCCGGACACATCAGGGCCATGTTGTGGAATGGGGTCAACAGCACCCCGCGATTGAGCAGGTACAGGTGCAGGTACGCCTCGATCAGAGCATGGCGGGCGTGGTGGGCTTCGCCACCGTTACGCGGGGCCTGCTGCATGAACAGGTATTCGACCCGGGCACCGATGCGGGTCACATGCCAGGGCAAGCCGTGCTTGCCGATGATGCTGTCGACGCCGGCTCGCAGGCGCTCCGCGAGCAGGAACATGCGTGCGTAGTTTTCATCGTTCATCACTTCGCTGAAGGTGGCGCGCATGGCGGCCATTTGCAGGGCGTTGCCGGCCAGGGTTCCACCGAAGCCGAAGTGGTTGATCGCCTGGCCCGGCTGGAAATGCGGCAGTACCCGCCAGATCCGTTCGGCCATGGCCAGGCTGCAGCCCCAGACAGCCGTGGGAATGCCCCCGGCGATGGATTTTCCCAGGACGAAGAAGTCCGGCTGCAAGCCCTGTTCGCCGCAATAGCCCCCCGGTCCACAGGACAGGGTATGGGTTTCGTCAATGATCAGCGGTACGTCATAGCGCTGGGTCAACTGCCGCAAGCCGTCATGGAAACCCGGGGCCGGAGGCACCATGCCGACGTTGGTCATGAAGGGTTCGGTCAGCACCGCGGCCACGTCGCCATGGGCCAGCGCCGCCTCCAGGGCCGGCAGGTCGTTGAACTCCACCAGTCGGGTGGTGGAGGCGTGCTGCAAGCCGTTGGCGTGCACGCCGTCTCGGGGAATCATCTGCCCCTGGGCGTCGAATTCCACCTGGGATTCGTCGACGCTGCCGTGGTAGTTGCAGTTGAACACCAGGACCTTCTGCCGTCCGGTGATCATCCGGCACAGGCGCAGGACAAAGCGGTTGGCATCGGTGGCTGAAGTGGTGACCTGCCAATAGGGCAGGCCAAAGCGCCGGCTCAGCTCCTTGCCGACCCACAGGCTGTCGGCGGTGGGCAGCATCAGCGTCGAGCCATGCAGTGCCTGTTCGGCAATGGCTGCGGCTACCGCCGGCTGGGCATGGCCGAACATGGCGCCGGTGTCGCCCAGGGCAAAGTCCACGTACTCGCGGCCGTCGCAATCGGTGAGGGTCGCACCACGGGCATCCGCCACCATGATCGGGTAGGCGCCGGGCCATTGCTGCATCCAGTGCAACGGCGCGCCGTACAGCCAGTGCTTGAGGTTTTCCTGATAGAAGGCGCCGGAGCGCGGGTGTTGCTCGACAAACAGCTGCAGTTCGGACTGATAGCAGCTGGCGACGCGTTGCAGATCAAGGCCCAGAGTCATGGAAGTATCCTGTGAAAAGCGCTGCCGGCTGGCGCTAGGACAAGCCGGCAGCGGTGCGGAATCAGGGGTGTTGGGTTCGGTTGAGGACCTGGGCCAGGGCGCCCACCGGGAAGTTGGCGGCATGGCTGAAGTCTGCACCCTGGTAGCCGAATATCTTGCCGTCGCTACGCCCGGCCTTGAGGTCGATCAGCACCAGGCCCAGGGTCGGGACGATCTTCTCGCGCCAGACAAACAGGTACAGCTGCTCGGCGATCTTGTAGTAGTGACAGCGGTCGGTGTCCGCCAGGCCTTGCTCGACACCCCTGAGGCACTGCCAGCTATAGAAGTTGGCATTCAGGTAGATGTGCTCGTAGGCCTCGCTGGCACTGTAGACATACTGGTTGCGCAGGCCGATCAGTTCGGAGGTGGGCGCATGTCGCGCAGTCTCGGCCGTGGGCAAGGCATCGATTGCACCCTGGAGGAACTGCGCCTTGACCGAGGTCAGCTCGCCGCCAGCCAGCGCCCGGCTGAACAGGTCGACGCCGCATTCGGCCTGGCTCGGCATCTGGCCGATCACGGCGGTGAAGCACTGGCGCTCAAGATCGAGGATCAGGCTTACCGAATGGGACTGGCCTTGCTCCCGCTTGAGAAAGTCCACCAGGTAGATACCGGGGCGTATCGAAGTGGCGCGATAGGGCAGGTCGTCACTGGCGGGCTGGCCGAGGCTGTTCCAGCGCAGGGTGTCGACAGCGAAGTGGTGTTCGATCTGCCAGCCGTTGTCGAAGTGCAGGGTCAAGGTGCGACCGGACAGATCATCCACCCCCGCAAGGATGTGATTGTCGTCTGCAAAACCGTCCGCCAGGGCGCCGACGGTGATCCACTCAGGTTGCTGATTCATGGCAAGGCTCTTGTCCAGGAAAGGAGAACCCCATGTTCTGCCTGGGCGCCGATGCCGCCCATCAACCAAATGGTTGAGCCGGTGGCCCGTTACAAGAACAGCGTGCTCACCAGCTCCGTGCGATTGCCGACCCCGACCTTGCGAAACAGGTTGATCAGGTGGGTCTTGACCGTGGGCAGCCCCAGGTCCAGGCGCCTGGCGATGCTCTTGTTGTCGGCACCATCGCGCAGCAGCCAGGCGATCTCCCGTTCCCTGGGGGTGAGGTTGGCCAGACGTTCGTCGACCTGGGAATAGGGCGCCAGGGCAGCGATTTCCAGCAGGCCCTGCAAGGCATGCAGGGTGCCCAGTTCGTCGACGCTGAAATGCCCCAGGGCGTTGTCCCGTAGCAGCGACAGGCCGGCGACGGGCCGTTCACCGTCACAGGCAAGAATTTCCACTACATCCAGTACCCCGTGACGTTGCAGGAACCCCTGGTAGACCTCGGTTGCATGACGGCCCTGCTGGGCCATGCCCATGTGCAGCGACAGCACCGGGCGCCCGGCGGCGGCACAGTTGCGTGGCTGCAACGGGTCGTAGTGGCGGTAGCGTTGCAAATAGGCCTGGTGCATCTGCTCGGGCATGCGGTACAGCGAGAAGTCCCGGGCCTGCAGGTTCGGATCGATGCGGTAGAAAGCGCAGAGGGTGGCGGGTACCACCCGGGTAAAGGCGGCGATGCAGCGTTGCCCCAGTTCATGGGCCCCGGGCAAGGAAGTGGGCGCAATCATCGGATAGCTCCTGGCTGCCGGCTGGGCAGTGGCTCGGGTGGTTGGGGACTGTGACGGGTGTGCGCTGTCCGTGTCAGGGCGAGTGAAAACCAGGAGCGGGGCGCCTGGCAAGCAGGGATGCAGCACAGGCTGCGGTCGCTGTTTGATTGACCGCAGCCGGTTGCAACGATCAGCGCTGGGCCTTGCTCAACCCCTCGGCGAGGGCATCGACTATGGCATCCACCTGTGGCTGCTGGATCACCAAGGGCGGCGAGAGAATGATCTTGGTGCCCACCGGGCGCACCATGACGCCATTGTCCCGGGCAATCTGTGCCACCTGATTGGCATAGCCACTCATGGGGTCGATGGGTTCGCGGGTGGTCTTGTCCGCCACCAGATCCAGGGCCAGCATCAAGCCCTGGCCCCGCACTTCACCGACGGTGTCGAAGCGCTCGACGAAGGGCCGCAGCTTGTCCAGCATGTAGTCGCCCATCTTCGCCGCGTTGGCCGGCAGGTCTTCCTTGACCACGATGTCCAGGCAGGCCAGGGCAGCAGCGCAGGCCACCGGGTGCCCGGAGTAGGTGTAGCCGTGCATGATGGCGCCGGTGAAGTTGGCGTTTTTCTCGAAGGCGGCCTCGATCCTCCGGTTGACCACTGTCGCGCCCAGGGGGATGTAGCCTGAGGTGATGCCCTTGGCCAGGCACATGATGTCGGGTTTGACTCCCCACAGGCGGCTGCCGAACATCGAGCCGCTGCGGCCGAAGCCGGTGACCACCTCGTCGGCGATCAGCAGGACGCCGTACTTGTCGCAGACTTCGCGGATCAGCGGCCAGTAGTTGGCCGGTGGCACTATCACGCCGCCGGCGCCCTGGATCGGCTCGGCAATGAAGGCGGCCACGGTGTCCGGGCTCTGGAACTGGATCTCCCGTTCCAGCAGGTCGGCGCAGATCTTGCCCAGCTCTTGCGGGTCCTGGCTGTAGGGGTTGCGGTACAGCCAGGGCGTATCGATGTGGTAGCAGCCGGGCAGCAGGGGCTCGTAGTTGCGCCGGAACACCGTGTTGCCGTTGACCGAGGCGCCACCGAAGTGGGTGCCGTGGTAGCCCTGGCGCAGGGAAATGAACTTGGTGCGGTCGGCCTGGCCTTCGAGCTTCCAGTACTGGCGGGCCAGCTTCAGGGCACTTTCGATGGCATCCGAACCGCCGGAACTGAAGGACACCCGGCACATGTCCTCGGGCTCCAGCAGGTTCATCAGCACCCGGGACAGCTCTTCGGCACGAGGGTGGCTGACCCCATCGAACAGCTGGAAATACTCCAGCTCATCGAGCTGGGCGGTGATGGCCGCTTTCACTTCCTTGCGGTTGTGGCCGACGTTGACGTTCCACAGCCCGGCGACGCCATCCACCAGCTGGTGGCCCTTGTCGTCATAGACATAGCAACCATCGCCGCGGACGATGCGTATCGGTTCGCGTTGCTTCATTTCGTTGGGGTGCAGCATGGGGTGCCAGAAACGGCTTGCTTGGCTCACGTTGAGTCTCCTGAAAACGCACGGACAGCGTGGAGCTATTAGTGCGTCATTTGCGGGCTCCTGGCTTGCCTCTGTGTGCCAGGACATTTGACCCAGGCTGCCAGTGGCGATTTGGCGGGTATCGCTGCCGGCCATTGGCAGGGGCTGGCTTGCCAGCGAGGGCGTCCGTGCAGGCGGCGCAAGGCTTGTGGGCCTGTGCGCCGGCAAGCCGGCTCCTACGGCCAGCGTAGGTGCCGCTGCCGCTGGCAGCCAGGGCCAAGTTTTGCGGCAGCCAGGATCAAGACGGCATCCGACTTTGGGCTCAAAGTCCACCTCGAACAAGGTCTACCTGCGAGGAATCAAGATGAGCGTTGCCATCGACCCACGTGTCGCTGCATTCATAGACAGTCAGCACGGCCTGCTGATTGACGGTCTCAGCCAGCCCGCGCTCTGCGGAGCACGGATGCCGGTGTACAACCCCGCCAGTGGCGAGCAGTTGACCCAGGTTGCCGCCGCCGCCCAGGCCGATGTGGATCTGGCGGTGGGGGCCGCGCGTCGGGCCTTCGAAGGCAGCTGGAAGGCGTTGCGTCCCGCCGATCGCGAGCGCCTGCTGTTGAAGCTGGCGGATCTGCTGGAGGCCAATGGCGAGGAGCTGGCGCAGTTGGAGACTCTCAACAACGGCCAGTCGATCCATCTGGCCCGGGCCCTGGAGGTGGGGGCGGCGGCGGAGTTCACCCGCTACATGGCCGGTTGGGCCACCAAGATCGAAGGCAAGAGCCTGGATGTATCCATCGCCGCGGTGCCGGGGGCACAGTACCGGGCTTATACGGTGCCGGAGCCGGTGGGCGTGGTGGGAGCCATTGTGCCGTGGAATTTCCCATTGCTGATGGCCATCTGGAAAATCGTCCCGGCCCTGGCTTGCGGCTGCACCGTGGTACTCAAGCCCGCCGACGAGACTCCGCTCACCGCGCTGCGCCTCGGCCAGCTTTGCCTGGAAGCAGGGATCGCCCCCGGCGTGGTCAACGTGGTGACCGGCAGTGGCGCCCAGGCCGGTGCCGCGCTGGCCGCCCATCCGGGGATCGACAAGCTGGCGTTCACCGGTTCGACCCAGGTCGGCAAGCTGATCGGCCACGCGGCGGTGGACAACATGACGCGCTTTTCCCTGGAACTGGGTGGCAAGTCGCCGGTGATCGTCCTCGACGACTGCGACCCGCAGACTGCTGCCGCCGGGGCTGCTGGGGCCATCTTCTTCAATCAGGGACAGGTCTGCACGGCGGGCTCGCGGCTGTATGTCCAGCGCGGGATCTACACCCAGGTGCTGGAGCGTCTGGTGGCCATTGCCGAGTCCTTGCGCATTGGCCCGGGGTTGGACGAGCAGGCACAGATCAATCCGCTGATTTCTGCCAAACAGCAGAAGCGCGTGCTGCAGATGGTCCAGCGCGGGGTCGAGGAGGGCGCCAAGGTGCTCTGTGGCGGAGTTGCCCATGGTGAGCAGGGCTTTTATGTCCGTCCCACGGTGGTGGCCAACGTCAACGCCAACCTGCAGCTGGTGCGCGAGGAGATTTTCGGCCCGGTGGTGGTCGCGACGCCTTTCGATTCTCTGGAGGAAGTGGTGGCCCTGGCCAATGACAACCAGTACGGGCTGGGTGCAAGTATCTGGTCCAACGATCTGAGTCAGGTCATGCAACTGATTCCCCAGATCAAGGCCGGCACCGTTTGGGTCAACACCCACAACATGCTGGACCCGTCGATGCCCTTCGGCGGTTACAAGCAATCGGGCATGGGCCGCGAGATGGGCCATGCGGCCATCGAGGCCTATACCGAGAACAAATCGGTGTGCATCGCTTATTGAGCACGCCCCACGCAGACGCCTTTGCCGGCCAGCCGGTTGACTGTAGGAGCCGGTTGGCCGGCGAAGAGGCCCCCAGGACAGGCGTCATTCTCATGGACGTCTTCGCTGGCAAGCCAGCGCCTACAGGGCGTGAACATGATTTCAGCTGCGTCAGACAGCCAAGCTCTGCGCCCTTGCCGGGCGTGCCCTTGAAATGCCTAGAACAACAATCATCAACCCATGCTTTCGAGGTTTACCATCATGTCGCTCAACGACAGACTCAAGCACCACCTGGATCAGGGCGTGGTCGGCTTTCCCACCGCGCTGGCCAGTGCCGTGGGCCTGATCATGGCCAGCCCGGTGATCCTGACGGCCACCACCGGATTCGGTATCGGTGGTGGAGCGTTCGCCGCGGCGATGGTGATCGCCCTGCTGATGATGCTGGCGCAATCCACCACCTTCGCCGAAGCGGCCTGCCTGTTGCCCACCAATGGCTCGGTCTATGACTACCTGGCCTGTGGCCTGGGTCGTTTCTTCGCCATCACCGGGACCTTGTCCGCCTACCTGATCGTGCATGTGTTTGCCGGGACGGCGGAAACCATTCTCAGTGGCGTCATGGCCCTGGTGAATTTCGAATCCCTCAATACCCTGCTGGAACAGAGCGGCAGCGCCTGGTTGGTGGGGGTCGGGTTGGTAGTGTTCTTCGGCCTGCTCAACGCGGTGGGCATCACCGCCTTCAGTCGTGCCGAGGTGATCCTGACCTTCGGCATGTGGACCACCCTGATCATCTTTGGCGTGCTCGGGGTCATCAAGGCCCCGGCTGTGGAGCTCGATGGCTGGTTCGGCGCGTCAATGGTGGGGACCGACCTGACGACCATCCTGTCCCTGGTGGGCATGGCCATGTTCATGTTCGTCGGCTGCGAGTTCGTCACCCCCCTGACCCCGGATGTACGCAAGGCCGCGAGGACCATTCCCCGGGCCATGGCCCTGGGGCTGGTAGGCGTCGCGGTGTGCATGTTCATCTACGGCGCAGCCATGAAGCGCCAGGTGGAAAACATTGCCCTGAGTGAGGATGGCAGCGTGCATTTACTGGATACGCCCATGGCCATCCCGCATTTCGCCGAGCAGATCATGGGGCCGTTCGGCCGTATCTGGCTGGGGATCGGCCTGCTGTTTGCCGGTGCCGCGACTATCAACACGTTGATGGCCGGCCTGCCGCGAATTCTCTATGGCATGGCCCTGGACGGGGCATTACCCAAGGTTTTCACCTACCTGCACCCGCGCTTCAAGACACCGCTGCTGTGCATCGCCGTGGCGGTCCTGATTCCCTGCCTGCATGCCTGGTGGCTGGGCGGCAGCACCGACAGCATCATGCACCTGGTGCTGGCGGCGGTCTGTGCTTGGAGCACCGCCTACCTGCTGGTCACCTTGTCGGTGGTGATGTTGCGCATTCGCCGGCCGGATTTGCCGCGGGCTTATAAATCGCCATGGTTTCCGTTGCCGCAGATCCTGTCTTCGGTGGGGATTGTCCTGGGCATGTGGTTCATCACTCCCCCCGGGATGAATCCACGGGATATCTATGTGCCCTTCGGCAGCATGTTGGGCCTGACTGCAATCTACGCGCTGGTCTGGACCCTGCTGGTACAGAAGGTCAATCCGTTTCGTCCGGTGCCGGTGGAGGAGGTGCTGGAACAGGCGCTGAGCCTGTCGCCGGATGAAGTGCCAAGCCCTCGGGAGAACCTGTCTGATGAATCTTTCAAGCTGGCGACAAAACCTCTTTGAGTTCTGGCACCGGGCACCTTCGGGCTATCGCCCGGGGGTCACCCTGGGTCAGGTGCGGCGGGATCTGGCGGGCCTGGATTTCACCCCTCGCTCTGCTGGGCTGGGTGTTTTCCACTGCCCGCAAAACGCTCTGGAGTTCGAAGTGCGGGAGCGTCCCCAGGCGCAGTTCCTGATGCATATCGTGGTTTGTGAGTGGCGTCTGCGGGTGCCCTGCGAGCGTCCCGGGCAAGCGCGGATCGGCCTGCGCCACACCGGGGCGATTCGTCGACAGGGCGTCGCCGCGCGATTGCTTGCGGGGGAGGCAGAGCAATGGGCGCCCTTGCTGCAGAAGCTGTGCAGTGATCAGTCGTTGCTGGAGCGGCTGCTGCCGCTGGACTTCAAGCACCTTGAGCTGTGGCGGGATGAGCAGGGCTGGCAAGTGCGCCTTGAACACTTTGGCGCCAGCGAGGTGGTCAATCGTTTACCGGGGTTCAGGCGCTACATACGCTTGAGTGTCCAACAGCGGGCGGCGCTGTTGGGCAGCTTCACTGAGTTGTACAAGCTTCTACGAGAATTCTGACCGACATAACCGTAAGCACTGGCATACACCCTGCTTAAGCCATAACAGACTATCCATGCTGTCAGGCTCCTTGCCTGGCAAATAGATAACATGTTAATGATATCGCCATAACAACAAAGGCGGTCTGAACCGGCTTATGGAGGTGCACAGTGCTTGCTTCGCATAGTTTCAGTTCCTGGGTAGGTGCCCTGCAGGGTGTCTGCGGTCGATTCGACGCCCGCCCGGCGCGCAATCCCGCCTTGTTTATCGGTGAAGTGGGTCTACAGGATTATGCCGGGCTGGAGGTGGCGCAGATCCGCACCAATGCCGGGCTGATCTCCCGTCAGAGCACCAAGGTCGACCATGAGGACGATCGCCATTGTTTCCTGATCATCCAGCGCAGTGGCCACGCTCGCCTGAGCCAGGATGGCGAGAGCATTGAGCTGGCTCCCGGCGACATGGCGTTGCTGGATTCGGCCGGTGCCTGTGAAATCGTGCCCCACGGCCTGATCGAGCACGCCTCGTTCCACCTGAGCCGGGAAGAGGTTTACCGGCATCTGCCGACCCCGCAGCGCAAGTTCGGCAAGTTGTCGCAAAACTGCGCCAGTGGTCGCCTGATGCGTTTGCTGGTGGAGCAGATCTGCGCCGGCGATCTGCAGGGGTGTGCGGCGCAGCAGGAGGGGCAGGCCCTGCAAGAGGCCCTGATCGCCTTGCTTGGGCCGACCCTGCGTCAGACGGCCAGCACTCTGGATGGCTTTGACGAGAACCTGCATGGCCAATGCCTGCGTGATCAGGCTCGGCAACTGATCAATCAATCCCTCAATGAGCCGGGCCTGACCCCGGTATCCCTGGCCGGGCAGTTGAATATTTCGGTGCGCCAGCTGTACCGACTGTTTGAGGAGCAGGGCGACAGCGTGTGTCGCTTCATCCAGCGCTCCCGGCTCAAGCGCAGCGCGGCGGACCTGAGCAACCCGCAGCTGCGTAACGAATCCATCACCGATATCGCCTTCAAGTGGGGGTTTACCGATTCGGCGCATTTCAGCCGGACGTTCAAGAAGCATTTCGAACAGTCGCCCCGTGACTTCCGCGCCCGCTCCCTGAACGCGTAGGCGCCGGAGTTTCGCATCGCCCTCAAAAACGGCAACGCTGGCTACGTAGGAGCCGGCTTGCCGGCGAAGGGGTCCTTGAGTTTTGCGCTGCCCTTGAGGACGCCTTAGCTGGCTGTGTAGGAGCCGGCTTGCCGGCGAAGAGGCCCTTGAGTTTTGCGTTGTTCTTGAGGACGCCTTCGCTGGCAAGCCAGCTCCTACGGCAAGCGGGCAAGCGGGCAGGCAAGCAATAACGCAAGACCGCGAAAAGACCGTCAACAGCAGCCTGAACAGGGGCGTCAGGGATTTTCCAGATCATGCCCCAGGGATTGGATGAACAACGAAAACAACTCGGGCTGGCTGGAGATGTCCAGCTTGGCGTAAAGGTGGCGGCGGTGCACCTTGATGGTGTCCGGCGAGATTTTCAAACGCTCGGCCATGGCTTTGGAAGAAAAACCCCGGAGGATCAGTCGGGCAATCTCCAGCTCCCGATCCGACAGCACCGCGCTGCCGAAATGGCTCAGGGCATCGCGAATCTGGCTGGCCATTTCCTCTGCAACCGGGGCCTGGGGACGTATCTGGCTGTGTTGCCAATGCTGTTGCATCAGTGGCAGCACCCAGGCCGCAAAGGTCGTGAGCTGGCCGATTTCCTCGCGATTGAAGACCCGTTGGTTGCCCAGTGACAGGGACAGGGTGCCGGCTTCGGGCAGTTGCAGGATGAATTGCACTTCATCTTCCAGGACGTTGTCGTGGAAGTAGCTGAGAAAGTACTCGCTCTGGCGGAAGTGGTCCGGGGCCACTTCTTCCAGGCGGTACAGGCCGCTGGGGTAGCCCTCGCGACAGGCCTGGAAGAACGGGTCCAGCAGGTACAGGCCATTGAGGTAGGTGAGCATCGACGCCGGTTTGCTGCTGGGCTCCGCGTCATATTCCTCAAGGGCCCGGGGCGGACCATCCACCGGGTAGAAGATCGCCAGGGCATTGTCGAACGGCGTGGCCTGGTGCAACAGCAGGATCAGCTGTTTCCAGAATCGCGGGTTGCCGATCAGCGTAAGGGTGCGACCCAGGCCGGCGTGCATGCCGACCTCCCTGAACAGATTACTCAAAGACCTTGCTCCATTGATGCGTCGAAAGTGCCGTAGAAGGGTTTCGTCGATTTGCCTGTTGCCGTCAAGGGGAGTACTCCAATAGGGGAATTGGTCGCCGTCATGTGACTGCCTAGAGTAGTTCCCAGCCAGTGCGTCCCAGAGCGCACACGCCCGATGGATTTCGTTTCTGCCTCAGACCAACAATAAACACGAGGATAACGATATGAGCTCTCCCTCCGTGCCCGACGGCGCGCTGAAACCAACCTTGAGTGTGTTCGATGTGGTGGCTATCACTGTTTCCGGTGTGACCCCCGCCAGTTCCGTGTTCGTGATCGCGCCCTTTGCCATCCACCAGGCCGGCAGCGGGGTGTTCCTGGCGTTCGTCATGGCCGGGTTGCTGGCACTGATGTTTGCCTTCTGTTACGCCGAGCTGGGCCGGGCCCATAACAGTGCCGGCGGTGAGTACGTGTATGCCAAGCGCGTGTTTGGCGGCATGGCCGGCTATGCCACCTTCCTCACGGTGCTGGTGATGTTGCTGTTCATCCCTCCGGTACTGGCCACTGGAGCCGCCACCTATTTGAACAATGCCCTGGGTACCGACTTCGACTCCCAGACCGTAGCCCTGGTGATAGTGGTCTGCAGCTATCTGCTGGGCATCCTCAACATCAAGCTCAATGCCTGGATCACCGGCACTTGCCTGTTGCTGGAGGTGGCGGCGTTGCTGGTGATTGTCTGGCTGGGCTTTGGCAACGCCACGCAACCGGTGAGCATTCTTTTGCAACCGCAGATCGTCGATCACGGTGCATTGCAGATGGCGCCCTGGGCCCTGGTGATCGGTGCGGTGGGTATCGGTCTGTTTTCCTACAACGGCTACGGGCCGGCGGTGCTGCTGGCCGAAGACATGAAGTGCAAGGGGCGCGGCGTGCACAAGGCGGTGCTCTGGTCCCTGGTGCTGGTGGTGATCATCGAACTGGTGCCGCTCACCGCGCTGCTGATCGGCGCGCCGTCCTTGAGCGCGATGCTGGCCAGCCCAGATCCCATCGGCTACCTACTCACCAGCCATGGCAATGAAACCCTCGCCAGGGTGGTCAGTGGCGGGATCTTCCTGTCGGTGTTCAACGCCATTGTCGCGATCGTCATCCAGATCGGCCGGGTGGTGTTCAGCAGCGGCCGCGACGCCCTGTGGACGACCACCATCAACCGCCTGTTCACGCGGATTCATCCACGCTGGGACTCGCCATGGCTGGCTACGTTGTTCCTGGCGATTCCTTCGGCAGTACTCAGTTTCAGCTCGAATCTGGCGGACCTCACGTCCTTCAGTGTGTTGCTGATCATGCTGGTGTACCTGATCGTTGCCCTCAGCGCGCTGATGAGCCGGGTGCTGCTGCGCGACCGCGAGCATCCCTATCGCATGCCCCTGTGGCCGGTACCGGCGCTGCTGGCGGTGATGGGCGCGGGGTATCTGCTGATCAATCTGTTCCTCGAGGCGTCCCTGCGGGACATCATGGTGATTATCGGGCTGCTGGCACTGTCGGTGATTCTCTATGGCACCAATGGCCGGTACAGCCCGGCGTTTCAGAAATTGTAAGGAGTGGTTATGCGAGCACGTCAATTGGGCATCAGCCTGGGTCTGGGGACACCAGGCCCGTTCAATGCGATCACCGACGTCCCCGGGGTACGGGTGGGGCACAGCACCCTGAAAGCCAGCGTGGGCGGCAAGCAGGTGCGCACCGGGGTCACTCTGGTCCAGCCCCGGGCCGGGCATGCGCGGCAACAGCCCTGTTTCGCCGGTTGCCATGTGCTCAACGGCAATGGCGATGCCACGGGGCTGGAGTGGATTCGCGAGGCGGGCACCCTGACCACGCCGCTGGCCATTACCAATACCCACAGCGTCGGCGTGGTGCGCGACACCCTGATCGCCCTGGAGCGCGAGGCCCTGGCGGACCCCGCCGTGTACTGGTGCATGCCGGTGGTGATGGAAACCTACGACGGCCTGCTGAACGATATCTGGGGTCAGCATGTGGGGCCGCAACAGGTGCGCGAGGCCATGGCCAGCGCCGAATCCGGGCCGGTGGCCGAAGGCGCGGTAGGCGGCGGCACCGGGATGATCTGTCATGAGTTCAAGGGCGGGATCGGTACCGCCTCCCGGCGGCTGGCGGCAGCGCAGGGCGGCTACACCGTCGGCGCTCTGGTCCAGGCCAACCACGGCAAGCGTGAAGAATTGCGGGTGGACGGTTACCCGGTGGGGCGTCATCTGGGAGGGATTGCCTCACCTTTTGCCGAGCGCGGCACCCCGGGCATGGGCTCGATCGTGGTGATCCTGGCCACTGATGCACCGCTACTGCCCCATCAGTGCCAGCGGCTGGCCCAGCGTGCTTCCATCGGCATTGCCCGCACCGGTGGCGGCACCGAAGATTCCAGTGGCGATATCTTCCTGGCCTTTGCCACGGGAAACCGGGACTTGCCCGCTGCGGATTATGGACGCAAGGACCTGGCGTTCACTGCACCTCTGGCGATGCTCAACAACGATCACATCTCGCCGCTGTTCAGCGCAGCGGCCGAGGCGGTGGAGGAGGCCATCATCAATGCCATGCTGGCAGCCGAGCCGATGACCAGTGCCGACGGGGTGCAAGTACCGGCGCTGACCCCGCAAGCATTGAGGCAAGCATTGGAACTAACTGGTTGGAACATGAAATAACCGACTAAGAAGTGCGACGCAATCGACATAATTTTCTACATGGATATTTAATAATTAAATTGTAGATTGTCGGACAATGCCTGGCGCTAATCGGCTGGAAAAGAATCTTTTAAGTGCACGGTCATTGTTTGCGGGAGTTTGTCGGAACAGTGGAATTTGGCGTCAAAAAAGTAGTGGACGCCTGATTTCAAATTGTGTCAGCTTTCTTTCGCCTGCTTAGGGCGAGTGATAGGACGATCTCGCCAGGGATTGTCGCTATCTGACAAAAACTGTTCCATTGATTACAAGGAAGTGTGTTTATGTCGACAATAAAAAAGAGCGCTATTGCATCTGCCGAACAGCAACTCGAGCCATTGGCCGCAGCAAGTTCGGCTTATAACCAGATCAATAGCTTTAGCCACCAATACGATCGTGGCGGCAATCTCACGGTTAACGGCAAGCCTTCGTTCTCAGTCGATCAAGCCGCCACGCAATTGCTGCGTGACGGCGCGGCGTTCAAGGACCTGAACGGTAACGGCAAAATCGATCTGTCCTATACCTTCCTGACCTCGGCCTCCTCGAGCACCATGTACAAGCACGGTATCTCCGGGTTCAGCCAGTTCAGTGCCCAGCAGAAGGCCCAAGCAGTGCTGGCCATGCAATCCTGGGCCGATGTGGCCAATGTCGTGTTTACCGAGAAAGCCTCGGGTGGCGACGCTCGCATGACCTTCGGCAACTACAGTGGTGGCCAGGACGGCGCGGCGGCCTTCGCCTACCTGCCGGGCACCGGTGCCGGTTACGACGGTACCTCCTGGTACCTGATCAACAGCAGCTACACCCAGAACAAGAATCCCGACCTGAACAACTATGGCCGTCAGACCCTGACCCATGAGATCGGTCACACCCTGGGCCTGGCTCACCCTGGCGACTACAACGCAGGCGAAGGCAACCCAAGCTACAAGGACGCCAGCTACGGCCAGGACACGCGTGGCTACAGCATCATGAGCTACTGGAGTGAAAGCAACACCAGCCAGAACTTCAGCAAGGGCGGGGTCGTGGCCTATTCGTCCGGTCCGCTGATGGACGATATCGCGGCCATCCAGAAACTCTACGGGGCCAACTACGGCACCCGTGCCGGCGATACCACCTATGGCTTCAACTCCAACACCGGGCGCGACTTCTACAGCGCCAGTTCGTCTGCCGACAAGCTGGTGTTCTCGGTGTGGGACGGTGGTGGCAACGATACCCTGGACTTCTCCGGGTTCACTCAAAACCAGAAGATCAACCTCAATGAGGCCTCGTTCTCCGACGTTGGCGGCATGGTGGGTAACGTTTCCATTGCTCAGGGCGTGACCGTGGAGAACGCCATCGGCGGTTCGGGCAACGATCTGTTGATCGGCAACAACGCTGCCAACGTGCTCAAGGGAGGTGCCGGCAACGACATCATCTACGGTGGCGGTGGCGCCGATAAGCTCTGGGGCGGTTCGGGTTCGGACACCTTCGTGTTCGGCGCCAGTTCCGACTCCAAACCGGGCGCGGCCGACCAGATCATGGATTTTGTCAGCGGCCTGGACAAGATCGATCTGACCGGTATCACCAAGGGTGCAGGCTTGCACTTCGTCAACGCCTTCACCGGCGCGGTGGGTGACGCCATCCTCACTACCTCCGGGGGCATCAGCACCCTGTCCGTGGACTTCTCCGGGCACGGCGTGGCGGACTTCCTGGTCAGCACCGTTGGCCAGGCAGCCGTCAGTGACATCGTGGCCTGAGTGAAGTAGGCGGAAGGCGGCGCCGATGCGCTGCCTTCCGTTCTTGCATTGGCCCCGGGGCTGAGCGAGTCTACCGGGCGGACGGAGCACCCTATGACCCCACACACCTTGAGTTGCAAGGCGGCCACCTGGCTGCTGGCGACGCTGACGATCTTTTATGGAGCACTCACCATGGCAAGCAGCCTGCGTTTGGCGGACCCCTCGGAACTGGTTGGACACTGGCAGTTGCAGCAACAGAGCGAGCCTGGCGGCGCCTGCGCCCTGGACCTGCTGCAAAACGCAGCCCTGGGAGACGGCGCCGAGTGCCTGTCGAAGTGGATCGGTGAGGCGGCGGTGGGCTGGTTTCCGGAGCCCGACGGTATTGCCATCACGGGACGGGAAGGTTCAAGGATTATCTTTTTCAGTCGACAGAGAGAAGGCCTGTACGAAGCGCGCCTCAAAGGCGACGGTTTGATCGTGTTACAGCGTGCTGGCTAATTAAGGCAGCAGGTTGTTCGTTTAATCTTGGGTGGTTGTGGTTTTAGTTTTACCACTCTTTTAATCGACAGGTTTTTAACCGGATGACTGTTAACTACAGTTGTCTGGTTTGGGTGTGTCTGCAGACTTTGAGACTAAGGGGCACACATCTTTAGTTGCGCCGTATATGAGGTGCTCGCGTTCGGCGCGCAGGGTCGGCTCAGGGAAATGTTGAAGATGCTGAATAATAGTCATCCTGCACCACTGTTCAAGGCATTGGGCGAATACAAGGGCATCCTGATCAGTGTCGGCTGTTTCACCGCGTTGATTAATGTGCTGATGCTGGTGCCCTCCATCTATATGTTGCAAGTCTACGACCGGGTGCTGTCTTCGCAGAATGAGACCACCCTGGTGATGCTGTCGCTGATGGTGGTGGGCTTTTTCCTGTTTATCGGGCTGCTGGAAGTGGTGCGCAGCTTTATCGTCATCCGCATCGGCAGCCAGTTGGAGCGCCGCTTCAACCTGCGGGTGTATCAGGCGGCATTCGAACGCAACCTGGCCCGTGGCGAAGGCCATGCCGGCCAGTCACTGGGCGATTTGACCCATATCCGCCAGTTCCTCACCGGGCCGGCGTTGTTCGCCTTCTTCGATGCCCCCTGGTTTCCCATCTACCTGCTGGTGATCTATGCCTTCAACGTCTGGCTCGGGGTGTTCGCCACGGTGGGCGCGGTGTTGCTGATCGCCCTGGCGTGCCTGAATGAAGCCATGACCAAGAAACCCCTGGCCGAGGCCAGCGGTTTTTCGCAACGCTCCACCCAATTGGCCACCAGCCATTTGCACAATGCCGAGACCATTCAGGCGATGGGCATGCTTGGTGCCTTGCGCAAGCGCTGGTTTGCCGTGCACTCGCGCTTTCTCGGCTTGCAGAACGAGGCCAGCGACACAGGTTCGGTGATCAGTTCCCTGAGCAAGACCCTGCGTCTGTGCCTGCAATCCCTGGTGCTGGGCCTGGGCGCCTTGCTGGTGATCAAGGGCGACATGACCGCGGGGATGATGATCGCCGGGTCGATCCTCATGGGCCGGGTCCTGAGTCCCATCGACCAGTTGATCGCGGTGTGGAAGCAATGGAGTTCGGCCAAGCTGGCCTATGGTCGACTGGACGCGCTGCTGCGCGAGTTCCCACCCAGTGACAGCGCCATGTCGTTGCCGGCGCCCAAGGGCCAGGTGAGTTTCGAGCAGGTCAGCGCCGGGCCTCCCGGACGTCGGGCGGCGACCCTGCAGCAGGTGAGCTTCAGTATCAATGCCGGTGAAGTGCTCGGGGTGCTGGGGGCCTCCGGTTCCGGCAAGTCGACCCTGGCTCGGGTACTGGTGGGCGTCTGGCCGACCCTGGCCGGCACGGTGCGCCTGGACGGCGCCGACATTCATCGCTGGAATCGCGATGAGTTGGGTCCCTACATCGGCTATTTGCCCCAGGACATCGAACTCTTCACCGGCAGCATCGCCGAGAACATCGCACGCTTTCGCCAGGCCGACCCGGAGCAGGTGGTCCAGGCCGCGCAGCTGGCCGGAGTGCACGAGTTGATCCTGCGCCTGCCTCAAGGCTACGACACCGTGCTTGGCGATGACGGCAGCGGCCTGTCCGGGGGCCAGAAGCAGCGGGTGGCCCTGGCCCGGGCCTTGTATGGCAATCCCAGCCTGGTGGTGCTCGACGAACCCAACTCCAACCTCGACACCGTGGGCGAGAGCGCCCTGGCGGCGGCGATTGCCCAGCTCAAGGCCCGGGGGACCAGCGTGGTTCTGGTGACCCATCGCTCGTCGGTGCTGGCCCTGGCCGACAAGCTGCTGGTGCTCAATGAAGGTCGCCTGCAGGCCTTTGGCCCCAGCCAGGAAGTACTCAAGGCGTTGGCCGGTGCCCAGCAGCCCCAGTCACTCCAACCCCAGGAACCGGCCAGACCCGCCGCTGCAGCCGCACCCGGTGGCTTGAGCATGAGCCGCCAGTATCAGGCTCCGACACGGAACAAAGGCGCATGAGCAAGGACAGCAACATGATGATCGAAGAGGGTTACGCGCCGGAACGGGTTGAGCGTGATGCGGGCTTTTTCGCGCGCATGGGCTGGATACTGGCCCTGGTGGGGGCCGGCAGTTTTTTCATCTGGGCTGCGCTGGCTCCACTGGATCAGGGGATTCCCGTGCAAGGCACGGTGGTGGTGTCCGGCAAGCGCAAAGCGGTGCAGTCCATGAGCAGCGGGGTGGTCAGCCGGATTCTGGTGCGCGAGGGCCAAAGCGTGAAGCAGGGCCAGCCGTTGTTCCGCCTGGATCAGACCCAGGTGGCGGCGGACGTGCAGTCGCTGCAGGCCCAGTACCGCATGGCCATGGCCAGCCTGGCGCGCTGGCGCAGTGAGCGCGACAACCTCAAGCAGGTGGACTTCCCGCCGCAACTGAGCAACAGCGACGACCCACGCCTGGCCCTGGTGCTGGAAGGCCAGCGCCAATTGTTCAGCAGCCGCCGTGAGGCGTTCTCCCGCGAGCAGGCGGGCATCCGCGCCAATATCGAAGGCGCCACCGCGCAACTGGCCGGCATGCGCCGGGCGCGCACCGACCTGGGCAGCCAAGCCGAGTCCCTGCGCCAGCAACTGAGCAACCTGCAACCTTTGGCCGACAACGGCTACATCCCGCGCAACCGCTTGTTGGAATACCAGCGCCAGTTGTCCCAGGTGCAACAGGAGCTGGCGCAGAACACCGGTGAAAGCGGGCGCATCGAGCAGGGCATTCTCGAGTCCCGGCTCAAGCTGCAACAGCACAGCGAGGAGTACCAGAAAGAGGTCCGCAGCCAATTGGCCGAAGCCCAGCTCAAGACCCAGACCCTGGAGCAGCAACTGACCTCCGCCGGCTTCGACTTGCAGCACAGCGAAATCATCGCCACTGCCGACGGCATCGCGGTCAACCTTGGGGTACACACCGAAGGCGCCGTGGTGCGCCAGGGTGAAACCCTGCTGGAAATCGTGCCCCAGGGCACGCACCTGGAAGTGGAAGGGCGGTTGCCGGTCAATCTGGTGGACAAGGTCGGCCCCCATCTGCCGGTGGACATCCTGTTCACCGCCTTCAACCAGAGCCGCACGCCACGGGTGCCGGGGGAAGTCAGCCTGATATCCGCCGACCAGATGGTCGACGAGAAGACCGGCATGCCGTACTACGTGCTGCGCAGCAGCGTCAGCGACCAGGCCATGGAGAAGCTCAACGGCCTGGTGATCAAGCCGGGGATGCCGGCGGAGATGTTCGTGCGCACAGGCGAGCGTTCACTGCTCAACTACCTGTTCAAGCCTCTGCTCGACCGGGCCAGCTCTGCATTGACCGAAGAATAAGGATGTCGCGTCGTATGAGTAAGCTTTCCATTCTCGCCGCGGCCTTGTCCTTGCTGGTGTGCCAGGGGGCCCAGGCCATGGGCCCGTTCCAGATCTACGAGCAGGCCCTGCGCAACGATCCAGTGTTTCTCGGCGCCATCAAGGAGCGCGATGCCGGCCTGGAAAACCGCGCCATCGGCCGCGCCGGTCTGCTGCCCAAGGTGGGCTACAGCTACAACAAGGGCCACAACAACTCCAAGGTCACCTACCTGGACACGGTGCGCGGCAGCGTCAGCGAAAAACGCAACTACGACAGCTACGGCTCGTCCCTGACCCTGCAGCAGCCGCTGATCGACTACGAGGCCTACGCCAACTACCGCAAGGGCGTGGCCCAGGCCCTGTTCGCCGACGAGAACTTTCGCGGCAAGAGCCAGGAGTTGCTGGTGCGGGTGCTCAGTTACTACACCAAGGCCCTGTTCGCCCAGGATCAGATCGAGATCGCCCTGGCCAAGAAGAAGGCCTTCGAGCAACAGTTCCAGCAGAACCGGCACATGTTCGAGCAGGGCGAGGGCACCCGTACCGATATCCTCGAGGCCGAGTCGCGCTACGAGCTGGCCACCGCCGAGGAGATCGAGGCCCGGGACGAACAGGACGCGGCCTTGCGTGAACTGGGGGCGCTGATTGGCGTGCCCGACCTCGACGTGCGCGACCTCGACCCCTTGCAGGAAAACTTCCAGTCCTTTGCTCTGAGCCCGGCCAATTACGACACCTGGCATGAGATGGCCCTGAGCAACAACCCGGTGCTGGCCTCCCAGCGGCAACGGGTCGAGGTGGCGCGTTATGAAGTGGAGCGCAACCGCGCCGGGCACCTGCCCAAGCTCAGCGCCTACGCCAGCGTGCGGCAGAACGAATCGGAAAGCGGCAACACCTACAACCAGCGCTACGACACCAACACCATCGGCATCGAAGTCAGCCTGCCGCTGTACGCCGGTGGCGGGGTGTCGGCCTCCACTCGCCAGGCCAGCCGCGCCATGGAGCAGGCCGAATACGAACTGGACGGCAAGACTCGGGAAACCCTGATTGAACTGCGCCGGCAATTCAGTGCCTGTCTATCGGGGGTGAGCAAATTGCGCGCCTACCAGAAGGCCCTGACCTCGGCCGAGGCCCTGGTGGTGTCCACCAGGCAGAGCATTCTTGGCGGTGAGCGGGTCAACCTGGATGCGCTCAATGCCGAGCAGCAGCTCTACACCACCCGACGTGACCTGGCCCAGGCCCGGTATGACTACCTGATGGCCTGGACCAAGTTGCATTACTACGCCGGAACCTTGCGTGAAGAAGATCTGGCCCGGGTCGATGAGGCCTTTGGTCAGCGCACCGGTCCCTGACGGGCCGCAGGATAAAAAGGAGAAACGCACATGAGCATCTTCGACTACAAAAACGCCGTGGGCGGTGCCGGCAAGGCCCAGTACAGCGAGGCCATCACCCTGGCCTTGTATGCAGGCAATCCCACCGGCGAGGCCTTGCCGGGCACGTCCTGGCGACCCATCAGCGCCTCGCAGTTGGGCTATCAGGGCCACGTCAGCGCCCAGGGCACCATTTCCGGCGAGCAGTCTTCGGTCAGCGACGCCCAGGTCGAGATCCTCGGCAAGTACGACGGCGCCGGGCAGTTGCTGTCCATCGGCATCAGCTTTCGCGGCACCGACAGCCTCAAGGACGGCCTCAACGACCTGCAGGCGGCCTTTGTCTCCGGCTTTGCCGACAACTACAGCCGCCTGGCCTTCGACAACCTGCTGGGCAAGGTCGCCGCCTTCGCCGCGGCCCAGGGCCTGAGCGGCAGCGATGTGCTGGTCACCGGGCACAGCCTGGGCGGGTTGGCGGTCAACAGCCTGGCGACCCTGAGCACGGAGCACTGGGGCGGCTTCTTCCAGGACGCCCACTACCTGGCCTTCGCCTCGCCGACCCAGAGCGCCAGCGACAAGGTGCTGAATATCGGTTATGAAAACGACCCGGTGTTCCGTGCCCTGGACGGCACCCACTTCAACGCCTCGTCCCTGGGCACCCACGACAAGCCACAGGAGTCGGCCACCAACAATATCGTCAGCTTTACCGATCACTATTCGTCGTTGTCCGGCAAGCTGGTGCCCCAGAGCATCCTCAACCCCTGGTCCTGGTCGGCCCATAGCGCGGTCGACTACGCCGCGGGGCTCAACCGGGTGATCAATTCGGACTTCTATGACCTGACCAGTCGCGATTCGACGGTGGTGGTTTCCAACCTGTCCGAGGACAAGCGCGACCAGGTCTGGGTCAAGGACCTGAATCTCTACGCCGACCAGCACAGCGGCAGCACCTTCATCATCGGCACCCAGAGCAACGACCTGCTGCACGGCGGCAAGGGCAACGATTACCTCGATGGCGGGGCCGGTGATGACCGTTTCCGCGACGACGGCGGCTACAACATCATCCATGGCGGCTCGGGTCATAACGTTTTGCAGCTGCAGCAGCCGCTGAAGAACTTCTCCATTGCCAATGACGGCGACGGCACTTTGTACGTCCGCGATGCCTACGGCGGCATCAGCATGACCCGGGATATCGGCGCCCTGGTCAGTCACGAGGCCGGGAGCTGGTGGCAACTGCTCGGCAAGGACGTCAGCTACAGCGTGACCGCCGACGGCTTGCAGAACGGCAACCAGTGGACCGCCTACAACCACTCCCTCAATGGCGATGCCTATGGCAATGCCCTGGTGGCCGATATCAATGGCGACTGGCTGTTCGGCCATGGCGGCGACGACCTGCTGAGCAGCGATAAGGCCAACGTGACCTTTGTCGGCGGTGCCGGCAACGACGTCATGTACTCCAGCGGAGGTGGCAGCAACACGTTCCTGTTCAGCGGCAACTTCGGCCTCGACCTGATCCACGGCTACCAGAACAGCGACAAGCTGGTGTTCATGGGCGTGCCCGGCATCGATGCCCATTACGACTACAGCCAGCACCTGTCCCAGAGCGGCAACGACACCTTGCTCAAGGTGGGCGACTACTCGGTGACCCTGGTGGGCATCGGTATGGAGGGGCTCAACGGTTCAGGCATCGTGTTCGCCTGATTCAGCCTCGGCCGGGGGAGCGCAGGATTCGCTCCCCCGGGCTTTGCGGACCTTGAACCCAGAGAGAGTCGGGGTGGCTCCCCTGAAGTCGCCGGCAACATCCTGATCCGTCCTGGATGGACGATCGAACAACAACAAAAAACGAGAAGTCATCAACATGGATGTCAGATGTCATCAGTTCAACAGGCTGGCGGGCACCCTGTGCCTGGCGTTTGCCGCAGGCCTGCCGTTGACGGCCGCCCAACGCCGTTCGGCACACCGGCCAGTGGGGCGTTCCCGCCCCCCCATGCCATCGGCGCTCTGGCGCTAGCCATGGCACCTTTCCCTTATCTGAACAGCCAGCAAGCCCAGCAGGTGCTGCCAAGCCCCGTGCGCCTGTGCTGCTGCCTTGGCGCGCCTGGGGTGTTGGTGAGCGACACAAGGGTGTCGGAGTCAATCTGCAATGGCGTTTCCACGACGTCATTCGAGCGGCGGGCAGGGAGCCTGCCAGGGCCATTTCGCAACACAACTAAGGAAGGTCGTAGTGAAGCAAGTCAAACGCAAGGATGGCGCTGTGCTGGGGCAGGAACGGGGATGGTTGACCCTGGCTCCGGCACTGTTGGGTTGGGTGGCGCTGCTGGGCACGGCCCAGGCGGCGCCCTATGTGGAGAACGGCCGCCGGGGCGACGCCGGCAGCTGGCGCAGCGCCGAGTTCAAGGCCGATTGGGGCCTGGGGGCGATTCATGCCGACAGTGCCTATGCCGCCGGTTACAGCGGCAAGGGCGTCAAGCTGGGGATCTTCGACCAGCCGGTGTATGCCCAGCATCCGGAGTTCGCCAGCCCGGGCAAGGTGCTGACCCTGGTCACCAGCGGCACTCGCCAGTACACCGATCCCTATATTCCGGTGCAGGCCGGCGATGCCTTCGTCTATGACGGCCGACCTTCGGTGGGCTCGGACGGCAAGCTGGGGTCCCACGGCACCCATGTCGGCGGGATCGCCGCCGGCAACCGCGATGGCGGGGCGATGCACGGGGTGGCCTTCGACGCCCAGATCATCAGCGCCGACAACGGCGATCCGGGCCCGGAGGACGGCATCATCCTCGGTAACGATGGCGCGGTGTACAAGGCCGGCTGGGACGGCCTGGTGGCCAGTGGCGCGCGGATCATCAACAACAGCTGGGGCATCGGCATTACCGAGCACTTCAGCCAGGGCGGTCGTGATCCGGCGTTCCCGCACTTCACCCTGGACGATGCCCGGGCGCAGTTCGCGCAGATCCAGCCGTTGCTGGGCAGTTTGCCGGGCGGCGCCTACGACGGGGCGATCGCCGCAGCCCGCAGCGGGGTGCTGACGATTTTCGCCGCCGGCAACGATTACAACCTGAACAACCCCGACGCTATTGCCGGGCTGGCCTACTTCGTGCCGCAGATTGCCCCCAACTGGCTGACCGTGGCGGCGTTGCAGCAGAACCCCGATACCGGCAGCGCCGATCCCTATGTCATCAGTACCTTTTCTTCCCGCTGCGGCTACACCGCGAGCTTCTGCGTATCGGCCCCCGGCACCCGGATCTACAGCTCGGTGATCGGCGGCACCAGCCTGGAGAACATGACCCTGGGCTACGCCAACAAGAACGGCACGTCCATGGCTGCGCCCCATGCGGCTGGCGCCGCGGCGGTGCTGATGGAGCGTTTCCCCTACATGAGCGCGGCGCAGGTGGCCAGCGTCCTGCGCACCACGGCCACCGACCTGGGTGCCCCGGGCATCGATGCCTTGTACGGCTGGGGGATGATCGATCTGGGCAAGGGGATTCGCGGGCCCGGCATGCTGGTGACCGAAGCGGATATCCCTGAGGAGTTCCGTATCCAGGGCGGCTACGGTTCGACCCAGTTCGTCGCTGACCTGCCGGGCTATGGCGCGCTGCTGGATGCCGGCAAGCCGACCCAGCGGCGCTGCAATGACATCAGCTGCGTACTGGATATCTGGAGCAACGACATCAGTGGCCACGGCGGCCTGACCAAGCAGGGCGTCGGCACCCTGGTGCTCAGCGGCGCCAATACCTACGCCGGGCCGACCCTGGTCAATCAGGGGCGGCTGGCGGTCAACGGCTCGCTGCTGTCGGCGGTGACGGTGAACGCTGGTGGCATCCTCGGCGGCACGGGCCGCGTGGGCGCACTGACCGCCAACGCGGGCGCGATTGTGGCCCCGGGCAACTCCATCGGCACCTTGCATGTCAGCTCCGATGTGAACTTCCTCCCGGGTTCGACCTACGCGGTGGAGGTGTCCCCCAGCGGTAGCGACCGGATTGTCAGCGACGGCCAGGCCACCCTCGGCGGAGCCAGCCTGGCCCTGGAGCTGGAAAACCCGGGATTGTCCCTCAATGCGCAACGGGTCCCGAGCCTGGTGGGGCGGCAGCTGGACATCCTGCAGGCCGCCAATGGCGTACAGGGCAGCTTCGGCCCGGTGCTTTCCAACTCGCTGTTTCTGGGGGGCAACCTCAATTACAGCGCCGGCGGTGTTCAGCTGTCGGTGGCGCGCAATGCCACCTCGTTCAGCAGCATCGGCCTGAGCCCCAACCAGCGTTCGGTGGCCGATGCTGCCGAGCAACTGGGGGCGGGCAACCCGGTGTATGAAAGCCTGCTGCTGGCCGCCAGCGCGGCCAGTGCACAACAGGCCTTCGAGCAACTGTCCGGGGAAATTCATCCGGCCGTTGGCAGCCAGTTGCTCAATGACAACCGCTACCTGCGTGACGCGATGGGTGAGCGGCTACGCCAGCAGGGCGGGGACGCGGTGCCTACCGTCGAGGGCGGCGAGCAGGGGCTGTGGCTCAAGACCCTGGGCGCCTGGGGCAAGGCCGACGGCGGCCAGGATCGAGCCGGCTATACCAGCTCCATCGGCGGCCTGCTGGCCGGCTTCGACGGGCAACTGGACCCGAGCACCCGCCTGGGCGTGTTCACCGGCTACAGCGACAGTTCGCTGAGCATGGGCGATGGCCGGCATTCTTCGGCCAGCATCGACAGCTACCACCTGGGTGCCTACGCCGGACGCGAGCTTGCACAACTGCGCCTGAGCCTGGGCGGTTCCTACAGCTGGCACCGCATCGCCACTCGGCGCGAGCTGCAATATGACGAGGTTGCCGATCGCCAGAAGAGCAAGCGTGATGCCCGCAGCCTGCAGCTGTTCGGCGAGGCGGCGTGGCACCTGGATCTGCAGCCCATGGCCCTGGAACCCTTTGCCAGCCTGGCCTATGTGCATGTGGATAGCGAGCGTTTCAAGGAGCACGGCGGCGCCACGGCACTCAAGGGCGATAGCGACAATCGCGAGGCCTGGCTCTCGACCCTGGGCATGCGCGCCGGCAAGCAGTTGCAGTTGTCTTCCGGGCAGACTGTGGAACTGTCCGCTACCCTCGGCTGGCAGCACAATCTGAGCGCCACCGGCGCCGACCAGCATCTGGCGTTTGCCGACGGTGGACAAAGCTACAAGGTGCAGAGCCTGTCACTGGACCGCGATGCGGCGGTCGTCGGTGCACGGGCGGGCATTGCCCTGGGTCGACAGACCCGGGTCAATCTGGATTACAACGGGTTGCTGGGCAGCCGTGACCGGAACCATGGGGTCGGCTTGACCCTGGACTGGACTTTCTAAGACCCAGGCAACGGATGTGCAAGGTGTTGTACAGGTCCTCCAGACCCGGAAACGGGGCCTGCGAGGGCCTGAGCTTTCTCTGACAATTCCAACAATAGAGAGGCAATACCATGGGTGTGTTTGACTACAAGAACTTCACCGCAGCCGACTCCAAAGCGCTGTTTTCCGATGCGCTGGCGATCACGCTGTATTCCTATCACAACCTCGACAACGGCTTTGCCGTGGGTTACCAGCACAACGGCTTCGGCCTTGGCCTGCCGGCGACCCTGATCACCGCGCTGATCGGCAGCAGTGATTCCCAGGGCGTCATCCCCGGCATTCCCTGGAATCCGGATTCGGAGCAGGCCGCTAAAGACGCGTTGCACCAGGCGGGGTGGTCCACCCTCAGTGCCCAGCAACTGGGCTACAGCGGCAAGGTGGATGCCCGGGGCACATTCTTCGGCGAGAAGGACGGCTACGGCACGGCCCAGGTGGAGATCCTCGGCAAGTACGATGCCCAGGGCCACCTGAGTTCCATCGGCATCGCCTTTCGCGGCACCAGCGGCCCCCGGGAATCGGTGATCGGCGACACCATCGGTGATGTCATCAGTGACCTGCTGGCCGCCCTGGGACCCAAGGACTATGCGAAGAACTACGCCGGTGAGGCCTTCGGCAAACTGTTCGCCGATGTGGCGGCTTTTGCCCAGGCCAATGGCCTGTCGGGCAAGGACATCCTGGTCAGTGGCCACAGCCTGGGCGGGCTGGGGGTCAACAGCCTGGCGGACCTGAGCAGCGAACGCTGGTCCGGGTTCTACAAGGATGCCAACTACATCGCCTATGCCTCGCCGACCCAGAGCACCAGCGACAAGGTGTTGAACATCGGTTATGAAAACGACCCGGTGTTCCGCGCCCTGGACGGTTACAACTTCAACCTGTCGTCCCTGGGTGTGCACGACGCCCAGCAGGACTCGGCCACCAACAACATCGTCAACTTCAACGACCATTACGCCTCGACCCTGTGGAACGCGCTGCCGTTCTCGATCCTCAACATCCCCACCTGGATTTCTCACTTGCCCACCGGCTACGGCGATGGCCTGACCCGGGTGCTGCAGTCGCAGTTCTATGACTTCACCAGCAAGGACTCCACCATTGTCGTGGCCAATCTGTCGGACCCGGCCCGGGGTAGCACCTGGGTCCAGGATCTGAACCGCAACGCCGATACCCACAAGGGCAGCACCTTCATCATTGGCAGCGACGGCAACGACCTGATCCAGGGCGGGGGCGGCAACGATTACCTGGAAGGCCGCGACGGCAACGACACCTTCCGCGATGACGGCGGCTACAACATCATCCTCGGCGGCAAGGGCAGCAACACCCTGGACCTGCAGCACTCGGTGAAGGACTACAGCTTCGCCAGCGACGGCGCCGGGACCCTGTACGTGCGCGACGCCAGCGGCGGGATCAGCATGACCCGCGACATCGGCGCCATTCAGAGCAAGGAGCCGGGGTTTCTCTGGGGGCTGTTCAAGGATGATGTGTTCCACCAGGTCACCGACCAGGGGTTGAAGGTGGGCAGCCAACTGACCCAGTACGCGTCTTCGGTGAAGGGCGACGGCGGCGACAACCTGCTCAAGGCCCATGCCGGCGGCGATTGGCTGTTCGGCCTGGACGGCAACGATCACCTGATCGGCGGCAAGGGCAACGATGTCTTCGTCGGTGGCGCCGGCAATGACCTGATGGAGTCGGGTGGGGGCAACAACACCTTCCTGTTCACCGGTCATTTCGGCCAGGACCGCATCCTCGGCTACCAGAGTGGCGACAAGCTGGTGTTCATGGGGGTGAGCGGCGTGCTGCCGGACCAGGACTATCGGGCCCACGCCAGTAGCAGCGGCAATGACACCGTGCTGACCTTCGGCCATGACTCGGTGACCCTGGTGGGCGTCAGCCTCGCGCACCTCAACGGCTCGGGCATCACCCTCGCCTGATGGACCCGCAGCGTGGGGCTCGCAACGGGCTCCGCGCTGACTTGGCAAGAAAATCGTGACCTGTCGGTCTATTGGCGACTCAAATACTTGTAAAACCCAAGCCTGGTCATGCGTTACCCAAGGTATTGAGCAGTAATCGATTCAAGGAAAAGGCAGGAGAGTGTTGACAGTGAGTAATAGCAAGAGGTGTGCGGGCGGACTGGTGCTGGCCCTGTGGGCGCTCATGGCATCGGCTGAAGAGCTGCCTCAGAGCTCGATTCTGAAACGTTACGGAGTAACCCCGGATCAATTGCCGGCCGGCCAGCCGGCGTCAGCCGAGAAAGAGGAGCCAGCACCCAGTCGCTTCAATCTGCAGCCGGAGCAACCCATTGCAAATTTCCGTCTGGGGGACGGCAAGGCGCCAGAAAGCACGGGCAACATCAGTATCGATAACGCCGAAGCCCGGGAGCGGCAGCGCTGCCAGCAAGTGCGTGACGAGATGTCAAAGCGCGGCAAGCCCCTGGGGATTGTCTGCGAGCCGGGGCAGGGACCCTTTCCCTGGTCGCACTGAGGTGCACGGCTGAATCATTGTTCCTGGCGAACGGTGGCCACATCGTCCGCCTTGACCCGGATGGTCTTGCCGGAAATGTCCTGGAATTCGTAGAAGCCATCAGCGGTCTTGGTCTTGGGCTGGTCCCGGGTCAGGTACTGGGTACCGTTCTGCAAGGTCACCACGGTGGGTGAGGCGCAGCCGGTCAGGGCCAGGGCGGCGACACTGGCCAGGAGCAATCCCAGGTTCTTCACATTCATATAGACCTCTTATCGGTAGGGGTATCCGTGTTGCGCCGGACACTATAAGCATGGCCCCTTGGTGTCGTGAACACGACGAAAGTTCGCCTGGGCACTGGAAAAATCTTCTTCCCGCCATTTATCCAATAGTGTTTGCCAGACTGGGGCGTCGGCTGTTATCTGTACGCATAACCAGTACCAGTCCAGCCGTGGCGTCTTCGTTCAGTGACTTCCAATCCCCTCGAGAACCCCTTTTATTACCTGCACAACTTCCAGCAAGTCCTGAACTGGCTGGAGCTGCGCTATGCCGATGTGCTGCGCGATGAAGAGCAGCGTTTCATCACCGATTTCGCGCAGTTGCCCCAGCCATCCCAGGCCTTGCTGGTGCGCATGGTGATGCGCAAGGGGCGGCATTTTCGCCTCGGCAAGTTGCGTTACCCGGAGATCGGCGACAGCGCCCGGGCCCTGCAGCCGTTGCTGGCGTTGGGCTGGGTCGATGAGCAGGCACCCTTGGCCCTGGACGAGTTGTTCGGCCTGTTGCAAAAGGCCGAGATCCTGCAGTGCTTCAGTGACCAGGGGCTGGTGGCCAAGGCCAAGAAGAACCAGTGGCTGGAGACCCTGCAGGCGCTGTACCCGCAACCCCGGGCGTTCGGCCAATGGTGCCCGGCACTGGCGGACCGGCTGCTGAGCCTGACGGTCATGCCGTTGTGCGATCGCCTGCGCTTGATGTTCTTCGGCAATCTCTACCAGGACTGGTCGGAATTCGTGCTGGCGGACCTGGGGATCTACAGCTACGAAAAGGTCGAGATCAGTGCCGATGCCCGTGGCTTGCGCAGCCGTGACGACGTGGACGGCTTCATCTACCTGCACCAGTGTCAGGAAGCCTTCGAGGCCGGGGAGGAGGTGGACGCGGTGCTCGCGCGCATCGCGGCTTTCAGCACCGCCAACCCCTGGCTGGAGAAACGCCGCGGCAAGCTGTTGTTCCAGCTGGGGCAGCATTGCGAGCGGTTGACGGACTGGCGGCAGGCCCGGGAGATCTACCAGCAATGTGCCTACCCCGGTGCTCGCCTGCGGTTGATCCGGGTCCTGGAGCTCAGTGCCGAGTATCAGGCGGCGCTGGCGCTGGCCGAGCAGGCTGCGGCGGCGCCCCAGAGCGCCGCCGAGGCCCAGCAGCTGCTGCGGGTCATGCCCCGGCTGCGGCGCAAGCTGGGTGGCCCGCCAGCGCCTCGGACGGTCAGCCGTGAGGTGGCGCGACTGGACCTGTGCCTGCCCCGTGACGCCGATGGGCTGGCGGTGGAGCTGCATGTCCAGGCCCATCTGCAGCAGCCCCAGGCGCCGGTGCACTACGTGGAAAACAGCCTGATCAATTCGCTGTTCGGGTTGCTGTGCTGGCCGGCGATCTTCGCCCCCTTGCCCGGGGCGTTCTTCCACCCGTTCCAGCGCGGGCCGGTGGATCTGCTGAGCGAGGACTTTCATCAGCGGCGCAGCGATCTGTTCCAGGCCTGCCTGGAGGAGCTGGACGATGGTCGCTACCGGGACAGCATCCGCCAGCGGTTTGTCGACAAGTGGGGCCTGCAGTCGCCCTTCGTGTTCTGGGGGGCCTTGACCGAGGAGTTGCTGGAGCAGGCCCTCGACTGCCTGCCGGCCGAGCACCTGAAACACTGGTTTGAGCGCCTGTTGCTGGATATCAAGGCCAACCGGGCCGGTATGCCGGACCTGATCCAGTTCTGGCCCGAGGCCAGGACCTACCGGATGATCGAGGTCAAGGGTCCGGGCGACCGCCTGCAGGACAACCAGCTGCGCTGGCTGGACTTCTGCCAGGAGCACCGGATGCCGGTGGCGGTGTGCTATGTGCAATGGCAGGACCTGTCGACGTGAGTTACCGCATTGCGGTGCGCGCCTTGTGCGAGTTCAGCGCCAAGAGCGGCGACCTGGATCTGCGTTTCACCCCATCGCCTACCGCCCTGGAGGGAATAGTCGGGCACCGCACCGTGGCATCCCGGCGCAATCCCGGCTACCAGAGCGAAGTGGCCCTGGAGGGTCAATACGGCGAGTTGCTGGTCAAGGGCCGGGCGGACGGTTATGACCCGGCGCAGAACCTCCTGGAGGAGATCAAGACCTATCGGGGCGACCTGGCGCGCATGCCCGACAACCACCGGCAACTGCACTGGGCCCAGGCCAAGGTCTATGGCTGGCTTTTGTGCCAGAGCCTGCAACTGCCGAGTATCCGGGTCTCGCTGGTGTATTTCGACATCCTCAGCGAGCAGGAAACCGCCCTGGTGGAGGAGCACAGTGCCGAGGCATTGCAGGAGTTCTTCAATCGGCAGTGCGCGGTGTTCCTGGAGTGGGCGCAGCAGGAAATGCGCCACCGCGAGGCCCGGGACCAGGCCACTGGGGCCCTGGTTTTTCCCCATGGCGAGTTCCGCCCTGGCCAGCGGCACCTGGCGGAATCGGTGTACAAGGCGGTCAGCACTGGCCGTTGCCTGCTGGCCCAGGCGCCCACCGGTATCGGCAAGACCCTGGGCACGATCTTTCCCATGCTCAAGGCCATGGCCCCGCAGCAACTGGACAAGCTGCTGTTTCTCACCGCCAAGACCCCGGGGCGGCAATTGGCGCTGGATGCGGCCCGGGTGCTGTTCGCCAGCCAGTCCCAACTGCCGTTGCGGGTCCTGGAGCTGGTGGCCCGGGACAAGGCCTGCGAACACCTGGACAAGGCTTGCCACGGCGAGTCCTGTCCGCTGGCCAAGGGGTTCTACCAGCGCCTGCCCGCGGCGCGTCAGGCGGCCAGCCAGGTGCCGATGCTGGATCGCCAGGCGCTGCGCGAGGTGGCCCTGGCGCATCAGGTCTGTCCTTACTACCTGAGTCAGGAGATGGCCCGCTGGAGCGATCTGGTGGTGGCCGACTACAACTATTATTTCGATTTCAGCGCCTTGCTGTTCGGCCTGGCCCAGGCCAATCAATGGCAAGTGGCGGTGCTGGTGGACGAGGCCCATAACCTGGTGGAGCGCGGGCGTGGCATGTACAGCGCCAGCCTGGATCAACAAACGCTGGCCAGCGTGCGCAGCACTGCGCCCCAGGCGCTGAAAAGTTCGTTGCAACGGCTCAACCGCGAATGGAACGCCTTGCACAAGGAACAGCTCGCGCCATACCAGGCCTATGACCAACTCCCGACGGCCTTGCTCAGGGCGCTGGCCTTGTGTGTCGCGGCCCTGGGGGACTACTTCAACGAGCAGCCTCAGGGCCTGGACGTTGGTTTGCAGGGGCTGTATTTCGAACTGCTGCAATTTGCCCGGGTGGCGGAGCTGTTCGATGAACAGCAGTTCATCTTCGATATCAGCAAGCGCTCCCTGAGTGCCAGGCGCAGCCTGTCGCGGCTGAGCCTGCGCAACGTGGTGCCGGCGCCGCTACTCGGGCCGCGACTGACGGCGGCCCGCAGTACGGTGCTGTTTTCCGCCACCCTCAACCCGCAGCATTACTACCGCGACCTGCTGGGATTGCCCCAGACCACGGTGTGGCTGGACGTGGAGTCGCCGTTTGCCGCCGCGCAACTGGACGTGCATATCGTCAGCCGCATCTCCACCCGCTATGTGCATCGACAGGCGTCCCTGGCGCCCATCGTCGAACTGTTGGCCCAGCAGTTCGCTGCGCGGCCGGGCAACTACCTGGCGTTCTTCAGCAGCTTTGATTACCTGCAGCAAGTGGCCGAGCTGTTGGCTCGCGAGCACCCGCAGATTCCCCTGTGGTTGCAGTCCAGGGGCATGGATGAAGCGTCGCGTCTGGGCTTTCTCCAGCAGTTTCGTGCAGAGGGGCAGGGCATCGGGTTCGCCGTGCTCGGCGGGGCTTTCGGCGAGGGCATCGACTTGCCGGGCTCAAAACTCATTGGCGCCTTTGTCGCCACCCTCGGGCTGCCTCAGCTCAACCCGTTGAACGAGCAGATGAAACAACGCATGGCCCGGCTGTTCGGCTCCGGGTACGACTACACCTACCTCTATCCCGGACTGCAGAAAGTGGTGCAAGCGGCAGGGCGGGTGATTCGCAGCCAGGCCGATCGGGGCGTGTTGATGTTGATCGACGATCGCTTTGCCGAGCCCAGGGTGCGGCAGTTGTTGCCAAGCTGGTGGGCCGTGGACGCCCAAGACCCGGCGTCGGCTGGTGAGATTTCGAGGTGATAGCGCGGAGCTGAAGCCGCTTGCCCCCGGCGTTTGTGCGCCGGGGGCGAGGGTCACTGGCCCTGGCGGACCCGGACGAAGCGCCGCAGGGTCTGGCCTGGCCCGGTGCTGAAGCGGGTTGGCCGGGGTTGGCCTTCATCGGCGGCGATGAACACGAAGTCGTCCTCAGTCAGCTCATAGCTGGCGGGCAAGGGCTTGCCCGCATCCGCGCCGATGGAGTCGATCCAGGTGATCGACTTGGGGGTGGTGCTGCTGTCGAGGGTGAAGCTTCCGGCCAGCAGCACGTCTCCCGCCACCGTCAGCACGCGAAACTGATCACCTTCGATCAGGGTCAGGGCTCCGGGCGCACTGTGCTCGTCCGGCGGGTTCAGCACGCCGCTGTCCTCCATTGAGATTTGCTCCCAGGCTCCCTGCAGGCGTTGAAGTTCCAGCGAGTCGTTGCTCCTGGTTGATGATGCAGTATCCATTGTCGATCAATTCCTTGTGGGGGCGTTCAGTTGAAGATATTGCGGCCTATGCAGTAGGTCAGCAGGTCCTGGTCGCTCTGTACCTCCAGCTTGCGCATGGCGGAGATCTTCTGGGCACTGATGGTCTTGGAGCTGCGGTTCTGGCTGCGGGCGATGTCGCTGACGCTTTTGCCGGACACGAACAGGCGGAGGATTTCGAACTCCTTGGGCGACAGGGTGGAGATGCGCTCATCGATCGCCACATTGGATTCCATCACCGAGTTGGAAGCCGGCTCCAGACTGCGGTAGACGCCTTTTTGCGCGATGGCCTTGAGGGCGGTCTGGATCTCTTCGTGCAGCTGGCTTTTCTGGATGACCCCAACCACGCCCAACTCGTGCAGGCGGGTGAGGATCAGTTGGTTGGAAATCATGGTGAGGATCAGGATCTGCAGGTGCGGAAAGTTACGCTTGAGGTATTCCACCAGCTTCAGGCCATCACCGTAGGGTGAGTCTCCAGGCATGTTGTAGTCGGTGATCACGATGTCCACCTGTTTGGCTTCCAATTGCTGGATCAGGCCTTTGGAACACACCGCTTCACCGACGATTTCGAAACGTTCGTCGCGCTCCATCAACTCGCGTACGCCCAGCAAGACAATAGGGTGATCGTCAGCAATGACTACTTTCAGTTTTTCCATGGCAAACACACCCGTGTAATACGCAAATGAGTAAAGAAACATGAGACTGACGGTACATTAAACCCTGCCACCCATTATTCAAGGGGCAACAGGAGTTCCGACAAGTGCTGCATCAGTTGCCTGACTTGAGCTACCAGTGTCGGGCTCAGGGTGTTTTCCAGTAATTGGCACTCCAGTTCGGCGCAGGCCCTGGCCAGCGCCCCGGCCTGCACCGCCCCCATGGCCCCGGCAATACTGTGCAGACGCTCGGCCGCCGCCTTGCCGGAGCCGGTTTCCAGGGCTTTGGCCAGCCGTTGCAGGTCATCGTGCATGGTGCTGAGAAACAGCGGTCGCATCCGCTCCGAGACCTGAATACGGTCTCTGACGGGGTGGGGTGACACGGGCCGGTTTTCGCTTTGCAACCCAGGTCTGGCGGCGAGCGGGGCGCTTTTGCCGGGCACCTGGCAGAGTTTCGACAATTGCCCCCGCAGGGTCTGCAGGCTCATGGGCTTGACGATCCAGCTGTTCATTCCGGTAGCCAGGCAACGGCGGCCTTCCTCGCGCAAGGCATTGGCAGTGACGCCGATGATCGGCAGTTCCGGCTCCCTCAGACGCAACTCTCTGGCCAGGTCGTAGCCGTTCATGACCGGCATGTTGACGTCGGTCAAGGCGATGTCGAACCGTTGCGGCAGCCACTGTTCCAGGGCTTGCTCACCATTGGCCGCCAGGGTTACCTGGCAACCCAGGGCCTCCAGCTGCTCCTTGATGATGGCCTGGTTGATGGGGTTGTCTTCCGCCACCAGGATGTTCAGGTTCAGGCATTGCAAGGTGTCGGGTTCGCGCTGTGCCAGATGCAGCGGCTGTCCCTGGCGGGCCAGCGCTGCGGCCTGGGCGATGGCACGAATGTCGTGGGCGTCGACCTCCCAGTGCGCCGGCTGCAAGCTGCTGCTGTGCCAACGACCGCTGGAACTGGCACTGACGCAGGGGCCGGGCCAGGTGGGCTGGGCGTCCCGGGGCAGCATGTCGATCAGGACGCTGCTCTGGGGGTTGTCATCCCAGCTGGTGGGCAGCGGATAGGCCTGGACCCCCAGGCGGTTGAGCCAGTCGCACGTGCTTTTCATCAGTTCCGGCACCGGTGCGCGGACATACACAGGTGGTCCTTCGGGCAGTGGCTCGGCTCCCGACAAGGTCCCCGGCAGGCGTTGCAGGGTCAGGCGCAGGGAAAAGCTGCTGCCCAGCCCTGGCTCGCTGATGACCTGCATCTGCCCACCCATCATGTCGCTCAGGCGCTGGCAGATCGTCAGACCCAGCCCGGCCCCGGCTTCGCTGGAAGCGTCGCGGACCTGATAGAAGGGGTCGAACAACTGGGGTTGCTGCAAGGGCGAGATGCCAATCCCGGTATCGGTGACTTGCCATTCGATGCTGGCCTGGCGCACGTCCTGCTCCAGCACCCGGACGCGCAGTACCACCCGGCCGCAATCGGTGAACTTGATCGCATTGCTCAGCAGGTTGCTGAGAATCTGCTGGATACGGTTGGCGTCCCCCAGCATCAGGTCCGGCAGGCTCGGGTCGATGCAGGCGTAGAACAGCAGCCCGCGGCGTTCGGCAAAGGCGGCGTAGGCGTGCAAGGCATCTTCTACCAAGTCCAGGGGGCAGAACGCCTCCGGGTCGATGCTCATCTGCCCGGATTCGATCTTGGAGACGTCGAGAACGTCGCTGATCAGTTGGAACAAGGTGCTGGAGGAGCGCTGGATGGTTTGCAGGTAATCGCTCTGGCGCGGATCCAGTTGGGTCAGGCCCAGCAGTTCAAGGGTGCCGAGCATGCCATAGAGCGGGGTACGGATCTCGTGGCTCATGGTGGCGAGGAACAGGGTCTTGGCTTCGTTGGCCGCGTCCGCCGAACGTCTGGCCTGTTCCAGTACCTGGGCGTCCTCGACATGCTGGGTGACGTCGTTGAAGGTGCAGAGCAGCACCTCCTGGCCCTGGTAGCGGGTCGAGACCAGGCCAACCTGCAAATGGCGTCCGTCGACATCGAGACTGGTCTCGTCGTTGTCCATCAAACGCTGGTCCTGCTGCAGCAGGGCCAGCAGTTTTGTCGTGCCTTGCCATTGTTCGGCCTGACGATTTTCCAGCAGCACTTTGAAGTCTTCCCGACGCACCACACACAGGCCCGTGGGCGCGGTGTCGAGTACCACCCGGCTGAAGGCTTCACTCTCGGCAATGCTCTGGTGCGCCAGTTGCGCCGGCGTCACTACCTTGTTGCGATACCAGCGACTGGCGGCCCAGCCGCTGAAGAAGGCGCCCAGGGCCAGGGTCAGCAGGCCTGCCAGGGTCCACAGGGCGTAGCCGAAGTAGCTCTTGTAGCTGATGCTGTAGATCCCGGTCCAGAGCGCCGGGGTGTGGCTCGTCACCTTGAAGACCATCCCTTGCCAGCCGAAGTTGAGGCCCTCGTGCAGGGCGTCGGCACGGACGTGGGAGCCGGTGAGGATGCTGCCGGAAGGTTCGATCAGGGTGAAGTCGTCATAGATCGACCAGTTCATGAGGCGCTCGATGTTATTGACATCGTCCAGGTTCAGCAGCGAGGCGACCACCATCGACTCGTGCGTGCCCTGGGTGCGCAACTGTTGCGGCCCTGCATGCAGGCTGATGTAGGCCAGCAGCTTGGGGGAAACCTGCGCCGAGGCCGGAACATTGTATGTTTCCCAGTAGACCTGATTGTTCGGAAGGTCGTTGTTCTTCACTGCCAGGTGCCGCAGGACCCTATCCACCACGCCGCTGTAGGGCATGTCGCTGTTCCAGGGAGTGCCGCGGGAGTGCCGCGCTGCGGGTACGCTGATGTCGAAGTTGCCGAAGGTGTTGAAGAGTAAGGTGCGTGGTGCTTGATAGTGCGAGGTGGACCAGAAGGCACCGTAGAACGTCGACAGGTGCATGCCCAGGGCGAACACCTTGGGCAGCTCGCTGGCGGCCAGTTGCTGGTGATTGAAGTTCAGGCTGAAAGGCGTCGAATAGGGCGCTTGTTGCCCTTCGTAAGCGGTTTCTCCCTCGCTGGGCAGGGGCTGCTGCAGATACTGCGCAGTGGGTTCGTCGGCCAGCAATGCCTGTATGGACGGGTGGCTGGCCAGGCGCCGGAGGAACAGCTCTTGTTCCTGGATGTTTTCCATCAGTCCGGTGAAATGCAGCTTTACCGTGCTGTCCTGTTCATTGATCAGGCGTTGGGCGGCCCAGTAGAGAAGGGTGAACAGCAGCAGCGCCAGGCCCGCGAGAATCAACAGACCCTTGTTCAACCGGATCGAGCTTCGACTGAGACTCTCCAGGAAGGTGTCGCGGTATTTCATCACTGAATTCCCAAATGCATATAAGGGCCTCGATTCCGAGATTCCTCTCTCTGAAGCAAGGCCGTCAGCGATGAGTGAAGGTTGCGTGGGTGAGCAAAGGGCTCATCGGCTAGTACAGGGTCGCTGGTCCGTCTTGGGCCAGTAGTTGTTGAAACTGTTGCGAGGACACCGCGTGGGAAATCAGGAAGCCCTGCACCTGGGTGCAGTCGATTTTGCGCAGCAGGGCCAGTTCCTGTGCGCTCTCCACGCCCTCGGCGACCACTGTCAGGCCCAGTTGGCGGCCCAGCGCAATGATGCTGGTCAGGGCCTGGGCGATTTCCTCGTTGTTGTGGCAGCCCTGGACCAGGGCCCGATCGATCTTCAGCTCGGTAAAGGGCGTCGACACCAGATTCATGTAGGAGCTGTAGCCCTTGCCGAAATCGTCCTGGGACAGGCCGAAACCCTTGATGCGCAGGCGGCAGGCACCGGCGTAGAAGTTGCTGATGTGTTCCGGAGTGGAGCACTCCATCAGCTCGAAGCAGATCTTGCCGGGTATGCCCTGGCGCTGGATCACGAAGTCATGCAGTCGATCGGCCAGGTCGGCGCTGTTGAGCAGGTGGGTTGGCAGATTGATCGACACCGGAATGTCATAGCCGTCTTCCCGCCAGCGCACCTGAGCTTCCAGAGCCTGTTCGAGGATCAGCCACAACAGCTCCTCTTCGAGTCCCGCCTCGGTGAGTTCCGGTAGAAAGTCGCAGGGCAACAGCATGCCGTGTTGCGGGTGCATCCAGCGCACCAGCGCCTCGGCGGCGACGATGCGGCCGTTGTTCAGGGCTTTCTTGGGCTGGAACCAGGCTTGAATCTGCGAATTGCGCAGGGCGTGTTGCAGGGTCTCAGTGCTGCACTCGACCCAGATCGCTGGCGGCGGCTCGCTGCTGATCAGCTCCGGTAGCTGCGCAGTGAGGCTGCGCAGTGCCGCCAGGCTCACGGGTTTGGAAATCAAGCCTATGACCCGCAGGCCCAGGTTTCGAGCCACCAGGCTGGCGCCCATCAACATGCGCCTGGAGGAGGCACTCATGATTGCCAGGGCCGGGCGTACGCGGTGCTTGGCCAGGCCCTGGATGAACTGCACACCGTCCATGCCAGGCATCAGCAGATCTGTCAGTACCAGATCGAAATGCCGTTGCTTGAGACGCTCGAGAGCCTCGGAACCGTTGCTCGCGACCTCCAGCTGGTAAGGCCCCAGCTCGTTGAACAAGTGTTGCAGGTACATGTACTGAAACGGCTGATCTTCGACGATCAAAATGCTACAGGACTTCATGAGGGGCTCTTTCATAGGGCGCCAGATAGTTGAACAACGCTCTTAGTGCAAAGGGCTTGACCAGGCAGTGGTTCATCCCGGCTGCAAGACAGAGCTCTTCTTCTCCGCGCATTGCATTGGCCGTCGCCCCGATGATCGGGATCGAACAGCCTTGACGTCGAAGCTCCTTGGCCAGTTCATAGCCGTTGAGCTTCGGCATGTTCACATCAGTCAACACCACGTCGAAGTGCCCGTTTCTCCAGATGGACAAGGCATCTTCTCCGTTCGAGGCCAGTTCCACGCTGCAGCCCAGCTCCTCCAACTGGTCCTTGAGGATCAACTGGTTGATCACGTTGTCTTCGGCCACCAGCACATGCAGGCTGAGTTTTTTCAGTTCGCGGCTGTCGGTATGTTCCTCGCTCTGGGCCACCCAGACGCCCTGTGCCTGGCTCACCGCCTGGTGGATCGCCCGCAGGTTGTTGGTGTTCACCTGCCAGCTGCCGCCACGGATCCGCGGTTCGTTGTGGCCGTCACCACTGGCGAGCACCAGAGGGCCCTGCCAATCGGGCTCCAGGCGATGTTCGACGATCCCCGGGTGCAGCTCGATCAGCACGTTGCCGCGGCTGCGATCCGACTGCGTGGGCAGGCTGAACTGGGCCCGGGCGCCCCAGCGCCGTAACCACCCGGCCACGGATTCCGCCAGTTCGCGGACCGGGGACACCACATAGATCATCTCCGGCAAAAGCGGGCTGATCAGCGGGGTGTGGGACACCATGGGGCAGGCTTCCAGGGGCAGGGTGAGGGTAAAGCTGCTGCCCAGCCCGAGTTCGCTGACCATGCGGATGTTGCCGTTCATCAACTGCGTCAGGCGCTGGCAGATCGGCAGGCCCAGGCCCGTGCCGGCGATGACATTGGTGTTGCCTTCGGTCTGGTAGAAGGGTTCGAAGATCAGCGCCTGGTCGTCCTGGGCGATGCCGCGGCCAGTGTCAGATACCTGCCAGAGGATGTTGCTGCGTTCGCCGTCACGACTGTCCACCCGGACTCGCAGGACGATACGTCCTGAGTCGGTGAACTTGACCGCGTTGTTCAGCAGGTTGCTGAGGATCTGGCGGATCCGTGTGACATCACCAAGAAGAATTTCCGGCAACTGCGGGTCCACGCAAGCATAGAACTGCAGTCCCTTGGCGTGGGCGGCAGCGGCATAGCCCTGGATGATCTCGTGCACCAGATCCAGGGAGGAGAATTCACTGAGTTCCAGGGCCAACTGCCCGGCCTCGATCTTGGACACATCCAGCACGTCGCAAATCAGTTGCAGCAGAGTGCCGGAGGAGCCTTCGATGGCCCGCAGGTAATCCTTTTGCTGGTTGTCCAGGTGGGTTCGGGAGAGCAGCTCAAGGGTGCCGAGCACGCCGTACAGCGGTGTGCGGATTTCGTGGCTCATGGTGGCCAGGAACAGCGTCTTGGCTTCGTTGGCGGTATCGGCCAGGCGTTTGGCTTCTTCCAGGGCCGCTTCGATCTGCTTGCGTGCACTGATATCGCTGAAGGCACAGAACAGCACGTCCTCGCCGTTGTAGCGGGTCGGTGCCGAGCTGAGATAGAGATGGCGGCCATCGGCGGTTTCAAAGTAATCCGAACTATTGGGGCGGTTGGGATCGAAGGCCTGTTCGATCCAGCCGGCACAGAGTTGATCGCGCTCGGTGCCATTGCCCAGCCATTGCTGAGACAGGGTGTTCTCCAGCACCACCTGGCCATCGCTGCGGCGCAGCACGCACAGGGCTACCGGAGCGATCTGGATCACGTCGCGACTGAAAGCTTCGCTTTCGATCAAGGCTTGGATCCGGTCCAGCGCTGGAGCGATCAGGCGCACCTCGACCCAGTGGGTCAAGAAACCGATCAGTGCCATGCCGAACAGGCTGATGAGCAAGGCTACAAACAATTGCGGCCAAAGACTCTTGAGCAGATTGTGCAAGTCGAAGGAGTACACCAGTTGCCAGTCCGATGACCCCAGTTGCTTGCGGATCACCAGATGGTCGGGCCACCAGCGGCCGCCGAGAAAGCCGAAGAAGCTGCCGCCCTTGACCTGCTGCACGTCCTCGCTCAGTTGTGCGCTGGGGGTGCTGCTGAAAATCAGCCCGCCGTGGGAATTGAACATCATGAAATCCCCGGCGCTCTGGTCACTGAGGGCCGCGGAGACACTCTTGCCGTCCATCTCCAGACCCAGCCAGCCAGAGTTGGCGTAGCGCTCGTCAAGGCGGGTGAAAATGTACAACTGGGCAGTGCCCGAGGAGTGATCCATCAACCACAACTCTTCACCCGGCGGGACTTCGGAGAACTTCAGCGTGGCCAATTTGGCCAGCAGCGGTCCGGGCAGATACGCCGATTCAGGCTGGGTACTGAACAGCCGTTGCACTTGGGATTGTTCGCCGCCGGGGACATACAGCAGGTTCAACTGTTTGCTTTTGAGATAGTCGCGCATGCGTTTGGTAAGCCAGATCCCCCATTGGTTTCCCTCCGGCCCACCCAGATGCAAGTGGATTTCCTCCGCCGGGTCGGCACTGGGCTCGTAGGCCTCGTTCTGCCGGGATTTGTGTACGGCGGACAGGCTCAGGCTTTCCAGCAGGGCTTCACGGCTGGTGAAGAAAGTCTGGGCTTCGGCAATGGCGCTGCTCATGTAGCTGCGCCGTTGTGACAACTCGTTGCTGATACTTGAACGCAAGAAGTTGTAAACGGCACCCAGCAGGCCGATCAAAAAAATCAGCGCCACGACACGAAGCAGCCGACGGGCTGCTTCAGGACTGGAAAAAAGGGGATTGATCTGATGCAGGTAGCTTTTTAATCTCATCCGCCAACTGTAATTGTGGGGCATGCCAACCAGGGATCAGACAATTCTTAAATAGCTGGGTACAAAGTAGCTTTGTGGTGTTTATGTTTATCTGGAACTTAGTTGTTTGTCTGAAACAGCAACTTTCCTATCAGCCATTTTCTTGCAACTAGTCTTTTGTAACTTTTCCTGAAATCGAGAGTTTCTTATTCCGTTACAGCGGTTTCAGACCATCTCCAGGTGCTGTTTACGCCGGGGCGGAGTAAACACTTGATCCAGGGCTTGCAGGTCCTGGGGTTCCAGTTGCAGTTCACCGGCCTGGGCGTTGAGCCGTAGGTGCGCCGGGCGCACTGCCTTGGGAATCACCAGCACCTGGTCCTGGCGCAGCAACCAGGCCAGGGCTACCTGGGCTGAGGTAACCCCGTGGTTCCGGGCAATCTGCTGCAATACCGGTTCGGCCAGCAAGGCGCCGCCCTGGCCGATCGGGCAATAGGCCATAAGCGGCATCCGTCGCTGCTGGCAGGCGGGCAACAGGTCGAACTCGATACCCCGCGACTCCAGGTTGTACAGCACTTGATTGGTGGCGCAGGCCGGTGCATCCAGTTCCTCCAGGTCAGCCACGTCGAAGTTGGAGACCCCCCAACGGCGAATTTTTCCGGCTTCGCGCAGCCGTTCGAAGGCTTCGACGGTTTCCGCCAGCGGATACTGTCCGCGCCAGTGCAGCAGGTACAGGTCGATGACCTCGGTACCCAGGCGTTGCAGGCTGCGTTCGCAGGCCAAAGGCAGGCCCTTGCGACTGGCATTGTGGGGATACACCTTGCTCACCAGGAACACCTGATCGCGGCGCCCGGCAATGGCCTGGCCGACCACCTCCTCGGCGCCGCCTTCGCCGTACATCTCCGCGGTGTCGATCAGGGTCATGCCCAGCTCGATTCCGCTGCGCAGCGCGGCGATTTCCTGATCCCGCTGCCGGCGATCCTCCCCCATGCGCCAAGTGCCCTGGCCAATGACCGGAACCTGGGTATCCGCGAGCTCGAGCGTGCGCATGCTGCCTCCTGGGATCTGTAGCGAGTCGGATGGGGAGGGCACAGGGAAACAAAGCCATGGGCGGCGGTCAAGGCCCGCCAAGCCCAGGGCGAGGGTGGAAATCATATATTCCTAAAATGCATAAAATTCTAATTATTTATTCCTTTGAAGGCTTTGGCTAAAGGTGCATGTTTGTCACCAGCCGCTCAATTCCAGAGTCCGGTGCCAGCAGAGGAATTTTCAGCATGACCATTCAAGCGATCAACGTACGCAACCAGTTCAAAGGCGTGATCAAGGAGATCCACGAAGGCCAGGTGGTTTCGGAAATCGACGTGCAGACCGCTTCGGGCATTGTCACCTCGGTGATCACCACCCGCTCGGTGCGCGACCTGGAACTGAAGATCGGCAGTGAAGTGATCGCCTTCGTGAAGTCCACTGAAGTGTCCATCGCCAAGCTCTGAGACACGCACCTCGGACGTCGTCAATTCACAGGGGAGTGAAACATGCCGCACTCGCTGGATATCACCGCGTTACCCGTGCTCGACCTGAGCCAGTTGGAGGGGCGCCCGGAGCAGCGCCAGGCCTTTCTCCGGAGCCTGCGCCAGGCGGCGCGGGACGTCGGGTTCTTCTACCTCACCGGGCACGGCATCGACAGTGGCCTGCTGCGTCGGGTGCAGGATCAGGCCCGGGCCTTCTTTGCCTTGCCCGACGCCGATAAGGCGGCGGTGGGCATGATCCACTCGCCGCATTTTCGCGGCTACAACCGTGCGGCCTCGGAGATTACCCGAGGCCAGCCGGACCTGCGGGAGCAGTTCGACCTGGGTGCCGAGCGCCAAGCCTTGCCGCTGGACCCGCAAAGTCCACCCTGGGCCCGCCTGCAAGGTCCCAATCAGTGGCCGGCACAGTTGCCGCACTTCAAGCCCCTGTTGTTGGAGTGGCAGCAGGCAATGACCGGCATGTCGCTGCGCCTGCTGCGAGGTTTTGCCCAGGCCCTGTCATTGCCGGAGCATGCTTTCGACCCCTTGTACGGCGAGCGGCCCAATGAACATATCAAGCTGATCCGCTATCCCGGCCGCGCCCCGGGACAAAGCAACCAGGGCGTAGGCGCCCACAAGGATTCCGGATTCCTCAGCTTTTTGCTGCAGGACCAGCAGGCCGGTCTGCAGGTGGAAGTGCAAGAGGGCCGCTGGATCGATGCACTCCCCAGGGACAACACCCTGGTGGTGAACATCGGCGAGCTGCTGGAACTGGCCACCCACGGCTACCTGCGAGCCACGGTGCACCGGGTGCTCTCGCCACCGGCGGACCGCGATCGCTTGTCGATTGCCTTTTTCCTCGGCGCCCAACTGGACGCTCGAGTGCCGCTGTACCCCTTGCCCGCAGCCCTGTTGCAGGAAGCCCGGGGCCCGGCCAGCGATCCGGACAACCCATTGTTTCGTGAAGTGGGCTGGAACTACCTCAAGGGCCGCCTGCGCTCCCACCCCGATGTCGCCCAGCGCTTCTACCCCGATGCCCTGGTCCCCAAGGCCCTGAGTGCCTGACCCCGATTCGCCGACCCAAGGACATAACCATGTTGAACAAGAACCTGTTTGCCCTGGCGCTGCTGGCCGGCCTGGGTCACTTTCTGCCGGCGGTTGCCGCGCAGCCGTTGCGGGTCGCGGCAGACCCGGTGCCCCACGCGCAGATCCTCGCGTATGTGCAGAAGCTCGACCCGCAACTGGCGTTGCAGATCATCGAGATTCCCAACGGCGTGAACTCCAATGAGTTGCTGGCCCACGGCGATGTGGACGCCAACTACTTCCAGCACCTGCCTTATCTCAAGTCCCAGGAGCAGGCCCTGGGCCAGCCGTTCGCGGTGGCCGCCAGCGTGCACATCGAACCCCTGGGCATCTACTCCCAGCGGCACAAGAGCTTCGATCAGGTACCACAGGGCGGCACAGTGGCGGTGCCCAACAATGTCACCAACCTGAGCCGTGCCCTGTACCTGTTGCAGAGTTACCAGCTGATCCGCCTCAAGCCCGGCTTCAGCGATCCGGCCCGTGACCAGGCCACCCCCAAGGACATCGCCGACAACCCCAGGCAGTTGAAGATTCTGGAAATCGAATCACCGCAGATTCCCCGGGCCCTGGAGGATGTCGACCTGGCGGTGATCAACGGCAACTACGCCCTGGAAGCGGGCCTGGTGCCAGCCAAGGATGCCCTGGGGCTGGAACAGGCCGAACACAATCCCTACGCCAATATCCTGGTGACCACCCCCCAACTGCAGGACGACCCACGCATCCGGCAGCTGGCCAAGGACCTGCGTTCTCCTGAAGTGGTCAAGTACATCACCGAGTCCTACAAGGGTTCGGTGATCCCGGCCGCGGACCGCCAGCCATGATCCAGGTGGAGCAGGTCAGCAAGGTCTATGGCGAAGGCCAGCCGCCGGCCCTGGATCGGGTGTCACTGACGGTTCCCGACGGCGCGGTCTACGGCATTCTCGGCCGCAGCGGTGCCGGCAAGTCGACCCTGTTGCGCTGCCTGAACCTGCTGGAGCGCCCCAGCAGCGGGCGCATCCTGATCGATGGCCAGGACCTCGGCGCGCTGTCCGAAGGCCAGCTGCGCAGGCAGCGCCAGGGCATCGGCATGATCTTCCAGGGCTTCAACCTGCTGCATTCACGCACGGTGCAGGACAACGTCGCCGTGCCTCTGGAAATCGCCGGCCTGGGCAAGCCGCAGCGACAAGCCCGGGTCCTGGAACTGTTGGATCTGGTAGGGCTGAGCGACAAGGCCCAGGCCTTTCCTTCCCAACTGTCCGGTGGCCAGAAGCAACGGGTAGGCATTGCCCGAGCCCTGGCCGCCGGCCCCCGTTATCTGCTCTCGGATGAAGCCACCAGCGCCCTGGACCCGGAAACCACCGCCTCGATCCTGCAACTGCTGGCGCAAATCAACCGCGAGCTGGGGCTGACCATCGTGCTGATCACCCACGAGCTGGAGGTGGTCAAATCCATCTGCAGCCATGCCGCTTCCCTGGCCCAGGGCCGGTTGCTGGAGTGCGGTGCGATTGCCCAACTGCTTGCAGACCCGCAATCGGCCCTGGGTCGCGCCTTGCTGCCGGGCTACAACCTGCCGTTCAACGGCAGCCAGCCCGAGGCCGAGCTGACATTTTTTGACAACCAGCGTGCCGCGCCGCTGCTTGCGCAACTGAGTCGCCAGCAGGCGTTGGAGCTCAAGGTGCTGGCTGGCGGGGTCGAGTCGGTGGGCGGCCGGCGGGTAGGGCGCCTGCGCATCGCTGCCGCCGGTGCCGACGTCGGAAAATTCCAGCAACTGCTGACGGCCCTGGCCCAGCGCGGCATCCGGAGTGAACGCCTGTGAACCGCAGTATTGATTGGCAGGAACTGGCGCAACTGCTGATAAACGCCACCGGCGAGACCCTGTACATGGTGCTCCTGGCCTCGCTGTTCACGGTGCTGATCGGCTTGCCTCTGGGCGTGCTGCTGTTCGTCAGCCGCAAGGGCGGCCTGCGCCCCATGCTGCGGATCAATCGCCTGCTGGGCACCCTGGTCAACCTGGGACGTTCCTTGCCCTTTGTGGTGCTGCTGATCGCCTTGATTCCCCTGACCCGGCTGGTGGTCGGCACCACCCTGGGCAGCACCGCAGCGGTGGTGCCCATCACCATCGGCGCCTTTCCATTTTTTGCACGGATCGTCGAGAACGCCCTGGATGAGGTGGACAAGGGCCGGATCGAAGCGATCCTGGCCATGGGCGGGCATATCGGCCATGTGATCTTCAAGGCGCTGCTGCCGGAGGCCTTGCCGGCACTGCTGGCGGGGCTGACCCTGACCCTGGTGATGCTGATCGGCTTTTCCTCCATGGCCGGCGTCATCGGGGGCGGCGGCCTGGGCGACCTGGCGATCCGCTACGGCTATCAACGTTTCAACAACCAGATCATGGTGGCCACGGTGCTGGTCCTGGTGTTGCTGGTGCAGGGAGTACAGAGCGGCGGCGACAGGCTGGTGCGCTCCCTGGCGCACCGCCGTTAAACCCTGTGCGGGTGCCACTCAGCGCCCTTCATGCTGCTTGCGATAGGCCCCGGGCTGCAGGCCCACGGCCTTGGTGAAGGCCCGGGTGAAGGCGGCGATGGATTGATAACCCACGCTCGCCGCTGCCTGCTCCACGGTCTGGTTGGCCTTGAGCAATTGGCAGGCGTGGCGCATGCGCAGGGCCAGCAGCACCTGCCCCGGGGACTGCCCGGCCAGTTCATTGAAACGCTTGAAGAACGCCGAACGCGACAGCCCGGTCAGGGCCGCCATGCTTTCCAGGGGCCAGGGCTGGCCGGGTTGCTGGATCAACTGTTCCAGCAGCGGGGCAAATCCCGGGTGCCGAGCCAGGGCCACCAGGCCGCCGAGGTCCTGGTTGTCGCTGACCTGTTGGCGCAGCACATAGAGGAACAGCAGGTGGCTGAGACGCTCCAGCAAGGCCGAGGACGGTGCCGGGGTGCGCTGGCACTCGTCGAGAATCAGTTGGAACAGTGCGCGGGCGGCGCTGAGGGACGGATCGCCGGCCCGCAGGATCAGCCAGCCCGGCAAGCCGTCGATAATCAGCGAAGACAATCCCGACTTGAAGTGGAAGAAGCCGCAGACCAGGCCCACGCCATCCTGGGCGCTGGAATCCAGGGCCGTCATGGCCATGCGCGGCAGTTGTTGCGCCACTGCGGACTGCTGGGCGCTGGACAGTCGATAGCCCAGGTCCTGTAGCAGAAACACCGCATCCCCGGCGTCCAGGCGCAGCGCCTCGGGCACGCCATCGATGTGCAGCCAGCAATGGCCCTGGACGATCAGGTGGAAACTGGCCCGGGCCAGCCCCTGGGTGCTGGCGTGCCAGCCACCGCAGTAACGCCCGACATGAAACAGGCTGGCATCCAGTTCCAGGCCTTCTAATAACCAATCAACCAAGGGGCTTGATGAAATCATCTAAGGGAAACACTCAGGAGCAAGTAATCGCTACTTTAGAATATGGATCGGAATTCTTATAACCAACAGACTTGACGCACACCTACATACCAGGAGTCCACTCCATGTCCCGCGTCACTCTACACACCTTGCACAGCGCCCCAGAAGCCGCCCGGCCATTTCTTGAAAATGCCCTGAAAAATTCCGGCTACATTCCCAACCTGCTGGGCATCCTGGCCAACGCCCCGGCCGCCCTGGAGACCTACGTCACGGTCTCGGGCCTCAACGCCAAGGCTGATCTGAGCCTGGCGGAGCGGGAAGTGGTGCAGTTGATCGCCGCTACCACCCATGGCTGCGATTTCTGTGTCGCAGGTCATACCGCGGTGGCCCTGAACAAGGCCAAACTCCCGGACCCGGTGATCAGCGCCCTGCGTGAGCAGAGCAGCTTGCCCGAGGCCCGTCTGGAAGCCCTAGCGGCCTTCGCTCGGGAAGTGATCGCCACCCGGGGCAAGGTCAGCGACCAGGGCTACGCCCAGTTCAAGGCCGCAGGGTACAGCGAAGGCAACGCCCTGGAAGTGATCCTGGGCATCAGCCTGGCGACCCTGTGCAATTTTGCCAACGTGTTCGCCGGGACCGAACTGAACCCCGAGCTGGCCCAGTATCGCTGGTCGGCCCAAGGTCAATGATTCAAGGCGCCGGTTATCCAACGGCGCCCCCTTCAAGGAGAAAACCACATGCTCAGTGCGCACTTGAGTGAATGGCTGGATGCCCAGGCCCAGGCGCTGGACCAGGGTCACTGCGATCCCCAGCAGGTACTCGCTCGCCTCGCCGGGGCCGATGTGCTGCGGGTCGGCATCGACCAGGAACTGGGGGGCAGCGGCGGCGAGCTGACCGATGCCCTGGAAGTCATGGCCGCGGTGGCCAGTCACTCCCTGGCGGCCGCCTTCGTGTTCTGGGGCCAGCGGGCCTTTATCGAATACCTGCTGCACAGTCCCAACCAGGCGCTGCGCGAGCGCTTGCTGCCCTCGTTGCTCAGTGGCGAGCTGGCCGGGGCCACCGGGCTGTCCAACGCCATGAAATTCCTGTCCGGGATCGAGGCGCTGCAAGTCAAGGCCCGGGACCAGGGCCAGGGCTGGAGCCTCAACGGCCGCCTGCACTGGGTCACCAACCTGCGCAAGAGCGGTTTTGTGGTGGCGGCGGCCATCGAGCACGAGGAGGGCGATGCGCCCTTTATCCTGGCGATCCCCGATGCCTTGCCCGGGCTGCAGCGCTCCGACGATCTGCAACTGATGGGCCTGCAATCGAGCAACACCGCGGCCCTGGACTTGAGTCAGGTGCAGGTTCCGCGAGACTGGCTGCTGCACGAGGACGCCCGAGTCTTCCTGCCGGCCGTGCGCCCGGCCTTTCTCGGTCTGCAATGTGCCCTGGCCATCGGCCTGGCGCGCCGGGCCCTCAGGGAAGTGGAAAGCCATGTCCAGGGCGCCCGCTCGATTCTCATGGAGCCGTTGCACGAGCAGCGCCAGCACCTGGAACAGACCGTTGCCGAGCTCAAGGAGGGTCTGCTCGACGGGCGTTTCCTGACCCAGCCCGCTGCGCTGTTCCGGGTGCGCATCGCCTTGGCCGAGGCCACTGCCAACGCCGTGCAACTGGAGTTGCAGGCCAGCGGTGGCAAGGCCTACCTCAATGAATTCGGCAGCGGCTTTGCCCGGCGCTGGCGCGAGTCGGCCTTTGTGCCCATCGTCACGCCAAGCCTGGTGCAATTGCGTGCCGAACTGCAGCGCCAGGCGCGTAACGCAGCATGAGCGCGTTGTTGAATGCGCAGAACATCAGTCTGGGCTATCCCGGGGCCGAGGGCTGGCACGCGGTGCTGGAAGACTTCGAGCTGCAACTGCAAGCCGGCGAAGTGGTGTCCATCCTCGGCCCCAGCGGGGTCGGCAAGTCCAGCCTGTTGCGGGTCCTGGCCGGCCTGCAGCAGCCCCACAAGGGGCAGGTCAGCCTGTTGGGCGAGGTGCTCAGCGGTCCTCATCCTCGGGTCGCGGTGGCCTTCCAGGACCCCAGCCTGTTGCCCTGGCTGACCCTGGAGCACAACGTCGCCTTCGGCCTGGATTTTGCCCGCCAGCCGCACCTGAGCCAGGCGCAGCGTCAGGCCCGTATCGACCACGCCATCGCCGCCGTTGGCCTGGACCATGCCCGTCGGCAGTACCCGGCCCAGCTCTCCGGCGGCATGGCCCAGCGCACCGCCCTGGCCCGCTGCCTGGCCCGGCAGCCGCAAGTCTTGCTGTTGGACGAACCCTTCGGCGCCCTGGACGAGGTGACCCGGGCCGACATGCAGCAACTGCTGCTCAAGGTGATCGGCCAGCACCGCACGGCCGCGCTGCTGATCACCCACGACATCGACGAAGCCCTGCTGTTGTCCGATCGGGTGCTGCTACTGGGTAACAGCCCGGCGCACACCCTCGGCCAGTGGCACATCGACCTGCCGGCGCCCCGTGCCGAACGGATCGAGGAACTGGGCGCCTTGCGTATCGAGATTCTCAAAACCCTTCGGCGGGCGAGCCGCAACCCCCTTAATTCCCCATTGCCTGCACCGTCGGAGATTGACCATGTGCCTGGACGACTTCACCCACACGCGTCGTGACTTCCTCAAACTCAGCGCGCTGCTGACCGCCGGCGGCGCCTTGCCGCTGCTCAACAGCCTGCACGCCCGCGCCGCCCAGGAGCCGGATGCGCCAGTACGCATTGGCTACCTGCCGATCACCGACGCCACGCCCTTGCTGGTGGCCCACAACAACGGCCTGTTCGAGGCCGAGGGCATCAAGGCCGAACGCCCGGTGCTGCTGCGCAGCTGGGCGCAGGTGATCGAGGCGTTCATTTCCGGGCAGGTCAATGTCATTCACCTGCTGTCGCCGATGACCGTCTGGGCCCGCTACGGCAGCCGGGTGCCGGCCAAGGTGGTGGCCTGGAACCATGTCGGCGGCTCCGGCCTGACCGTGGCCCCAGGCATTACCGAGATCAAGCAATTGGCGGGAAAGTCGGTGGCGATTCCGTTCTGGTACTCGATCCACAACGTGGTGGTGCAGCAACTGTTTCGCGACAACGGCCTGGTGCCGGTGAGCAAGGCCGCCGGCAGCGCCCTGGGCGCCAACGAGGTCAACCTGCTGGTGCTGCCGCCATCGGACATGCCGCCGGCCCTGGCCAGCCAGCGCATTGCCGGCTACATCGTCGCCGAGCCCTTCAACGCCCTGGCCGAAGAGCTCAAGGTGGGGCGGGTACAGCGCTTTACCGGGGATGTCTGGCGCAATCACGCCTGCTGCGTGGTGTTCATGCATGAGCACGACCTGAACATCCGCCCCGAGTGGTCGCAGAAAGTGGTCAACGCCATCGTCAAGGCCCAGCTCTGGACCCGGGACCACCGCGCCGAGGCTGCGCAGTTGCTGTCCAAGGACGGCAGCAATCGCTACACGCCCCATGCGCCTCAGGTGCTCAATCGAGTGCTGGCGCCAGCGGCCAGCGACCGTGAGGCTTATCTGGCCAGCGGCGCGATCCAGCACAGCCACTGGGACGAGTCGCGCATCGACTTCCAGCCGTATCCGTTTCCCAGTTACACCGAGGAATTGGTCAAGCGCCTCAAGGACACCCTGATCGAGGGCGACAAGGGCTTTCTCGCCAACCTCGACCCGGCGCAGACCGCCCAGGACCTGGTGGACGATCGCTTTGTGCGCAACGCCATCGCCGCAGTGGGCGGGCTCAAGGCGTTCGGTCTGGCAGACAGCTTCGAACGCAGCGAGGAGTTTGGTCTTTGATGGGCAAGCAACCTTCCTCCCTGAGCCATTGGGTCCTGGGCCTGGCGGGGCTGCTGAGCCTGCTGCTGGGCTGGTGGCTGGGGGTGCACCTGCTGGGAGGCGGCAACGGCCTGGCGGCGCGTTTCTCCCCCGAGGCGACCTTCGCCAGCCTGGTGGAACTGCTGGGGCGCGGCGAGCTGTATGAGCATGTGCTGGTGAGCCTCAAGCGCATCTTGGTAGGGCTGCTCCTGGCCTTGCTGATCGGCGTGCCCCTGGGTCTGCTGGTGGGCAGCTACCGGCACCTGGAGGCGGCGACCACCCCGGCGTTCCAGTTCTTGCGGATGATCTCGCCGCTGTCCTGGATGCCCGTGGTGGTGATGCTGATGGGGGTAGGGGACCAACCGATCTACTTCCTCCTGGCGTTTGCCGCCCTGTGGCCGATCCTGCTCAACACCGCGGCCGGCGTGCGTCAACTGGACCCGCGCTGGCTGCAACTGAGCCGCAGCCTCAGCGCCACCCGCTGGGAAACCTTGCGCAAGGTGATCTTGCCCGGGGTGGTGGGGCATGTCCTGACCGGGGTGCGACTGTCCATCGGCATTCTCTGGATCGTCCTGGTGCCCTGCGAAATGCTCGGTGTCAGCGCCGGCCTGGGCTACTTCATCCTCGACACCCGGGACCGCCTGGCCTACTCGGAACTGATGGCCATGGTGCTGCTGATCGGCGTGCTCGGGTTTGCCCTCGACGCCCTTGCCCGTGGCCTGCACCGACGCTGGTCCCATGCCTGATCCGGCTCCCTCTCCCGCAGGCGCCGGCTTGTCGGCGAACAGGTCATGGAGACAGTCGTGCGTGCCGCCACGCCTTCAAGCCGGGTCAGCGCTGCTCTGCTCCGGCGGAACCTGGGCCTGACGGGCCTGTTGCAGCAGAGCGACCCATTCATTGGCGAAGCGGTGACAGTCCCCCGGCCAGCGCGCAGTCAGTAGATTGCGGTCGCGGACCACAAAGCCGCGCTCGGGGTGCTGTGCTGAATCCCGGCGCGGCAGCCAGGGCCCGGAAAGAAAATCCGCCGGGCTGGCCAGTACCTGCTTGATCTCTTGCTCGACGCTGTGGTCGTAGGTGCGGTAATAGCGCCCCAGCCACGGCGCGGTGACGATCCAGGCCGCCAGTTCCATGGCTCCTGCGAGCAGGGCGGTGACCTTGCGCCCGTAGAGCACCGAGCGCCCGCTGTCGGGGTCGATGCAGCGGGCCAGCGCGAGTGGGCCGTGACACACCGCGGCCACGGGTTTGTCGGCCTTGAAGAACGCCAGGATGATTCGCCTCACATCCGCGGACTCCAGCAGGCTGCGCATGCCCCGGGCATGCCCGCCCGGAATCAGCAGGCCCTCGAAGGCTTGCGGATCGACGTCGGCATAGTTCAGGGGGCTGAGAAACGCCGGGTCGCGCGTCATGCTGTGGTAGTGCTCAAGGTCAGCGGCGGGGGTCATCAACAGCGGATTGAGCGGACCGAAGCCCAAGCTCACCAGGCGCGAGTCGGCGTAGGCCGGGAACCCCAGGGGCGTGGCGAATTGCGCGTCAAAGCCAGCGTCCCTGGCGGCCTGCCAGGGCAGGCTGCTTTCGGTGGGGTCGTAGTCGGCGTGGGGCAGCAGGATCAGGATCATGGCGCGCGCTCGCAGCACAAAGGGTGCGCTGCAGGTTAGCAGCCCCTGGCGTGCGTGCAGGCGCTCATGGCACGCCGCTGGCGCAGCGTGTCATGGCTGCCCACTTGGCCGCTCACTTGGCCGCCACGGCGGCGCGGGTGCGTTCGATCTCTTGCACCAGGCCGTCGATGCGTTGCAGCTGCTCGCGGTTGTCGTGGTCCCAGGGATGGAAGCCCGGCTTGAAGAATTGCAGCCAGGGCAGGGCGATGCGCGGGAACACGCCCTTGGGACCGTAGAGGTACTTGATCACCTGCCACAGGCCGCGCCAGTGACCACCGCGACGGCGGTCGGCGATGAGCATGCGCACATGGAAGTCGAACACCACCAGCCAGAAGGTCAGGGTGGTGAAGAGCATGGTCCCGGTGCGGATCAGGTAGCGCTTGGGCCCGGGCTTGAGCACGGTGTTAAAGACGTCGTAGGACACCGATTTGTGTTCGGTTTCCTCCAGGGCGTGCCACAGCCACATCTGCCGATAGCCTTCCACCGAATCGCCGAAACGGCTGGGGTCGCGCAGCAGCAGGTCGGCAAGGATCGCCGTGTAGTGTTCCAGGGCCACGGTGATGGCCAGGTTGAAGGCCGCGGGGAAGTGCTTTTTCTGGAAGTCGAGGATCATCCGCAGCCGTCGATCCAGCAAATGGGCCGGCAGCCCGGCGTCCTGTAGCAAGTCGTTGTAGCGCACGTGCTCGCGGCTGTGCATGGCTTCCTGGCCGATGAAGCCCTGGATCTCGCGCTTGAGCTCGGGGTCGTGAATCTGCTCGCGGTAATGGCGCACGCTGTCCATGAAGAACAGTTCGCCGGCAGGAAACAGCAGGGACAGGGCATTGAAGAAGTGGCTCACGTGGCTGCCTTGTTCGTGCCAGTCGCAGGCACGTTCGGCAGGCAGTTCGACCTGGATGTCGCGGCGGATGGGCAGCATGGCTGGCGCTCCTCTAGACATGAAATGGGTACGCGGCGCTACAGGCCGCGCTCGTCCTGGGCCTCGTAGACTGCCGGCCGTTCCTGGCCCGGCTTGGGCGCCATGCGCCGGCTGATCCACACCACCAGGGCCTGATAGGCGCCGGGCAGCAGGCGCACCAGCAGATCGAGGAAGTGCGCGTCGCGGCCGATCAGCACCCGGCGCTTGTTTTTGCGCACCCCGAGCAGGATCAGCTTGGCGGCGGTTTCGGCGCCGGTGATGAAGAGCTTTTCGAAGTCATCCCGGGCCTGCTGTTCATTGTCGATCAGGAAGCCCTTGACGTTGTCGCTGATGCGGCTGCTGCGGGCGATGTCGGTACGGATGCCGCCCGGGTGCACGCAAGTGGCAGAGACGCCGTTGCCTTGCAGGTCCAGCTCCTGGCGCAGGGATTCGGTAAAGCCGCGTACGGCGAACTTGGTGGCGTTGTAGCCGCTCATGCCCGGTTGGGAGAACAGGCCGAAGACGCTGGAGGTGTTGATGATATGGCCGTCGCCGGATTGCTTGAGGTAGGGCAGGAAGGCCTGGGTGCCGTGGACCACGCCCCAGAAATTGACGTCGACGATCCACTCCAGGTCCGCCAGGCTCGAACCTTCCACGGTGCTGGACAGGGCCACGCCGGCATTGTTGAAGATCAGGTTGATCTGCCCGTGTTCGGCGGCGCTGGCGGCGGCCCAGGCGAACATCGCTTGGCGGTCGCCGACGTCCAGTTCCTGGCTGCTGATGCGCAATGGCAGCAAGGTCGCGGCCCGGGCCTGGGTCACGGTCTGGGCCAGTCCCTGGGGGTTCTTGTCGGCCAGGGCCAGGTGGCAACCCTCGCGGGCCAGGGCAATGGCCAGGGCACGACCCATGCCGGAGGCGGCGCCGGTGATGGCCGCGACTTTACCGTTAAAATTTTTCATCGATGGCGGCCTCTTGCAAGTTCAACGGGCGCGCTGCGGCCGGCGTGGCGGCAGTCCCGGGGTGAAGCAGGTGAGTGGTCAGGTAGTCCTGGAGCTGGAAGTGCTGCACGGTCTTCCTGAAGCTCCAGGTAGAGCCGGGCCAGAGGGTGGTGTTCTGGCCGCTGCGGGGGTCCAGGTACCAGCTGCGGCAACCGCCGGTGGACCAGATGGCCCCGGCCAGGCGCTGTTGCAGACGCTGGTTGTACTGGCTCTCGACCTGGGGCTTGACCTCCAGGCTGGCGATGCCGTCCAGGCGCATCCGCTCCAGGGCCTTGAGGATGTAGTCCACCTGAGCCTCGATCATCAGGATCATCGAGTTGTGCCCAAGACCGGTGTTGGGGCCGACGATCATGAACAAGTTGGGAAAGCCCGGCAGGCAGGTGCCGAGGTAGGCATGGGCGCCCCTGGACCAGGCGTCCATCAGGTCCTGGCCCCGACGGCCGAAGAGCAGGCCCTGGGGAATCGGGTCGGTGGCCTGGAAGCCGGTGCCGAAGATGATGCAGTCCACCGGGTGGCGGGTGCCGTCGGCGGTGATCACGGCATCGCTGTCGATGCGCTGGATGGCATCGCTGATGACCCCCACATTGCCCCGGGACAGGGCCGGGTAGTAATCGTTGGAAATCAGGATGCGCTTGCAGCCGATGGTGTAGTCGGGCGTCAGGCGTTGGCGCAGGAGGGGATCGGCGACTTGCTTGCGCAGGTGCCGCAGGGCCACGCGCTGCACCACTTTCATCAGTTTCGGCCGACGGGAGAAGGCGATCACCCGGCTTTCCAGGGCCCAGTACAGCGCCGAGCGCACCAGCCGCTGGGTGAAGGGCAGGTGCTTGAAGGCCCAGCGTTCCGCCGCGCTGAGCTGGCGGTCGGGCTTGGGCATGATCCACGGCGGGGTGCGCTGGAACAGCTTGAGCTGCGCCACCCGGGGAGCGATTTTCGGGACGAACTGAATGGCACTGGCGCCCGTGCCTATGACCGCCACGCGCTTGCCTTGCAGGGAGTAGCGATGGTCCCACTGCTGGGAGTGAAAGCGCTTGCCGGTGAAGGTGTCCAGGCCGGGAATCTGCGGGATCGCCGGACGCGAAAGGCCGCCCATGCCGGACACCAGCACCCGCGCGCTGACCTTGCGGCCATTGCTGAACCTCAGTTGCCAGCGCTCTGAAACCTCATCGAAGACCGCCTGCTCCAGGCCCATGTTGAAGTGCAGAAAGGGCGCCAGGGCGAAGTCCCTGGCGCAGTTCTCCAGGTACTCGCGGATTTCCGCCTGGGGCGCGAACTGCCGGGTCCAGTTCGGGTTGGGTGCGAAGGAAAAGGAGTAAACGTGGGATTGCACGTCGCAGGCGCAGCCGGGGTAGTGATTGTCGCGCCAGGTGCCCCCCAGGGACGCGGCTTGTTCGGCGACCAGGAAGTCTTGCAGCCCGGCTTGCTTGAGCTTGATCGCCATGCACAGCCCGGCGAAACCGGCGCCGATGATGGCGATGTCAACGACCTCGGGGTCGTTGGGTGGCGAGTACGCATTCATGGTGTGTACCTCGATTGTGGTGACGCTTGGGGTGACTTTCGTCGGTGAGTGAAACCTCAGGATTGCACAATTTAAAATAATGTTTTAAAAATTAATTTAAATAAATCACCTGAAAAAGTCACCTACGCCATTCGCTTGTGGATCTTGCAGGGCTCATCCGGACCTGGGATGAGACGCCACAGGCAGTACCGGGCCAAGGCGACAGCCACTGCGGCGGATCATCCTGGTCCTGCAGCGCGGCGCAGGGAAGCTGGGGGGACGGGTTATGCAGTGGCTGGTAGCGGCGGCGGTATTTCTGGCGGTCAGCGCGGTGCTTTGGGTGGTGAGCTTGCGTATCAACCGCAGGATCGAACGTCAGGTGCCGATCAACGGACGCTTTCTCGAAGTCGGCGGTGAACGCCTGCACTACACCGACGAGGGCCGCGGCCCGGCACTGCTGATGATCCATGGCCTGTCCGGCTGCGGTCGCAACCTGACCCATTCCCTGGCGCCGCAACTGCGCGAACGGTTCCGGGTGATCACCCTCGACCGCCCCGGCTCAGGCTATTCCACTCGGGCCCGCGGTGCGGCGGCGGACCTGCCGGCCCAGGCCAGCCTGGTGGCCAAGTTCATTCGCACCCTGGACCTGGGGCAGCCGCTGGTACTCGGGCATTCCCTGGGCGGCGCCGTGGCCCTGTCTTTGGCGCTGGATCATCCGCAATCGGTGTCCGGGCTGATCCTGGTGGCGCCCTTGACCCATCCGCAACGCATGCTGCCCTGGGTGTTCCTGTCCCTGGGAGTACGTCCGGCCTTCCTGCGTCGCTGGATGTCCCTGACCCTGGCGGCGCCCATGGCGATGCTCGGTCGTCGCGGTCTGGTGAAGGCGATATTCGCCCCGGACCCGGTGCCCGAGGACTTTGCCGAGCGTGGCGGCGGCTTGTTGGGGATGCGTTCGGACAACTTCTATAACGCCTCCAGCGAGATCGCGGTGGTCAATCGCGCCTTGCCGGGCATGGTCAAGCGCTACCCCAGCCTGAAGCTGCCGGTGGGGCTGATCTATGGTTCGGCGGACTCGATACTCAATTACCGCCGGCATGGCGAGGCCATGGTGGGCAAGGTGCCTGGGTTGCAACTTGAGATCGTTCCAGGTCGGGGGCACATGCTGCCCATCAGCGCCGTCGAGCGAGTGGTGGCCATGGTCGAGCACATTGCTGCACAAGCCGCACCACAGCGCAGCGCCACCGTGCTGCGCCCGCCGTTCGCGGCATCCCGAGCAGGCTAGGGGCGTTGTAGGTGGCGATTGCGATCGTCGCGCAACGACTCTGGCAGCAGCTGTAAAGGCTTCACGGGCGACATTCAAAACAGGCCGAGAAAATAGTTGACGAGCTAACGAACCCGAGCTATTTTTTTAAAAAAATGTTTTGAATGTTTTTTTTGAAAGTGCAATTGAGCGATTAAAATAATGAAAATAACGCCATTTCACGCTTTTGTTTTTTCATCTGTTCACGCTCCCTACAGCGCCGTCGCGCTGTCCTCTATGGCATCCCTGCCGACGGCCATCCTGCGGAGGCTGCCATGACTGTCTCCGTGGCGGCACCCGGCGTCTGGACCGATGGCAAGCGTCACCTCTGGTGGCTGGGCACCTTGCCGATGATCACCCCCTTGCTTGCAGGCCTGTTTGCACTGACCACCGGTGTCCAGGTGTTCTGGTGGAGCGGGGTGGTGGTGATCTTCGGCCTGATTCCCCTGATTGACGGCCTGCTCGGAGAGGACGCCAGCAACCCGCCGGAATCCGCGGTTCCCGATCTGGAAAAACAACCCTACTACCGTTTCATCGTCTACAGCTGCGCCGTGCTCTCGGTGGTGTCCCTGGTAGTCACCGCCTGGATGGCCATCAAGGGGGTCGACTGGATCATGGCCGGTGGCTTGTTGCAGCTTAGTGAACAGCTGCACCTGCAGGGCAGCCTGGCGAGCTTCGCGGCCTTCCTGACCGAACGTGCGCAACTGCATGGCAGCGTCGGCTGGTTCACTTACCTGGGCATGGCCATGTCCACGGGTGCCGCCACCGGCATCGCCATCAACATCGCCCATGAGCTGGGGCACAAGAACCGCGGGATGTCCAAGTTCCTGGCCAAGCTGGCCCTGGCCTCGACTTTCTACGGGCACTTCTTCGTCGAACACAACCGTGGTCACCACGTGCGCGTGGCAACCCCTGAAGATCCCGCCAGCTCTCGTCTTGGCGAATCCTTCTGGAGCTTCCTGCCGCGTACTGTGTGGTTCAGCCTGCGCTCGGCCTGGCACCTGGAAAGCGAGCGCCTGCACAAGCTCGGGCTGCCGACCCTGCACTGGAAGAACGGCGTGCTCAGTGCCTGGCTGTACAGCGTGGTGCTCTGGGGCGTGCTGATCGCCTGGCTCGGCGCGGCGGTGATTCCCTTCCTGGTGATCCAGGGCATCTACGGTTTCTCCCTGCTGGAAGTGGTGAACTACGTCGAGCACTACGGTCTGCTGCGGCAGAAACAGCCCAACGGCCGGTATGAGCGCTGCTCGCCACGTCATTCCTGGAATAGCAACCGCATTGTCACCAACATCTTCCTGTTCCAGCTGCAGCGTCACTCTGACCACCATGCCAACCCGACCCGTTCGTACCAGGCCTTGCGCCACTTCGACGAGTCCCCGCAACTGCCCTATGGCTACGCCACCATGATCGTCTGGGCCTATGTGCCGGCGCTCTGGCGGCGACTGATGGACCACCGGGTCCTGGCCCATTACTCGGGGGATGTGCGGTTGGCCAACCTGCATCCGGCCAAGCGTGCCGAACTGCTCAAGCAATACGGTTTCACCGACACCGATTGAGACACCGCTCTTTAGTTGGACCGCTCACCCCTTCAAGTGCCCGTGAACCGCCTGCGTTTGCCTGCTTGAAGGGTGAGCCCCGAATACAGAAGTCCTTGAACACGTTGACCGACAACAACAATAAGCAACTGTAAGGAAGTCACGGATGTCTATTTCACCTCTGCTCGCTGCCCGTCTGTTCGTGGTCATGCTGGGTGTGTCACTGATGGGCGCCGCCGATGCGGCGCGCATCGAGCCGGCCAACACCGAGTTCACCGCCAAGGGGCCCATCAGCTTCGCCAAAAGCATCATCAATGCCGACTGCACCATCCAGGTCAGCGGCAAGGTCAGCCCCGACGGCAGCTTCGCCAGCGTCGAGAAAGTCGACTTCAGCGGCGGCCTCAAGTGTGGCCAGGTGGAAGCCACGCACCTGCCCTGGAAGCTGATTGCCAAGGATGAAACCAGCGGCGCCATGTCCGGCATCCAGGTCACCGTACACGCCCCCCTGGTGGGCGGCGATTGCGGGCCGAGCACCGCCGAAGGCAGTTGGAACAACCGCACCGGCAAGCTGGAGGCGACCCAGGTCAGCCTTGAGGGCGGCTGCACCATCAAGACCGTATCGATCCAGATGCCGCCCACGTTCCGGGTTGCGCCCTGAGTCACGACAGATTCCATGGAGGGACGCTGATGAACTTGCGATCAAGTAGTCCGAAAGCGCCGGCAGCTCAAGCCCGGTCGGTATCGCCATAGCGTGCTCCAGCACCGAATTCGGTCGAACTGGAGAGCCGATGGCGTCATCGACACCCTGGCAAGGCTGATAACCCCCTGGCAACTGCCTGTTGCCTAAATCTTGAGGAAAACAACAATGCAAAGCATCAAGACTCTGGTATCCGTAGCTTCTTTCGCCATCTGCCTGGGCGCCGCGTCGATGGCCAACGCTGCCACCATTGCACCTGCCGGTGCGTCCTTCTCGGCACCGGGCACCATCTCGGTGTCTTCGCCGGCATCGTTTGGGATTCCAGTCAATTGCAACATCAACTTCACCGGTACCGTGGCGGCCAACGGCTCCAATGCCTCGATCACCGGCGCCACCGTCAGCGGTAGCAACTCGCTGTGCGGCGTGCCGGTTCTGCTGAACCTGCCTTGGACCCTGACCGCCTCCAGCGCTACCGCAGGCACCGTGACCGGGGTCAACTTCAAGATCCTCTCCAACTGCAGCAGCACGCCGGTGACCATCAACGCCACCTGGAACAACGCCACCAACACCCTGAGCATTCCTTCGGCGCAATCCGTCGGCAGTTGCAAAATCACGGCGTTGAGCGTCAAGCCGAACCCAGCCTTCACCGTAACCCCTTGAAGTTGATCTGACTTCAGCCTGTTGATCACTTGCTGAAAAAACAGGCGCCTCGTTTGAGGCGCCTGTTGCAACGCCCTGGATCGGTGGTGGCCGATCGCGGTCGATAATAATAAGGAGTGGGGCATGAATAATAAGAAACACAAGATCCAGGCCGCTATTGGCCTGGCGGTGCTGGGTGGCCTGATTGGTTCCGGGTCGGTGCAGGCGGGTGGTTTCTCAACTCCGACCTATGGCGCTCCAGGCTGGGGTCGGGCGTTTGGTGGTGGTTCGCTGTTCAAGAATGATCCCAGTGCTGCGTACAACAACCCGGCAGCCATGGCGTTCATCGATCACAACGTGGCACAGATGACCGTGGATTACGCGCGGATCAAGATGAAGTTCAAAGGCAACGTCAACGACTATCAGGGGAATCCGGCCTCCATCACTCCCGTGGATGACACCGGCGCTCCCAGCGGCGCGGCGATGCCCCTGACCGGCGATGGCGGGGAGGGTGGTTTCACCGCCTGGCTGCCCACCGGTTTCATGGTGATGCCGATCAACGATCGCTTTGCTTTTGGCCTTAGCCAGGTCGTGCCCTTGGGCATGCGCAGCACCTGGGACGAAGGCTGGAAAGGTCGTGACTTCGCCGTGGATACCAAGATTGAGACTGTCGGCCTGACCGGGGCCCTGTCGTTCAAGGTCCGTGAGGACTTCTCCATCGGTGCCGGGGTCATCGTGCAGCACAGCAAGGGCTTCGTCAGCCAGAACCTCAACGTCAGTGGTTCGGCGGGCATGTCGGTGCTTCCTGGAGCGCCCTCGGGCATTGGCTCCAACCTGATGCGGGTCAAGGTCGATAACACCTCGGTCGGCTGGTTTACCGGCATCACCTGGAAACCCACCGAGCAGGACACCCTGGGCCTGAACTATCACGCCAAGATCAAGAACAAGATGGAGGGCAAGTACAACATTCGCGCCGACGCCCTGGGCCGCAATTTCATGACCCAGCCGGCCGGTCCCAACGGTGAAACCCTGACCGAACTGGCTTATCCGGGCCTCAAGCTAAACCCCGATGGTGCCAACGCCAGTACTCAACTGGACATTCCGGCTACCGCCGGCCTGGACTGGGTCCACGTGTTCAACGATCGCTTCACCATGGGCGCCAGTCTGCTCTGGACCCAGTGGTCGTCGTTCAAGGACCTGACGCTGAAGTCCGATGGCAACACCCTGGTGGCGATTCCTTACAACTACAAGGACTCGATGATGTACTCCCTGGGTGGCGACTATCGCTTCACCGATGAGCTGACCCTGCGCGCTGGTGTGGCCTTCGACCAGACCCCGACTCGCAATTCGACCCGTGACCCACGGATTCCGGATAACGATCGCTGGTTCACTTCCATCGGTTTTGGCTATGACATCAAGGCCATTCCCGGGCTGACCATCGACGGCGCCTATTCCCGGCAGTTCGTCAAAGAGGCCAAGCTCAAGACCGTCAACGTTGACCGTCTCGGCGGTTCCACCATCGACGGCAAAGTCGACTCCAAGGGCGAAGTGGTGAGTCTCTCCGCGACCTATCACTTCTGAGGCCTCGCGCTTCATCCATGCCTTGAGATAACGGCAGTACCAAGGGATTGTGCGACTGTCGTTGGCTGGACGGGTCACCTCAGGACCCGTCTCGACCTGCCTGCTTTTCCAACCTTTGGCTGACATCGTTCAGCCGTTATGCGTTGTCGAAAACACTCAAAACAATATTTAAAAATAAAATTTGAAACATGCTTCTTTCCTTTGTAGGGTGATCGTCGAGGGGCCGGCACAACGCCCGGGCTCCCAGTGGTTGTCTCGTTAGAACAAGAGAGGTATTCCATGATTGTCTGGTTATTGGTGGGACTCGCCGCAGCCTGTGCACTGGCCTATCGCCAGGCCGCCGCGGCCCTGTGGCTGGGCAGCGGCCTGGTGTGGCTGGCGGCAGGTTATCTGTTCAATCTGGTGGGCACCCTGGGACTGACCCTCGGCGTGCTGCTGGTGCTGGCGCCGGCCGCGCTGCTGAGCATCAAGCCCCTGCGCCGCGCCTTGCTCACCCGCAAGGCCCTGGCCATGTTCCGCAAGATCATGCCGGCCATGTCCGACACCGAGCGCGCCGCCATCGAATCCGGCACGGTCTGGTGGGACGCCGAGCTGTTCAGCGGCAAGCCCGACTGGCCACGCCTGCTGCAGGCCGCCCCGGCCAGTCTGAGCGCCGAAGAGCAGGCGTTCATGGACAACGAAGTGGAAACCCTGTGCAACATGGCCAACGACTGGGAGACCACCCAGATCTGGCAGGACCTGTCGCCCAAGGCCTGGCAATACACCAAGGACGCGGGTTTCCTGGGGATGATCATTCCCAAGCAATACGGCGGCAAAGGCTTCTCCCATTACGCCCATTCCCAAGTGGTGATGAAGCTTTCCACCCGCTGCTCGGCGGCGGCGATCTCGGTGATGGTGCCCAACTCCCTGGGCCCGGCCGAGCTATTGCTGCACTACGGCACCGAGGCCCAGCGCCAGCATTACCTGCCGCGCCTGGCCCGTGGCGAAGACATTCCGTGCTTTGCCCTGACCAGCCCCTATGCCGGTTCCGACGCCGGGGCGATTCCCGATGTGGGGGTGGTGTGCAAGGGCCAGTTCGACGGCCAGGAAGTACTGGGCTTTCGCGTCACCTGGGACAAGCGCTACATCACCCTGGGCCCCATCGCCACGGTGCTGGGCCTGGCCTTTCGCGCCGAAGATCCGGACGGCCTGCTGGGTAGCAAGGGCAGCCTGGGGATTACCTGCGCACTGATTCCCACCACCCATCCGGGGGTCAATACTGGGCGTCGCCACTGGCCGCTGAACGCGGTGTTCCAGAACGGCCCGACCACCGGCAAGGATGTGTTCATTCCCCTGGAATGGGTGATCGGCGGTGGCGCTCAAGTGGGCAATGGCTGGCGCATGCTGATGGAGTGCCTGGCGGCCGGGCGGGCGATTTCCCTGCCGTCGGCCAACGTCGGCCTGGGCAAGGTGGCAGTACGCGGCACCACGGCCTATGCGGCGATGCGCAAGCAGTTCGGCCTGCCCATCGGCAAGTTCGAAGGGGTGCAGGCGCCGTTGGCGCGCATGGCCGGGCACCTGTATGCCTGCGATGCGGTGCGCAAGGTTTCGGTGGCATCCCTGGATGCCGGCGAGAAACCTTCGGTGATCTCGGCGATTGCCAAATACCACGTCACCGAACGCGCCCGGGCTATCGTCAACGACGGCATGGACATCGTCGCCGGCAAGGGCATCTGCATGGGCCCCAACAACTTCCTGGCCCGGGCCTACCAGCAAAGCCCGATCGCCATCACCGTGGAAGGCGCGAACATCATGACCCGCTGCCTGATCATCTACGGCCAGGGGCTGATCCGTTGCCATCCTTATGTGTTCCGTGAAATGGAAGCCGCTCGCGATGGTGGACGCAAAGGCCTGGAAGCGTTCGACAGCGCCATGTTCGGCCATATCAGCTTTGTCTGCGCCAACACCGTGCGCGCCGCGGTGCATGCGCTGACTGGCGGCCGCCTGATCAAGGCCCCGGCCAACACCGACAAGGCCCTGGCTGGCTATTACCGGCAGATCCAGCGTCTGTCGGTGGTGCTGGCCCTGGCTTCGGACATTTCCATGGGCGTGCTGGGCGGTGCCCTCAAGCGCAAGGAAAGCATCACCGGACGCCTGGGGGACATTCTTTCCCAGCTGTACATCCTGTCCTGCGTGTTGAAGCGTTTCGAGGACGATGGCCGGCCCCAGGCCGATCTGCCGCTGGTGCATTGGGCGGCCCAGGATGCCCTGCTGCGGGCCCATGAAGCCCTGGCCGAGGTGCTGGACAACTATCCGTCCAGAGCGGCTGCGCGGATTATTCGTGGCCTGAGCTTCCCCCTGGGCATTCCCCAGCACAAACCCAGCGACCGCTTGCTGGCCGAGGTGGCCGAGCTGGTGCAAACCCCAGGCGCCACCCGCGACCGCCTGTTGGCCGACTCCTACATCCCGCAACCGGACATCGACAAACTGGCCTACGGCGAACTGGCGTTCCGCCTGCAACCGCAAGTGGAACTGATCGAGGCCCGGCTCAAGCCGGCGATCAAGCAGGGCGCCCTGGCGCCGTTGCCGATCTCCCGCGAGGCCTTCGGCGTGTGGCGGGTCCAGGCTCTGGAACAGCAGTTGATCAGCCAGGACGAAGACGAGCTGCTCAGTCGTTACGTGGAATACGGCGATCACGCGATCCAGGTCGACGACTTCCCCCAGGACTTCGGTCTGCTGGAAGCCTTGCAACAGCGTCAGGCGCACTTCGAGCAAAGCGCCAAGCCGGCCTCGCGCAAACGCGCTGCCAGCAGCGAAGACGCGGTGCTGGCCAGCGATTCGGCCTATTGAGCCTCTACTGGATTGGATCGGGATCTCTTTATGTCTGACGGTTATCTTTCGTTCGTCAATTCCGGGTGGGGCCGCTGGCTGGCCCAGCGGACCGGCCTGCCACAACCGCTGCCGCTGCAACGCCAGCGCGAGGGGCAGGGCGGCAACCTGATCAACCCGGTGGTCCTCGCCGCGGCGCCCGAGGGGCGCCTTCTGGGCGAGCTGCAACGGATCTTCGCCGCCACCGACACCGTGGCGGCCCAGGCCGCAAGCATCAACGCGCCCTCGACCGTGAAGGTCCAGGGCCTGGTCTTCGACGCCAGCGGGCTGGCGGATATCGCCCAGCTCGATGAGCTGTACCGCTTCTTCCACGCCAATGTCCGGCGCCTGACCGCCCACGGTCGGGTGCTGGTGCTGGGCACGCCGCCGGAGCACTGCAAGGCGCTGGCCCAGGCCGTGGCGCAGCGGGCCCTGGAGGGTTTCGTGCGTTCCCTGGGCAAGGAGTTGCGCCGGGCCATTACCGCGCAACTGCTGTATGTCGAGCCCGGTGCCGAAGGTGAACTGGACAGCAGCCTGCGATTTTTCCTGTCCCGTCGTTCGGCTTATGTCTCGGGGCAGGTGGTGCGCATCGGCGAGCCGGTGGACGTGCCCAGGCACATCAATTGGGCCCAGCCACTGGAGGGCCGGCGGGCCCTGGTCACGGGGGCCTGTCGCGGCATCGGCCTGGCCATTGCCCAGGTCCTGGCCCGGGAAGGCGCCCAGGTGGTGTGCCTGGACATTCCCCAGGTCGAGGCTGAGTTGCAGCAGGCGGCAGCGGGCCTCAAGGGCAGCGCCCTGGCCCTGGACATCACCGCTTCTGGTGCCGGGCAGCGGCTGCTGGAGTTCGTCGGTGAGCACGGTGCTTTCGATATCGTCGTGCACAACGCCGGCATCACCCAGGACAAGACCTTGGCGAAGATGACTGAAGCCGCTTGGCGCAAGGTCATGGCCGTCAACCTGGAAGCACCGCTGTTACTGAGCCAGGCGCTGCTGGAGGGCCAGGGCCTGAACCCGGGGGGACGGATCGTCTGTGTCTCGTCGATTTCCGGGATCGCCGGCAACCTCGGGCAGAGCAACTACGCCACGTCCAAGGCCGGGGTCATCGGTCTGGTGGAGAGTCTGGGGCCACTGGCGGCGCGTCAGCAGATCACGGTCAACGCGGTGGCACCGGGCTTTATCGAAACCCAGATGACCGCGAAGATCCCGCTGCTGATTCGCGAGGCCGGACGGCGCATGAATTCCATGTCCCAGGGCGGTCAGGCCGTGGATGTGGCGCAAACCATCGCCTGGCTGGCCCATCCGGGCTCCGGCGGGATCAATGGACAGGTGGTCCGCGTCTGCGGACAAAGCCTGCTGGGGGCCTGAACCATGAATGCCGACTCTGCCATTCGCATCATCGAACCGCCGCCGTCCCGGGGCCAGTTGCTGTACGACGGCATCCGCAGCTTGCGCAAGCCCAAACTGGAGGCCGTCCCCAAGCTGCCCAGCGAGCGCCTTGTGCGCCCGGCGGTGGAGCTGCAGGCCGCCGAAATCGCCCGTTATGCCCAGGCCTGTGGCTTTCGCCGGGAGCACGGTGTGCCGCTGGCCTTTCCCCATACCCTGGCTTTCCCGTTGCACCTGTTGCTGCTGACCCACCCGACGTTTCCCTATCCGGCCAGCGGCATGGTCCACCTGGCCAACCGTATCCGTCAGTACCAGAAGCTGGAGGAAGGGCAGGCCCTGCGCCTGGAAGTGTTTGCCGAGCGTTGGCTGGCCCATCCCAAGGGCCAGGCCTTGTCGATTGCCACCCGGGCCCACAGTGGCGGCAGCCTGGTCTGGGAAAGCGACAGCCTGTATCTGCGCCGTGGCGTCAGCGCGCCCATTGGTGAGCCCTGGCAAGGCTCGCTGCCGCTGGATGAACAGGCCCTGGTGCGCACTCAACGTTGGAGCCTGGGGGGCGACCTGGGGCGGCGCTTTGCCCAGGTCAGCGGCGATTTCAATCCGATCCACACCTCCTGGCTCGGCGCCCGGCTGTTCGGTTTCCGTCGGCCCATCGCCCACGGCATGTGGACCCTGGGCCGGGCACTGGCAGCGCAGCAACCGCCCCATCCACTGGCGGCGGCGGAGCTGGATTGCGAGTTCAAGCTGCCGATCTTCCTGCCGGCGGCGGTGACCCTGTGGAACCGTCTGCCCGACGGTCCGCGCCATGCGTTCGAAGTGCGCAACAACGCGGGGGACAAACCCCACATGCGCGGCCTATTTATCTGGGGAGCTGGGCAATGACTGAGTACAGTTTCAATCCGGCGCCGGTGCGCCGGGTGGCGATCATCGGCGGCAACCGGATTCCGTTCGCCCGTTCCAATACGGTGTATGCCAACGACAGCAACCAGGACCTGCTGGTGGCGGCGTTGCAGGGGCTGGTGGATCGCTACGGCCTGTCGGGCCAGCGCCTGGGGGAGTTCGCCGCGGGGGCGGTGATCAAGCATTCCCGGGATTTCAACCTGGCCCGGGAAAGCCTGCTGTCCACCACGCTGTCGCCGCAGACCCCGGCCTACGACGTGCAGCAGGCGTGCGGCACCGGGCTGGAGGCGGCGCTGCTGGTGGCCAACAAGATCGCCCTGGGGCAGATCGAAGTGGGCATCGCCGGTGGTGCCGACACCACTTCCGATGCGCCCATCGGCATCAACGAAGGGCTGCGGCGGACCTTGCTCCAGGCCAATCGCGCCAAGGGCGCCGGCAACAAACTGCGCAGCTTGCTCAAGGTGCGCCCGGGGATGTTGTTCAAGCCGCTGTTGCCGCGCAACGGCGAGCCGCGCACCGGCCTGTCCATGGGTGAGCACTGTGAAGAAATGGCCAAGCGCTGGCATATCAAGCGTCTGGCCCAGGATGAACTGGCCCTTGCCAGCCACCAGCAACTGCAGGCCGCTTATCAGCGCGGCTTCTTCGACGACCTGATCACCCCGTATCGCGGCCTGACCCGGGACAACAACCTGCGGGCCGATGCCAGCCTGGAGAAGCTCGCCGGCCTGGGCCCGGCCTACGACCGCCACAACGGCACCCTGACCGCCGGTAACTCGACCCCGCTCACCGACGGCGCCTCAGTGGTGCTGCTGGCCAGCGAGGAGTGGGCCGCCGCCCACAACCTGCCGGTGCTGGCCTACCTGCGGACCGGGGAAACTGCCGCAGTGAACTTCGTCGACGGTACGGAAGGGCTGCTGATGGCTCCGGCCTACGCGGTGCCGCGCATGCTCGCCCGGGAAGGCCTGGGCTTGCAGGACTTTGACTTCTACGAGATTCACGAGGCTTTCGCCGCCCAGGTACTGTGCACCCTCAAGGCCTGGGAAGACCCCGACTACTGCAAGGACAAACTCGGCCTCGACGGCGCCCTAGGCAGCATCGAGCGCAGCAAACTCAACGTCAACGGCGGCTCCCTGGGCTGCGGGCATCCCTTTGCCGCCACCGGCGGGCGCCTGTTGGCGACCCTGGCCAAGGCGATCCACCAGCGCGGTTCCGGCCGCGGGCTGATTTCCGTTTGTGCAGCCGGCGGGCTGGGTATCACCGCCATCGTCGAAAAATAAAATAACCAGGAGACTGCCAATGAGTGTCGTGAGCCTGCAACCCGCCGAGCGTATCTGGCTGAACGCTTACCTGCCGGGTGTGCCCAGCGATATCGAAGCCGACATCGACCGCTACCCGTCGCTGCGGGAAGTGTTCCTCGAACACGTGGACAAGTACCGCCACCGGGTGGCCTACGTCAGTATCGGCACCGAGATGGGCTACGACCTCTGGGAGAAGCGCGTATTCGCCTTCGCCGCCTGGTTGCAATCCAAAGGGGTGAAGAAGGGCGATCGGGTGGCCCTGATGATGCCCAACTGCCTGCAATATCCGATCTGCCTGTTCGGCACCCTGTTGGTGGGGGCGGTGGTGGTCAACGTCAACCCGCTGTACACCGCCCATGAACTGCGGCACCTGCTCAAGGACAGCGGCGCCGAAACCGTGGTGATCTTCGAGAACTTCGCCCACACCCTGGAGCAGGCGATGCCGGGCAGCCAATTGAAGAACGTGGTGGTGGCCGCCATTGGCGACTTGCTGGGCACCTTCAAGGGCGCGGCCTTGAACTTCGCCCTGCGCCATGTGCAGAAGCAGGTGCCCAAGTTCAACCTGCCGGGCTCGATCCGCTTCCCGGCGATGATGAAACTGGCCGCCGTGCTGGAGCCCCGTCCAGTGGAGCTGAAGCAGGATGACATTGCCTTCCTGCAATACACCGGCGGCACCACCGGCGATGCCAAGGGCGCCATGCTCACCCACCGCAACATCCTCGCCAACCTGATGCAGGCCAAGGCCTGGGTTGGCGACCAGTTGGACGAAAACCAGCAGGAAACCAACGTCACCTTGCTGCCGCTGTATCACGTGCTGTCACTGACGGTGAACTGCCTGATGTTCATGTGCCTGGGCGGGCGCAACATCCTGATCGCCAACCCCCGGGACGTGAAGCGGGTGCAGATGATCCTGCGCAAGGAGAAGTTCAGCGGCATCGTCGGGGTCAACACCCTGTTCAACGGCTTGCTGGAGAACGAAGAGTTTCGTGGCCGGGACTTCTCCGACCTGAAGCTGGCCATCGCCGGCGGCATGGCCACCCACACCGCCGTGGCCCGGCGCTGGAAGGAAGTCACCGGGGTGCCGATCATCGAAGGCTACGGCCTGACCGAATGCTCGCCGGTGGTGAGCATCAGCCCCATCGACATCGCGCGCATGCGCGAGGGGGACTTCACCGGGACCATCGGCGTGCCGCTGCCGTCGACCTGGGTGCGTTTCGTGCGTGAGGACGGCGAACTGGCGGAGCTGGGCGAGGAGGGCGAGTTGCAGGTGCGTGGCCCCCAAGTGATGAAGGGCTACTGGCAGCGTCCGGAAGAAACCGCCAAGGTCCTGGACCGTCACGGCTGGCTGTCCACCGGGGATATCGGGGTGATGAACGAGCAGGGTTTCATCCGCCTGGTGGACCGCAAGAAGGACATGATCCTGGTGTCCGGCTTTAACGTGTACCCCAACGAGATCGAAGATGTGGTGGCCTTGCATCCGGGCGTGGCGGAAGTGGCGGCGATCGGGGTCGAGGATGGGGTGACGGGGGAGAAGGTGAAGATCTTCGTGGTGCGCAAGGACCCGAACCTGACCCAGGAGCAGTTGCTGGCCCACTGCCGCGAGTACCTGACCGGCTACAAGGTGCCGCGCTACGTCGAGTTCCGCACCGAAGAGTTGCCCAAGACCACCGTGGGCAAGGTGCTGCGCCGCGCCCTGCGTTAGTTCCGAGGGCGCCCGAGGTTGTTCTGAAGATCGCCAAGCAAGGCCCTGCGGGCCTTTTCGCAGCCTCGCCGGGGCTCGGCAGCGGCTACGATCGGTGTAGCCGCTGCCGAAGGCTGCGAACGGCCCGCAGGGGCGCAAGAGTCCCGAGGGCGCTAGAGGTCAGGCAAGCCTGAACCTACAAGGCGTTGGGCAGGCGGACCTGGCCCGGCTGCAGGCCAAACACTTCGACACCCTCAGCCGTCGATTGGCCCACGCTCACCGGCAGCCGTTGTGCCGGCTGATCGGCGCTCGCCCGATATTCCACACTCATGCCATCTGCGCCGCGCTGGATCGCTGCCGGCGGGATCACGATTGCCTGGTCGTTGCGGTAGGTGATGATGGTCAATCGCGCACTCATGCCCAGGCGCACCCGCTGCAGTTGTTCCCGGGTCAGCGTAGGGATCGACAAGGTCACCGGGAACTGTGCGCTGGCACCGCTGGCGTCGCCGGGCAGGGCCAGGCTGCTGACGATGTCCACCTGGCCATTGAGGCGTTCGCCATCAAAGCCGTCACCGAGGATTTCCACGCTCTGGCCCTGACGCAGCTGGTTGATGTCCAGCTCCGAGACCTTGCTGACGATCTTCAGTTGCTCGATGTTGGCCAGACCGAACAGGGCCTGGCCCTGGCCGACCTTGCTGCCGGTTTGCACCGGGCCCGAGGCCCCTGCCGAGGCGATTTGGCTCAGGTTGACGCCCGGCGCCGGCACCACGATGCCGGCAAACGGCGCGGTGACGTCCTTGCCCGCCAGTAGGGCGCGCAGGGCTTCGTATTTGACCGTGGCATTGGTCAGTTCCATCTCGGCAATCTGCCGGTATTCGCCCTTGCCCTGATCCAGGGCCTGTTGCAGCTCGCCCTGGGCCGCGCTCAGGTCCAGGCGCTGGGTCTGCAGTTGTTGGGTCAGGTCGTCCAGTTCGTTGCGGGGAATGATGCCCCGGGCAAACAGGCTCTGGCTTTCACTGAGCTTGCGCTCGGAATTGCTGACCGCCATCTGCGAGGAACGCAAGGTCCGCCGGGCACGGGTGACCTGGGCGCTGTTGTTCCAGTCCTGCAGTTCCTGGACGCTGCGTCGGGCCTTGAGCTGGACCGACAAGGCTTCGCGCAACTGGATCTCGATCAGGCTGGGGTCCATTTTCAGCAGGGTCTGGCCGGCCTCCACCCGTTGGCCCTGTTCCACCAGGTTGGCCAGGACAATGCCGTCGAACGGCGCGGTCAGGCTGATGGTGCGCTGGGGTTCGATCTTGCCCACCAGGCCGATCTGATGAATCAGCGGCGCGCTGCTGACCTCGATCCAGCGGCCCTTGTCAGTCGCTGTGTGGTCCGGGGCGTGGTAACCGCTCAGGGCCACGCCGGCCAAGGCCAGCACCACCAGCGCCGCGCCCCCTTGCAGGTAGCGTTTGCGCGAGCTTTTCTGCTCAGTAGTCATTGAGCGCAATGTCCCAGGTCTCCAAGGTCGTGCCCAGGGTCAGGTCCAGTTGGGTCTGGGCGTTGAGGTAGGCGATAAGTGCGTTGAGGCGGGCGTTTTCACTGGTGCGCAGGTCGCTTTCATAGCTCAGCACCTGAAAGTTGCTGGAGCGTCCGGCGCTGAGTTTTTCCCGTTCGATCTCCAGTTTGCGCTTGGACAGTTCCACCGCGCGCTGGGCAATTTCGTACTGGCGCCAACGGGTGCCGAGGTCGCGCACCACGTCATTGACACCGCGCTCCAGGGCCTGGCGGGCATCGGCCAGGACCAGCGCCTGGTTTTCCACGTCGACCCGGGCATGGACTTCCGCCTGGCGGGTACTGAGGTCGCCAATGGGGATTTGCACCTGGACCCCGGCATAGCTGTCCCAGGTCCTGCCCGCGCCATTGCCGCCGTCGTTGTCGTAGCGGTTGCGCACCTGGTTGGCACCGGCCACCAGGGACACGTCCCAACGGCCCTGGTCCTTGGCGATCACCAGGTTCAGATCGGCCTGCTGGCTGCCGAGCAAGGTCGCCAGGTAACTGGGTTGCTGGAGCTGGGCCAGGCGCAGGGCGTCCTGCTGGTCGATGCTGATCCTGGCGGCCTCCAGGGCGTCGCTGGCGCGAATGCGCGTGGACAGGTCCAGGGCCAGCAGCCGCAGCAGCGACAGGCGATTGATGTCCACCTGATTGCGCGCTTCTTCGACCCCCAGTTCCTGGCTGGCGATATCGGCTTCGGTCTGCACGATCTCAAACTCGGCCATGCGCCCGGCGGCGATCAGCGCCTTGTTCACCTGGAGCAGGGCATTGGCGCGCTTGAGGGCATCCTCGACGATCGCCAGCTGTTGCTGGGCCCGCAACAGCTCGCGGTAGGCGCCGATGATGTCGCTGATGGTCTGCGCCACGTTGGCCTTGAGGTTGAGGCGATAGGCCTGTTCGTTGATCCGCGCCAGGCGTAGCGGGGCGGTGGTCACATCCCAGCCGGCGCCCTTGAGCAGGGGCTGGATAATCGCCAGGTCGAGGCCGTCGCGCCGGTAGTAGCCGGCCCGATTGGCATTGCTCAACTCTTGCCGCCAGGCCATGTTCAAGCGGGTGCCGTACTCCCCCAGCAAACTGGAACTGGGCGTGAGCATGGCGTTGCGTACCCCGTCGTTGCTGCCCTTGTTGGCCTGGTAGGTACCACTGAGCAGCAGCTTGGGATTGAAGGCATCTTCCGAGACCCGCAGATCGAACTTCTGCGCCACGCGCTGCAAGTAGGCGCTGCGAATCCCGCGGTTGTTGCGCAGGCCCAGGTAGACCGCATCGGCGAGGGTCAGGTCGGTCTGCTGCTGGCTCAACAGGACGCTGCGTTCATAACCGCTGTGCAGGGTCGGGGCTGACGCTTGGCGAGCCACATTCATGTCCTGGGAGGCGGCTTGCCCCAAGGGGCTGATCAGCCACAGCAGCAACAGCCCGGCGCGTTGGCGATCATTCATCGCGCAGCGCCTCCACCGGTTGCAGGCGCGAGGCCGAGATGGCCGGGTACAGGCCGAAGAACAGGCCGATCAACAAGGTGCTGCCGATGCCCAGGGGCAAGGATGCAGAGGCCAGGGAAAACTGCCAGCCGGAAACCCGGGCATAGAGGTAGGCGGCGCTCATGCCCAGCACCGCCCCGGACAGGGCACCGACCGCCGTCAGGGTCACGGCTTCGAGCAGGAACAGGTTGCGGATATCCCGGCGCCTGGCGCCCAGGGCCATGCGGATGCCGATCTCGCGACGCCGTTCTGAGACGTTCATCAGCATCACGTTCATCACCCCGACGCCGCCCCCCACCAGGGAGATGCCCCCCAGGGCCATCAGCAGGTAACCGAAGGTGCGGCTTTGCCGGGTCATGCCGTCGATGATCTTTTGCGGTATCTGTACTTCCACGCCCCGTCCCGGTAGCTGTTTTTTCAGCGCATCGCCCAGGGCCGTGGCCAGTTGGTTCATGTCCTGGGAGGGCGCGGCGCGGGCTATCAGGTTGCTGATCTGCGCACTGGAGGAAATCCGCCGCATGCCCTCCAGGGGCACGAACAGGGATTCGTTGGTCTGCACCGGGATCAGCACGGCAGCCGGTTGCGGTTGCAGGATGCCAATCACCTGGAACAGATAGTCATTGATGCGGATTCTGTCGCCCAGGCGCAGTGGGTCATGGGGCTGGCTCAGTGCCTGGGCCACTTGTGCCCCCACCACCGCGTAGGTTTCGGCGGCATCGAATTCCGAGAGGAAGCGTCCTTGCTGCAGCTGCAGGCGCATGGCGTCGGTCAGTGCCGCGGTGCTGCCCACCAGGTTGGCGTTGGTGGTGCGTCCCTGGAACACCACCGGGCCGCTGAACAATGCCACCGGGGCGATGTGCAGCAGGTTGGGCAGGGCCTTGTACAGGGTGGCGATGTCCAGTACCGCCGGCATGGGCGTGCGCGCCCCCGAAGTGTCGGGGAACTGCACCGCCAGGGTGTCGGTGCCCATGTCCTGGAAGATGGCCGCGGCGTCTTCGGCGGCGTTGTGGCCGATATTGATCAGGGCCACCACCGATGAACTGCCGATGACGATCCCCAGCAGAGCCAGGATCGAACGCTTGCCTAGGGTGCGCAGGCTGACGAAGGCTTCGTGCAGCAACTGGCTGGCGCTTTGCTCGACCTTGAGGCTCATGCCGGGCAGACCTCCTGGACCACGCCGTTGGTGACCCGGATCTGCCGCTCCAGGCGCTGGGCGATGCCCGGGTCGTGGGTGACGATGATCAGGGTCACCTGGCGCTCGCGGTTCAGCGACAGCAGCAGGTCCATGATCTCCTGGGCGGTGTGGCTGTCGAGGTTGCCGGTGGGTTCGTCGGCGAGGATCACCGAGGGTTCGCCCACCAGGGCCCGGGCAATCGCCACCCGCTGGCGCTGACCGCCGGAGAGGTCCGCCGGGCGGTGGTGGGCCCGTTGCCCCAGGCCCACCTGATCGAGCATGTGCTGGGCGCGTTCCAGCGATTCACGCCGTGCCACTCCGCGATAGCTCAGGGGCAGGGCGACATTGTCCAGGGCACTGAGGCGCGGCAGCAGGTTGAAACTCTGGAAGACGAAGCCGATCTGCTGGTTGCGGATCGCCGCCAGTTGGTCGGGGCTGGCGCGGAAGATATCGTGCCCGGCAAAGCGATAGTCGCCGTTGTCGGGCAGGTCCAGCAGGCCGAGGATGTTGAGCAGGGTGCTCTTGCCGGAACCGGAGGCACCGAGAATGGCGCAGCTTTCACCGGCTTCGATGGACAGGGAAACGTTCTTGAGAATGTGGAGCGGTTGCTCCGCCAGCCGATAGCTCTTGCCTATGCCTTGCAGGGAGATAAAACCTGGGTCGATTATCGTCGCTGTCATCGCTTACCGCGCCGGCTGGCTCGACTGAATGCTTGAACACTCCCACCACGTAGGGCTCGTGCAGCGGGGGGTCAGGGGCAACGCCAAGCTCTGGTTTTATTTATTATTTTAAAAAATTTGTTTGAATAGTAACTGCGTTCATCCTGGCGCGCCAGCTGTCTGAACCGGGTAATTGCGGGCTTTTTTCGGGATTTTTCTACCAGGAACCCGCGGGTCACAAAACGGCCTCGGGCCGCTGGGGACGTCCCTGAGACGCTTGCTTTTAGGGCTTCTCGCGGGTATAAAAAATCAAATTTTTTTTTAAAACACTGTTCGAACGGTCAGTTTTTCATCCCAGCAAAGGTTAGTCCTCCATGGTCGCCAAGAAACTCAGTGCCCCCAATGTCACCAAGACCCGACTGCTGGAAGCGACCGAGGCATTGTTCATCAAGTACGGCTACGACGCCGTGCTGCTGCGTCAGATCACCGAGCGCGCCCAGGTCAACCTGGCGGCGGTGAACTATCACTTCGGCGACAAGGATTCGCTGATGAAAGCCTTGCTGATGCAGCGCCTGGGCCCCCTCAACGATCAACGCCTGGAGCTGTTGGCCAAATGTGAAGAGCAGGCCCAGGGACCGCTGGATTGCGAGACCCTGCTGGGGGTGCTGTTCGCCCCGGCCATGGGCCTGGAGCGCAGTGATGAAAGCGGTGGCCTGGAAGGCCGGTCGTTCATCCGTTTCCTGGGCCGGGTGTACAGCGATACCTCGCCCTTCATTCAGGAATACCTCAAGGAACACTACCAACCGGTGTTCGAGCGCTTCTTCAAGGCCTTCGCCCTGGCGCTGCCGGACCTGCCGCGCAACGAATTGGGGGTGCGCCTGCAGTTTGCCCTCAAGGCGATTTCCGGGGTGATGGCCGGCACCGAACTGCGCCTGCTGATGCAGGCCATGAGCCTGGGCCGTCCGGCCACTGACGCCGAAGTCATGGCCAAGCTGATCAGCCTGGTGTCGGCGGCGATTCGTGCGCCCATGCAGGATCCCGACTCCGAGCAGGCCCTGGAAAAGGTCTTGAACACTCAGCGCCTGATTCGTCAGCACAGCCAGTCCCAGGTCGGAATGATTTCCGCCTGAGGGGCTGCCGCTCCTGCCAGCACCGCACAGTGCCGGCAGCAGCGGCAGTGTCATTCGAAGCATCAATATTGCTCAGGGCTGCGGCCGCCATCTGCCAGGTTCTGCTCCTCGCATCGACCCTGGAGCGCCCGGCATCCAGAATGAGCGGCCACAACGGATCAATGCGCTGTTGCTGGATTTTCCGCAGCGACGGTTCTCCTGGAGAACCTGCCCGCTCCGTAGCAAGCGAGATGGGCCGGCGAAGGCGGGCGGTCAACCGAGCATTTCCCGCATCCGGTGCCAGAGCATGCCCAGGGCCAGCAGCGGTGCGCGCAGGGCTGGGCCGCCGGGGAAGGTCATGTGTGGGACGGCGCTGAACACATCCAGGCCATGGCTGTGCCCGGCATGGATGGCTTCGGCCAGCAGCCGTGCAGTCCAGTGGGTGACATTCAGGCCATGGCCGGAATAGCCCTGGGCGTAGTACACGTTGGGGTACTGGTGCAGCCGACCTACCTGGGGGAAGCGATTGGCGGTGATGCCAATCTTGCCGCCCCACTGGAAGTCGATGGCCACATCCTGCAACTGGGCAAATACCTTGAGCATCTTCGGCCGCATGTAGGCGCCGATGTCCGCAGGATCTCGTCCTGAATAGTGGCAGGCACCGCCGAACAGCAGGCGTCGATCCGCCGTCAGCCGGTAGTAGTCCAGGCCCACTTTCTGGTCGCACAGCGCCAGGTTCTGCGGGATCAACTGTGTCGCCAACTCCTCAGGCAATGGCTCGGTGGTGATGATGTAGCTGCCGGCGGGCAGCACCTTGCCGCTCAGGCGTGGCTCCAGTTCATCCAGGTGGGCGTTGCATCCGAGCACCAGGCTGGCGGCGCGCACGGTGCCTGTGGCGCAACGCACCTCGACGCGGTTGCCATGCACCAGCTCCAGCACCGGGCTCTGTTCGAAGATCCTTACCCCCAGGGACGCCGCGACCCGCGCTTCCCCCAGCACCAGCTTGAGTGGGTGCAAATGCCCCGAACCCATGTCCACCAGGCCCCCGGCATACACCGGGGAGTCCACCACCTGACGCATGTCCTGAGGCGCCACCAGGCGGGTAGGGTGGCGGTAGCCCAGGCTCGCCAGATGCTCCTGTTCTGCCTGGAACGCCGCGAACTGGGCCCGGGTATTGGCCAGCTCGCAGAAGCCCCAGCGCAGGTCGCAATCGATGCCGTGTTCGGCGATGCGCTGGCGCACCACCTCCACTGACTCGATCCCGGCATGCTCAAGGTATTTCACCCCCTCCTTGCCGACGTAGCGGGCAAAGCCGCTGACGTCATGGCCAATACCGCGGATCAGTTGGCCGCCATTGCGCCCACTGGCGCCCCAGCCAATGCGCCGGCCTTCCAGGAGAATCACCGACAGCCCGCGCTGGGCCAGTTCGATGGCGGTGTTGACCCCGGTGAAACCACCGCCGATGACACAGACATCGGCGCTCAGGTTCCCGTCCAGGGACGGGTAGCCGGGCAGGCTGCCGGCGGAGGCGGCGTAGTAGGAGCGGGCGTGCCCATTGGCACTGCCCGAAAGGTTTGGCTGAATCATTTGTTGGACTTCACTTTGCTCCAGGAGCGGGTCATCAAGCGCATGATGGCCGGCGACTGGGTGGTGGAGATGTACAGTTTGTCGAGCACGTCCTGAGGCGGGTACACCTCGGGATTGTTCACCAGCTCGGCGTCCATGTACGGCTGGGAGGCCGGGTTGGGGTTGGCATAGCCGACATAGCCGCTGACCTTGGCGATCACTTGCGGGTCCAGCAGGTAATTGATGAAGGCGTGAGCCTCCTTGACGTTGCCGGCATCGGCGGGAATCGCCAGCAGGTCGAACCACAGGTTGCTGCCTTCCTTGGGAATGGCGTAGGCGATGTTCACCCCGTTCTTGGCTTCCTTGGCCCGATTGGCGGCCTGGAACACATCCCCGGAGTAGCCGAAGGCGATGCAGATATCACCGTTGGCCAGGTCCGAGACGTACTTGGAGGAATGGAAGTAGGTGATGTACGGGCGCAGGGTCAGCAGCTTGGCCTCGGCTTTCTTGTAGTCCTCGGGATTTTCACTGCGCGGGTCCAGCCCCAGGTAGTTGAGCACCGCCGGAAACACCTCGTCCGACGAGTCCATCATCGACACCCCGCACTGCTGGAGCTTCTTCAGGTTCGCAGGCTCCAACAGCACCGCCCAGGAGTCGATGCGCTCGATGCCCAGCACCTGCTTGACCTTGTCGACGTTATAGCCGATGCCGTTGGTGCCCCACAGGTAGGGCACCGAGTACTGGTTGCCGGGGTCGTTCTGCTCCAGCAGCGCCAGCAGCTTGGGGTCCAGGTTCTTCCAGTTGGGCAACTGCGAGCGGTCCAGCTTGAGGAACGCGCCGGCCTTCACCTGGCGCGCCAGGAAATGGTTGGAGGGCACCACCACGTCGTAGCCGGTGCGCCCGGCCAGCAACTTGCCCTCCAGGGTTTCGTTGGAGTCGAACACGTCGTAGATCACCTTGACCCCGGTTTGCCCCTGGAAGTCGGCGAGGGTGGTCTGGCCGATGTAGTCGGTCCAGTTGTACACGCTGACGCTGGGTTGTGCCTGGACGGCGGTGCTGCACAAGACCGCCAGTGCGGCCGGGATCACTGCTTGCAAAAGACGCATATCGACACCTCTTCGGGTTGTTTTTATTGATTGCAGAAGGTGGGGAAATCAGACGCTGAGCAGCAGGAACTCACGTTCCCAGGAGCTGATCACGCGCTTGAAGTTCTCGTGTTCGGCGCGCTTGACCGCCACATAGCCACGGACGAACTTGCGCCCCAGGTACTGCTCGATGGTCGGGCAATCCTCCATGTGCGCCAGCGCGTCCTCGATGGTGATCGGCAGGCGCAGGTTACGGCGTTCATAGGCCCGGCCTTCCACCGGGGCGCTGGGCTCGATGCCCTCGACCATGCCCAGGTAGCCGCACAGCAGGCTGGCGGCAATCGCCAGGTAAGGGTTGGCATCGGCGCCGGGAAGGCGGTTTTCCACGCGCATGGCGTCGGGGCTGGCGGTGGGCACCCGCAGGCCGACGGTACGGTTTTCCTCGCCCCATTCGACGTTCACCGGGGCCGAGGTGTCCGGCAAAAAGCGGCGGAACGAGTTGACGTTGGGGGCGAACATCGGCAGCACCTTGGGGATGTACTTCTGCAGGCCGCCGATGTGGTGCAGGAACAGCTGGCTCTTCTGCCCATGTTCGTCGACGAAGATCGGCTTGCCGGTGGCGATGTCCACCACGCTCTGGTGCAGGTGCATGGCGCTGCCGGGCTCATCGGCCACCGGCTTGGCCATGAAGGTGGCGGTGACGTTGTGCTTGAGCGCGGCCTCGCGCAGGGTGCGCTTGAACACGGTGATCTGGTCCGCCAGATCCAGGGCGTCGCCGTGGCGGAAGTTGATTTCCATCTGTGCCGGGCCGTCTTCGTGGATCAGCGTGTCCAGGTCCAGGCCCTGGGCTTCGCACCAGTCATAGACGTCTTCGAACAGCGGGTCGAACTCGTTGGCGGCATCGATGGAGAACGACTGGCGGCCGCTTTCCGCCCGTCCCGAACGGCCCAGGGGCGCCTTGAGCGGCAGGTCCGGGTCTTCGCAGCGCTGGGTCAGGTAGAACTCCATTTCCGGGGCGACGATCGGCTGCCAGCCCTTGTCGGTGTACAGCTGCAGCACTTTTTTCAGCACGTTGCGCGGCGACAGCTCGATGGGGTTGCCGAACTTGTCGAAGGTGTCGTGGATGACGATGGCCGTGGGCTCGATAGCCCAGGGCACCAGGTAGATCGATGACGAGTCGGGGCGGCAGATCATGTCGATGTCCGCCGGGTCCAGCAGTTCGTAGTACAGGTCGTCGTCGACAAAATCCCCGGTTACCGTTTGCAGCAGGACACTTTCCGGCAGGCGCATGCCGCGCTCATGCAGGAACTTGTTGGTGGGCGCGATCTTGCCGCGGGCAATGCCGGTCAGGTCGCTGACCACGCACTCTACTTCGGTAATCTTGTGATCTTTCAGCCAGGAGGAAAGCTGATCGAAAGGGGCGTTCATAAAGACCTCGATGATTGGTTTTGTCTGCACCGAGGTGAGCGGGAGTATCCCGGCAAGGCTTCCCCTGCGGCGCATTGGCGACTATCTTGGGCGAGCCTTGTTGTTCCATCTATCCACTTTAAGCAGCACCAAAGCGCACCAAAAGAGTGCGCAAGGTCCCCCGATGACAGCGTCCAATCCGCTTCAGGTTCAAGCCTTCAACACCTTCGATGTCGCCGATCAGATCCGTGCTACCCCGGGTTGGGTCCAGCACTACCAGCAGATGTCCCCCGGGCATTTCAACGGCCTGGTGCGCTACCTCGACCTGCAGGGCGTAGAGATCTACGAGGAGTGCATGAACACCCGGGTCGAGCAGAATTTCAGTGCCCCGCAAGGCGCCCTGGCGTTCTGTTTCGATCGCAGCGACAACGCCCTCTACCTGCTCAATGGCGAGAGCCGCAACATCTGGATCACCCCGGAGAACTACCAGGAAGTGGCGGTGGTGTTCGGCCCCGAATTCGTCCAGCGCCAGGGCCTGGGAGTGGAACGCCTGGAGGGCCTGTTCATGGCCCCGCTGACCAACCAGCAGAATGCCCTGTTCTGCCGCTGGCTGAGCGCCACCTTGACCCGCCTGTCCCAGACCCTCGACCCACCCAGCCGCGAAGCGCTGACCCAGCAACTGCTGGACGACTGCCTGTACATCCTCGACAACGCCTGCGTGCGCCTGGACCCGGGCAGCCTGCAACGGCGCAACGAGGAGCGGGGCATCATGCAGCGGGTGGCGCAATGGGCCGCCGACGTCCCTGAAGAAACCCTCAACCTGCTGGAGCTGTCCCAGGTGGCCGGGGTCTCCCTGCGCCAGTTGCAGAGTGCGTTCAAGGCCTTTACCGGCATGGCCCCCAGCCAATGGCTGCGCCTGCGCCGGCTCAACAGCGCACACCGGGAGTTGCTCAGCCGTGGCCCTGGCGAAACCACCGTGGCCGAGGTGGCGATGCACTGGTCGTTCTGGCACCTGGGACGCTTCTCCAGCAGCTATCGAGCGCTGTTCAAGGAGTTGCCCAGCCAGACTCTGAAACGCCATGGCCGCGCCTGACCCATAGCGAAGAAGCCCGCAAACCCTGCATCGCCCTCAACACAGTCTTCGCCGGCAAGCCGGCTCCTGCAAGGCGCTGGGCGGCCGATTCGCGAAAGCGCCGGCAGCGCTCTATTCTCGGTGTGGGCTGTCTTCCTGGGGCGTGCAATGCTTGAAACCATCGACCTGACCAACGCCGCCGCGGCCCTGGGGATCGGCATGCTGGTGGGCCTGGAGCGCGAGCGGCGCAAAGGGCAGGGGCCTCAGCGTGGCAGCGCCGGGTTGCGTACCTTCGCCATCACCGCGCTGTTGGGGTTCATCGGCCAGCGAGTCGGCGGCCCGCTGCTGCTGGCCTCGCTGGCCATTGCGGTGGCCGGGTTGGTGACGGTGGCCTACTGGCGCAACGAGCAAGAGGACCCGGGGGTCACCAGCGAAGTGGCGCTGCTGGCGGTGCTGATCCTCGGGGCCTTATGTGGCACGGCCCCGGAGCTGGCGCTGGCCATCGCCGTTGTCATGACTGCCTTGCTGGCCTATCGACAGACACTCCATCACTTTGTGCGCAGTCAGTTGAGCGACCGGGAAATCGCCGATGGTCTGACCCTGCTGGTGGCGGCGCTGGTGATCCTGCCCCTGGCGCCCGACCGGTTCATCGGTCCCTATGGCGCCTTCAACCTGCGCACCATAGGCACCCTGACCGTGCTGTTGATGGCGGTGGGCGCCTTGGGACATGTGGCGGTACGAGCCCTGGGCACCCATTACGGGTATGCCCTGAGCGCCGTAGCGTCGGGGTTCGTGTCCAGCACCTTGACCATCGTCTCCATGGGCCAGCGGGTCGCCAACGCGCCGCAGCAGGTCCGGACCCTCGGCGCGGCGGCGATTCTCTCCAACCTGGCCACGGTGGCGCAGATCGGCCTGATTCTGGCGACGGTCGATAGCGCGCTGCTGCAGGCCATGTGGCTGCCCCTGCTGCTGGGGGGCGCGAGCACGGCGCTGTATGCCGCCTGCCTGATGTTTCCCCGCACCGATCCCGGCAGCGTCGAACCGGTCAGCGACAAGGGCGCGTTCAATCCCAAGCTGGCCTTGATCGTGGCCCTGACCATGAGCGCCATCACCTTCGCGTCTTCGCTCATGCTCAACTATTTCGGGCAGTTGGGGGTGATGTTGACCGCGCTGATTAGCGGTTTTGCCGATGCCCATGCGTCCACGGCGTCCATTGCTTCGCTGGTCAAGTCCGGGCAATTGCCCGCCGCGGCCATCGGCAGCGTGGTGATGCTGGCCGTCAGCAGCAACGCACTCAGCAAGTGCGTGCTGGCAGCCATCAGTGGCGGGCGGCGCTTTGCCCTCTGCGTCATACCCGGGCAGGTGCTGTTGACCCTGGCGATGTGGGGCGGCGTCTGGCTGCAGTAACCAGGCCCTGGAAAAAAAACGCGACGCCTGACAAAGATCAACTCGCCTCTGGCCAGAGCGCTCAGTCTTGAGTGCCCCTTGCGGTTTTTTTTCAAGCGCTTGAGCCGAGGTGAACCATGTCGCAAACACCACGTTTACTCTTGATCGCGCCCCAGCAGATGCAGCGCACCGCGGCTTTCGAGCGCACTGCGCAACTGGCCAAGGCCTTGCAACTGCCGGTGCACATGGTCGCCCTGGATCATCTTCAGGCGCTGACGCTGGCAGGGCTGTTCGACAGCGGCCAGGCCGAGCAATTGCAGGTGGCCTATCTGCAACAGCACCGGCAATGGCTGGAACAACAGGCGCAACCGATGCGCGAGCAGGGCCTGCAGGTGACGTGCGAGGCGCTGTGGGTCACCCAGCCGTATCAGGCGATCCAGCAGTTCGCCAATGAAATGCCCCTGGCCCTGATCATCAAGGATGCCCATGCCGAGTCGGCGATGCGGCGGATCTTCTATACCCCGCTGGACTGGCAACTCTTGCGCGACTGCACCTTGCCGGTGCATCTGGTGACCGAAGCCCGCCACCCGCGGCCGCGGCGGGTGCTGGCGATCATCGACGTGCTGCGCAGCGAAGTGCAGGACTTGCAGTTCAACGATCAGATCGTCGACGCGGCGGTAAAACTGGCCGAGCAGTGCGACGCCGAGCTGGACCTGCTGCATGTGTATGACTGGGTGGCGGTCTATGCCAAGGACACCGGCGCCGGCGCGCTGTCCTTGGCCAGTGGTTTGTATGAAGCCCTGGGCGCGGCGCAACACGAGGTTTATCGCGCGCTGGCGGAGCGCCACGGTGTGCCCCCGGAACGCAGTCACTTCATTGAAGGCATGCCGCTGCAGCAAATCTGCCGCTTCGCCGAGGAGCATCAGAGCGATGTGATTGTCATGGGCACCACCCAGCACCGTGGTGTGCACAAGCGCCTGGGCAGCACTGCCGAGCACCTGCTGTTGCAGGCACCCTGCAGTATCTGGGCGGTCAAGCCACCGCGCGAACCCCAGCAGTGACAGGGGCCGGCCACGCCCGCCATGGGGCGGCGTGGCAGCTCGGGTCAGAGGAACAGGCGGTGCACCACCTGATGGGCATCGTCGGGATCGGTACGGGTGGTGAAACCCAAGGCAGCGGCCAGCTCACGCATCGGCTGGTTGTTGGCGCTGTCCACTGAATACATCTGCTGAAAACCATGCTGGCGGGCTGCGCGGATCAGGTGGGTCATCAGCAATGAGCCCAGGCCCAGGTGCTGCCATTCATCGGCGACAGTGACCGCGCATTCGCATTGATCGCCGGTGGCGGCGGCATAACGACTGACGCCGATTTCAATCAGTTTGCCGTTTTCATGCACCAGGGCTATGTATGCCAGGCGCTGCTTGCCATCGACGTCCATCAACTGGTTAAGCATGGCGGTGTCGGGCTCCTTGATCTGGGCCAGAAAACGCATGTGCCGGGAATCGGCGGACAGCCGCTTGATGAAATCGTATTCGCGCTGCCGATCCTGCTCTGTCAGGGGCCTGATCAGCACGTGGCGGCCATCATCAAGGGCTTCGATCCAGTGCTGACCGGTCACGCAGCCATAGGCTGCGGCGGCCTGGTCATTGTGTTCTTTGATGCTGAACATGGGGGCGATCCTCTAGGGATGATCAAGCGTGGCCCGCGACCCCAGGCCGCGTGGTTCCTATCCTTTACGCCTGTTGCAGGGGGCAGGATCTGATCTGGATCAGACGCGGCTCAGGGGCTCGGATATTCACTGCCGACGCGGCGTTAACCCGCCGCTTTGTGATTTTTATCAAGCCGGCGGCGCGGGTGGCGAGCATCATCGAGGCATCGGCTGGGGGCGCCCTGGCCGTTGTTCAGTGCGCCGTCCGGGAGGTGCCCATGTCCACACTGCAACGCGTGCTATTGATTGCACCTACGGCCCTGTCCCGCAGCCCGGCATTTGATCGCGCAAGCGCGTTGGCCCGGGCCTTGGGCGCCAGTTTGCACATCGTCGCCTTTGACTTCGTCGAGGTGCTGGAGGTGGCGGGGCTGTTCGATCATCAAGCCATGGCCCAGGCCCGGGAAGGCTACCTGCAGGTGCATCGGCATTGGCTGGAACAACAGGCCCGCTTCGAGCGGGCCCACGGTTTGCAGGTGAGCACCGAGGTGCTGTGGGCCAAGGCTCGCCTGCAGGAGATTCTCGACTATGTGAGCGACTACCACCCGGACCTGGTGGTCAAGGACGCCCAGCCGGTGCCAAGCCTCAGGCGCATCTTCTACCAGCCTCTGGACTGGTTGCTGCTGCGCGAGCTGCGCCAGCCGTTGCACCTGGTAACGGACTGCCGGCACCCCTTGCCGTTGAAGGTATTGGCCGCCCTGGACCTGTCCCATCTGGAATACCTGACCCAGGGCCTGAACCAACGCATTCTCGAGATGTGCGCGACCCTGGCCAAACACTGCGGTGCCCGGGTGCACTTGCTGAATGTGGTGGATTGGGCCACTGAGAACGCCACCGGCCTGCCGATCTACAGTCCTGACACCAACATCAGCTTGCGCGATGCGGTGAATGATGCGCAGCAGGAAGCCTTCGAGACCCTGGCCGAGCGCTACGCCATTGCCCCTGAGCACTGTTATCGCCTGGAGGGTGTGCCGCATCAGGTCATCGCACGCTTCGCCGCCGACAACGATTTCGACCTGATGGTCCTCGGGCGTGTGCATCGCCGAGGCTTGCAACGCTTCATCGGCTCCAGCGCCGAGCAACTGCTGTATCACACACCTTGCAGCCTGATGCTGGTGGAGCCTCAGGAGTGAGATCGGGCTTGAGCCGTGGCCCTGCCCGGCAGCCAGGAGATGACGATGCGCATTAGTTTTCTCGGTGCCGCCGGCACTGTCACCGGCAGCAAATACCTGTTGCAGCACGAGGGCCGGCATGTGCTGGTGGACTGCGGGCTGTTCCAGGGCTACAAGCAACTGCGCCAGCACAACTGGGAGGCCTTTGGCCTGCCACTGCGTGAACTGGATGCCATTGTCCTGACCCATGCTCACCTTGATCACAGCGGTTACCTGCCGGTGCTGGTGCGCAACGGCTATCGCGGGCCGGTGTATGCCACAGCGGCTACCTGCGAGTTGGCGAAGATTCTGCTGCGCGACAGCGGTCGCCTGCAGGAAGAGGAGGCGGCCTATGCCAATCGTCATGGCTATTCCAAGCACTCCCCGGCATTGCCGCTGTATACCGAGCGCGATGCCGAGCAGGCCCTGAAACTTCTGCACCCGGTGCAACTGCAGCACCGAGTGGAGGTGGTGCCGGGGATGCACATTCAATTGCGCGGTGCCGGGCATATTCTCGGCGCCGCCACGGTCCAGGTGGATGCCGCAGGCATGGCACTGGTGTTCTCCGGCGACCTGGGACGCATGCAGGACCCGGTGATGTTCGCCCCGCAAAGCATCGAACAGGCCGACTACCTGCTGGTGGAGTCGACCTATGGCGATCGCCTGCATTCCCGGGACGACCCCGAGCAGCAACTGGCTGACGTCATCAACCGCACCGCCCAGCGTGGCGGCATCACCCTGGTGCCGTCCTTTGCCGTGGGCCGCGCGCAGTTACTGATGTATCACCTGTATCGCTTGCGCCAGCGCCAGGCGATTCCCGACCTGCCCATCTACCTCAACAGCCCGATGGCCACCGACGCCACCCATCTGTACCAGCGCTTTCGCAGTGACCATCGGCTGTCCCGGGAAGAGTGCGAAGGCATGTGCCATGTCGCACACATCGTGCGCAGCACCCAGGAATCCATGGCCCTGGACTCGCTCAAGACCCCGGCGGTGATCATCGCCGCCAGCGGCATGGCCACCGGCGGTCGGGTGCTGTACCACCTCAAGGTACTGGCGCCCGACCCGGTCAACAGCCTATTGATTCCCGGGTTCCAGGCCGGCGGCACCCGTGGTGCGCAGATCATCGCTGGCGCCGAGTCGGTACGTATCCATGGCCGGGAAGTGCCGATCCGCGCCGAGGTCACGGCCATGCAGAGCCTCTCGGCCCATGCCGATGCCGACGAGATCATGCAATGGCTGCGAGGCTTCAAGCGCCCGCCGAAACACACCTACGTGGTCCACGGCGAGGCCAACGCCGCCGACACCTTGCGCCGGCGCATCAGCCTGGAACTGGGCTGGTCGGTGTCGGTGCCGGAATACCGGGACAGCGTGGAGTTGCAGCCTTGAGGGGCGGGGGACTATTCCCTGGCGGCGTTATGACAACCCGCCACCCGCTGTTTCAGGCCTTCCAGATCGAGGATCTGGACCTGCTTGCCGTCGATGATCACCAAGCCCTGATCCCGCAGATGGGCGATGCACCGGCAAATGGTTTCCAGGCGCAGGCCCAGGTAGGAGCCGATCTCCTCGCGGCGCATGCGCAGGACAAAGGCCCGTGACGAATAGCCCCGCAGGCTCAGGCGTTGCGACAGATTGAGCAGAAAGGCTGCCAGACGCTCGTCGGCGTTCATGTTGCCCATCTGCAGCAACATGCTGTGATCACGCACGATCTCCCGGCTGAGGATCTTGTTCAGGTTGTGCTGCAGCGAAGGCAGGGCCTGGGACAGCTGTTCCAACTGGGCAAAGGGAATCGGGCACACCTCGCCATCTTCCAGGGCAAAGGCGCTGCAGGCGTGCAGGTTGCTGCTGATGGCATCCAGCCCGAGAATCTCCCCGGCCATCTGAAACCCGGTGACCTGTTCACGACCGTCCACCGACAGCACGCTGGTCTTGAAGAACCCCAGGCGCACCGCGTACAGCGAGCTCAAGGGATCGCCGGCGCGATACAGCGTGTGGCCTTTCTTCACCCTGACCCGTTGCAGGATCAAGGTGTCCAGGCGTTCGACCTCCTGGTGGCTGAGGCCCAGGGGCAAACACAATTCCAGAACGCTGCAACTTGAGCAGGCGGCTTTGAGGTACTGCACCTGGATAGGGCGTGTCTCGAATGGCGGCATGGGGGGGCTCGCTGCAGTTGAGTCGGCTCAGGCCAGAGGAGGAGGGCGAGCCTGGTGATTGAATGTAGACCGATGCGGCCCGGGGAGCACGGTTAAACGATTTTAACATTCGCCGGTGGCGCCTGACGCTGATCCGGAGCGAGCAAGAGAAGGGGGGTGGCAATACGCCATAAAGCATTTAAAGTGAGCGCCCCCTCTCCCATGTTCAAGGATTGACGATGCGCAGGACTGGATTCTGGACCCGTTGCCAAACGACTTTGCTGACAAGCTGCCTGCTTAGCCTGCCATTGGCGGTACTAAGCCTTGAGACTCAGGCAGCGGAGCCTGATTTCATCACCCTGGTGATCGAGAACGAAGGCGACTATCCCATCACGTTTGAGCCGCCGTTCCACGTCGATTCTTCGGATTTCGAGCGCAAATACCCGGTAAGCGTGCCCAAATACGCCACCGCCAAGGGCCTTGAGTCCGGTCCCGTGGTGATCGGCGCGCGCCAGCAGGGCATGCTGGTGATGGCCTTGAGCAAACCGATGTTCAACATCTTCGATATCTTCCACAAGGATTGGGGTTTCAACCTCAAGTTCTGCCAGGAACGCGGGGCCTGCGACGAAGCCCGGCTCAGCGGGACCATCAGCTCCACCACCAGCTTCAACTGGAAGCAGTCGAAAAACTTCAGCCAAGCCCAAGTCAGCAACATGACCAACGACGAGCTGGAGGCCTATGCCAAGACCAAGGCCATGATCTCGGGCATTCTGAGCACCCTGGGCAGCGTTCTCGGCCTGCCGATCGGTGCGGGTGGCATGATCGGTGGCCTGCCGGATGCGCAGAACTTCAAGGTGACCCTGAAGCAGCAATGCAATGCACGCTTCTCGATGAACCTGGAGCCTTCGCTGGCACAGAACGGCGATTTTCTCGTCGACTTGCGGGTCAACCGCGTGCTGCCCAGCGACATGACCAACTTCAACGGTTTTGTCATCGACGACAGCGCTGTGGTCGGCAAGGGGTTGCGCCTGGTGGAAAACAACTGCCGCGATGGCCGGCAAGCCCAGTGCCTGATCAGATTCAACGGCGGCACCGATATCAAGAACCTCAACACCACCGAGTTCTCCGTCACCGATCGCGCCGGTTGCATCGCCGGCGACAAGCTGGCCTATTCCCAGGGCGCGTTCATGCTCAGCAACAAGGTCGGCTTCCCTGTGCGCTACACCCTGTTCATCAAGGACCGCATGGTCGACAACGGCGAAGTCTGGCCCGACCAGAACAAGGACCTGCGCCAGTTGGTGGGCCAGGTCATGGCCACCGTCGGCGACCAGGAATGCCCGCAGGCCCAGGACCCCTGGATGGGTGGGCGGCGCATGGGTGTCTGCCCGTTGCGCCTGGAAGTCCAGGGTGACGGTGGCCCGGGGCTCAAGGGCAGTCTGCGTTGCAGCCTGTCCATGCGCCAGGGCACCGTGGGCGACCCCAATGCCGACTACATGAACCTCTACAGCCTGACCGGTTGCACCCCGGCCATGCCGGCGTCCATCAGTCCGGTGGCCGGTTTCTACCAGATGGACGCCAAGCGTCTGGTGCCCCTCAGTGGCATGCACAAAATGATTTCCATCGAGCTGATCAAGCCGCAGCAGTAAGGACGTAAGCAGATGTCAGCCACACAGACTTTTACCGCCCCGGGTGGGCACGACGCGGCGCTGACCCGACGCGAGGACGACCTTCTGGACCGCTGGCCGGTGGCCAAGCTGGTCTACCGCATGATCACCGCGACGCCCTTGGGCTGGTCGGCGCGGATCGGCCTCTATGGTCAGTGGGGCAGCGGCAAGACCAGCGTGCTGAATTTTCTGCAGCAGATTGCTGAGAAGAACGACGATATTGTCATCCGGCTTCCCGCGTGGCGCACCACCGGGGAGCAGGAGTTCATCGTTCAGTTCTATCTGGCGCTGGCGGATACACTGCAACGTTCAGGTGTTGGCGAACCCTTCAAGCACTGGACCAAGCGCCAGTCGAAAAAGATCGCCGAGATCCTGGGAAAAGCCGCCAATAAAACCGCTGACCTCAAACTGCCCGAGTCGGCCAGCTACAGCGAAATCGTAACCTTGGCCGCCGGCGCGGCAGGGTTGGTCTTCGAGAAACTGAGCGAAATACTGCAACTGGAAAAAAGCGACCTGGATGCCCTGCGCAAGCAACTGGGCGATAGACGCATCATTGTCTTTGTCGACGACCTCGACCGTGCCGATCCCCGGATGCTCCCGACGACCCTGTTGACGCTGCGGGAACTTCTGGACTGGCCGGGATTTGTCTTTGTCCTGGCCTTCGACAAGGACGTGGTGGGCAAGGCACTTCGCTCCTATTCCGAAGCCTTCGGCGAGTCGGCCCAGCACTTTCTGGACAAGATCATCGATGTACCGGTGACCCTGCCCGAGCCAAGCCCGAAGCAGGTGCAGCGAATGGTCGCCAGGAACCTGAAATACTGCTGCCCATTCCTGCCGGACACGGCCATCGCGCAGACCGCCGAGTGGTTTCCCACCAATCCGCGCCAGGCCAAGCGCATCTGCCGCAGCTTGTCGGTGTTTGGCGCGGCGGCTGATCGACATGCCGAGGGCCAACTGGACTGGCGCGGAATCATCCTGCAGACCATCTTGCGTGAGACCGAGCCCAAGGTGGCCCAGGTGGTTGAAGAGCACTTGTTGGGTTTCCACTCGGCCTTCAGAGCCAACATGTTCGGCAATGCCAATACCAAGGAACAGGAGCAGCACAAGCAAGTAGCGCTCAACGCCGCACAATCTCCCAAGGATGAGATTAAGAACAAGCGCCTGCTGAAGTTGATCGAAGAGCTGGGCCATGCCAGAAGCAAACTGTCTCTGGCAAACATTCACTATGAGATGAGCCTGGCGGTCCGCGAAGTGGAGTTCACCATTCCCGAGTTTTCCCGGTTGGTGAAATCCTGGGGTGAATTCCAGAACGTCCAGACCCTCAACGACTTCATTCGTGATGCGGCCAGTCGTAGCGATGAAGGAGAGGTTGCCGTGGCCAGCGCGATGCTCAACATGGCGAATTTCCAGTATGGCGAGCAGTTGGGCAGAACCGCCTCGTTCTACTCACGGGAAGCCTTTGAGCGAGCGTTGAGCCGTGCCGGTGAGCTGCTGGGGTTGATCGAGTTCTGTTACACGGCCGATCTTCAGGGCGCCATATTCAAGGCTCGCAGCGAATATGACGTGTGTATCGGCTTTATCAGGAGCTTTTATGGGAGCGTCTCAAAGGACGGCAGCCAACCGGAAAGAGCGCTCCGAGAACGCGAGCTGCGATTGGCGGCGATCATTGCCGCTCAGTGCGATGATCCACAGCGCCTGTATCTGGATGCAGAGCCTATACAGGGCACGCTGCGTGTTCCTGCCTGGGAAGTTGCCCGAGCATATGAGCACTATGTGGATGCGTTGCGGACGGTGCTCGCGCCGCCTCTGATACACAGTGCCATCCAGGTGTTCGCCTTGCCCAATGGCGTAGCGAATGCACTGGGCCAGGATGATGCGCGACTGAAGTGGGTACTGACTGAAGAGCGCTCACCCCTGTATACCCAGGCCAGCAAAGACTTGGGATGCGCAGCCTTGAAGGAACTGATCGGCAGCACCCAGGAGCTGGGCGCCAGGGAAATACTGGCGAAGAACGCCTTGTCCTACCTTGGTGCGTTTACTGATCGATGGGAGTCTTCCTCTACCTGTGCAGAGCAGGCCACGCGCTACCTGGAATATATCCAGCTGGCTTGGCAAGCCCTCTGCCAGCTGGAGCCGACCATCCAGACCCGGGTATATCTGAAGAAGTTGAAGTCGCAGCTTGAAAAGCAGGTGGCAAGCCCGGGGTTGCTTGCCACTCCCGACTGGTGGAGTGGCAAGCCCGATGACATCGAGCACGAACTGCGAGGCATTTGACTCCGCGCAGCCTCTGCTCAATGGTGCGAGAAGTCATCGACCCAGGTGTCGATGACTTTCCTGGGCCTTCAGCACAGCGGTCGTGCTGCACTCACCCCGGCGGCAACAACCGCAATGGGTCCACCGGTACGCCATTGGCGCGGATTTCGAAGTACAACTGGGCGCGGTCGGTGTCCTGGGACCCGGCCTCGGCAATCTTCTGGCCCTTGATCACCATCTGGCCTTCCTTGACCACCAAGCGGCTGTTGTAGGCGTAGGTGCTGGTGTAGGAGGGGCCGTGCTGGAGGATCATCAGGTTGCCGTAACCGCGCATGTAGCCGGCGAACGCCACTTTGCCGCCCAGGGTGGCGTGGATGGGCTGGCCCTGAGTGGTGGCGATGCGGATGCCCTGGTTGAGCTTGCCGGTGGGGGAGAAACGGCCGATCAGCACCCCGCGCAGCGGCCAGCTCCAGCCTTGCAGGGTGACCTTGGGCATCGGCGGGGCGGGCGGTGCGGCCTTGACCTTGCTCTTGCTGGCGGTGCTGCGCGACTTGCTGCTGACCACGCGGGTGGTCCTGGTCGCGCCGCCAACCCGCAGCACCTGGCCGACTTCCACGGTGTAGGGCGCCTTGAGGCCGTTGAGCCGCGCCACTTCCTTCCAGTTGGTGCCATTGCGGCTGGCGATCGAATACAGCGTGTCGCCACGCTTGACCCGGTATTCACCGGCCTTGAGGGGCGCGTTGCCGCCAGGGCTGGAGGAATTGGAGCTGCAGGCCGATACCGCCAGCAGTAGTGCAATCAATAGAAGTCTTACCAACACACGGCAACCATTAAGTCCTGATAAAGCCCTGCAGCCCGAGCTGCCCGCGACGCGCCAGGCAAGCCGGCAACTATACCTGTTTGCGGCTTGAGAGGCGCGTTATAGACCGCAACATGCAGCGTTAAATTCAATGATTGTGTTGCTGGTTGAGCGCTGGGCCATCTAGCGTCAGGACTTATGACGCCGCAACGATCAGGCAGTGCTACGCCGATACACCGTCGCACTCCAATAGCGGCTGCCGGAGCGTTCTTGGCGACGCCAACCGGCGCCAGCCAGCTGTTTGCCAATCAGCCGATTCATCCAGCCGTGGCCGAGCAACAGCACGGGGCCCTGCTGGGTCAGGGACTGAAGTTGCAGGGCGGCGGCTGCCGCCCGACTCCGGGTCGCAGTGGCGGTTTCGACGTGCCTGGAGTAACCGCAGCACCACAGGATTCGCAGAATGGCCGCCCAGGTAATAGGTGACAGGCGTGGTTGTCGCCAAGGTCCATAAGGCAGTTGCGCCTCGCAGAACAGTGGGTCCACCAAGGTCGGTTGCAGCCCCAGGGCCTGCACCGATGCCAGTGCTCGAGGAGCGCTGCTGGAGACAATCACGGCGGCGCTGGCGGCCAGTTGCAGACTGGATGGTGGGGCTGGGTGCGCAGTGATTGCCGAGCGATCGTAGTCCTGGATCCAGCCCTGCATGTCGAGTGCTGAAATCCTGTCGTTCGCTATGCCTTCGGGTTGACCGTGACGCATGAGGATGATGGTGCTGTTCAAGGTCTGGTTACGTCCTGCTTGGTGCGGTTCGAGGAATGGGCGGCCGGCGCCTGTCTGGGAAGCCAGCCATGGTCCTGATACCAGGCCAGGGTATCGCTGATGGTGCGTTCCAGGGACCGGAAGCTCAGGTCCAGTTCCTGTTCGCTCTTGCTCGGGTCGAAACGGCTGCGACCGGATTCCTGAAGCATTAGACGCACCGTGGCCAGGCTCAGCAACACCGGCTTGCCGGTCAAGCGGGCATAGAGTTCCTGCACCGCCGCCAAGGTATAGAGCAAAGGGACTGGCAACGGGCGCACTGGGGTCCTGACGCCAGCGACACGCCCCAGCAGCGGTACCAGTTCGGCCATGGTCATGTGCCGGCCCGCCGCCAGGTAGCGTTCGCCCCGGCGTCCCTGGCGCGCGGCGGCAATCTGCGCCAGTGCCACATCGCGGGCGTCGACCACTGAGAAACTGCCTGGAACCAGGCCGGGCAGGCGGCCAAGCACCACGTCGTTGAGCAATTGTCCGGAGGACGTCGGCCCGATGTCTCCGGGGCCCCACATCCAGCCGGGCAGAACCATGCAGGCATGCATCTGCGGATGGCTCTCGAGGAACGCCAGCACTGCTTGATCGGCGAGGATCTTGCTGCGGTAGTAGTCATCCGCATCGGCGGGGTCACGCAGGCACGTCTCGTCGATCAGTTGGCCGGGCTCGCCCTTGAGCACGGCAATCGACGAGGTGTGGATGAAGCGGCGGATACCGGCGCTGTAGGCCCGCTCCAGTAAGCGCTGGGTGCCCAGGACGTTGATCTTCTGCAGTTGTTCCCAGTGACTGCCACCCTTGTAGTTGTCGCGAAAGAACGCCGCGGTATGAAACAGCGTGTCGCAGCCATGCAGTGCAGCGGCGAACCAGTCGACATCGGCCATGTCGCCCACCACCAGTTCCAACCCTGGCAGCGAACCGAACTGCTGTTCACCCTTGGCTCTTGAACGTACCAGGGCCTTGACCTGGCAGCCTCGGGCCAGCAGTTGCCGGACCAGATTGTTGCCCAGCAGGCCAGTGGCCCCGGTGACAAAGGTGTAATGCATTTCAGGGCGATAGCCGGCATCGGCGTTCGCTTGGGTGCGGTGTTCGGGGGCAGTGCTCATACGGTCCGTTCCATGGGTTTGGAGGGCGCTAGATATACCTTGGCCAGCACCACGGAAAAACAGCGAGTCCTGCATAATGGCTTTGCGAATTTGCAAAGCGACCAGCAGGGAGTAGGGCTTTGGAAGCGAATTGGGATGATCTGCGCCTGTTGCTGGCGGTCTGGCGGCGCGGCAGTTTTCTGCAGGCCGGCCAATTGCTGGGGGTGGCGGCCTCGACGGTGTCCCGTCGCTTGAGCCAATTGGAAACGGCCCTGGGCGAGCCACTGCTGCAAAGAGGTGTCGAGGGCTGTTGGCTGACGCCGCGGGGACAATCACTGGTGGAAGTCGCCCTGGCCGCAGAGGAAGGGCTGAGGCGCCAGAGCACTGTGGGCCTCACGCAGTCGCAGAGCGAACTGCGCGGCAGCATCCTGGTCAGTGCAGGCGAGGGCTTTGCCCCTTGGGTGCTGGAGGCAGCCCATCGGGTGACGTCGGTTCATCCAGGCTGCTCGGTGGAGCTGCAGGTGAGCGCCGAGTTTCACAAGCTGGCCCGCGGCGTGGCGGACATCGCGGTGCGCACTGCGCATCAGGGTGAGCCTTCGCTGATCTATCGCGCATTGGGCAAGCTTGAGTATGGCGTGTTCGCCAGTGCTGACTTGTTGCGCAGGTGCCCGGACATCACCCCGGCGACGGCCGCCACCATCGGCTTGCTTCCACCCCTGGACAACCTGCCGCAGATGCGCGCGGCCAAGGCCGCAGGCCTTGAGGGCCGGCAGATCAGGGTGAGTTCGTTCACGACTCAGGTCGAGGCGGTACGGCGCGGGATGGGGATTGCGGTCATGCCGCGGATTCTGGGGCGCGATCTGGTGGAGCTGTTTGCGTCGATGACGTTTCCAGCGATGGAGATCTATCTGGTGACCCGGCCTCAAGCCTTGAAGCAGGCGCATATCAAACACTGCTTCGAGGTTCTGGAGCAGGTTTTGAGTGAGGCACTGGCGCCTGGACAACCCGGCGCAATCCCTTAGGACTGCGCCGGTGCGTCACTCAGTGCGGCGCGCGGGGAATGGTCTTGAGCAGGTCTTCGGGGCTGATGTGGCCGACGACGGCTTCGGCGGCGGCGCTGCCCGGCAGCGGCAGGTCGAGGATGTGGCCCTTGATCTTGCCCACGACGTGCATTTCGCAGGGCTTGCAATCGAACTTCAAGGTCAGTACTTCGTCACCGTGCACCAGTTGCATCGGTGCCACCTTGGTGCGCACGCCGGTTACGCCCTTGGCCTGCTTGGGGCACAGGTTGAAAGAGAAACGCAGGCAGTGCTTGGTGATCATCACCGGCACGTCGCCGTGTTCCTCGTGTGCCTCGAAGGCAGCATCGATCAGTTGCACGCCGTGGCGGTGGTAGAAGTCGCGGGCCTTCTGGTTGTAGACGTTGGCCAGGAACGACAGGTGCGACTCCGGGTACACCGGCGGCGGGTTGCTTTCGGCCTTGCGCGTGCCCCGTGGATGAGCCGCGACGCGGGCCGTGTCCAGCGCTTCGATGACTTCCCGGCGCAGGGCCTTGAGCTGGGAATTGGGGATGAAGTACGCCTGGGGCGCATCCAGCTTGATGTCGGTGGCGTGGTAGAGGGTGGTGCCCAGTTGCCCCAGCAGGTCCTGCAGCTGCCCGAGGGCCTGCTCCGGCTTGTTGGCCACGCCGAACGGACCGTCCAGGGTGACGCTGGCGCTGATGCCTTCTTCGCTGGTGGCGGTCAGTTGCAGGCGTTCTTCACGCAGGGTGGCCAGCCAGGACAGGCCAATGCGCCGCTCGGCGGAGGTGCGGGTCAGGGCCTGCTGCCAGTTGTGGTCGAGGTTGCGGCTCAGCGGATGGTTGGGCCGCAGGCGCTGCAGGGCTTCGGGCATCTCGTTGGGTTCGACCCGATAGCGGTAGCGTTTCTCGCCGTCTTCTTCGAATTCGCCGCGGGCTTCGGCGATGTTGGCGCGAAAACCCACCACTTCACGCTTGACCAGCAGGTTGAGGCCGTCGCCGTTGGACAGCGGCTCGAAGGTCACCACTTGCAGGTCGCGCTTGCCGACTTTTTCCACGGTGCCCACTGGCAGCCCGGTGAAGGTCGGCGAGTCGAAGGCGCCGATGTCTATCTTGCGCTCGCTGACGAAGTAGTCGGTGCTGCCACGGTGAAAGGTCTTGTCTGGATCGGGGACGAAGAAGTGCGCGGTGCGGCCGCTGGAGGCGCGGGCCAGGTCCGGACGGTCTTCGAGGACGTCGTCCAGGCGCTGACGGTAGTAGGCCGTGATGTTCTTCACATAGGCCATGTCCTTGTAGCGCCCCTCGATCTTGAACGAGCGTACGCCGGCTTCCACCAGGGCGCGGATGTTGGCGCTCTGGTTGTTGTCCTTCATCGACAGCAGGTGCTTCTCGTAGGCGATCACGCCGCCGTGCTCGTCTTTCAGGGTGTAGGGCAGGCGGCAGGCCTGGGAACAGTCGCCGCGGTTGGCGCTGCGGCCGGTCTGGGCGTGGGAGATATTGCACTGACCGGAAAAGGCCACGCACAAGGCGCCGTGAATGAAAAACTCGATGGCCGCGTCGGTTTCGGCGGCGATGGCGCTGATTTCCTTGAGGTTCAGTTCACGGGCCAGCACCAGTTGGGAGAAACCGGCCTGGTCGAGGAACCTGGCCCGCTCCAGGGTGCGGATATCGGTCTGGGTGCTGGCATGCAGCTCGATGGGCGGAATATCCAGCTCCATCACCCCCAGGTCCTGGACGATCAACGCATCGACACCCGCGTCGTACAACTGATGGATCAGCTTGCGCGCCGGCTCCAGTTCGTTGTCGTGGAGGATGGTGTTGAGGGTGGTGAACACCCGGGCGTGATAGCGGCGGGCGAACTCCACCAACTGGGCGATCTCGCCCACCTCGTTGCTGGCGTTGTGACGGGCGCCGAAGCTCGGGCCACCGATGTACACCGCATCGGCGCCATGCAGGATGGCTTCGCGGGCGATGGCCACATCGCGGGCAGGGCTGAGCAGTTCCAGGTGATGTTTGGGCAAGGACATGTTTTTTTAGTCAGGCTTATCAGGATCAAGGCGCGCATTGTAGCGGCGAAACGCGTGCCCGGCACCCGTATGCTGCCCGGTGGCGGCCACGCATTGCGCGCAGCCGCGAATAAACCCGCGGCGTCAGGCCTTGGCGGCCATCGCGGTGACCTCCACGCGCATGCCTTCCACCGCCAGGGCGGCCACGCCAACGGCGGCGCGCACCGGCCAGGGCTTGGCGAAGAAACGTTGGTAGACCTCGTTGAACGCGGCGCGGTCGGCCATGTCGGTGAGGTAGATGGTCAGGTGCATGACCCGGTCCATGGAACTGCCGGCTCGCTCCAGGGCCACTTTCAGCGCCTGCAGGGTGCATTCGCTCTGCAGGGTGATGTCCCCCAGTTCCAGGCTACCGTCGGCGCGGGTCGGGATCTGAGTGGAAACCAGGATGCCGTTGAACGCGGCGACGTCGGAGGAGATGGAGTCCGCGTCCGGGTCGGGGGTGAAGATGAGGTCTGGGTTGGCCATGGGGGTCTCTTGTTCGAGGGAAAACGGTTCGCAAGGATGAGTGGGTGCCGATTGAAGTTCAAGTTATGAGGGTCTTTTTCCGGTCCTCATCCCATGCGTCGTCCAGGTCACGCTTGCAGGCTCAGGAGCCTGTTCACATCGCGGACCCGTTGCGCGTCGGCTGCGGGAGCGCTTTTGAGCATAAAGCTGAGCTTGTCGTCAGCGAACTTCATTCCCGGCTACCGGCCTGGAACAGTTGCAGGAAGCCTTGCAGGGTGTTGTCGACGAAGCGCTGGTCCGAGGTGCCGGCGGGAAAGTGCAGGACGCCATGGATCACCAGCGACGCCAGGCCATGGGTATAGGACCAGCCGGCGAGGGCGGCCCGACGGACCTCGGGGTGTTCGATGTCCAGTTCGAGGATCTCGGCAATGATCCGTCGCAGCTCGCCAAAGGCTTGGTTGCGGGCATTGAGTAAGAGGGGCGGCATCTCGCCAGTGGCGAACTCGGGGCCGAACATCAGCTGGTAAAGCGCCGGGTTGGCGCGGGCAAAACTGAAGTAGGCCAGGCAGGCATCGCGCAATTTTTGCAGGCCACTCTGGGTACTGTCCCGGGGCAACACCTGGGCCAATTCGTGAAAGCCTTGAGCGGCCAAGTGGCCGATGAGCTCCGCGCGATTGGCGTAATGGTGATAGGCCGCCGTGGCACTGACCCCGACCCGTTCGGACACCGCGCGCAGCGACAGCTTGGTCGGGCCGACTTCCTCAAGCATGTCCCGGGCCGCATCGAGCAGTTGCGGTGCCAGATTGCCCACGTGGTAGGAATCCCGTGAGCGCGAGGAGTGCTTGGTCATGTTTGGAAGGCCCCGAATGGCTTCGACTGAAAGGCAAAAAAAAGCGCCGAAATCTTATCATGAGCCATAATCTTGACGGCGCTAAGATTGGCTCGTAGCCTGGGCGCCACAACAACAAGACCGCTTAAGGAAGCCCCCTATGTCAGAACTGAAACTGCAACCCCAGGCCGCCGTATCCTTGCAACGCTGGCACGCCATGGTCGCCGGGCAAGACCTGCACGACTTGCCCGGACTGCTGGACCCCAAGGTGGTGTTTCGTTCGCCCATGGCCCATACCGCCTACCCGGGAGCTCAGGTCGTGGCGACCATCCTTGGCACGGTGCTCAATGTCTTCGAGGACTTTGCCTATCACCGCGAGCTGGCCACCGCCGATGGCCTGAACGTGGTGCTGGAGTTCAGCGCCCGGGTCGGCGACAAACAGGTCAAGGGCATCGACATGATCCGCTTTGACGAGGGCGGCAAGATTGTCGAATTCGAGGTCATGGTGCGGCCCATGAGTGGGTTGCAGGCCCTGGGAGAGGAAATGGGCAAGCGTTTGTCCGCCTACCTCGCCGCCAGCAAGGGAGCGCCGTCGGCACCCTGAGAAGCCGGGTTATTCGAGGGTTTCACCGGCGGCCGGGCTCAGCCAGGTCGCCACCACCCGCCGATCCAGCTCTTCCCAGTCCGCCATTCCCAGCACCCGAGTGGTGTTCAGGCCGCGCAAATAGCCGCGCAGTTGGTAGGCAACCGCCTGCAATGCCTGCGGGTCTGCGCTGTTGTCACGCAATACGCTTTCATACTCGATCAGGTAGTCGGCCACCCGCTCGCGAAATTCGGGCAGGACGGCATCGCGGATAAGGTCAAAAGTTCGCACGCAAGAATCCCTTTTAGTTGTAGTTGGACTGCCGGGCAGTCTGCCCGCAGGGCAACTATTGGTTCAAGTGATAGTGACAATCAAAAAACAGCTATTTTGTCGGACGCGTCAACCGTGGAAAATCGCCGCCCTCGATAGCGCCCGCAGGGTTCACCCCGTGGCGCCCTGTACCCGCGTTCTTGACTCCAGGATGTGTCCGATGCGCCTTTTACCCCTGTTTGCCATGACTTCTGCCGCTGTTGTGCTGGCCGGCTGCGCCTCTGCGCCGAACAACCCGAGCCTGGTCATGCAGACCCGCAAAACCCCCGCCCAATACGCCGATTGCGTGATGCCCAAGCTGCAGAGCAGCGACCAGACCGCTACCGTTTCGCAATCACAGCGCGGCTACCGGATCGTGGTCACCAGCAAGGTCGCGGCGGACAACGTGCTGGAAGCCTACAAGGCGCCCAACGGCGGCAAGGTATTCCTCTATGAGCGGCATTTGCTGGCCTCCAGCTTTGCCCCGTCCCATTTCGAAAAGACCGCACAAGACTGCCTGTAACCCGCCGGGGCTCATGGCTTCCTGGCGCGGGCGCTGCGGCGACAGCGTTCGGAACACCAGCGCACCTCATCCCAGCAACGCGCCCAGCGTTTGCGCCAGGTGAAGGGCCGGCCGCAGGCGGCGCAGTCCTTGCGCGGCAGGTCGGATTTCTTCACAGGGGCTCTCCAGCGTCCAGGCGCGCCAGCAACTCCTCGCCCCGTTGCCAGATGGCGTCCCGGCGCGGGGCGTCCATGCGCTGCAGGTTGCGATAGGTCAGCGCCAGGCGCGGATTGGCGCCCAGTTGCTCCTGGTGGCGGATCAGGAAATGCCAGTACAGGGCGTTGAACGGGCAGGCATCGCTGCCGGTGGCCTGGTCCACCCGGTAACGGCAGCCGCCGCAGTAGTCGGACATCCGCTGGATATAGCGACCGCTGGCGCAATAGGGCTTGGAGCCCAGGTAGCCACCGTCGGCATGCATCACCATGCCCAGGGTATTGGGCAGTTCGACCCAGTCGAAGGCATCCAGGTAGACCGCCAGGTACCAGTCGCAGATGGCCTTGGGGGCGATGCCGGCCAGCAGGGCAAAATTGCCGGTGACCATCAGCCGCTGGATATGGTGGGCGTAACCCAGTTCCAGGGTCTGGCCAATGGCCTGGGACATGCAGCGCATGTCGGTGGCGCCGCTCCAGTAGAACTCCGGCAGGGCCCGGGTATTGCCCAGGCCGTTGAGCTCGGCGTATTCCGGCATGCGCAGCCAGTAGATGCCGCGTACATATTCACGCCAGCCGATCAGTTGGCGGATGAAACCCTCCGCGGCATTCAGCGCCACCCGGTTCTCGCGGTAGGCACGCTCGACATCGGCGCAGAGTTGGCGCACATCCAGCAGGCCGATGTTCAGCGCGGCGCTGATCCGCGCATGAAACAGAAAGGGCTCGCCCTCGGCCATGGCGTCCTGGTAATCGCCGAACGCGGCCAGGGAAAAGTCGAGGAAGTGCTGCCACAGCTCCTGCGCCTGCTCGTGGGTCACCGGATAGTCGAAGCGCGCCAGGTCACCGTAGTGATCGCTGAAGCGCTGGCCTACCAGTTGGAGTACCTCGCGGGTAATGGCGTCGTGGCCGAAGCGCGCCGCAAAGGGCCCGCGCAAGCCCCGGGGCAGGGCCTTGCGGTTGTCGGCATCGAGGTTCCAGGTGCCACCGCAGGGGCGGCCATCGGGCTCCAGCAGCAGGCCGCTTTGCCTGCGCATCTCGCGGTAGAAATACTCCATGCGCAACGACGTCCGTCCGGCCGCCCAATCGCGGAACGCTTCGCGCGAACACAGGAACCGCCGATCCACATGAACAGTCAGGGGCAGGCCGGCATCGCGCAGGGCCTGTTCCAGCCGCCATTCTCCGCACTCGGTGACATGCAATTGAGCCGCACCGAGGGCCGTCTGCCAGCGCCGCAACTCGCCATGAAGGCTGCCGCTGTTGTCAGGGTCGTCCAGCTTGACGTAGATCACCCGCCAGCCTTGCTCGCGCAGGCGCTCGGCAAAGTGGCGCATGGCGCTGAAGATCAGCAGGATTTTCTGTGGATGATGGCGGACATACCGCGCTTCGCTGTCGACTTCGGCCATCAGCAGTGTGTCGTGGACCGGGTCCAGGACCTTGAGCAACTCCAGGTCGAACGACAACTGGTCGCCCAGCACCAGCCCCAGTCGGCCGCCAGCGCCGGCGGCTACCACGGCAGACGCTCGCCGTCGTAGGCAAAGAACTGGCCGCTGTCGGCCGCACTCAGGCGGTCGATCAGCGTCAGCAGCTCCCAGGCCGCCACGCTGGCCGGACGCGCCGCCGCGGAGCCGCGAAACGGTTGCGACAGCTGTGACACCACCGTGCCGGGATGCAGGCTGAGCAGACGGGCCCCGGGCCGGGTTCGCGCCAGTTCGATGGCCGCGGTTTTAACCAGCATGTTCAGCGCGGCCTTGGAGGCGCGATAGGCGTACCAGCCGCCCAGGCGGTTGTCGCTGATGCTGCCGACCTTGGCCGACAGCAGCGCCATCGCGCCCTGGGGCGCCAGCAAGGGCAGAAAGTGCCGCAGGACCAAGGCCGGGCCCACGGCATTGACCTGGAACACTGCCTTGAGCGCCTGGTCTTCAAGGGCGGCGTAGGTTTTTTCCGGTTTGATGTCGGCGCGATGCAGCAGACCGGCGGCATGCACGATCAGCTGGTAGGGCGCCTCACCCGCCAATTCGGCGGCGGCCCGGGCAATGCTGTCGGGCTGTTCAAGGTCGAGCGCGGGAAGCGTGCCGCGGGACAGGGCGCGCACCCCGGCGCAGCGCGGGTCCTCTTCGAGCCACTGGCAAAAGGCCGAGCCCAGCGCGCCGCTGGCGCCAATCACCAGAGCACGATAGCCCGCACCCAGGGACTGCATGTTAAAGGTAGTGCTCATTGTGTTTTACCCACCGATTGACGTGGCAGCGAGCCTGACTCCCTGCTCGCACTGTCAAAATCCATGAGTAATAGTTGTACATAAAATTTGATTTTGTACAGGATTTTTGCAGCGATTGCGGCTAAAAAGTCTTCAGGGTGAAGCCGCTGCCGGCTTCGGCAATGGAAGGAGAGGGCAATGTGGGGTTTTTGCTTGATGCTTGGCCTGGTATTGGTCGTGGCGCTGTTCCTTTGCCTGCGCCGTCGCTGGCCGAGGGTGCGGCGACCGGTGCGCAAGGCCAGTGCCTGTCTGGGCGGCGAAGAGCAGCACCCGCTCGATTAGGTTGTACGTGTGCGATTGTGCTGTACAGCTTTGCTCTATGGCTGTGCTGATCATGATTCGCCCGCCGGCACAGGAGTCCGGCGGGCGGAGCGCTCCATCAAGCAGCAACCCCCAGCCAAGGCAGCGCCAGGTACAGCTTGATCACGATGGCGTTGCTGATGTCGATAAAAAATGCCCCCACCATCGGCACCACCAGGAATGCCATTGGCGATGGTCCGTAGCGCTGGGTCACCGCCTGCATATTGGCGATGGCCGTCGGCGTCGCGCCTAGCCCGAAACCGCAATGGCCGGCAGCCAGGACCGCAGCGTCATAGTTGCGGCCCATGACGCGGAAGGTGACGAAGATCGCAAACAGCGCCATCACCAGGGTCTGCACGGCCAGCAGAATCAGGATGGGCAGGGCCAGGCTGGCCAGATCCCACAGCCGCAGCGACATCAAGGCAATCGCCAGGAACAGCGACAGGCTCACGTTGCCCAGCAGCGACACTTCCTGATCGAAGACCTGATGCCAGCCCAGCGCCGACAGGCCATTGCGCAACACCACCCCGACGAACAGCACGCAGACGAAGGTCGGCAGTTCCAGCGCCGTGCCCTGGATCAAGCCGCTGAGAAAACTCCCGGCCTGCAGGCTGATGGCAACCAGGGCCAGGGTCTCGATGAAACTCAGCGCGGTGATCTGCCGCTCCTTGTAGGGCTGCTCATAGCCTCTGGGCAAGCGCGGTTCGCCTTGCACGGCCCCAGGGGTTTGCACCCTCTTGACCAGCAGGCGAGCGACCGGCCCGCCGATCAAGCCCCCCAGCACCAGGCCGAAGGTGGCCGAGGCCATGGCGATTTCGGGGGCCGAGGCCAGGCCATATTGCTCCTTGAACACTGCGCCCCAGGCTCCGCCCGTGCCGTGACCGCCGGACAGTGTCACAGAGCCGGTCAACAGCCCCATCAAGGGATCAAGCCCCAGCGCCTTGGCCAGACCAATGCCCATGGCGTTCTGTACCAGCAGAAAACCGGTGACCAGCAGCAGGAATACCGCCAGGTTGCGCCCACCTTTTTTCAGGCTGGCAAAGTCTGCGCTCAGGCCAATGGTGGCAAAGAAGGCCAGCATCAAGGGCGCCTGGAGCGAGGTATCAATGCGGACTTCCATGTCCCCCATACCCCGCAGCAGCAGAAGCAGCAAGGCCACCACCAAGCCTCCGGCCACAGGTTCGGGAATATTGTAGGCACGCAAGAAACCGACTCGGGTGACAAGGCCACGCCCCAGTAACAGCACCAACGATGCGGCCACCAGGGTTCCATAGAAGTCCAGTTGGACCATTCGCACACTCCTCAGTCTGGGTTTCTGGACGCACTGTCTGCCAGTCGCGCCAGCGGCTAGGGTTGAGAGGCCTCAACCTGATTGATTGCGGGCTGGACGGCGGTTACTGGCTTGCGACCTGCACGGATAGCCACGCACATTGCCTGGCGCCGATCGATCAAGTCGGGCCGTTGGATAAGGCTGTCGCGCAGCGGCAGGCGCATTGAGTGGTCGCGCCGCTGCCGGTAGTCGGTCTGGTGTTCTGCGTGGGAGGTTTTCAAGTAATTGATTCACGCCCGCACTTTGCGCCCGCAATGGCGGGCTGATTGCATTGCGCTGGCGTTAAGAGCGGATTAACAGAGGCCCAGGCGTGCGTGGAAAGCGGGTTTTTAAGAAATGTCTGATCAGGGGGCGAGATCAGGCGAGGGCGCATCCCCGAGCAGGATCGATTTGAACTACTGGTTTTGCAGGCACTCCACGGCAGAAGGGACAAGATTTCTTCGCCCAGACGTGTCGCCACCAGGGAAAAACCATGAAGTCCGTCGATGATTTCCGGCTTGAGGCGTACAAGCTGCTACTTGAGCTGGATGCTGCAACGACGAGCATGATGATGCTGGTTTCCGCACGACAGACCTGCGGGCCTGAGTGGGAGAACGCAACCCGCAGGCATCAGCAGGCTTTTGAGGCCTGGACGCTGTTTCTTAGAAGCCAGGCCCCGGAGCCCTCTTTATAGGGACAGGGCCACATCCAATAGCGCTTCTATACGCGGCTATAGGGTGTACTATCGAATTCTTCTCACCCACTATCAGCCAGCCATGTCCACGCTAAGCGAAGAGAGCCGCCAGATCGTAGCTTCTCTGGCGCGAAGTGTTGGCCCGGAGGCTGACGTTGCAAGCATCGCCCAGGCGATTGTCTCAACCTTGCAGCGCATGAGCCGCGCCCTCACGCCGATTATCGGTGAGCAGGGGGTTGCCGCTCTTTACTGCCGCAGCCTTCATCTGTGCATCTCGGCGCAACCGCGCCTGGCCGGCCTCTATGACGGGCTACAGGCCGAATTGAACCTGACGGCCCTCAAGTCGGTACTCATAGAGCAAAGCCCGGCCGAGGCGCTGTTTTTCGGTGAAGTGATGCTCACCACCTTCTATGAACTGCTGACCACGCTGATTGGTCCCTCGCTCACTGCACGCTTGCTGAGTGGCGTGTGGGAGCCTTTCTTGAGCGATCCCCCTTCGCAGGAACATGCGCCATGAGCAGCAAAGTCACGATCAACCGCTTGGCCACTGGCGTGCCAGGACTGGACGAGGTGCTGGGCGGAGGATTGCCGGAGTTTTCGTTCAATCTGATCGCCGGCCCGCCGGGCTGCGGCAAGACCACCCTGGCTCACCAGATGATGTTCGCCCTGGCGACGCCGCAGCGTCCGGCGCTGTTCTTTACGGTGCTCGGGGAGCCGCCGTTGAAGATGCTCCGCTATCAGCAACAGTTCGACTTTTTTGACAGCGCAGCGATCAACCAGTCGATTCACTACATCAACCTGGCCGACGACACCCAGGCCGGCGACCTCGACGAGGTACTACGGCGTATCGTCAGTGAGGTCCAGGCTCACTCGCCGGGGTTGGTGTTCGTCGATTCCTTTCGTTCGGTGGTGCTGGCAAGCCAGACCCGGGACAACCCCAACAACAACCTGCCGCTGTTCGTCCAGCAGTTGGGCATGTTGATGACCACATGGCAGGCGACCACCTTCCTCATCGGTGAATACTTCAATGAAACCGACACCAACCCGGTGTTCACCGTTGCCGACGGCTTGATCTGGTTGCGTCAGAGCGTTCAGCGCAACTCCATGGTGCGCAAGATGGAAATCATGAAGATGCGTGGCCAGCCGACGCTGCCGGGGCTGCACACCTTTCGCATCGCCACTTCGGGAGTCCGGGTTTTTGCACCGGCGGCCATCAGCACCGTTGAAACGCCACTGGAGTTCCCCATCAAGCGCCTGAAGATGGGCGTTGCGCGTCTTGACGACATGCTCGGTGGCGGCCTGCCACAGGGGTATTCGCTGCTGGTGGCCGGACCGTCGGGCTCGGGCAAGAGCATTCTGGCGGCGACCTTCCTCGCCGAAGGCGCGCGCAACGGTGAAACCGGCGTGATTGCAGTGTTCGAGCAACGACCCAACCATTCGCAGAACCCCACCCTGGCCGCCCTGATCCACAGTGGCCAGGTTGGCCTGGTGGACAGCCGGGCCGCTGATTTGTCGATCGATGAAATAGTCCATCTGCTGCTGACCGAGATCACCCGGATCAAGGCGACCCGAGTGGTGGTGGATTCACTGTCCGGCTTCGAGCTGGCCCTGGCGCCGACTTTTCGCGAGGATTTTCGCGAATCACTGGCGCGGATGGTCAGCGCGCTGACCGGCGCCGGCATTACCGTGCTGCTGACCTCGGAGTTGGAAGATCGCTACACCGACCTGCGCTTCAGTCCCTACGGTACGGCGTTTCTCACCGATGCCATCATCGTCCAGCGCTACATCGAAGTGCAAAGCCGTTTGCAGCGCATCATGGCGGTGGTCAAGGTGCGAGCCAGCGCTCATTCCGATGAGCTGCGCCTGTACCAGATCGATGATGACGGCTTGCAGATCGGCGAAATGCTGCCTGATCAGGAAGGCCTGCTCGGCGGTCGTCCCACCCGGCAACACGTGGACAAAGGCGAGGTGTGAGTAGAAAACAATGAACGAGGTCAATGGCAAGACCGACCAGGCCGCCACGGCGGCTCGTGAACTGTTGCTCCTCGGCCAGAAAATCGTCCAGGCGCGCGCAGTTCTGGCGTCGTTGCAAAAAGAACTGGGCGAAGCCAACACCCGGGTCGGCGATAGCCAGTACATCGAGCAACTGATCGAGGCCAATCAGCAACTGGTACAGGCCATCCTGCTGGCGCAATCCAACGCGCAGGAGGCCTTGCGCATCCAGCAGGAGCAGCCGTTGAACCTGGAGATGCGCGAAGCCAATGAGCAGTTGGTGATTGCAGCGCTCAGCGCGCAACACCTGCAGGCCACCGCCGAGCAACTGCTGGAGCAACAGCGGCACATCCTGGTACTGGTGGCCCATGAACTGCGCCACCCACTGACGCCCATCAGCATGATTGCCGGCCGCCTGGCCCGGGTCCCCAGTGAAGAGCTGCCACGAATGCAGGCACTGATCGAAGGTCAGGTGCAGCATATGTCGCGGCTTGTGGATGATCTGCTGGATGTCTCCCGGGTCAGCACCGGCAAGCTGCACCTGGATCGCCAGGTGGTGGACTTGAGGCAGATTGTCGATGACGCCATCGAGACCTGTAGACCCTTGATGAAGGCCCGGCATCTGCACTTCAGTGCCCAGCGACCGGATGACCCGTTGCCGGTCGAAGGCGACCCGGTGCGTCTCAAGCAGATTCTCGGCAACCTGCTGGGCAATGCTGCCAAATACACCCCCGCAGAGGGGCAGGTGACGCTTTCGGTCAGCACCCGGGGCGATGCCGTGCAACTGACGGTTTGCGATAACGGTATTGGCATTTCTGCCAAAGCCCTGCCGTTTATCTTCGAACCCTTCATTCAGGACGCCCATGCTATCGGCTTCAATGGCGCCGGGCTGGGCATCGGCCTTACGGTGGTGCGCGAACTGGTGGAAGCCCATGGCGGAACAGTGCAAGGCATGAGTGAAGGCAGCGGCAAAGGCAGTCGCTTCGTCGTGATTCTGCCCCTGGTGAGCGATTTAATTTCCACCCCCAACCCGTAGCGGTGATCGCCTGATGCCATCACTGCCAAGGCTGATAGCCTTGATCCAGAGCCTTGAAGTGCTAAGTCGTCAATATATTGGCCCTTGTTTGGCTTTGTAGCTGAAAAAATAATAAATCGACGCAATATTGACGCGATAGTATTTTTATCCCAGTATCCGGCCGCTGAACGCTTGATTTTATTGATGTTTTTTTGACGTCAGGGTTTCGGGCGTTCTTCCAGAAAGGCGTTTCAGCCTTTGAATAAGCGTGAGTAACCAGGGAAATATTGGCCATAGGGGCTAATAGCCATGGCGTATTCAGTGGGTGTGCTAGTTTCAAACGGCGCAGCTGCGATATTTTTCTTCGGGATGATCTATGTCTACTGAACGGATACTGGTGACAGGGGGCGCAGGCTTCATCGGTTCTCACCTGGTTGATGCGCTGTTGGCCAAAGGCTATGGGGTCCGGGTTCTGGATGACCTTTCGACCGGCAAGGTCAGCAATCTGCCGATGGACAATCCGCAACTGCAACTTGTAGTGGGGGATGTGGCCGATGCCGCGGCCCTGGCAGAAGCCATGCACGGCTGTGGCGCGGTGGTGCACTTGGCGGCTGTCGCTTCGGTCCAGGCCTCGGTCGAGGACCCGGTGCGCACCCACCAGAGCAACTTCATCGGCACGCTGCGGGTGTGCGAGGCCATGGTCGCCGCCGGCATCCGTCGAGTGGTGTTTGCGTCCAGTGCGGCGGTCTATGGCAATAACGGGGAGGGCACCCCGATCAACGAAGACACGCCCAAGTCTCCCCTCACGCCCTATGCGGCGGACAAGCTCGCCAGTGAGTACTACCTGGATTTCTACCGTCGCCAGCATGGCCTGGAGCCGGTCATCCTGCGCTTCTTCAATATCTTCGGGCCGCGCCAGGACCCATCGTCGCCGTACTCCGGCGTGATCAGCATCTTCAGCGAACGGGCCAAGCGCGCACGCCCCATCACCGTGTTCGGTGATGGTGGCCAAACCCGCGACTTTGTCTATGTTGAGGACTTGGTGAAGATCCTGGTCCAGGGCCTTGAACATCCGGCACCTGCAGCCGATGCCACCAACGTCGGCCTCAGCGGCGTGACCACCCTCAATGACCTGATTGCCGCTCTGGAACAGATCAGCGGCCAACCCCTGAACGTCAGCCATGGGGCGGCCCGTTCTGGCGATATCCGCCATTCCAAGGCCGACAACCGGCGTTTGTTGGAGCGTTTCGACCTGGGCACGCCCACCAGCCTGACCGAAGGCTTGGCTAGGCTGTACCGCAGTCTTTAGCTTTGCGGGCTTGCACTGACCCGTTTCCGGGGACTTGAGCGTTTGCTGTTGTGCGGATTGATTGACTTGAAGAGTGAGTGATGGACATGGAGTTTCGCCGGGGGAGTGTCTGCACAGTGGTTCGGCGTCTGTTTACTGCATTAGCGTTATGTGCCGGCCATTCGCTGGTGCAAGCCGCCCCGGCGGCTCCCGCCAGCGTCGGTTTCTGGTACGCCGAGCAACCGCCGCTGCCGGAGCTGGCGCAGTTCGAGTGGGCGGTGGTCGAGCCCGGTCATATGGCCCCAGGGGATGTCGCTACCTTGCGCAAGCTGGGCAGCCAGCCGTTCGCCTACCTGTCGGTGGGCGAGTTCGACGGCGATCGCGCCGCACTGGACAAGGAAGCCCTGAGCCACGGAGCCAGCGCCATCCGCAACAAGGCGTGGAACAGCCAGGTGATGGACATCGCCACCCCGGCCTGGCGCGAACACCTGTTCAAGCGTGCCAAGGCGTTGCAGGACCAGGGTTATGCCGGTCTGTTCCTCGATACCCTGGACAGCTTCCAGTTGCTTCCCGAAGCCGATCGCGAACCGCAACGCCAGGCCCTGGCGTCGTTCCTGCGGGAACTGCACAGCCGCCTGCCGAACCTCAAACTGTTCTTCAACCGGGGGTTCGAGGTCTTGGGCGAACTCGACGGCGTCGCCTCGGCCGTGGCGGTCGAATCGATCCATGCCGGCTGGGATGCCTCGACCAAGCGTTATCGTCCGGTGTCCGAGTCCGATCGCAACTGGCTCGAAGGCGAACTCAAACCACTGCGGGCAAAAAACATTCCACTGGTGGCCATCGACTACTTGCCGTCCAACCGTCGTGAAGAGGCGCGCAAGCTGGTGCGCCAGTTGAGTCAGGAAGGCTTTATCCCGGTGGTCACCACCCCGGACCTGAATGCCATCAGCATGAGCACCGTGGAAGTGCAGCCGCGGCGCATCGCCATGCTCTATGACCCGCGTGAAGGTGAACTCTACGACCACGCCGGGCACCGGATGCTGGGCGGCCTGCTGGAATACCTGGGCTATCGGGTCGACTACCTGCCCGCCGATGACAGCCTGCCGTCCTACAGCTTCGCCGGCCTCTATGCCGGGGTGGTGCTGTGGATGACCAGCGGCCCGCCCCAGGACAGTCGTGCCTTTAACAGCTGGATTGGCCAACGCCTGGACGAACAGGTGCCGTTGGCCATCATGGCCGGGCTGCCCATCGAGGATCGCGCACTGCTCAAGCGCCTGGGGCTGAACCTCGCAGCGCCAGGGGCTCGCGGGGCACTGCAGGTGCTGAGCCAGGACAAGACGCTGATCGGTGGTTTCGAAGCGCCGGTCGTGGCCCGTTCCCGTGAACTGACCCGGGTGACGCTGCTGCCCGACGGGCCGAAACCGGCACTGTTGCTGGGCGATGACAAGGGTGGCAAGTACGCCCCCGTGGCCATCGGCGCCTGGGGCGGCATGGCCTTGGCGCCTTATGTGGTGGAGTCCAATATCGAGCGTAGCCGCTGGATTCTCGACCCCTTCGCCTTTATCCAGAAAGCCCTGCGTCTGCCGGCGCAACCGCGCCCGGACACCACCACCGAGAACGGCCGGCGGATCGCCACCGTGCATATCGACGGCGACGGCTTTCCCTCCCGCGCCGAAGTGCGCGGCACCCCGTATTCCGGGCGCCAGGTGCTGGATGACTACATTCGTCCCAACCCGTACCTGACCTCGGTGTCGATCATCGAAGGGGAGATCGGGCCCAAGGGCATGTCGCCGTTTCTCGCCAGGGAACTGGAGCCGATCGCCCAGGAGATCTTTGCCGACCCCAAGGTCGAGGTGGCCACCCACACCTACAGTCACCCGTTCTACCTGCAGCCGGAGAAGGCCAAGAAGGACGAGGACTTCAGCGCCGAATACGGCCTGCGCCTGAATATCCCGGGGTACAAGAACCTGGATTACAAGCGCGAGATCCTCGGCTCGCGGGACTACATCAATAGCCGCCTGACCACCGCGCAGAAGCCGGTGAAGCTGCTCTTCTGGCCGGGGGACGCGCTGCCCAGCGCCGAGACCATCAAGCTGGCCTACGACGCCGGACTGAAAAACGTCAACGGCGGGCAGACCATCCTGACCAAGGCCAATTCCTCGTTGACCGGCCTGTACCCCTTGCTGCGTCCCACCGAAGGCGGCTTGCAGTACTACGCGCCGGTGATCAACGAGAACATGTACACCAACCTCTGGAAAGGCCCGTATTACGGCTTTCGCGACGTGATCGACACCTTCGAACTGACCGACAGCCCACGGCGCCTGCGGGGCATTCACCTGTACTACCACTTCTATTCGGGGACCAAGCAGGCGTCGATCAAGGCCATGACCGACATCTATCAGTTCATGCGTGGCCAGCAGCCGATGTCCTTGTGGATGAGCGACTACCTGGATCGGATCCATGGCCTGTACCAGGCCAGCCTGGCCCGTACGCTCAATGGTGACTGGCAGGTTCGCGGCATGGATGGCTTGCGCACCCTGCGCCTGGACCCGGCGCTGGGCTGGCCGGACCTCGGCCGTTCCCAGGGCGTAGCGGGGGTCCGCGATCTGCCCCAGGGGCGTTATGTGGCCTTGAGCCGCGATCATGCGCTGCTGGCCCTGCGTCCTGAGCGTGATCCACGTCCGGCTCTGGAGCTGGCGAACATTCCCCTGCGTGACTGGCGCTATGTCAGCGATCGACAGGTGACGTTCTCATTTGCCGGTCAATTCAACCTGGAGTTCTCGGTGCGTTCGGCCAGCCCCTGCCGGGTCGAGGTCCAGGGCCAACGTTATGCCGGCAAGTCCGAGCAGGGCCTGTGGCATTTCCAACTTCCCATGAAGCAGGTGAGTAATGCCCAACTCCTCTGCAACTAAGGCCCCACGCGCGCGGCTGCTCAATCCCTGGGCGTTGCTGGTGGTGGCGATTGTCGTCGGTATCTTGCTGTGGGCGACCTATCGCAACGAAGATGCGTTCCGTCCCAAGGGCGGCCAACCGGATGAAGTGTCCGCCAGCTATGCCGAAGTCCTGCTGGCGGCCCACCCGGAAAACAACGAGTTGCGCACTCAGTTGCTCGATCTGCTGATTCAACTGGGCGACTACCCGAGAGCGGAAAAGCACCTGGCGCAGTGGTCACAGCCCGATCCGGCGCTGAAGGCCTACTACCGCTTGCAACTCGATGCCCTGGCGCTGAACAACAGCACTGACAGCGCCGCGTTACAGGCCCTGGCCGAGCGCTTCAAGGCCTTTGACTACAAGGCACTGCCCAGCCCGCAGCTCGAGCGCCTGGCCACTCTGGCCTTGAGCGCCCAGGCCCCGGGACTGGCAGCCGATGCCTATACCGAGCTGGCCCGTCGCGATCCCAAGCAGCGCGATCAATGGCTACCCGAGGCGGCCAAGTGGTACCAGGCCAGCGAGCAACCCGGGCGCGCCGCCGATCTCTATGTGCAACTGCTCGATGCCAGCCAGACGCCGCAAGAGCGTCGCCAGTTCCTGGAGAAAGCCTTCAAGAGCCTGGTGGCAGCGGATCGTGGCGATCAGGCCGCCGAGCTGCTGGCCCGGGAGCTGGCCACCCAGCCGGACGCGCTGGATGCGGCGCTGCTGGATCAGGGCGTCGACGTGGCGGTGGCGCACAACCGCAGGGACCTGGCCGAGCAGTTCTTCAGTGCCTGGCGCAAGTTGCAACCCGACAGCCCGGAAGTGCTGGCCAAGGAATTCAAGCAGCGCCTGGCCTTCGGTGACCTCGAAGGTGCATATGCCGTGGGCTCGCAGCTGCTGGAGCTGCATCCGGATGATCCGCTGCTGCTGGAGCAGATGGCCCACATTGCCGAATGGCAGGGCGATTCGGCCTCGGCCCTGGGCTACTGGATCAGCCTGAGCAAGCTGCGCAACAACCCGGCCGAGTTCGAGCACACCTGGCGCCTGGCGATGCAGACCTACGATTTCGACCGGGGCATTCCACTGCTGGCGGGGATCATGGAGACCCGGGCCTTGAGCGATGTCGAACTCGATGCCCTGGTGTACGCCGAAGAATCCAGGGGCACGCCCGAGCAGGGGGAACAGTGGCTGCGCCGCTATGTCGGCAAATACCCGAAACACCGGCTGGCCTGGGTCCGCCTGTTGCAGAACCTGGAAAACACCGCGCAGTACCCGCAGCGGCTGGCGGTCTGGAAGCGCTTCGCCGGCCTTTATCCGTTGACCAGCACCGAGCGGGTGGACTGGGCCAACAACCACCTCAAGCTGTTCGACAGCCCGTCGGCCTGGAAGGTGATCACCGCAGTCGACGGCAACAAGATCGATGACTTCAACTACTGGCAGTCCCGTGCCGCACTGGCTTGGGACCTGGAGTTGGACGATGAACTGCAGCTGGCACTGGAGAAGATGCTGGCCATCAAGGGCTCGCTCAATAGTGGCGACGAGAGTGAGTTGATTGCCCTCTATCGCGTCCGCGACCCGCGCAAGGCCTTGCAGTTGACCGTCGACAGTTGGCGCCGTGAGCACAATCCGCAACGCCTGATTGCGGCCCTGCAACTGGCCCAGGAGCTTCAGGACTGGCCACTGGTGGTCGACCTGCTCAAGGAAGCCGACCAGTACCCGGATGCCTCCGACCGCTCCCAGGTCCTGGCTGCCCGCGGTGCGCTGGCGGTGCAACAAGGCCGTACCGACGAGGCCCTGCGCCTGTATCGCCTGGGCTTGAGCCGCTTCCCGGATGACAACACCTTCCGCGAGCGCCTGATGTGGCTGTATGTCGACCTGGGTCGCACTGGCGAGCTCAAGCCGCTGTTGCAGCAATGGCGCTCCCTGGCCCGCGGTGACAGCACCCTATGGTTGCCGTTTGCCGCTGCCAGTCAGTTGCTCGGGCGCAATACCGAGGCCCTGGCCTGGTACCGCCTGTACCTGCGGAGCAACCCACAGGACTGGATGGTCCAGGCGGCCTACGCCGACGCCCTGGAAGGCGCGGGTTATGCCGACTCGGCCCAGCGCCTGCGGCTCAAGCTCAACCGCGAAGTAACGCCTGAGCAGATCCGCGCCACGCCTCAGGGCTATGCGACCTGGCTGCGCCTGGTGGCCAGCAGCTACTCGTCGCGCAAGGCGCTGAACAAGGCGATGCAATGGCAGGACGGCTCCAAGCCGATGCTGCAGTTGTGGTTCGACCAGATGCTGGCCCGCCTGGATGAGATCAATCAGTCGACGCAGAAAGATGACTGGCTGGCCTGGGCCCGCGTCCGTGGCCTCAAGGTCAATCGCTACGAACAGATCCAGGAAGCCCTGCGCGGCAACAACCGCCAGGCCCTGGAACGCCTGGTGGCCAGCGACGACCTGGACCCGGCGCAACGGGTCGAGGCCCTGAACAGCCTGGGGCGCAGTGGCGAAGCGCTGGCCGTGGACCTGTCGGCGCTGGGCGAGGACCAGCCTGCGTCGCTCCGTGAGCAATTGCGGCGCCAGGCCATCGAATTGACCGAGCGCACCCCCCAGGGTGTGCAGATCGCCTGGGATCGCCAGGACTACGGCGGACTGGTGTTCAACGGCCCGCGCCTCACCGCGGCGCGTTACCTGAACGACAACTGGTACGCCAAGCTGGTACTGGAGCAGGGCCGATACAGCGGCGATGTCCTCGACCCATCGCGCCTGGGCAACGAGACCAACACCGAATTGACCTTGCAGCGGCAGTTGGAGAACGGCAACTACAAGCTGATTTTCGACAGCAGCCTGCGCAAGGACGATGACCGCAACGGCCTGGGCGCCAGCCGTACCTGGCAGGTGGACAGCGGCAACGAACTGGACGTCGGCGCCGATTGGCATCGCAAGAACGAGGACAGCGGCTACATGCGCACCTTCGGCCGGCAGGATGATGTCTGGGTCGGTGGGCGGCATCGCTATTCGGCCCGTGACCAGTTGTCCTGGAGCCTGGCCCAGCGCTGGTTCTCGACCCGCGGCGGCGATGACCTGGGCAATGGTCAGGCGTTGAAGATCGAGTTCGACCACACCCTGCAGTTCGAAGGGCCGAACTGGCAATTGCGCAGCGGTATCGATTACCAGCAAAACAGCCTGAACAACCGTTCGCTGCCCAACCTGGCCAATACCCTGGGTGGGGGCATCGACCTGATCGGGGCCGAACTCGACAATCCGGACCAGATCAACAGCCAGACCCTGCTGCAGAAACACTACGGCCAGCTGTTCTTCGGCAGTTCGTGGCGGCGTGGCTTCCCGGGGGCATTGAACCGCACGCGCGGGCAATACACCTGGCTGGTGGACGTCAGCACCGGCTGGCAGTGGACCGACAACACTATCAACTACGCCATCAGTACCGGTATCGGCACCGAGGTCATAGGGGATGACGAATTGGCAGTGACCTTCGGCTACCAGTCGGCGCCACAAGGCGGAACTGGCCAGTCCGGTGGCACCGCAGGTGTCAGCTACAGCGTGCGTTTCGGACGCTGATCATGGAATTCAAAGAGGAGTGAACCTTATGCAATCCATTCGTTGCGTGAGTCTGGCGATGGCCGCTTTGCTGATGGCCGGCTGCACCAGCTTTACCGGTCAAGACAGCCCTGAACTGTCCAAGAGTGCGCGCTGGGGCGTGTTGCCGCTGGTCAACTATTCCCAGACGCCCCAGGCCGGGGAGCGCAGTGAGCAGATTCTGCTCAGCGTGCTGAGCAGCCGCGGCCTGCAACCCCAGGTCTACAGCGGCGCGCCGGGGCAGGGCGAGCAGGCCTTGCTCGACGACAACGAGCGTCTGGCCGGTGCCATGGATTGGGCCCGCGAGCAGAAGCTCGACTATGTGGTGTCCGGCAGTGTTGAAGAGTGGCAGTACAAAAATGGCCTGGATGGCGAGCCGGCGGTGGGCATCAGCCTGCGGGTGGTCGAGGCGGGCACCGGCAAAGTGCTCTGGAGCAATAGTGGCGCCCGTGCCGGCTGGTCTCGTGAAAGCCTGGCTGGCGCAGCGCAGAAGGTGCTCGACAAGCTTGTCGGTGGCCTTAGGATCGAGTGACTGTCATGAGCTCTCCACACATGGACTACGCGCTGGCGCCCCGCGCCAGCGGTCCGGCGTCATGGCTGGAAACATTCCTGGTGACCGCGCTGGTCATCGGCTTGGGGCTGTGGCTGACGCCGCAGGACCCTTTGCAAGTACAGGCCGAGTTCCCCTGGCCGGTGCTGGCGCCGTTGTTGCTGGGCGTGCGCTACGGCTTTGTCCGCGGCCTGATCAGCGCCAGCCTGCTGGTGGCGGCGTTCTTCATCCTGCGTCAGTCGGGGCTGGAGGCTTACGCGCCTATCGCTTCGTCCTACATCGTCGGCGTGCTGGTCTGCGGCATGCTCGTGGGCGAGGTGCGCGACCTGTGGGAGCGGCGCCTGTTGCGCTTGCAGATGGCCAACGAGTATCGCCAGTACCGACTCGACGACTTCACCCGGGCGCACCAGATCCTGCGGGTGTCCCATGATCGCCTGGAACAGCGTCTGGCCGGCAGCGACCAGAGCCTGCGCAGTTCCTTGCTGGGCCTGCGCGAGCGCCTGCGCGCGGTGCCCAATGGCGATGATTCGCTGACCCTACTGGCCGAGCCGGTGCTGACCCTGCTGGGCCAGTACGGCTCGTTGCGGGTGGCCGGGCTGTACCGTGTGGAGCAGGCCGGTAGCGCGCCTCCCACCCTGACGCTGCTGGCCTCCACCGGGACCATGGGCCCCCTGGACAACCAGGACCTGCTGGTGCGTTTGTGCCTGGAGCGCGAAGAGCTGGTGAGTGTGCGTGAAGAGCTGCTCGACAGCGGCGGGCAGGCGTCGGTGTCGTCCCTGCAGGCCTGTATTCCCTTGGTCGATACCCAGGGGCGGGTGCTGGCGATTCTCGCGGTGCGGCAAATGCCGTTCTTTGCCTTCCAGGAGCGCACCCTCAGCCTGCTGGCGCTGCTGGCCGGGCATATCGCCGACCTGCTGCACCCGGATTCACAGGTACTGCAGCTGGAAAACGCCGACGCCCAGCACTTCACCCGCCAGCTCAAGCGTTCGCTGGTGGATGTCGAGCAACACGGTCTGTCCGGATGCCTCTACGCCTTTGAACTGACCCAGCCCAACGATGAACTGGCGCGGCTGTTCGAGCGCAGCCAGCGCGGGCTGGACCTGCACCTGAGCCTGGTCAACGGGCGCGGGCACGGGCTGTTGCTGGTGCTGTTGCCATTGACCAGTGCCGAGGGCGCCCAAGGCTACCTGGCGCGCCTGGGCAAGCTGGTTCACGAGCACTTCGGCATGAACGTGGACCTGGCCAGCCTGGGGGTCACGGTGCTGCCTTACGACCTGGAGTCGGCCCGGCAACGCGATGGGCTGCGTAACTTCCTGTACAACGAGTGTGGCCTGAATGATCAGCAAGTGGCTGTTTAGCGGAGCGCTGTTTTTCGAGGTGGGGAGCTGGGCCAGTCTGACGACTCAATTGCCCGGCCTACAGATCGCGCTGCTGTATGCAATGTCCCACGGTATCGCCTGCGGCCTGCTGACGGCGGCGGTGTGGCTGCTGCTGCCGGCCCGCTATCGCCGGCCGTTGCCCTGGAGCCCGCTGTTCATTTTCAGCCTGGCGTTCTTTGTACCGTTGCTGGGCTCGGTCGGGGTGATTGCCGCGATCTTTCCGGCGCTGTATCTGCCGCGCAAGCGCGAGACGCAGATGTGGCAGGCGGTTGGCATTCCCGAACTGCCGTTTCGCGCCCAGACCCATCTGCATTCGCCGACCTTCGGCGACAGCGGCTTGCAGGATGTGCTGCGCCACGCCCCGGACCCCGACCAGCGCCTGGCAGCGCTGCTCGCCACCCGCAAGATGCCGGGCAAGGAAGCGGTGCCGATCCTCAAGCTGGCCCTGGGAGATCCCAGCGACGATGTCCGCCTGCTGGCCTATTCGATGCTCGACAAGCAGGAAACCGACATCAACCAGCGCATCCAGACCGCCCTCGAACAGTTGCCCGGTGCCGCGCCGAAGAAGGCCGGCGCCTTGCATGCCACCCTGGCGCGCTGGTACTGGGAGCTGGCCTACCTGGGCCTGGCCCAGGGCAGCGTCCAGCAGCACGTGCTAGGGCAAGCCGGCGAGCATGCCGAGCTGGCGCTGGAGGCGGGAGAGGGCGGCGAGTTGCTGTTGCTGGCCGGGCGTATCGCCCTTGAGCGGGGCGACATTGGCAAGGCGCGACTGCACATGCACCAGGCCCAGGAAGCGGGCATGGACCCGGCCAAGGTCTTGCCGTTTCGGGCCGAGATCGCCTTTGAAACCGGCAACTATTCAGAGATTCCCGCGCTGCTCAAAAGCTTGCCGCCGCAGATGCAACAACGTCCGCCCTTTGCCGGGCTGGTAAGGACCTGGACATGAAAACCGCCGTCAACCCAACGCCCATTGCCGATGTCTGCCTGTTGCTCGAGGGCACCTGGCCTTATGTGCGCGGCGGTGTGTCCAGCTGGATTCACCAGATGATCCTCGGTCTGCCGCAACTGACCTTTTCCGTGCTGTTCATTGGGGGGCAGCGCGAAGCCTACGGTCAGCGCCGCTACGAGATCCCGGCCAACGTGGTGCACATCGAAGAAGTGTATCTGGAGGAGGCCTGGCGCAATCCCAAGCACAAGCGGGTTGCCCACACGGCGTCCCTGGAGGAATTGAGCAACCTGTACCGTTACCTGCACAACCCGGAGAAACCGGCCGCCGAGCTGGGCATTGGCGTGCTCGATTCACTGGCCCAGGCGCGTATCACCCTGGATGACGTGCTTTACAGTCGTCCCAGCTGGGAGGCGCTGACCGAAGGTTACGAACAGCACTGTGCCGATCCGTCCTTCGTCAACTATTTCTGGACCCTGCGCACCATGCAGTCGCCGTTGCTGATGCTCGCCGATGCCGCCCGGCACATGCCGCGGACCCGGGTCCTGCACTCGATTTCAACCGGTTATGCCGGGCTGGTGGGCTGCATTCTCAAGCAGCTGTGGGGCTGCCAGTTGCTGCTCAGCGAACATGGGATCTACACCAAGGAGCGCAAGATCGACCTGGCTCAAGCCAGCTGGATCGCCGAAAACAGCAACCAGGCGCTCAACGACAGCATGGACGCAGGCTCCGGTTACATCCGCATGCTCTGGGTGCGCTTCTTCGAGCGCATCGGTCATCTGGTCTACGAAAGCGCCGACCAGATCATTGCTCTGTACGACGGCAACCGCCAGCGCCAGATCAAGGACGGCGCTCCGGCCGAACGCACCCAGGTGATTCCCAACGGCATCAACCTGGACGTCTGGACCCAGGCCCTTGAGTCCCGGGCCGACGGCATCGCTCCGGTGGTCGGGCTGATCGGCCGGGTGGTGCCGATCAAGGACGTGAAGACCTTCCTGCGGGCCATGCGCGGGGTGGTCAGCGTCATGCCCCAGGTCGAAGGCTGGATCGTCGGGCCGGAAGAGGAAGACCCCGAGTACGTCGCCGAGTGTCGCAGCCTGGTGGCCAGTCTCGGGCTGGAGCAAAAGGTGCTGTTCCTCGGGTTCCAGAAGATCCAGGACATCCTGCCGCAACTGGGCCTGATGGTGCTGACCTCCATCAGTGAGGCCCAGCCCCTGGTGATTCTCGAAGCCTGGGCCGCCGGCACGCCGGTGGTGAGCAGCGACGTGGGCTCCTGCCGTGAGCTGATCGAGGGCGGCGAGGCGGCCGACCGCGATCTGGGGCTGGCCGGGGAAGTGGTGGCCATCGCCGATCCCCAAGCCACGTCCCAGGCGATCATCGACCTGCTGCGTAGTCCCGAACGCTGGAAGTCCGCCCAGGCCGCCGGCTTGCTGCGGGTGCACCGCTATTACAGCGAAACCCTGATGATCGAACGCTATCGCGCGCTGTATGACACCGCCATGAGCACCGCACACAAGGAGGCTGTGTAAAATGGCCGGCATCGGTTTTGAACTGCGCAAGATTCTCTCCCGCGACTCCTACACGGCGACGCTGCACGCCTATGTCTATGCCGGGCTGATCAGCTCCGGACCCTGGGTGCTGTCGATTCTCAGCGTGATGCTGGTGGGGGTCATCAGCCTGGGGCTGGTGATTCCGGAGGTGTTGATCCGCCAGTTCCTGATCACCGTGACCTACCTGATGGCCACGTCGCTGATCCTCACCGGCGGTTTGCAGCTGTTCTTCACCCGTTTTGTCTCCGACCGCCTGTTCGAGCGCAAGTACGAGCAGATCCTGCCGAACCTGGTGGGTGTACTGCTGCTGGTGACCCTGGGCTCCGGGGTGCTGGGCATCGTGCTGTTGAGCTCCTTGTTCGACCAGCCGCTGCTCTACCGCCTGCTGACCCTGGCCAACTTCGTGGTGCTGTGCAACCTGTGGCTGGTGATCATCTTTCTCTCGGGGATGAAGGCCTATAACCGCATCCTGCTGGTGATGCTGGTGGGCTACGGACTGATGGTCGGCAGCGCATTCTTCCTGCGGCACATGGGCATGGAAGGCTTGTTGCTGGCGTTGCTGCTGGGGCATAGCTCGCTGTTGTTCCTGTTTCTCTACGACATCCTGCGCGAGTACCGGGCGGAAAAGCTGGTGGCCTTCGACTTCCTCGACCGTCGCCAGGTGTTCCTCAGCCTGCTGTTGACCGGGTTTTGCTACAACCTGGGCATCTGGATCGACAAGTTCATCTTCTGGTTCAACCCGGACACCTCCAGCCAGGTGATCGGGCCGATGCGCGCCTCGATCCTCTACGACTTGCCGATCTTCCTCGCCTACCTGGCGATCATTCCCGGCATGGCGGTGTTTCTGGTCAGGATCGAAACCGACTTCGCCGAGTGGTACGACCGGCTGTTTCGCGCGGTGCGCGACGGCGAGACCCTGCAGCATATCGGCTCGCTGAAAGCCGAGATGACCTTCTCGATCCGCCAGGGCCTGCTGGAAATCTGCAAGGTCCAGGGGCTGACGGTGGTGCTGCTGTTTCTCTTCGGTCCGCGCCTGCTGGAGTGGCTGGGGATGTCCAGTTACTACCTGCCGCTGTTCTACATCGACCTGATCGGGGTGAGCATCCAGGTGGTGTTCATGGCGATCCTCAACGTGTTTTTCTACCTCGACAAACGCGCGATCGTGCTGGAGCTGTGCCTGTTCTTCGTCGCCCTCAACGCCGCCTTGACCCTGCTGAGCCTGCACCTGGGGCCGAGCTACTTCGGTTATGGCTTTACCCTGTCGCTGCTGATCTGCGTATTGCTGGGGCTGGCGCGGCTGTCGACGGCGCTGGATGACCTGGAGTACGAGACCTTCATGCTCTCGCGTTGAGGTCGTGGGGAAGGGGAGGATGGGTATCTGTTTTTTAGAGGTTGACACAGAGCAACGGCCAGTTGTATCGCACTCAACACCAGCTCAGTCGGCATGTTCAGGGACATGGATCAGCTGACTATCTTGCGTGAGAACAAGTCGAGCAACGCGGCCAGACACAGTTAGTCACTGTGAGTCTGTATGTCATAAATGTTTGCCCCTCAAGTCTGATTCCCTTATTCGACAACCCCGGCAAACACAAGCCCACACACGGGAACCGTGTCCTTGTTAGGCCGTTCATTTTCGATCGAAAAGGGTAGCGAGAAAGGATCTTTTTCTTGCAAAGGTTAATGATGCTGGCAGAATGCGCGCTTTTCGAAAAAGGTAGAAAGCTGTTGGCTTTGTGTGACCTTTAATAGAGCGGAAGTGGTCGACTTTAAAAGCTGCCTGAGCATTGGACTCATATCCGGCCTAAAAAACTCTCTCCTTATTGTGCTGGGCGCAGTGCTGGGATTGACTCTCGGTATTACCATTGCCCTGTAGCGATACCTCATTCATAGCAAAAAAACGGCAGTGGTCAGCCCTGTCACACTGGACATTTTTACCTCGACGCTGCACGTGACTTCTACCAAGACGCTGGTGCATGACTGAAAAGGCACCAAAGTACCTGCAATGCCGCCGCCCTGCGATTTAGTGGTATCAGTAGGGCGGCAGCTCATTCTATAATTCCTCATTTTGCGCTGTAGTCATGCCTTCTAATGTTAGATCGGTGAGGGCGCAACCATCGACCCACGATTATGTCGCCTCGTGGGCTCGGGCGAATCTCCTGAATGGTTTCATGGAGTTAGATTACGAATCGGCAAATATGCTTCGCATATCGAATGGAGCTATTGTTTTTGAAACTTACCCAGACCAGGGTTCCTGATGTCGTTGTTATCGAACCCAATGTATTTGACGATGATCGCGGCTGGTTTATGGAAACCTTCAACGAACCTGCGTTTCATGCTCGCCTGAGAGCTTTGGGGCTTGCGCTTCCTCGCCCACTCATTCAGGACAATCATTCCAGCTCGAAGAAAGGCGTGCTACGTGGATTGCACTTCCAGCTCGCACCGCATGCTCAAGGCAAGCTTGTTCGTGTAGTCAAAGGGGCTGCCTGGGACGTTGCTGTGGATATCCGCAAAGGTTCGCCTACCTACGGCATGTGGGTCGGTGAGGAGCTGACTGCTGAAAACCGCAAGATGATGTGGATTCCCGAAGGCTTTGCCCATGGGTTCATCGCCCTGGAAGACGATACCCACTTCCTTTACAAGACCACCGATGTTTACAGTAAGGAGAGCGAGGGCAGTCTGGCTTGGGATGATCCAGACCTAGCCATCCAGTGGCCGCGAATCGGCGAGCCGAATGTTAGTGAAAAGGACCGCAAGGCGCCCGCATTCAAGGACTTCGAAGGTGTGGATGTTCCAGCTGCGAAATCCGATGTGGTGCTTCAGCAGTTCCGTGTAATCGGTGACGAGCGCGGTAGCCTGATTTCGCTTGAATGCGCTGACAACGTGCCTTTTATTATCAAGCGTGTGTATTACATCTTCAGTACTCAGGCTGACGTCAGCCGCGGCTTTCATGCTCATCGCGATCTGCAGCAGTTGGCCATTTGTGTCTCCGGCAAATGCCGCATGACCCTTGACGACGGCCACAGTCGTCAAGATGTCTGGCTAGACAAACCGAATAAGGGCGTCCTTATTCGCAATCTCATCTGGCGGGAAATGCATGATTTCAGTGAGGACTGCGTACTGATGGTGCTCGCCAGTGGGCACTACGATGAATCAGACTACATCCGCAACTACGAGGACTTTGTGAAGGAGGTTGCCAATGGAAAAAAATAATAAACTAGTCATTGTTGGAGCTGGAGAGCTCGCAATGATTGCTTACGAGTACTTCACCTACGACTCCTCCTACGAAGTTGTCGGTTTTGCCGTCGAGCGTGACTATCTACAGGAAGAATCCCTGTATGACCTGCCGATCGTCGCATTCGAGGATTTGCAGCAGCACTTTCCAGCCGAAGCACATGAAGCCTTCGTGGCAATTCCCGCTTCCGGTTTGAACCGGCTGCGTACCCGCCTGTATCTGGCGGTGAAGGAGCTTGGGTATACCTGCGCGACCTACATCAGTTCCCGCGCCTTTGTCTGGCGCAATGCGAAGATCGGCGACAACTGCTTTATCTTCGAGCACAACACCGTCCAGCCTTTTGTCGAGATCGGCAACAACGTGATTCTGTGGAGCGGAAACCACATCGGCCATCGTTCGGTGATCGAAGATAACTGCTTCCTGTCTTCCCACGTGGTCGTTTCCGGCTATTGCCGGATCGGTAGTTCTTCGTTCATTGGCGTCAACGCGACAATTAACGATCGGATCAATATTGCGCGTGATTGCGTGGTGGCTTCCGGCTCTCTCGTCAACAAGCACTTGCAGGAGCCGGAGCGCATTTACTACGGCGCCCCCGCCCAGGAGCTACCGAAGAAAAGTGCACTCAAGGTCAAGTTTTAGGAAGCCTCATGAACTGGAAAAAGCTAGGACTGGTGTTCTCTCAGGACGGGAGTGTCGCTTGGCGCAGAAACTCTGCCTTGACTCCGACCCCCTTTCTGCTGAACGAGCGGGTCATTCGCATCTATGCGGGTTTCCGCGATGATGATGGCATCAGCCGAATCGGTTATGTCGACGTAGACAGCCAGGACCCTACACGGGTCATCAAAGTATCCGACAAGCCGGTGCTGGATCGCGGTCGGGATGGTTGCTTCGATGACAACGGCGTGATCATGGGCGATGTGGTTCGTGATGGCGAACTCCTGCGTATGTATTACGTGGGTTTCCAACTGGTCAAGCGTGCCAAGTTCCTGGCGTTTACCGGGCTGGCTGAAAGCCGCGATGGTGGGGAAACGTTCCAGCGCGTCAGCGAGGCTCCGGTCCTGGATCGCTCCATCGAAGGCAATACAATTCGTGCGGTGCACACAGCCTTATATGAGAACGGTGTATGGAAGATCTGGTATGCCGTTGGTGATGATTGGCAGATGATCAATGGAGCCCCCTATCCGAAGTACAACATCTGGTATTCCGAATCTGTCGATGGTCGCGCCTTTGCTCCACAAGGCAAGCTGTGCGTAGATGTCCAGGGCGACGAGTACCGCATCGGTCGGCCCTCGGTATACAAGACAGCCACTGGTTACATGATGTTCTACACCAAGGGTGGAACCAGTGGTGATGACTACTTTCCGGGCGTTGCCTACTCGCTTGACGGCGTTTCCTGGGAGCGCAAGGATGAGACTTTTGGCCTGGCACTTTCCGAGTCTGGCTTCGATGACCTTCATCTGTGCTATCCGCGCCTGGTAACCGCAGGTTCACGCACCTTCTGTTTCTACAACGGAAACAACATGGGTAGCGAGGGCTTTGGTGTGGCGGAGTTGCTGGCAGAATGAAATGCGTTGCCTATCAACCTGAGGCTCGGCAGGAATGGGATGAGTGGGTCGAAGCTGCTCGCACCCCTCTGTTCTTCTTCAAGCGAAATTTCATGGAGTACCACGCCGAACGCTTCCAAGATGCGTCGCTGATGTTCTACGAGGAGGACAAGCTGGTTGCCGTTCTCCCAGCGTCGCGTCGAGGCGACGAGTTGGTCAGTCATGGCGGATTGACGTTCGGCGGTCTTGTATTCAATGCCAAGGTGCGGGCCAACACAGTGCTTGAAGTATTCGAAGCGCTGGTCACTCATGCTCGTAATTCCGGTTGCAAACACATTCTTTACAAGACCATTCCTTATGTCTTCGCCAATCAGGGGGTGCAGGAAGATTTGTATGCCCTGACTCGCCTCGGTGCAAGCTTGGTGCGTCGCGATTTGTCTAGCGTCATCCACCTTGATAACCGACCCAAGCTGTCCAAGGGGCGCAAATGGCTGATCGCCAGAGCTGCCAAGCTCGGCCTTGAAGCGACGGTATCAACCGATTGGGATGCATTCCTCACCCTGCTAAGCGAAGCCCTGGAGCGCCACGGCGCCAAACCAGTGCATACGGCAGATGAGTTGCGTTTGTTGCAGTCGCGATTCCCGAAGAATATAGAACTCAAGACCACCTGGCATGAAGGTCGGCTGGTGGCAGGGGCGGTGCTATTCCACTTCGGGCAGGTAACCCATACCCAGTATCTTGCAACTAACGATGAAGGCAAGGACATGGGGGCCCTGGATGCCCTGATCGAGACCTGCATTCGCGAATGCGAAGGCAATGGTGCCAAGTACTTCAGTTTTGGTATTTCCACAGAAGATGCAGGCAAGGCATTGAACTCCGGGTTGATCAACCAAAAGGAGAACTTTGGTGCGCGTGGATTGGTTCTGGACTTTTACGAGATCAGCATAAAGTGATTAGCTTCCTCGATCTGAAAAAACTCAACGCGGCCTACGCTAGCGAACTGCAAGAAGCCTGTGCCCGGGTCATCGATTCCGGTTGGTACATCGGAGGCCAGGAGCTCTCCTCGTTCGAGCGCGAGTTCGCCTATTACTGTGGCGCCAGTAACTGCGTTGGCGTGGCCAATGGTCTGGACGCCTTGACCCTGACCCTGCGCGCCTGGAAAGAAATGGGCCGTCTGCGTGAGGGAGACGAAGTCATAGTGCCCGCCAACACCTACATCGCAAGTGTGCTGGCCATCACCGAAAACCGCCTCGTGCCGGTGTTAGTTGAGCCGGATCCTGCGACCTTCAATCTGTCTGCCGCCGGCGTGCGCGCCGCGCTGACCGAGAAGACCAAAGCCGTCATAGCTGTGCACTTGTACGGCCAGTTGGCGGATATGCCGGGCATCATGGACCTGGCGCACGAGCGCGATCTGCTAGTACTGGAAGACGCTGCACAATCTCACGGTGCCAGCATCGATGGCCAGAAGGCAGGGGCATGGGGGCATGCCGCTGGTTTCAGCTTCTATCCGGGCAAGAACCTGGGTGCACTGGGTGACGCAGGCGCTTTGGTGACCAACGATGCCGAATTGGCGAAGGTGGTCCGTGGCTTGGGCAACTATGGCAGCTACAAGAAGTACGAAAACCAGTATCAGGGCGTGAATAGCCGCCTGGATGAAATTCAGGCTGCCATGCTAAAAGTCAAACTGGCGCATCTGGACAGTGAAATCGCCGCACGGCGCCAAGTGGCCGATGCTTATCGCGCAGGTATCAACAACGCCTCGATACAGTTGCCGGCCGTGGCAGATGAGCAGGCACATGTCTGGCATCTGTTTGTGGTTCGTTGCGAACGCCGTGACGAGCTGCAGAAGTTTCTCACTGAGCAAGGCGTACAGACCCTGATCCACTACCCGATCCCGCCGCACAAGCAGCAAGCCTATGCCGCTTATGGCTCGCTGTCCTTGCCGACTACCGAGACCATCCATCGTGAAGTGCTGAGCCTGCCGATCAGTCCTGTAATGAGCGATGACGAAATCGCCGCCGTGGTGCGTGCAGTCAACGCATTCTCCTGACATCACGTCACCGGTCGGGGAGGGTAGCGCCCCGGCCTTTATTGGTTTTGGTCCGCAGTCCATTGAACATATTCAAGACAAGTATTCTCACGGCGATCGCCACAGCCGCCCGGCTGCTCTCGGGTTTTATCGTGATGAAGCTGGTGGCCGTGCTTTCAGGGCCACAGGGTGTTGCCCAGCTCGGGCAGTTTATGAGCCTAACCGCGTTGCTCGTGGTATTTGCCGGCGGTGGCGTTGGGCCTGGCGTCGTCAAGTATCTTGCCGAATACAAAGGAGATGACGAAAAGGTCAGGACTCTACTCAGCTCGGCGTTCAGCTTTACCCTGGTCGCCTCCCTGAGCATGTGCGTTCTGGTGTTGCTATTCAGCCGCACCATCGCCGACTGGCTACTGGAAAGCCAGGAATTCCAGTGGCTGATCATTGTTCTGGCGATAGCGCAGATCTTCGTAGCCATGCACAACCTGGTCATCGCTACCGTCAACGGCATGATGGATGTCAAGCGTCTGGCGCTGATTCACGTCTCTGGCTCCGCTGTGGGGGTGGTGCTACCGTCGGTGCTGGGCTACTACTACAAGCTTGATGGCGTATTACTGGCGTTTGTTGTAGGCCAGGCCGCGCTGCTGCTTATCAGCTTTGCAGCCTACAAGTGCAGCGGTTACTTCAGTTGGTCGAGCATTGGCTGGAACTCTGATCGCCAGAGCTTTTCCCGCCTTGCACGGTTTTCCCTGATGACGCTGACCTCGGCGCTGATGGCTCCGATCGTCCAGATCGCGGTGCGTAACTACCTCGCGGGGGAGTTTTCCTGGGAAGAGGTGGGGTACTGGCAGGCGGTGTCCAAGGTATCCGAAGCCTATTTGTTGTTCATCACCATGGCGATCAGTGTCTATTATCTGCCGAAGTTATCGGCATTGACCGAACGCCAGGCATTCAAGGATGAAATCCGCAAGGGTTTTCTTGTCCTTATGCCATTGGTCGTGCTCTCTGCGCTGGTAATTTACTGGTGTCGTGAGTTGGTGACCAATGTCCTATTTTCTGACGATTTCCACGGAGCCTTGTACCTCTATGCACCGCAGTTGATTGGCGACGTGGTCAAGGTGGCGGCATTTTTGTTGTCCTATGTCATGCTGGCGAAAGCCATGACACGAATATTCTTTATTTCGGAAGTAGTCTTCGGCCTCACCTATTTTATCTGGGCAGTGGTGCTTACTCAGCAGTTCGGACTTATTGGCTCTATGTATGCATTTATCATTAATTATCTGATCTATTTTGTTTTTTCCGCAATTGTTGCTTCGCGCTACATAACTAAAATGTAATAAGGCTCGCCGCAGTGATGCGGCTGCCATAAGGGGGGAATCTAGTATGGCTGTGGTTAGCGTAATGATGCCAACATACAACGCCGAGCTGTATATTGCCGCCGCGCTGGATTCGATTCTTCAGCAGGACCATCCCGATATCCAGATCGTTGTGTCTGATGATGCCTCGAAGGACAGAACCCAGGCCATCATTCGCGAATATGCCGAGCGTTTTCCGCAAAAGATCAAGGCGATATTCAACGAAGAGAACGTCGGGGTGACTCGGAACTGTAATATCGCCCTTAGTCAATGTACCGGCGACTATGTTTCGCTATTTGCTGGCGACGACCTGATGCTGCCTGGCAAGCTGTCCAGCCAGGTGGCACTGATGGAAAGCGATCCTGAGTGCGTTCTGTGCTATCACCCGGTCGAAATTTTCGATTCTGATACGGGGAAGACTTTTTTCGTAACCAACCAGCACCCGCGGGAAGATGTTTATAACTGTCAGGACCTGCTGTTGAAAGGCGGTATCCCGGGTGGATGCTCGATCATGTTGCGGCGTACTGCATTGCCCCAGGGTGGCTATGACGAACGCTTGAAGACAGTTAGCGACTGGCTTTTTTTCCTGGAAATTTCCATGCAGGGTCGCCTGTGCAAGCTTGACAAGGTGTTGGCTCGTTATCGCAAGCATGCCGGTGGCGCGAGCCGCCTGACCTATCAGTTGCTCACCGAATCCCTGAAGGCTCTCGACCTGTTCCAACAGAAATTCCCCGAGCGCAGCGAGTTATCGCCGCTGATTGCTCAGGCCAAAGCACGTTATGTCGCAGGCGAAGCCTTTCGGCAACTGAATGAAGATCCGATCCTTGCCTTGAAGCTGGCTGGCGAGGTGTTGGGCTGTCAAGCGAGTGCGAAGTATCGCGCACTGTATATGGCGGCCTGGGTGAATCGCCATATACCGGGCGGGCGCTTGTTGCTGGGCTGGGCGTCCACGCGACTGAAGTATTTCCTAAAGCGTGTTGTGGGCTGAGGAGGGTATTCTTTTCGCTTTGTCAATTTTGGGTATGTTGCTGGCTGGTTGATACGACAGTGTTTTCATCTTTATTCACTTTGGTTTGGTGCCGGGAAACCCTTAATGATTCATGCGCTCATAGTCTTTCGGCTACTGTACGCTGTTGGTTGCTTGTATCTTATGGTATTGCAACCAGCATCTAACTATCTTCCGTTACCGGGCACTGGTACTTAACTCGCTCAGTTGATTGCTATTTCCAGTGTCGTTCATATTGCAATCTGGCCCTCTTGAGGAGTGGAAGCCAGAGGGCTACCAATCATATGATTCTTAACTTTTAATGCTATTCGTGGTAAATTTCGCCTTTTTTGGTTATGTCGAATTTAACCCGAGCCCATAACTTTCAGCGCGTTGCTCCGGTTGAAGTACCGACAATGCATGCACGCCGATTTCTAGGAGAGGAAAATGTCAAAAAAAGTACTTGTGACCGGCGGCGCTGGCTTCATTGGTTCCCATCTGATCCCAAAGCTAATAGCGTCTGGCTACCAAGTGCGTGTGCTGGATTCCCTGTCTCCACAGATCCACGGTGTGATTCCCCGTGATCTGGACTGGCTCAGTGGCGAAGGAATCGAGTTCCTGCGTGGTGATGTCACCCGTCGCAGCGACTGGGAAGAGGCTTTGCAAGTTGTCGACGCTGTTGTTCACCTGGCTGCGGAAACCGGTACCGGGCAATCGATGTACCAAGTCGCTCGCTACAACGAAGTGAACAGTCAAGGCACCGCTCTGATGTTCGATGTGCTCGGCAAGATGGACGCGCATCAGGTCAAGCGCGTGGTGCTGTCGTCCAGTCGCTCCATCTACGGCGAAGGTGCCTATGTGCATCCGCAGACCGGAGCCCGTGTTTATCCAGCGGCGCGTACTGGCGAGCAACTGCAAAAGCAGCAATGGGAGCCGGTCTGCCCGGACACCGGCGCAGCACTGCAAATGGTTGCCACCCATGAGACCGACCTGATATCTCCAGCCTCCATCTATGCCGCGACCAAATATGCTCAGGAAGACCTGGTACGTATCGGCTGCCAGTCGATGGGTATTGGCTATGCGATGTTGCGGCTGCAGAACGTCTATGGCGAGCGTCAGTCGCTGAACAACCCTTACACCGGTATTCTCTCGATCTTCTCCACTAAAATTCGCCGTAACAGCGAACTGCCACTGTTTGAAGATGGCGAAGAAAGCCGCGACTTCATCCACGTCGAGGACGTCACCGATGCTCTGCTGGCGGCGGTGGCTGTAGAGAATGCGCCTAATACCACCATCAACGTGGGTAGTGGCATCGCGACCTCAGTTCGCAACGTTGCCGAAGAACTGTCATGCGCTTTCGGCAAGACCCCGAACCTAACAGTTACCGGTCAATTCCGCATCGGCGATATCCGGCATAACTTTGCTGACATCTCGCGCTTGGAGAAACTCCTGGGCCTCAAGCCGAAGGTTTCCCTGACCCAGGGTTTGCAACGCTTTGCCCAGTGGGTCAGCAGTCAGCCTCTGCCGGAAGACCAACTGGAAAGGGCCAACCAGGAGTTGCGTGACCGGAAACTGATGAACTGAAGGCTTCCTCATGAGCACAGATGAGATTGGGCTGTTTCGTTTACTGACCATGGATGCTAGGCGTCATCGGCAATTGCTCGGTGGACGTGTTGACGTATCACTACCGAGACTGTGCTTGGGCATGCTCTCGCCACGCTTTGTGCCGGTACTCTTGTGCCGGTTGGCCTATTTCTCTCAACGCATGCGCCTGTCGCCCCTGGCGAAGATTTTTTCGTTGCTGAACTTCATGTTCTTTGGGATTGAAATCGCTGCGGCCTGCCGCATTGGTCCGGGCCTGTTTTTCCCGCATACCCAAGGTACCGTGATCGGCGCCTACCGCATCGGTAGCAACGCCATCATCTACCAGGGTGTAACGGTAGGTGCCCGTGATCTGGATTTTACCTACGACGAGCACCACCGTCCGGTGCTGGGCGATGGGGTGATGCTGGGCGCCGGGGCCAAGGTGCTTGGCGGAATTCAGCTGGGCAATGGCGTCACCGTAGCAGCCAACGCAGTACTGTTGATGTCGGTACCTGACCACTCCGTGGTAGGTGGTATTCCGGCGAAGATTCTAAAGACTCGGAACGATGTAGTTTGAAGTATTCACTGGCGAATAAGAAAGTACTCTTGGTGGCTCCCCAGTTCTTCGGGTATGAGCAGGAAATACGCGGCGAAATCGAGCGACACGGTGCAAAAGTGGACTTTCTGCTTGATCGTCCATTCACTTCGGCATTTCTCAAGGCGGTTACACTCTGGCGGCGTCAATGGGTAATGGCTGCCGCAGAGCGCTATTACCAGAAAAATACCGATACCAGTGCCGATTATGACTATGTCTTTGTAGTCAATGGCCAGACGCTGTCTGCACAGATTCTGGAGCAGTGGCGCGGCCACTTCAAAAGGGCGAAGTTCTTCCTCTACATGTGGGATTCCTTTGGCAACCGCAAGGATGTAGTGGCCAACTTGCGCTATTTCGATCACGCCTTCACCTTTGATCGCGACGACGCAACCAATCACCAAATCCATTTTCGTCCGTTGTTCTTCTCCAAGGGCTTTGAAATCGCTGCCGATACCCCGGTGCAGTGGGATGTCAGTTTTATTGGCACGGCCCACACCGACCGTTACGCGGTGGCCTCCAAGGTTGCCCGCCAACTGGGTAGCGGCGTGCGGGCGCATTGGTATTTGTTTCTCCAAGCCAAGTGGGTGTACTGGTTGTACAAGGTCATCAACCCAGGATTCCGTCCGGCGAAGCAGAGCGATTTCAGGTTCGACCCACTGACCAAGGCCGATGTGCAGAAGGTCTTTTTCGGTTCGGCCGCAGTGCTCGACATCGAGCATCCACGTCAAACCGGTTTGACCATGCGAACCTTGGAAACCCTCGGTGCGCGCAAGAAACTGATCACTACCAATGTCAGCGTGGAGTCCTACGACTTTTTTCTGGCGAGTAATATTTGTGTGATTGATCGGGATAACCCGTTGATCCCGGAAGAGTTTCTTCAAACACCCTACATTGACGTAGATCCATCCATCTATCATCGCTACCGGCTCGAAGGCTGGCTGGATGAATTACTGGAGAAAGAACTGGGATGAAAGTTCTGGTAACGGGAGCAAATGGATTTATCGGGCGGGCCTTATGCTTGGCTCTGGTGGCCCGAGGAGATGAAGTACTCGGGTTGGTCCGTTCGGGCAAATCCGACGTTGCAGGGGTGACAGTGATCCCGGCTGCTCTGGATAACGAGGTGGCGCTGCAGAAAGCGCTCGAAGGCGTTGAATGCGTTGTCCATCTGGCGGGGCGCGCCCACCTGCTCGTTGATACTGCGGCGGACCCGCTGGCTGAGTTTCGTGCAGTCAACCGCGACGCAACGCTTCGTCTTGCCGCTTTGGCACAGGAAGCGGGAGTGCGCCGCTTCGTATTCATGAGCTCCATCGGGGTGAATGGCTCCCATACCGGGACTCAAGCTTTTTCCGAGTCCAGTCCGGTTGCTCCGCACGCCGACTACGCGCAATCCAAGCTGGAAGCCGAGCAGGGGCTACGCACGCAGATGGCCGGAGGCTCGACCGAACTGGTTATCATTCGTCCGCCGCTGGTCTACACGGCTCATGCGCCAGGGAATTTCCGTCGTTTGTTGAAACTGGTTTCCAGCGGTGCACCATTGCCATTTTCACTAGTGCACAACCAGCGCACCATGGTTGCCTTGGAAAACCTTCTCGACTTCATCCTTCTCAGCACCACCCATCCTCAGGCCGCCAACCAGTTGTATCTGGTCGCTGATGCGCAGTCCGTGTCGACCCGGGAAATCGTCGAGTACCTTGCCAAGGGCATGTCGCGCCGCTGTATCAACTTGCCGGTCCCACCATTCGTCCTGCGTATGGGGCTGACCGCCCTAGGCAAGGCCTCCCTGCATACTCAACTGTGCTGTTCCCTGGTCATAGCCACCGACAAGGCCCGCGATCTAGGTTGGGTGCCAAGGATATCTGCACAGGAGGCTTTGATCGCTGCCGGTCGCAACTACCTTTTGTTGCAACGCTAATCGACCTTATGTCTTGGCGGTTAATCTGGCGGTGATTGTGATCAACGCATTGTTGCTGTTGTCAATCTCTGATCAGGCGAGGCGCTCGGCACTCCCACTGCCCGTGCTGTATGGCTCGTCGACGCAGCATGCTGTTTCCCGTGCGTGGCTGCGTTAGAGCGTTTTTTTGCATGCCCCTCGAAAGTGAGAGGCGCCAAGGAGTTGTAATGCGTGTGGCTGAGTCAGGACTACAACGCCCCGTCGTCAGAAGTGGCTTTTTAGGCAAGCTATTCTGTCTCTGTTTCCTGCTGGCCCCCATTCTAGCCAACCTGAATGGGGTCGGAAAATTCTCCATCGGCGATCTGGCGGTTTTCTTCTGCCTGCTCATTGGAGTCTTGTCATTGCGCAAGATCGATACTTTCTGTTTGCTCGGTCTGTTCTCGATCATCGCTCAGTCCTGCGTCTCAGTATTTTTCTATGTGAGCCATTATCCGGATGGCATTTTCATACTGGCCAGGATGGCATTGTACATGTCGTCTTTTTTCATTTTCCTTGCTCTATGCCGACAGCCAGATTTCTCCACCCCCCTGATCAGCGGCTATCTGAAGCTATCGATAATTTTCTCGGTACTGCTGATCATGCAAGTTGTGGCCTATCACCTGTTCGGAGTGGTTTTCGCCTATATCAATACGCCACTGGATATCCAGCCGAACTCGGTCCTGAAATTAAATATCGCTACCCAGGGTTTCCGCAGCGGTGGTTTGTTCAAGGAGCCAAGTTACTTTGCGACCTTCGTTGCGCCCGCAGTGATATACACGGCTTCCTGCAAGCGCTTCTGGTTGTGGGGCCTGATCAGCGCAGCGCTCGTGCTATCGACTTCCGCCCTGGGTTTCATCTTTATCGCGCTGTCGCTGATACGTTTCTTCAGTCCACGCAGCCTGGTGATTCTCCTGCCGATCGGACTGCTCTCCGCCAGTCTGATTCTGTCGGGGGCAGTTCCGATTCTGCCCGACCGGGTCATGGAAACCCTGGAGGGGGGTGGCAGCCTGTCTATTCGTGTGGTGCAGCCTTTCACTCGGGTGTTCATGGAGAGTGAAAACCTCTTCCTGCCAAGTTACGAGGCTTTGAAGGATTTGGCCGATCCGAAAATCGCTGTGGAAATCTGGTTCAACTCTTTTACCTACTCGGTGGTGGTCTACGGCATTCTCGTGTTGATCCCACTTTTGCTGATGTTTCTGGCCGTCGGCGCGACCTGCGTGCCGCTGGCGATCATCCTGCTGGTGACGACCAATGGTTTGACTAACCCGTACTTCGTAGTCTCCATCGTATCCCTGAGCGTGCTGATGCTGAGTCTGAAGCCACGGCTCGAGCATCCGCTTACTGTTTCCCAAGAAGCTATCTGAAAAAGTTAGTCTGGTATCCCGGTAGTGTGTGCAATGTGAAATATATGGATTCAACGGGGAGGGCGTCCTGATGGGATGGAGTTAACAGGTGAGTGCTGAATGCAAATGGCGCCAGGCGGCCAGAAACGGTGCCTTGTTTTGTTGACAATCTGTGGACTTGCCTGACAGCAGACAACCAAACACTAAACATTGAGATATTAAACACGCCGCAAGCGCCACGCTGGCTGACGCGCAGGATGCTAGCGATTGAAACCCGAAGCGCTGTCCGTCAACCCCGCTCGTAGTCAAGACCCGCCGCGGGCAGGTGCGGCGGGTTCCCGGGACAGCCTTAAGTTTTAGTTAAAACGCTTCAATCAAACCGCTGATTATCATTCGCAATTGGCTGACTCAGACTGCGTTCGTGCCTCCACGCTCCCTGGAGCAAGCAACGAGCGGTCTATGCCAGTCACTATTGCACCACCCCGCAGCCTGTTTTCAGCGGACGCGCCGCTATGACGACGCTGTCTGCCACCTCATCCGCGGCCGATACGGCCGTTCACTCAGCCTTGGCCTGTTGCCATCTGCTGCTGCAACTGACCCAGGAACGCCTACCGCCAGCTGCGCAGCCGCCATCTCAGGAGCAGCCCCCCTCGTCGGACCTGCGCCAGGCCCTCAGGGACTATGCGCGCAACGCCGGCGTTGATCTGCGCCTGGAACGCCTGGCGCTGGTCCGACTGACGCCGAAGATGCTGCCCCTGGTCTGGCGCAACCACAGCGGCGAATTCATGCTGCTGGCGCGGCTCTCGGACACCCAGGCGCTGGTGCAGCGACCTTTAATGCCGACCCCGGACATGCTCGATCGCCAGCAGTTGGCCGAGCAGTGGAGCGGGGAGGTGATTCGCCTGCGTCAGAGCGGTTTGCGCTTCGATCTGTCCTGGTTCGTACCGGAGCTGCTGCGCCACCGGCGGATACTCGGCGAAGTGCTGCTGTGCTCGCTGTTGCTGCAGGTGCTGGCCCTGGCGACGCCGCTGTTCTTCCAGGCGGTGATGGACAAGGTCATGGTGCACCGGGCGCTGTCGACCCTCGACGTGCTGGTGCTGACCCTGGTGCTGGTGGGCCTGTTCGAGGTGCTGCTCAAGGGCTTGCGTGAATACCTGGCGGCGCACACCGCCAATCGCATCGACATCGGCCTTGGGGTCAAGCTCTTGCGCCATCTGCTGGGCTTGCCGTTGCTGTACTTCAAGCAACGCCAGGTGGGGGCGATCATCACCCGGGTCCAGGAGCTGGACAGCATCCGCGAGTTCCTCACCGGTTCGCTGCTGACCCTGTGTGTCGACGTGGCCTTCACCCTGGTGTTCTTTGCGGTCATGGCCTGGATTTCCTGGCCATTGACCCTGCTGGTGCTGCTGACCCTGCCGCTGTATGCGCTGCTGGCCTGGTTCAGCACCGGCCCGCTGGAGAAGCGCATCGAGCGCCAGTTCTACAGCGCGGCGCGCAACACCGCCTTTCTCAATGAAAGCGTCAGCAGCAGCGAAACCATCAAGAGCCTGGCGGTGGAGCCGCGCATGCAGCGTCGCTGGGAGTCGCAGACGGCGCAGATGGTCGAGGCCGGGTTTGCCAGCCAGACCCTGGGCAGCGCCATCAGCCAGAGCGTGATGCTGTTGCAGAAAGTCACCGCGGTGGCGGTGATCTGCTGGGGCGCGAGCCGTGTCATCGACCTGCAGATGAGCATCGGCCAGTTGATTGCCTTCAACATGATGCTGTCCCACGTCAGCCAGCCTGTGGCCAAGCTGATCGAGGTCTGGCAGCAGTTCGTCCGGGTGCGGGTGTCGGTGGACAAGCTGGGCGACATGCTCAACCTGCCGGTGGAGCAGGCCGAGGGGGATTTGCGTCCGGCACAGGCCTTGCGTGGCGAAGTGCGCATCGAACAGTTGGTGTTCCGCTACCGTCCGGAACTTGCGTGGGTGCTGCGCGGCCTGGACTTGCATATCGCCGCCGGGCAGACCCTGGGTATCGTCGGGCCGTCCGGCTCCGGCAAGAGCACGCTGACCCGCCTGCTGCAGAAACTCTACACCCCCGATGGCGGGCGCATCCTGATCGACGGCTTGCCCCTGGATCAGTTGCAGCCGGCCTGGTTGCGCAGCCAGATTGGCGTGGTGCTCCAGGAGAACTACCTGTTCAACCGCAGCGTGCGCCACAACATCGCCCTGCGCCATCCCACGGCCTCCCTGGAAAGCGTGATTGCCGCGGCGCGCCTGGCCGGTGCCCATGATTTCATCCTGCGCCTGCCCCTGGGCTACGACACCGTGCTGGCCGAAGCCGGCAGCTCGTTGTCCGGCGGCCAGCGGCAACGCATCGCCATTGCCCGGGCACTGATGGGCGACCCGCGCCTGCTGATTTTCGACGAAGCCACCAGCGCCCTGGATGACGAATCCCAGGCGCTGATCCAGGACAACATGGCGAGCATCGCCCAGGGACGCACGGTGATCATCATTGCCCATCGGCTGTCTGCGGTACGGCATTGCCAACGCATCATCGCCCTGGAACAGGGGCGTATCAGCGAATCCGGCAGCCATCAGCAACTCTTGGCCAACGGCGGTTGCTACGCGCGCCTGTGGGCGTTGCAGCAGGCGCTGTGCAAGGAGGCGTCATGATGTTCGGCACGCTGTTGTCTCGCTGGCGCCGCGTTTGGCAGCGCCTGGGTGATGCGCGGACGCGGCTCAAGCGCAGCCGCGACGAGTACGAGTTCCAGCCCGGCTACCTGGAAATTGTCGAGCGGCCACCGGCGCCCTGGGCGCGCTGCACGGCGCTGCTGCTGATCCTGGCGATCCTGCTGGCCCTGGGCTGGGCGATTTTCGGTTTTCTCGACATTCATGCCAGTGCCGCCGGGCGCCTCATGGTCTCCAGCTACACCAAGGTGATCCAGGCCCACGAGGCGGGTGAAGTCCGGGCCATCCACGTACGTGACGGCCAGCGAGTCAAGGCCGGCGAGGTGCTGGTGGCGCTGAACCCGATTGGCATCGACGCCGAACTGAGCGAGTTGCGCACGCAACTGGACTTCAAGCGTCTGGAGCTGGCCCGGGCCCGTGCACTGCTGACCCCGGAGCCCTTGCACAGCTATCAGGCACCGGCGGGCCTGGATGCACAACAGGTAGCAGCGGCCCGGGAGCAACTGCTCAGTACCTGGAAGGAAATCAGCGCCAACCTGGACAGCCTCAACGCCGAGATCGCCATCAACCAGGCCAATCAGCGGGCCCGGGGCAGCGAGATCAGCGCCCTGGGCAAGCTGTCCAGCAATGTGCGCAAACGGCTCCATGCACGCCGGGCGATGGCGGCTGAACAATTGATGCCTATGGTCGAGTTGCTTGAGCAGGAAAAGGAGCAACTGGAAGTCGAGCGTTCGCTGGCCCAGCAACAGGCCGAGCTGCAGGTGCTCAAGGCCCAGGCGCAGAACCGTCGCGAGCAGCGCGACAGCTTCCTGGCCAGGACCCAGCGCGAGCAGCACGAATTGCTCAACCGCAGCCAACAGGAGATCGCGGTGCTTGAGCAGCAACTGATTCGCGGCCGCGACCGCCAGCGCCTGCAAACCCTGCTGGCACCGGTGGACGGCGTGGTCCAGCAACTGGCGGTGCATACCCTGGGCGGCGCCGTGCAAGCGGCGCAACAGTTGCTGGTGATCGTGCCCGAAGGGGCCGAGCTGGATGCCGAGGTCATGGTGCTGAACAAGGACGTGGGCTTCGTCAGGGCCGGCCAGCCTGTGGAGATCAAGGTGGATGCGTTTCCCTACACCCGCTACGGCACCTTGCGCGGCACGGTGGAGCATGTCTCCGGTGATGCCATCAAGGACGAACAGCTGGGGCTGGTGTTCCCCACGCGGATTCGCCTGGAGCGTGCGGCCATTGCCGCGGGGCAGGGCTGGATGCCCTTGCAGGCGGGGATGAGCGTGACCGGCGAGATTCGCACCGGCGAGCGGCGGGTGATCAATTACCTGCTGAGCCCGATTCGTGAGTATCAGTCCGAAGCGTTGCGGGAGCGTTGAACATGACCCGCGCTTTCGATGCCGCTTGCGAACCCTCAGCGACGCTGCTCGACACCGGCCTGCACGCCCTGGCCTGGGCCGCCCGGCGCTTCGACCTGAACATCAGCGTGGCGCAACTGACTCACCGCCTGGGACGGGTTGAAGGTCCGGCCGACAGCCTTGACCTGCGGCGCTGCGCCGGCTGGATCGGCCTGCGCGCACGGGCGGTGCAGAGCCGGGTGCAGCGCCTGCATCACCTGCCGCTGCCGGCACTGTTGAACACCACTCACGGCTGGGCGGTGCTGGAGGCGGTGGAGGACGAGCAGGTCCGGGTGTTCTGGCCGCTGCAGGGGCAATGCCAGAGCCTGTCGCGCCAGGAACTGGCGACGCTTTGGCAGGGCCAGGATCAGCGAACGGGAGAGGTGCTGCTGCTGGCCGAGCGGCACGTGCAACTCAAGACCGGTGGTTTTGGTGTCTCCTGGTTCCTGCCGTCGATCCTCAAGCATGGGCGCCAGTTTCGCAGCGTGCTGCTGGTGTCGCTGATGCTGCAAGGGGTGGCGCTGGTCACGCCGCTGCTGTTCGAGAACATCATCGACCGGGTCCTGGTCAGTCGCGGCCTGTCGAGCCTGCAAGTGCTGGGGATCGCCATGCTGGCCCTGGCGCTGTTCGAGCCGTTGTTCGGCCTGTTGCGGTCCTGGCTGTTCAGCAATGTGGCGAGCAAGATCAACGCCGAGCTGTCCGCGCGCCTGTACCAGCACCTGATCCAGTTGCCGCTGGAGTACTTCCAGCGCCGCCAGAGCGGCGAGATCATCGCCCGGGTCGGCGAGATGCAGCAGGTCCGCCAGTTTCTCACCGGCTCAGCCTTGACCCTGGTGCTGGACCTGGCGTTCTGCGGGCTGTTCATCGCCGTGATGTACAGCTATGCACCGCTGCTGACCTGGGTGGTGGTGGGTTCCCTGGCCCTGTATTTCCTTTTCTGGCTGTGCGTGGGGCCCTTGCTGCGCAGCCGGGCCTTGCGCGAATACGAGTTGAATGCGGCCAACACGGCGTTTCTCACCGAGACCGTGAGCGGCATCGAGACCATCAAGACCGGGGCCATCGAAAGCGCCTTCCAGCAGCAGTGGCAGCGCCAGCTGGCGGCCTATGTGCGGGCGGCGTTCCACACCCGCATCGTCGGCATCTGGGCCGGGCAGGGCATCGGCCTGATCCAGAAGCTGACCGCGGCGCTGTTGCTCTGGTGGGGCGTAATGCTGGTGCTGGACGGCCAGTTGAGCCCCGGTCAGCTGGTGGCCTTCAACATGCTGGCCGGGCATGTGGTGGAGCCGATCCTGCGCCTGGCCCAGGTCTGGCAGGACTTTCAGCACACGCTGATTTCCCTGCGCCGCCTGGGGGACATTCTCGACAGCGACTGTGAAAGCGGTAGCGGCGGTCTGGCCTCGGTGCCGGCGTTGCAGGGCGCCGTGAGCTTCCAGGGGGTGCGCTTTCGCTACGAAGAAGACGGCCAGGAGGTGCTGCGCCAGCTGGATTTGGAGATCCAGCCGGGCGAGTTCGTCGGCATTACCGGGCCCTCCGGTTCCGGCAAGTCGACCCTGACCCGCCTGCTGCAGCGCCTCTATGTGCCCCAGCACGGCCGGGTGCTGGTGGACGGCATCGACCTGGCCATCGCCGACCCGGTGGCCCTGCGCCGCAACATGAGCGTGGTGCTCCAGGAGAGTGTGCTGTTCGCCGGCAGCATTGCCCAGAACATCCGCCTGTGCCGGCCTCAGGCCAGCGATGCCGAAGTGCAGCACGCTGCGAGTCTGGCCGGGGCGGCGTCCTTTATCGAGGCCCTGGCCCAAGGCTACGAGACCGAGGTGGGTGAGCGGGGCGGCCAGCTCTCCGGCGGCCAGCGGCAACGCATTGCCCTGGCCCGGGCCCTGCTGACCAACCCCGGCATCCTGTTGCTGGACGAAGCCACCAGTGCCCTGGACTACGAGTCGGAAGCGGCGGTGATGGCCAATCTGCAGGGCATCGTCCGCGGCCGCACGGTGATCAGTGTCGCCCATCGCCTCAACACCCTGCGCCACGCGGACCGGATTCTGGTCATCGATCAGGGCCGGGTGCTCGAACAAGGCACACATCAACAGCTGCTCGCCCTGGACGGCGTGTATGCCCGGCAATGGGCACTGCAGATGAAGGATTGACCCCACCCACGGCAGGAGGACTCAGCCACCCGTCATGTCTCCCCACTCCGCATATCCATAGGCAGCCCTGCGCAATACGCAGGGCCCGGCTCAAAACAGACAAAGGATCATTGCAATGGCTTTTATGTCCAAGGACTTCACGCGCCTGCTCAATACCCTGATCGACCAACAGATCAAGACGGCAGGGCGGCAAACCGAATGGTTCCACATGAGCGCCGACGAGCGTGCCGAGTACATCGGCCAGGTCGGCGAGCGCCTGCTGGAAATGCAGCAGAGCACCCTGAGCGTGCTGGCCGCCCAGCACTACCAGATGCAGGACAACCCGGTCTCGGTGGGCGACCAGTTGCAGGTGCTGCGACAACGCCGCAAAGAAATGAAGGCCATCGCCGACACCCCGGCCACCCTTGCGTACAAGCAGCAACTGGACCGCGACATCCTGTTGTACAGCCGCCAGGACACGGCGATCAGCCACTATGACAGCACCTGGAACAAGGCCCTGCGGCTGCTCAGTCCTGGTGGCGCCAAGGCCGAGGTCCTGCAAGCCGATGCGCCGGCCAAGCAGAAAGAGCTCAAGGGCCGGATCAACCGCCTGGAGAAGCTCCTGAGCGTGCAGGTTGCCGACTCCACCTTCAGTCAGGCCTACGTGACCCTGTTCTCCGAGCTGCAGGCCTACAAGGAGGTGAGTACTCGCTACAACGCCTGGCTCAAGGCCGCACCGCAGCAGCAGGCCGCGAGCCTGGCGGCACTGGCCAAGCCGCCTCGGGCTTCCGACGAGCTGCCGGTGAACCTGTCACTGCTGATGATGGAAGAGCGCCCGGGTTACATCCGCATGAACGTGGCACTGGTCAATGCCAGTACCGATGGGCGCTTCAAGGACTTCTACCTGGACCACGGCCGGCTGGTGGTGCCCACCGACGGCGTGCTGAATTTTTCCTTTGGCACCGCGGCCCGGTCCCTGGCCTGGCAGCAACAGTACCGGCTCAAGAGCGAGCCGCCGTCCATGCGCTCGCCGACCTATGCACCGATTCGCTCGGTGCTGGTCAAGACCGGGTTCGTCGAGCAGTACTTTGCCAACCATCTGGTGTCGGAAAGCTCCCTGCGTGAAGGCTTCAAGGCCCAGGTGCTGAGCAACGGCCACAAGCTGCTGTTGACCAACGTCGATCGCAAGGTGCCCAACCAGGTCGGCATCCAGGTATCGGGCCAGTCGCCCGGCACCAGCGTGCCTCGCGAAGTGCCCCTGGCCAGCGCCTTGAGCGAGCTGATCAACCAGAACGCGGACCTCAGCAGCTTCCAGACCCTGGGCGTCGAAGACTATCGGCAGAACAGCTACCACCCGGACCGCGACGGCCTGTTCGTCAATATTCATGAGCTGGAGCGCTCAGTCGGCTTTGCCGAGCACCAGTACCTGCTGGAAATGCCCCAGGGCGACGCTTTCCGTTCGGCGACGCCGTTTGCCCTGATGACCGTCGAGGGCGACAAGGTCAGCAGCAGCCACCTGAGCAAGGCTCAGACCGAGGCTTTGTACCAATACAACGCGGCGTTTTTCGAGCGCCTGGAACAACTGCGCGACAAGGGCTTCAAGGCCAGCCGGCTGTTCGAAGGCAGCAGCGAGCGCGCCACCTTCGTGCAACAGCTGACGCGCTTGCTCGAACGCAACCACATCACTCCGGCCGGGGTGCTGCTGGCGCAACACAGCCGTCCGAGCCTGCGGGATATCAAGGGCAACAACCTGAACAAGGTGCTGTGGGAACAGGCCTTCGCCGCGTCGGTCTGGCAGAGCCACGACAACGATCAGTTGCTGTTCGACCTGGGGCAGAACCTGGTGCAGAGCCAGGCACTGGGCAAGGTCCTGCAAGGCGGCTATCTGCAAAGCGACATTGCCCAGGCCAAGTTGCTGCTGGCACCGCTGTATGAACAGTGGCGCGCCCAGGCGATCGAGGTGGAAACCCAGCGCGTGGCCAGCGCCAACGCCGCGCAGCATCCAGGCAACCCGAAGGTGCATGTCTTCGATCAGGTGGCGCTGGAGCGCGGCCTGGACAGCAAACTGCTGAACCTGTTGTTGAGCGGCCCCCAGGGCCTGGCGCCGGCCGACGGCGCCTTGCGGCCGACGGTCGAGGCGCTGTTGTCCGGCGACCAGGGCCGCAGCCTGCGCAAGCAGGCGTTGTTCCATGCCCTGCGCCCCGTGGCCGACAACTTTTCCAAGGCTGCGGTGCCGGTCAATGCCCATGCCGCGCTGACGCCGAAAACCGGCACCGACAAGGTCATGATCAACAACCGGCTGAATCAGCCCGACCCCTACCTGATCCTCAATACCCACCCGGAGCAGGCCCAGACCGATAAAGCACTGCTGATCCAGGACGACAAGTACCGCAGCTACAGCCAGTTCCGTCCCGACCCGAACAATGAAGCCACGCGCTATATGAACGATTTGGACACCCCGTTCGTGGGGGGCATCTCCGGGACCACCCAGACCGTCAGCAATGCCTTGCCGGAGTTGCTCGGTAGTGTGCCGAGCGTCAAGCAGTACTGGCAGTTCCAGATGGCCAACGCGGCCTTCATGATCCGCAACGGCTATCACTCGTTCTTCGAAACCCTGTATGTCGCCGCCCGCTATGAACCCCAGGGGCCGGACAGCATCGGCCAGGACCTGCTGCAGACCTTCGACCGCTACCGTGCCCAAGGGCGCCGCGAGGCCTTGCACGGGGAGCTGTACGACGCGGTGATGGCCCGAGTCCTGCCCATCGTCAATCAAGGCCTGGCGCCGAGCGAGGAGTTCCATCCGCCGCGCTTCACCGACCTCGGCCCGCTGCCCGCGCTGTTGGGGCAGGCCGCCAAGGACCGGCAACTCAAGAGCGGATTGGTGGGGCTCGAGGCCGGCTTCGAACCACGCCAGGGCAGCGCCGACATTCATCAGTTTGCCGCCGACCCGGTGCAGTTCGCCCAGACCCACACCCTCAGCGCCGAGGCCCTGGTCAAGGCGGGACGCTTGCCGGCCCAGGGCAACGTGCAGTTGGTGGAAGTCGCGCCCAAGCTGTATGAGCTCGAATACACCGAGCACAGCGCCAACTCCGTGAGCGCCGCGAGCGCGGACAGCGTGCCGGCGTATTTCCTCGGCTACAACGGGCCGAACCAGGCCAACGCCGCGCCGGCCTATGTGGACATTCCCCGGCAGGCGCGCCCGGGCAGCTTCCTGTTTACCGGTAGCTTGTCGGGCTGCTCGCTGGTGGTGACCCGCCTGGACGCCGATACCTATCGGGTCTATCACGACGGTCGGGTCAACAGTTCGCTGCTGTACGACAACGTGGTGATGGCGGTCGACTACAAGGACTACCAGGTGGCCGGCACGGCCGAGGGCCTGGCTGCGGCGTACATGCAATTCGTCGACGGCCAGTGGCAACTGGTGTTCCAGCGCCAGGAGTACCAGCGCGAAGGGCAGATGGTCTGGCCGAAGTTGCGCGAGGGGGCAGAGCCGCTTGCCATCCAGACCGCCGACAGCCAGGTGCAGGAGCGCAACCGGACCCAGTTCGCCGAGTACCGCGAACAGGTGCACCAGAACCTGAAGAAAGTCGCGAGCCAGTTCGGCGTGTCCAGCGAAGGGGTGGCCGATGGTGTCTACAACGGCGGCGATTTCTCTGCCGAGCATCCGGCCATTGCCGCCTGGAATCGGCTGCGCGAAGCGGTCCAGGCCAAGGTCAGTGCCGACATCGAACAGCTCAGCAACCAGCGCTATCAACTTCAGGAGCAGCGGCGCGGGGCGGGCGACAAGCGCCTGATCGATCAGCAGATCAAGCAGCTCAACCTCACCCAGGATTTCTACCGGGCGCAGTACGAGCCGGTATTGCGTGAGGCCGCTTCGGTGGAAAAGACCTGGCTCTGGCAGCAGATCCAGGCCCAGCAAGGCAGCGCTGCGGTGGTGCGCACCGACGACACGGCGATCCAGGGTGGCGGCGATGAGCGCAGCACCAGCGTCGGCGAGCGCTACGCCATAGCCGAGGCCTATCAGCGCGGGGCCCGGGGCACGGCCTTCAGCGATGGCGTGCGGGATTTCCGCGAGATCAAGATCCCCGGGCTGGACGGCAAGCAGTCGGCCCTGGAAATGAAGCGCCTGTTTCTCGACGGCCAGCTCACGCCTGGGCAGCGTGGCGCCTTGAGTGCTCGCATCAGCGAAACCAGCCAGGCCGAATACATTGACAAGGTGCTGCGCCAGACCGCGACCTTCAGTGAAGATTTCCAGGGCGCCGGCAGTGTCTTCAGTCAGTTGGCGCCCCAGGACTTTTACCTGTCGCTGGTGGGGGATCGCTCCGGCGGTCGCTGCTACCCGCTGGTGCGGGCCATGGCCGTGGCCCTGGCCAATGGCGGCGAGGCGGGGGTCAACAGCCTGGTGCAGAAGCTGTTCCTGGCCTCGGCCGATCCCCAGGCCGGCAGCTCGACCTTGCTCAAGAACAGCCTGATCCGCCTGCATTCCAATGTCGACGCGGTCCAGGCTTCCAAGGCGCTGGGGCAGTTCCAGTTGTCCGACGTGGTGGCGCGGCTGGCCAACAGCAGCAGCGACTCGATGTTTGCCCTCAACACCCAGAACCACTCGATGCTGGTGGGCAGTACCCAGGGGCCCGAAGGCCGTCGCTACTACTTCTATGACCCGAACGTGGGGATCTTCGCCTTCGATTCCAGCAAGGGCCTGGCCAAGGCCATGGAGCAGCACCTGGTGCGCCGCAAACTGGCGGCGCACTACGGCTCGTTCGGCAGCCAGTCGCAGCCGGCCTTCAACCTGGTCGAGATCGACACCCACAAGATGGCCGAGGTGCCGCTGGGCAGCGGGCTGAATGTCGCCGATCTGTCTCGTCCCGAGGAGTTGGCCGGCGTCATCGGCCAACGCCGTCAGGTGGAGCAGGCGGTGGGGGCCCAGCAGCGTGTCAGCCAGGACCTGCGCCTGGGTGCGGCGCTGACCACCTTCGACGCCGAGCAATGGGGCGCGCGCTTCGACGCCGCCAGCACCCGACTGGCCCAGGAGCACCAGCTGGGCAGCCAGTGGATACCGATCATCGCCAACACCGAGGCGCAGCCGGAGGGCGGCTATCGGGTGCAGTTCATCAACCGTGACCAGCCCGAGCAGACCCGCTGGCTGAGCACCGACGACGGCACCTTTGTCGAATTCCGCCGTTTCGTCGATGAGCACATGAGCGTGCTCAGCGAGCACTTCACCCTGGAACACGGGCAGATCCGGCCCCGCGCCGGGGTCAGCGAAGCGGCGCATGTGGACGGCCTGAACGCGGGCTTTGCGGTCCAGACCCTGATCCAGTGGTTGGCCGACAAGAACCGCAAGGACGCAGCCCAGGGCGTGGTGTCACCGGACCTGGCCACGGCCCTGAAGATCCATAGCTACCTGGGCCTGGCGCAGATCGGCCACGGCACCCTGCAAGATGTGGCCAAGGTCACCCAGCTGGTACAAACCGCGTTGCGCGGCGAGGCCCTGGCCGCCGAGTCCTCGCTCAAGGACTTTGCCTCGACCCTGGGGCACACGGTCAACGAGGGTGCAGGCGTGCTGTTTGGCGGGGCCATGGTCGGCCTGGATGCCTATGAGCTGGCCCACGCCGAAAACGATGTGCAAAAAGCCGTATTCGGCACCCAACTGGCGTTCGATTCGGCGAGTTTTGTCAGTGGCGCGGCGGGTATCGGTGCCGGGTTGGTCGGCGCCTCGACCACCGCAGCGGTGCTGGGCGGCGCGGGGGTGATCCTCGGCGGCCTGGCGGTAGGCTTCACGGCACTGGCCCAGGCCTTTGGCGCGGTGGCCGAAGACGCCAAGGCGGTGGGACGTTACTTCGATACCCTGGACAAGGCCTATCAAGGCAACGGCTACCGTTATGACGAGAAACAGCAGGTGCTGGTGCCGCTGCCCGGAGCGGTGGTCAAGCGCCTCGACCTGCGCTCAAGCGAGGTCGGTTTCGACAGCCAGTACATCTACCGCACCCATCACGGTTCCACCGGCTCCGGGGCGATCAACTACTTCTTCTGGGTTGGCGACTTTCCGCGGATGATCCACGACCGCGCCCAGGCGATCGAGGTGCGCAGCGGCATTGGCCACGGCGCCCAGCCGCCCAAACTCGACCACGGCGACAGCCGGACGGTGATCCTGCCGGGCACGCCCAAGTCCTACATCAGCTACGAGTACATGATCCTGCCGGGGGCCACCACCCGGCATGACACGGGCTTCGATGTGATTCGCAGGCTCGAGCAGGACCGGCGCTTCGACTACGACTTCTACATCTTCCCGAGCGAGGAGACGATCCGCAGGATTCACCAGGAGTACGTCGAGACGCCGGTGGAGGTGCTACTGGACAGGAGCAACCGGCAATTGGTGGTACCGCAATTGCCCAAGGAGCTCTACGGCTACCTGCGCTACGACATCCAGGGCGCCGGCGGCGAATACCTGATCGGTCTCAACCAAGGCGCCGAGGTCAGGCTCAGCAACGAGGCCGGCAGTCAGCGGTCACGCTGGATCATCGACAGCAGCCAGCTGGAGAGCGACAGCATCACGGTGGCCAAGGACCATTTGCTGGTGGGCGGGGTCAAGGTCAGGCTCGATCCGGCCCAAAGCGGCGAGGTGCTGCTGGTCAACGCCAAGGGCGAAGTGCGGGCAGTCGATTTTGTCGGCCAGACCACTGACGTGGTCAAGGAAGACGCCAGCCAATGGCAAGTGCCCGGGCAGCGCATCGAACAGCACCTCAAGGACCTGGCCCAGGCCCATCAGTTGCACGGCCAATACGTGCTGGTGGAGAACTACAAGCACGGTGAGCGCAATGTCGGTCGGGCGTACTACGACGTCGCCAAGGACCGCATGCTGTTCACCGACACCGATGTGCAACAGGCTGGCAACGCCCAGCTGGGTGCGGTCATCGGCGAGCATGCCTACTTCGTCGATGCCCAGAACGCCGCCGCCTGGCGGGTCGACATTGCCAGCGGCAAGGTCGATGCGCAGTTCGCCCCGTCGTTCAACCAGAGCGCCGGCCAGATCAGCCGGTTCTGGCAAGAGGGCGACGCGGTGTATCTGGCCCGTCGTTATCAGCTCAAGGAACGGGAAGCCGAGCTGAGCTTCCGTATCCTCGGTGACCGGATGGAGCTGGTGGGGGTGGTCGGCGATGAGTCGCTGCTGCAACTGTCGGCAAGCAACAGTCAGCATGGCAAGGACGCCAAGACCCTGCTCAGTACCCTGCTCAAGGGCTACGAGGCTCAGACCACCCCGCGCGACACCCCGGTGTACAGCCTGGGCGCGCCCCTGCTGGAGCCGACCGCGGCAGAGCTGATCACGGTATTTGGCCTGGATAACGCCAAAGTCGCGCACCGCTACTGGGTGCGCAGCAGCGATGGTGTGGTGATCAAGCCGAACCTGGCGCCACCGGCCGGGCAGGCGCCGAGTGCCGATGCATCGGGGCAGGTGCAAAGTGCCTGGAAGATTCCGGCGGACCTGGTGTTGGCCGGCAGCCTGGCCCAGCCCGGTGGCCAGGAGGTGTTCTATTTCTACAGCCAGGCGCAGCAGGTGCTGTTCCGCCAGGAAGGGCCGGGGCAGCAGGTGCTCGATGCCGGCCAGCCAAGCGCCTTGCGCCTGACCACGCCGCCCCTGGCCAATGTGCTCAATCTCAACGGCCATCTGCTGGCCGTGACCAAGGACGGGCGCATGGCGCGGATCGAGGCGACCGGGCGCCTGAGCTATGAGGCGGTCAACGAGCATTGGCTCAAGGGGCGCAGTAGCTGGTGGAAGGACCTCGCCGAGGTCGCCGGCAGCAACGCCACCCTGGCGGTATTCGGGGTCAAGGCTGCCGACGGCAAGCGTGCGCTGCCAGTGTGGTACCACAACGCTCAGGTGGTGGTGGCGTCGTCCGCGCTGCAAGACAAGCCGCTGCAGTTTCTCGGCTTCGACGGTGCCAGTGGCAGTGCCCGGCTGTTCGAGCCCGAGAGCGGCAAGCTCTATCTGCAGCCGCCGCTGACATCACAGGCACTGCCGAGCGCGTTTGGCAACGATGAGGTGCTTGAGGCCTCGGCCCAATTGCCGGCCGCCATTGACTGGATGCCCACGCTGCAACTGCGCTCGGCAGTCCAGGTCGATGCCGGCTTGCGCTTGACCACCGTGCAGGGCGAAGTGCTGCTGCGCAGCAACAACGGCGATGTGCAGTTGGTGGCCGTGGACAAGGGCTGGCAGCAGGCACATCTGGGCAATCTGCCCCAGGCCCTGGCGACCGTGGCCGGACAGTGGGGCGCCAAAGGCGTGTTGACCTTGCAGGATGGCGCCAGCCGCGGCTGGTTCGATATCGCCAGTGGGCAGATGTTTGCCAGCAACGGCATTGCGGGCAGCGACCTGCGCTTTATCGGGGTCGTCGCCGGGACGCCGAACTCGGCCTATGTCTATAGCCCGACCGAGCAGGCGCTGTATCAGCTCAAGGACGGCAAGGCACTGCAGCTTGGCCATTACGCCAATGTCGAGCGCATCGGCTCCTCGCTGCTGCTTCAGGGCGCCAGCGGCAATGGTCATCAGGATGATCTGGCGCCGCCGTTGATTGCCGGGGTCGACAGTGTGGTGCTGCACGGCGGCGCCGGGGATGACACCTACCGCCTGACTCCGGCGATGTGGGCGCATTACCGCACGGTGGTCATCGACAACGACGATCCGGGCCTGGCCCTGGACCGGGTGATCCTGCCAGTGGCCGATGGCAAGAACATCCTCGTCAGCCGGCGGGGTGAGGACGTGCAGCTGACCGACACGGGCAGTGGCACGGCCCTAGTGCTGCGCCAGGTGCTGGGCAGCCAGGCGGCCGCCCATGGGCATTTGCTGATCGAGCTCAAAGGCGATTCGTCGATGCTCAGCGTCGAGCAGCTGCTCAAGGGCTTTGGCCCGAGCGGATCGGCCCGGGACAGCGTGTTCGAGCTGGCCTGGAGCCAGCGCGAGACGCTACCGGCGGCGAACGCTCTGAGCTCGGCGGCGAATGAGCTGGACTCGGCTCCGGATGGCCAGGGCCCCAGCCTGGCAAAACTCAGCGGGGCCATGGCGGCCTTCGCTGACACGGGTGGCGCTCGCGAACAGCTGCCCAAACACCATCAGGCCGCGCAGGCGGTGCTGGTGCCTTCACTGACCTGACCGCGCAGAAGCAACACAGGAGGGGCGCAAAGCCTCTCCTGTCTGCGGCTCCCTCTTTTCCCGGTGTTAGATCCAACCATGAGCAAACCCATGAATTCGCGGCAGCGAGCCTTTGCCGGCTGGCTGCTTGTCGTCCCGCTGCTGGTGGCGCCCCTGGCGCAGGCGGTGCCATTGCCTCAGCAAGACCTGCCACAAGACTCAGCGCAGCATCCGCCACCCCCTATGTCACAACAGCGGCCCCAGGCGCTGCCCAGTGACCTGTGGCGGGTGTACCTGGATGCCCGGCAGAACAACAGCGAGCTGGCGGCGGCCCAGGCCGATCAGGCGGCCCGCGCCGAGGCAGTGCCCCAGGCCAGGGCCGGCCTGCTGCCCACGCTGTCCGCCAGCGCCGATCTGAATGCCACCCGCACCTCCCTGCAACAGCCGCGGCAGGACACCCGGCGCGGTGGCAGCAGTTATCAGGCGGTGCTGAACCAGCCAATATTCCGCGCCGATCGCTGGTTCACCCTCAAGGCCGCGCAAGCCGAAGACCAGCAGGCCCAGTTGGAGCTGGCCGCCGCCGAGCAGAAACTCATGTTCGACAGCGCCCAGGCCTATTTCGGCCTGCTCAAGGCCCAGGATGCCTTGGCGGCGGCCAAGGCCGAGGAAGCGGCGCTCAAGCGCCAGCAGCAACTGGCCGAGCGCGGCTTGCAACTGGGCCTGTCGGACCGCACCGATGTGCTGCAGGCCCAGGCCGGGCATGACACCGCGCGGGCCAACCGCATCGTCGCGCAGAAGCAGACCGACGATGCCTTCGAAGCCTTGGACACTCTGACGCATCAGCAGTACCAGGCGATCCAGGGGCTGCGCCACGACATGCCGGTGCTGTTGCCCGAACCCAACGACGCCCGGCGCTGGGTGGACACCGCCGTGCGCCAGAACCTGACCCTGCAGGCCAGCCAGTTCGCCCTGGAGGCGACACAGCAGACCCTGAGCGCGCGCAAGGCCGGGCACGCGCCGACCCTGGATGCGGTGCTGCGCTACCAGATCGGTGACAACGACAGCCTGGGTTACGGCAACAGCGACATCCGCGGCAATGGCTACGGCGGCAACGTCGAGCAGCGCACGGTCGGGCTGCAGTTGAATATTCCGCTGTTCAGCGGCGGCCAGACCCGCTCCCAGGTGCGCGAAGCCCACCAGCGGATGAACCAGCGCGAGTCCCTCAACGACGGCTTGCGACGTCAGGTCGTGGAGCAGACCCGCAACCTGCATCGTGGCCTCAACAGCGGTGTCGATCAGGTGCAGGCGCGGCGCCAGTCGATCATTTCCAACCAGGGCGCGGTGCTGGCCTCGCAGATGGGCTTTCAAGTCGGAACCCGCAATATCGTCGATGTGCTGGAGGCGCAGCGTCAGCTGTACAACGCCGTGCGCCAGTACAACAACAGCCGCTATGACTACATTCTCGACACCCTGCGGCTCAAGCAAGCGGTGGGAACCTTGTCGCCCCAGGACCTCAAGGCGCTTTGTGATTACCTCAAGGCCGACTACGATCCGGACCTGGATTTTCTGCCGCCGGAGTTTCCACGCCGGCTGGCAAAACGCTGACAGGGCCTGGCAAGGCACCGGGCCAGGGTTGGCGGGCATGGTTTTTTCAAGGTAAAGGGGCGAGCGGTTGTACGGGTTATTGGACTTCTTCGACAGTCACAAACGCTGCTGTTATGCCTTGGGTGTGGTGATCGCGGTCGGCGCCGCAGTGGCGTTGGGTAACTACTACCGGGTGCAGGTCGAAGACGTCTACCGGGCCAGCGTCCAGATGCAGACCCAGGAGCAGGCCCAGGACCTGGAACAATGGAAGTCCAACGGCTTTGCCATTGGCGCACTGTCGATCCTCGGGCGCCACAACCCCTGGCTCAAGCGCATCGTCCTGGAGCCTGCGCCCTCTGCCGAGCTGATGGAACGGGCCACCCAGCCGCTCAAGACCCTGTCCCTGGTGGTGGATGCCAACCATGCGTTTGTCCTCAACCGGGACGGGGTGGTGGTGGCCGCCTACGACCAGCAGGGACAGACGCCCCTGGGGCTGAATGTGGCCTTTCGTCCCTACTTCAAAGTGGCCCTCAATGGCGGCAGCAGTGTCTACGGCGCCATCAGCACCAGCACCGGCACGCGCATGTTCTACATGGCGGTGCCGATCTTCGAGTCGCGTACGCGCCAGGACAAGGTGATCGGGGTGCTGGTGGCGCGGTTTGACGCCGATACGCTCGATGCCAGCTTGAGCAAGCCGTACAGCGCCGATCTGCAGATGATCCTGTCCCCCAGTGGCGTGGTGCTGGCTGCCAGTTCCCCGGACTTGGTCCTCAAGTCCGACCGCGCCTGGCCCTGGAACCGCTTCACCGGGGAGATCCGCCGCCAGTTCGGCGACTATCGGTTTGCCAACGGGGTGCCCGAGCGCTTGCCCTTCGATGCCCACCAGCCGGTGGTCCGGCTGGACGGCCGGCGCTACAGCCTGTCCCGGGTGGATTTCGACTGGAATGACCCGAGCGGCCCCTGGACCCTGATCACCCTGGGCGACCTGGATGCACTGTTACCGGCGGAACAGGTGCTGCTGATCGAAGGAGTGAGTGCCCTGGTGTTCTTGCTGTTGCTGTGGGGCGGTCTGCGGCGTCTGGCCGATGCCCGGCGGCACAAGCGTGACGTGGCGCAGATCGAGCAGAGCGAACAGCGCCTGGACATGGCCCTGCAAAGCGGGGCCCTGGGGCTGTGGGACTGGAACCTGCGCCTGGGGACCGTCATCAACAACGATGTCTGGCTGCAGATTCTTGGCTACAGCAAACAGCAGATGGAACAGGCCTTCGGCCATGGCCTGGAGCGCTGGACCGCTCTGGTGCACCCGGATGACTACGCGCCGGTGATGGCCCGGCTCAAGGCGCACCTGAACGATGAAGTCGGCGAATACCGCGCCGAATACCGCATGCGCAACAAAGAGGGGCAATGGCTGTGGGTCATGGACATCGGCAAGATCATGCAGCGCGACGCCAGTGGCGCGCCGACGCGGGTCACCGGGGTGCTGCAGGACATCAGCGAGCGCAAGGCGGTGGAAGCGCAAATCCAGCAATCACGGCGCGATGCCGAGCGAGCGACCCAGGCCAAGTCGGAATTTCTCGACTGCATGTCCCATGAAATCCGCACGCCGCTGAACGCGATCATCGGCATGGCCCATCTGGTCCAGGACTTGCCGTTGGAGCCGGTGCAGCGCGACTACATCGAAAAGATCGACCGCGCGGCCAAGCACCTGATGGGCACCATCAACGGCGTGCTGGATCTGTCGAAGATCGAGGCCGGCAAGCTGAGCATGGAGCAAACCGGCTTTGACCTGCGGGAGCTGGTGGACGATGTGTTGCTGCTGGTTCGCCAGCGCGCAGAGGAAAAGGCGCTGCGGTTGCAGCTGGATATTCCGGCGTCACTGCCGCGCCGTTACGTCGGTGATCCACTGCGTCTGGCCCAGGTGCTGACCAACCTGGTGGACAACGCGATCAAGTTCACCGAGGCCGGCCATGTCTGTATCGGTGTGTGCCTGGTGCGCCAGTGGGATCATCAGGCCCTGCTGTGCTTCAGCGTCACCGACACCGGGGTAGGCATCAGCGACGAGCAGCAGGCCCGTTTGTTCAATGCCTTTGTCCAGGCCGACCGGACCATCAGTCGGCGTTACGGCGGCAGCGGCCTGGGGCTGACCATCTCGAAGAAAATCGTGCAACTGATGCAGGGCGATATCTGGGTCAATAGCCGGCTGGGGCAGGGCGCGACGTTCAAGTTCAGCGTGCAGCTGGGGCTGGCGCCGCCAGCGCTTGAGCAAGGGCACGCCTCAAGCGGCACTGCGCCTGCCGGGCCATCGATGGGCGACGTCGCGGGGCCGGGTCTGGTCAATGCCCCGGCCCGCTGGCTGGCGGGGAAACGGGTGCTGGTGGTCGAGGATAACCGTCTCAACCAGGAAGTGCTGCAGGGCCTGCTGCAGCGCGTCGGGGTCCAGGTGGTGCTGGCGGTCAATGGTGCCGAGGCCTTGCGCCTGTTGCTGGAGCAGGGGCATTTCGATGCCGTGCTGATGGATTGCCAGATGCCGGTCATGGACGGCTTCGACACCACGCGCAAGATTCGTGGCTACCCCCATTTGCAGTCCCTGCCGATCATTGCCGTGACCGCCAGTAATCAGACCGATGTGCAGGGCAGGGCGCTGGCGGCCGGCATGAGCGATCTGCTGAGCAAGCCCCTGGAGGTCGCGGCGTTCTATCGGACCCTGGTGCGCTGGATCGCAGCCACGGACATACCGCTCGCGCAGAGCGCAGCGCTGCCGGATGCAAGCGTCTTGACCTCGACCTACGAAGGAATCGACACCGCGCTGGGGCTGGCGGTGGTCAACCAGGACCTGGCTCTGCACCGCAAACTCTTGGTCGACTTTCGTGACGGCCAGCAGCAGGTCATCGAGCGCTTGTGGCACGCCCATGCCGCCGGGGACTTGGCCGCCATCGGCTTTCTGGCCCACAGCCTGCAGGGCAATGCCGGGAGCATCGGCGCCACGGCGGTCAAGGAGGCCGCTAGACAGCTTGAGGAACAGGCAGCCGGGCCAGCAGCACTGGGGCCGCTGATCGAGCATCTGGCGCAGTGCCTGGAGCCGGTACTGGCCGGCCTGGCGTCCCTGCCAGTGGCGAACGAGGATCTGGCAGCGCCGAGCCAGGGACTGGACGCGGAGCAGGTGCTGGCGCTGGAGCGGCTGGCCCAGCTGCTGCGCAAGCATAATGCCCAGGCCCTGGCGCTGATTGATGAGCTGTACGAGCAATACCCGTGCGGCCCGCTGCGGGCCATTCAAGAGCGGATCTACCGCTTGGAGTTCCAGCAGGCCCTTGACCTGCTAATGGACTTGCAGGGCTAGCGGCTGTTCTGGCTCAGGGCCTGATAGCGGGCCATGCGGTCAGTGCAGTGCTCGACCAGGCATTGATGCAAGGCGCGCAGCGACGAAGTGATCTGCGAGCGGTGCGATACCACCAGATTCAGCGGCGCAGGGTCCGATTGCCAGCCCGGCAGCAGCGCCAGCAAGCGACCGGCGAGCAGGTCCTCGACGACATTCAGCAGCGGCAGGTTGACCACGCCGTGGCCGGCCACGGCCCAGCGCCGTGCGGCATCGCCATCATCACAGCAAAAGTGCCCTTGCACCGGCACGTCCTCGACCTTGCCGGCGCCATGGAAACGCCAGCGACTCTCCGGGCGGCCGATGCTGTGACAGATGATGCATTCGTGTTCGCTCAACTGTTGCGGCGACTCAGGCTGGCCATGTTCCGCCAGGTAATCGGGCGCGGCGCAGGCAATGAAGTAATGCTGCTTGAGTACCGGCAGCTCGACCAGATCCAGCGCCTGGTTCTTGCCATAGCGCAACGCCGCATCGAAGCGGCCCTTGAGCAGGTCCTCTTGCTTGTCGCTCAGCGCCAGCTTGATGTACATGCGCGGCCGCTCATGCTTGAGCCGGGCGAGCATGTCCAGCAGCAAGTTGCGGCCCAGGTCGGAAGACACCGTGAGTTCCAGCATGCCGTCATCGTGGCGCAACGAGCGCTTGCCGTTGGCCAGGATCTTCAACGCGTGCTGGGCACTGTCCAGGTAGCGTGCGCCTTCGGGGGTGAGCTTCATGGTGCGAGTGGAGCGGGTGAACAGCCGCACCCCGAGGCGACTTTCCAGGCGCTTGAGCCCCAGGCTGGCGGCAGCCGGGGTGATCGACATGACGCGGGCAGCGGGGGACAGGCCCTGCAGCTCGGCGATCAGAATGAACAGCTCCAGATCCGCGAAGTTAGGCATTGGCCAGGCTCACCCTCCGTTCACCGGCCAAAAAAGGTCTGTGACGAACTGAGCAAGGCCGCCGACAGCGCCTGCGGGTCGCCGTCGATGCATTGCTCGAACCCGGGCTGGCGGTACAGCTGGCCCATGGCATGCGCATGCCGACTGTGGAGGTCCTCGGGCGCGCTCTGCAGCAGGCTCAGGTGGTAGTTCAGCGCCAGGGCAAACAGACGGGCCGAGAGTGGCAACTGCTCGCCGCTGGGCAGCTCCCCAGGGCCCTTGAGCAAGGCGTCGGCGTGGGTCATTTTCCAGGCGAGGTTGAGGATCGGATCTTCCGGCTCGGCGTGGGCGAGAATCTCTTCAATCAGCAGCCTGCTGTGGCCCAGGGCCTGATCGATGCGGCTGCCCGGCTGATTGAGGCCCATCAGCGCCAGGCAGGCGGCGCTGCGAAAGGCCGCGGGGTCGCGCCGGCTCAGGCTGCTGCGCAGCACAATCGACAGGCTGTCGAGCAGGGCTTGGAGACGGATCAGCGGATTGCCGGCCAGTTGCAGGGTCAATGCACTGACAAAACCGTCGCGCATGTCGCTGCCGGCGCAAGGCCCGGGCGCCGCTGGCAGGCCATGCAGGGGCTTGTTGCGGTAGCCCAGTTGCGTGGCCACCCGGGCCAGTACCACCGGCGGCGAAATCGGCTTGGCGATGTAATCGGCGGCGCCCAGCAGCAGCCCCAGGCGTTCATCTTCGACGCTGCTGCGCGAGGTGAGGAAAATCACCGGAATGGTTGCAGTCGCCGGGTCGCTCTTGAGCGCGCTGAGCACCTGGAAGCCGTCCATCTCAGGCATCAGGATGTCGAGAATGATCAGGTCGGGACTGGCGCTGCGCGCCAGGGCCAGGCCGCGCTCGCTGTTCTTCGCCAGCAGCACTTCATATTCGCTGGTCAAGGTTTTCGACAGCACGATCAACGACTGCGGATCATCGTCGATCGCCAGGAGGGTATAGGGCTTGGGAGCATGCTCTGCGGGCATGACGAGGGGCCTGAACAAAATAGGCCGGCAGTCTAACTTATTTGCGTTATGGGCTCCTAGCGTCCAGCTGCCGCAGTCGCTGCGCCCACGCTTCGGCCGGTACACAGGCCGGGCGCGGGGAGGGGATGCAAGACCGAGTATCAAGGCTTTTCGTACAAAGCCTAAGGATGGGACTGATGGTTGATAACCTGCGTCAGCTTCGCCAGGACGCCAGCAACCGCAGCATTCAATAGCGCCAGAAAACCGGAGTAATCAGTACCAGCACCGTCAGGATCTCCAGGCGCCCCAGAAGCATGCCGATGGTCAGCAGCCATTTCGCCGCATCAGGCAGCGATGAGAAGTTGCCGGCAGGCCCGATGATGCTGCCCAACCCGGGGCCGACGTTGCACACTGCGGTTGCAGCGCCGCTCAGTGCCGTCGTCCAGTCCAGGCCGATCAGGCCAAGCCCCAGGGCCAGTAGTGCGATGGTGATGGTGAAGAAGAACGAGAACGTCAGCAGCGAGCGCACAATATCCTCGTCGATGGGATGGCCGTTGTACTTTTTCTGAATCACCGCCCGTGGGTGAATCAACTGCTTCAGACTGCTGATCAGCAGACTTGCAGCGACCTGGAAACGGAAAATCTTCAAACCACCAGCCGTGGAGCCCGAGCAGCCGCCGACAAAGGTCAGGTAAAAGAACAGCAACACTGCAAAACTACCCCACGTGGTGTAGTCACCCACGGCGATGCCGGTGGTGGTGACCACTGACGTCACATTGATCGCCACAATCCGCAGTGCATCCCACCATCCGTAATCGCTGTGCCAGGACAGCCAGGTTCCCACCGCCAGGGAGATGACGATGAGGAAACCCAGGAAGCCACGGACCTGATGATCCTTCAACAGTGCACGCCGATTGCCTCGCAACGTCGCCACATAGAGCGTGAAGGGCAGGCTGCCTAGGATCATGATGACCACCGCGATCCAGTGTATGGCCGGTTGAGTCCAATGTCCGAGCGAAGCATCGGAAGTCGAAAAACCTCCAGTTGAAATCAGTGACATGGCGTGATTGACCGCTTCGAAAGGCGTCATCCCGGCAATCCACAGCGCCAGGGTTGCCAAGCCGGTGAGCCCCAGATAGACCAGCAGGATCGACTTGGCTGCGACGTGGGAGCGAGGCGCAACCTTTTCCGACCAGTCCGAGGATTCGGTCTGGAACAAGCGCATGCCCCCGACCCGCAACAATGGCAGCACCGCCACGGCCATGCCGATGAAACCGATACCGCCCAGCCAGTGCAGCATGGAGCGCCAGATCAGCAGACCAGGCGAGGCCGAGTCCAGCCCGGTAAGGACGGTCGAGCCTGTGGTCGTGATACCCGACATCGTTTCAAAGAAGGCATCGGTGTAGCTGATGTGGTGAATGAACACCATGGGCAATGCGGCAAAGATACACACAACCAGCCAACTGCCCGTGGTCAGCAGGTACATGTCGCGGGGCCGCAGTTGAGTGCTTTTGGCGCTGCGTTGCACAACCAGCAACAGGCCCGTGACAAAGGTAATCATGCTGGACCAGAGGAACGCGGACAGCTCCTCGTTGCGGTCATGGATCAGTAACGTGATCATCGGAATAGCCATGCTGATGGCCAGGGTGATCAGAAAAATACCCAAGATGAAACCGATAAGCCGCATTGCCGCGATTGACATAAAAACCAGCCTGCTGAGTGATAACCGCGCAGCATCGGATATCTGTGCCTGGAGCGCTATAAAGTTTCAGTAAATATTTGCCGGGAGGGCGCTCGCGCCATTGAAGTCCTGCTTCGCCCGTTGTGTTGTTCGATGTTAAAGTCGCCGCCATGAAATTGTCCCGCCCCGACCGTTCGCTCATTGCCTGGACCCTGTATTTTTGTGTCCTGTTCAATGTGTTCGCCTGCGGTTTGGGGCACGGCCAGATGATGGGCTTTGCCCTCAACGGCGTGGGCGGGCAGTTCTGCTCCTCCCTGGGCAGCAAGGCCCCGGTGCAGACATCCGACTTCAGCGATCAGAGCGCCAGTACCTGGGCCGGCAGTTTTTCCTGCCCGGTCTGTTCGGGAGCCGCGCTCAGTCTGGTTCTGCTGTTTTGCCTGAGCTGGCTGCTGCGTATCGGCCAGCTCAGGCGCCGTGCGCTTGAACCGCGCTGCAAGGCGCCCCCGCGCTATTCCTGGCCATCAGCCAACCCCAGGGCTTCTCCCCACGCTTGCGCATGACCTTTGTTATTCGCACGTCCCCCGGTCAATGGGCCGAGGACGTGTGCATGGTTATGGCTGAGATGGAAAGGAGCACGAGATGCCTCGAATCATTCAAGGTTGGCAACAGCGCCTGCTGCCCGTAGCCCGCAAAGCGGGCAAGCGCCGCTGGAGGCTGACATGCGCGCACTAGCAATCCCTTCTGGCGCCTCCCGTCTGGTGAGTAAAAGCACACGGGTAAACAACCACGGCGACTTTCTGCTGCCGTTTCCCGATTACCCGAGCAACGCCCGCAGCTTCGTGCACCTGGATGCGCGCCTGCTGCCGTACTGGCACACCCTGTTCGATGTCTGTCCGGGGCTGCTCAAGCTTGATCCTCCGGATGGCTTGAATATCTTCCGCGGGTTCATGACCTGGGCCTATCGCAATCATCCGCCACTGAACTGGACCTATTACCTGAGCGTGTGCCGCTGGCTGCTGGGTTCACGCTACCAAGCGCGGATCAACGAGGAGCATGTAGAGGCGTTCATGAGCGCAGCGGCTGCGCGCTGGATCAACACCGACGACAGTCAGGCACGCGGCCTGGTGCTGGCCTGGCGCGATTCACCGGACTGGGTGTTTGACTGGAAGGTGGCGTCGCGTTCGGTGCCGGCGGTCAATGGCGAGCCGGAAGAATATCCGCCGGTGCCTTGGGACTTTGCCTGGTGCCCGTTAAGTGGCAAGGGGGGCTCGGGTTTCCGGCGCTGGTTGCCGATTCCCTGAGCCCGGCATCGGTCCAACGCCTTGCGGTGCTTGCTGAGCGGCCTTGGCGCAAGCGCTGACTCCCGGCAGACGCAAGGTCTGCCGGGGGCCTTGCATTACTGCGGCAGCAGCACGCTGTCCACCACATGAATCACCCCATTGGACTGCATGACATCGGCGATGCTGATCGCGGCCTTGGCGCCTTTGGCATCGATGACCCAGAGCTTGCCTTCATAGGGTTTGACGGTCAGCGCTTCGCCCTGGACGGTCTTGAGCGTGACCTGTCCGCCATTTTGCTTGGCCTCGGCCATCAGTTGCCCGGCGGTTTGGGTTCCGGGCACCACATGGTAGGTCAGGATCTTCGTCAGGTCGGCCTTGTGCTCAGGCTTGACCAGGGTCTCGACCGTGCCGGCCGGCAGCTTGGCGAACGCCTCGTTGGTGGGCGCAAACACAGTGAACGGGCCTTTGCTGTTGAGGGTGTCCACCAGCCCCGCGGCCTTGACCGCCGTGACCAGGGTGGTGTGGTCCTTGGAGTTGACCGCGTTCTCCACGATGGTTTTGCTGGGGTACATCGCAGCGCCACCGACCATCACCGTATCGGCGGCGAAAGCGCTGAGGGGGGCAGCGACGGAGAATACGGCGAAGCAGACAGCGGCCAGGCGTTTGCTAAAGGTTTGCATGATGCAGCTCCTCGATTATTCGGCCCTCCTGATGAGGGTGCTGAATGTACGGTGCGCATCGGCAAACGGATGCAGCGCTGGCCGATTTTTGTGACCAGCGCTCGGTCAAGCGACTCTGAAGCGCCTGCCCAGGCTGCGCTGCAAGCGCAGAACAGGGCAGGGCGCGCGGCGCCTTACTTCGACATCCAACTGATCACCGCTTGGTAATCCTCGGCGCTGCAATCCATGCACAAGCCACGGGGCGGCATGGCATTGAAGCCTTCGGTCACGTGCTTGACCAATACGTCAGTGCCTTGAGCCAGGCGCGGCTTCCAGGCTTCCTGATCGCCTTTTTTCGGCGCCATGGGCAACTGCCCGCTGTGGCAGGCGGTGCAGGCGCGGTTGAACACTGCCTGTGGGTCCTGGGCGGCGTGAGCACTGGTGAATGCGAGTAAACAGGCGGCAGCCAATAGGGTCTTCATGATGGTCCTCATCGTGTTCTTATCATCAGGTTGTCGCGCATCCGCGCGGTCGAGGCAGTGTAGAGAGGGGATTTTTACGCCCATACTGCGACAGCCTGCCGCAGGTGCTGGCAGCCAGCGCTCAGTTGAGCGATCCACCTGAAGAGGGCAGTCGGCCTGTGGCAGGTTGTCGCACGTCAGGCTGGCAAAGCCTGCGTGCTACATTGCCGGCCGACGGGATGCTTTCTCTAGGCAGGGTTACATCACGTCACTGAGTGCCGGTGTTTCGCGAGGAGCCCGGCACTCTTTTGCAGATTTCACGGGTCGGGCCTGGCAGGCATCGACGCTAACGATCAGGCACTCAAGCACGGAACATGCCCCTTCACCGGGCATCGCTGATACACCCAAACGGCAGGGACACTTGCATGATCTTCAACCGGCACCGGCGACACGCTAGGCCCACGCTCGACCTGCTGGTCTGCCTGTTGGCCATGGTCTTGCAGGCGGTGACCTGGGCCAGCATGCCGATGCCCGTCGCGGGCTCCAGCGCCAGCGATGAGTGGCTGCTGGTGTGCACCGCCCAAGGCATGCAGCGCGTGTCCCTTGCCGAGTTCCAGGCCCGCGCCGGCCAGGATCAGGATCAGAATCAGGATGACAGCCAGGGGCTGGGGGCTGCCCAAGGTTGTGCCCTGTGCCCCTTTGTCGGTGGTGTGGCGCTGCAGCCGGCCTGGTCTTTGCTGTCGGCAGATGGCGGTGACCATGGGGTCCCAAGCGCGCCTGCAGATACCCGTCCTCCCGTCAGCAAGAGCTACGACACCTCCCAGGCCAGGGCGCCGCCGGCCATCGGCTGATCGCCTGTCATCACGCCAGCCCTGAAGTTGTAGGCCTGGCGCACTTTCGTGATCACCTTTGGACGTCCTGTCATGTCTGCTATGACCCCGGTAGCGGCCGCCTTGCGCGTTGCCGAACCTTTTGCCGTGCATTCTTTTCATCACACTGGCGCCGCCCATGGCGGGCCGGGCCGGCGCCGCTGGCCATTGTCGCTGCTGACGATTTCCTGCGCGCTGGCCATCAACAGCGCTTATGGACAAGCTTCGGCCTCGGACGAGGCCACGTCGCCTTTCGCCCTGGACACCACCACCATCACCGCAACCCGCACCGCCAACAGTGGGTTTGCGCTGCCGGCGTCGGTGTCGGTTGTCGATCGCCAGCAACTCGATGACGCCCAGGTCAATACCCTGGCGACGGCCCTGCGCACCCTGCCCAACGTGAACTACGGCGGTGGCCCCCGGGCCGCCGCGCAAAGTCCGGCGATCCGCGGCCTGCAGGGACCGCGGATCATCCTCACCGTGGATGGCGCGCGGCGTAACAATGACGGTGGGGTCAACACACCGCTGCTGATCGATCCGGACCTGATCCGGCAGATCGACGTGGTCCGTGGGCCAATGTCCGCCGCTTATGGCAGCGGCGGGCTGGGCGGGGTGATGGCCATCGAGACGCTCAATGCCGACGACATTCTTGACCCGGGCCAAAGCAGTGGTGGCCGGATCAAGGCCGGTTATCGCAGCGCCAACCGCGAGTCGTCGAGCAACCTGACCCTGGCCGCGCGCGGGGATCGGGCGGATGTTCTGGCCAGCGGCACCTACCGTGACTACGGCACCATTCATACCGGGGCCAGCGGCGCCGACGCCCAGTACCCCAATGACGGCCAGCTCAAGAGTGGCCTGCTCAAGACCCGTTTCTCGCCCAACGAGCTGAACCATTTCGAGCTGGGTTACCAGCGCTTTGCCGACGAGATGGTCGGCCCAACCAACCCTGGCGGCAACCTGCTGTTTCCGTTCTCGCAGAAACTCCAGCGTGAACAGGAGCAGTACAACGCCAGCTGGGCCTTCGAGGATGCCGAGCAGCGTTTGCTGGATGGCAAGCTGGCGGTTTACCAGACGCGCTTCACCCTCGACGGCGACAGCCGTTCGGTGCCACGCCAACCCACCACCGCGACCCAGACCAAGACCCTGGGCGCCAGCCTGCAGAACACCAGCCGCATCGAGGTGGGGAGCGGTTCGCACCATCGTGTGACCTACGGCGTGGACGGTTACCGCGACACCAACGAAAACGCCTCCGACGGTCAGTCCAACAGCGTGTTGCCCAATGGCCAGATGCGCGCCCTGGGTGGTTTTGTTCAGGATGAGATGGCCTTTCTCGACGACTGGACCCTGATTGCCGCCCTGCGCCATGACGACTATCGCCTGACATCCCCCGGCCAGGACGACTCCAGCCACAGCCGGCTTTCGCCCAAGGTGGCGCTCAAGTATCAGCCCTGGGAATTCCTCGGGGTGTTCGTCAGCTACGGCGAGGCGTTCCGCGCGCCCACCATGACCGAGATGTTCGGCAACCTGAACACTCGCCGGGCGCTGTTCAATTTTCGCCCCAATCCCGGCCTCAAGCCGGAAACCAGCAAGACCCGGGAGGTCGGTACCACGCTGGCGTTCGATGACCTGCTGGCCGGGGGCGACAGCCTACGGGCCAAGGTCACCTACTTTCGCGAAGACGTCGACGACCTGATCGATCAGCAGGTGGTCGGCCGTTATGCGCGCCAGGCGCCGTTTGCCGGCACCGGGATGATCTTCCAGCGGGTCAACGTGGCCCAGGCCGAGCGCCATGGCGGCGAGGCGCAACTGAGCTACCAATGGCAGCGCCTGTCCCTGGGCGCCGGCTATTCGCGGCTGCGCTCGCGCAATGCCGACACCGGGGCGCAGTTGTATGCACCGCCGGACAAGTTGGTGCTCGGCGGCCAATACCGCCTGGATGAGCACTGGTCCCTGAACTACCAGGGCCAGTACGTCTGGGCCCAGGACTACGACGCCACCGAGCTGCGGCGGCGCAAGGGCTACGTGATCCACGACATCGGAGGTGCCTTCGAGTACCGCCAATACCGCGCCGATCTGGGCGTCAGCAACCTGTTCGACAAGGCCTACAGCACTTATCAGCAGTCGTTGGCCAACACCTTTACCTATGAAGAAGGCCGCAGCGTGAACCTCACGCTGAGCGCGCGTTTCTGACCTCGGGAGCTTCACGATGGGTTATTTGACTTCACGCCTTGCCCTGATCGCCCTGGCCGGCCTGGCCGGGTGCGCCGCTAAGGAACCAGTGCCCCCTGCCGAGCAGGCGGTCACTGTGGATTTCGCCCTGGTGGCCGGCGCTCAGCCGGTGAAATGCGGCCAACCCTTTGGCCCACTGGGCCGCGACCGCAAGAGGCTGTCGCTGCACGATGCGCGCTTCTATCTACAGGACGTGGCCCTGATCGACGCGGCGGGCCAGCGGGTGCCCCTGCGCCTGGATATCAATGACTGGCAGGACGCCCAGGTGGCCTTGCTCGACTTCGAAGACGGCAGTGGGCATTGCGCAGGTGGCACGCCAGGCACCCACACCCAGGTATCCGGCCACGTACCACCCGGGCACTATCGGGGTCTGAGCCTGACCCTGGGCGTGCCGGAGGCGTTGAACCACACCAGCACCGAACTGCAGGGCGCGCCCCTGGACCTGGCCGCCATGGGCTGGAGCTGGCAGGCCGGGCGCAAGTTCATCAAGGTCGAGGTCGATCCTGTCGGCGGCGTGACCAAGGTCGACGGCGCCAGGGCCAACACTTGGTACCTGCACCTGGGCGCCACTGGCTGCAACGGCAACCCGGTGACCGGTGAGACGGTGGCGTGCCAGCGGGCCAACCGCATTTCCCTGACGCTGCCGGACTTCGACCCGGCCAGGCAGCAGGTGGCTCTGGACCTGGCGGCGTTGTTCCAGGACAGCACGCTAGGCGAAGACCGGGGCGCGGCAGTGGGCTGCATGAGCGGCCCGAGCGATCCGGAGTGCGTGACCCTGTTCCCGCGCCTGGGCCTGGATTTGAACAGTGGCCAGCCTGTGCAACCCGGGCATTCGCCGGTTTTTGCGGCGCGCGCAAAGCCATGAAGGGCAGGGGCGGATACCGGCTCGCAGGGCTGCTGCTGAGCGTGCTGGTGGCCTGGCCGGTGGCTGCGCAGGACTGGCACTGGCAACTGCCGTCCCATGTGCCGGAACCGCGGGTGCCAGCGGATAACCCGATGTCGGCGGTCAAGGTCGAGCTGGGTCGGCGGCTGTTCTATGACCCGCGACTGTCGGCCACGGGCAACCGCTCCTGCAGCGCTTGCCACCTGCAGGAGCGGGCCTTCAGCGACGGTCGCGCGCTGTCGGTGGGCGACACCGGGGAACTGACTCACCGCAATGCCCCTGGGCTGGCCAACAGTGCCTGGAACGCCACCTATAACTGGGCGGCGCCGGCCATCGTCAGCCTGGAGCGACAGATGGAAGTCCCGCTGTTTGGCGACGACCCGATCGAGATGGGGGTCAATGACGGCAATCGCCAGCAGATCCTCGCGCGACTGGCGGCCGATCCGCTGTACCCGCCGCTGTTCCGCCAGGCCTTCGCCGATCAGCCGCAGCCGTTGAGCATGGCCTCGGTGATCCGGGCGATCTCGGCCTTCGAGCGTTCCATCGTCTCGGTGGACAGCCGTTATGACCGCTACCTGCAGGGCCGCGAGCAACTAAGCGAGAGCGAGCAGCGGGGCATGGCGCTGTTCTTTGGCGAGCGCGCCGAATGCCATCACTGTCACGGCAGCTTCAATTTCAACGATCAGGTGGTGCATGCCCGCAGCCGGGTGGTGGACACCCCGTTTCACAACACCGGGCTGTACAACATCGACGGCGCCGGCGGCTTTCCCTTCCCCAATCGCGGGCTCTATGAAAGCACCGGCAAGCCCGAGGACATGGGCGCCTTTCGTGCCCCGAGCCTGCGCAACGTCGAGGTCACCGGGCCCTATATGCACGACGGCAGCCTGGCCACGCTGGAAGCGGTGATCGACTTCTACTCCGAGGGTGGTCGCTTGATCGCCAGCGGCCCGCAGCAGGGCGATGGGCGCCTGAACCCGCACAAGAGTGGGCTGATTGCGCGCATCGATTTCACCGCGCAAGAGAAGCGCGACCTGCTGGCCTTTCTCAAGGCCCTGACCGACGACTCGCTGCTCCATGACCCGCGCTGGCAAGACCCATGGAAGCGCCGGCCTTGATCCGATCCCCATCACCACGCTCGTTCCCGCCGGGAGCAAGGAGGCTGCTCGTAAGAAAACCACCCGCTGCACCGCGTTACCTCAACGGCGAATTCGCCAAACCGCGGGCGCTTGTGCCCGCTCATTCATGCAAGGAGCAATACCCATGAGCATCAAGATCGCTAAAAAACACAGCCTGCACATCGCCGGTCGCGCCGGGGCCTGCTGCGCCTCGTGCTGTGCCCCGGTAGGCGTTAACTAAAAGCCTTCCCGCCACGTGCCCGGCGTGCGTGGCGGGTCTTGAGCAAGGAGGTGCAGGACCATGCGTATCGGCTTCAACTACACCCTGGGAGACACCGCGCCCCTGGTACGAAAGCTGCTGGAGGCCGGTCACATCGACTATGTCGAGCTGTTGATCGACAACTTTCTGGCCGTGCCCATCGACGAACTGGAGGCTGGCTTTGCCGCGCCGGTGGGCTTTCACATCATGTTTTCCAAGTTCATTGAAAACGACACGCCGGCCCTTGAAAGCCTGGCCCGACGTTTGCGTGAGCTGATCGAGCGCTTGCGGCCGCTGTATGTGTCCGATCACGTGGCGCGCTTCAGTCATGACGGGCGTCAGCTGTATCACCTGGCGGAAATCGACTATGTGGGCGATTACCCGCAGGTGCGCGAGCGCGTCGACTGGTGGCAGCAGCAATTGGGTTGTCAGCTGCTGCTGGAGAACTACCCGTCGATCATGGACGGTGGCCACGACGCCCCGGCCTTTCATGAACGGCTCTATCGCGATACCGGCGCGGGGGTGTTGTTCGACGCCTCCAATGCGGTCTGTGCTCACCTCAACTGCGGCGTGCCCCTGGAGGCCTGGGAGGGCGTGATTGAACACTCATCGCACTTTCATACCGCCGGCTACAACCTGTCGATCCTGCAGCCGCATTTGATTCTCGACACCCATGATCAGGTGCTTTCCGAGGCCACCCTGGGGTTCTTGCAACGCTATCGCGGGCTGTTCGACGGTCCCGATGCAACGCTGACCTACGAACGCGACGGCCGTTTCGACGAGGCCGAAATCATCGGCGACCTGCAACGGCTGCGGGGCATTTTTCCCTCGTCGCCTGTGGAGCCGCGGACATGAAGACCGAGCACCCATTGCCCAGGACCGACAAGCAGCTGCTGCATGCCTTGAGCGTGCCGCAACGCCAGGGCGATTACCCCCGTGACTCCCGGGCCTTCGTACGCATCGACAGCAGCCTGCGGGTCTACTGGCACACCCTGTTCGATATCTGCCCGGGCTTGCTGGAGCTGTCCGGGCCGGACGGGCTGGCGATCTTTCGCCCATTCATGAGCTGGGCGGCGCAGCAGCGGCTGTCGCTGAACTGGACCTATTACCTGTGGCTGGATGTCTGGTTGCAGCAATCGGCCTTTGCCCGGCAAGTGACTCCGGCCCTGCGCTACCAACTGATGGGCGCCTCGGCGGCGCGCTGGGCCACCGGTGACCGCAGCGAGGCCAACGGCATCTTCCTCGCCGCCGCGGACCTGCCGGATCTGGTCTGTGGCTGGAAAACCCAGACCCTGGAAGGCGCCAGGGACATCGAGCAGATCGAGCTGGCCGAACCACTGCCGGCACCAGAGGCCGCCTTTGGCTATTTCACGGTGCACAGCCGGCATCTGCAAGACGGCTTTCCCGGTTGGACCGATGTCCCGCGTTGAACAGCGGGACAGGCCAGCGCTGACGGTACGCGGCAGGGCGTTCTGGGCCGGCTTTGCGGCCCTGGTGCTGGCCTTCGCGGTAGCGCAGATGCTGGCCCAGATCGACCTCGGCATGCTGGCGCACCAGGCCCCGGGCATGCCGGCGGCCTACGTGATGCTGGCGCGTCTGGCGCTGCTCGATCTGCTGGCCAGCATGGCGCTGGGATCGGTGGTTTCGGTCCAGGTCGCCCGAGCGCTCCGCGAGGGGCGAGCGGGGCCGGTGATACGTGGTGCATTGACGCTGGCGGCAATCCTCGGGCTGCTACTGAGCCTTGTCGGCTTGCTGGCCTATCCGCCGCTGGCGGCCAGCCTCAGCGCTGACGATGCCGCACTGCGAGCACTGCTGCTCAGCGCCATTCCCTGGTTCGCGGCGACGGCGCCGTTGCGCCTGCTCAATGGCTGCGCGGCGTTCATCCTGCACGCCTCGCAACAGGGGCCGCTGGTGGTGCGCTGGAAACTCTGGGAGCTGCTGGCCAAGGTGGTGCTCAACCTGTTGTTCATCGAGTGTCTGGGGTTTGGCTTCGCCGGTTGCTTCATGGCATCGCTGCTGATGCACCTGGGTTCCTGCGTCTGGGTGCTGTGGCGCTTGCAGCCGCTGATGGGGCGTGGGCGCTGGCTGCCCGCAGCGGACTGGGCCAGAGCGGTGCTGCGTCAGAGCACCTGGGAAGGGCTGCGACTGCTGTCCATGCAACTGCTGGGGCTGATGACCCTGGTGCTGTTCGCGGCGCCGCAGATTGCCCCGGTCGATACCCAGCGTCTGGATGCCTTCGCGGCCGCAAGCTTTCTGGCGCTGTTGGTGTTTGCGCCGTTGGTGGCGCTGATCCGCTTTCTGGCCATGCGCTTTGCCGGCCTGGCCCCGCACGAGGTGTCGCGACTGCTCAAGCAGCTGTTGCGCCTGGGGGTGCCGGGCATGGCATTGCTGGGTGGACTACTGATTCTGCTCGGCCCCTGGTTGGGGCAATGGGTGTATGCCCAGCAGGGCAGGTGGTGGAGCAGCTTTGTGCTGATGCTGGGGGTGTCGCTGCCGGTCCGTTTGGCCACCAATGCGTTGCGCGCGGCTTTGCAGAGCCTGGGTGAGTTTGTCGTCATTGCCAAGGTGGATGCGCTGCTGGGATGGGCGGTTGGCCTGCCGCTCCTGGTGCTCGGGTTGCGCCTGGACATACCCGTCGTTGCCTATGGTTATGTGCTGGTGCCGGAAGCGCTGGCCCTGCTTTGGCTGGCCAGGCGCATTCAATGCATTTGTGCAACGAGCCCGCCCCCCGGCGGGCTCTGTGAAGCCATGCGCGGTGACAGGGTTCAATGACCGACGGTGAAACCGTAGGCGCCATCACTCTTGTGGGTGTCAACCGACACCGCATGCCATTCAACCTTGTACTCGCCGGGCGCCAGTGGCTGTTGTGGGGTGACGATCAGGGTTTTCTGATCGCCCGCAGCGTTGGCAATGCTCTTGATCGCCACGTCCGTGCCCGCGCTGCTGACCTTGACCTGGGTGAACTGGGCTTCGACGCCTTCGGAAAACACCAGGCGCAACTCCTTCGGCGCGCTGACGGTGGCGTCGGCGGCCGGGGTTTCGCTCTTCAGATGAGCATGGGCGAACGCCGAACCGGCGCTGGTCAGGGAGGCCAGCAGGGCCAGGGTGGTGAGGATTTTTTTCGAACCGTAGGCGGTCATGGGCAGTGCCTCTTGTCAGGGGTGGGTATAGATGCGTGGGGCAACCCGGACGACTGGCGCCCGGGCGGGGTGGTTGATCAGAAGTCCAGGGTGATACCGGTATAGAGTGCGCGACCATCGCCCGGCGAATGCAGCGAAGCCTTGGCGCCGTCCGGGTCGTACCAGACGTATTCGTAGTAGCGGTTGGTGAGGTTCTTCAACTGCAGGTCGACACTCACTGACTCAGTGACCTTGTAGGTGGCGCCGAGGTTCATCAGCACGTAACCGCCATAGGTGCCCTGGGTGTTTTCCCGCTCCAGGTAATAGTGGGTCTGGCCGTTCATCCAGGCAGTCAGTTGCAGGGCAGGGGTCAGGTGGTAGCTGACCCCCGCGTTGTACAGGTGATGGGGAATGTGATCGATTTCCTGGCCCTGGCTGTTGGGCAAGGTGGCACTGGGCTTGAGGATTTTCGAGTACTGCCAGGAATAGGCCAGCCACAGGTCGGTGCGTTCGTCGGGGCGCAGGTTGAGTTGCAGGTCGTAACCCCAGCGCCGGGTTTCGCCGACGTTGTCCGACTCGCCACTGGGGTCGTTGAGCCGGCGGCTGACTTCGCCACTGGCATCCTGCCGCCAGTAAGCCACTCGGCCGTCAACCCAATCGGTTGGGGTGAACTTGACCCCGGTTTCCCAGCCTTCGTTGATCGACGGCGCCAGGTCGGTGTCGCGGGGCGGGATCTTGTAAGCCGCCGCGCCGGTGCCGACCTGAAAGGTGCGGCCCCAGTTGGCGTACAGACTGGCCACGGTCCAGGGCGAATACACCACGCTGAGTTTGGGTTGCTTGATCAGCCCGTAGTCGTTGATGTCGTAGTCCAGGCCGGTCATTTGGTTAGTGAAGTCGCCCTGGATCTTGTCCACCCGGTAGGCCGGCACGATCTTCAGCGACTCGAACGGCTTGATCTCGGCCTGCACGTAAGCGCCGTAGGTGTCGAAGTCGAACTGCTGATCCCGGGTCTGGGCCAGGCGTGCGCGGTTCTGGGTACGGTAACGCTCGCTGCGGTTTTGTTGCTGTTGCACATCCGCGCCGCCTTCCAGCGCAAAGGCGTAGAGCCAGCTGACTTGCGGGCGCCAGGTCAGGGAGGTGAGGGCGCCGTACTGGGTTTCGTAGGTGTCGCGCTCCTGCTGGGAGCTGGTGCGCCAGTACTGGGTCCAGCGCCGGTCATCAAAGGTGTTGACGTAGGTCTTGGCCGACCAGGCCAGGGTGTCGGCCAGGTCCGTGTCCAGATGCAGACTGAGCTGATTCATGCGCCGCGTGCCTTTGTCCGTGGCGTTGTAGCTGTTGCTCATGGTCGGGTGCTGGCGAGCATCGCTCTGGCTCAGGTAACCCGGCTCCTGAGCCTCGGTTTCGTAGTGCCGGGCGATCAGGCCGAGACGGTAGCTGCCGTCGTCCGGTGTGTAGAACCATTTGCCGGACAGGGAGAATTTGTCCGCTTGAGCATGGTCGCGATAGCCATCGGCCTTCTGGTAGGCGAAGAAGTAGTTCTGGGTCCAGTTGCTGCCCTCGATGCCCTTGGCCAGTTGGGTTTCCTGGGTATTGAAACTGCCGTAGCGCAGGCGGGCCTTGGTGTAGTCGCCGCTGCTGCGAGTGAGCATGTTGACGTTGCCGGCGATGTTGTTCAGGCCGTAACGGGCATCGCTGGTGCCGCGCACCACTTCGATGCTGTCCAGCTCCATGGGGAAGATCATGTCCATGAACGGCATGTTGCCGTCGTTGCTGTTGCTCGGGATGCCGTCGATCAGCAGCTTGACCGCGTTGACCTCACCCTCGCCGTTGAATCCGCGAAAGGAGATCTTGCCGGAGGTGGTGCCCTGGTTGAACTCCGTAAGCATCACCCCCGGTGCGCGGCTGAACAGCTCCCAACTGTAGTTGACCGGCATTTTTTCCAGGATGTCGCTGCCCAGGATGTCCACCGAACTGAGCACACTGCGGGTACTCAAGGGGCCGCTGCTTTCGGCATCGCCGCCCTGGACGGTGACAGTGCCCAGGGTCAGGGTCGAGTTCTCGACCTTGGGCGTTTCAGCCAGGGCGGCAGACAGCGGGCTCAGGGCCAGCAGACCGCAGCTCAGCAGCGGCCAGAGGGCAGGGGAGACGGACACAGTCTTTGCCCGAGGCAAAGCAACACGAACAGGCATGAGCATAAGCAACTTCCAGACAGCCAGGTTTTCCCTGGGGCACAAATCGCCGGCCGAACCGCTACGCCGGCTGGGGAAAGGAGATGGGGGCGGTGATGGGGGCTTATTGTCCGCGGGCCAGGATCGAAAGTCTTGCCGGGGGCTGCAGGACCTACATGCGACAGGCTGCCGCAGGTTGTTTCCTGCTTGCGCAGACGTTTCCTACAACCCCCAGTTGCGGCGGTGGCCGCTCTGGCCCCTGGTACGGGGAGCCGGCACTGCGGCGAACCGTCGCAGCTGTCATGTACTGCAACCCCCGTTTTCGTCAAACACCTCGACGGAGGAGCGACGGGGCGTTCACGCTATTCAAAGACAAGGTCATAGGGCGCGGGCAGAGCGCAGAGAGACGTCATTCGGCAGGTTTTCAACGGCTTGTGGGTGGCGCCTCAAGGCCGTGCCGTCGGCGTCGAACAGATGCAGGTTGTCGACTTCCAGCTGCAGTTCGACCCGATCACCCGCCTGCCATCCGGCGCTCACCTCACAACGACAGACCAGAGGCTCGTCCTGACCCGTTTCGAGGTGCACATAGGTTTCGCTGCCCAGGTATTCGACCCCGGTCACGACGATGCCGGCGGCTCCCTCAGCCGCTTTGAGGGAAATGTGCTCCGGGCGAATCCCCAGGCTCAGCGGCGTGTCTGCCGCCAGGTTCGAGCTGTCGAAGGGCAGGGAGCGCATGCCCCAAACGGGGGTGTCGACCAGGCTGGTTTGGCCAGGTGTATGCAGGTGCGCCGCCAGAAAGTTCATTCTGGGCGAGCCGAGAAAGCCGGCGACGAAGCGACTGGCCGGACGTTCATAGAGTTCGCGCGGTGAACCGACCTGCTCTACGCGACCGCCATTGAGCACGACAATTTTGTCGGCCAGGGTCATGGCTTCCACCTGATCGTGGGTGACGTAGATGATGGTCGAGCCCAGTCGAGCATGCAGGCGGGCGATCTCGTTGCGCATCTGCACCCGCAAGGACGCATCCAGGTTGGAAAGCGGCTCATCGAACAACAAGATGTCCGGTTCCCGCGCCATGGCTCTGCCCATGGCCACGCGCTGACGCTGCCCTCCAGACAGTTCTTTGGGCTTGCGTTGCAGCAGTTTGTCCAATTGCAGGATGTGCGCGGTTTTCAGCACCCGCTCGCGCAAGCTGCTCTTTTCAGTCTTGGCCAGTTTGAGACCAAAACTGATGTTGTCGTAGACGCTCATGTGCGGGTACAGCGCATAGGACTGAAATACCATGCCGACGCCACGCTCGCGCGGCTCCAGGTCGTTGACCCGTCGCCCATCGATCAGCAGGTCGCCGGCGCAGATCGAATCCAGTCCTGCGACCAGTCGCAGCAGGGTCGACTTTCCACAGCCAGAAGGGCCGACGAAGACCACGAATTCGCCCGCAGCGATCTCCAGGCTGACATCACGAAGAATCCGCACGCCGCCCAATTGTTTGTTCACGTTATCTAGCTTCAGTTTGATCACGATGCTGTTCCTTGTAGTTGTTGGGCATCAACCCTTTAACGCGCCGGCCGTGAGACCGGAAACAATTCGGCGCTGGAAGATCAGCACCAGAATCACCAGGGGAACGGTGACCAGCACGGATGCGGCCATCAACAGTCCCCAAGGCAGCTCGTGGGGACTCCCGCCGGAAATCAGGGCGATGGCGACCGGCACCGTGCGCTGGGTGTCTGTGAGGGTGAAGGTCAGGGCAAACAGGAACTCGTTCCACGCGGCGATAAAGGCCAATAAGCCAGTGGTGACCAGTGCCGGCCAGAGCAGCGGCAGCAGCACACGAGTCAGCGCGACCCAGGGCGAAGCGCCATCCATGATTGCCGCTTCCTCCAGTTCGTGAGGGAGCTGCCCCATGAACGTGGTCAGCACCCAGACAGTGAAGGGCAGGGTGAAAATGGTGTAGCTCAGGATCAACGCCCAAGAGGTGTTGTACAGACCCAGGGCGCGGATCACTTCGAACAGCCCCGACAGTACAGCGACCTGGGGAAACATCGACACGCCGAGAACCATCATCAATACCGTGCCGCGCCCACGGAACTTCACCCTTCCCAAGGCATAGGCGGCCGTCACACTGAGGAACAGCGCCAGGGTCACCACGCACAGTGCGACCATCAGCGAGTTACCGATCGCCCGCAGGAATGAGGCTTGGTGAAGTACCGCCGCGTAGTGGGAGAAGTCGGGGCTGTCGATCCAGTAGCTGACTGCGAACAAGGCACTGGACGGCTTGAGTGAAGTCACGATGGCGTAATAGAAAGGGAAGACCGCATACAGCAACAGCACCCCGATCAGGCACCAGAATCCGCAGCGCAACAGCGCTTTTTTGAGGAGACGCGGGCTCATGCTCGAACCTCCATCTGACGGCGTCCGAGGTACAGGTAAAGCGTGGCGATTAGCGCAACGACCAGAAACAGCAGAGTCGAGGCCGCGCTGCCATAGCCAACATCCTGGAACTCCACCAGGTGTTGGCGGGCATAGACCGACATGCTCATGGTGCTGGACGAATTTGAGGTCAGCACATAGATGACATCGAATACCCGCAGGGAGTCGAGGATGCGGAAAATCGCGGCCACCAGCAATGCCGGCATCAACAGTGGAAGCGTGACGCGCCAGAACACTTTCAGCGGATGAATCCCATCGACCCTGGCGGCTTCGTAGCAATCGCTCGGCAACATCTGCAAGGCCGCCAGCATCAGCAGCGTGACAAAAGGCAAGGTCTTCCAGACGTCGACGATGATCACTGCCCACATCGACAGATCCGCATCTGCGGTCCAGGCCAGAGGCGCGTCTATCAGCCCGAGGCTCAGCATCAGGTGATTGATGATGCCGAACTGGTCATTGAGCATCCATGACCAGATCTTGGCTGAGACAATGGTAGGAATCGCCCATGGAATCAGGATCAGCGCACGCACCAGGGAACGGCCTGTGAACTGGATGTTCAGCAGCAACGCCACCAGCAGCCCCAGGACGACTTCCAGTCCCACCGACACCAGGGTGAAATACAACGTGTTGCGCACAGCGTTCCACCACTGTGGATCGACCAGGATGCCCGACCAGTTGGAACCGTCGTGGAACAGATAATTGCTCAAGCCGACAAAGGTGCCGCCAGCGGTGTCCGCCAGGTTGGCGTCGGTCAGGCTGAACCAGAATGTGCGCAACAGCGGCCAGGCCGCCACCAGGGCCAGACACAGCAGCATTGGTGTCAGAAACAGCCATGCGGCGCGTACTCGGCGACGCTGTAGGGGCGTCTCCCGGGTGAGCAGGAGCGCGTCACTGGAGACGTGGTTAGTAGAGACAGACATGGTGATTTCCTTCCCTGTGGCTTACCAGTTCCGACGTTTGATGCGTGTGAGTTCGCTTTCCAGTTCGGCCAGTGCCTGATCGACAGGCAATTCGCCCGCCAGCACGCCATGCACGCGATCGAAGAACGCATTGGAGACCCGTGGATAGCGATCGGCGGTTATTGAGGCGGGGCGCATGACCCCATCGTTGAGGATGCTGTGGAGCTGAGCGTAGTAAGGCATGGCCGCGAGCAGTTCGGGATCCTGATACAGCGACTCGATCACCGGGTTATAGGCGCCTATCAGGGCACGGCGTTTTTGCTGTTGGGCGCTGGTCAGGTAGCTCACCAGCTCTGCGGCCAGTTTGGGCTGGGTGCTGTAGCGCGATACCGCCAGGCCCCACCCGCCGAGGGTGGATGCATGGTTGCCGGTCTCGCCGCCTCGGGGCAGGGGAGCGACCCCAACCTTGTCTTTTACGGCACTGTCCTGGCTTTGCACCAGGGCCCAGACATAAGGCCAGTTACGCATGAACAGCGCATTTCCCGACTGGAATACGCCACGTCCTTCTTCCTCGGTGTAATTGAGCACGCCACGCGGGGAGATGTCTCCTACCCAGCTTTTGGCCAGGGTCAAGGCAGCTTTTGAGGCCTGGGTGTTAACGATGATGTCTCCTCGTGGATTGACCAGTCCGCCTCCCGGTTGGCTGCTGATCCACTCCAGCGCATTGCACGTCAGCCCTTCGTAGGCGCGCCCCTGAAATATGTAGCCCCACACATTGGGGTTGCCGGCGTTGCGCTCGGCCTGTTGCACATCTCTGGCGGTAGCGGTCATTTCCTCCCACGTCTGGGGCACCTGCTTGTTGTACTTCTCGAGCAAGTCCTTGCGGTAATACAGCAGACCCGAGTCGGTGAACCACGGCATGGTCACCAGCCGTCCGTTTACCGTGGCGTTATCAATCTGGGCCTGGAAGTAGCCTTGGGTCGCGTCGGCTGGCAGCCCCTCGCGCAGATCCATCAGATGTTTGGCCAGCATCCCCGGCCACACCATATCGATTTGAATGATGTCGATGTCGGTGGACTGCGCACTGAGGATCTGTTGGTAGAACGACAGCCTTTCGGTCGCCGAGTTAGGCGTGGAAACCACCTCGACGTGGTTGCCGGTCTGTTTCGACCACGCGTCGACTGCCTCCTTGCAGAGTTGTAACTCTGCACCTACCGCACCGCACGAGATCGTCAAATCAGCGGCGGTGGAGACAGACGGAAGTCCGGCACTGAGGGTGAGCAGCACTGCTGGAAGGAGAGATTTGAGCTGTTTCATGAAGGCCTCTTTATTTTTGTTTTTAGAGAAGTTAACGTTAACACGGCAAATGTAACAGCACATTTTCGATAAGGCATCTTTTTTGTCGAATTGGACCCTCACCACTCGCGAAAAAAGCGCTCTGTCGCTGGAACAAAACAATAAAAATAAAACAGGGAAATCCACATGCAGAAAGCATCAAGATGGCTACTTGCAGGCGTGCTCAGCAGCTCGGCGGCGACCTCTCAGGCCGCGACTCTGGAAGAGCGCATGGCCGCGTTCGAGGCCCGTGCCAGTGCAGCGGAAAAGCGCGCAGCCGCAGCCGAACAGCAAACCCAGGCACTTGCCAGAGAATTGCAACAGATCAAGCTCGCCACCTCCGCTTTGCAGCCTGCAGCATCCACTGCATCCCAGGCCACGAATCCCGTTGTGGACACCCGACTGGCAAAACTCGAAGCCCGCCAGGAAAGCATGGAAAAGCAGGCCAGCACTTCAAACCTCACTGATGGATTCAGCTTCAACGGCTACGCCCGTTCCGGATTGCTGATCGACGAGGGGCTTGGTGGTGGTCGCGGCGGCCCTTATACAACTCCGGCCGGATCGGTGGGGGGAGCAGTCGGGCGGCTCGGTAACGAAGACGACACCTACATGCGCATAGACCTGTCGAAAGAAATCTATGCGCAGAATGGCACCCGTTCCAAATTCACGGTGTCCATCGCCGACGGAGTGGAAAGCTCCAATGACTGGACCGCCGACGAAAGCAAACTGAACGTGCGCCAGGTGTTCACAACGCTCGACCATATCGCTGCGTTCAAGGGCAATCCCGTGTTCGAGAACGCCACCCTGTGGGCAGGCAAGCGATTTGACCGGGATAACTTCGATATCCACTGGATGGACTCGGACGTCGTCTACCTGGCCGGTACCGGCGGTGGAATCTACGACGTGCAGATGAACAAGGATTGGCGCTCGAATTACTCCTTGATCGGGCGTAGCTACGGGGATTTCAGTCAAGGGGGTCTTAATGCCGATGTGGCGAGTTACATCCTGACCTCCAACCAGTTCTTCGAGGAGGGCCAGTGGCAGTGGATGTTCAATGGCATCGGCGCAAAGAAAAACGATTTCGGTACCCGCACCAATAAAGCGGGTTTGACGCCTGCGGATTCCGGCTTGCACAGCATGCTGGCCAATCACCAGAAAAACTTTTTCGGCAGAGAAGGCTTCTTCAAAACGGCACTGCTCTATGGGCAAGGTCTGGGGGCAGAGGTCAAGAACGTTGGTTCGGATGGTGAACTGATTGACGAGGCCCGGGCTCTGCGTCTTGCTCTTTACGGCGAGACCCCGATTGCGCCTGACTGGCGCATCGGACCCAGCTTGCTGGCCGAGCAGAGCAAGGATAGATACGTCAAGGGTGACGACTACCGCTGGCTGACCTTGAACATGCGCTTGGCGAACACAATCAACAGCAACTTCGAGATGGCCTACGAACTGAGCTGGCAAACCATGGACCTCGACCCCAAGGGCTATCTACAACGTAATGCGGTCGACGGTAACTTCTGGAAGTTCACCGTCGCCCCGACATTCAAACTTGACGTTGGAGACCTTCTCACACGTCCGGAAATGCGAGTGTTCGCAAGCTACATGAATTGGTCTTCGGATCTGGACAAGTACAGTACCTCAGACTCCTTCGGCAAGACGGACTTCAACGCCGGAGGTGTATGGCAATACGGTATACAAATGGAAACCTGGTTTTAATAGTTGAACGCGCCGGCAAACACGCCTTCAGCGCGTCTGCCGGCTGTTGTTGCATTGAGTAAGAGACTACCGGTCGGAACTGATCAGCCAGCAGTTATCCCGGTAACAAAAAATTGAGGAAATGAGATGGTATTGCCTCGCGCGGTCATATTTGGCGAAGCCCTGATCGACCTTGTCCAAGGCACGCCTGGACAGTGGAAGGGTTACCCTGGTGGTGCACCCTGGAACGTTGCACGAGCCTTAAGTCGCTTGGGTGTCAGCAGCGCTTTTGCTGGGTCGGTGAGCTTAGATTCATTGGGTGACGAGATCGTTTTGCAGTCGGAAGCGGCAGGATTGGATATGCGCTTTATCCAACGAGTCGATCGAGATCCTCTGGTCGCCATCGTTCCATCGAGCCGTCCTCCAAGGTACTTTTTTGCTGGAGAGGCCGATCTGTTTTTTGATCCGGACCTGATGCCCGAAGGATGGCTCAAGCAAGCAGAGCTGTGTCATTTCAGCTGCATCAGTTTAGCTCGACAGCCACTCGCAGATACGCTGGTTAACATTGCTCAGCAGGCCAAAGCAGCCGGTAAACGGGTTAGCTATGATCCGAACTGGCGCAATTTAATGGGTAGTCATTATCGGGAGCAGACCTTCCCGACCATGACCAGCCTTGCTGACATGATTAAGCTGTCCGACGAAGACCTGCGGCACATTTATCCAGGGCTGAGCGAACAGCAGGCAATGCATGAGCTTCGCGCGCTTAATCCTCAGGCGCAGATATTGTTGACCCGAGGGGAACACGGGATGACCCTCCACACCCCGGACAGCCAACTCGATCAGCCGGCTATTGCCGTGAACGTGCAAGACACGGTTGGAGCAGGGGACGCTTGTATGGCCGGTTGGCTGGCTGCAGAGTTGTTGGGGATCTCAGGCTTGAGAGAGCGCCTGCGATTTTCAGCGGCTTGCGCATCCATATCCTGCCGCCATGCCGGAGCCCATGCTCCTTCGCTGGCTGATGTGGAAGGTTTGCTCACTACCTAGCGTTCAGTTGGAAGCGTTGCTCAATCGCTGAAGCTCAAGTTGCCTGGCGGCACTGGCTTCGAGGTTGGCACGCTCTTCATCCAGATACTGATAAATGCTCTGGAGGTTGGCGATCTTCTGTGTGATTTCTGCCATCTTCTTTTCGATTAACTTAGCGCCTTCAGCACAATCGATCTGCTTGTTGCGTTGCGCATCCAGAATCTCGCCTATTTCCCCCAGGGAAAACCCCATGCTTTGCGCGCGCTGGATAAAGTCCAGATCTTGCAGGGTTTGCGCTGTGTAAACGCGATAGTTGTTCGTTCGCCGCTGCGATGAGATCAGGCCGATTTGCTCGTAGTAACGCAGCGTATGGCGACTGGCACCACTGCGGGCCTCGATTTCACCGATCTTCATAAAACATCCCTTGACTGTAGAGTTGGGTCGATAGTTTACGCTTGATTTCTTACCTTAAACAAGGAACGGGGAAATGAGCGTGGAGTGCTTTGTCACGGGGGGTACCGGCTTCATCGGCCAACATCTGGTGGCTCATCTGAGTGCAAAAGGTCACACCGTTCGGGTGTTGATGCGGCGCCCAGAGCGACTGACTGAATTGCGCGAGCAAGTCGTCAAATTGGGAGGGAGTGCAGCCCGGGTATTTGCCGTAGCTGGCGATCTGGAGCGGGACAACCTCGGTCTGAGTCCTGCTGACCGAGAACAGCTAAGGCAGGCCAGAGTCGTATTTCACCTGGGCGCCCACTTCGCCTGGGGGCTGTCCTTGGAGCAGTCTCGTGCGGTGAACGTAGAAGGGGCAAAGCGGGTGGCGCTGTTGGCGGTGGAGCAAAACAGCCGCTTAGTGATGATCGGCGGCTACATGCTGAAAAATCATGAACATCTGCAACGCATCGGAATTGATCCTTGTTCTGCGCAGCAGACCCATTGGCCTGCCGTCTACCGGCGTGTCGGCGGTTACGAGGCGAGCAAGCTGGAGGCGCATTTTGCGACCCTGGAGCTCATGTCCGCCAAGGGCGGGGAGATCACCGTTGTCCACCCCGCGACAGTTTGTGGCCACAGCCGCACGGGGCATATCCTTGACGGCCAGCCGCTGGTGGAGCTGATACGCAACCTGATACAGGGAAAGCTCACTGCCGTGCCCGGTACCGCCAAGCACTGGCTGCCACTGGTCACCGTGGATTACCTGGTTGAGCTGATGGTGGTGAGCGCTTTTGATCCTGCCATGGTGGGCCAGGAACTGCTGGCGCTGGATGAGCAAACTCCCAACTTGCAAGAACTGCTGGTACAGGTGGCACAACCTTTGGGCTTGAAGCCTCCCAGGCATCACATTTCGCTGCGATTGCTGAAGTTGCTGTTGAGCATTCCTCCCGTCGCCCGGTTTATGAATACAAAACCCGAAGCCTTGGACTTTATCCAGACCACTCGTTTTGATATGGCTGCGGTCGAGCAGTTTGCCAAAAGCCATGGAATCGCCAAACCGGATATACGTCAGTCCTTGCAGCACACCGCAACGTTCGTCAACTCATCTTGCATAGCCAAGGGCTAAGCCCGCCGAGTTCGCCCTTCGGGGCGACACCGCAGTCATCCGCACTATGCTGCGGCAGCTGTGGTGGTGCTGATGGCCAGTGTCGAATCCAAGGCGTGCGGCTGGAGTACACCTTTACACTTCAGAGGGCGATTAGCTTCCTGCTCGGGTCTTGCTGCATGAAGAGCAGGATGTCGAAAACCCGACCCGGTTCGACTTGAAGGGCAGGGTGATCGCTCTTCTGAACGGCCTTAATCAACAACTCCTTGTTTTGCCCCCAACAGTGGCCAAGCGAGAAGGGCAGTCTGCAGAGCTTTTGACCAGCAGCTTTGAGGGTGTCGCTGGGGAGCAGGTACTGAGTGCTACTGAATCCTCGAAAGCCCGCGTGCTTCAATCCATTCCTGACCTGGCTATCCAGTGCTGGCATGAATCCCGTTATGAGGAGTAATGCTTTCATGGGGTAGGTGACGTTGGTGTTATTAGCGAACAGCGCGTCTGCCAACATCCTCAAGACCCCGAGCAGCTCTGCATCAAAGTGAACCGCTGACGGATACATCCCCTCGGTGGTGAAGATCCGTCGATCTTCGGATGACAGCGCGAATGCCCCCAGTTGGTGAGTGTCAAAACGGACAAGCTTGGCGTGCAGGTTCGGATTGCAAAGCCCGGCTGCGGCTTCAGCCGGCAGATGCAGTATTGGGGCTTTCCGCGAGCCAGCGCCCCAGTTCAACAAGGCATTTCGAAGCACGTCGGCTAGTAATTCGGCGTTATGCGGCGTAGGTGTCGCCAGGTAGGCCTTGGAGACCTCCCTAACCCGAAAGAAGTCCTCATGGTAGGAGGAGTTGAAGCTGTTGATCGCTGAACGGATATCTTGCTCTTCACCAATCACTCTAAGCATGTCTGATCCATTGAATAAGGCGGGCAAGCACTTTTGATTTTCGCCCTGGGGGTGATGAAATAGCGCAGCGTCCGGCGCCTTGCTCATGTTGTGGAGCTGAATGCTCATGAATTGATGTTCATGAGCCTTCAGCTCTCTATGGGGCCGCCCCTTTTTCGGGTCGTTTTTTTCGGGTCGCTGCAGCGCGTGCAGATTGAATGCGCTTGTCTCTTTCGTGCTAGACCGACGCAGCTCACCCCTGGGCGATTGACCCTGCCTGCTCTTGATAGCCTTTGCGCAGTTTCTCCGCGATCAGCTTTTCTGCTTCACGCAAAGCGCGTTCGGGACTGTCGAGGGACTTGATCAGGGTCTGGCCCTTGGTGCCGATACGGCCGAAATTCACCATCACCTCAGCCTCGGCGACGCCGATACGCCAGAACTTGTTGGAATTGCCCTCACCAAAGGTGAACTCGCGCATCAAGGGTGACGCTTCAGTGGTGACTGGCGGCTGGGCTTGGATCTCGATGGTTTCCTCTGGCTGTTGCGGTTCTGGAAGTGCAACGGCTTCCTCGCCCCTGAGTAACGCTTCGATGCGATTGAGCACCTCTTCTTGGTCGCGCAGCCAGTCATTACTGAGCACGTCGATGATCTTCCAACCAAAGCTGCGTAGTACCGTCGGGCGGAAAATGTAGCGCTCACGTACGTCAGGGGCGGCCGCGGTATCACTGTCCAGCAGTACGCCGAGGCTGAAGTGTTCACCACTGGCGTCACTGATCGCGAGGTCGCAACGGAACTGCGAACGTCCGACATATTCCTGAACCGAATGCCCGCGCTTTCGCAACGCGGCAGCGAGGGCGCCGCGCAGGTGATCCTTGGGCAGGCTGACGGCAAAGGACTGCTTGGCGCCCGGATTGAGGTTGGCGAGGATACCCTGGGAGCGCGGCGCATCCCCGCTGGCACTGGCCTGGGCGAACTGCAGGAACGCGCGCAGTGCGGCGGCACCATCGTTGTGGGTGTTGGTGATGGCTTCGGACTCAATGCTGGAGACAATCGCCATGCGCTTGCGGGCGCGACTGAAGATCACATTGAGGCGTTTTTCCCCACCACGCTGGTTGATCGGGCCGAAGTTCATCAGCATCTTGCCGTTCGGTCCTGGCGCGTAACAGATGCTCAGGATGATCACATCACGCTCATCGCCCTGGACGTTTTCCAGGTTCTTGACGAACAGGCCATTGAACTGCCCGGCATCTTCACGCACGTACTCGCGCTCAAGCCGTGTGGCAAAGGCCGAGTCGCCGCTGGCCAAGTCTTCCAGGGCCTGCTCGATGGCGCCTTGCTGGGCCTCGGAAAAGGCCACGATACCCAGGCTCAGCCCCGTCTCCCGTTGCAGCAGCTCCCGTACCAGGTTGGCGATGTACCGCGCTTCGGCCAGGTTGCTGCGGCTGAGGTAGACACCATCGGTCATCTTCAAGAAGCTGATCGGGCTGTCGAGCAGCGCGTCGGCGCCGCGGATGACGGCCTGGGCGTCCGTGGAGTCCAGTGCGGTTTGGGCCGGGGCAGGGCGCTCGATACGACGGTCGGGAATGGTGATCAGCCGCCCTTCGTAGAACGCCGCGTTAGAAAAGCTGATCAAGGCTTCGTGGCGGCTGCGGTAGTGCCAGGCCAGGAGGGTTGCCGGCAAGTTTCGCGCGGCCTGGCTCAGCAGGCTGTCGGCATCAAGGTTGATTGCGATCTGTTCGCCATCCTCCATGGCAATCAGTTCGTTGTCGTCCTGGTCGCCGGCACTGGAGAAGAAGTTGGTCGGTGGCAATTGCATCTCGTCACCGACCACAATCACCTGCTGCGCACGGCTCAGTGCCGGCACGGCTTCTTCGCTGGGGATCTGACTGGCTTCGTCGAAAATCACCACGTCAAACAGGTCCGGGGTCAAAGGCAGGGTGTCGGACACCGACAGCGGGCTCATCAACCAGATGGGCTTGAGGTCGTTGATCACGAGGCCACTGTCGCCACTCGCCATTTCGCGAATGGAGCGATAGCGCATGGTCTTGCCCAGTTCATGTTCCAGTTCACGTCGGCCTTTGGCGTAGGCTTTCTTGAACTCACGGGCCTGGGCGTCGAGTTGAGTCACCGACATCGCCGATTGCTTCACATGCTCCAGAAAACGCTGGTGCAACGTGGCGCTAAGCACCTGCGCGTTGCTTTTGAGCAGGTTGCATTCAGCCTGGCTGACCGCGCGCGCGGCCAAACTCAAGGCCGGGCCGTCGAAGCGCGCCAGCTGCGGATTGGCGCGGTACAGGCGGGTCAGGTTTTCCTGGGCAATCAAACCGTCCAGTACGCGTTGCGCCAAGGCGTACTGTTGCACGACCGCCAGGCAGACAGGATCGGCTTGGTGCAGCTCATTGAGCAGGGGCAGGGTGTCGGGCAGTTCGTCGAGTTCTTCACGCAGATCGCGCAGGTACTCGGCCAACTCGACCAGGCTCAGCGCCGGGTCGAACACACAATGTTGCGCGACCAGCTCGGCCAAGCGCGCCACCGGCTGGCGCAGGCTGGCTTCCTGGCGTACACCGGACAGGGCGTCGGGATTACCCCGCAGGCCCTCAACCCATTGGCGCAACAGCGGTGATGCGCTCAGTTGCTGGAGCAAGGCTTGCAGGTTGTGCAGGAACAGGTCGACATCCGGGATGCCGTAACGCTCTTGCAGGCGTTGCTGCTCGGCGTGCAGCTCGGCAGTGACGCGATGCTCGCGGGCCAGGTTGTCTAGCACGCTCCCGAAACTGGGTCGAATCGCGTGCTGACTGAAGTCGTAGCGTCGTTGCAGTTCACCGCGCAGTCGCCACCAGGCCGGTTGCAGCCAACGCAGGAGCGAGCCTTCCAGCCGCTGTACCAGATCGATGGCAGCCTGGGTGTCCTGGGGCGCGAGTTTTTCACGCCAGTGGTGGGTGGATTCACGGGCGTTGTGTTGCTGTACGGCCAGTGCTTGCAGCGCGGCCTGCTCGGCGTGCAGCGCTTGGGCGCCTGATGAGCCCGGTTCCAGCAGGTCGAGGTGCACTGCCAGGTTGGCGCTGGTCAATTGTTCGGCGGCCTGGGTCAGCACGCACGCATCCGCCAGGCGGGTGCCCCCGGACAACAGGCTCGACGATGACTCGAAAAATTGCTCGACGCTGTCCATCAGCCCACTGGCTTCATCCAGGAACGCCTTGAGTTGGCCGTAGGCATGTTCGTGGGTAATCAGGCTTGAGGCCAAATGGCTGAAAGGATGACGTGCGAAGCTGTCGAGGCCGAAACGTTCTTTGATCGCCTGATACACGCGCCCCGTCAGCTCGCTTTGTGCCTGCCACTGACGCCATTCGGGTAAACGTTCCAAGGCTTCGGGGGGCAGCTTGGCAGCAACGGGCGGCAGTTCGATCAGATGACCTACCAACTCGCGTACCGAACATGCCAAGGACTCCGGCACCCCACGCATTGCCTGTTCAAAACGCTCGATCAAGCCCAGCTGTTGGCTCAGGCCAGCCAGCAAGGCGTCGCGCCGGGCTTGCAACTGCGACGACTGCGCATCACCGGCGATCCAGCGCTCATAGCACTCGCGCAGGTTGCTCACGAAGGCCTTCTTGTCGGTCTGGGAATCGTGGATCAGGCAGCACAACTCACCCAGTTGACTTTGTTGCAGGCGATGGAACACAACGTCCAGCGCTGCACGTTTTTCACAAACAAACAGCACGCGCAGGCCACGAGCGGCGTAGTCCGCGATCAGGTTGGTGATGGTCTGGGATTTGCCGGTGCCTGGCGGTCCCTGGATGATGAAGTTACGCCCGGTACGGGCCAGGCTGACGGCCGCATTCTGCGTGGCGTCGCCTGCCACCACGTTCCACTGTTCGGGCAACGGGGTCGGCTCGGGGGCCTGGACCTCGACGTCCCGAGGCTCGATGGAGAACATCCGGTCAAAGGCTTCGTTCTGCGCCGGTTCGTCGATCAACTGTGCGTAGTCACGCACCAGCGACATCTTGCGATAATTGAAGTTGGCCAGGGTCACCTGGGTCAGGTCTATGTCCCAGGCGTAGCGATGCCCCTGGTTCTCGGGCATGGCGAAGGTGCTGTTTTCGGCGCTGCTGGCAACCATCTGAGGGTGTTGGTTGCGCAGAACGGGCTTGGCGCCTATGGCCAGACGCAGCGGCAACTCGCTGGGTAGCACCTTCTGCTGGAACAACTGCTGGCCCAGCGGACGGAAATCTTCGCGGTCGTAGCTGAAATCCGGCTTCACCAAAGGCGTCGACATGCGCTGGCGGGCACGACGGCGCTGGAAGTGGTGCAGATGCTGCACGGCTTTCTGGTGGATCAGTTCGATTTGCGGTTTGCTTTGCAGGTGTAACTCGACGCCGGGCTCGGTCAGTTTGATCTGGCGCGCAATATCGGCGTGGATGTCTTCCACCGAAGTCTTTTGCAGGTCGACGGTTTCCGGCAACTGGATGTCGTAGAGCTGACGCAATTGATGACGCAGTACCGGGTTGAATTCGGCCTCGGTTTCGTCGCACTGCAACACGAACTGGTCACGTACCCCCTTTTTGCGACTCAACTCTACCGGCAACCACAGCAGCGGGGTGACGATGCGTTCTTCCGGCGTGTCCTTGAGGTTGTGCCAGCGCATGAACGCCACCACCAGGCGCAGGTTGCTGAAGCCGAATTCGGCGCGGTCGCGACGGGTTTCCTGGATGATGCGCTCCAGCGACGCCTGCAGCCAGGTCTGGTCTTCAAAGCGCAGCCATTGCTGCAGGCCGACAGGTTTGCCGCCCAGTACTTGTTCGGAGAATCCGCCGAAGGTGGGTTGCCAGGTACACAGCGCTTCGGGCCGGATACTTTCAATGCGCATCACCAACGGAACGCTGGCCACGGTCAAGTTGACGCTGGTCTGGGTCGGCCGGAAATACAGCAAGCGATTGCGACGCGAAAGGTCAAACAACCGGTTGCGCAGATGTTCCAGCACCACAGTGCGTCGCGAAGCCGGGCCTTCGGCCTGGGCCAACACACGCTCGACATCCAGGCTGGCCGGCTGTTCGCGCCAGGACTCCAAGCGGCGTGCCAGCGAGCCCACATCAGTGGCGCGTTCATGGCGGTTGAGCTCGGTCATCTCGACGATCAAGTTGGCCAGCACCGGGTTGAGCCGGCCATTGAGCTGGAACAGGTTGCGCCGGTGCGCGGCGAACGACTTGAGGTCGTTGACGTCGGCAAAATCCAAGCCGCAGGCCAGGCACGCGAGCAACTGACCGAGCTGGAAAATATCGGTGATTTCGTCGTGATGCCCGAGCCGATGTTCCCAACTGTGCAAGTCCGTGAGGAACACCGGGTGGTTGATGGGCTGCTGCAGGTCTTCCTGGACTTGCAGGTCGGTAATGGCCACGCCGGTTTCCGAATCCCGGGTCAGGCGGACCTTGCCGACGATATTCAGCGCCGACTCTGGATTGGGCTGCACCTGCTTGATCGCCTCCAGCGCCAGTCGCGGCGACTGGCCGTCGGGGTGGCGCAGTTGCAGGGTGCGTTCCGGGCCTAGCACCACATCCAGGTAACTGAGCTGGGCAACATGCCCCCGCTCATGCAATTGCGCCACCTGGCGCAGCAGCGGCAGCGCCAGGAACAGCACATCGTCGATGGGCACGGCGGCGCCATCGTGGCTCTGCAGCAATTGAGCGAAGTTCAGCGGTTGAGTTATTGGGTCCATGTGTCGACCTCCGCCTTGAGCGCACGAACAATCGGGTCGAGCTCACGTTTGGGGAATTTGATATCGCGCTTGAGCACGTTGATGAAGTCGTCGGCGCTGCCGAGTTTTTTCGCCGTGCGAGCGGCATGCAGCAAGGCTTCATCCCGCAGGTCACGGTCGACCAGGCACAGGTCGAGCATGATGAAGTGCAGGTATTCGTGAATGCTCGCGTCGATGCGCTCGGCATTCAGCGTGCCGAGGTCCAGCGGTGTTTCAGGCGCCTTCCAGTCGGGAAAGAAGCCGCGCACCTGATTGAGCACCGCCTCGGACTGCAACACCGTGTTGCCGATGAAGCGGGCGATGAAGCCGCGGGTGAGGGCGGTCAACTCGACCTGGTCGGTCACGTCCAGGCGGTTGAGCGACAAGGGCCCGCGCAATCGGCGGTGCAGCCAGGCGTCGCTATCCGGGAGCTGTCGCCACCAGCTTTCCACCGCTTGGGAACGCAGAAAAGTCTCCGGATGGGAAACGCCCTGGGACAACGGCGCATCCTTGCCATCCAGTTCACGGGCCTGTTGCAGATAGCTGGCGGCATCGACGCTGAGAATCCCGGTGTGGACCTTGACCAGCGAGGTGATGGAGGCTTGCGCACAGCCAGCCGCCAACGCCGCCCCGCGGTCGGCATAGATTTCGGTGTGCAGGCTATATAAACGTGCGGTCTGTTCCAGGCTCGGAGGCGTGTACACATCGGCCATCGCGTGATTGAGAATCCGCTCGGCGGTGAGGTAGTCGCCCTCGTGCTCCGACCACAAGCGGTAATGCGCCAGTTCATGCCCCAGCAACGCCAGCAGCTCCTGAGCATCGAGTCGTTCAAGGATCGGCCCGTAGAACACCACATGCACCTCACCGGCCAGGTAATACAGGCTGGCATTCATGGTGCCATCGCCGGCCTGGTAGAGGGTCGCGGGGGCCTCGATCTGCAGGCGTTGCAACGCCGTCTCACAGGCCTGATAAGCCTGCGAGTGCGTTTCCGGGCTCAGGCGATAGGTGTCTCGCAGCAATTGGGCGCGCACATCCTGGGCGTGTTCCTGCTGAACGCCCAGGGATGAGGCCCAAGCCCACACCGCAGGTTCACTGGTTTTCAGGTAGTCGACCACCTGCTGGTGGTAAGGCAATGGCGTCAGGCTGGTGATATCCAGCGCGGGGGTACTCATCGTTCAAACATCCTTGAGGATACGGCTCCATGAGCTGCGCCTGCGCAGCAGAGGCTTGGGCTGGCATCCCGGTATCAGTGATCGGCAATAAAAGCGGAGCATACCTAGGGGTTAGTGAAATTACTTGTGAAAGTACATAACCCTTTCGATCGACGCAAAAGCTGCTCCAGCTCATGGCGCCAAGTGGCCCGATTCGCTTGAATACGCGCCCGCGTCGCCTGGCCAAACAAGAGAGCCGCCAGAGCGCAACCAAACACTAGAACGCAATACTTCGAAAGGACCCGGCATGTCGTTATCGCGCTGTCTATCTGGCCTGTCCAACTTGTTGCACTACCGCCGCGAATGGTTTCGCGCCGACCTGCGGGCCGGGTTGTCCGTGGCGGCTATCCAGATCCCGATCGCCATTGCCTATGCGCAGATTGTCGGTCTGCCGCCGCAATATGGGCTCTACGCCTGTGTGCTGCCGATGATTGTCTATGCCTTGATCGGCAGCTCGCGGCAACTGATGGTCGGCCCCGATGCCGCCACTTGCGCCATGCTCGGCGGGGCCGTGGCGCCTTTGGCCATGGGCGACCTGCAGCGTACCGTCGAATTGTCGATGATCGTCACCGTGCTGGTGGGCCTGATGCTGATTGCCGCCGGGATCGCCCGAGCGGGTTTTATCGCCAGCTTCTTCTCGCGGCCGATCCTCATCGGCTACCTCAACGGCATCGGTCTGAGCCTGATCGCCGGGCAAATGGGCAAGGTGGTGGGCTTCAAGATCGAAGGCGACGGCTTCATTCTGGGGTTGGCGGACTTCCTCCAGCGGCTGGGGGAGATCCATGGCCTGACCCTGGTCGTTGGCCTGGCCAGCCTGGGCCTGTTGATCTGGCTGCCGCGACGCTACCCGCGGCTGCCGGCAGCGCTGCTGACGGTGGCGCTGTTCACCTTGCTGGCCGGGCTCTTGGGCTTCGACCGCTTCGGGGTGGCGATCCTCGGCCCTGTGCCGGCCGGGATTCCCGAGTTGTCCTGGCCCAAGACCACCCTGGAGGAAAGCAAGAGCCTGCTGCGCGACGCGCTGGGCATCGCCACCGTGAGTTTTTGCAGCGCCATGCTCACTGCCCGCAGCTTCGCCGCACGCCATGGCTACGCGATCAACGCCAACCATGAGTTCATCGCCCTGGGCCTGAGCAACCTGGCGGCCGGAGCCTCCCAGGGCTTTGCCATCAGCGGCGCGGATTCGCGTACCGCGGTCAACGACATGGCCGGAGGCAAGAGCCAGTTGGTGGGCATCATCGCCGCCCTGGCGATTGCGCTGATTCTGCTGTTTTTCACCGCGCCCATGGCGTGGATTCCGCAGCCGGCCCTGGGCGCGGTGCTGTTGATGGCGGGCTGGGGCTTGCTCGACGTCAAGTCCCTGAAGCAGATCTACCGCCTCAGCCGCTTCGAGTTCTGGCTGTGCCTGCTGACCACCGTCAGCGTGCTGGGCCTGGGCGTGCTGCCGGGCATCATCTTCGCCGTGACCCTGGCCATCCTGCGCCTGCTGTACAGCATCTACCAACCCACCTACGCGGTGCTGGGCTGGATGCCGGGCATCGAAGGCCAGGTGGACATCCGCCAGTACCCGCAAGCGCGCACCGTGCCCGGCCTGGTGGTGTATCGCTTCGACGACGCGATCCTGTTCTTCAACGCCGACTACTTCAAGATGCGCCTGCTGGAAACCGTGCAGCGCGAGAGCCAGCCCGAGGTGGTGCTGTTCAATGCCGAGGCGGTGACCGATATCGATGTCAGCGGCATCGCGGTGCTGCGGGAAATCCGCGAAACCCTGGCCGCCCAGGGCATCTACTTCGCCATCGCCCGTGCTCGCGGTACTTTCCTGGCGATGCTGGAACGCTCGGGGATGACCCGGGAAATGGACGGCCAGTTGCTGTTCAGTTCGGTGCGTTCGGGGATCAGGGCCTACCGCATATGGCGCAACAGCATGCGCGGCAAGCAGTGATGCAGAGGAGGGTGGCCGGCAGGGAGCGACCCCGCCGGCGCTTGACCGAAGTTCAGCCGAGCCGGCGAGGCCTCACTGGGTGATGGTCATGCTGCGCCCAGGCCCGCTGCGGCGGTTGCCAGAAGTCGGCAGGACTGGGACACAGGCACTGCGGGCATGCCCCAGGTTCAGGGGAGAAGAGAGCGGCAGTGTGTCAGGGCGCGTCGAGGTAGGATTTTCGTATTCTCTCCAGCGTGCCGTCCTTGCGCAGCGCCTCGACCGCCGCGCTCAGCTTGCGCACCAGCACCGCGTCGCAGTTTTTGGAGCAGGCCAGGTACAGATCGGTGCTCATCAAGGCCGGACTGACCTGCAACGGCTGATTCGACAGCTTGCGCCAGATGCTTTGCGTTTCGGGAATGCCATTGAACCAGGCGTCGACCCGTCCCATCAGCAGCAGTTGCGCCGGGTTCTCGCCAATTTCAAACGGATAGATCTGGTTGTCGCTGAAGCCTTCAGCCCGGAGCTTCTGCTCTTGGGCGCTGCCTCGGCCAACGGCGATCCGGGCAAAGGTTTCCCGCGCCTGCTGCAGGGTTTCAACGCGTTTGTGGAGACTGAAGAAGGCTCGGTCCATGGTCATGATGGGCGCGATCCAGGTGTAATCGGCTTCTCTTTCCGGGGTGCGCGACAGCGGAATGATCAGCTTGTCGACACCCCTGCGCACGCTTTGCTGGGCGCGTGCCCAGGGCACTTCGATGCAGTTGAGCTCATAACCGGCCTGGGTCGCAGCCTCCAGCGTCGCATCGCCGACGATGCCATGCAGCCCGGTTTTATCGAGCATGCTCAAGGGCGGGGCTTCGGCGATGTACAAGTCGATGCCAAGGGGCGCTGCGCCAGAGCTTGGCGACGCACTCAACGCCAGAAAGAACAGCGCCGCCGTAACGGGCGCCCCCCTACGGCGTAGCGATTGACTCAGATAACCCATGGCAGTAGCTCAATCAATACAGTGGCAATTCATGCTCTCGAATGGCTGCAGCATATTCGACAAGTGCAGGAGCCGACCATCGACAGCCGGCAAAATTTGCCAGGAAGGCTGGGGGTCCCATGACCTTTTCTGAGGCCGAGCGATGGGCCTCTGGAAGATAGGCAAGCAGCATCTGCAGCGAAAAAGGCCAGTGGCCAATTCCCGACACTGTACTTGCACGCCGGTGTTTCAAGTGCCTCATCACCGATTTTGTGCATGGAACCGACCACATCGATCTGTCGCTGATTGATGCTCGGACCTCCGGCGCAGGTTCGGCCGGGAATCAGGACTTCACCTTCCTCGGCGAGTGGAACGGCGTCGGCAACGAGTTCAACAACCAGGCGCAATTGAAGTACCACTTCGTGAATGTCGGCGGAGTCGATCACACCTACGTGGAGGGCAACGTAAACACGGGGAATGCGGCTGATATCCAGATCGATCTGGTTGGGCATATCGCACTGACGGCAAGCGATTTCGTTGGCGTGGTCTAGTCGTTAACGCACACAAGGCGCCCTCGAGTCAATTTGCTCGGGGGTTCGACTGGGGCTTCAACACGCGCCTGCTGGAAACCGTGCAGCGCGAGAGCCAGCCTGGCGATGCTGGAACGCTCGGGGATGACCCGGGAAATGGACGGCCAGTTGCTGTTCAGTTCGGTGCGTTCGGGGATCAGGGCCTACCGCATATGGCGCAACAGCATGCGCGGCAAGCAGTGATGCAGAGGAGGGTGGCCAGCAGGGAGCGACCCCGCCGGCACTTGACCGAAGTTCAGCCGAGCCGGCACGGCCTTACTGGGTGATGGTCATGCTGCTGGTGGCCTGGACCGAGCCGTAGCGGATGCGCGGATAAGTCGGATCGGCGTAGCTGAAATCCATCACTGTGCCGACGGAGCCGAAGTACAGGGCCTGGCAATTGAAGTTCACCGCCACCTGGCCGCCGTAAGGGGTGACCCCGATGGCGACCTGGGTCGGCCCGGTCCATTCGATCTTGCACCCCAACGTACCGCCTGCTGCGCCGGCGTTGTATCCGCGACAGTTCAAGGTGGCGTTGCCGTTGCTGGTATTGGGAAAGCCTGCCCATCTGGCAATGGCCAGGTTGGCCGAGCAGGACGTGTTGACGCTGCTGGCGCCCGGGGCGAGCTTGTAGACCCCGGACGGTGGCGCAAGTGTTGCCGTGACGGGCGTCAATGGCAGGGCGGCAAGGCTCGATGCCGCCTGGTTTTCCACCACGGTGGTGGGCGACGGCGGGAGCTTGCACACCACCACGGCGCCGACGTCGTCGGACTTCTTCAACTCACCCAGCGCAGTGATATCGGCGCCGCCCTTCGACTCGCAGAAGAGTTTGCGTAACTGGGCTTTTTCTTCACTGTCAGCCGTGGACGAGGCCTGGGCCAAAGGTGCAAGGGCCAGGCCAATGACTCCAGCCATCAGCACGCTTGAAAGTTTCATGATCGATTCCTTATCGGGGTTATGACTGGCTGCACCCTATGAGCACCAGGCGGTTTTTTTCATGACAAAAGCTCGGGTGTTGCGCGCAAACAGGGCCGCTGGAGTTTTGCCCTTTCGGGACTTGACCTGATGCCGCTGTCTGCTGTTGAATGCGCGCCCTAAAGCCTCTGCAACCTTTTCTCCAAGTGGTGAAGCCAGTGCCCTACGCCAGCCAACACGCCTGATACCGACGACGGTCCATCCTGCCTGATGGCTGCCCGTGCCTATGCGCGGCGGCGCTTGATTGCCATGCCTGCCTGATCCTGTCGTTGGTTTTTCTCTGTTTTCGAGGACAAACCCATGCACATGGATATTCGTGCCACCGCGCACAACCTGGAACTGCTCAAATACCCCCGCACGCCCCATCTGCAAGGCTCGCGCCTGCAAGATGGCGACACTGACACTGGCCAGGTGCGCTATGCCGCCCTGGCCGGGCAGTGGCTGGTGGTGGAAGAAAAACTCGATGGCGCCAACGCCGGCATCAGCTTTAGCGCGAGCGGCGAGTTGCGCCTGCAATCTCGCGGTCACTACCTCACTGGCGGTGGTCGCGAGCGCCAGTTCAATCTGTTCAAGCAGTGGGCCGTGGCTCACGAACACTGGTTGCTGGAGCGCCTGGAAGATCGCTTCGTGCTGTATGGCGAATGGCTGCACAAGAAGCACTCGGTGTTCTACGACCGCTTGCCACATTATTTCTGCGAATTCGATGTGTGGGACCGCGCCACAGGGCTGTTCCTCTCCACCGCGGCGCGCCGGTGCCTGCTCGAGGGCGGGCCGGTGCTGTCGGTGCCGGTGCTGTACGAAGGCCCGGCGCCGCGCCGGCATGCCGAGCTGCTGGCGCTGGTGGGCGATTCGCTGGCCAAGACCGAGCGCTGGCGCGAGGTGTTCGAGCAGGTGGTGCGCCGCGAAGGCCTCGACCTGGCCCGTGCCTGGCGCCAGTGCGACCGTTCCAGCCGCATGGAGGGCCTGTACCTGAAGCTCGAGGACGAGCAGCAGACCCTAGGCCGACTCAAGTGGGTACGCCAGGACTTCGTCCAGGCCATCCTCGATGCCGACCAGCACCATGCCAACCAACCCTTCATCCCCAATCAGCTGGCCGACGGCGTCGACCTCTATGCCCCGCGCCTGTCCATGGACTGGCAGGGCCCACGCCACGGCTACTGAAGGAGCATCCCGATATGGATATTCGACAACTGCAACAACTGGTCCCCGAGCCGGGGCGCGATATGGACGTCGCCGCCTGCCTGGCGGCCATCCCGGCCCTGGCGCGCCTGGCCGATACACCGCAAGACCCGACCTACCACGCCGAGGGCGATGTGTGGATTCATACCCGCCTGGTAGTCGAAGCCTTGCTGGCGCAACCCGCCTACCAGCAGGCCAGCGCCGAGCAGCGCTTTGTGCTGTTCTTCGCCGCCCTGTTGCACGATATCGCCAAGCCCGACACCACGGTGATCGACCCGGATACCGGGCGTATCGGCCAGCCCGGCCACTCGCGCCGGGGCGCAGTGGACGCGCGGCTGCTGTTGTGGCGCGCCGGCGTGCCATTCGAGCTGCGCGAGCAGATCTGCCGCATCATCGCCGTGCACCAGGTGCCGTTTTTCGCCCTGCAGGGTGATCGCAGCGGCCGCAGCGCTGAGTTCCTGTTGCACAAACTGTCCTGGGAACTGCCGCTGTGGATGCTCTGCGCCGTGGCCGAGGCCGATATGCAGGGCCGCGATTACGCCGGCAAGGCCGATGTACTGGACGCCATCGAACTGTGGCGCGAACTGGCGCAGGAGGAGGGCTGCTTGCACGGGCCGCGGGCCTTTGTCGACGACTACACACGCATTCAATACCTGCGTGGCGCCCGGGTACATCCCGACTACCCACTGCACGCGCCGCAGGGCTCGTCGGTGGTGATGCTCTCGGGCCTGCCGGCCAGCGGCAAGGACACCTGGACCGCGCAACATTACCCGGAGCTGCCGGTGGTGTCGTTCGACGACGCGCGCCAGGCCCTGGGCCTGCGCCACGGACAGAACGAAGGCGCCGCTGCGCATTACGCCATCGACCGGGCCAAGGCCTTGTTGCGCGAGCACAAACCCTTTGTGTGGAACTCCACGCACCTGTCGGCGCAGATGCGCAACCGCACCCTGGACTTGCTCTACGGCTACGGCGCCGAGGTGGAAATTCTTTACCTGGAGCGACCCGAGGACGAAATCATGCGGCGCAACCAGAAGCGCGATACCTCGCTGCGCAACGATGATATCCGCCGCATGTTGTTCAAGTGGGAAGTGCCGCTGCCGACCGAGGCGCACCGGGTGGTTTATCAGGCGGTGACGGGGTGAGTGGCACTTACGTTCCTGATATAAGTCCGCACTTCATTAAAAAAAAGCTTTCAAAGTTTATAGCAGAGCAAAAGAAAATAAATAAATGACTTAACAAGTACGGATGGAGCCCCTCCTAAAAATGAAGCTTACAGATATCTACAGTAAAATAATCAGCGAAGAACCGTACAATGACATGGATGTATTCTTCGAGAACTATAAAAGCTTTGAAGAAATTCCACTTGTGTCAAGATACAGTCGCTTAAAGCTCTTGAAGGATGAGCTGAGCGGCAGCGGGGCTTCTAACTTTCTGACAGGGCTCGCTGTGTTTCTTTTGAATACTTTAAGATTGTTAGAAGTATCAAGAAGTGAAAGTGTGTTTTTTGCCGTGAGCTTTACAGACTTTGAGGGGTTGGAGGAACAAGGCATCCTCATACCTAATATATTTATTTATCCAAAGCCGGCCTCGGTCGGTTTTTTGGAAAAAGTACGAGAAAATGATGGAGGTCTTGAGTCACGGGAGATGCAAGAAGTAAAAAGCCATTTTTCCAACTGCGGGGTAGAAACTGCTTTTGTTTTTTATGAAAGTAGATTTCATGACGCCGTTTGCGCTGAGGAAATTGTAAGGGTATTTGCTGTTCCCAGGACTTGTTGAGTGCAAAGAACTCGTCTGTTCGATGAAGATGAGAAATTTCTTTGGCGCCTAGTTAAGGTTCAGTCCGTGGCACTGTAGGTGTTACTCAAGTCAGTACTTGATGGGAGATGGTAGAAGCTTTAAGTGTCTTGCAGATGGCAGTGTGGATGACTAGGTTGGCCTGAATGAAGCCTACCGCGTCTAGACGGATCATTCTTCAAGGAGCAGTGGAGTCATCCAGTTGTTGGCGCTGATATGACCTTGACCCAGTCGACTGATTTTGAATGAACCATCAGCCTCAGTGCCTTGAATGCGAAAGATGCATAACCGCGTGAGCGAGCAGCAGATCAATGCCAGCATAATACGTAATTTAACATAATATACATTATGCGAATGATGATATGTGCGACTTGGGGCTCTGGTGTCGAGATTTTTTAAATATGCGAAAAAACAGCTAAATGTGAAGCGGGATACAAATCAGCTTCTTAGCGAGTACGACGCTTAGCAGTGACCTGAAAAGATTATTTAAATATGCGTATCAGGCTCAGATCCCAGATCAGGTCGCCTATGGCCAGCGTCATCTGCTTTCACGACGTGACATGGTGATGACAGCCCACCGCAGCGCCGTGTCTCTGCCGTCCCCAAACTGGGCGTTTGTCCTCCTGGTTCACGAATTACTTCCTGTGACCGTTATGTGCGTCATCTTCCGTGCGTCAGCTTGGACGATGCTGACCCTCAGCAGCCACATACGTCAGGCCAGTTCCCAGGATGTCGTTCATACCAGGAGCTCTCGACGGCGCATGTATGTTGCCTTTTCACGCCTCAAGTGGGTTTGAATAAACAGCGCGGATCCTATAGGACGTGAATACGTGCTTCTGGCTGTCGGTGAGGTTTGAGCGAAATGAAGCGACGGCTATGCGCTACAGCTCTCGGGCCTAGCTGTATTTAGAGAAGCTGCAGCGATTCTTGAGTACGGGTGCTGATAATTTAGCTACTGCAGATCACCTGAAGATCGCACCCAATGGTTTCCTTCAGGTAGACCATGGCAGCGGCAATAACCATGTCTTGATCCTCACTGCGCCTGGAAGCGGAAATGCCTGGCTGCACGATTAGTACTTCAGCCTCGATAAACTTGAATCGGCTTTCTCGGAGAATCTCGTTCAACCTAGCCGAGCTTCCCTGAAAGAATCGCGTAGTACGTTCTGCAGATCTGAGCCGCTCCTCGCGTCCCAAAATGTGACGACATAAATCTGCAAATTTCCATTTCCACTTCGCGGAACGTACGGCCTGGGAGCATACTTCGACGGCATCCTTGATCCGCTGGCCTGACGTCGTCGCACCAGAGAATTTGCAATGAACGAGCGACAGCCTGATCAAGGTGTCTTCCACATTTATACAAACAAGGTCGGCAGCTTCGCCGGCGCTATCGTCATCGAACACAATGTCGAAACCGCCCGCAATGTATTCCTGAGCGGCACGCCACTGAATCGAGTCGACCCTGCCCTCGCCGTCTTTCCAGTAACTCTCTTTGGTAAGATCGGTTGCCCCCCATACCCAAGGCTCAAACTGAGCTGGATTCAATGTCAGCTCGCGAGGATTACGTGGCTCGATAAGCAGGTTTCCATCTAGCTCGCTCAAATCGATAAAGCGCACCAGCGGTGGGAACCCACATAGGAATTCATCGAGCCGTTTTGTCATCTTTCCGATCGTGATATGCACTAAGTCGGTGCCCGCCTGGTCGATCCGGTAACCCAATTGATCATCGAGCCTCAGCACGAACGCACCGGCCACGTTGTCCTCAGTTGTGATTAAAGAAAATTCGAGTGTTTCTGCGGTCAAACGATCAAAGCTAAGCTCGTACATATAGAGAGGTCGTGCTCCATCAATCGACCCAGTGCTTAGCAGAACCTTTTCTTCAGGTTTGCTGAGCAGTTCGCTAGGCCATTCAATCGACAGAACGATCTTGTCTACCGGAAGCTGATGAATTTCTTTCGGCATCAGCAGGTTCGCAATGATGCCTTCAATGTTGATCGACTCATCGAGCAACTTCGCCCCAATGCCGCAGCACCATGCCAGCAGTTCGGGTATTGAGCCCTGCTCTTTCGACCAGACGCGACCTTTGACCGAGCAACCTACTGACACTCGATCCCCATGCTCCCACCCTGTGCCACTGACATTATTCTTCACGGAGTTACTGCGCTCTGTCAGACCAAGCGCTTCATCGACGTTTTCCCCCGTGTACATTGCGAAGCTGAGATTGCGACGTCCATGCTTAGTCACGCCGATGTTCTGCAACATGAGCCGATTGATACGTCCCAGGATACGGAAAATCTGCTGGCCTTTGATAAGCGCTGACTCACCAGTCGTAGCACTGGCCAACTCAGGGAATAGCGAGTCGTGATCGGTCGAAGAGAGATAAAGCAATCCTTGATCGATATCATGGTGCAGCACAAAGAGCGCCCACTCGCAGTCCGTTACGCCTTTGGTACTCGTCCAACGAACTCGGGACTCATTGCGAGTCACAAAGTAGAGCGTCGGGCTGGTCGTATGCTTCCATACCGCTTGCAGCTTAAGATGCCCTGGTAGCCCTTCATGGAAACGCTCAGCCCAAAACTCTGTAGCCCGATACACAGCCGTACTGAATTTGGGTTTGAGCAATTGCGGAGAGAGCACAATCGACTCAGGCGCTTCAAGGTCATCCAGCCGACGTGAGGCCTGCAGAAACACAACGAGGTCAGCATGATCGCGCGCAGCAGCCGAACTCATCTCTGAGAGAATCCTATTCCAATCTGCGTCTTCACTATAGAGCCGCTCCAGAGCATCGGAAACGACCTTGTCACCGATGTTGGCAACAACTGTTGCGTCGCCAATGTTGCTGGCGGCAACCCTGGTAAACCGCCCAACGAATTGCAGCAAGATGGCTAGGCTTCTGTGCATGTCATGCACTGCTGCGACTTTCAACTGTGGTAAGTCAAAACCCTCCCCCAGCATCCCTACGCAGACTACGATCTTGGCCGCCCTGCTCTTCAAAGCCTCTAATCGCGTTGCTGCTTCCGGCGACTCGGAGTGAATCAGGACTGGCTGGAGCTCGGGGGCAAGCTCGCGGTATATGCGCTCTACCTCCATTGCCCGGGAAATGCTTGAGCACCGCGCCATCAAGAGATGATCCAGACCATCAGCAAGGTCATGTTTGAGCTGCCGTATTGCCTTTTCAGCTATCGCACGGTCAGACGCTGACGACCCGACATTCACTGGCGCAAAGTGGATATGCTTGAAGTAACCGTCTCGCTGTGCCGCGCCGAGCGAGTAACTGAAGATCACTTTGCCATCGACTAGCTGGGTATCCCGACGAAAAGGTGTCGCCGTGAACTGAAGAGTCGGCACGCCATTAAGTGCTGTCTTCAGGTGAGCCCAAGAACTGGCTGGTACATGGTGGGCCTCATCCAGAATGAGCGCCTGGCATCGTGTGCTGAGTTCATTAATCAGGTTGGCCTCCATGCTGACACCAATGGAACCGATGGTAGACACGATCACGTTGCAGTGTTGGAACATCAGTAAATCAGAGAGCGTTTTGGCTCGTTTACTCATGATGCCCACAATCGGATTCGACACCTGTGCAGGGAGGACGCCGATGTCTCTGAGCAAACCAAACGTGAGGAATTTGTCTGCCGTTTGAGTCCGCAGAGCATCCCAAGGCACCACTACTAGTAACGGCCAACGACCAAATGCCGCGAGGGCTGCCAACATGGTTTCAGTTTTGCCAGTGCCGGTCGGCATAACCACCGTCGCCGGTGTCCATTCCAGGCTCCAGTGTGCTCCAATTGCATGCAATGCACCCAGCTGCGGTGGGCGTAGGCCCCGAGTGAGCTGCTCGCCGTTTGGCCCCCGTTTTTCCGCACGATAGCTAAGCACGCCATCCCACTGGGACGCGATTTCATCAGCTACAGCACGAGGGCCTATCTCTGTGCGGCGATGCTTGAACTCGTCCAGCAATCGATGCCTGGCCCAGACGTATTTGTCGTTATCTTCAATCAATATTCCGTCGACGCCCTCTGGTAACTGAACATCGCGGCGTGAAGTCACGATAACGCGCTCGTCATTGTCGAAGCGGATTAAGGGCTGCTTGATCCGAGCGGAGACATTAATCGACGTCTGAGCGACTTTGCCGACCTGCAGTGCTGGTCGGATCACGTGCTGTACCACGCCGATAGAATATCGCTCTTGAAAAACAATCGGGGGCAGCGTGAACATGCTTGTCTTCCGTGACCTAGACAGCTACTTGTAACAAGGCGATGTGGCTGTCGGTGTTTGAGGTGGGCATATTGATATCACGAAATAAAACCGGTGCCTACGTTAGTGACATCTCTCCTCTCCTACGCGATCGACACGGAGCTCGACTGTGCGACGCGATTACGGTCGAACACTACCGCAAAACTCGCACATCAACCGCTGCAGGATGAGTGTTGGTAATCATTGCAAGTGCCGCTGCTGAACGTATTGGCAAGGAAACGCTGTATTTTCGGTCCGGATTGGATCCCTGGATAGACGATGGCACAATGCCTCCTGGCGCCGTGGGTGAGGTTCCGCAGGGCCGTCAGCGCTTCAGAGATGCCGCCGCACGCAATGTCTGGCACGGTAGTAGGCAGAAAACTTCGCCCGATGGGGCAATGGCACGAGGCGCAATGAACGTGGATGTAAACCAATTGGCAGATTTCGCAGCGCTTAAGAAACTGGCTGCGGCGCTATGGCAACAAGACGGAACATTCCACGGCGCTGCCATTATGGTCGGTGCGGGCTTTAGCCGGAGCGCAGCCATCAGCGGCAATCCAGCGCAAAAAATGCCCTTGTGGTTTGAGCTCTGCAAGCAAATGGGCGAGGAACTGGGCTCTTCGAGCTCCGACCCGCTACGCCTGGCGGAAGAGTATCAAGCGTTTTTTGGCCCCCAGTCGATGCATGACAGCCTGAAGACGGCCGTCAATGACCAAGCATTTCAGCCCGGCGCCCTGCATGATGACTTGTTGCGGTTGCCGTGGTCGGAGGTGTTGACCACCAATTGGGATACATTGTTGGAGCGAGCTGCAGCGGCGTTACCGGAGAGGGTTTACAACGTGGTGCGCAAACAGGAGGACCTGGCAAGCGCCAGGTCTCCGCGCATCGTCAAACTGCATGGCACCATCGTTCTCGATAACCATCTGGTATTTACCCAGGAAGATTATCGGAGGTATCCCGCTCGGTATGCCGCTTTCGTCAACTACGCCCGGCAAGTGTTCATTGAAAACGAACTTTGTTTACTGGGTTTTTCTGGCGAAGATCCCAATTTCCTTGCCTGGGCGGGCTGGGTCCGTGATCATCTGGCCGGACATGCGCGTCGTATCTACCTGGTGGGAGCGCTTGGGCTCAACGCGGCCAAGCGAAAGTACCTCGAATCGATCAATATCGCCCCCATCGATTTGGGACCGCTGGTCGCTGAGTATGATGACCCGGAGCTTGCTCATCGTGAAGCAACCAAACTGTTTCTCCAGGCCCTTGTTGACCTCAAGCCGAAGGCGGAGAGCGCTTGGTCACCGGTTTATCTCAACCAGCCAATCCAACAGAACAAGCACATCGATGCGTTCCTGCAGGAACAGAATTACAAGTGGTTCGAAGACAGCCTTGCCACCTTGCAAGCGGACCGAAACAGCTACCCAGGGTGGTTAGTCTTGCCGGCCCGCCTACAAGACCGCGTTCTTGAACAGGCCCGTTTCCATGCTTTCTCAGCCAGTACTCTGCGGCGGCTGCCGGAGCAACTGCGCGCCCGCCTGATCTACGAGCGTGTCTGGCGCGGATACCTGGCACACGATCCGCTTGATGCTGAGTTTTCCCAGTTGCTGCTGGACACTGTGCTCGACGAGCAAAGCCCGCTTTCCAAACGAGAGCGCCTGGAGGGCGCGGTGCTGCTGCTGAAAAACCAGCGCTGGGCCGATGATGTTCCCGACTCCTGGAGTCGCGTGGAGGATTTTATTGCGTCCAACACCAAACACTGGTCTGACGCGGCGAACGAGATGGCCTATTACCGGGCCATCCAAGCACGGGATGCGTTCGACTATGAAGAACTGCAAATGCAATGTGACCGGATTTCCATCGACGAACCCTGGTGGAAGCTGCGCAAAGCCTCGCTGCTGGTAGAACTCGGCACGCTCGATGAAGCGAACCTGCTGGTCGCGCAGGCCTATCGCGAGCTTCTCGTACTTCATCACCAAAACCGGCGGTCACTGTTCCTGCTTTCTCGACTCGCCTGGGCCCACTGGTTTTATCATGTGTTGGACCTCGCCGGGCAGTCGTCGCCCTTCCCCTCTCTCTATCGGGAGCATCGATGCGATCCCTGGGCGATCCTCGATGACTTAAGGGCCAGTATCGACAATGCACTCGATCGGCAACGCAAAGACAACGCAGTAGTACCCAACTTTGCCCCTGGCAGCTACCGCGACGGATCCAACAGCGTGTCTTTCACCTCCGGTTTACATCCCCTGATCGTTATGACAGGGCTATTGGATACGGTAGGCATTCCTCTGCTCTGGCAACAAAGAGGCTTGGTCAGTCGCCAGGCGGAAAAGTTGGTCGAGTTGGAGGGCGTGGACGGGCTCTATAGCTTTTCGCTTGCTGTGCGGGGCGCGAACACAGAGTCTGCTGAAATCATCAAGAAAACGTTCAGCAGGCTCCGAGTTGCCCGCTTCAAGTACGCTCAAGTCGAACAACTTGCCGATCAGTGCGTGCGCGCGATCAATTATTGGAAAGCTAGGGCCGCCGAGCGAGCAGGCCCAGGCGTACGCGCGGCGCTGCCCAACTTGTGTGTGTTCATCGAAATCTTGGCGCGCATCAGCGTTCGACTGCCCCCTGATCGGTCCCGACAATTATTCATTTTGGCAACCGAACTCAGTAAACAACCCGCTCTACAGCCGCTTTGGCTGAAGGGAGCCCTGCAGCATCTGCTGCGCTATTCGCTGGAAAGTGTTCCTAAGGATGACCAGGCCGACTTGGTGCAGCACGCACTGGAGGTGCCATTGACGCATGAGATCGGTCTCAGTGCTAACAGCGATTGGCCAAACCCGGTGATTGAAAAACCCGGAGAGCGCCTGGCGAACCCTGTCATCGATCGGCGGATCGCGCAGATCATTCAGTCGGTGAACGCCGATAGTAAAGACACCAGCGCAGCCTTGATCAGACTGCTCCCGTTGCTTGAAGCGAACTACCTTACTCCATCAGAGCGCGATAGCTTGCTCCAGCAAGTGTGGGGCAGCGACCCCGCCAATCCCAGTCTGCAGGGCGCCAACCGATTGTTCGCTCATGCCTTGCTTAAACTCCCGAGCCATCAGCCAGAGACGCTCAAAAATCGATTGAGCGTTAAGCTGTTTGAGGCAGGTGCGGAGGGTTTGTTCGAAGACGAATTGTTGGAAGATCTGATCAACTCGGTGGGATCTGTCACCGCAGATATCAGGCCCAGCGCCGAGCAGGCACAACGCTACTTCGAGCTGATGACACGCTGGCGACCGAAAGCGCAAAGTCAGCTGGAAATCGCGTTCTCGCACGGTGGCGAGCAAAGGAAAGCGGCACTCATCAGTAAAGCGTTGGGGCTGGTTGTGGCGCGACACCTGGAAGGCCTGCCGAACGAAACGATGTTTGCCCAACTCGACCTATTTTACCGAGAGGTCCAAGCACCCGGAGCATTGGTCGCGTTTATCTATTTCGCCGACACCCATCCTGTCGCCTCCCTTGTCGAGAAGACCTTGCGACTTGCGCTGCAACACCAAGATGCCAAATTCGTAAGCTATGCCGCTTATGCGATCCGCGAATGGCGCACTCGAGTCGACAGCCCGATCACCCGCCGCCTGGTGAGCTTGCTTGTCATGATTTTTGGCCCCCAGCGCCTGAGCGCATTGCCGGAGGTCATTGAGTCATTGCGTACGTTGCATGAGCGAGGTCTGCTCTCAGCAGAGGAAGCCGGGTCAGTGATCGACACGCTGCCGGTGGTGTTTGATTGCGCCCGCTATGACGAGACCGGCGACCTCGGGTATGAGGCAGCTACTATTTCGATTGTCAGGACCAAATGTGTGCAACTGGCCCGCAGCCTCAGCGCAAACCGTGGCGATCCCTGCGCGGAGCTTGATCGCATCATGGCCGAAGCCAAGGAGGATCCCTTGCCTGAAGTCCGGTTCGCCTAGTCAAGGGCGCACACCGAATGCTCTGGGCGATGCTGCCGCCGGTGCAGTACGCCCTTGATCCGTCAGGCGGGCTTGGTCCTGTGTTTGCGCGGCGCTCGCGCTTCGCTCGGTGCCTTTCTGGCTTCGGCGAGCTGTTGGGTCAGCGTGTCTGCGCGAGCCGTCGCCGCCGCGGACTGTTCGCGCGCGCTGAGGATGTCCTGCTGTGCAAGTTGCACCTGCTGTTGCATGGCCTCGTAGCGCTGGGTCAGATCTACCAGAAGATGTTGCCGCTGTTCATGCTCCCCCCTTAGCGCTTGGAGTTGCGCTTGCGCAATGCCCCGTTGCTCGCGCGCCGCGGTCAGCTCGGTCTGACTGCCTAGCAGGGCTTGCTGGAGCATATGCTGGCGCTGGTTGAGGTCCCGAAGCTGGCCGGCAACAACCTTGCTCTCCTCGCGGGCCCGATCGATTTCTCGATAGGCGCGATCCTCCACATCGCGGGTATAACGTTGCTGCTCAATGCGCGCTTGCTCGGCGTGTTCACGGCTTTCGTGCAATTGCTGCTGTACTTCAACCATCTGATGACGGGCGTCGTCGCGCTGCGTTAGCAGCTCGTCGCGCTGGACGCGTAGGTCATCAATCTGCGCCTGACGCTGGATCAGTAACTGCTCAAGGTCGGCTAGGCGGGTTTCCGCGCTCTGTCGCGCTACCACGGCCTCAGCTATCAATTGCCGCGCCTGGGCAACGTCCAGGCGGGCACGGGCTTCCAGCGCAGCCAACGCTTCGCGCTCCTCGGCCAGGACCTGACGCTGACCGGCCAACGCCTGCTCGGCCGCCCCCTGAGCCAAGATGGTCGCCTGCTGCCAGATCGCAACAAAGGCCTGCGCCACTTCCGCCGGCAGCCCGGGCAGCCGCGTTTCGCCGCGCAGGCGCCCGGCGAGCTGTTCCCACCACTGATCGAGTAAGGCACCGACCCGTGCCGGACTACCTCGGCCGAGCTCTAGGCGTACTCGCTCGACCGTTGGCCGTTCACCGCGGGCCAGCACCGTGTCCGCCGCCGCGAACACGTCGTTTTCCGGCACACCTACTGCCATGGCCTATCTCCAGCTATATTAGGTCTGATAATGAAAGATTATCCGATCTTATTTTCTAATTTATGGAATTATAATACGTTGAACGTAATAAATATTACAAATCAACTACCCTTGGTCGACGAAACCCCGCTAGACCCACATGCCCTGGCGCTCCACGCCCAGGAAGCGGCAGCGGCCTTTATCGCCGCCGGCACCGCGGCCAACACCGTGCGCAGCTACCGCAGCGCCCTCGTCTACTGGTCGGCGTGGCTGCAGTTACGATATGGCCAAGCGCTCAGCGATACACCGCTGCCGGCCACCGTGGCCGTGCAGTTCGTCCTCGACCACCTGGCGCGGCCGTTGGCCGACGGCGGCTGGGCGCATTTGCTGCCGCCATCAATCGACGCGGCGTTGGTTACCGCCGGGATCAAGGCTCGGCTGGGACCGCTGGCATTTAACACGGTCAGCCACCGCCTCGCGGTGTTGGGTAAATGGCACCGGATCAAGGACTGGGACAGTCCAAGCGAGGCCTCGGTGCTGAAGACCCTGCTGCGCGAAGCGCGCAAGGCCCAGTCGCGTCAGGGCGTGAGCGTGCGCAAAAAGAGTGCGATCGTGCTCGAGCCACTGCAGGCGCTGCTCGCCACCTGCACCGACGGCGCCCGCGGGGTACGCGACCGCGCCCTGCTCCTGCTGGCCTGGAGCGGTGGCGGTCGGCGCCGTTCGGAAGTGGTGGGTCTGCAAGTGAGCGATGTGCGCCAACTGGATGCCGACACCTGGCTGTATGCCCTCGGCACGACCAAGACCGACACCACCGGCGCGCGGCGGGAGAAGCCGCTACGTGGCCCGGCGGCGCAGGCGCTCGCTGCCTGGCTGGCCGCCGCTCCTGCCGAGAGTGGCCCGCTATTTCGCCGCCTGTACAAGGGTGGCAAGGTCGGCACTTCGGGCTTGTCGGCTGATCAGGTGGCGCGCATCGTCCAGCGCCGCGCGCAATTGGCCGGGCTGGAGGGCGACTGGGCCGCACACAGCCTGCGCTCGGGTTTTGTTACCGAGGCCGGACGCCAGGGGGTACCGTTGGGTGAGGTCATGGCGATGACCGAACATCGTAGCGTGACCACGGTGATGGGGTACTTCCAGGCTGGGGCGCTGCTGGAGAGCCGCGCCAGCCAATTGTATGGCGGGTCTCCGCTGGCTGAAGTGCTCAGCAACAAGCCGGAGGTGGAGGCTGACTAGCAAGCCAAGAGCTGGCCGGATAGCCGCTTCATTAGCCTCCGTCTTGTCGTCGATCGTTGCCGATTGAGTTGGCCCGGTAACTGCCGCGCTGGTTTCCTGTCGAAATCCTGGGGCCGGCCGTTTACGACAGCTCTGTAAGCAGATGGATACTCAACCTTGCGCAGCGGTATATCTCCTGATACATGCCGAACGCTATGATGGCGCGGGGTGTGTATCCAGGCATTTGGTTCAGCACTCATAACGATGGACTGTCAGAGGTGCCGATGAAGATCACCAAGAACCTGAACACCTACGAAATCGAAGACCTCTACCCGTTTTGCCAAGAAGATGCCTCCCTTCGGTTGCCCAAAAGCATGAGCCATGGCGGCTTGTTCGGGGTTGATGCTGCGCTGGCTCAGCTGGTGATCAGCTGGGCTCGCGCTCATGAGCAAAGCGTTCTGCACCTCTATGCCGATATGGAAAGCGCTCCTGACCAGATCCTGCACCTAGGCAAGACAGCCGCAGGTCTTGCGGCACTGATCATGTCCTCTAGCATCGAGACAGAAGCTCACGAGACAATAGAAAAGCGCGCCGCGCTCACCGTCATCAGACCCCTCATTGAAGCTATGTACGAAGGAGATCTTCGTAACACATCAAGCGAGCGAGGCGCTCGCCCTAAAGCCATCAACCTCTTCAGCATCAACTTTGCGAAGATGGAGTTCATCAAGCCCTTCTACTACGGCGAGACTTCTCCGCAGATCCACTCTCACACCTCGTTTGCAAGCCTGCTGGAAATGTCGTCTGCGCTCATGCACACGAAGCAGGACAAGAAAGCACTTCATCGAGGCGGATTGCCTGCCTTAGGCAGCGTGCTTGCTGAGCTGATCGCAAATGCCGACCAGCACTCGGTCACCGATGTCCATGGGGTCAAATATAAGAAAGGTCTGCGAGGCACCTCAGTGAAAGCCAGCAGGATCAAGAAAGAGGACATCCACCTCGTTTCAGACAAAGAGCCGCAATTTGCCTTGTTCGTAATGCGAAATATGCTCAGGGGCGCGGAATACCTAGACTTTATTGAAATTTCAGTGATCGACAGTGGGCCGGGCTTGGCACGTCGGTGGCTTTCAGCCAAGAAAGGCGCTCCCGTGGAGGCCTTGAACGACCTCCCCCTGGCAGAAGAGCTCGAGGCCACTTTGGAATGTTTCAAAAAACATGTCACTACCAAAGATTCAGCAACCTCCGGCATGGGGCTGCACAACGCAGTCCAGGCACTCAATAAGCTGAAGGCCTATGTGCGTCTCCGCACCGGGAGGGTCTGCCTTTACCAGGCCTTCCAAGGCCAAGACCAGGTCGTGGAATACAACCCCAAAAATTGGAGCGGTGACCGTGAGCTGGCGGCAGCTGAAGGCACTGTATTCACCATCTGCATTCCGGTGAACTGAGATGCCAGACCTGTTCGATTTTGAAGTAATCCTCACCCCCGCCCCGGATGCTGAGCCCGCTCACGTGGTGGTGTTTTTCGCAGGTCCAGAACAAATCACAGACGCCCATATTACCGAGGCCCTGCAGAAACGGCTGAACAACTACATCCTCCCCGATCATGTGAGCTTCCTCGTCCCCGACTGTCACCGGACATGGATTCAGGAGCAATGTGCTGACAAGTCGTCACCTATCGCCATCGCCCTTGAGCGTCGCTCTAGCGGCGGAGCACCCTCCTACGGCTTCTCCTTCTTCAATGAGCATGGGGAGATCATTAAATACGTAAAGGTCGCCGGCACTGACAAGGGAATTGGCAAGCTACTCACGCGAGCGGCTGATGCGTTTGTACAGGCAGGAATGAAGAAGCTGGTCAAATGCACCTCCGTGCTGACAAAGGCTCCTGCTGGCTTCTTGTTCTCGAAACCCTCATCCCGAGCCTCCAACTACTTCATTCGTGCCGAGAATTTGCTCACCGAAACGCTTCATTCCCATTTCCTGGCCTTCACCTGCCTGAGAGTGATCAAAGAGGCTGCCGAGGGCGGCATGCGAGAACCAGACACCATTTACCTCGATACCATGGCATTCCTACCAGTTGCGCTCTCGATCCAACTGCTCCAGGCGAAGTTCGGCACGCAGACGATTCAGAGCATCCAGTCCTTCCACTCTCACGACGGCCTGAAGGACGGCCCATTGCCTGATGGATCCTCGTCGCTTTGCTTGATTTCTGCCTCGACCAACTGTGGTTTGGCAAAAGAGTGGATCAAGGTCAACGGAGCGCCGCCTACCCGGGTAGCCACCTTCCTCTCGTTCCTCGCCGATTCTGAGTCATGCACGGTACTGCATACTATCGAGAAGCCTGAGGATTTCGAATCGTTCGCTGAGACGGAATCGACCGAAGGCCGCAAGTTGATCCGCATCCACGGCGAGCGGTTTGTGGCCCAGCACACCGAGACTCGACTGCTCAACATCAGCATGGGGCATTTGCCAGAAGGACTGCAGAGCAGATTTTTCTCGTTTATGGGCAAGGGCCTCTTTAGCTGCTTCAGTCAAATTCCCAACAGGGAACGATTTCGGACTGTCCAGGTAGACAAGGACAAGCTGGTCCGTACCAGCGACTTCGATCAATGGTTCAAGAAGGTGTTGATGGAGGAGTCTCCCGCATCGACCTCACTTATCATTCATGACGATGACAAGGCAAGTGCAAAGATGGCTGCTGACGCCTTGGCGTTCCTTCAAGCTAAGGGCCTCACCTGCGAAGTCGTGAGCGCTTCAATGTTTGACCCTAAAGAAAAATTTCACGGGTCGGTGATCGTCGTGGCAGCTGCAGCAGAGCGAGGCACCTTGCTCCTCAGCATTAGCCGTCGCCTGCGGTCAGCCCAACAATCTGGCACACGCATTTATCTTGTGGGGGCGCTGTTGGGTCGCTCCTATGAGTTGATGGCAGAGCTGGCCGCAAACCTTACGCAGCCGCCAAAAGGAAGCCGAAAGTACGTTTTCAAACCCTTCATCGAAATTCCAGCTGCCAGTCTGGCTTGTAACAGCCACTGGCATCAGGAGTACAAACATCTCAGTCGCATGATCACGTTCGATGGCACCGGCGTGTCGGAATTGGTCAAAGCTCGCATTGAGGCGTTCGACACTGCGGGTGCGAACGGCCTTATCGACCAGGCTTTCTGGCCGAGCAGCTATCAAACTGGCCAGATGAGGCTTACCAAGGGCTTTGCCTTCGTGAGTAGTGATAAGGACGTCACCGTCGCCGCTTGCGCTGACATCTTCCTGACTATTTTGTGGATTCTGCAGAACGCCCGGGAAAGCGCCAAGATTGCAGACTCGAAACGCCTTGAATCGGGTGAGCTTCAACAGGTGCTGCTCTCGCCCGAGATATTTTCCCGCTATGACGACGGAATCATTCAAGGGGCGTTTCTCCGAGCCGCACTGCCTACCGAACTGGACTACAGCGCTCATGAAACTCACAGCGCGTCCATGGCAGACATCATCTTGCGAGTCGTCCAAGGCCACGGCTTCGAGCGTGGTGATGCCTCAATGGAGTTCGTCACTGCCCTGGCCATTGGGAAGATTCGTCTTCACAAAGAGGTTGATGAGAAGTTGCGAAGCAACATCAAGCTAGCTCTCCTGGGTAAGGTTGAGGACATTGAGCTTCTGCTTGGCGAGGAGTCACCTATCTAGCATAACCATGGTACCGGCCGCCGGGTATCAGGAACTAGAGCACCGGATTCCGGGACGCAATTGTCAGTGACCACCATGCTCGGGATATCGCAACATAGAAGAGCTCGGCGACGGCCTACTCGGTGAGGGAATATGGCGTCGGGAATAGCACGTGGTCGTACTCTGTAGGTGCTGACGCCGAATTGATCCGGTGGCCGATGCCGCGACCCAACACCAATCGGAAAAAATCCAGCACTGGGAATGGTTCACAAGGTGTGAGCCTGGGTCAGTAAAACTTCGGTAGCTAGGTCAATCCTGTAGTAGCAATAACAAATAGACATCTGACCGTTACGCTTCATAAGCAAAGGGGATCAACGGGAGACTCCGAGTTGTAAGGCTTGTGCTAGCATCCAATTTGATCCGAAGATCGAGGTCGGCAGCGATGAAGCACCCAGTTCAGCCGGAAAATAGTCTCTCTGAGATTTCGGAAGGTAAACAGAATCGCCGTGATGCGTTAATGCTTGCTGTTAGCCTTGCTTCGCCGTCTGAGTTAGAAGGACCTGCTAAGCGTTTGAAAGAAGTGATGAGAAAACCTGATGGATCGCACCGTCAACGCATTCCGCCCCCAGAGTTCTCTCGTTAGATAAGAGTGGTTCCCTATCTCAAATGCCGACGCTCATTCAGTCTAGGCTTGCTTTATATCTGGAAAAACACGTTGCGCCGACGGTATACCGTAGTGATAGGTCAATCAGCTGCCAAGAATAATAGACTGTTGCCACTGACGCCGAATTGACCCAGGGGCCGATGCCGCGCTGACCCAACACAAATCGGAAAAATCCAGCGCTGGGAATGGTTCAAAAGGTATGAGCCTGGGTCAGTAAAACTTCGGTAGCTAGGTCAATTCTGTGCTGGCGATAACAGGCCAGGCTCAGGTGTAGCTCTTCGCACAATCGTCGCTCGGCATGAGTGCGGTAGCATTAGATTACGTATACAGTTTGGCTAGCTTTCCAATAAATAGCGAAAATGTGTGCGAATGGGAGCGCTCCAACCGTCGGCGCGCTCCTTCAGCCAATCCAGGTAACTGGGCATCCTCACCGCGTCGCTGTGCATCGATCTCCAGAACCGCTCAATATTGTTGTCGTATATTGGGACACCGCTGAGCCGCCACATGCACACGCAATTCGGCAGCTTCAAAAATAAGCCAAGCAAGGCAAACATGGCCATGCGGATCTGAGCGGAGTGTTCCCCTACGTCTTTGCACAAAAAAGCTTCACAACCTGCCTCTGGCGGTAAATTAGAGCGCAGAGAACAACATGCCTTGATATTCAGAAGCCAGGCGATTTGCGAGCGTGGATCAAACGGATAGATTCTCTTTTTTCCTATTATCGCCAGGATATCGTCCATTAACAGCTCAATCTCAGGGACGCTCGCCGCAAGCTCGACATCGCCGATGGTAACGGTCCCGCGCTGCACACAGACCTGATACCAGCACTGAAAATGCCAGGCCATGAGCTTCAAAATTTGGCGCGTCGAACACCGATAACTCCACCATTGCTCAGTTGACTGAAACGCCAGGTGCGTAAAAAATCTCCATGGTAAATCGAACTGGACGATTGAAAGCAGCGCGGCAGGCGCCGAGGTACTGTCTCCTATATACAGGCAGCAGCCGTGTACCGGACACACATTGAACCACCAATAGAACCAGTTGATTCTCAATGAGGGTTGTCGACCGCATCGAAAATCATTGAGGAGGCATAACTGGCAAAACTGCAGGCGCCTCTCGGGCGGTGCCTTGAGCCAGTCACCGGGCAAGGGAAATGATCGTCTTAAGCATTCGTTTGAAATGCCTAGTGCCATGGATAACTCTTCCGTCACCGCGCGAGTTAGGTTGCCATCAGCGTCTTCGACACGCAGCCGCTTTAGGCAGTCAGTGGCACGTATAAAGGGTACAGGATTTCGGGTGCGCAACCCCCTGGCAAGCCACGCAGAGAAAGCCTCTTGAGGTACAGGCTTAAGCAGTCCGCCGAAGTGCGCGTTACTCCTCATGGTCGAAACGATCGAGATATGGCGGGATGTCGGCGGCCTTTTCCAAGCAATCCAGGTCAATTTCTTCCTTGCGGTCCAAAATTGCCCAAACCGCACCCCGGGTAATCCGCTTGACTATGGCATCGGTGATACCGCCCGTGGCGCTCAGCAGGAACTTAACCTTCTCTTGCCGCCAGAGTTCCGATGGTCTCCTCAGTGGCAACGCGCTCTCATACCCGGCTAGAAATGACCTGAAGCTCTCGTTTTCTTTCCAGCGCGGCAGATCGTATATTTGAAAGCGGCGCTCTAGCTGGGCATCACTACTGATGGCATGCACGGCGTCATCGACGCCGAATGCAATGATCGACAGCGACATCGGCGGGCTACTCAGCGCTCTCAGAAAGGCCAGGTTCTTTCGCTGATCAACCCGCCCGGCATTGAGGAGATTGTGCACCTCATCGATCAGCACCAGGCGCATGCTCCTCAACTGAGCCAGTCGACAAAACGCCTCGGGAACCAGACCATTGCGAATTTTGCCAATTGGTACTCCCAGAGCCTCACTGATGCTGTCTTCGAAACCGCGCAAGCTAGGATCCGGGGATAGGCTGAATGAAATGTAGCCGTAGGAATCTACATGCCTCTTTCTGAGGTTCTCCATATCCAACTGAATTCTTTCAAAAAGACTGGTTTTACCCATTCCCGGGCGACCGGAAATCAAGATGCATTGCGCCTGAGTTTTGGGAGGCATTTCATAGACCGCTCTGACCGCGGTCCTGACCGAACTAACTTGAGGGTAGTTGACCCAGCAATCCTTATAGATGCTGCCGATTCGGCCTTTGTCCCCGAGGAGCGCGAGGTTGCGACGCTGTGGTGAAATGTGCTCCAAGCTCAATGCATCTTTCATAGGCACTCACCTCATCATGGGCGCCGGCCCCTATTCTTCGATCTCGTAAGCTTTCGGCTTAAAGCTGTAATCCGTCGACGCGGGGCGATCCGGAACCGCAATTTTTTCATTAAGTGGATGACCCGGATCGGTGAAGCGAGTTTTTTTTCGCTCTCTCATTTTTCGCGCCTGCTTGCTTTTCACACCAGCGGCATTTACGAGTGTTTCGTTTTTTTTGATTAGATTGAATACTTCCGCAGCGGGAACCCTGCGTTCGCTCTCATCCTTTAATTGTGCTCTCAACCGCTTAAATTCCGTGAGTGTGGTATTCGGCAACCGCAGATCCGCGTAACCCAGCTCTATATACGTCCGCTCGCCGGTGGGGAGTACCCACACTTTGCTTAATGACTCCGGATCGTAGCGCACAGTGCACTTTGTCCCGATGTCAAAGCGCTTCAAGGTTGAAGAGTAGTAATCGATGTTATGAAGCCTGACGCCCGACCGACCGATCACCCTTTTTTTTATTGGCATGAAGTCGATCAGCAGGCGCAATTGATCGTCAATAATCGGCGGATAGGCAAAGCCACCATCCTTGTTGAGGTAATGCTTCTCCCACTGAAGCAGCGGTGAGCAGCCGAGTGCTGAGTGTGTTGTTTTGTGATAGATCTCGACCTCTCGGATGAACCACTCTCGAAACTCAGGAAACGATAGCGTGGCATGCTGATCGCTTTTGTAGTGGCCTTTATCTTTTGCCGAGGACATGGTGGTTCCCGGCAACATATGGACTTTTCCCATCAACGTGCCGATCAGGCGTTCAATGTGGGCTCCGTTGTGGGGCGTACCTTTGGGTCTAAACGTCAACTCAATGCCATACCACCGACAGCTATCAGATAAATTTTTCGACCTGAACTCCCTGGCATTGTCGACGTGGATTCTTTTCGGTACGCCGTAGAACGGATATTCCCCACCAGTAAAACCGTACGTTTTTAACCAGCGCTCCTTGGGCAATATTGAATGGGAGATACACAGCGCTACCGACATCGCCGAGGGATACGACAAGGATAAATAAAAGCCGAGCACCACCCGCGTATATACGTCGATGGCGATAGTGACCCAGGGGCGGATCAGCGGCAGTCGCTGGTCACTGTCGACGATAATGCAATCGACAAGGGCATGATCTATCTGGATCAGCTCCAGAGGCGCCTCAGGCTGTATCTTTCCTCCACGAACCTCGTAGGTCTGACGCGCGGCTTTCGAGCCTGATTTCTTGGCCAGTAGTGCGCGTGGCTTACGTTCTCTAATTCTGTTGGCTATGGTGGCGGTGCTCGGTGCCTGAATGGACAGTGCTCGGCAGCGCTCCATCACTTTTACGATGATGCTCTTAGAGGTTACCCCAGGACCGCCATAGCATTCATCAATGGTTTCTTGGATGATGCCCTCCGCATTCGCCTCGATCATCTTGGTTCCTTTGGACCTGCCGCGTAGCTGCGGGAGCAGGCTCAACGGGCCCACATTCATGTCCAACCTGGTCAAGAGCCTGCGAACTTGGGATGCGCTCATCCCTAGCGCTGCGGTGCATTGCGCCATATCTTGCCTGGAGAGAGGGCTCTTGCCGACCATCGGAGACAGGACGTAAAACCGCTTTGACGCCAACTGAAGGTCAGTCTCCTTTACATCTTCGATGAGAGGCGTTTTTTGTATCTGGGCGATTTCATGATCCGAGAACGTTGGGGGGCTTTTTAGCTCACATTCGATTTCTCCAGGCGATAGCAAGACCGCTTCTCCGGTAACAATATCCCTTGCCTGTATTTTATTTGAAGAAACGGAGGCGATGATCTCCAGCTTTTTATTACCGACCAGCACTAGAACGCCCGGAGTTATGCTTATTTGTTGCATGGCTTCACCCACAACAAAACACGCGATACTGGGCTAAAAATCTAGTTAAATATGCGTAATTTTCAAGATTGCGATGTTGCTACTCGGTAATGGGCAATGGAAAACCTTATTTTTCAACCACCTATAGCTCGCGCATATTTAGTTAATCTCGACATCTGGTGTTGAGATTTCGAGCCTGGCACAGGCTTCGATCACTCTGCAGCAACTTGTACCTGGATCTCATTAAAGCGTAAGTCAAACAGGCTCGGGACACCTGACGACAACTCCGTTCCGTCGCGGTTGGCTTATCCGAGCAGGTCATGAGAATCTACACTCTCAAACCACAGCTACCCATAATTGAGGTCACGGATGAAATTCAAGTTGTCCTTCACGCGCACCAACAAATCAGACTCAATGGAAATAGACATTTTCACACTTGAAGTCGATGCTCATGTTGAGCCAAAACGAATCGCTGATTTTGATCAAGGCACAGCTTCAGTTTGCTTTGGATACCCAGGAAGCGCCGAGGAATACAGTATTGTCAGTCCACCCACCCAGGATGACCTAGTAGTTTTGGAGCTGGCCGGCAAACCGATTTTCAGACTTTGGCAGCGAGATTCGGATGATTTGAGCATTGGTGCACCGGTTACAGTGAGCCAAGGCGAATTCGACCAGAGTCAGGGCCGTGTTACCCGACGATCCTGGTGATACACGCGCAATAAGATGGAGGGGCCATGAATTCTGGTCCCTTCGCCTCCGTATCCGTATATATTCATATATATTTAATTCAACTAAATCACCATTTAGTTGAGTTAATCCTGCGTCCTCTTTCCAATATCCCCCTCGCCCCACAACTGCCGGCTTAGTTGCGGTTTCGCTCTATCCGTGGGCATCGACGCAGAACTCGGGAGTGTCCAACTATTTTGTATTAACAGTGATAACAAAACGCTATTAGAGGCCTTGTTCCTCGAGCTCGCATTCAGGCCAAGAGCCTTTAAGTTATGCGGTCTACAGCGCTAAACGCGGTGTGTCCGGAGCATCGCCAGAGGGTCAAAAACGCCTTTCGAACGCTTGTTCAGCGACCTCGACAGACCAAGAAGCACACCTAGACTCTCACCCGGTTCAGCCAGCTGAATCATGCCCAACACACGAAAAGGATATTCAACATGAACGCCTTCACCTCGGTAAACACCGTCACCACCCCCCTGACCATCAACAGCCAGTCCACCGCGACCTACAACGGCGACCCCAACCAGACCACCAAAGTGACCTTCAGCTATCAGAACAACCTGCTGTGGGCCACCCAGGTCAACAACACCGCAACTGTCCAGACTCTCAGCGCTGACACCTCCGCCGGCCCGGTCATCCTGCGCAAGGGTGCCCAGGTCAAACTGCAGAACGTGGGTTCGGCGTTCAGCATCCTGTTCACCGGGGTGATTATCGACAGCGGCTCGGAAACACCGTTCAACAACACCAACATCGGGACCTTCACCCTGTCGTGATCGACTCGGGCTCCTAGGCCGGAGCCCATTTGCGAAGCCGGCATGGCGCCGGCTTTGCTTCATGCAATATGGGACATGGACGGTACCCTCGCGTGACCAGGCAACGGATGCTCTACACCCGGATTCTCTGGGCAACCCTCGGCGCGATCCTGGCGACTGCAATGTGGCTGATGACCACCGGCAGCCGCTTGCCAACGGTATCCAGCAGCCACGACCAGGCCCTTTCCAGCAGCGATGCCATCGCGCCAGCCGCGGATTGCGTCGACCTCTCGCCCTCCTCCTCTGCCACCACCAATGATCCTTGCGTACCGGGCCCCGTGCTGCTGCCCGGGATGAAGGTCAATCGCCAGGTCGGTCCGGTGTTGTTCGTGCTGGTGGTGGACAGCAACGAAGCCCGGGTCAATGCCCAGGTTTCCCTGGGCAACGCCGCCCTGACCGACTTGAACATGACCGCCGCCGCTCCCACCGCCGACTTCAATCTGGCCAACGGCGATGGCCAGCGAGTCTGGGGCAGCCTGGGCGCCTTTTTCTGCGCACCGCCCAACACTTCGCACCTGCTGGCCGACTTCACCATCGAGAACCTGCGCGACAGCGGTAAACCCGTGACCCAGGCCTATCGTGGCGACCTGATCCGCTGGCAGAGCCCGATCACCAGCGTCCTGGCCCGCTACCGCCAGCCCTTGCTGCCGGACCTGCAGGTGATCGTGGAACTGCTGGACCCCTACAAGGCCGACAGCAGCAACGCGCTGACCGCCCAGGTGAGTTTCTATTACGCCAGCGATCTGATCGACCGCTACACCCTCATGGCCACCGCCACCCCGGTGAGCCTGCGACAGTCCAGCGTCGGGCCGGTGCGCATCGAGGGCGGACTCCTGGACTTTCGTCCCGCCACCCAGGAGCAGCAAGGGCAGCTCAGCCTGGATGGCACTTTCCAGTCCGGTCACAACCCACCGAACCACTACGTCGGCAGCGTCGCCGACTGGTCGTGGATCCGTGGCCGCGCCGACAATTGCAGGGGATAGACATGACCAGCACGTCCGACTATCAGCAGATCGCCCACAGCGCCGCCTACGCCCTGCCGGATGCCAGCGGCTATGGCTGGCGCGGTTATGTCATGCCCAAAGGCACCGCGCCCGGGAGCCTGCCGGCCAGCCTGAGCCCGGCCGACGCCTTCGACAAATATGCCGGCCATTACCTGTTCGCCCCCAGCGAACCGGCCGCCCTGCGCAGCGACCCCACGGCATTCGTCAACGCCCTGTACGACTTTCTATTCGCCGTCGACCAGCGCAACTTCGTCGGCCGCGCGCTGCTGTGGCTGCCCGGCTCCAGCCTGCCGGCGCCTCAGGCCTTCAACAGCTACGGCCTGCGCATCAGCGTGACGGCCCCCAGCCAGGTGCAGAACAACCTCAACCTGCAGCTTGGCGATCGCCTGACGTTCTTTATCAACTTCGGCACCTACGTCAAATACGACCCGGACTTCAACGCCCTGCGCCTCAAATCCAATGCCGGCATCACCATGGGCTTGATCGACAAGCTGGCGGCCGACAGCGGCCTGCAGCTGACACCGCCGCAACAGCCGCTGGCCTACGTGCCCCTGGACGGCAATCAGGCCGGCAGCCTGACCTACGCCTTGACTTACAGCAGCCAGCCCGCCCTCAAGTATTTCCCGACCGGCTTTACCTATGTGGCCAACACCACAGGCGGCCAGAGCGTGCTCAATTACCCGGTGTTCAACCCCAACGGCATGCCCGCCAAACTGACCATGGGCGGCGTGCTCGACCCGCTGGACCCGCTCAATCAGAACATCGCCGCGGCGCAACTGGCCGCCGGTCTGATCCGTACTGCCATGAGCTTCGCCAACACCGGCACGACCGCGTTGCCCAGCCAGTGGCGCAGCACCGCCGGCAACCCGATCAGCCTGATCCCGCTCAATGGCCTGGACGCCAACGGTTGGCCCCGGCCCTATGCCGCCAGCCTGGTGTTCTGTGCCCAAGGCGGCAGCTACAGCCTGACGCTGGCCGGCGACTTTGGCTTGAGCCTGCCGGCCGCCAGCGCCGGGCAGAACCTGCTGTGCGGGATCTTCGGCACCGAGTGGCTGAGCTTTACCGCCTACAACTCTTCCCTGAGCCCGCAAGACAACGACCGCTTGCGCCTGTTGGCGGCGCAACCGGCCTATGCCCCGGTGTTTCCGTTCCAGACCAGCAGCCTGGTCACGCCCACCAGTGGCGCGGTCAGCGCCCTGCTGAACAACGCGCACCGGACCTCCTGGTGCAGCCTGGTGGCCGGCGCCTCCACCCCGGCCTACAGCGCCCAGCCCGACGGCAGCCCGCTCTATGGCCAGAGCCGCAGCAACGGCGCCACACCGCTGCTGGCCCCGGCCGCGCCGAGCACACCCCTGCCCCAGGACGCCGGGTTTGCTTTCCCGCTGGTGCCCTACGCGGGGGTCAGCAGCAACGCCAGCCTCAACCTGACCCAGTTTGAAAGCGAGATCCTCGCCGCCTCGCGCAAGAGCCTGATCAGCGCCGCGACCCTGCCGGGCAAACAAGCCGCGCGGGCCCGGCGCCTGCAACGGCTGCTGACCGCCGACGCGGCACAACCCAATCGGGCGACCACTCCACAAGGCCTGCTGGTGGACCTGGACGCCGACGGCGTCGGCTACGCCAAGGTGCTGCTGGCCCGCTCGCCATCCACCCAGGGGCCGCTGGACTTTGCCTTCGTGCAGCCCAGCGAGGCCCTGCACGAGGCTTTGCAGACCAACCAGCTGTTTCTGGTGGGGGTCAATCCGCTGCCGTTCTTCACCCAGGGCGCAAGCTTCAGCAACCGCATGGACATCGCCGACTGGCGCTTTATCGCCAACATCGGCGTCGGTGTGCAAACCACCAGCTACCGCAATGTGCTGATCATGAAGTACTGCGCCGGCAGCCTGAAGGAGCGCATCGACAACCCCAATCGCTGGACCATGCCCGAGACGTTCTCGAAAACCGCGGACCTCGCGCCGGGCCTGGAAACCCTGGCCTACACCGGTCTGTCCCAGTGGCTGCAGGACTTCATCGCTGTCGCAGAAGCCAAGGCCGCGGCCAGCCCCGACAGCCTCTACGCCGACTTCGTCGCCCAGGTCAGCGACCCAGCCTGGAACGGCTTCATGGTGCTCAACGCCGACCTGCCCCTGGACAGCCTGCCCGAGCAGCTGGCCGGCATCGCCGCCGGCATCGACTACAGCCGCTTCCTGGCCCACCATTTTGGCGCCAGTGTCAGCCGCATCAGCCAACAGGGCGACACCCTGGATATCCAGGGCATCTCCACCCTGTTCGGCCTGATCGACTACCAGAACCCCGCCTATGAGCAGGCCCAGGCCAACGGCGCGGCCCCGGACATGCCGGTGGCCCTGAGCACCAGCAATGGTTACGCCTTCAGTGTCCTGCAGTTGCAGGCGCTGTTCCGCCAATCGCGGCTGGTGACCTTCAACAGCCGCATCCAGCTGAGCCTGGACCTGCTGTTCGGCTCGCCGATCCGCGCCACCCTGCGCGCCGGCCAGCCCAGCGCGGTGAACGCCATGGTGCTCGACGGCAGCGCCCTGCAACAGAACGACACCACCACCTACGTGTTCGAGCAGAGCCAGAGCTACCTGTTCAACCTCGACAGCAACGTGCTGCCGGCCGCCTCGGTCAACCGCATTCAGTTCAACACCCTGGGCAGCCCGGACGGCGGGGTCACCACCGCCAGCCGCTTTCTGCTCTGGGGCAAGCTGGATTTCACCCTGCTCAAGACCTCGGACGGGCCCTTCGACCTGCTGTCCTTCGGCAGCGCCGACGGCAGCCCGAGCAACCAGGGCCTGGCCTACACCAACCTGGAAATCGCCATGGCCTTTCCCAGCGCCACGCCCAATGCCGTGGGTTTTGCCTTCAACCCCGACAACCTCGGGTTCGACCCGGCCACCAGCCAGGTGCGCGGACAGAGTCTGTACAAGGGCTTCACCCTGCAGCTCAAGCAGTTCATCCAGGCACCGGCGCAGAAAAAGCCCGCGGACTATGGCTTCCTCCCGGTGTTGCCGCAGGACCTGGCGCTCAAGGCGCTGTCGGGCGCCTGGTCGGGCATCGTCTACAAGGTCACCATGGGCTCCCCCGGGTCCCTGGTGTCGGGCACCGGTTTCGAGTCCGACCTGCTGATCGCCTGGTCGCCCGGCAGCAAGAGCAGCGACGCCAGCCCAATGCTTTTTGTCGGCCTCAGCCTGCCCGGCGCCGCGCCGTCGGCCAGCGTGTTTTCCCTGCAGGGCATCATCAAGGTCTCCACCGGGCCGATCAAACTGCTGTACCAGACCATCCCCGGTCAGACCGACACCCAGGCCAGGTTCTTCAACCTGCAACTGACCGATATCGGCATCAAGATCCTCGGCATCGCCAAGTTGCCGCCGGGCGCCACCCTGCAGTTCTTCCTGTTCGGCGACCCGCAATCCTCCGGCAGCCTGGGCTGGTACGCCGCCTACGTCAAAGACCCGCAGAGCAAGACCGCCAGCCTGCTCGCCGTGGAGTCGGGCCAGTCCACGCAACCGGCATTGACCGGACCATCGGAGGTGACGCCATGACTCGGGTCCTGTACTGGAACATCGAGAGCTTCGGCTACAACAAGATCCGCCCGCTGAGCACCAAGCGCGATCGCAACGGCGCCCTGATTCCCGACCTTGACGCCGCCGACCGACTGGCCCTGATCCTGGCCCATATCACCGCGTTCAACCCGGACATCTTCGTCGTGGTGGAGACGGCCAGCGGTCCGAGCCATGGCCCCGGATCGCTGATTTCCCCCACCGGCGGCTGGCAGGGCTGCGCCGAACTGCTGCTGCGCATCCGCAACCAGACCGGCGTGCCCTGGAACCTGGTGCCGCCCCTGGTGGTCGGCCAGGCCGGGCGCGCCGAGGGCGTCGCGGTGTTCTACAAGCCGGTGATCCCGGCGGGCGGCGGCGTGGCGGCGGGCAAGCGCTTGTTCACCGGTCCCAACGCCTGGTCGCCGGCGGGCAATGGCATCAGCTTCAACCCCCAGGTGCTGGCCCCGCCGGCCGCTGGCAACTACCCGGCGTTGCAGACCCAGACCTGCTTCAGCGTGCCCAACCGGGCCATTCCGCCCACGGCGCTGAACCCGGGCAACCTCAACGAGAGCCGCTGCGCGGCGCGGGTCGCGTTCGTCGACAATTTCGGCGCCGCGATCAACTACGGCGGCTTGCGCGAACCCTACATGGTGACCTTCTGCGAAACCGTCGACGGCCCACCGGAGGTGGTGCAGCGCAACCTCACGCTGTTCGCCATCCACTCGCCGCCGCAATATGTCGCGGCCAACGCCTACCTCAACGCCCTGGCCAATGTGCGCGACATCAGCGCCGCCCTGGGCGCGCTGGAAACCCGGATCATCACCGGCGACTTCAACGTCAACCTGTTGAGCCAGAACGGCAACGATCCGGGGCGTTATGGCGCCCTCACCGCCCTGGGCTACGGCCTGCAACTGCAACCTCCGGCCCTGGCCCCGCCGCCGGCGCTGGAGGCCTACACCGGCTACTTCGCCACCCACCTGCGCAGTCGCAACGCGAGCATCTTCTGGTCGACCAACGCCGGGGCCGTGCCCTATCCGGGCTACCGCTACATCGGTTCGTCCAACAGCAGCAGCCTGTATTCCATCGACAACATCCTGGTGCGCGGCGGCGCAGCGGGCAATTTCACCATCGCCAACACCGTGGTCGGGGTGCCGCTGAACGTGGTCAACCCCGCGCCCGGCGGTGCGCCCATGGGCCTGGTGGCCATGGCCAGCGATTTCCAGGCGCCGCCGCTCGCCTGGATCCCGGCGCCCCCCGCCCCCGCCCCGGCATTCGCCGCGGGCGATCGGCAACGCTACCGCGGCTGGCGCAACCTGGGGCACATCCGCTCCACCAGCGATCACCTGGCCCTGTTTGTGACGGTCTGAACAAGGAGAAGACAGATGGCCAACAGCCCCCTGAGCAACCTCGCCGCGGCCCTGACCGGCGATGCCGGCGCGCCGATCGTCCTCACCCGCGACTACCTGATCGCCGGCCTGGCGGACGCCACGGTCAGCGTGTCCGCCACCCTGGACAACGACCTCAAGGCGGCCTTCCAGTCGCCAGTCGCCGGGCTCACGGTCAACCTCACCGCGCAGAGCGTGCAGCCGCTGAACCCCGCCACCCAGACCTTCAAGGTCACCGGGGTCAGCGCGCGCTTCCTGCAACAGGACATCCAGCAGGGGCTGGTACTGACCTTCGGCCTCACGGGCGCTGTCGGGGCCCAGAGCCTGAGCCTGGAAATCGTCACCACCCCGGCCAGCTGGACCTGGGCCGACCTGTCGAGCTTCGCCACCGGCATTCCCTTCAAGTGGACCGGAATCAGCAACGCGGTCTTCACCTTCAAGGCCAGCCAGGGGCCACGCCAGGGCTTCGCCGCCCAGCTGACGCCGCCGACCCAGCTCAGCACCGCGGTCGCGGTGGTGCAGAACCTGGGATTCCCGACCCTGGCCCTGCCCTTTACCGGCAGCATGGACTTCGCCAAGGTCGACGGGGTCGAGGTGTTCATGCCCACCACCACTTTGCAGGCGCCGTTCCTCAACGTCAGCGGCGGCCTGAAGCTGCTGTACCTGAACGTCGATACCCCGGTGTTCGGCCTGATCATCGGCCCGCCGGAACTGCAGGACGGCGAAGACCCGGCCGAAGCCTTCTACGACCAGCAGGTCAGCCTGTATTTCGGCCTCAACCTGAGCCTCACCGACCAGAACGGCAAGTCCGTCGACTACCAGATGCGCGCCCTGGCCCAGATCAACAACGGCAGCGCCTTCAATTTCTACCTCGGCCACAGCGATGACGGCAGCGCCCTGCTGACCCCGGCGACCATCATCGGCCTGTTGGACAACAACGGCAGCTTCTTCAGCGGCACGCCACCGGTGCTGCAACAGTTTCTCTCCGGAATCGGCCTGCGCAGCCTGGCCCTGAGTGGCGTCACCCGCCCGAAACTGGCCCTGAGCACCGCCAGCGTGACCCTGGGCGCCGACCCCACGGTGATCAATCTCGAGCATCCCTGGGTGCCCCTGCAGGACCCGACCAACCAGCTGGTGTTCGGCGTCACCGATTTCGAACTGGTGTGGGGGATCAACTTCCTGCCCGAGGGCAACGCCCAGAGCTTTCTGTTCCAGACCCGCTTCCTGTTGTTGCCCGAGGTGTTCAAGGGCAAGACCGCGGACGAAAACGGCCTGTTCTTTGTCCAGTTCAATTCCGACCTGCAACTGCTGGCGCGCTTCGACGGCACGGCCAACCTCAATGACCTGATCGCCACCTTGACCGCTCAGTTGATCCGCATCCCCAAGAGTTTCGTCGACGCCTCGCTGTCCGACGTCGGCCTGAGCCTGGATGTGGGTGCCAAGAGCTACGCCTTCAACGCCGGTTTCGAGCTCGACCTGAACCTGTTCAGCGTCGCTGGCAAGCCGATTCTCTCGGTCACCGACGGCCAGCTGTACATCAAGGCCACCACGCCCACCAGCGCCAGCGGCAACAATGCCCCGGCGGTGACCACCTACCAGGCGGGGATCGGTGGCCTGGTCGGCATCGGTCCGTATTTCGCCAACGCCAGCCTCGACTACGACGGCAGCAAGACCCCGGCCACCTGGCAAGTCGCCGCGCAACTGGCGCAGCCGGTGGACGTGCAACAGCTGGTCAGCCAGTTCCTCAGCTTCGGCGGGACCTTCAGCTTTCCGGATTTCCTGCCCGGCCAACTGCTGGTCAACACCCTGGAGGTGGACGCCAGCCTGAGCACCGGCAACACCCCGCTCGACAGCTACACGGTGGCCGGCAGCCTGCGCTGGACCTTCAACCTGGGCCAGGCCTTCAGCGTCGACACCCTGGCCACCCTGAGCCTGAGCTACGACGCCAGCAAGCCGGCGAACCAGCAGTACAGCGGCAGCGCCACCACCCTGTGGGATTTCAGCTTTCTCAACGACAGCGTGCTGCTGGGCTACAGCTTCGCCCCCGACAACCAGGGCAGCAACGCCCAGCTGACCCTGTCCTGGGAAGGCCTGACGGCGGTTTATCAGGTCGACAAAAAGGCCCTGACCTTCACCCTGAAGAACTGGAGCCTGGGCCGGCTGATCCAGAAACTCATGCAATCGCTGAGCGACCCGTATTTCACCCTGAGCTCGCCCTGGGACGTGCTCAACCAGATTTCCCTCGACGGCCTGTCGCTGATCATCAACCTGGAAAACAGCAGCGGCAGTAGCGTGCCGAGCATCAGCGCCAAGTACACCCTGGCGAGCAAGATCGACCTGGGGTTCATGAGCATCGACGGCCTAGTGTTCGAGCGCAAAAAGGTCAATGGCGTGGACAAGATCACCCTGGGCATCGATGGTTCTTCGGTGTTCAAGGGCAACAACCCCCAGGAGCAGCAGGACTGGAGCAACCTGCTGGACCCGAGCAAAGGCCAGCCAGTGGACAAGCTGCCGACGGTGCCGGGCCAGGGCACGGACTACTTCAGCCTGCCGCTGCTGGTCCTCGGCCAGCGGGTGGCCATCAGCGGCTACGACAGCTTTGCCAACACCAAGGCGGTGATCGACGCCCTGAAGGACGTGCCGTCGACTACCGGTTACACCAACCCGCTGAACCCCAGCGACAGCGGCAGCAAGGGCGTGCCCTACTACAACCGCAACAGCGACTGGCTGATCGCCGGGCAACTGTTGCTGCTCAAGACCGGCAAGGACTGGACCGTCGACCTGATGCTGGTGTTCAACGACCCCAACCTCTATGGCCTGCGCCTGGCCCTGGCCGGGGAGAAAGCCAAGGCCCTGGGCAACCTAGTGCTGGACATCCTGTACAAGAAGATCACCGACGACGTCGGCGTGTACCAGATCGAATGGACCTTCCCCGACAGCATCCGCAACCTCAACTTCGGCGCGGTGTCCATCGTGCTGCCGGAGATCGGGGTGAAGATCTACACCAACGGCGACTTCTTCATCGACATCGGTTTTCCCTACAACCTGGACTTCACCCGCTCGTTCTCGATTTCCGCGATCGTCTACGGCGTGCCGGTGCTCGGCGCCGGCGGTTTCTACCTGGGCAAGCTGTCGTCGGTGACCGCCACCCAGGTGCCGAAAACCACCCAGGGCACCTTCGACCCGGTGATCGTCTTCGGTCTCGGCCTGCAGCTGGGCCTGGGCTACAACTTCGTCAAGGGGCCGCTCAAGGCCGGTTTCGCCCTGACCGTGTTCGGCATCCTGGAAGGCACCATCGCCGCCTTCCACGCCTATCGTCCGTCCACCGCCCTGGTGCCGGCCGGCAAGAGCGTGCAGGACGACTACTACTTCAAGATCCAGGGCACGGTCGGGGTCATCGGCCTGCTCTACGGCAGCATCGACTTCGCCATCATCTCGGCCGCGGTCAACGTGCGCATCACCCTGTCGCTGTCCCTGACCTACGAGAGCTACAAGCCGATTCCAATTGCCGCCCGGGCCACGGTGGAGGTCAGCGTCAAGGTCAAGATCGACCTCGGCCTGTTCAGCTTCAGCATCAGTTTTTCCTTCCATGCCGACGTCTCGGCGCGCTTCGAGATCAACGCCATCGAGAGCGGCCCGGCGCCCTGGGCCGAACCCGGCCTGCTGCTGGCGCGCCAGGCCCGCCATGTCCAGCTGGCCAGTGCGCGGCGGGCCACCACGCCGCAACCGATGACGCTGCTGCGCGCCGCCGGCAAACCGCTGCTGAACCTCTACGCCACGCCGCAATTCACCGTGCTGTGCAACGAGGGCGCCAGCGACTACGCCGACCAGCAAGGAGCCTTCGTGTTCCTGCTGACCATGGACGCGCCCTCGCCGACCCGGGCCTCGGCCGACAGCGCCGGCAACAGCAGCTTCGAACGCCTGTGTGCCGACTACCTGCCCTGGCTGGTGGGCAGCCTGGGCTCGGCCAGCAGCGAGCAGGACACCCTGGCCGACATCCTCGGCACTTTGGTGGACAAGGCCATGCTCGAGGAGGACATCAAACGCCTGGCCGACCTGGCCAACCCGCCGTTCGGCATCAGCGAGCTGCTGACCTTCCTGTCGTCCTTCGAGGTCAGCATCACCCTGCCCGACGCCACCAACCAGGCGCAGATCCAGCAGGTACTGCAAGCCGGCTCGGTGCTGTTTCCGGTGTTCGACGGTCTGTCCCTGGGTGTGCCCCTGGCCAATGCCGGCAGCGCGACCGTGGATTTCGCCCACTACGTGGGCACCAACAGCACCTACCGCAGCAATGTCGCGCAGATGTTCAAGGAGCTGGCCGCGCTGGTGACCAGCGAGGAAACGCCGACGCCGGCACTGCGCGCCGCGGCGGACGACAGCGAATCCATGGCCGCGGTGATCTTCACCGATGCCTTCATGGTCATCGGCCGGCAACTGCTGCAGGTCGCGCTGAACGCCTTCGACGATTACGCCTATGCCACGGCCAATGGCAACTCCGTCAGCGCGATCCTGAGCTGGACCAACGACCTGCGCGGCAACAACCTGACCCTGGACGACATCGTCCGGCCCAACGCCGAAGTCGCCCTGAGCGACGGCCTGACCCTGGATATCCCGCTGCCGGCCTACACCCTGCAGAGCGGCGACACACTGGCCAAGGTCGCCGCGGCCTGGTCCGACAGCAGCGTGCCGGCGCGCTGGAGCACCAGCGCCTCGGGGCTGATCCTGGCCAATGGCAACTCGTTGGTGATCGCCGCCAATCAGGTGATCAGCCTGCCGGTGGGCAACGACATCCACCAGTACACCACCGGCCCCGGGGAAACCTTCAACGGCCTGGCCCGGGCCCTGGGCGTGACGCTGGCGCAACTGGCCCAGGACAGCGCGCTCTACGCCATGCCCGGGCTACTGCTGGCCGGCCAGCCCCTGCTGCTGCCGAACCTGGCGTACCGCACCGCCGGCGACAGCCTCAACAGCGCCGGCGCGCGCTTCGGCGTCAGTGCCATGGCCCTGTTCAGCGACCCGGCGTCGGCCAACTTCAGGGTGGCGCCCCTGTTCGACAAGCCGCAGATCACCCTGACTTCACTCAACAGCCTGTACACCGAGGACCTGTGGAATCTGCTGGTGACCACCGACCAGTTGTCGCAACTGGCGGGCATGCTCTCGCGCTTTCTGGCCTACGGCCTGCGCCTGCCGGCGAACCCGGCGGGCATGGGCGGCCTGAGCCTGAGCCCGGCGTTTCTCTACCCCGCCCAGCAGAACGCCTATGGCCTGTACCAGTTGACCGGGCAGCAGTTCCCGACCCCGGCCGACCTCTTGCCCGGCAGCGACTTGCCCATCAGCCTGAGCCGGGCCGCCACCAGCCACGGGGTCGATCTGTCGTTCGTGCAGATCGCCGGGGCCAGCAGCGGCTCGATGAACCTGAATCAGGCCTACAGCAACCTCAGCGGGGTACTGGCCTACGCCCGGCAAGGCAAGTTCCAGCCGGCGCCGCGCATCGAGCTGCTGCCCACCGTGGCCCGCAGCCCGAAAGACTACGCGGTGAAAAGCGTGTCCCTGTGGTCGACCGCCGACCTGCAGCAATTGCGCAACCTCTGTCAGCCGGGGCTGCGGGCCAGCAGCGAGGGCGGCGCCAGCGTGCAACCCATGCTCTGGTCCCTGCCCGACGGCCTGATCCAGCTGATCAACCAGCGGGTTGGCAACCTCGCCCGGCAGTTGCCGAAGCTGACGCAGCAAATCCCCTACCTGCCGGCGTTCACCCCGTGCGAGGTGTCCACCGACCCGGCGACCCTGGAAACCACCCGCCGCGAAATCCCGGCCTACAGCTACGCGACCCGGGTCGATTTCACCATCAAGCGCCTGCCCCAGGCCGAACCCGGGGCCATCGCCGGCAGCGGCAGCAACCTGTCCTACACCTATGAACTGCTCGGCCCGTCGGCCACCGACGCGCAATTGCTGGAACGCCTGCTGATCGCGGTCAGCGAGCTGGGCAGCGCGATCATCAGCGGCCAGTTCCTGCTGATGCCCCAGGGCAACGCCAAGGCCAGCAACCTGCTGAGCCAGGCCGCCAGCGATTTCCTGGCCTTCCTGACCCAGACCAACCTGTCCACCGAAACCAACCCGCCGCCGGCCCTGATGGCCGCGCGCCTGGCCGAAGAAGCCGGGCCGCGGGGCATCCTCAATCCGCCCGAGGAAGTGGTCAAGCTGCTCTGGGAACTGTCCACCGTGCGCTCCGGCGGCTACTACCTGAGCTATTACGATGCGATCGCCGCCGCCGGCCTGCCCGACAGCATCTTCGACGACAGCGGCACGGCCACCCTGACCCTGGTGGTGACCTACCCCCGCGACGCGCTCGACGGCCGCCTGTGCAACTTCGTCAACGCCTTCGTCAGCACCGACACGGTGATCCAGCAGGGCAGCCACATGACCCTGCGTTCGGCCGCCACCGCCGACAGCAGCCAACCGACCAGCGCCGGCGACAGCCTCGATAGCCTCGCGGCCTTCTACGGCATCGGCACTGGACGCATCGCCGAGCTCAATGCCGGCGTAACGCTGAGCAAGGCGGCGCAGGTGCCAGTGGACGGCATCATTCACCTGGTGACCCCGGCCGAGGCCAGCGCCGGCAACGGCCAGAGCGCGAGCATTCTCGACAACCTGGCGCGCTACTACTCGGTGGGCGCGCTGCAACCGATCAGCGCCACGCAGATCGCCAACCTCAACCCCGGGGTCAGCGCCGCCGGCGGCGTGGCGCTGTTCATCCCGGCCCTGACCTATGTCGTCGACGCCAGCCTGGCGCCGGGCAACAGCCTGCAGTCTCTGGCTACCTACTACGGCCTTGACCTGGACGCCCTGGCGGTGAGTGCCGCGCAGGTCACCGGGCTGTTCAGCGTCGGCAGCAGCCTGAGCATCGACACCCAGACCTTCGATCTGCAAGCGGTGTTCAAACAGGGCAACGCGGCCTTCAGTGTGCTGCGCAACAACCCGCCGCCGGTGGATTCGCCAAGCCTGGACCCGGACGGCTACGCCAGCGCCTACCTGTACAACCTGTACTCGGTGCTGTCCGCCGGGCTCGACGGTTCGCCCTGGTTCAGCGCCAGCGAGCTGGCCCTGCCCTTCGGCCCGCAGCGGCCGGACAGTGGCGTCGACTCGCCCGAGGCCCAGGCCCACCGCCAGGCCATGCGCGATCCGCAAAGCCGCGCCCGGGCCCTCGATGCCCTGGCCGAAGACAGCCAGTACAGCTACCAGCAGACCCTTGGCCTGGCCCGGCGCGCCACCAGCAATGCCGCGCCAGTGCCGGCCCGGCCCGGGCTGCCGAGCGCCGCGGACAACCCCTACCGTGGCGTGGGCAGCTTCGCTCAGGTCAACCTGACCTGGCTGGACATCTTCGGCAACATCACCGTCACCCCCTTCCAGGCCCCCACGCCTGGTTATCCCGGCAGCCTCAATCACCCGCCGCTGCCGCTGCGTTACTGCGACCGACTGATCGCCCTGTCGGCCTGGCCCAATACCCGCAGCTTCTATACCTACGAAGCCGTTGCCGGTGGCGCGCAACTGGTGATCAGCCTGAGCCTCGACACTTCCAGCTATGACCCGGCCGGCGGTGACAACGTCAAGGAGCAGGCCAAGAAGGACCTGGGGATGTTCAACCTGATCTACTACCAGCTGAATCAGTCCTACAAGGATTTGCAGTTGCCCTGGTGCCAGGGCCGCGCGGTCAGCGTGGAACTGGTCAACAGCCTGTTCGCCCAGCCCCTGAGCCGACTCGACGACAGCCAGGCGCAGCCGCTGCTGGACTACGTCAACGGGGTGATCCTGTACCTCGCCCAAGTGGTCCAGGGCACCCGCCCCGCCGCGCCGGCCACGGTGCAACTGAAGCTGGCGGTGGACATCGACGCCCTGGCTCCGGGCTCGATCCTGCCCCTGAGCCTGACCCTCAGCCTGCGCCGGGTGGCGGCGCTGGTGGAGCCGGATGTCGCCGGCCTGGAAGGTGGCGTGGCGGTGACCAGCACCCTGCTGCCGGTCCCCGACGCGCTGAGCGCCAGCACCAGCGGCTACAGCCAGTTCGCCCGGGCCTTCGAGGCCCTGTTCCAGCGGGCCGGGGCCTGGATGACCCGGGTCGGCAGCGGCACCGCGGACCCGGGCAGCACCCCGGACGGCCGCAGCCAGACCCTGTGGGCCGCGCGCTTCGCCCTCGGCGACGGCAACGACGGCATCCGTTACCGCATCGATCCGGCCCCGGGCTACTTCGCCGCCCAGCCGATCGCCCGCAGCCTGACCTCGGACAGCGTGCAGATCTACCCCAACTACCAGCCGGACCAGCCATTCCCGAGCGGCGATCCAGTGACCTTGACCCTCACCGGGGTCGATCAGAACCTGTGGTTCGAAACCGCCCTCAAGGCCATCGACGGCTTCCTCGCACCGACCTACGCGCCCTCGGTGTTTCTGCTCGACACCCTGCTGGGCAGCAAGGACCCGCTCAAGGACGGCAACCTGGGGAAAATCCTCAGCGCCAAGCAGACCCTGGCCGACGCTATTGCATCGACCATCAAGCCGGTGCTCTCGGCGGGCCCGCAGGATGGCCCGGCACGGGCCGCGGCGGGCGAGAAGCTGCGCCAGACCCTGCTCAACCAGTTGTATTCGGCCTACAGCACCACCGCCATCGTCGGCTTCTCGGTGCAAGGCAGCGCCACCGGCGAGCCTCTGTCGTTGTACGGCCAGCCAACGGTGGCGAGCGCCGCCAAAGTGGCGGGCAACAGCGAAGCGCCGGAGGCCGGCAACGACAACTATGCCTTTGGCAGCGGTCGTATCGGCCTGCCCGACGCCCCTGGGGAAAGCGCCCTGGCGTTTGTCTTCAATTCGCGCAACGAGGCGGCAAGAAGCTACGTGCCGCTGGACCTGGAGCTGCAGATCAGCCACCTGGAGCATGACGTGCGCAACGTGCCGGGCATCAGCGGCTACACCCAGTCGAACTGGATCTCGCTGATCTCCGGCCCCTTGCGGGTGCCCCTGGCCGACGGTCAGACCCTGAACCTGCCGGTGCTGCTGCGGGCCCTGCCCGAGCCGCCGACCATCCAGGGGCAGACGGCGACGGCCTGGGCCCAGGTGCCGCAGCAAGTCTCGGACCTGAGCAAGTGGACCTACGCCTTCGACTCACTGGTGCGCGGCACGGCCCAGGACAGCCTGAATGTGGCCATCGCCCTCAACACGCCGACCGTCGATGCTGCGCTGCGCAGTGTCGACAAGAGCCTGGTCACCGCCCTGGCGCAATTCGTCAGTGTGTACCCGAGCATTGAAGTGGCGATGCAGGACAATCTCAGCGCGATCAACTTCGGCGAACCCACCGCGGTGCAGATTGCCGCGGCGCAACAGGCGGTGGAGGCCTTCGTCTACATCGTCCAGCAAGTTACCGAGGCCTACGATGCCTGGGCCCGGCCGCTGTTGCGCAGCGCCGCGGCGTTTGTCGCGCCCCAGGCCCTGACCTGCAGCTTCAGCCAGGTCCTGGCACCGGTGACGGTGGATGGCCAGGAGCGGGCCGAAACCCTGCTGCTGGATGTCAGCATCAATCAGGTGGCGGCCAGCTACGATCCGGCCAGCGGGCAGATCAGCGCCACCCTGCCAGAGTTCGGCAAGGTCAGCCTGCCGGTGCCACTGGTGCAGATCGCCCCGCAACAGTACGAGGCGGTGAGCGTGGTCGATCCGAGCAACCCGGGGCTGATCGCCTACCGCTACCGGCTCAAGGGCAGCCAGCCGGCCGTCTGGCTCGACTACGCGGACGCACTGCTGATCGACGAGCGCCGCACCAGCCTGCCGGCCCTCAACCTGTTCGACCACCAGAACGCCTGGGCCTCGCTGTCGGTGGAGCGCAACCGCATCCTGTTCCCCGCAGCGGATATCGGCACCCTGCAGACCAATGCGCTGTTCCGCTTCTCGACGCCGGTGGTGCGCTTTGTCGAAAGCATCAGCCCGCACATCAGCCAAGGCACCTTCTCCCTGGACAACCTGCCGGTGCCGAACGCCAGCCTGGACGACTACCTGGAGGTGTTTTTCGCCGCCCTGGGCGCCGGCAGCAATGGCACCACGGTGCAGGTCGGCATGGAGGGCCGCTACAGCTACGAGGTCGCAGCGCCCGGCGTGGTCGCGCGCACCGTGCTGCCGGCGGCGCTGCTGTTGCCGGTGGCGACCTCGCTGAACAGCCCGCCGGCCTTCACCAGCGCCTTCAGCCAGGCCATCGACCGCTGGCGGCTGGCCGAACAGGTCACGCTCCAGGGCAACGCCCGGGTCGACCTGACCCTGCGGGCCTTCAGCGCCGACGATCCGGCGCAACTGGCACGGGGCGCGGTGGCCGCGGACAACCAGCCACCGCTGCTGAGCATCGAAACCCTCTGGGTATCCGCAAGCAAGGTTCCACCGGAACAAGGAGGTGCATGAGGCCACCACTACCGCGCACTGTTGATGAAGATGACCGGTTTAAATCAAACATATTGGAGTACACCACATGAACGGACACACCAATCCCTCCTTTGACGAAGCCATGCCACTGGGGGTGTCTGATGCGCAATTCATCAATGACCTGCATGAGCTACTGGAGCGCCACGGCAACCTGGATCGCTTCGGACTCTGCCTGCTGCACGATCACTTCGCGGTCGCCGAGGACGAGATCCTGCTCGAATGCAACGACCATGAAGCCCGCACCCTGCACCTGGATGTGGTCAAGCGCGGCGCGCTGCCGGAGAGCAAGTTCACCAGCTGGCGCATCGGCGGCCCTCGGGCCGAGGCCCTCACCGCTTGCGCCATGGACAAGTGCAAGGTCGAAGCCCTGACCGCTTGTGCCATGGATAAGTGCAAGGTCGAAGCCTTGACCGCTTGCGCCATGGATAAGTGCAAGGTCGAGGCCCTGACTGCTTGTGCCATGGACAAGTGCAAGGTCGAAGCCTTGACCGCCTGCGCCATGGATAAATGCAAAGTTGAAGCCCTGACTGCTTGTGCCATGGACAAGTGCAAGTAGTTCCAGGTCCTGCCGATGGCCAGTGGCGGGCACGGGAGGCCGATCGGCTGCCGTGCTCGTCCTGGCTCGCGCAGTTTTATCAGCGGCGCCACGGTGCCTTGGTCGGTTCCGGCACCGCGGCGCTGGAACTGGCGTTGCGCCAGCTGGGGGTCACCGGCACCTGGCGGGTCGCGGTTCCGGCCGCCACCTGCCATCAAGTGGTGGCCGCCGTCCTCAATGCCGGCGCGATACCGGTGATTATCGAAAACGCCGCCGACCTGCTGCTCAGCAGCGAGGCGCTGGCGCCCCATATCCATGGTCTGGACGCGGTGATCGCGGTCCATCAATACGGCTTGCCTTGCGACATCCCGGCCTTGCGCCAGTTGCTCGGCACGCGCCTGCCCATCATCGAAGACAGCGCCGGCGCCTGGGATCTGTGCTGTCCCGGCGCATCACTGGTGGTCACCTCCCTGGGCCACGGCAAGGCCCTGGACATTGGCGGCGGTGGCGCGCTGTTCGGTGACCTCGCGGTGGATGGCGATATCGACGTCTGGTCGCCGGGCCAGCGTTCCCGCGCACGCCCGGCCTTGAGCCCGGCCCTGTCGATTCATGCCCTGCCGGCGCTGATACCCGCCGTCGCCAGGGCCCAGGCCCGCAGCCAGCGCCTGCGGCAGCAGATGCCCGGGCTGCTGGCGCGCTTGCGCGATGCCGGCCTGGAGCCCTGGACCGCGGCTGGATCGGCGCTGCCCAACGGTCAATACCTGGCGATCCGCACCCGCGAACCGCAGTTGTTCGAACGCCTGCGCCACAGCCCCCATGCCGAAGCCCTGGGGGTCTGCGCCCCGGCGGCCGGCGCGCTGCGGGAGCTGCCCATGCTGCGCGGCCGTGGCGAAGTGGCCCAGGGGCCACAAGCCAGCCTGGAACTGCGCCGCAACTGGGTCCTGCTGGACCCGATCGCCGCCCTCGACCACCCCGAGCGCCTGGATGCCTGGGCCGGAGACACTCGATGAACAGTCCCGCCGCCTGGCAACCCCAGCACGATCTGAACCAGCCTTTCGCCGCAGGCCCACGGGTGCAACGACTGGCCGACTACGCCCAGAGCGGTCAGACGCTGAGTACGGAACAGTTGCTCGGGGTGGCCGGTGCGCGGGTGCTGTTCGCCAACTACCCGGCGCTGCGCGCCGACTTCGACGCCCCCTGGGAGGGGGCAACGGAGGAGGCCCAGCAGGCGGCCATCGACCGCTGGCTGCTGCGCAACGCTGCTTATATATCCACCAGCCAGGCAGCGGCCCAGGGCATCAACACCCCGATTGCCCTGGACGATCGACGGGTAACGGGCTGGCGTCCGCCGCGTTATGGGCGCGCCGCGGTGCTGTGCGCGCCGGCCAGCGAGCAGGTGCTGTTCGACATCAAGGGCATTGGCGTGCCGCCGGACGAAGCCCCGCAGTTGCCCCATTCCAACGGCTTGCTGACCCTGGCCGAGGCGGTGCATGAAGTACTGATGGAGCACCTGGTGTTCGCCGCCATGAACCACGCCGGCGCGGCGATCACGCCATTGCCGGCCTATGCCCTAATCGACCTGGGCTTCGATGCCTTGTGGCATGACGGGCGTGCGGCGGAACCGGCGGTGCTGCTGTTGCGTCGGGCCTGCACCCGCCCGCGCTGCCAGTGGCAACGCTATTGGCAGGGCCCCGAACTGGCCGGGGCCCTGATGCAGGCCGAGCTTCTGCTGCGGCGTTATGGCTTGACCGCCAGCAGCTGCGGCGCGGTGCGCTTTCACCTGTGCCGGGAGAACGGCGAACTGCAGGTCAGACGCGATGAGCAAAGGCTGGCGGTCAGTGCTCAGGTGGCCGCGACGCTGCACCGCCTGTTGAGCGCCAACCGGGGTGCGCCGTTACTGATTGATGGGGTCAATGTGCAACTGGCGGGGGTGTCCAGCGTGGCGCCGTTGCAACTGCAGGTGATGGACTTTGGCCGCTATCGGTTTGCCGAGCGTTTCGAACATCACCTGTACGCCTGGATCGACGCCGATTACCAGAACCTCAACGGCCTGTACCTGGCGCCGGACGATCCGCGCTACGTCCAGCCCGATCCGCGCCTGAGCCTGGCACGCAGTGCCGAGGGCCGGTGTTTCGCCGAACTGCAACGCCAGGTCGAGGGGTTTCGCCAGGGCGGCGAACCCCAGCGTCTGTGCCAGGCGTTGCGCGCCGCCCTGGCGGAAGCCTGCCGGCCATTGCGCCGCCAGGCCTGACTCCCGGGGCTGGACGGGGCTCAGTGCTTGACCATGCCTGTCGCGGGTCGGCCTCCACGATCAGGGTGATCGCGCTCAATGAAGCGGCGCAGTCCTTCCTGGGTTTCAGGGGCGTGGATCGAGCGATTGAAGCACTGGGCTTCTATCTTCAAACCTTCGACCAAGGGCAATCCGTATCCCCGGATGGCCGCTTCCTTGTCCGAGCGCATCGCCGGTTGCGGCAGACCGGCCAGCACCTGGGCCAATTCCAGCGCGCGCTTGAGGGAGCGCCCGCTGGGCACTATTTCGTTGACCAGGCCGATGCGGTAGGCCTCTTGGGCATCGATCACCTTGCCGGTCAGAATCAGTTCCATGGCCCGGCCCATGCCGACAATCCGCGGCAGGCGCTGGGTGCCGCCGTCCGCCAGGCCGATGTTCCAGCGGCGGCAGGTGACGCCGAACGAGGCATGCTCTTCGGCAATGCGCATATCGGCAAAACAGGCCCACTCCAGGCCACCGGCATAGGCCACGCCATTGACGGCGGCGATCACCGGTTTATAGACGTCGACCCAACGGCTGGGGCCGATGATTCCGGGACGTTCGCCACGATCATGGGCGGCCATTTCCTCGGCGCTCGACGGCACCAGTTGCGCGGCGGCCTTGAGGTCGCCGCCGGCACAAAAGGCCCGATCGCCGGTGCCGGTAATGATCGCTACCAGGGCCGTGTCGTCGTCGCGAAAACGCGTCCAGGCGTCGATCAATTCAAGGTGGGTCACAGGGCCGATGCAGTTGCGCTGCTCGGGGCGATTGAAGCGGATGACCACTACGGGTCCGTGCTGCTCGTAGGCGATTTCCTTGAAGTTCATGGCAGCTCCTGTTGCAGGTCGTGGCGCGGTTGAGCGAAACCCGAGTGCAGTATAGGCAGCCCTGGCGAGCGCTCCCGTCCGGCATCCGCGCTCAGCTCGAACTGGCACCCTTGCAATCCACCCTGTTAGCCTGCTCATCCGTCCCCTGACCGCAGAGCTGCAGCATGACGCCTTCAGCGCAATTCTGGCGCGACCCGAACCTGCCTTACGTAGAAAGCCGCCGAGCCTGTGACAGCCGCGCCAACTACAGGGCCCACAGCCACCCGACAGTGTCCATCGGCGCCGTGGACCGTGGCGTCAGCCTGTTCAGTGGCGGCGCCGAGGGACCCACCCTGATCCAGGCCGGCAGCGTGGTGTTCGTCCCGGCCCATTGCGCCCATGCCTGCAATCCCCAGCCCGACACGGCCTGGAGCTACCAGATGCTGCACCTGGAGCCGCGCTGGGTCGAAGGCGTGCGCCTGGAAGCACAGCAGCAGGCGGCATTGGCGCCTGGCCAGGTGCTGTTGAGTCACGACGGGGATCTGTACCAGCGCTTTTGCCGCCTCAACGACCTGCTGTTCTCCACCGCCAGTTGGCAAGACAAGGAAGCAGCGCTGATCGAGTTCATTGGCGACTTTCCGCTGCAGGGGCAGCCGGTGATTGCCCTGGCCGCCGATCCGGGCCTGGCCGGCGCCGGGGTCCGGCGGGTCATGCAATTTCTGCAACAGGGGGCGCAACAGGCTCACCCGCTGCAGCGCCTGGCAACGCTGGCGGGCCTCAGCCGCTACCAACTGATCCGGGCCTTTCGCGCCGCCACCGGGATGACGCCCCACGCCTACCAATTGAACCAGCGCATCATCCAGGCCCGCACCTCGCTGCAGGCCGGCGAGGCCCCGGCGGCCCTGGCCCAGCGTTTGGGCTTTGCCGATCAGGCGCACTTCCAGCGGGTGTTCAAGGCCCATGTCGGGGTCACCCCGGGTTTGTACAAGCGCTGAAGGCCGCGCAATTTTCTTCAATACCCCAGCGCTGACGCCCGGCAGACTTCCAGCCCCTTCTCGCCTCTGGAAGTCTGCCTTCATGATTCAACAGTTCCTGCTGGTCGCCGCCGCGCATTTTCTCGCCCTGCTCTCCCCCGGGCCGGACTTTTTCCTGGTGGCGCGCCTGTCCATGGCCAGCGGCTGGAAACCGGCCACCGGCGCCTGCCTGGGCATCGCCCTGGCCAACGGTCTGTTCATTGTCCTGGCCTTTGGCGGGGTCTCGGTATTGCGCCCCGACAGCTGGCTGTTCCTGGCGATCCAACTGGCCGGTTGTGGCTACCTGTTTTACCTGGGCTGGCTGTTCATCCGTCACGCTGGCACCAGTTCCCTGGCTGCGGTGGATGCCCAGGGCGACAGCCGGGCGCTGCACCGGGCCACCTGGTGGCGCGGCCTGGGCGCGGGTCTGCTTTCGGGCCTGCTCAACCCGAAGAACGCCCTGTTCTATGTCAGCCTGGCGTCCCTGGTGGGCGCCCAGACCAGCACCGCCTGGAAGCTGGTCTATGGCGTATGGATGTTCAGCGTGGTGCTGCTGTGGGATGTGTTGGTGGCGCTGGCCATTGGCAATGGCCGGGTACGGCAGCGCTTCTCTTGCGCCCTGCCCTGGCTGGAACGAATCACCGGAGTGATCCTGATCCTCATGGCACTGGCCGTGATCGCGGCCACCCTGTTGCGCCACTGAGCCGGGCACTTGAGTCAGGTTCTAAACCGAGCATTGAATCGACGGCCGTCCTGCACGTTGAAAGTTACAAATAAACAACAAAGCAACACGCGGTTGTCATCCTTGACAGTCGATAGTGTGCGAAGCGCATATCAGCTGCCGGGCAGGACCACGGGCCTTGCCCTTCTCCCCAACGCACAGGAGTACAGCCATGTCACAACAGCCTCGCCTGGGATGCGGCGCCGCTATCGTCCGCGATGGCCAGTTACTGCTGGTCAAGCGCCTGCGGGACCCCGAGGCCGGTTGCTGGGGATTGCCCGGAGACAAGGTCGATTGGCTGGAACCGGTGGAGCAGGCCATGCGCCGTGAAATCCTCGAAGCGCTCGGACTGACCCTGCAAGGCGTCAGCCTGTTATGCGTGGCGGACCAGATCGACGCCGAACGGCAGGAACATTGGGTTTGCCCGGTGTACCTGGCCTCCGCCCCGGCCATGGCGCCGCGTAACAACGAGCCGCACAAGCACAGCGACATCGCCTGGTTCGAGCTGGACCGGTTGCCCAAGCCCCTGACCCTGGCCACCCGCGCCGCCGTGCGGGCGCTGGTGCAGATCGCGGCGCTGGAAGATTGAACGCGCATATCGCCCAAGGCCCAGAGGTTGATCGTCCGGGGCATGGCTGCAACAGCAGGACCCGCCTCCGGGCAGCGTTCGACACTTGGCCGTGAGTCCGGCTCAATCCACAACCCAGACTGCGACCGATGGCCGCAGGCATTGGTCTAATTAGCCCGCCGCTGCTTTCGTCTGTTTGCTACCATGCGCGGGTTTTTGCCTGTCTGGCTGTTCAAAGGGCGTTATTTCATGAGTGTTTTGCTGACTCGCCGCACCCTGCTTACCAGCGCCGGGGTGCTTGGCCTGGGCCTGCTCGCCGGTTGCGACAACAGTCCCCGACTGTCCTTCAAATATGGCAAGGACCTGAGCAATCAGATTCTCGGCCGCACCTTCAAACTCACCGATTCCCAGGGCGAAACCAAGTCGCTGTCCAGCTACCGTGGCCTGATGCCGATGATCTTCTTCGGCTTCACCCAGTGCCCGGCGGTCTGCCCCACCACCCTGGCCCGCGCCGCCCAGGCCAAGAAGCTCATGGGCCGCGACGGCGACCGCCTGAAAGTGGTGTTCATCACCCTGGACCCCGAGCGCGACACGCCCGAGGTGCTTGACGCCTACGTCAAAGCCTTCGACCCGAGCTTCGAGGCGCTTTACGGCACCCTGGAAGAAACCGCGGCCACCGCCAAGGAATTTGGCGTGTTCTACGAAAAGATCCCCAGCGGTTCGACCTACACCCTGTCCCACACCGCCACCAGTTTCGTCTACGACTCCCGGGGCACCTTGCGCCTGGGTCTGTCCCAGTCCCTCAACGCCCAAGAGTGCGCGGAAGATCTGCTCACCGTCATGGAGGTCTGTTAATGAACTCGCAACGTCGCCCATCCCGGATCCAATCCGCCCTGCTGATGCTCTCCCTGCTGGGCCTGGCCGGCACCGCCAGCGCCGCGACCCAGGTGGACAACGCCTGGGTCCGCGCCACCGTCCCTGGCCAGCACGCCAGCGGCGCCTTCATGGACCTCACCGCCAGCAGCGACAGCAAGCTGGTTGAAGTGCAATCGCCCGTGGCCAAGAACGTGCAGATCCATCAGTCGAGCATGCACAACGACGTGATGAGCATGCAGCAAGTGGACGCCTTGGCCCTGCCGGCCGGGAAGAAAGTCAGCCTGGACAGCCACGGCTATCACGTGATGCTCATGGAGCTCACCGGCCAGATCAAGGCCGGGGACACAGTGCCTCTGACCCTGATCGTGGAAAACGCCAAGGGCGAGAAGGAAACCATCAAGGTCCAAGCCCAGGCCCGCGCGCTGAATGCGCCGGATCACAGCATGATGAAGCACTAAAGCGAATGAGCGGAAACGGCCCTAGGGGCCAATAAAGACGCCGCGTTCTCCTGAGTAGAACGCGGCGTTTTTTATGCCTGTGGCCAAGCGCTCTGGCCTGAAAAGTTCAACAATCGACAGTGGTTTGAATACGCCGTTGGCTATTTTCCGCGCCCTCGTCATATGCGAATCTACGCGCCATTTTTCACTAATGGCTCATAGCCATTTCACCCAGCCATCTGGCTCGACAGTCAGGGCTCAAGGCCTGGACTGGAAAACAATGATCAGGGATTCGATATGTCGCCAGAGCGCACTGTGATCCATGTGCTTTTTTTTGCCGGAAAATCGGGACGGCCGATTGTACTGCCATTGACCGATGCTTATGAGGCGGTGATTCATCCAGCCGAGGAGCCCCATGACTCTCCCTCTTTCACTCTGGAAATAACTCGGTCCTCCAGCACCTGCAGCCGACGGCCGTTGGATGTGGCCTCGTTCACTACTCTTTATGGCGAGAATGGCAGCGGCAAGACTGAGATGTTGCTGAAACTGTGCGAGGGACTGGCTGATTGGGATACTAAATCCAAAGTCAGCGTTCTTTGGGAAAACGATCAGGGGCTGTACCTTGCAAAAGGTGTTTCGCTTAACAAAACCAAGCTGCTTTCCAGCCTCCAGATCACTCAAGACACATTTTCCGTACCGCCTGACTTTTCGGCGGTTTTCTACACTACCTCTCCGTTTGAAAAGGTCAGGCGCGCCCTCTTACGTCGTCGAAAAGTAAAGGATGTCAGCCCGCGGTTTGGCCTAGTCGTGGAATCAGAGATGGTCGCTGCATTCAATGCTTATCCCTTTCTCAAGGACAAGGACACTTTCGTGTCCGAGGCCAAGGCAGAAATAAAGCTCAAGCCAGTCTCATTGGTCGATTTGGTGAAGTCATATGCTGTGGACGGAGCCAGAACCTACAAGGCCCTGGCGCCGGAAATGAAGACCCGGCTGCATGAAGTCGACAGGCGCTCGTCAGTACAGACGAGATTTATCTGCTCTTTTGCCGTCCTGGAATGTCTGGACAGAGTGACCGCGGAAAAACTTCATCTACTGATCGATGCATTGCTGGCGATGATTGAGGTTCACGGCCCCTGGCTCAACGACCTGTTGCTGGTTGACCTCCCTCAACTGCCCACACTGGCAGGAGACGACCTTCTGGCCGAGCAACTGCTCAAGGCGCGCAATGCACTGGACGTTATCCGTCCCCTGTTTAATAACGTCAACACCTGGAGACGGCAGGCCACTTTGGCTTACCTAGATCAGCAAGCCGGTCATCAGATCCGTCAACATGAAGGTGAGTTTTCCGAAGTGGCGGCGCTGGGCTTGCTGCAGTTCTCCTTCAAGCAATTGAGCTCCGGCCAGGCCAGCATGATGTCCCTGTACTGCGCCATCGCCAGGGCTTTCGGTGAGTTTGAGCGCGAATCGCAGGATCGGTTGATGCTGTTGTGCATCGATGAAGGTGAAATGTTCATGCACCCCAAGTGGCAACGCATGTACATCGACAGCCTGCTGAAATTCATCAAGGAGTTCGGTTCCCTGGCCAAAAGAACTCACGTGTTCATTTCCACTCATTCTCTGATCATCGCCGCCGACACCCCGGCCGGTCGCCTGTTCGACCTGGACAACCAGCAACTGACCAATGCCTTCGGCTACACCCCCAAGCAAACCTTGAACTCGGTCTTCGCTGTCGGAGACTTCACGGGCGAGTTCAATCTGCAGTTGCTGACCAAGCTCTCCGCCGTCCTGAACCGAGAAGATCAGGACCCGCAAAGCATCGGGCACGCCAGGCAGATCGCTGGAACATTGGCCAACGATGAACTCAGACGCCATGTGCAACAGCAACTGAACGTGCTGATCGGGAGCGAAGATGCTCAAGCTTAAGGTGGCTTCGCCGGATGTTGCCAAACAGCATCTAGAAACTTTGGGCAAACGTTTTGACGAGGCCATGAGTGCCTGGAAGTCACCCTTCGCCGGTTATCCGCCCTTCACATCAGACTTGAAGAGGGTGTTGCAGAGCGAGCGCGATTTCATACTTGTCGGCGATGTAAGCCGACTACACAAGGTGATCCAACAGGTCAAACACAAAGCCGGGCCCCTTGATCATTACTTGCGAAATCGACCCAGCGCAAAGTCCGGCGTTCGGCAGGCCGATATGGAGAAGTTGATCACCAAGCTGGGCGAAATCTTCGACTACAGCAAATTCATCTACAAGGGCGTCGGCTGGAACGCCTACAAGCTGGTAGGCAGTTACTCATTGCGCATCTGCCCTTACTGCCATCTGCACCATGTGAACTACCACGGCCAGAAAGCCGGCGACCCAAAGAAACTGGAGTTGCGGCCTCCCCTCGATCATTTCTTGCCGAAGTCGATCTACCCCTATCTGGCGGTGTCGCTGTACAACCTGGTGCCCTCTTGTCACCAGTGCAACTCCTCAATCAAGGGGGATGAAGACCCGTCCGAGACGATGCCTCATCCATTCGACACTAGCGTCGCTCTGGATATGAGCTTCACCCTCAAGGGTTCGCCCCTTGGGATTGCCGGAGTCACCCATGAAGAACTGGGGCTGACGGTCACCGGCAACAGCACCTGGGATGAGTTCGCCACCTTCTTTCACCTGCAAGAGCGCTACCAATGGTATGCCCCGGAGGTGACCGACATGCTCAAGCGCAAGCAGTTTCGGGATGAAAGCGATACGGTCGTCCAGTCGCTGATGCGCGCGGATTTCATTCTCGGCTTCGATCCACTCGACTATGAAAAACGTGCCCTGGGCATTTGCCTGCGGGACATCGCCAGGCGCCAGGGCGTGCTTTGAGCCTCAGTAAATCCCCCGCGCCAACCACACCGTCAGCCCGCAGCACTCCGGGTCTTCACTGACCTGCTGCACCACCTCGAAACCGTGGGTATCGAGCAAGGTGCAGTATTCCCCCGGGTCCAGGCTCGCGTGGTACAGGGCCTCGCCTTCGAACTCGCCGATGGCCTCCCCTGCTGCTGGTCCGCTGGTGAACATCAGGGCGCAGCCTGGGCCGGCGTGGCGTTCGAACACGGCAAACATGGCGCGCTGATCGTCCGGGCTCAGGTGGAACAGGCTGTTCCAGGCCAGAATGCCGGCAAAGTCCTGGTCCAGGGCCAGACCGCGCATGTCGGCGTTGATCCACTGCTGTTGGGGAAAGCGCTGGCGACACTGATCCAGCAAGGCGGCGCTGCTGTCGACGCCAGTGACCGCGTATCCATGTTCGAGCAAATAGCGCGCTACCGGCTCGCCACCGCCGCACCCCAGGTCCAGTACCTGTCGGCCAGACCCCATGACCTGGCGAAAGCGTTCGAACCAGGCTTGTTCGCTGTGAAATGCCTGGGTGTTGGCCCGGCGCGCACGGTCCCAAGCTTGGGCATGACGCTGATACAGATCGACGATGTGACGGGCGGATTCGTGCATCCACAGGCTTCCTTGTGCTGTTCGGTGGCCGCGAATTACAGCACAAGGGCGCCAGGCAAAGCGAAGTTGGCGGTGCTGCGTTATGTGGCCTGGCCGTTGGCATCCCAGGCCACCGGGGCCTGGCCAAGGAACTGACGCAGTTCGGCCAGCAGCTTGTCGCTGGAGTGGCTGCTGGGCCGGTCGGCGACAAACCTCAGGCCCGGCATGATTGCCTGCACTCCGTCGTAGTGCCACTGCCCAGGAGTGAGCTCCGTTTCCTGCAAGGCCCGGGCGAAGATCGCCAGGTCCCGACGGGCCCGGGGAATGCCGCTGCTGCGCTCGACCCAGCTTTCATAACGCTGGCGGATTTCGATACGCCCCTGATTGACGATGGCCAGCACCGCGCAGCGGCTGCGATTGTGCAACGCCACCGGCGACAGGCCGAAGTACTCGCCCTCGCCCTGCCATGCGCCGTCAGGCAGGCGAAAGATCGCCAGATCGATGTCCGGGTACTCTTCGATCCGTGTGGCGGGATGCTCCACCAGCGCCGTGCTGCGCTGCAGCTCCTGCATGGCCGGGTCGTACAGTTCGGCGTAACGCCGGGTGTTATCCAGCACATCGGCCAGTTGCGGCAGCAGTGCGGTGAAACGCGCCATGAGTTGCCGGTCGTTGCCGCCCTGGCTGTGGCTGCGCACTCGGGCGGCCAGGGCATGCAGGGTAAAGGCGCAGTGCAGGGCCTGGGACGAAGTGCCCCGGGTGAAGTCGCCGAGTCGTGCGATATCGATCAGCAATTGACGGTGCCGCAGGGCCTGCTCGGGGGCCAGGAAGGCGTAGACCGAGGCCAGCCCGTCAAGATCGAAATGATCGCTGGTGATCACCTGCGCCTGTTCCACCCTCAGCCCCTGCTGGAGAAAGATCAGGGCGCTGGTGGTGGACAGGTTGGCCTTGTAGGCGCTGGGAGTCTTGTTGGCCGGCCAATGGGACAGGGTCAGCACGGTGGCCGGATTGTCGATGGAATCCAGGGAGATATTGGACCGTCTGCGGGTCTGGCCCAGGGGCAGGAATCCATAGGGGCTGTGGGGCCCCAGGCGCCAGGGTTGCAAGCCAAGCTCCAGCGGCGCTTCGCCGGCGCCGGGCGCCGATCGCTGATGCAACTGCCGGGGCAGCTCCCGCAGCGCCGGCGTTGCGCTGCTGAGTTCGCCCGAACCGTCCAGGCGATAGCTGAACTGGCGCAGGTTCTCCCGGCGCAGGTCCCGGGGGTTGCCATTGCACACCCCGCAGCCCGGGCCGCCGAGGACGCTGAGCAGATCGGTGAACTGATTGTCGGCAATGCCGATGGCGCGTCCCCCCAGCAGACGAAGGTCCAGGTGCGCGAACAATGGGGCGACTCCCGGATCGAAAAGGAAGCCCTGTTCCTGGCAAGCGGTATTGAGGCTGTTCATCTGTATGTCCTTGGAGAGTGATGAGTCAGGCAGGCCTCAGGCCTCGGCCAGCGCCCGGGTATGGTGGCGCCGGACCTGACGCATGCTGATAAACAGCAGGGCCGATACCCCGGCGTAGAGACCGAACAGCCAGGCCGCGGCCTGGGCCGTACCGGCAACACCGGCGCTGGAGCTGAGTCCGGCCAGGTTGACAATCATCCCCGCCAGCGCCGCGCCCAGGGCCGTGGCCACCAGTTGCACCGTGGTGATCGAAGCGCCCGCCAGCTCCTTCTGGTCATCGGCCGCGTTTTCCAGGACTCGGGACAACAGATGGGGCCACGCCAGGCCGATCCCTGTGCCCACCAGCAACATGGCCAGGCACACCGCCCCCAGGCTCAGGAGCGGCGTGGCCGTGGCAGGCATGAACAGACAGGCCAGGAGCAGGCCGGCCACCACCAGAAACGGCCCGCTGGCGATGGCCCGGGCCGCGCCCAGGGGGCTCAGGCCAGAGCTGAAGATCGCCCCCAGTGTCCAGCCGGCCGCCATCAGCGCGGCGATGTAACCCGCCAGCAAGGGCGTCTGCTGATGCAGTTCTTGCAGGAACAGCGGCACAAAGACCTCGCTGGTCATGCCCACCACCAGCAGCGCCATGGAGAGGTACAGCGCCAGCAAGGGGCTGCCGGACTTCAGGCTGTCGCGGGGCAAGAGACGTTTGCCGGAGCGGTTCTCCAGCACCACCACCAGCAGCAACAGGCCCAGACCGACGCCCAGGCCCAGCGCGTTGTACCCGGGCGAAGGTGTGATGCTGCCAATGGAGATCGCCAGCACCACCGCGGTCAGCAACACCAGTTGCAGCCCGGGAATGGGACTGCGGGGCGCCGTTTCGCGGCTTTTGCCCGGTAACAGGGCGATCGCCAGCAGCATGAACAGCAAGGTGCAGGGCAGCAGCACCCAGAACGCCGCACGCCAGGCGCCGTGTTCGGCGAAGACCCCGCCCACGGCTGGGCCGATCAGGGTGGCCGCGCCCCACATGGCGGAAATCAGCGCCATCGCCCGGGGCCATAGCGGCTCGTCGAACACCAGGCGGATCATCGCGTAGGGCAAGGCGAACAGCAGCCCTCCGCCCAGGCCCTGGACACTGCGCCCGATGATCAGCCAGCCCATGTCCGGGGCCAGGGCACACAGGCCGCAACCGAGCATGAACACCAGGCCGGCCAGGGCATAGGCGAGCTTCGGCCCCAGTATCCCCAGGGCCCGGGTGGACAGCACCGAACCTATGATCGAGGCCACCACGAACAAGGTGGTATTCCAGGCGTAGTAGTCCAGGCCGCCGATATCCTTGACCACCGAAGGCAACAGCGTGGTGACCAGGTACACATTGATTGCATGCAGCGCCACGCCACCGGCCAGGGCTGCCGAGCGCAGTCCGTTCTTGCCCAGTAACAGTGCTGACCATCCGTTTGTCGAAGCCATGCCTTGCTCCCTTAGGGTGTTCGATAAAGCCGCACTGTATTACACAAGTAATTACTTTGATAATTAATTTTTCATCGTCTCGCTCTCTTGCCCAATCCGCCGTTCAAAGCGCGACAATCGCCGGGCCCCTTGGCCGGAGCCTGTTATGCTTGCGCGGTTAGCAGCGTCCTGCACGCCCTTGATACCCCACTTGCGCATTGGTTAATGGCCCAGCATGTCCTCGATATCCTCCCCTGCCGAGAAGAAGAACCCCGGAGCCACCGCCGAGCGAATTCTGTTTCTGCTGAAAACCCGCGGCCCCTTGAAAACCGCCGACCTGGCCCCGCTGCTCAAGGTGTCCCTGGAAGCCACCCGCCAGCAGCTACAGAAACTGCTGGACGCTGAACTGATCGCCGGGCAGATGATGCCGGCCCAGGGCGCCGGGCGTCCGTCGCAGAAATGGGTGTTGACCGAGCAGGCCCAGGCCCGTTTTCCCGACACCCATGCCCACCTGACCCTGCAACTGATCGATTCGATTCGCGCGGTCTATGGGGCCGACGGCGTGGAACGCATCGTCACTGATATGGAGCGGGTCAACACCGCGCAGTACCTCGACGTCTGCGCCCCGCTACCGACCCTGGAAGAACGGGTCCGGGCCCTGGCGCAGATCCGTGAAGTCGCCGGCTACATGGCCAGTGTCGAGGCCGACGGCGAGGGCTGGCTATTGATCGAGAGTCACTGTCCGATCTGTGTCGCGGCCCAGCAGTGCCAGGGCTTCTGCCGCTCCGAACTGCAAGTGTTCCAGGCCGCCATTGGCGACCTGGGGCAGGTGCAGCGCGTGGAGCACCTGATCACTGGCGATCGACGCTGCGTTTATCGCATCAGCGCCCTCCAACCGAGTCCCCGCCCGTGATCGCCCCGACCCTGTCGCGCCTGCTCAAGGGTGGCGCGCTGATCCTCGGCGTTGCCGCACTCACCCTGCTGGCCTGGCGTGCCTACGACAGCGAGCGGGGTCCGGCGCTGCAACCCTGGCACCTGCGGGTGCCCCATGAACTGAGCATCGAACAGATCGATCGCGCCGACTGGGCGGCCTGGATGCAGGCCGAGGAGCGTTTGTTTGCCGAAGTCCGGCGTGAAGTCAGCGACCGCCTGGACCCGACCCAGGTCCCGCCCTTCAACCGTTATCGCGTGGACAGCCGGGTCTACCCGCCCCGCTTTGCCACCGACTGGAACCGCTCCTACCTGCTGCGGCCCTCAGGCACGCCACGGGGCGTGGTGGTGCTGCTGCATGGTTTGACCGACTCGCCCTACAGCTTGCGCCACGTTGCCAGGCGCTACGTCGAGCACGGTTACCTGGCCATCGGCCTGCGCCTGCCCGGCCACGGCACGGTGCCGGCCGGCCTGACCGACGCCCACTGGCAGGACTGGCTGGCCGCTACCCGCCTGGCCCTGCGTGCCGCTCGGGCCGAAGTCCCGGCGCCTGCGCCCTTGCATGTCGTCGGTTACTCCAACGGTGGTGCCCTGGCGGTCAAGTACGCCCTGGACGCCCTGGACAATCCGCAGTTGCCCCAGGCCCAGCGCCTGGTACTGATTTCGCCGATGATCGGCGTAGCCCCGTCGGCGCGCTTTGCCGGTGTGGCCGGCTGGCCGGCGGTGTTTCCGGCCTTCAGCAAGGCGGCCTGGCTGAACCTGCGCCCTGAGTACAACCCATTCAAGTACAACTCGTTTCCGGTCAATGCCGCGCGCCAGTCATGGCTGCTGACCGATGCCCTGCAAAGCCAGTTGCTGGCCCTGGTGGGCGACCCGCGCCTGAACCGGTTGCCACCGATCCTCAGCTTCCAGTCACTGACCGATGCCACAGTCAGTACCCCCGCCCTGGTCAGCGGCCTGTACCGGCAACTGCCGGCCAACGGTAGTGAACTGGTGATTTTCGACCTCAACCGGGACCGGGACTTCGAAGGCCTGCTGGACCCCGCCAGCCTCACCTCCCTGGCCAGCCTGCTGCCGGCACCGCCGCGCAACTACAGCACCCGGGTGCTGACCAATGAAGGCAGCGACGGCGCGACCCTGGCCGAAGTCAGCACCCCCGCCCTGAGCCTGGACAGCCAGCTACGGCCCCTGGATCTAGCCTATCCGGCGGGGGTGTTTTCCTTGTCCCACGTGGCCTTGCCGTTCCCTGTGGACGACGGTTTGTACGGGACCCAGCCCACCCCCGGAGAAGACTTCGGCGTGCACCTGGGCACCATCGCCGCCCGCGGTGAACGCGGCGTGCTGGTGGTGCCCATGGAGGAACTGATGCGCCTGACCGCCAACCCGTTCTTCCCCTACCTGATCCAGCGCATCGAAGCCGATATAGATCAAGCAACAGTTCAATCATTGATTCGCTGAATAGCTGGATGTTAGCGTCTGCCCCCTTTTCCCCCTTGATTTCCGAGGGGGCACGACTGTCGCGATGGCAGGGAACCCTGATGAAAGCAATGCTTCGAACCCAAGCCGCGGGCCTGGCCCTGCTGCTGGCCGCCGCCAGCCAGACGCTGCAAGCCGCCGCGCAACAGGACTACTGGTACGTGCAGACCAGCGTCTACACCAACCACTGGAGCAACGATCCCGACCACAACAACCACCAGGATCTGATCGGCCTGGAGCGCAACTACGCCGACGGTCAATTGTGGGGCGTGAGCACCTTTCGCAACTCCTTCTCCCAGCGCTCCTACTACGCGTACCTGGGCAAGGCCTGGGAACACGCCGACTGGCCGGTCTACGCCAAGCTCAGCGGCGGCCTGATCCAGGGCTACAAGGGCGACTACAAGGATAAGATCCCGTTGAACCACTTTGGCGTGGCGCCGGTGCTGATTCCGGCGGTGGGCGTGCACTACGGACCGGTGGGCACCGAGCTGGTGGTGCTGGGCGCTGCCGCAGTGATGGTCAACGTCGGCTACCGCTTCTGAGCCCCGGCAAACTCGCACAATCGTACAAGACGCTGTCTCGCTGCCTTTCCTAGACTCCCTCGACCAATGACTGGGGCGCCGCTCCGGGTCTTTGCCTCGGTAATGAGCAAAAGGTGAGGAAACCTATGCAGGTCGAGCAACAGATGCCGTTCGCACAAAGCACGTCAGGTGCTCTGCGCAGGGTGGCCCCGGCCGCGCTGGCCATTGTCCCGGTGAGCATGCTGTTCGGCCTGCTGGCAGGTCGCGCCGACTGGTCACTGCTGGAGGTGGCACTGGTGGGGATGCTGGGATTCACCGGCAGCGGTCAGTTCGCCGCCCTGCCCCTGGCCCAGTCGGGAGCCGGGTTCTTCACCCTGCTGCTGGTCTCGGCTTCGATCAACAGCCGTTACCTGCCCATTGCCTTCACCTCCAGCCCACGGTTGCCCCGGGGGTTCCTGCAAAAGGCCGCGGCGGCCCATATGCTGGGGGACGAGGCCTACGCCACCGAGCACGAACGGGACAATCCGGTCACGGTGCTGGTGATACGCGCAACGATCTTCCTGACCTGGGCACTGGCCGGGGTGCTGGGGGCATGGCTGGGCAAATGGCTGCCGCTGCAGTGGATCGGCACCGAGGTCAACCTGGGCTACCCGGCCAGCGTGGTGCTGATGTACCTGTCGCTGGCGCAGTTGCGCAGCCGCTTGAGCCTGGCGCACGAACGTCGTCTGGCCATCTTGTCGATGGTGGCGCTCTGTGTCGCGGTGACCCTGGTATTGATCATGCTCCTGGGCACCCTGTACTTCTGGATTCCCAGTGTGCTGATCAGCACTGTCCTGCTTTCCAGGGCCAAGCCATGAACGATTCGGCCTGGGTCACCATTGCTGCGCTACTGGCCACCAGTTGCCTGGTGCGGATCATTCCGGCGTTCGTGAGCATCCGCCTGCAACCCGGCCTGCAGCGTTGCCTGGAGCGGGTGCTGCCGGTGGCGGTGTTCATCAACTTCGCGGTGTACATCGCCTTCAGCGAGATGAGCCGCGAGCCCCTGGCAGCCTCGGTGTCCCTGTTGCTGGTGGGGCTCATTGCCCTGAGCAACAGCCTGGGCTTGATCAGCACCGCGGCGATTGGCACGGCGGCCTATTTTACGGTCCTGCACCTGAGCGCTGCGGCCTGATGCAGACCGGTTTCGGGACTATGGTTGATCCTCGCAACCCAGTCCCTGGCGCTGGGGCTCTTCATCCGCCAGGGTCTTGCCGGTACGGGCCATGATCTGCCCCTGCAAGGCCCGCAACTCACTGCCGTCCAGACGCTTGCAGCTGTTGATTTCCCAGACATCGCCGGTGGCGGTGCTCACCGAGAACAGCCCCCAGTACTCAGTGGCGCCGGCCTTGGGATCGTTGTAGCCGAGGCTGAAGTCGAAGTAGCCCGGATGCGGCGGCTGGCCGCTGTCGTCCTGCAGGTCACCATCGACAAAGACCCCGGGTTTGCTCAGTTGATAGTCCTGATGCTTCAAGGCTACCAGCAGCACTTCCTGGGCCTGCTCGCGGGTCAGGCCCGTGGCCTTGACCTCATCCGGCTGCAGCACTGCACCGGCACAGGCGACGAGTGCCGCGCAGGCCAGGGGCAGGCCCAGCAGCCATGCGTGGGGATTTTTTCTCAGCACGCCATGCGCCCTCTGACCGCGACAATGATCTTCGCCAGGTACTCGGCAAAACCGTTGCGGCCACCGGAGGCCGCGTCGCCACTGTTGTAGCCGCTGCGCACCAGGGCCTGGGCGAACTCCATGGGGTCGCGCTTGCTGCGCACCGACGAGCCATAGCGCAAGGCGAAGGACTGGGCACACTTCTGGAACGAGTCGAACTTCGCCACCTTGATGTTGGCGTTGCCCTGGGGCGCCTCGGCCCCGCTCTGCAGGGGCGCCGGGGCATGCAAGGAGAAATAGTTATTGAGCTCGCGGGCAATACGTCCGGCGCCGTACTGGCTCTCCTGGGCCGCCAGGCCAAGGATGTTTTCCACCGGCAGGTCCAGTTGATCGGCGATCGGCTGGCAGGCTGCCTTGTATTTGCTGACAAAAGTCACGGCATTGGTGTTGTTGCACAGTTTGGCGCTCACGATTGCTCCCTCATTTGACTGGTCGATTCCATTTGCCACAGGTGAAACATGCCGATTATAGAGCAGCATCCAGGCCTTGCCTCAGGCCTGCGCACCGATACCAATGACTGATTTCACGCAAAAAATTGACGCTTTTTTCTCGTTATACACTCTAGATTGCAAGTGATTTCTACGTGCCGCGCCTCTCCCTCATGAGCGGCGCCACTTTGAACAAGGACCGCACGATGAACAGTCCTGCCAGCGAAGCAGATGAATACTTGATGATGCAGGCCGCCCACTGGTGCATCCGCCTGCGTGAGGCCGATTGCAGCCTGGATGAACGCCAGGCGTTCGAAGACTGGCTGCAGAGTGACCCAAGCCACGCCTTTGAGTACGCCAAAATGCTCGAGGCCTGGGACCTGACCGGGCATCTGTCCCCTTCCCGGTCGACCTGTTGAACGGCTGACACTCACAGGTCAAAGCGGTCGATGGCCCGGCGTCGTTCATTGTCATCACGCATGTCATAGCTGGCGGTGGTCTGGATATTGGTGTGGTGCGCCAGCTTCTGGGCGATCGACAGGTCATGTTCCTCGATCACCCGGGTAATGAACGAACGACGAAAGTCGTGGGGCATGATGCGCACGCCAACCTGGGCGCCCCGCTGGCGGGCGATGTAGTAGATGGCGTGCTTGCTGATGCGTTCACGGGTGATATGACCACCGCGACGGATCCGGTTGAACAGGAAAGCGTCGTCCTCAAGGCCTGCCGGCAAGTCTGCGCGACGCAGGTCCAGCCAGGCCTGGAGCTTGTCGAAGGCCCAGGCCGGGGCGTACTTGATCAGTTGCTTGTTGCCCTTGGCCAGCACCTGCAGGCTGCGCTGGACGAAGTCCACCTGGGCCAGGTCCAGGTTCACCGATTCGGACTTGCGCATGCCCGAGCCGTACAGCACCGCGATGATTGCCGCGTCGCGCACGCCCTGGGGCCGCGGGTCGGCGGCACACACCGCCATCAGGTCCTGGATCAGCCCGCGCTTGAGATTGCGCCCCCGGGACAGGCGTGTACCGCCCATGGCCTTGACCGAGCGCATTTTCAGCAGATGGTCCTGGCTGATCAGACTGCTGCGCCAGGCTTCGTTCATCACCCCGCGCAGGGCATTGACGTACAGCGACGAGGTATTCGGGGCATAGCCGTCACGGCGCAATGTGGCCACCAGGGCCGTCACCTGTTCGGGTTGCAGGTGGTGCCAGGGGATATCCTCAAGGTTGAGTTCGTCATACCCCAGGCGATCGGCGGCGTCCTGCAGCACGTAACGCAGGGTCGACTGGCTGGAGGGCGCCAGACGGGCCAGGTACAGGCGCAACGGGTTGGCCTTGTGCGCGTTGTCGGCAACGGCCGGTTGTTCCTGCGAAGTCATGCTCCCCCCGAAGGCAAAGACGATGCCGGAGCGCAGTTCCCTGCGCCGTTCATGGCCAAGTTCAAGACACCGTTCAAAGCCTCCTGCAAGCGCTCCTTAAAGTGCTTCTTCAAGCCCTTGAAATGGCTGCCGGCACCCCGCCGCACTACAACCTTGACAGCAAACTGAACACTAGCTGTCTGGCCCGCAGAAAAACGGACTTTTGCCCTATTTTTCATATTCGTTTCACATTTTTCCGCTTAATCTCAGCCACCAACAAGCCTCCTGCCGAACGCAGTGCTTTCTCAGGTTGTCAAGATAACACCTTGATCTGCATTTACTTTTAACAAACACCTTCTTTACTCAAACGCTGCATGGATCGCCACCCCGGCCCAATAACTGGATGAGCCTTGATGACTGCATGACCTCCCCCGCGCTCCATCAATCGTTCGTTCGCATCACCCCGTATTTCCGGCATCAGCTAAACCCGAGGTAACCATGAACCAGGCTTTCCTTCCTTTCTCGCGCCCGAGTATCGGCGACGAAGAGATAGCTGCAGTGGAGCAGGTTCTGCGCTCCGGCTGGATCACCACCGGCCCGAAAAACCAGGAACTTGAACAGCAATTCGCCGACCGCGTCGGCGCCCGCCACGCCGTGGCCCTGTCGTCGGCCACCGGCGCCATGCACATCACCCTGCTGGCCCTGGGCATCGGTCCGGGGGATGAAGTCATCACCCCGTCGCAGACCTGGGTCTCCACCGCCAACATGATCTGCCTGCTGGGGGCGACCCCGGTATTCGTCGATGTCGATCCCGACACCCTGATGAGCGACGCCGCCACCATCGAGGCGGCCATTACGCCACGGACCAAGGCCATCATCCCGGTGCACTACGCCGGCGCCGCCTTCGACCTGGACCCGCTGTACGCCCTGGCGGACAAGCACGGCATCCCGGTGATCGAAGACGCCGCCCACGCCGCCGGCACCACCTATCGCGGCCGCGCCATCGGCGCGCGGGGCACGGCAATCTTTTCCTTCCATGCCATCAAGAACATGACCTGCGCCGAAGGTGCGATGTTCGTCAGCGACGACCAAGCCCTGGCCGACCGGGTGCGCATGCTCAAGTTCCACGGTCTGGGGGTGGACGCCTACGATCGCCTGACCCACGGTCGCAAGCCCCAGGCCCAAGTGATCGAGCCCGGATTCAAGTACAACCTGGCGGACATCAACGCCGCCATCGCCCTGGTACAGCTGCAGCGCCTGGACGACATCAACGCCAAGCGCGAAGTGCTGGCCAAGGCTTACCTGGAGCGCCTCGAAGGCCTGCCGGTACAACCCCTGCACCTGCCCCAGTACCCGCAGCAGCACGCCTGGCACCTGTTCATCCTGCGCATCGACGCCGAACGCTGCGGCCTGGACCGTGAAGCCTTCATGAAGGGCCTGCAGGAGCAGAACATCGGCACCGGCATCCACTTCATCGCCACTCACCTGCATACCTATTATCGACAGCGCTTCGCCGATGTGCGGCTGCCACACACCGAATGGAACTCGGCGCGTCTATGCTCGATCCCACTGTTCCCGGACATGACCCTCGACGATGTCGAACGGGTCTCCGATGCCATTGCCAACCTCCTGGACTGAAGCCTTTGAAACCTTACCCAATCCAGTTCGTGTCGATCGTCATTCCGGTCTACAACGAAGAACAGAGCCTGCCGGAGCTGCTGCGCCGCACCGAAGCGGCCTGCCGCCAGCTCAAGCACGACTTTGAAATCGTCCTGGTGGACGACGGCAGCCGCGACCAGTCGGCGACCCTCCTGCAAGAAGCCGCCGAGCGCGAAGGCAGCCCCGTAGTTGCGGTGATCCTCAACCGCAACTACGGTCAGCACGCGGCGATCATGGCCGGCTTCGCGCAGTGCCGCGGCGACGTGGTCATCACCCTCGACGCCGACCTGCAGAACCCGCCGGAAGAAATCCCGCGCCTGGTGGCCCAGGCCGAGCTCGGCTACGACGTGGTCGGCACTGTGCGCAACAACCGCCAGGACTCGGCCTTCCGTCGCTGGCCGTCGAAGCTGATCAACCTCGCTGTGCAGCGCTCCACCGGTGTGGCCATGAGCGACTACGGCTGCATGCTGCGGGCCTACCGCCGCACCATCATCGACGCGATGCTGGCCTGCACCGAACGCAGCACCTTTATCCCGATCCTGGCCAACAGCTTCGCCCGGCACACCACCGAGGTGCTGGTGGAGCACGCCGAGCGCGAGCACGGCGACTCCAAGTACAGCCCGATGCGCCTGATCAATCTGATGTTCGATCTGATCACCTGCATGACCACCACCCCCCTGCGGCTGCTGAGCATCATCGGTTTCGGCATGGCCGGCGTCGGCGCGCTGTTCGCCCTGATGCTGATCATCCTGCGGCTGATCTTCGGCGCCACCTGGGCCGGCGACGGCACCTTCGTGCTGTTTGCGGTGCTGTTCGTGTTCACCGGTGGCCAGTTCATCGGCATGGGTCTTTTGGGTGAATACCTGGGACGCATGTACAGCGACGTACGGGCCCGCCCGCGCTTCTTCATCGAAAAAGTCTTGCGCAGCCAGCCGGCGGTCCCCGCCCCGGCTGTCACTGTCGACGGTTTAACTTCCACTCATACTGATCAGGTTTCGCCATGAGCAATAAAGCTGTTGTCTTCGCCTACCACGATATTGGCTGTGCGGGCATCGAAGCCCTGCTCAATGCAGGCTACGAGATCGCTGCCGTGTTCACCCACGCCGACGATCCCAAGGAGAACACCTTCTACGGCTCCGTCGCCCAGCTGTGCGCCCGCAAAGGCATTGCCGTGCATGCCCCGGAAGATGCCAACCACCCGCTGTGGATCGAGCGCATCAGCAAACTCGACCCGGACTACCTGTTCTCCTTCTACTACCGCAATCTGCTGAGCGAACCCCTGCTGGCCACCGCCCGCAAGGGTGCGTTCAACCTGCACGGCTCGCTGCTGCCGAGCTACCGCGGCCGTGCTCCGGCCAACTGGGTGCTGGTCAAGGGCGAAACCGAAACCGGCGTGACCCTGCACCGCATGGTCAAGCGTGCCGACGCCGGGGCCATCATCGCCCAGCAGCGCGTGGCCATCGAACGCAGCGACACCGCCCTGAGCCTGCACCACAAACTGCGTGACGCCGCTGCCAGCCTGCTACGCGACACCCTGCCGGCGCTGGCCCAGGGCAAGATCACCGAGACCGCCCAGGACGAATCCAAGGCCAGCTACTACGGTCGCCGTACTGCAGCCGATGGCAAGATCGAATGGAAGCGCCCCGCCGAAGAACTGTTCAACCTGGTACGCGCAGTGACCCAGCCTTACCCGGGGGCCTTCTGCGCCGTCGGCGAGCACAAGCTGATCGTCTGGAGCGCCGAAGTTGCCAAGGGCAACGAAGGCCAGGCCCCGGGCCGGGTCATCAGCGTCGACCCGCTGCGCATCGCCTGTGGCGAAGACTCCCTGGTGATCACCTCCGGCCAGCGCAACGCCAACGGCCTGTACCTGGGTGGCCCGCAACTGGCCAATGAGCTGGGTCTGGTGGACGGCTCCCTGCTGCGCGGTGCCGAGTCCGGCCGCAAGCCACGCCGCACCCGCGTGCTGATCCTCGGCGTCAACGGCTTTATCGGTAATCACCTGTCCGAGCGCCTGCTGCGTGACGACAAGTACGACGTCTACGGCCTGGACATCGGCTCAGACGCCATCGAGCGCCTGCGCAGCCATCCGAACTTCCACTTCGTCGAAGGCGATATCAGCATCCACTCCGAGTGGATCGAATATCACATCAAGAAGTGCGACGTGGTCCTGCCGCTGGTGGCCATCGCCACCCCGATCGAATACACCCGCAACCCACTGCGCGTGTTCGAGCTGGACTTCGAAGAGAACCTCAAGCTGGTTCGCTACTGCGTCAAGTACAACAAGCGGGTGATTTTCCCGTCGACCTCGGAAGTCTATGGCATGTGCCAGGACAACAACTTCGATGAAGACAGCTCCAACCTGATCGTGGGTCCGATCAACAAGCAACGCTGGATCTACTCGGTGTCCAAACAGTTGCTGGACCGGGTGATCTGGGCCTACGGCGCCAAGGGCCTGAACTTCACCCTGTTCCGTCCGTTCAACTGGATGGGCCCGCGCCTGGACCGCCTGGACTCGGCCCGTATCGGCAGCTCCCGCGCCATCACCCAGCTGATCCTCAACCTGGTGGAAGGCACGCCGATCCGTCTGTTCGACGGTGGCGAGCAGAAGCGCTGCTTCACTGACATCGCCGACGGCATCGAAGCCCTGGCGCGCATCGTCGACAACGACAACGACTGCTGCAACGGCCAGATCATCAACATCGGCAACCCGGACAACGAAGCCAGCATCCGTCAGCTGGGCGAAGAGCTGCTGCGTCAGTTCGAAGCTCACCCGCTGCGCAGCAACTTCCCGCCGTTCGCCGGTTTCCGCGACGTCGAGAGCAAGGCGTTCTACGGTGCCGGCTACCAGGACGTGGAACACCGCAAGCCCAGCATCGCCAATGCCAAGCGCCTGCTGAACTGGGAGCCGACCGTGGAGATGAGCCAAACCATCGGCAATACCCTGGACTTCTTCCTGCGTGAAGCGATGCTGGAAATCGCCGATCGTTCCAAAGAAGAAGCTCGCTGATGCAAGCAGGTCTGCGCATTGATGTCGATACCTACCGCGGCACCCGGGAGGGGGTGCCACGGCTGCTCGAATCGCTGGAGGAAGCCGGGGTCAAGGCCACGTTCTTCTTCAGCGTCGGGCCGGACAACATGGGGCGCCACCTGTGGCGCCTGATCCGTCCGCAGTTCCTCTGGAAAATGCTGCGTTCCAATGCCGCGGGCCTGTACGGCTGGGACATTCTCCTGGCTGGCACCGCCTGGCCGGGCAAACCCATCGGCCGCGACCTGGGGCACTTGATGCGCCAGACCCTGGCCGCCGGTCATGAAGTTGGCCTGCACGCCTGGGATCATCACGGCTGGCAGGCCAACACCGGGCGCTGGAGTCAGGCACAGCTGATCGAACAGATCCGCCGTGGCGTCGACAGCCTCAACGATATTCTCGGGCAAGCGGTGAGCTGCTCGGCGTCTGCCGGTTGGCGCGCCGATGAACGCGTCATCGAAGCCAAGCAACAGTTCGGCTTTCGCTACAACAGCGACTGCCGCGGCCAGAGCCTGTTCCAGCCACGACTGGCGGACGGCAGCCTGGGCGCCCCACAGATTCCGGTGGACCTGCCGACCTTCGACGAAGTGGTCGGGCCGGTGGTGGCCGCCAAGGATTTCAACCGCTACATCCTCGACCGGTTCAGTCCGGACAAACTCAATGTCTACACCGTGCATGCAGAAGTAGAAGGGATTCTCATGGCCAATGATTTCCGCCAGTTGCTGGCCAGCGCCAAGCAACGCGACATCCACTTTCAACCCCTGGGGCAGATGCTCCCGGCGGATCTGGCCAGCCTGCCGGCGGGCAAGGTCGTGCGTGGCGCGCTGCAAGGCCGTGAAGGCTGGCTGGGAGTGCAAGGCGCATGACCAGACGTTGGGCCCTGCCGCTGCTGCTGATCGCTTTCGGTCTGTTCTACCTGTTGCCCATGGCCACCCACGGCCTGTGGATTCCCGATGAAACCCGCTACGCGCAGATCAGCCAGGAAATGCTCCTGACCGGCAAATGGGCGTCGCCGCACTTCATGGGCATCCGCTATTTCGAAAAACCCGTGGCCGGCTACTGGATGATCGCCATCGGCCAGGCGCTGTTTGGCGACAACCTGTTTGGCGTGCGCGTGGCGTCGGCCCTGAGCACCGGCTTGAGCGTGGTCCTGGCCTACCTGTTGGCCAGGCGCCTGTGGAACGACCCGCGCAAGAGCCTGGCCAGCGCCCTGCTCTACATGAGTTTTACCGTGGTGGCGCTGCAGGCCGGCTACGCCAACCTCGATCCGCAGTTCACCTTCTGGGTCAACCTGAGCCTGGTGGCACTGTGGTTCACCTTCGACTGCCAGAGCCGACGCGGACAGATCGGCGCCTGGGTGCTGCTGGGGCTGGCCTGCGGCATGGGCTTCATGACCAAGGGCTTTCTGGCCTGGCTGCTGCCGGTGCTGGTGGCCCTGCCCTACGCCATCTGGCAGAAGCGCCTGCGCTCGCTGCTGACCTATGGCGGCATCGGCGTGCTGGTGGCGATTCTGGTCAGCCTGCCCTGGGCCCTGGCGGTGCATGCCCAGGAGCCGGACTACTGGCGGTTCTTCTTCTGGCATGAGCACATCCGCCGCTTTGCCGGTGAAGACGCGCAGCACGCCTCGCCCTGGTGGTACTACCTGCCGTTGCTGGTGGGCTTCTGCGTGCCTTGGGTGCTGCTGTTGCCAGCCAGCCTGAAGCAGGCCTGGGAACAACGGCGGCTGAACAGCAGCGGCTTCCTGCTGCTGTGGCTGGTGCTGCCCCTGGCCTTCTTCAGCCTGAGCAAAGGCAAGCTGCCGGCCTACATTCTGCCCTGCCTGCTGCCTGTGGCCCTGCTGATGGGTCACACCCTGATGGACCGTCTGACCGCCGGCAAGACCCGTATCCTCAGCCTCAATGGTGTGCTCAACCTGCTGGCCGGCCTGTTGGCCCTGCTGGCCTTGGTGTACTTCCAACTGAAGAAACCGGTGTATGTGGACGAGCCCCAGCACCTGGTCCTGGTATACATCCTGTTGCTGGGCTGGATCATCAGCAACCTGTTGCAGGCCATGCGCCCCTTGAGCCTGTGGGCCGCCCCGGCACTGGGCAGCTTCCTGCTGGTGGCCCTGGCCCCGGCGGCGCTGCCGAACAAGGTGGTCTACAACAAGATTCCCGACCAGTTCATCATCGATCACGTGGCCGAACTGGGTCAGGCCAAGGCCCTGCTGAGCAACGACCTGGGTGCTGCCGCTGCGCTGGCCTGGCGCCTGCGTCGCCCCGACGTGACCCTTTACAACACCCAGGGCGAAGTGAAGTACGGCCTGGGCTACGAGGACACTGCGGCGCGCAAGGTCGACCTGAACCAAGTCCAGCCGTGGATCGAGCAAGCCCGTAAGCAAGGCTCGATCGGCGTGGTGATGCGGGTCAAGAGCAGCGACGAGGAACATGAAGTCGAGCTGCTGCCCAAGGATGCCAAGCGCTACGAGCAAGGCAATATCGTGATCTTCATCATTCCCCAGAGTCAGCCATGAGCCTGTTGTTGCTGTTGCTCGCCTGCGGGCTGACCTGCCTGGGCCAGGTGGCGCAGAAGTTCGCCGTGGAAAGCTGGCGTGACCAGCCCTCCGGCATCCTGCAAAAACTGCGTTCCGGCTGGCTGTGGCTAGCCCTGTTCAGCCTCGGCCTGGGCCTGCTGGTGTGGCTTTTGGTGCTGCAACGCATGGAGGTGGGTGTGGCCTACCCGATGCTCAGCCTGAATTTCGTGTTTATCACCCTGATCGCCCGCTTCGTCTTCCATGAGCCCATCGACCGTCGCCATTGGCTCGGCGTGGCCCTGGTGATTGGCGGCGTGCTGCTGTTGAGTCGCCACGCATGAGCCGGGTCAAGGGTTTTGCCTTCGCCCTGGGCAGTGTGGCTCTGGTCAGCGGCGCCCAGTTGGGCATGCGCTGGAGCATGACCCGCCTGCCCGCCCCGGATCAGTGGCTGTCGGCGCTGAGTGCTGGCAGCGTCGATCTGGCCGCCCTGGGGGTGGTGATCGCAGCCATCGCTGCTTACGCCCTGTCGATGCTCTGCTGGCTCCTGGCCCTGCGCGACCTGCCCCTGGGCCGGGCCTATTCGCTGCTCAGCATCAGCTACGCCCTGGTCTACCTGCTGGCCGCCAGCCTGCCGCTGTTCAACGAACCCTTCACGCTTGCCAAAAGCCTCGGGGTGGCCCTGGTCATCCTTGGGGTCATCACCATCAACTCTCGATCTGCACCCGCGACAAGTCCCAGGAATACCCCATGAAAATCAGTGTATTTGGAAGTGGTTACGTCGGCCTCGTACAAGCCGCCGTATTGGCTGAAGTCGGCCACGATGTCATCTGCATGGACATCGACGAGCAAAAGGTCAAACAGCTGCAACAAGGCTACGTGAGCATCTTCGAGCCGGGGCTGGCCAGCCTGGTCAAGGAAAACCTCGAAGCCAAGCGCCTGCACTTCACCACCGATGAAAAACTCGCGGTGCAACACGGCCAGGTGCTGTTCATTGCCGTGGGCACGCCGTCCAGCGAAGACGGTTCGGCGGACCTGCGCTATGTGCTGTCGGTGGGCGACGCAGTGGCCCGCCACCGTGAGAAGCCGGTGATCCTGGTGGAAAAATCCACGGTGCCGGTGGGCACCGGCGACACCTTGAAGGCGCACATAGAGAAGGTCCTGGACGGCCGCCCGCTGCAGTTCGATATCGTTTCCAACCCGGAATTTCTCAAGGAAGGCTCGGCCGTCACCGACTGCCGCCGTCCGGACCGGATCATCATCGGCTGTGAACGCGAGGAAGTGCGCGATGTGATGCGCAACCTTTACGCGCCGTTCAACCGCAACCACGACCGCATCATGTTCATGGACCTGCGCAGCGCCGAGCTGACCAAGTACGCGGCCAACTGCATGCTGGCCACCAAGATCAGCTTCATCAACCAGATCGCCGAGCTGGCCGAGCACCTGGGGGCAGACATCGAATCGGTGCGCTTGGGCATCGGCGCCGACTCGCGGATCGGCTATCACTTCATCTACCCCGGTTGCGGCTACGGCGGCTCCTGCTTCCCCAAGGACATGCGCGCCCTGATCCACAGCGCCGAGCAAGCCCACTGCTCCAGTGACCTGTTGCAAGCGGTGGAAGCCATCAACGAGCGGCAGAAACACAAGCTGTTCGAACGCATCAAGGCGTTCTACAAAGGCGACCTTGAAGGCAAGACCTTTGCCCTCTGGGGCCTGGCGTTCAAGCCCAACACCGACGACATGCGCGACGCACCGAGCCGGGTGCTGCTGGACGCGCTGTTCGCGGCCGGTGCTGAAGTCCGGGCCTTCGACCCGGAAGCCATGCAGGAAACCCAGCGTCTGTACCCGGACGAATCGCGCCTGATGCTCATGGGCACTCCGGAATCGGTGCTCCATGGCGCCGACGCGCTGATCATCTGCACCGAATGGCAGCAGTTCAAGGCGCCGGATTTCGACCTGATCCATCAGCGTCTCAAAGCGCCAGTGATCTTCGATGGACGCAACCTGTACGACGCCGAACGCCTGGCGCGCAACGGTTTCACCTACTTCCCGATAGGTCGCGGTGAATCGCGCAACCTGCCGATTCCGCACCAGCAGTGGTCCACCGAGGCCTGAATGAACCCGCACTCCAGTTCCCCTGCGAACACATTACTTTGGCAATCGTTGGGGCTGGGGCTGCTGGCCTTGCTGCTGTTCTGCGCCGGCGCCGGCCACGATTCGGTCATCGGCTTCGACTCGCGCTTTGTGCTTTTCGCCAAGGAGATGCTGCGCCATGGGCCGGGGTTCTTCCCTACCACCTATGGCCAGCCCTACGCTGACTATTCCAGTGCCTCGACCCTGCTGGTGTGGCTGTTTTCCCTGCCCACCGGGCAGGTCACCAGCTTTACCGCCTGGCTGCCGACGGCCATTGCTTCAGCGCTGATCGTCAGCCTGATCTATCGCCTGCTGGCACCCTACTCCCGCACCTGGGCCCTGCTCAGCGTGGCTTTGCTGCTGCTGAGCAATACCTTTATCAGCGAAACCCGTGCTGTCTCCCTGGACCAGATGCTCGCCGCAGTGTCCCTGGCGGTGTTCTACCTGGGTTATGCCCACGACCATTTCGGTGCCCGCCGGCACCTGGGCTGGATCTTCCTCTTGCTGGTGCTGGGCTTTGCCATTCGCGGCCCCATCGGCCTGGTGATTCCCACCGGCATGCTGTGCAGCTACTACCTGCTGGGCGGTCAATGGCGCCGTTTGTTCGGCGTCGGTTTCAGCGCGCTGTTGCTGCTGGTGGCCTGCGTCGGCCTGCTGCTGTGGCTGGCCAAGCTCAGCGGTGGCCAGGCCTTTGTCGACGAGGTGATCCGCATGCAGTTCATGGGACGCATGGACGGCAGCGAAGGCTCCAGCGATGTCCTTTATTACTTCACCAGCTCTCTGGGCAACTACGCCCTGGCCTATCCCCTGGCGATCCTCGCCTGGGTTGCGGTGTTGCTCAATCGCCCTGCGGAACAGGGCCCGGCCCTGAAACTGTTGCGTCTGTGCACTGCTGCCGGGCTGATCGTGATGATCGGCTTGTCGATTCCCCAAGCGAAAAAGGCCCGCTACCTGCTGCCGATGCTGCCCATGGCGGCGATCGTTGCGGCTTATCCGTTCCAGGCCGGACGCGGGCGGGTCATGGGCTGGCTGCGGGGGCTGATCCAGGGCCTGTGGCTGCTGCTGCCCGGGTTGCTGATGGTGGGACTGCTGGTACTGCGGCGCAAATTCCCTGAACAGCTCACCCACCTCTTGCCCATGCTGCTGATCCTCGGCCTGTTGCAAGCGCTGTCCCTGGGGTTGCTGTTCAAGCGCCAGTGGCGCGCCGTGGGCCTGGCCTACAGCGCGGTGCTGGCGGTCTGGGCCTGTTACATCGGGGTCTTCGAACCGGTGGAGCAGCGTCTCTATGACACTCGCGCCTTCAGCCTCGGCGCCATGCAACTGATCGAGGCCGACCCGGCACCGGTAGTCCTGCACCGCATGGGCAAGGACGCCAAGGCGATCAAGTTCATGGTCAACCTGGATCGGGACCTGCAGCCACAGTTCACCGATCAGGCTGCCGCCCTGGCCCAAGTGCCGGCCCCGGCCTGGGTGATTCTTGATCAGAGCGATCTGCCCAGCCTGCAAGGCACGCCCCTGGCCGGGCTGACTCCGGTGCTGAGCGGGCGTTTCGACAAGAACGACTTCGTCTTGCTGCACCTGCCCAAGAGCGCTGCCACGCCACCCTGAAAGCGTTGCGCAACCCCCTGGCGGCTCCTTACACTCGCGCCCATGACTATTCAGATCCGCCGGGCGCGGGTGGCTGACGCGGCCTTCCTCCCCGCCATTGAAACCTCGGCTGCGGCATTGTTTCGCAGTGATCCGCAACTGGCCTGGCTGGCCGACGCCGAGGTGGCCGATGCCCAGAGCCATCGAGAAAACATCCAACACCACCCGGTCTGGGTTGCGCTGACAGAGGACGGTACCCGCTGCGCCTTTCTCAATGCCCAGGTCTGCGACCTGGAACTGCATGTGTGGGAAATTTCCGTTGCCACTGGCCACCAGGGCCAAGGCATTGGCAAGCGCCTGTTGCAGGCGGCACGCGAGTTCGCCCTGGAACAGCAGCTCACGGCCCTGACCCTCAGCACCTTCCGCGAACTGGCGTGGAACGAACCTTTCTACCAGCGCCAGGGCTTTGTCACCCTGCAACCTGCACAACTGAGCCCGCGCCTGCGCCAGGTCCTGGCCGATGAAACACAGCACGGCCTGCCCGAATCACGCCGCTGCGCCATGCGCCTGAGCTTGTAAAAACGCACTGCCACACTCACTGCTGGAGCTGGCCCAGGGGGCTGGCTGTAGGGGCTGGCTTGCTAGCGAAAGCGCCCTCAAGACCCGCTCCCAACTCCAAGCCCTCTTCGCTCCCTTCGCCGGCAAACCGGCGCGTTATACAGCAAAATAAATGCACTTAAACGGCATTATTATGAATTTGTCAGCTACACCAATGCTCGGCACACTGTGCCCGTTCCTCCCCCAAATGTTGGAACGTTCAAGGGCTTTCTGGTGATCCAGGCAAGCCCTTCTTTTTGCCCGTCGTTTAGCCCTGGACCGTTCTTGCCGATGTTTGCCCGCTGGAAACCCGCCGCCATCAATACCCGCCCACTGGAATGGAGCCGTGCCGCCATCGGCATGGCCCTGGGCACCCTGTTCAGTGTCTGGCTCTGCGCCCAGGTGTTCGGCATGCCGGTGGCGCTGCACCTGATCGGTCCGCTGGGGGCCTCGGCGGTGCTGCTGTTTGCCGTGTCTTCCGGGGCCCTGGCCCAGCCCTGGTCGATCCTCGGCGGCTACCTGTGCGCCGGGGTCGTGGCCTTGCTGGTGGCTCATGTCCTGGGCCGGACCCTGGGCAGCGCCTGCCTCGCGGCGGGCATGGCCCTGGTGCTGATGTGCTGGTTGCGTTGCCTGCATCCCCCGGCCGGCGCCCTGGCCCTGACCCTGGTGCTGGCAGACCCGGCCAGCGTGGCTTTGGAGTGGCGGGAACTGGGTCCGGTGATGCTCGCGGCGGCCAGCCTGTTGGCCAGTGCCTTGGCCTACAACAACCTGACGCGGATTCGTTACCCCAAGGGCCCGAGCGATACTCCGGTGCTGCTGCCCTCGGCGGCCCCCGCCGACAGCCTGGCGATCACCGCCGAAGACCTCAAGCAGGCCCTGGCCGAGATGGAAGAATTCTTCGACGTCACCCCTGAAGACCTTGAGCAACTGATCCACGCCAGCGAAGCCCACGCCCGCCGGCGCAGCATTGGCCAGGTCCTGTCCTCGCGGCCCTGATAGCGCCCTAACCTTCGCCCTCGCCGGTGCTGACTTGCCAGCCAAGACAGCTTCAGAAGCGCCGCACGCGTAAAAGGCCTGTTCGCTGGCAAGCCGGTTCCTGCAAGGGCATCGTCGATTGCGCGCCAGGCGCAGCCACTGGCTGGCCAGCGCAGGTGCGCTCAAGTGCGGTGCCAGGCTCAAGTCAGTGGGTTCAAACCATCGGCGACCAGCGCTGGGACCAGTCGTGGTCTTGTTCGATCACCTCGCGCAATACCGCAAAAGCCTGCTGCAGCTGCGCCGAGTCGCGCTCCCGGGCATACAGCAGGTAAGTGGGAAAACTGAATTCCGGGGCCCTCTCCACCCGTTCCAGCACACCGCTGTCCAGGTAGCTCTGCACCACCCGGGTGCGGAAATAGCCGCTGCCACCGGCGTCGAGGATGAACTGCAGCGCCAGGGGCCCAAGGTTGAAGCCCACCGCGGCCTTGGCCTGCTCCGGTAATGCGGCGTCGTGCTGACGGCGAAAATCATCGCCCCAGTCGATGTACACATAAGGCTCGGGACGCCCCGCCAGGCGCACCTGGATCAATTTCTCCTCCAGCAATTGCTCGACCTGCAATCCCGCGCAATACAGCGGCTGGAACACCAGCGCCGCGTCCAGCACGCCCAACTCCAGTTGCCGTTGCAGGCTCGCGCCTTCGGCGATCTGGGTGCGTACCGCATGGTTGGGCAGTGCCTGGCGCAGGCCTCGTACCCAATTGAGCATCAGCGGATTGCACAGGCTCAACTCACCGCCGATGTGCAGCACGTTGCGATAGCCCGCCAGCAACGGCAGGTCGCGCTGGGCGGCCTCCCAGGTCTGCACCAGCTGATTGGCATAGGCGATAAAGGCCTCGCCATTGGCGGTGGGTCGGGCGCCGGCGCGGTTGCGTACCAGCAGTTTGCAGTTGAGCTGGCCTTCCAGGTTCTGCACCCGGGCGCTGATGGCGGTCTGGGTCAGGTGCAGGCGTTCGGCGGCGGCGATCAGGCTGCCGCTGCGGACGATTTCCAGGAAGGTGCGGGCCAGATCGATGTCCATGGTGCCTCGCCGGCAAAAAATTCGAGCGCCATTGTAGCGGCGCTCGTACCGTCGTGCCCCTAGGCCGCGGACATTCGCCGGATCGGCACCGACGCTGCGGGCCAGAGCGCTGGCGCAAGATTGAGGGCGGCTTTTTCAACATGCAAAAATGCACAGTCAACCTGCAGTTTTCGGGGTTGTACTGGGCAAAATTGCACTGTTACGATCCGTCGATGCTCGCGCGCGAGCCTCATATAAAAAACAATAAAAGCAGGGAGTTAGTGATGACTGCTCAGGTTTCATCCCAGGCGACACAGGACCTCGACGCCACCCCCGGCGAAGTACTGGTCGAGGTGCGCAACCACATCGGTCACCTGACCCTCAACCGCCCCGCCGGTCTCAATGCCATCACCCTGTCGATGGTGCGTACCTTGCAGCAACAACTGGACACCTGGGCCCAGGACCCGCTGATTCACGCGGTGGTGCTGCGCGGCGCCGGTGAAAAGGCTTTCTGCGCCGGCGGCGACATCCGCTCGCTGTACGACAGCTATCAGAGCGGCGATACCCTGCACGAGGATTTCTTCGTCGAGGAGTACGCCCTGGACCTGACCATCCACCATTACCGCAAGCCAGTGCTGGCCCTGATGGACGGCTTTGTCCTCGGCGGCGGCATGGGCCTGGTGCAAGGCGCCGACCTGCGAGTGGTCACCGAGCGCAGCCGCCTGGCGATGCCGGAAGTGGCCATCGGTTACTTCCCGGATGTGGGCGGCAGCTACTTCCTCTCACGGATTCCCGGCGAACTGGGCATCTACCTTGGGGTCAGCGGCGTGCAGATCCGCGCCGCCGATGCCCTGTACTGCGGCCTCGCGGACTGGCACCTGGAAAGCGACAAGCTGAGCCTGCTGGACCAGCGCCTGGATCGCCTGCACTGGAGCGACTCACCGCTCAAGGACCTGCAGGGCCTGCTGGCCAAGCTGGCGGTACAGACCTTGCCCGATGCGCCACTGCAAGCCTTGCGCCCGGCCATCGACCACTTCTTCGCCCTGCCGGACATGGCCAGCATCGTCGAGCAATTGCGCAGCGTGACGATTGCCGACAGCCACGAGTGGGCCAAGACCACCGCCGACTTGCTGGAAATCCGCTCGCCCCTGGCCATGGCCGTGACCTTGCAGATGCTGCGCCACGGCCGCCACTTGAGCCTGGAACAGTGCTTCGCCCTGGAGCTGCACCTGGACCGTCAATGGTTCGAACGGGGTGACCTGATGGAAGGCGTACGCGCCCTGATCATCGACAAAGACAAGACCCCCCGCTGGAATCCGCCGACCCTGGCAGCCCTTGAGGCCGAACGGGTAGCGAGTTTCTTCAGCGGTTTCGACGGCAGCGGGAGCTGAACTCATGCACGACATCGAATTGACCGAAGAACAAGTGATGATCCGCGACATGGCCCGGGATTTTGCCCGGGGCGAGATCGCGCCCCATGCCCAGGCCTGGGAAAAAGCCGGCTGGATCGACGACGCCCTGGTGCGCAAGATGGGCGAACTGGGCCTGTTGGGCATGGTGGTTCCCGAAGAATGGGGCGGCAGCTACCTGGACTACGTGGCCTATGCCCTGGCGGTGGAGGAAATCTCCGCCGGCGATGGCGCAACCGGCGCGCTGATGAGCATCCACAACTCGGTGGGCTGCGGGCCGATCCTCAACTACGGCAGCCAGGAACAGAAACAGCAATGGCTACCGCGCCTGGCCAGCGGCGAAGCCATCGGCTGCTTTTGCCTGACCGAGCCCCAGGCCGGTTCCGAAGCCCACAACCTGCGCACCCGCGCCGAACTACGCGATGGCCAGTGGGTGATCAACGGCGCCAAGCAGTTCGTCAGCAACGGCAAGCGCGCCCAACTGGCCATCGTCTTTGCAGTGACCGACCCGGAACTGGGCAAGAAAGGCCTCTCGGCGTTCCTGGTGCCCACCGACACCCCGGGGTTCATCGTCGACCGCACCGAACACAAGATGGGTATTCGCGCCTCCGACACCTGCGCCGTGACCCTCAACCAATGCACGATCCCCGAAGCCAACCTGCTGGGCGAACGGGGCAAGGGCCTGGCCATTGCCCTGTCCAACCTCGAAGGCGGCCGCATCGGCATCGCCGCCCAGGCCCTGGGCATCGCCCGTGCGGCTTTTGAAGCGGCCCTGGCCTACGCCCGGGAACGGGTGCAGTTCGACAAACCGATCATCGAACACCAGAGCATCGCCAACCTGCTGGCCGACATGCACACCCGACTCAATGCCGCACGCTTGCTGATCCTGCATGCCGCGCGCCTGCGCAGCGCCGGCCAGCCGTGCCTGTCCGAAGCCTCCCAGGCCAAGCTGTTCGCTTCGGAAATGGCCGAGAAGGTCTGCTCCTCGGCGATGCAGATCCATGGCGGCTACGGGTATCTGGAGGACTATCCGGTGGAGCGCTACTACCGCGATGCGCGGATCACCCAGATCTACGAAGGTTCCAGCGAGATCCAGCGCCTGCTGATTGCCCGCGAGCTCAAGCACTATCAGCTCTAGGCGCTAACGCCGCCCACAAAAAAATCGCAGCCCAGGCTGCGATTTTTTATGGCTGCTCCCCCGGAGCCGGCTTACCGGCGAAGAGGCCCTTGAGCGTGGCGTCGCCCTGCTGGACGCCTTCGCTGGCAAGCCAGCGCCTACACAAGCCTGCCCCTTCGCAAGCGGCTTTCTACAACAAGCGAGGTTCAACGGTCATGGCGGAAGCCTTTCTGGCTGAGGTACAGGCCGTCACGGGCGGGGCCGAACTGGCAAAGCAACGTCCATAGTTCAGAGGCTGCTCAGCGGCTTGAACCCAGTGACTGAGTAACGACAGGCAGCCAATAAACAACAATATGCGGTGCATCGAAACAGCCCTCTCCCTTTGACCCGGGTCTTCAGCGCAGCTTGATCAGCCAGCGCTAGAGATCATCCATCCAGTTGTCCTTGGGCCTCAGCTCAGCCAGAAACTCTTCCAGCGTGTAATCCTCTTCCACAACCGGCATCCGCGATGTGGCAGGAGCAGCCGTTGCAGGTTTTACCGAGGCACCGTCATCGCTGCTGGCGGTTTGGGGCATCAGGTTGATGCCAAATTTGTTGCCAACGGGCTTTTGCCCAGGTGTCGGCGAGGTGATGGTGATAAGGGTCGCTTGATCCTTGCGGCGCAGAGGCATGACCACACTGGTGTCGGCATTCTGGTAACTGGCCATGGTCGCCAACGCGATACCCACGAACGGCGAGGCGGCGCCGGTATCGCCCAGGCGCAGGGTCAGGTCGTAACCCTCGCGGGAGTCGAGCAGGTCCAGAGAGCTGTGGGCAGCCGTCAGAGCAGGAAGCAGCTCGGCCAGTGGCGTGCTGTTCAGGCCGCCGTCGTAGAACACCCGGGCCGGTGCGGGCGTAACGGCATCAGTGGCTTTTTTCCAGCCAGCGGCCAGTTGAGTGGTCAAGGCTTCGCGCTTGAGGCGCTCGCCGTTGTCCGGGCGCTGCAGGGAAACCGTGACCGGGCGATGAATCCTGGCCAGCACTGGCAAGGCGTCCCATTGTTCAAAAGCGCGCTCGGTCCAGGGCTGCGGGATGAACTCCGAAGGTTGGAACTCCACCGCCGGTTTACGCCAGCCCCAACCGCTGAATTCAGGATCGATCTTGTTCTGGTTGACCTTGGTGAAGGGGGCGTAATAGCGCAGCCATTCGACACGTTCGGGGCGACCGACGACCAGGGCGACCATTGAATCGGTGAGTTCACCTGGCTTACGTGGCCCTGGTCCACCGATCAATGGGGCTTTTTTGGCAGAAAGCGCATAGGACATGCTGAAGCCTTCATTGGTGTAGACCAATACAGCAGGAAGGTCAGGGTTACGCTCGAACAGTTGGAACAGGTTTTCCAGCAAAGTTTCAGGAGTGTCATTACAGATGATGCCATCCTGCAGGTTACGAATGCGATGCCAATGAAGTCCCGCAGGAGTTCGCATGTCATTAACCATGACAGATAAGCTGCCCCGGGTTCTTTCAGGTGTAAAACGAAGGTTCGGAGTTTTAGGACTCCAACCTGAAACCACAGTAATAGTGGGAATCGGCCACTTCTCTAAAAAATCCCTTAATCCCAGCTCCAGTGCATCCGTTTCCCGTTTTTCATATGCCATATCCTTATCATCGGCGGTTATTGGATACTTCTTCGGATCCATAGGTAGGATGCTCCCTACATGTAGTGCTTCCTCTTGTTTTAAGTTTTTTTCCTGCAACTCGTTCCAAATCTGCCCCTGCCTGAACACATCCAGACTTATGCCAATGCTGAGTACATCCAGGGTTTCCAAACGAGGCGACGTAGTGGGGGCACGGTAACGAGGTTCAACGGTCATGATTGAGTCCTTCCTGGACGAGGTATAAGTAGTCACAGACGTGGCCGCACTGGCAAAACAACGAGTCGATGTCAGTGAAGTTTCGGCTGCCTGAACCAAGTGGCAGGTCAGCAACACAGCAGTGAAAAACCAAAATTTAAGCTCTCGACGCATCAGGCACTTCCCCCAAAACGAACGGAGTGTCCCGCTCTTTGCTCCTTTAGAGACTGTGCTGCTACCAAGGAAGGCATGTCATCTCCGACAGCCGTCGGCAATGCACCACTCTTACGGTACGTTACTGTGGAGTTAATCAATTCGCGGCTACTAGCGTCTTCTTGAAGAAAGAATTCCGATACCGCTTCATCTGGAAGGTCCTGTTCTGTCTCAAACTGAGAGTTGGCACTAGCTCGTGTTCTCTCCCAATCCAACCGCCAATCCGCCACCCGACACAAATACGCATAAAACGTCACATCATCCACGCTCTCCCCCGCCCCTATCGCCACGTCATACGCCAGCACTCGCCGGCTATGTTCAGGGTTGTTTGGAATGGCCGAGTGGAAAGACAGCGCTTCTTCGTGCTCCTTGTCCTTGCCGCCACTTTGCAGGCGCATGCGTGCCTCGTAGGGAGTTTCCGAACGCGTCACCAGCACCTTGCCGTCATCGGTCGCTCGGGCGGCAAACACGTGGGTGGTTTCAGATATCTCCTTGCCTTCGTTGAGGGCCTTTTGAACGCTGCCAATGTCGCGTCCGTGCTTGAAGGCGACGGCCTCGTCGATCGCCTCCAGCCGGCTGTGCCGGGTGCTTTCGGGGGTCCAGGCTTTATTGCTGATCGCAATCGCGGCGTCGATGGGCGCCAGTTTGTCCTTGATCTGATAGACACCGCTGTTGGAGTCCGCTCCCGGCATGACCACTGTGCCATCGGCGTCAAAGTTGGTTTCAACGGGCACTGGCAATAACGGTGCGGTCAGCATCACCGACTTCCCTTGCTCAAGGGAGGCGCGGGCCACGGACATCCGCTGCAGGCAAGGCAGACCGGTGTCTTCCCAGGTGTCCTCCCCCTGAAGCAGCAATGGGTAGGCATGGGGCGGCGTGTGCAAACCGATCAGTTCCTTTTCGCCACCGCGCTTGCGCAGGGTAAAGATTCGCTGGTGGAAACTCAGCGGCAAGGTCCGGCGCAATGGCTTGCCATACAGCTGCTCGTCAACACCCTGCCAGCCGATTCCCTGGACGTTGGCCAGGCCAACGGTCTGGTCCTGTGGGGTGAAATACAGGTAGACACTGCCTCGGTTGTCGCGCTCGTTGAAGGCAATGCGCTTGGCGTCAATCGTGGTTTCGCAGGCGCTGCCACCGCTCCAGCCAGGCCCGCCAATAGCGCCATAACCCTGGCAGTTCTTGAGGGCAATACTCGTCAAGGCCGGGTACGGATTGGGCGCTGCGGTAATGAACTGCAGGATGGCGTCAAGGGTCGCCAGGCGGGCCTCGGCCGTCTGCTGCACGCCGAAGCCCTGAAGCTTCTCCATGTTGGGTTCGCGCAGGCTGTAGGGCGAGTTGATCATCACCACGCCGTCGGCCGGCCGCACCTTGTCTTCATTGAGAAAGGCATGGGCCAATAACGTGATGAGCGTGCCTTGGCTGTGGCCCACCACATTCACCGTGTCGTTGGGGTAGCGCTTGCGGATGATCCTGATCAGCATCGCCAGGCGCATCGCCGCCAGCACCATGTAGCGGCGTCCAGGCGCGGAGAACAATGGGTGAGTCAGCTCGCCGGCAAGCAGATTCAGGGAGATGAAGCCAAACAGCTTGCCGTTGAAGCCCTTGCCCCACATGTCCGGCAGGTTGGTGGTGGCATTGACGAAGTGCCCACCCTCCAGGGTGCCCGCCTTGTCCAGGCGGTTTCTGTTGCGATCCATCCACTCGCCGTGGGGCGCATCCTTGATGATGTGCTTCTCTTCCTCGCGAAAGCCCCAGTAGAACGGAATAACCACGCTGCGGGCGTCGGTGCCGTTGGCCGCGGCGGCGAATTTGCGCCGGTAGTACACAGCGTCAGGGTTGCTGGCCTTGCCCTCATCGTCCTCGGGCAAGCTGTAGCCGGCCGGACGCAGAAAGCCCGGATTGCTCACGCCATTGGGCAGGGTCGGCGCCATGTCCAGGCGCTCGTTGAGCCCCTCGCACAGGCCGCGCTCGATGCGCTCGTAGCAACCGGCCAGGTCGTTGACGCCGTGCACCACGATGGTCACGCAGGGCTTGGGGGGCGGCGCGATCAGGTGCACATCGCCACCGCCTGGCAGGGTGATCGCTTCAGCGGTGCAAATGGTCCTCATCCGAACGGCGTCATTCATCGTGCTAGTCCTCCTTGATGGCACTGATGCGGCGCAAAACAAAGCCGGCGCCGCACCATAACAAAGGACCAGGACGATAAATCTAGGAGTTCTCTGAAAGGCGCTCGGACTCGGGGCGCCTGATTGTCACAGGTGCCGCCGAGGCAAAAAACATCGATTTGCCGGCGATCAGCGCTGTGCGTTGAAAAAAACATTCAACGCAAGATCCGGAGTTCAGCGCCGTTCGCCGCGGCCTAGGGTTGGCCCAACGCTCATGCAAAGGAGGTCAATCATGAAACAACTGCAAGACAAAGTCGCGATTGTGACGGGGGCCACGTCGGGAATCGGTCAGGCTGCCGCCCGGCTGTTCGCCCAAGAGGGCGCGCGCCTGATAGTGACCGGTCGTCGGGGCGACGCCCTGGATGCGTTGGTCGCCCAGATCCAGCAAGCCGGTGGCGAGGCACTCGGGGTTGCCGGTGACATTCGCAGCGAGGCACTGGCCGAACGTCTTGTGGCGCTGGCGCTGGAGCGTTTCGGTGGCTTGGATATCGCGTTCAACAACGCCGGAATGACCGGTGAAACCCGGTCCGTCTCCGAGTTGACCCTGGGCCAGTGGCAGGCCGTGCTCGACTGCAACTTGACCAGTGCCTTTCTTGGGGCCAAGTACCAGTTGCCTGCTCTGCGCAGCCGGGGCGCAGGGTCGATCATTTTCACTTCCAGCTTTGTCGGGCACCACGTCGGTTTTCCCGGCATGGCGGCGTATGCCGCGAGCAAGGCCGCGCTGATCGGCTTGACCCAGGTCATCGCGGCTGAAGAAGGCCCCCATGGCATTCGCGCCAACGCGCTACTGCCCGGAGGCACCGACACGCCAATGGGCCGAGCAGCCACCGACACGCCAGAGAAACGCGCCTTTGTCGAAAACCTGCATGCCCTCAAGCGCCTCGCCCGTCCCGAGGAAATTGCCCGTGCGGCGCTGTTCCTCGCGTCGGACGCCGCCAGTTTCGTCAGCGGGACGGCGATGCTGGTTGAGGGGGGAGTTTCCATCAACCGCAGCTAGGGTCTGTTCCCGTTTGGTGACGAGCCGCGTTGCTGGGCCAAACGGGAACAGCCCCTAGGCGCTGCGGTTGAGGCTGCGGGGACGCTGGATGAACGCCGCGTCCTGCCAGGGGCGGTGCGCTTACTGATCCTTGAACTGCGGATCACGCTTGGCGATGAAGGCGGCCATGCCCTCTTTCTGGTCCTGGGTGGCGAACGCCGCGTGGAACACCCGGCGTTCGAAGCGCACGCCTTCGGACAGGCTGACTTCGAAGGCGCGGTTCACGCTTTCCTTGATCATCATGCTCACCGGGATCGATTTTGCGGCAATCAGGGCGGCGACTTTCAGGGCCTCTTCCACCAGGTCGTCCGCTGGGACGATGCGCGCGACGATGCCGCAACGCTCGGCTTCCACGGCGTCGATAAAGCGTCCGGTCAGGCACATTTCCATGGCCTTGGCCTTGCCCACGGCGCGGGTCAGGCGCTGGGTGCCGCCCATGCCCGGCAATACGCCAAGGTTGATTTCCGGCTGGCCGAACTTGGCGTTGTCGCCGGCCAGGATGAAGTCGCACATCAAGGCCAGTTCGCAACCGCCGCCCAGGGCAAAGCCGTTGACCGCGGCGATGATCGGCTTGCGCCGGTTGGCCACGCGGTCGCTGTCGCTGAACAGGTCGTCGAGGTAGATCTGCGGGTAGGTGAGTTCGGCCATTTCCTTGATGTCGGCACCGGCGGCGAAGGCTTTCTTCGAGCCGGTGATGACGATGCAGCCGATCTGCGGGTCGGCTTCCAGGCGGTCCAGGGCCAGGTTCACTTCACCGACGATCTGCGCGTTGAGGGCGTTCAGCGCCTGGGGACGGTTGAGGGTGATCAGACCGACGCGGTCCTTGATGTCCAACAAAATGGTTTCGTAGCTCATGAATCAGCTCCTGCTAAAAGTCAGAGATTGCGCGAAATGACCATGCGCTGGATGTCGCTGGTGCCTTCGTAGATCTGGCAGATGCGCACGTCGCGGTAGATGCGCTCCAGCGGGAAGTCGCTCAAGTAGCCATAACCGCCCAGGGTTTGCAACGCCGCCGAACAGACCTTCTCGGCCATTTCCGAGGCGAACAGTTTGGCCATCGAGGCTTCCACCAGGGCCGGCTTGCCGCTGTCGCGCAGGGCGGCGGCGTAGTGCACCATTTGGCGCGCCACGGCAATCTGGGTAGCCATGTCCGCCAGGCGGAACGCCACGGCCTGGTGCTCGATGATCGGCTTGCCGAAGGTCTCGCGCTCACGGGCGTAGTCGCGCGCCGCTTCGAACGCCGCCCGGGCCATGCCCACCGCCTGCGAGGCAATGCCCACGCGCCCGCCTTCAAGGTTGGCCAGGGCGATCTTGTAGCCCTCGCCCTCCTCCCCCAGGCGGTTGGCCAGCGGCACCTTCACATCCTCGAAAAGGATCTGGCAGGTGTCGCTGGCGTGCTGGCCGAGCTTGTCCTCGATGCGCGCGACCTTATAGCCCGGCGAGTCGGTGGGCACGATAAAGGCGCTGATGCCGCGCTTGCCGGCCGCCGGGTCGGTGACCGCGAACACGATCACCACCCCGGCGTTCTGCCCCGAGGTGATGAATTGCTTGCAGCCGTTGAGCACATAGTGATCGCCATCGCGACGGGCCCGGGTCTTCAGGCTGCTGGCATCGGAGCCGGCCTGGGGCTCGGTCAAGGCGAAGGCGCCGAGCATGGCGCCGCTGGCCAGGGGCTTGAGGAAACGCTCTTTCTGCTCGTCATTGCCGAACTTGAGGATCGGCACACAGCCCACCGAGTTGTGCACGCTCATGATGGTGGAGCAGGCGCCGTCACCGGCGGCGATTTCTTCCAGGGCCATGGCATAGGCCAGGTAGCCGGTGTCGCAACCGCCCCATTGTTCAGGCACCAGCATGCCGAAGAAACCCAGCTCGGCCATCTCGGCAATGGCTTCCTTGGGAAAGCGGTGCTCGCGATCCCACTCGGCGGCGAAAGGCTTGAGGCGTTCCTGGGCAAATTGCCGGGCCGCGTCGCTGATCTGCTGTTGTTCGTCATTGGGCAACATCGGGATTCCTCGTTACAGGCATTCAACGGCCATGGCCGTGGCTTCACCACCGCCGATGCAGATCGCGGCCACGCCACGCTTTAGGCCCTTCTGGCGCAGTGCCGACAGCAGAGTCACCAGAATCCGCGCACCGGAGGCGCCGATGGGGTGGCCCAGGGCGCAGGCGCCACCGTGGACGTTGACCTTGGCGTGGGGGATTTCCAGCTTGCTCATGGTCACCAGGCTGACCACAGCGAAGGCTTCGTTGATCTCGAACAGGTCCACGTCCTGCAAGGACCAGCCGGTCTTTTTCATCAATCGCTCGATGGCGCCCACGGGAGCCACCGGGAACAGCCCCGGAGTGTCGGCGAAGGCCGAGTGGCCATGGATGACCGCCAAGGGCTTGAGGCCGCGTTTCTCGGCTGCGGAACGACGCATCAGCACCAGGGCCGCAGCACCGTCGGAGATCGAACTGGAGTTGGCGGCGGTGACCGTTCCACCGTCGCGGAACGCCGGCTTCAGGGTGGCGATCTTGTCCAGCTTGGCCTTGGGCGGCTGCTCGTCATCGCTGATCAGCTTCGACTCTTTGCCGATCATTACCTGCAGGGGAACGATCTCGTCCTTGAACAGGCCGTCCTTGATCGCCTGCTGGGCGCGGGTCAGGGAGGCCACGGCAAATTCATCCTGAGCCTGACGGGTGAAACCGTTGGCCTCGGCACAGTCTTCGGCGAAGGTGCCCATCAGGCGGCCCTTGTCGTAGGCGTCTTCCAGGCCATCGAGGAACATGTGATCCAGGACCTTGCCGTGGCCCATGCGGTAGCCGCTGCGGGCACGGTCCAGCAGGTATGGGGCGTTGGACATGCTTTCCATGCCACCGGCGATCACCACCTCGGCGCTGCCGGCCAGCAGCATGTCGTGGGCCAGGATGGTGGCTTCCATACCGGAACCGCACATCTTGTTCAGGGTGGTGCAGCGGGTGCCCTTGTCCAGGCCAGCGCCTAGAGCGGCCTGGCGCGCCGGGGCCTGGCCGAGGCCGGCAGACAGCACACAGCCGAACAGCACTTCTTCTACCGCGTCAGCCGCGATGCCGGCCCGCTGTACCGCGGCACGGATGGCCTCGCTCCCCAGTTGCGGGGCGCTGAGGCCTTTGAGCTCACCCTGGAAACCGCCCATGGGGGTGCGGACGGCGCTGACAATGACAATCGGATCGTGGGCAATGGACATGAGAATTCCTCCTTACTTGGCGGCCATGCGCAAGGCACCGTCGAGACGGATCACCTCACCGTTGAGCATGCTGTTTTCAATGATATGCCGCACCAGCGCAGCGTACTCGGCGGGTTTGCCCAGGCGCGGCGGAAACGGCACGCCCGCGGCCAGACCGGCCCGTACTTCCTCGCTCATGCCGGCCATCATCGGGGTTTCGAAGATCCCCGGAGCGATGGTCATCACCCGGATGCCGAAGCGTGCCAGCTCACGGGCCACCGGCAGGGTCAGGCTGGCGATGGCGCCCTTGGAGGCGGCATAGGCGGCCTGGCCGATCTGCCCGTCGAAGGCGGCGATGGAGGCGGTGTTGATGATCACCCCGCGCTCGCCCTCGGCATTGGCAGTGCTTTCGGCGATGGCCGCCGCGGCCAGGCGCAACAGGTTGAAACTGCCGATCAGGTTGACGTTGATCACCTGGCTGAAGCTGGCCAAAGCGTGGGGGCCATTCTTGCCGAGGATTTTCTCGCCCCGCACGATACCGGCGCAGTTGACCAGCCCGTTGAGCTTGCCAAAGGCCTTGACCGTGGCCTGCACCGCCGCTTCGGCCGCCGCTTCCTGGCTGATGTCCGCCACCACGCTCTGGCAGCCCAGTTGCTGGGCCTTGGCCGCCACGGCCTCGGCGTTGAGGTCCACCAGCATCACTTTGGCGCCGGCGGCGACGAGCATTTCAGCGCTGGCGGCACCGAGGCCGGACGCACCGCCACTGACGAGAAACACCTGGTTTGCAATGTCCATCATTCAAATCCTGTTCATGCGGTAGCTGTTGACGCCGCGGCCTCTTGAGCCTTGGCGATTTCCTGGTTGCGCAAGATAAAGCGCTGCAATTTGCCGCTGGGGGTTTTCGGCAAGTCGCTGACAAATTCGATTTCGCGGGGGTAGGAATGGGCCGCCAGGCGCTTGCGCACGTGCTGGCGCAACTCCTCGGCCAACTCCGGGGTGGCGCGGTACTGCTCGCTGAGCACCACAAAGGCTTTCACCAGTTCGGTGCGTTCGGGATCGGGCTTGCCTACCACCGCCGCTTCCACCACCGCCGGGTGTTCGATCAGGGCGCTTTCCACATCGAAAGGGCCCACCCGATAGCCGGAGGTGGTGATCACATCATCGCTGCGGCCGACAAAGCTGATGCTGCCGTCCTGGTTCAGCTCGACGGTGTCTCCGCTGAGGTAGTAATCGCCGACAAAGGCCTTGGTCGGCACCCCGGCGTAACCGGCGAACCAGCACATCGGCGACTGCCTGCGGTCGATGGCCAGGATCCCCGGCTGACCGACACCCAGCTCCCGGTACTCTTCGTCCAGCACTACGATGCGGTGGCCCGGCGAGGCAAAGCCGGCGGCGCCGACATGCACCGGGTGGTCCAGGCCGTGGTGGTTGCACAGCACCATGCCCAGCTCGGTCTGGCCGTAGTGGTCGTGGATCACCACGTCCAGCTGCTCGGCGAACCAACGGATCACTTCCGGGTTCAGCGGCTCGCCGGCGCTGCTGACGATGCGCAGGCGGCCCTTGATCGACCGGGCGAACTGGTCGCCACCGGCGATCAGCAGGCGGTAGGCCGTGGGCGAACCGGTGAGGTTGGTGATGCCGTACTTGTTGATCACCCGGCAGGTGCTTTCCAGGGTGAAGGGGCCGTCGTAGAAAGTGATCGGGTGGCCCAGGCCCAGGGGCCCGGTGACGCCGAAATAGATGCCATAGGCCCAGCCCGGGTCGGCGACGTTCCAGAAGGCGTCTTCCGGGCGCAGGTCCACGGCGTCGCGGGTGTAGGCCTGGAACGCGACAATGGCCTTGAGCGGCACTTCCAGGGCCTTGGACGGGCCGGTGGTGCCGGAGGTGAACATCAGCAGGAAGGGGTCTTCACCACTGAGCAGCACCGGTTCGCACTGGGCCGGGTACTGTTCCAGCTCGGCCCAGAAACTGAAATCGCCGCGCACGATGCCCTGGCCCTTGGCGCCTCCCACTGTGACGACGGTGGGGCAATCGGCGACCTCCAGGAGCTTGGGTCGGTTGACCCCATCGGTGACCACCACCTTGGCCTGGGAACTGTTCAAGCGATGCTCGATGGCCTTGGGGCCAAAGGCAGTGAACAGCGGCTGGTACACCGCGCCGATACGCCAGGTGGCAAGCACCGTGATCAAGAGTTCGACATTGCGCGGCAACAGTCCGGCGACCTTGTCGCCCTTGCCGACCCCCTGGGCCAGGAGGAAATTGGCCAGGCGAGCGGCCTTGTCCTGCAATTCAGTGAAGGTGTAGGTGGCGCTGCTGCCGTCCCGGCCTTCCCAGAACAGCGCGATACGACCAGGCAATGCATGCCGGTCACAACATTCGACACAGGCATTGAGCGCCGACAGCGAGCCTGCAAGGGCGGCGTCGACGGTGTGCTGATAGTTGAACTCTTTGATAGCGGACAGGTAGTTGCGCATTGCCAGAATCCCTCGCTGTTCTTATTAGGATGGGAACCTCATGAAAACCGGGGAAATACTGGCGCCAGAGCCCTCGCGGAACAATGGTCAAAGCTATCAAGTTGCGTGACCGGTTTGGCCAAGCGCCCGCTCCAACAGATCCGGCGAGATGGCCGGATCTGTCGGAGCGGCGCATGGCTTGCGGGCCTCTTCGCCGGGCAAGCCGGCTCCTACGAGAGGTCCGGGTCGTTGAGGATCAGGCTGCGATAGTGCCCGGGGTTGGAGCCGGACCATTTGCGAAACGCCTTGTAGAACGAGCTGGTATCGGCAAACCCCAGGCGCCCGGCTATCTCGGCGAAACTCAGTTGCGGCTCTGCCAGCCAGACAATCGCCAGTTCCTTGCGCACGCTGTCCTTGAGGGCCTGGTAGCTCTGGCCCTCTTCCGCCAGGCGCCGGCGCAGGGTCGAGGCGGACATGCACAGGCTCTGGGCCAGGCTTTCACTCTCCGGCCACTGCTCACCCGGCAATTGCCGCAGTTGCTGCTTGATGCGGCTGGCCAGGCTTTCGGGATCGCGGTATTTCACCAGGATATTGGCCGGGGCATGGGCCAGAAAGCGCTTGAGTTCCGCCTCGCTGCGCTTGATGGGCAGGTCCAGGCAGTCGGCGGCGATGATCATCCGCGTGCGCGGCCGGTCAAAGCGCAGGTTGTCGGAGAACATCACCCGGTAGTCGTCGCAGAAATCCGGCTGCGGGCAACGCAGTTCGATGGCCAGGATCGGAATCCGCCGGCCCGCCAGCCAGCAGGCCACGCCGTGGACGATCATCCAGTAAGTGAAGTAGGTAAAGGCCCGCCGCGGCTCGTGTTCATCCTCCAGCAGGACGATTTCCGCCAGGCTCTGCTGGTGCACCAGTTGCGCCGGCAGGCGCTCGAACATCAGCGACAGAAAGCCCAGTACCGAGTCCAGCCCCATGGCCAGGGTCGGCTGGGCCATGGCCGAGCGGCAGAGAAAGGCCAGGCTGCCGGACTTGAGCTTGCGCGGGTCCATACCGAAGAACTCGTCATCCAGACGCCGGGCCAGCAGGCGCCAGAGCCGCGCATAGGCACTGGCCGGGACCCGTGCCCGGCCCTGCTGCAAGCCCGCCGGATCGATGCCGACCTTGTGCAGCACTTCATCGGTGGCCGCGCCCGGAGCGCAGCTTTGCAGCAGCGCCTCACGCACCAGTTGCATAGAGATGGTGTCTTTTTCGGACATCGTGGCCAAGGGTTTCCTGGATCGGGGTTTAGGACGGCCATCTTAGGCAGTGATCGGAAAAATGCCAGTGGGCTTTGGGCTAAAAGTCGCCTCCCGCCCACCTTGAAACCGATACGGATTCGCGGGCTCCGTAGCGGCTTGAACCCGGGGCAAGCCCTGCAAATCGAGACCCGGGCCCTGGCAGCGGCAGCAAAGCAGTGCAAAAAAGTATCAACTCCAGTGTCATGGATGATTTGTCAGCGCCGCGTTTGAGGGCTGTAATCAGCCCACATTCTTCCTCTCTGGCGGAAGACATAACAACAATAACCGTCCTTCTGTCGCCAGCACTGGCGCAGAAGAGGAGTGACCGATGAAACCTTGCACCCAAGCCCTGCTCCTCAGCACCTGCATGACCCTCAGCAGCGTCACCTTCGGCGCCCAGACCCTGACCATCGCCACCGTCAACAACAGCGACATGATCCGCATGCAACGGCTGTCGAAAACCTTCGAGAGCCAGCACCCGGACATCCAGCTGAACTGGGTGGTGCTGGAAGAAAACGTCCTGCGCCAGCGCCTGACCACCGACATCGCCACCCAGGGCGGCCAGTTCGACGTGCTCACCATCGGCATGTACGAAGCCGCACTCTGGGGCGCCAAGGGCTGGCTGCAACCGATGCAGGACCTGCCCGCCGCCTATGACCTGGACGATGTCTTCCCTTCGGTCCGTGAAGGGCTGTCGGTCAAGGGCACCCTCTACGCCCTGCCGTTCTATGCCGAAAGCTCCATGACCTACTACCGCACCGACCTGTTCCAGGCGGCCGGCCTGAGCATGCCGGAGCGGCCGACCTGGGAGCAGATTGGCGAATTCGCCGCCAAGCTCAACAAGCCCGAGCAGGAGCAATACGGCCTGTGCCTGCGGGGCAAGGCCGGCTGGGGCGAGAACATGGCCCTGATCACCACCTTGGCCAACAGCTACGGCGCACGCTGGTTCGATGAACAATGGCAGCCCGAGTTCAGCGGACCAGAATGGAAGAACGCCCTGAGCTTCTATGTCGACAACATGAAGAAGTCCGGCCCGCCCGGGGCCTCGAGCAACGGTTTCAATGAAAACCTGGCGCTGTTCAACAGTGGCAAGTGCGCGATCTGGGTCGACGCCAGCGTCGCCGGCTCCTTTGTCACCGACCAGAGCCAGAGCAAGGTCGCCGAGCAGGTGGGCTTCACCTACGCGCCGCACCAAGTCACCGACAAGGGCAGCGCCTGGCTGTACTCCTGGTCCCTGGCGATCCCCGCCAGCTCCAAGGCCAAGGACGCCGCGAAGACCTTCACCACCTGGGCCACCTCCAAGGAATACGCAGCCCTGGTGGCCGAGAAGGACGGCATCGCCAATGTGCCGCCGGGCACCCGCGCCTCCACCTACAGCCAGGCCTACATGAGCGCCGCGCCGTTCGCCCGGATCACCCTGGAATCACTGAAGGCCGTGGACCCGAGCAAACCGACCCTCAAGCCGGTGCCCTACATCGGCATCCAGCTGGTGACCATTCCCGAGTTCCAGGCCATCGGCACCCAGGTCGGCAAGCTGTTTTCCGCGGCGCTGATCGGCCAGACCACCGTGGACCAGGCCCTGGCAGCCGCGCAGCAGAGCACCGAGCGGGAAATGAAGCGCGCCGGCTACCCGAAATAACCCGGCACGCCTTGTAGGAGCCGGCTGGCCGGCGAAGAGGCCCTTGAGTCTTGCGCAGTGTTCAAGGACGCCTTCGCTGGCAAGCCAGCGCCTACGCGCAATCCGGCCATGCCAGCGCAGTGTCGCGCCCCCTCATACCCAACTGGTTGTGATCCTCATGAAAACCTCGACTGCCAAGCTCCATCAGCCAGCGCAGGCGGCCCCCCGCAAGCGTCGCCTGGCCAGCCCCGGCTGGTTCCTGGTCAGCCCCTCGGTGGCGTTGTTGCTGCTGTGGATGATCGTGCCCCTGGGCATGACCCTGTACTTCTCGCTGATCCGCTACAACCTGCTGTACCCCGGTGAAAACCAGTTCGTGGGCCTGGAGAACTTCAGCTACTTCCTCAGCGACTCGGGCTTTGTGCCCGGGGCCACCAACACCCTGTTGCTGGTGGGCAGCGTGCTGCTGATCAGCGTGGTGCTCGGGGTGCTGATCAGTGCCCTGCTGGAGGCCAGCGAGTTCCTCGGCCGGGGCATTGTCCGGGTCCTGCTGATCTCGCCGTTCTTCATCATGCCCACGGTGGGCGCGCTGATCTGGAAGAACCTGATTTTCCACCCGGTCTCGGGGATTCTGGCGGCGCTGTGGAAGCTGTTCGGCGCCCAGCCAGTGGACTGGCTGGCCCACTACCCGCTGCTGTCGATCATCATCATCGTCTCCTGGCAGTGGCTGCCGTTCGCCATCCTGATCCTGATGACCGCCATGCAGTCCCTGGACCAGGAACAGAAAGAGGCCGCGCGCCTGGACGGTGCCGGCCCCATCGCGATCTTCTGGCACCTGACCCTGCCCCACCTGGCGCGCCCCATCGCCGTGGTGGTGATGATCGAGACCATCTTCCTGCTTTCGGTGTTCGCCGAAATCTTCACCACCACCAACGGCGGCCCGGGCTACGCCTCGACCAACCTGGCCTACCTGATCTACAACCAGGCGCTGGTGCAGTTCGACGTGGGCATGGCGTCCGCCGGCGGCCTGATCGCCGTGGTCATCGCCAACATCGCCGCGATCATCCTGGTACGGATGATCGGCAAGAACCTGACTGACCAGAGCTGAGGTGCCCGCCATGACCCTGCAACAATCCCGACGCCTGCAAAGCCTGCTACTGGGCACCCTGGCCTGGGCCATCGCGATCCTGATCTTCTTCCCGATCTTCTGGATGGTGCTGACCAGCTTCAAGAGCGAGATCGACGCCTTTGCCACGCCGCCGCAGTTCATCTTCACCCCCACACTGGAGAACTACCTGCACATCAACGAGCGCAGCAACTACCTGGCCTTCGCCTGGAACTCGGTGGTGATCTCCTTCAGTGCCACCGCCCTGAGCCTGCTGATCGCGGTGCCTGCGGCCTACTCCATGGCCTTCTACGAGACCCGCAACACCAAGCGCACCCTGCTGTGGATGCTCTCCACCAAGATGCTGCCACCGGTGGGGGTGCTGATGCCCATCTACCTGCTGGCCAAGAGTTTCGGCCTGCTGGACACGCGCATCGCGCTGATCGTGATCTACACCCTGATCAACCTGCCGATCGTGGTGTGGATGGTTTACACCTACTTCAAGGACATCCCCCGGGACATTCTCGAAGCCGCGCGCCTGGACGGCGCGACCCTGGCCCAGGAAATGCTCCGGGTGCTGATGCCCATCGCCAAGGGCGGCCTGGCCTCCACCGCGCTGCTGTCGCTGATCCTGTGCTGGAACGAAGCCTTCTGGTCGCTGAACCTGACCTCCTCCAATGCCGCCCCGCTGACCGCGCTGATCGCCTCCTACTCCAGCCCCGAAGGGCTGTTCTGGGCCAAGCTCTCGGCGGTCTCGACCCTGGCCTGCGCGCCGATCCTGATCTTCGGCTGGATCAGCCAGAAGCAACTGGTGCGCGGCCTGTCCTTTGGCGCAGTGAAGTAACCCTCGAATTCTGGAGACATCCCATGGCTCACCTGAAAATCAGCAACCTGCAAAAAGGCTTCGAAGGCTTCGAGATCATCAAGGGCATCGACCTTGAAGTGAACGACAAGGAATTCGTGGTCTTCGTCGGCCCCTCCGGCTGCGGCAAATCCACCCTGCTGCGGCTGATCGCCGGGCTGGAGGAGGTCAGCAGCGGCAGCATCGAGCTGGACGGGCGCGACATCACCCAAGTCAGCCCGGCCAAGCGCGACCTGGCCATGGTGTTCCAGACCTACGCCCTGTACCCGCACATGAGCGTGCGCAAGAACATGTCCTTCGCCCTGGACCTGGCCGGGGTCGACAAGGCCCAGGTGCAACAGAAGGTCGACGAGGCGGCGCGCATTCTCGAACTGGGGCCGATGCTCGAACGCAAGCCCAAGCAACTCTCCGGCGGCCAGCGCCAGCGCGTGGCCATCGGCCGGGCCATCGTGCGCAACCCGAAGATCTTCCTGTTCGACGAACCCCTGTCCAACCTCGATGCCGCGCTGCGGGTGCAGATGCGCCTGGAGCTGGCACGCCTGCACCAGGAGCTGCAGGCCACCATGATCTACGTGACCCACGATCAGGTCGAAGCCATGACCCTGGCGGACAAGGTGGTGGTGCTCAACGGCGGTCGGGTGGAACAGGTGGGTTCGCCCCTGGAGCTCTATCACCGCCCGGCCAACCTGTTTGTCGCAGGCTTTCTCGGCACACCGAAGATGGGCTTTCTCAAGGGCAGCGTCAGCCAGGTGGACGGCCAGGGGTGCGAGGTGCAACTGCAGGCCGGAGCGCGCCTGCGCCTGAGCCAAAGCCATCCGCAGCTCAAGGTCGGTAGCCCGGTGACCCTGGGCATTCGCCCCGAACACCTGGAGCTGGGCGAGCCCGGCCCCGGCAGCCTGCCAGTCACCAGCGACGTGGCCGAGCGCCTGGGCAGCGACACCTTCTGCCATGTGCGCAGCACCTGCGGCGAGGCCCTGACCCTGCGTATCCGCGGTGATCTGGCCAGCCGCTGCGGCGAGCAACTGCACCTGCGCCTGGACCCCGAGCACTGCCACCTGTTCGATGCCCAAGGCGTCGCTGTTCCCCGTTCCCTGCGCGCCGCCGCCTGATGGCCGCCGCCCGATTACCGAGAGCCCTTGCATGAAACTCAATCGCTTCAACCTCAGCCAGCTCCCGCCCCAGGTGCAGGTGCCGGCCTACAGTACCGCCGACACCCGCCAGGGCATCGTGCACATCGGCGTCGGCGGTTTTCACCGGGCGCACCAGGCCTACTACACCGACGCCCTGATGAACCAGGGCCTGGGCCTGGACTGGAGCATCTGCGGGGTCGGCCTGCGCGCCGAGGACCGCCGCGCCCGAGACGACCTGGCGGGCCAGGACTGCCTCTACACCCTGTTCGAACTGGGGGACGGTGACGACCACGAAGTGCGGGTGATCGGCTCCATCAGCCAGATGCTGCTGGCCGAAGACGGCCCCCAGGCGCTGATCGACAAGCTGGCCAGCCCAGAGATCCGCATCGTCTCCCTGACCATCACCGAGGGCGGTTACTGCATCGATGACAGCAGCGGCGAGTTCATGCTCCACCTGCCGCAGATCCAGCACGACCTGGCCCACCCCCAGCAGCCACGCACGGTGTTCGGCTTCCTCTGTGCCGCCCTGGCCAAGCGTCGCGCCGCGGGCATTGCGGCTTTCACCCTGATGTCCTGCGATAACCTGCCCCACAACGGCGCCGTGACCCGCAAGGCACTGCTGGCGTTTGCCGCCCGGCGCGACGCCGACCTGCACGACTGGATCGCCAGCCAGGTGAGCTTCCCCAATGCCATGGTGGACCGCATCACCCCCATGACCAGCACCGCCCACCGCCTGCAACTGCACGACCAGCACGGCATCGACGATGCCTGGCCGGTGGTGTGCGAGCCCTTTGTGCAGTGGGTCCTGGAAGACCAGTTCGTCAACGGCCGCCCGGCCTGGGAACAGGTGGGCGTGCAGTTCACCGACGACGTCACGCCCTACGAAGAGATGAAGATCAAGCTGCTCAACGGCAGCCACCTGGCCCTGACCTACCTGGGCTTTCTCAAGGGCTACCGCTTCGTCCACGAAACCATGAACGACCCGCTGTTCGTCGCCTACATGCGCGCCTACATGGACCTGGACGTGACCCCGCAACTGGCGCCGGTGCCGGGCATCGACCTGGCGGCCTACAAGGACACGCTGGTCCAGCGCTTTTCCAACCAGGCCATCGCCGACCAGCTGGAGCGGGTGTGCAGCGACGGCTCGTCGAAATTTCCCAAGTTCACCGTGCCCACCCTCAACCGCCTGATCGCCGAGGGCCGCGATACCGAGCGGGCGGCCCTGGTGGTGGCCGCCTGGGCCCTGTACCTGCGGGGCGTGGACGAAAACGGCGTGCGCTACACGATTGCCGATCCACGGGCCGAGTTCTGCCAGGCCCTGGTGGCGGACGACACCCTGCTGACCCAGCGCCTGCTGGGAGTGGAGGAAATCTTCGGCCCGGCGATCCCCAGGTCCGCCGAGTTCGTCGACGCCTTTGAGCGCTGCTTCAACAGCCTGCGCGAGCATGGCGTCAGCCGGACCCTGGAACGCCTGCTGGCCAAGCCAGCGCGTCCAGCGCGGAGCGCAGGATGAGCACGGCCGCGCTGTACCTGGGTCTTGATTGTGGCACCCAGGGCACCAAGGCCCTGATCCTCGACAGCCACAGCGGCGCCGTCCTGGGCCTGGGCGCCGCCCCCCACAGCCTGATCAGCGGCGCCAACGGCCGACGCGAGCAAGACCCCGGGCAATGGCTGCAAGCCTGCATCAGCGCCACCCACCAGGCGTTGCAGGCGGCCGGGGTCGATGGCCGGGACATTCTTGGCCTTGCGGTCTCCGGCCAGCAGCACGGCCTGGTGCTGCTGGATGACCAAGGCCTGGTGCTGCGTCCGGCAAAGCTCTGGTGCGACACCGAAACCGTGGCCGAGAACCAGCGCCTGCTGGATCACCTGGGGGGCGAGCAAGGGTCCCTGGAGCGACTGGGTATCGCCCTGGCGCCGGGGTACACCCTGTCGAAGCTGCTGTGGACCCGGGAACAGCACCCCGCCTTGTTCCAGCGCATCGCCCATATCCTGCTGCCCCACGATTACCTCAACTTCTGGCTGACCGGGCGCTGCTGCAGCGAATACGGCGACGCCTCCGGCACCGGTTACTTCAATGTCCGCCGGCGTGACTGGGACCGGGCCCTGCTGGCCCACATCGACCCCGAGGGCCGCCTGGAGCGTGCCTTGCCGGAACTGATCGAGGCCCAGCAGCCGGTGGGGCCGATACTGCCGCAGATGGCCGGGCTCCTGGGCATCAACCCCCTGGCCCTGGTGGCCAGCGGCGGTGGCGACAACATGCTCGGGGCCATCGGCACCGGCAATATCGAGCCCGGCATCATCACCCTGAGCCTGGGCTCTTCCGGCACCCTGTATGCCTATGCCGAGCAGCCGCTGGTCAGCCACGCGTCGGTGGCGTCCTTCTGCTCGTCCAGCGGTGGCTGGCTGCCGCTGATCTGCACCATGAACCTGACCAACGCCACCACCCTGGTGCGCCAACTGCTGGAGCTGGACCTGGACAGCTTCAACCGCTTGGCGGGCCAGGCGCCAATCGGCGCCGAAGGCTTGTGCCTGCTGCCGTTCTTCAATGGCGAGCGGGTCCCCGCCCTGCCCCAGGCCCGTGGCAGCCTGCTGGGCATGACCCTGGACAACCTGACCCAGGCCAACCTGTGCCGCGCGGTGCTGGAGGGCACCACCTTCGGCCTGCGCTACGGCCTCGACCTGCTGCGGGCCAATGGCTTGCAAAGCCAGAGCATCCGCCTGATCGGCGGCGGCTCGAAAAGTCCGCTATGGCGGCAGATGGTCGCCGATATCATGCACACCCCGGTGATCTGCACCCGTGAAGCCGAAGCCGCCGCCCTGGGTGCGGCGATCCAGGCGGCCTGGTGCCATGGACGGCAGACGGACCCGGCCTTTAGCCTGGCGCAACTCTGTGAACGCTGCGTAAGCCTCGACCTCGACAGCCAGACCTGGCCCCAGGCCGAACAGGTGAAAGCCTACGAGCCGGCGTATGCACGCTATCAACAGCATCTGGCGACCCTTTGAAGAGCGAATGACTATGTATCTGGTGTGTGGCGAAGCGCTGTTCGATTGTTTCAGCGTCGATGACGCAAGTACCCAAGCCAATAAAGTGCAGTTCCAGGCCATTGCCGGGGGCTCGCCCTTCAACGTGGCGCTGGGCCTGCGTCGCCTGGGCATTGACGTGGCCCTGCTGGCCGGGCTGTCGCGGGATTACCTGGGCCAACGCCTGCGACGGGTACTGCAGGACGAAGGGGTCAACACCCGGTACCTGCAGGAGTTCGACGCCCCCACCACCCTGGCCATGGTGGCGGTCGGCGCCGACGGCTCGCCCCACTACAGCTTCCGTGGCGAAGGCTGTGCCGATCGCCAGCTTCTGCAGGAGCACCTGCCGGAGCTGGAGCCGAGCGTGCGCGGCTTGCACATCGGCTCGTTTTCCCTGGTGGTGCAGCCGATTGCCGACACCCTGCTGGCCCTGGTGCTTCGTGAGCGGGGGCGACGCCTGATCAGTCTCGATCCCAATGTGCGACTCAACCCGCAGCCGGATATCCAGCTGTGGCGTCAGCGTATCGGTGAACTGGTGCAGCATGCCGACCTGATCAAGGTCAGCGACGAGGACCTGGCCCAGTTGTATCCCGGGCAGGCGCCCGAGGAACTGATCCACGGCTGGCTGCAAGAGCATGCGCAGTTGGTGTTCCTGACCCGTGGCAGCCAGGGCGCCACAGTATTCAGTGCACGACATGGCAGCTGGTCGGTGGCCTCGCCCCAGGTGCAGGTGGCCGACACCGTGGGCGCCGGTGACACCTTCCAGGCGGCGTTGATCGCCTGGCTCACCGAACAGGGCCTGGACTCGCCTCAGGGCCTGGGGCAACTGACCCCTGCCCAGATCGACAGCCTGCTGCGATTTGCCGTCCAGGCCGCGGCGCTGACCTGCACCCGCACCGGCCCGGACCTGCCCTACCGCCATCAACTGCAACCGCTATAGAAGCCGGCTTGCCGGCGAAGAGGCCCGTCAGCCTTGCGCCGATTCGGGCGACGCCTTCGCCGGCAAGCCAGCTCCTACAACATTCAGCGCCACCGTGGTGCTTTTCCTGGGCCTTGGTCAGAGCAACGAGAAGTTGTAGCTGACGATCAGGCGGGTCTCGTCCATGTCACGGGCGATCTTCTGGTAGTTGCTGCGGTAAGTGGCGTTACGCAGGCGCAGGCTCACGTCCTTGAAGGTGCCGCTCTGCACCACGTATTTGAGCTCGCTGTCGCGCTCCCACTCGCGACCTTCACGCAGGCTGCCCGGCACCTTGATGTGGTCACCGCTGACGTAACGGGTCAGAAAGCTCAAGCCATTGAGGCCGAGTGCCTTGAAGTCGTAGTCGTAGCGCAGTTGCCAGGAACGTTCCTGGATCGCGGCGAAGTCGTTGACCTGGACGTAGTTCACCAGGTACGGGTTGCTGCCATCCAGGTAGGGCATCGAGTTGTCGCCATACATGCGCTGCCAGCCGGCACTGAACACATGGCCGCCCAGGCTGTAGCCCAAGAGGGTGCTCAAGGCACGGTTATCGATGCTGCCGGCGCGCTCGGCGCCACTGTCGGCGCTCTTGAGCAGGCGCAAGTCGCCCTTCAATACCCCGGGCCCCAGCGGTTGGTTGGCCAACAGGCCGACAAAATGCTGGCGGTAGATGTCTTCCAGCTCGGCGTAGTGGTACTGGCCGGTCAGGCGCTCATTGAACTGGTAGTCCACGCCGTAGGTGTCGAAGTGGTCCGCGGTGGTGTTGCAGGCATAGCGCTTGTTCTTGCAGTGCACGCGAATGTCCTGGGCATCGGTGGAGTCCCGGGCGGTGTAGCGGTTCAAGCGCGCAGCCGTCAGGGTCAGGCCCTTGACCTCCTTGGACGTGAGCACGGCACCGTTGAACATCGTCGGCAGCAGGCGTCCGTCGTTGTACTTGAGCAATGGCAGGTCCGGCAGTTGCGCACCGTATTTGAACACCGTCCGGGACATTCGCACCTTGGCGGTCAAGCCCAGCTTGGCGTACTGATCCGCAGAACCCCGTGGGTCGTGTCCGCTGGAAGGCAAGAGACCACTGTTGCTGCGGTCAGGGCTGGAATCCAGCTTGATACCCAACATGCCCAAGGCATCCAGGCCAACACCCACGGTGCCTTCGGTGTAGCCCGATTGCAGGTTGAGGATGAAACCCTGGGCCGACTCTTCACGCTTGGAAGCCCCCTGATCAGTGCGGGTGTGACCGTCGCGAAAGTCCCGATTGAAGTAGACCGTGCGTGACTCCAGCTTGGCGCTGCTGTCCTCGACAAAACCACCGGCCTGGGCCAGCGGGGCAAATCCTGCGCACAGGACGACAGCTCCGAGGCCCAGGAGTGGGCACGGATTGAGTAACGCAAAAGGGGGACGCATGAACGGGCTCCAGCAGAAAATCAGTGACGCGAGGTAAAGAAAGACCCAGGTGAAATCCATCCCACGAATCAAAAGTCGCAGGCTGAATTGATTGAATCAATGAAGGTCGGCAATGATGGCAGATGGCCCGCCCTGCCCCCAACCCGACTTTAGTCTGACTCCCCCAGTCGCCGCGACTGCACTCACTGCCCAAGCCGTCGAACAGCCATAACCAGCAGAAAAGCTGTCAATTTTGGCAAATTTCAGCACGATAAGACCGGTCAAAAAACCTGACTAAATAATCAGAAAACTACCTGACCAAGACAGCGCAATAGTCAATAGTGGCGAAAAAGCATCATATTTTTTACGTTTTTACCTACCGTTCGTCGGTTTTATTATTCTTTCTGAACAACTGATCAAGTATTTGACGCTTTCCATTATGACCATCATCAATCAATCTAACTTATTGTTTTAAAAGGATTTGTCATCAATAAAAGATTCACCGAAAACGCCAGCGTCATTTATGCATCACCGCAAAACGTCAATTAACCGTCTCAACCTTATGATAGTGTCAAAAAAAGAGCGTGATAGCGGCCATGTGCCACACGCCTTTTTCAGAAGGTGAGGCATGCCCTCACCCAACACTCATCATGGACGAGGTCGTTCCCTTGGAAGTCAGCGTTTTTGGTACTGGCTATGTTGGCCTGGTGCAAGCAGTTGCCCTCGCCGATGTCGGGCATAACGTGGTCTGTGTCGATATCGACAGCCATAAGATTGCCCAGCTGCAACGTTCCATTCCTCCGATTCACGAGCCGGGTCTGGCGACCCTGATCGAAGAGAATCAAAAGGCCGGCCGACTGCACTTCACCACCCAGGCCAGCGATGCAGTGGGCCATGGCCAGGTGATTTTCATCGCAGTCGGCACGCCCTCCAACGAAGACGGCTCGGCGGACCTGGACCATGTCCTGGCAGTGGCCCGCAACATTGCCAGTCTGATGCACAGCGACAAGACCCTGGTGATCAAATCCACCGTACCGGTGGGTACTGCTGACCTGGTGATCGAGACGGTCGCCGAACAACTGGCGGACCTGGGCAAGTCCCAACTGCGGGTGCACGTGGCCTCCAATCCGGAGTTTCTCAAGGAGGGCTCGGCGGTGGCCGACTGCATGCGTCCGGACCGGATCGTCGTCGGCTGTTCCCACGAACGGCCCCGCCAGCAGTTGAGCGAGCTGTACGCACCGTTCAACCACAACCATGACCGCCTGATGTTCATGGATAACCGCAGCGCCGAACTGGTCAAGTACGCCGCCAACGCGATGCTCGCCACTCGCATCAGCTTCATGAACGAGATGGCCAACCTGGCGGAGCGCCTGGGGGTGGACATCAATGCTGTGCGCAAAGGCATCGGCGCCGACCCGCGTATCGGCTACCACTTCATTTACCCCGGCGCCGGTTTCGGCGGCTCGTGCTTCCCCAAAGACCTGCGGGCGCTGATCCACACCGCGGAAAGCCACGGGCTGGAGCCGCACATGCTCAAGACCGTGCGTGACGTCAATGAACAGCAGCGCCATGTGCTGTTTCGCAAGCTCAAGGCGCACTTGGGGGACAACCTCAAGGGCAAGGTCATTGCGTTGTGGGGGCTGGCCTTCAAGCCCAACACCGATGACATGCGCGAAGCCACCAGCCGCTACCTGATGGAAGCGCTGTGGCAGGCCGGGGCCAAGGTCCATGCCTACGACCCGGAAGCCATGACCGAATGCCGACGGCTGTACGGCTACCGCGACGACCTGCAGCTGTGCGCAACCCGTGACGACACCCTGCAAGGCGCAGACGCCCTGGTGATCTGCACCGAGTGGAAAGCCTTTCGCGTGGTGGACTTCAAGCTGCTGCACGACACCCTCAACGATCGCCTGATCGTCGACGGCCGCAACCTGTACAACCCGCAACAGGCAGCGGACGCCGGCCTGCATTACCTGAGCATCGGCCTGCCCTACCGCGTACCGGAGGCGCTGCGCGCATGAATATCCTGATCACCGGGGCCGCCGGTTTCATCGGCGCCCATACCGCACTGCGCTTGCTCAAGGATGGGCATCAGGTCACCGGACTGGATAATTTCAACGACTACTACGACCCCCAGCTCAAGCGCGACCGGGTGCGCTGGGTCGAACAGCAAGTGGGACACTTCCCCCTGCAACGCCTGGACCTGGCGGACAGCGAGGGCCTGGAGCGGCTGTTCGCCGAAGTCCGGCCCCAGGTGGTGATCAACCTCGCCGCCCAGGCCGGGGTGCGCTACTCCCTGGAAAACCCCAAGGCCTACCTGGACAGCAACCTCTCAGGCTTCCTCAACCTGCTGGAAATGTGCCGGCGCTACCCGGTGGAGCACCTGATCTACGCCTCATCGAGCTCGGTGTACGGGGCCAACCAGCAAACGCCGTACAAGGTCAGCGACAACGTCGACCACCCGCTGTCGCTGTACGCGGCGAGCAAGAAAGCCAACGAACTGATGGCCCACAGTTACAGCCACCTGTTCGGGGTGCCGGCCACCGGCCTGCGCTTCTTCACCGTCTACGGTCCCTGGGGCCGGCCGGACATGTCGCCGATCCTGTTCGCCGACGCCATCAGCCAGGGCCGGCCGTTGAAGCTGTTCAACTACGGCCTGCACCAGCGCGACTTCACCTATGTCGACGACATCGTCGAGTCCCTGGTACGCCTGCTGGGCAAGCCGCCGGTGCGCGACCCGCTGTGGGACCGCGAACAACCGGACCCGTCCACCAGCATGGCGCCCTGGCGGCTGTTCAATATCGGCGGCCAGCGCCCGGTGGAACTCAAGGAGTACGTGGCAACCCTGGAAAAGCTCCTCGGACGCCAGGCCCAGGTGGAGTACCTGCCCCTGCAGCCCGGTGACGTGCTCAACACCTGCGCCGACGTCAGTGCCCTGGAAAACCTCACCGGCTTCGGCCCCCAGGTGACCCTGGAAGAGGGCCTGAAGCACTTCGTCCAGTGGTACCTGAGCTACTACCCGGGCGGCGCGTCCTGAGCCCACGCCCCTGGGCGTTTTTACCCAACCTTTGCTATGGAAGTATTCCCGGTGGATATGGAAAGACCCTTCTCATTGCCTGCAACCGAGGTGCCGGCGCCTGCTCGCATCGACCGGCGCAACGATCCGTTCCGGCGCAAAGTCCAGGCCGCCATCGAGCTGCAACAGCATGGCTGGATCAGCGGCCGCGACGGCGGCCGGCCCTGGACCCTGTCACGCAGCAAGCGCCTGACCTCGGCGCTGCTGGCGGCGACGCTGCTGGTGCTGCTGTCGCCGGTGCTGTTGACGGTCGCGCTGTTGATCAAGCTCAGCAGCCCCGGGCCGGTGTTCTTCGTCCAGTTGCGCACCGGTTTTCGTGGCCGGCGCTTCGGCATGTACAAATTCCGCACCATGGTGGTCAACGCCGAAGCCTTGAAGGACTCGGTGCGCCACCTGAACAAGCACGGCCCGGATTCGGTGGACTTCAAGATCGACCGCGACCCGCGGATCACCGGCATCGGCGGTTTCCTGCGGCGCACCAGCCTCGACGAATTGCCGAACCTGATCAACGTGGTACTCGGCCAGATGCGCATCGTCGGCCCGCGTCCGACCTCGTTCCACGCCCAGACCTACAAGGAACACCACCTCGGGCGCCTGAGCATCTACCCCGGGATCACCGGCCTGTGGCAAGTGTCCGGACGCAGCGACGTGGACTTCGACGGTCGGGTCACCCTCGACATGACCTACATCTTCCAGCAGAGCCCCTGGCTCGACCTGAAGATCCTGATCAAAACCCCTTTCAAGGTCCTCAATGGCCATGGAGCAAGTTGAAATGGCGGCAGCAACCCTAGCCAGTCTGAAGATCCAGCGTCCCAGCGAAAGCAACCTGGCGGTGACCGTGCTCGACCGCGAGCTGCGGGTGATCCTGCTGACGGCGGCCAACCGCAACAGCGGCATCACCAGCAGCAGCCTGAGCATGGCCAGCGAACTGGCGCGCACCAGCCGCGGCCGGGTCCTGCTGGTGGACACCAGCCTTTCGGACAACAGCCTGACCCGGCGCCTGGACCTGGGCGAACGCCCGGGCTTTCTCGACCTGGCCCTGGCCGATACCCCGCCGCTCATGGCGCAGTGCATCGAAAGCAGCGATGAACTGGGCTTCGATTTCCTGCCCCTGGGCCGCCGCCAGCAATACGCCGAGCGCCTGACCCCGGAACTGCTGCAGGAACTGTTGCAGGCCCTGGCCGCGGACTATCGCTTCGTGATCATCGATGGCGACCCGGTGTACAGCAGCGGCGACATCCTCACCCTGAGCACTCAGGTGGACGGCGTGGTGCTGGTGGTACGCAGCGAGGAAACCCGCTGGGAAGTGGCCCAGGCCGCGGCGCAGCGCTTGATCCAGGCCGAGGCGAAGCTGATCGGCAGCGTGTTCAACGCCCGCAAGTACTACATGCCCAAGTGGGTTTATGACCGTCTCTGACCGGCACAAGGACCGTGTAACCATGAACAAGCCAAGACTCTCCCTGCTGGGCCTGTCGTTGCTGGCCGCCCTCGGCGGCTGCGTCAACCGCGAGCCGCAGCAGATGCCGGTGCAGATCCTCAGCGCCCCGGCCGACCAGGCCCAGCTCACCGAGGTCATGCCCATCGAACAGGTGCTGCGCCCGCAGGACGTGCTCGATGTGATCTTCCATATCGGCACCACCAGCCAGCAGCGCTACTTGGTGCAGCCCGGCGATCAGGTGGACGTGAGCTTCCTCACCGCGCCGGAACTGGGGGGCAGCAAGCTGGTACTGCCCGACGGCAGCATCGACATGCCCTACGTGGGCAATCTCCAGGTCGCCGGGCTGTCCGCCGAACAGGCGCGCCAGGCCCTGGAAGCCCAGTACGCCAAGGTCCTGAAGAAGCCGCAGATCACCTTCTCGATCTCCCACGCCATGGCCCAGCTGGACAACCTGCGCACCAGCCTGACCAACCCGGCCACCGGTCTGAGCAGGGAGATCGTGGTGGGTTCCGATGGCCGCGCCAGCTTTCCGCTGCTGGGCAGTCTGTCCTTGCAGGGCAAGAGCCTCAGCGAGCTGCAGACCCTGATCAACCAGCGCTACGCCAAGGAAGTGGGCCAGGTCAGCGTCGATGTGCTGCTCAAGACCACCGCCGCCAACGAAGTGTTCGTGATGGGCGAAGTCGGCCAGCCCGGGGCCTACCCGATCCGCCGGCCAATCTCGGTGCTTGAAGCCCTGACCCTGGCCAAGGGCGCCGGACCCACCGCGCGCCTGGACTCGGTGGTGATCATGCGGCGCAAGGGCAATCAGGTCGAAGCCCGGGTCTATGACGCCGATGCGGCGCTGGACGGCAAGGCCCTGCAGTTCGCCTACCTGCAACCGGACGACATGCTCTACGTGCCCAAGACCCGCCTGGCCAAGGCCGGGGCCCTGAGCAAGCAGCTGGCGGACGTGATCATGTTCCAGGGTGTCGGGTTCAGCTTCGGCTACCGCGTCGACAACAAAGAAACGAACAACAACTGAGTTCCCTCTTGATGACCAAGATCGAAAACTACCTGCACGAGTTTCTGCTCGTGTTCTTTGTCAATCGACGCCTGATCAAGCGGGTGTTCCTCGGTTTCGCCCTGATTGCGCTGGTGCTGCCGCTGGTGCTCAAGCAGAGCTTCGAGATCACCGCCGAAGTCATTGTGCAGTCCAAGAAACTGTCGCAGACCGACGCCAACACCGTGCTCACCCCGGACAGCGACAAGTTCATCCCGCCGTCCCTGGCGGACATGGAGACCGAGAGCAATATCCTGCGCTCGCCGACCCTGATTCGCGACACCATCGACCAGCTGCGCCGCGAAGGCCAGTTCGGCGGCAGCGAAGGCCTGTTGACCCGGCTGATATTCAAGCCGATCCGCAACGGCCTGATCGATCCGCTGCGCAACCATGTGATCAACCCGGTACGCGGTTTCTTCGGCCTGGCCGTGGACCCGGTGCGTGACACCAGCCTGGATGCCTTCACCGATCAGGCGGTCAAGGACCTGAAGATCGGCACCCTGCCCGGCTCCAATGTGATCTCCATCGTCTACGCCAGCCCCAATGCCGCCGAAGGCACGCGCTTCGTCGAGCGCCTGCTGGCCAACTACCTGAAGAACCGCCAGGACCTGCAATCCAACGAACTGCCCGAAGCCTTCTACGAGCAGAAGAAGGCCCAGTACCAGTCGCGCCTGGATGACCTGGAAGGCAAGCGCCAGGCCCTGCTGGAAGCGGCCCATGCCTCCGACCCCAAGGAAGAGATCACCTTCCGCCTCAATGCCATCAACACCGAGGAACAGTCCCTCAACGGCTACCGCGACCAGGCCCTGGAGAACCAGCGCCGCCTGGATTACCTGCAGAAGAACCTGAGCGCCGCACGCAAGGCCGGCATCACCGACTACACCTTCCCCTTCGCCTTCGCCAACACCGTGGACAACGTTGCCTACGAAGACCGCGAGATCAAGCAACTGGGCGAACAACTGACCAATCTGGTCAGCCAGTACGGCACCACCGCCGACACCTACCGCGCCGACAGCGTGCCGATGCAGCAGCAGCGCGAGCAGATCGTGCGGGCCCGGGCGCAGTTCCTCAAAGTGGTGGAAAACCGTGTTCGCGAGCGCAGCAGCGACCTGCAGATCACCCAATCGGTGATCGCGCAGAAAACCGCGCGCATCAACGACTACAAGGCCCGGGTCCGCGACCTGCAGGAAGTGCTGAGCAAGCTGCGCCAACTGGACACTGAAATCGACGCCTTGCACAAAGCCTTCTTCACCTACACCCAGCGCTACGAAGAGAGCCGCGGCGAGCGCCTGATCAGTGGCGAGCTGTCCAACGCCCGGGTGCTCAGCCAGCCTTACGAACCCAGCGAAGCGGCCTTTCCCAAGCCGATGCTGATCATTCCCCTGGGCCTGCTCACCGGCCTGCTGCTGGCGATTGCCCTGGGTTATGTCTACGAGTTCTTCGATCACCGCTTCAAGCACCCGGCCCAGGTCAGTGATCACCTTGGCCTGCCGGTGCTGATGGTGCTCAACGCGGTTGAAGAGCAACAGGTCAATCCCTATCCACGCTGGACCTGGCGCTGGGCCTGGTATTGGGCCAAACAGTGAACGACCTGAGCCTGGCCGCACAGCCTATCGTGCACCTGATCCACAGCGGCGGCTTCTATGGCGCCGAACGCATGCTGCTGGATCATTGCCGGATCACTCCGGGACAGCATCGGGTGGTGTTCATCAATGCCCCGCAGAGCTTGCTGCAGCGGTTCAGCGAGGCCGGAGTGCCCAGCCATAACTGCCACTGCTTGAAGGCGCTGCTGGCCCATCTGCGGCAGCAGCCCGGCCTGCTCAACGCCCACAACTTCAAGGCCCAGGTGTTCGCCTGGGTCTGTGCCCGGCGCCTGCAACTGCCCCTGGTGCTGACCCAGCACGGCTTCACGCCGCGCAGCCTGAAACAGAAGCTCTACACCTGGATCAGCCTGCGCCTGTGCCGCAGCCCTCAGGTGCGCCGGGTGGCCTGTGTGGCCCAAAGCATTGCCCAGTTGCACCGCCAGGCCGGCGTGGCCGAGGGCAAGCTGCGGGTCATTCCCAACGGCCTGCCCGAGCCCAAGCGGGTGCTGCCGGTGAACCAGGATGGGCCGCCGCTGCGGGAGGCCGAAATACGCCGCGACGAGATGGAGCCGATGGTGGGCTTCGTCGGACGCCTGAGCGCGGAAAAGGGCCCGGACCTGTTTCTCGACGCACTGATCAACCTGTGCCGGCAGCGCCCCACGCTCAAGGCGGTGCTGCTCGGTGACGGCGAACAGAACCAGGCCTTGCGCCAGCGCATCGACGCTGCCGGGCTGTCGCTGCGCATTCTGTTGCCCGGTTACCAGCAGGACATGCAGCCCTGGCTCAAGCGCTTGAATGTGCTGGTGCTCAGTTCGCGCACCGAAGGCACGCCGATGATCCTGTTGGAAGCCATGCAGGCCGGCACCCCGGTGGTGGCCTTTGCCGTGGGCGGCATTCCCGATGTCCTGCAACACCGGCAGAACGGCTTGCTGGCCAAGCCCCTGGACAGCGTTGACCTGGAGCGGCGCATCGGCCAGTTGCTGGATCAACCGGCCCTGGCCGAGGAACTGGCCCAGGCCGCCCGCGTCACCCAGCGCAAGCACTATCACCTGCCCACCCTGGCCCGCAGTTGGGATGAGCTGTATCGCCTGGCCAGGGAGAGCACCCCGGTATGATCGCCGCCCCGTTTCTCGGCCTCCTCTTGGGCCTGGCCAGCCTGCTGCTGCTCGCCAGCCCCTGGCCGTTTCTGGCGCCGCTGGTGGTGGTCGGGCTGGTGGGCCTGGCCCTGCTCTATCGCCGCCCGGGCTGGGGCCTGCTGGGCATCTGCGCCCTGGTGCCCTTCGAGGGCCTGTTCAAGGACAGCGCGTTCTCCGGGGCCAAGCTGCTGGGGGCCTCGCTGATCCTGATCATGCTGTTCAAGCTGCTGTTGCGGCACATCCCCGATACCCGCCTGCGCAGCAACCTGTGGCGGGCCCTGGGGCCGTTCCTGCTGTGCCTGCTGCTGAGCCTGATGTACAGCGAGAACCTGCTGGTGTCCCTGGACAGCCTGCGAGAACTGGCCGTGGGCCTGGTGCTGTTCTTCGTCACCTTGCTGATCGCCCGGGAAACCAACCTGCTGATGCTCTGCCGCCTGCTGGCGGTCAGTGTGGCCATCACCTGTGTGATCGCGCTGATCTCCGCCAAGTATCAGGTCGGCGGTCGGGCCATCGGCCTGCTGCAGGACGCCAACTACTTTGCCCTGCTGATCGCCATGGCGGTGCCGCCGGCGATCCTCCTCGCCCTGCGCTCGCCCCACTGGCCGGGGCGGCTGTTCTGGGCCGGCATCAGCCTGACCCTGATGGCCGGGATGACCAAGACCGACTCGCGCTCCGGCCTGTTGGTGGTGCTGTTCACCATCGCCATTGGCCTGTGGCACTACCGCGACCGGCTCAAGGGCCTGCGGCCCAAGCACCTGGGATTCGCCATGTTCGCCGTGGCAATCGTCGTGCCCCTGGGCATCGCCGTGCTGCCAGCCGAATACGTGGCGCGAATTCAGTCCCTGAGCATGCTCAAGTCCGGCGCGCATTCGGCGGACACCTCCCTGGGCCGACGGACTTCCTACCTGGTGGTGGGCGGCCAGATGATCCGCGAGAACCCGCTGCTGGGCTCGGGCCTGGGCACCTTCCCGATTCATTACGCGCGGACCGGCTTCGCCAGCAGCTTCTCGGAAAACATGAACGAGCCCGACCTGTTCCGCCGGGCCCACAACACCTACCTGGAACTGTTCAGCGAACTGGGCATTCCCGGCGGCCTGAGCTTCGTGGTGCTGATGCTCATGGGCCTGCGCAACTTCGAGCGGGCGCGCCAGGGCTTCCTCGCCCGGGGCCAGCGTGAACAGGCGGACATCGCCACCCACCTGGGCCTGAGCCTGTTGGCCATGGCGCTGTTCCTGCTGTTTCTCAGCGCGCCGAACCACAAGTACCTGTGGATCTTCCTGGCCCTGTCCAGCGTGCTGCGGCTCGAAGCCGAAGAAGATCCGGCGCCCACCTCATAAATGCAAACCTGGCCAAGGGAGGCAAAGATGCAAAGGATCAGCGTGATCGTGCCCATGTACAACGAGGCACGTCACATCACCCGGACCCTGGACAGCGTGATCCTCGCCGCCCGGGTCGCGGCCATCGACTACGAGTTGATCGTGGTGGACAACGGCTCCACCGACCAGGGGCCGCAACGGGCCCGTGAGCTGGGGGCGCGAGTGCTGCTGTGCCCGGGCCTGGGCATCGGCGCCTTGCGCAATCGCGGCGCCGCCGTGGCCACTGGCGATTGCCTGGCGTTTCTCGACGCCGACATCGAGGTGCCCGGCAACTGGCTGCAACTCTGGCAGCAGGCCCTGGCGGACAACCGCGCCGAGGTCTTTGCCCTGGACTGCGCCGCCCCGGACTGCGCGCCCTGGTTCGCCCGGGCCTGGCAGCGCCGCAGCCTGGCGGGCAGTCAGCCGGCGCGCCTGCTGCATTGGATGCCAACCCCCAACCTGTGCCTGAAACGGGTCTGGTTCGAGCGGGTCGGCGGCTTCGACGAACACTTGCGCACCGGCGAAGACAAGGACTTCGGTCTGCGACTGCACGCTGCCGGCGCCCGCCAGTTGAGCCTGTCTGAGCCCCAGGTGCTGCATTGGGGTTTTGAAGGCAGCTGGGGCGAATGGGCCGGCAAGGAGCGCTGGCGCCAGGGCAGCCACCTGCAGCTGCTCAAGGGGGGCGGCCTCAACCTGCGTCTGTTGCGCTTTCCCCTGCTGTGCCTGGCCTGTGCCTTGCTGAGCCTGCTGGCGCTGTTCGGCCTGCTGCTGGGCCAGCCGGGCGGCGCCGCGCTATGCCTGCTGCTGGGTTCCCTGGCGCCCCTGGTCCTGGCCCTGCGTCAGGGGCTGCGCCAGCGCGATCTGCTGTTTGTCCTGCAACTCTGGCTGCTGCATTGGGTGCGCCTGCACCTGGGCGCCGTGGCCCTGGTGCAGGGTCTGTTCAACCGTTCTGTCGTGAGACCTGACCGTGGCTAAAACTATTTTCTGGCTGTGCCTGTTACTGCCCTTCTATGCCTGGATCGGTTATCCCCTGCTGCTGGCCCTGCTCAGCCTGTTCGTGCGGCCGCGCCCGCTGCAGACGGGTGAGCCGCTGTCGGTCAGCGTGATCATCGCCGCCCACAACGAAGGCCCGCACATCGAGCACAAGCTGCGCACCTTGCTGCAGCAGGACTACCCGGCCACGGACCTGCAGATCATCCTCGCCAGCGACGGTTCCAGCGACGATACCGTGGCCACCGCCCTGGCGGTGCGCGACTCGCGGGTGCTGGTTCTGGACCTGCCCCGGGTGGGCAAGGCCGGGGCCCTGAACGCCGCGGTGGAACTGGCGCGCAACGACATCCTGGTGTTCACCGACGCCGACAACCAATGGTCCGGCGACACCCTGGGCAAGCTCCTGGCGCCCCTGGCCGACCCACAGGTTGGCGCCTGCGGCGGGCACATGATCATCCCCGACCCGGGGCACAACCTGAGCCTGGGCGACAGCCTGTACCGGCACTACGAAGCCTGGTTGCGCCAGGCCGAGAACCGCACCGGCTGCATGGTGTCCGCCGACGGCGCGCTGCTGGCCCTGCGCCGCGAGCTGTTCCAGCACATTCCCGCCGAAGTCAACGATGACTTCTTCATCAGCACCTGCGCCCCGGTGGCCGGCAAGCGCATCGTCTATGTGGAGGAGGCCCAGGTCCTGGACCAGGGCGTGGACGAAGCCGGCAAGCAATATCGCCGGCGCCTGCGGGTCACGGTCGGCGGCCTGCAGAGCCTGGCTCAGCGCCGCGAGCTGATGAATCCCTTGCGCCACGGTGCCTACGCCATTGCCCTGATCAGCCACAAGCTGATCCGCCGCCTGGCCCCGGTGCTGTTGCTGCCATTGCTGTTGAGCAATCTGTGGCTGTGGAACGCCGGCGCCTTCTACAGCCTGGGCCTGGCGGCCCAACTGCTGGGTTACGCGGCCGGTGTGATGGGGCTGCTGGACAGTCGCGGGCGCCTGCCCAAGGTATTTCGTCTCGCCGGCTTCGTGCTGGTGACCCTGGCCGGCATGAGCATGGGCCTCTGGCAGTTTCTCCGCGGGCGGCGCTACGCCCTGTGGAACCCACAACAGAATCGCTGACATGGCCATCAAACAATCCTTCAAGCGCCTGCTCGGCAGCGCCTATCTGCACAGCTTCGGCCGTATCCGCCTGAGCGACGCCGGCGCGGTGCTGATGCTGCACCGGGTAGTGGCCGATTCCACGGACGCCAGCCTGCCCCATCGGGCGCCGCTGTGTGTCGGCCAGGGGCATTTCGAACACTTGCTGCGCTGGCTGCGTCGGCACTTCGACTGTGTGCCCTTGCAGCACCTGCTGGAGTTGCCCGCGGGCGACCGGCCCCGGGTGGCCCTGACCTTCGACGATGGCTGGCGGGACAATGCCGAGGTCGCCTATCCCCTGCTGGAGCGCTACGAGGTGCCGGCGAGCATCTTCCTGTCCACGGACTTCATCGGCAAGCGCCAGGGTTTCTGGTGGGAGTCCATTGGTGAAACCCTGTGGCAACAGGCCGACAGCGCCGCCGCTCAACCGCTGTTGACACAGTTGCGGGCCCTGGCGCTGGCACCACCACCGGAGCTATTGCAACCCGGCGCCAGCCGCGCTCGCAGCGGCATCCTCGGGGGCTACCTGCAACAGCTCAAAGGCCTGCCGCCCCAGACCCTGCAAGCCCTGGCCGACAGTTGCCCCGACGACAGCGCGCCCCACAGCCTGGACTGGGCCCAGGTCCAGCGCCTGGAACGCTCGGCACTGGTGCGCTTTGGTCCCCATGGTGCCAGCCACGGCATTCTCACCCGGCTCGACGGCGCCGCGATGCGGGCCGATCTGCAGCGCTCCCACCATGCCTTGCAGGAGCACTGTCAGACGCCGCTGGGGATCTATTGCTACCCCAATGGCGATCACAATCCCGAGGTGCGCGCAGCGGTGGCCGAACTGGGTTATCGCTATGCCCTGGGCACCCGCCCGGGGCTGATCGAGGCCGATGGCAATCCGCTGCTGGCCCTGCCCCGCATCGATGTCAGCCACGCCAGCGCTGGACGCCCCGGGCTGCTGGCCTGGCGCCTGCTCCAGGGAGCCCGAGCATGAAGCGCGGCAGCTACCTCTGGCACCTGGCCCTGAGCATGGGCACCCGACTGGCGATGATCGGCCTGCGGCTGCTGCGCAACGTGTTGCTGGCGCGCCTGCTGGGCCCGGCGGATCGCGGCCTGTTCGCCCTGCTCAGCACCCTGCCGGACCTGATCGCGGCCCTGACCAGCGGCGGCCTCAATACCGCCGTCGGCTATGAAGCCGCCCGCCAACGCCCCATGGGACTGTTGCTGACTCAGGTGCTGGTCTACGGCTGCCTGCTGGCCAGCCTGCTGACGCTGGCCGGGCTGGCCCTGATGAACACCTGGGGCAGTCACTGGGAACTGAGCCTGCAACTGGGCGACCTGGCCTGGCTGTTGTTGCTGGCGGTGCCGATCACCGTGCTCAAGAGCGGTCTGTTGACCCTGCACAACGCGGACGGTCGGGTCGAAGCCTTCAATGCCCTGCGCCTGCTGGAATCCCTGGTGCCACTGCTGCTGTTCGTCGGGCTGTGGTGGATCTGGCGCGACCAGCCGCTGTCGGCGGCCCTGGTCAGCTGGCTGGGCGGCACCGTGCTGGTGGTGGTGGTCGGCTGGTGCTGGCTGCGCCGCTGGCATGACCTGCGCTTGCGCTGGCAGGCCGGTGAACAGGGCAAGCTGCTGCGCTACAGCGCCCAGAGCCACCCGGGGGTGTTGTCGCAACAGTTGATGCTGCGCTCGGACTACCTGTTCATCGGCGCCCTGCTGGACCCCGTCGCTCTGGGCTGGTACGCCATGGCCAGCGCCGCCGCCGAACTGCTGCTGATCATTCCCGAGGCGGTGACCACGCCGCTGATGAAACGCCTGCTGCAACAAGGTTCCGGTATCGAAGAACTGACGGCCCTGGCCCTGCGCCTGACGGCCACGGTAATGCTTGGCGCCTGCCTGGGCATGGCGCTGATCGGCCAGTGGCTGATCGTCACCCTGTTCGGCGCCGCCTACGCCCCAGCCTACGACGCGCTGCTGGCCCTGCTGCCGGGGCTGTTCGGCCTGTGCTACGCCAGCATCCTGCGCCTGGACCTGCTGGGCAAACAGCGCCCCGGCAGCCTGTCGCTGCTGCTGGCCGGGGGCGCGCTGCTGAACCTGTTCCTCAACGCGGTATTGATTGCGCCACTGGGCATCGTCGGCGCCGGCCTGGCCTCGTCGATGGCCTACCTGGCGGTGAGCCTGGTGATGCTCGGCCTGTACTGCCACCTCAGCGGCGTGGCCTGGTACCGCACCCTGATCCTGCTACCTGGAGACATTGTCTACGTGCGCCATCTACTGCGCCCTAAGGAAACGGCCTGATGAAACCCTGTTCCCTGCTCGCCCTGATGCTGATCGCGGCGGCCTCATCCCTGCACGCGGAGCCCATGCAATGGGGGGATATCCGCGACGGCAGCCTGTACCTGCAAGCCGACAGCGCCGACACCCTGCAACTGCGCTGGAGCCCGGCCTGGCAAAGCGACGCCAACCAGGAACAGCTGTACCTGCTGCAACCGGACGGCCAGTTGCTGCAACAGCTGGACATCCGCGCCGACCAACCTTACGGCCAGCGGGAGATCCAGCTGCCCGCCGCCCGCGGCGACTATCGCCTGCAAGTGCCTGGCTACAGCTTTCGCAACTTCAAGGTCGGCCATGACCGTTCGACCCTGGCCCAGTTCGAGCCGGCCAAGGTGCATTTCAGTGCCGATGTGCCCAGCGGCGTCGAGCTGTACTTTCGCGTGGCCGCCGGAGAGCAGGCGCATCTGGCGGGCAAATACTACGGCGGGGTCAGCGTGCTTCAGGCCACGCGCCTGAGCGACGGCCAGCAGGTACGCCTGCCGTTGGTGGAGCACCCGCACTATGGGCAGTTCGACCAGAGCGCCTTGCCGGTGGCCCAGCAGGACGAAGTCTGGCGCCTGTCCCTGGGCGGCTCCGGCAAGGTGGCGTTCTGGCTCGACGGCACTGCCAACCTGTTCGCCCAGGACCTGCGTCAGCTGCACCCGCTGCAATGGACGCCGGCGCGGGTCGAGCTGCGCCTCAAACCCCAGGTGCGCGGTCCCAGCCCGCACCTGGGGGTCGCCCTGCCCTATGCCGAGCCGCCGTCGTCGACCTTCGAACTGCTGCGCGCCCTGGGCCCGCAGGCTGCCAACTTCTACAGCTTCGTCGATGTGATCCAGCAAGAACCCCAGCGGGAAATCACCTTTCGCCGGCTGTACCGCGAAGACTTCAAGATCGAGCGCGACATCACCTTGCTGGCCGGCACCGGCCGCCGGGCCGTGCTGGACGCCGACAGCGCCACCCTGGCCGGGCTCGACGCCTGGCTGGCGGACAGCGTGCGCCTGGGCAACCAGGGCCTGCATTACCTGGCCTTTGCCGACGAACCCAACCTCAACTTCACCAGCTACGCGGCGTTTGCCGCCTATTTTGCGCAAATGCTGGAACACACCAAAGCCAACTCCGACGCCCGCGCCGCCGGAGTGCGCATTGCCATGCCGGTGAGTTCACGACTGCTGGACGGTCCCTTTCGCATTGGCGCCGGGCAACGCCGGGGCATCGACTGGGCCCGGCAATTGCTGGCCGAACACGGTGCCGACATCGATGCCCTGGCCTGGCACGAATGGATGGTCCGCGACCTGCTGGCCACCCGTCGCTATCGCACCAGCGTGCGCGCCGCCGCCGATCTGGTGGGCCTCGATGCGCAGGGCCGGCCACGCAAGGCGCTGTTGCTGAGCCAGACCAACATCTCCAGTGGCCCGGACCTGAGCCCCTATCAGCAGGACACCCACTACGCCGCCCTGTGGTGGGCCTCGGTGGTGATCAACGCCTCCCAGGACGGTCTGCTGGACATGCTCAACTGGTTCCAGGCCGCCGACGAACCCGAATACCCCAAGGGCATGCTGTCCCAGCAGGATGCCCAGCGCTTCAGCCTGAAGCCGGTGGCCGTGGCCCAGCAGTTCATCCGGCAGCATTGGCTGGGCCAGGTCCAGGCCCTGGACAACCCCTCCTTTGAGGTGGATGCCCTGGCCCTGCGCGACGGTCAGCGCCACAGCCTGCTGGGGGTGGCCAAGACGCCGCGCACGCAAAACGTCGAACTGGGCGACGCCCGCATCTGCCAAGCGAACCCCACCCTCGAACTGCTGGGCGCCGATGGCCGCAGCCGTCACACCGAGCTGCATTGCAGCGATGGCCGGGCCAGCTTCCAAGTGCCCGGTGAAACCCTGTTTGCCTTGACCTGGAAAACCCTATGAGTCGCTTGACCGGCCTGTTGGCCAAAATCCGCCGCAAGGGCCTGCGGGGCAGCCTGCGGGTCTTTTCTGAACGCTTCTTCTATTACCACTGGGAGCTGCTGACCCTGGAGCGCTCCCTGGCCTTGCCGGTGCCCTGCCCCATCAACCCCAGCCGCTGGCCCCAGGTGCCCATTACCCGGGAGTTGCTGCCGGCCTTCGACAAGTACTTCAAGGCCCAGCTGCCGGCCATTCGCGGCCTGCTGGACAAGGGCAACCGGGGCAGCGCGCACCTGGACCCGGACGGCAACGTGATGATGATGGTCTGGGTCAGCGAGCGCGATTACTACGACGATCAGCTGTACCGCTGCTGGATGCGCATGCCGCCGGGCTGCCTGTACCAGTTTGCCGGTGAATGCGCGCCGCCGTTTCGCGGCTCGGGGGTGGTGATCCTGGCGCAGAAGATGCTCTGGGACGAGTACCGCGAGCGGGGCTTCAAAGCCACCCGGGCCCTGGTCAATGTGCGCAACGAGCCGGCGCTGAAGATGCACATGCGCCTGGGTTTCCAGGAAGTCGGCGAATCCCTGCACGTCTACTGCCTGCTGCGCTGCCTGCATTTCCACCGGCGTCGCCCTTATCACCAGACGCGCCTGCATCACTTGCGCCGGGGTCGCCTGGCCGAGTCACCGGCCCCAGCCACTGAAATAGACAAGGAGCGGACGTGAACCTGCGTTGGCAATGGTGCACCAGCCTGAGTGCCCAGGATTTCCCGGTAAAGGCCTATGAACAGCTACGGCAAACCGTCGAGCAGGCCACGCCGTTCAATCGTTTGAGCTGGTTGCGAGGCGCCGAACAGGCACTGCAGGATCAGCAGCTGCAGATTCTGCTGGGCTGGCAGGACCAGCGCCTGCTGCTGTGCCTGCCGCTGATCCGCGGCCGCGAATCCAGGGCCGGGCTGACCCTGCAGGTGGTCCGCCACCTGGGCCATCCCTTGAGCGACCGCCTGGCGCTGCTGGTGGCCGCTCAAGCACAAGACGCCATGCCCGCGGCCCTGCGGGAAATCCGCCGGCAACTGCCCCATGACCTGCTGCAATTCCATGAACTGGTGGATGCCGCCCCCCTGCTGACGCCCTGGCGCCGGGCAAGCGGGTACAGCGAACAGTCCCTGAGCTGCCGCGCGCCAGAACACCTGATCGTCCCCAGCGACCAGGAGGAAGCCAGCGGCACCCTGCGTTACGAGCTGCGCCGGGCCAAAAAGCGCTGTGCGGAGATTGACGCCCGGGTGATCCGCGTGACGCCCCAGGCCGACGGTATCGATGCGGTACTGGACATGCTCCGCGAGGTGGAACAGGCCAGCTGGAAAGGCGCCGACGGCCTGGGGATCTTCTCTGGAGCACAACGCCAACAGTGGATGCACACGGCGTTGCATGGCCTGGCGGCCGAGGGTTGCGTGCGGGTGGTGATGCTGGAACACCAGGGCCGCTGCATCAGCTATCGCCTGGGCCTGCTGGAGCGCGGTCGCCTGTATGACTACAACATCGCCTTCCTCGCCGACTACGCCAACCTGGGCAGTGGCCGCCTGCTGCTGGACGAATGGATTCGCTGGGGCCTGGAGGAAGGCTGGCGGTGGGTGGACGCTTCCCGGGTCAGCCTCAGCCGCTCCAGCCATCAGTTGCATGAACGCATGAGCGGCCTGGTGGAGCACCAGCGCTGGAGCTTCTACTCCTGGCGTCCCCGCGGCCTGCTGGCCGGTGTTGCCGAGCGCCTCTGGCAACAGCTCAAACCTCATCTCAAGGCCTGGCGCGAGCGCCGCCAGACCCACTCCGCACAAGGGGCTCGCCCATGAAACACACCCCGGCCGTCACCCGAGCGCAGCGGGTCATCGTCAACGCCGACGACTTCGGCCTCGACCTGGACTACAACCAACTGACCCTGCGTGCCTTCCAGCGCGGGGTGATCAGTTCCGCCACCCTGATGGCCAACATGCCGGCCTTCGAGGATGCCTGTCGCTTGAGCCACGAGCACGCCTTGCTGGGACGCATAGGCCTGCATTTCAACCTCACCTACGGCGCGCCCCTGAGCCAGGGCATCCGCAGCCAGGCACTGTTCTGCAATGCCCAGGGGCAGTTCGACCTGAACCTGCCGCGCTCCGTCCTGCGCCTGCCGCCGGCAACCGCCGAGGCCGTGTGGCAGGAACTGGCGACGCAATGGCAGCGCTGTGTCGACCAGGGGCTGCGGCCCAGTCACATCGACTCCCACCAGCACGTGCACAATCTGTGGCCGGTGGCGGCCATCGTTGCCCGCTTCGCCGCCCGCCAAGGGGTGCCGGTGCGCCTGGCGCGCAATGTCGGCGGCAATATCGGCCCCCTCAAGCGCCTGTTCAAAAGTGCGTTGAACTGGCGTATTGGCTGGCTCGCGGGACGCTGGGTGAACACGGTGTGTACGCCGAAGGATCTGCTGGACGGCTTCATCCCCGCGGGGGTGGTCGAAGTGGTGGCCCACCCGACGCAGTTGGCCGACGGCGATTTTGGCGACGATTACCTGCCCCCGGAACAATCCCTGGAGCAACTGTTGAACCGCGCCTTGCCCAGTCATCAGCGGATTGCCTACAGCGAACTGTGAAACCGGACCGGGCGTGACCCGGGAGCAGTCGGTCGCTGGATCGTATATGGGACGGGAACTAAATATTTCAAAATCTATCAATGATCTCTTAATGATAGATTAATCCTAAATCAACACTCTGTTCCGGAGCGCACTGGCCCGCAACGCTTTTAGGGCTTCGTGCAGCGGGTTCAGTCCCCAGACTGAACCGTCATTGCCTGTAATGGAGAACCAATATGAACACACACAAGCGCTTTGCCCTGGCCGCCCTGGCCCTGTGCGGATTCAGCGGCCTGGCCCAGGCCTCGGATGTCAATGTCGAGGTGGTGCCCTATGAGTACGGCATGCGCCTGGACGTCGCCAAGGTCATCTCCATGACCGAGCCGCCGACCAGCCGCTGTGAGGTCGTGACCGCCAATATGCGCTACATCAACAAGGCTGGAGAACTGGCGGAAATCTCCTACCAGAAGCACGCCCACGCCTGCATGTACGAAAACTGATGCGCCGTGCCCTAGCCAGAGCGGCCGGCGCTGGTGAGCGTTGTCAGGGGACCGCGCTCAATGGGCCCTGCGCTTGAGGCCAGACAGCCCGCCCGGGGCATTGGCCAGGTCGTAGCGCAGTTCGGCGATCAGTTCGTTGATTTCCCGGCAGCCATTGAGCTGCGCAGCGTCGATACCGCTGACCACCAGCTCGACCCGGTCGGTTTCATGGTCGCCATAGACCTTGACCGTCATCGACAGGTCCGGGCTCAGGGTGCATTGGCAGCGTTTGGGCAGAAAGCTGCTCTCAATGATGTTGCGCAGTTCCAGGGCAGATAAAAACATGCTGACGCTCTCCTTTTATTCAACACGACCAATGATTGGGCGAATGCCTGCTGGCCGCGACGTCCATGTTCGCTAGCGATTCTGGCTCAGGTCCGTTTTGTCCTGACAGACGAAGCCAGACTACAGAGTAAGCGGCTTTGGCGACCTTGCTAAATTCGATTTCGCTCTCAGTACCAGGGGTTTTGACTTTAACGCCGGGAATGGCAGGCGGTTGCGCTGTTGGTTTGCCGCCCCGCAGAATGCCCGGGTCGTTGTGCCAGCCTTGCTCAACAGCGTGGCCCGCTCGAAGAGTCACACCTGATACAAGGCTGATCCTTGCCCTCGCCCGGAGTTCCCTCCTTGATTACCTGCCATGTCAAATACGTGATCGATCCCTACCAACTGGCCGAATTCGAAGCCTATTCCAAAGCCTGGATCGCTGTGGTCAGGCGTTTGGGCGGCACCCATCATGGCTATTTCCTGCCCTCGGAAGGGGCCAGCAACATTGCCTATTGCCTGTTCAGCTTCCCGTCACTGGCCGATTACGAAGCCTACCGCCAGAGCGCTCTGAGCGATCCGGACAGCGTGGCCCTGGTGGCGTCGGTGATGAAGAAAAAATTCATCCTCAGTTACGAGCGCAGCTTCCTGCGCCCGCTGCTCTCCTAAGAACCAGCCGGGCGGCGTTCCGCTTGCCGGCGAAGAGGCCTGAAAGGCGGGTGCCGCCCTAGCCGGCATCTTCGCTGGCAAGCTCGCGTCTACATCGGCAGGCTGCTCAAGGCGGCGCGTTCGACGACGTGGCGCAGGCTGTCGAAATTGATGTTGGCGCCGGAGTCGATGGCCACCAGGGTCTGGCCGCTGCTGCCGCTGCGGGCTACGTATTCCTTGATCCCGGCCACCGCCAGGGCGCCCGACGGCTCGGTGATGGAGCGGGTGTCGTCGTAGATGTCCTTGATCGCGGCGCACAACTGGTCGTTGCTGACGCTGATCACCTGATCCACGTGATGGCGGCAGATCTGGAAGCCATGCTCGCCGATCTGCGCCACTGCAACGCCGTCGGCAAAGGTCCCGACCCGGGGCAATACCACCCGTTCCCCCGCGGCGAGCGCCTGTTGCAGGCAATTGGAATGCTCGGATTCGACACCCACGATACGGATCTCCGGCCGCAGGTATTTGACGTAGGCGGCGATCCCGGCGATCAACCCACCACCGCCCACCGGGACGAAGATCGCGTCCAGCGCCCCCTGTTGCTGGCGCAGGATCTCCATGGCCACGGTGCCTTGGCCGGCAATCACATGGGGGTCATCGAAAGGTGAAACAAAGGTGCCCCCAGTGCGCTGGGCCAGGCTCAGGGCGTGGGCCAGGGCAAAGGGAAAGCTTTCGCCATGCAGGATCGCCTCGGCGCCACGACTGCTTACGCCCAATACCTTGAGCTCAGGAGTGCTGTCGGGCATGACGATGCTGGCCTTGATCCCCAGCTCCCGCGCGGCCAGGGCCACACCCTGGGCATGATTGCCGGCGGACGCGGTGACCACCCCGCGCTGCCTTTGCTCGGCGGTGAGCTGGGCCAGACGGTTATAGGCGCCGCGGATCTTGAAGGAAAAGGTCGGCTGCAGGTCTTCGCGCTTGAGCAGGATCTGGTTGCCCAGCCGCTGCGACAAGGCGGGCGCCGCCTGCAGCGGCGTGCAGATCGCCAAGTCGTAGACCGGCGCGGCGAGGATCATCTTCACATAGCGTTCCAGCAGGGCCATGTCGGCGCTGGGCTGGGGCGTGCTGGCAAGACGGCTGGGGCAATGCATGATGGATCTCCTGGCTGTGTTCGGAGCCCGGGAGACAGAGAGAAAAAACCCGCCTCCAGGGCGGGTTGGGTGCAGTCGTCAGCAAGCCCGCCAATCAGGAATGGCGGTAATAATGCTTGGCTGGGAACGATTGGCAGAAAAAGTCATGGACCGGAAACTAACCGCGCCAGCCCCTGGCGGTCAACGCATTTCTGCGAGGCTCACGCACAGCAACACCGCTCCCCCACCTGCTCCCCGCTTGCGGCTGACTATACGAAACATATACGATTCATATATTCCCTCAAGAGAGCCCCCTATCCACATGGGTATCGTCAAAATCTCCGATGAACTGCACCAGCAGATCCGCGTCGCCAGCGCCGCCATGGACCGCTCGATCAACGCCCAGGCCGAATTCTGGATCAAGATCGGTCTCTTGGCCGAGCTCAACCCACACCTGGCCTATAACGACCTGATCAACAAACTGCTGCTGGACAAACCCGACCTGCTCAGGGGGCGCCCATGACCCAGGCCCTGATCAAGACTCCGGAACAACTGGCGCTGATGCGCGAATCCGGGCGCCTGCTAGCCCAGGTGTTCGACTTTCTCGACGGTTTTGTCGCCGCCGGCCTGTCCACCCTGGAGCTGGACAGCGCGGTGGAACATTTCATCCGCCATGAGCTCAAGGCACGCCCGGCGAGCAAGGGTCAGTACAACTACCCCTACTGCATCAACACCTCGATCAACGAAGTGGTGTGCCACGGCATGCCTCATCCCAAGGCGGTGCTCAAGGACGGGGATATCGTCAACATCGACATCACCCTGGAAAAGCACGGCTACATCGCCGACGCCAGCAAGATGTACCTGATCGGCCAGGTCGGCCCCAAGGCTCAACGCCTGGTCGACACCACCTTCGAGGCCATGTGGGCGGCGATCAAGGTGGTGCGCCCGGGCGCTCGCCTCGGCGACATCGGTCATGCCATCCAGTCTCACGCCGAAGCCAGGGGTTACAGCGTGGTCCGCGAATACTGCGGCCACGGCATTGGCCGGCAGATGCACGAAGAACCGCAGATCCTGCACTTCGGCCGCCCAGGCACCGGCCTGGAACTGCGCGAAGGCATGGTCTTCACCATTGAACCCATGCTCAACCAGGGCAGTGCCCGGGTCCGCGGGCTCAAGGACGGCTGGACCGTGGTCACCCGCGACCATGGCCTTTCCGCCCAGTGGGAACACACGGTAGCGGTGACCCGCGACGGTTTCGAAGTGCTGACCCTGCAAGCGTCTTAAGGCTCACACGACCTTGTCGCCATGGCCGGTGAGCCGACGCAGCCCCAGGGACATGGCCCCAGCGGCCAGCAACATGGCCAGCAGCAACAGCGAGTAGGCGACCCACCACGGCGTGCCTGCGGTCATCATGCTGAATTCGGACATGCCGCCGATGCTGGCAATCAGGTTGAGCGGCAGGAACACCACGTTGATCAGGGTCAGTTTGCGCAGCAACTGGTTGGTGCTGTTGTTCATCAGGTTGCCCCGGGCATCCATCAGCCCGGCGAACACCGTGGAGTAGATCTCCGCCTGCTTGTAACACTGGTTGTTCTCGATGATCAGGTCGTCGATCAGGCCGATGGCCTGGCTGCCGAACTGCTCCTTCTCGGCGTGGTTGCGCAGGCGGGTCAGCAGCGCGCCGTTGCTGTGCAAGGCATTGAGGTAATAGATCAGGCTCTCGCTGAGATTGAACATCTGCATCAGGTGGCGGTTTTCCATCGAGCTGTTGAACTTGTGCTGCAGCTCCCGGGCCACCAGCTTGATCACCTTGAGGTGGCCCAGGTAGTGATGGATGTTGTTGAACAGCAGGTCCAGCAGCACATCCAGCGGGCTGTGCAGGTTGTGCCGCGCCCCCAGCCCTTGGAGCGGCGTATCGTCGGGAGCGATCACCAGCAACCGGTCCGCAGAAAACAGCAGGCCGCAGGACGACACCTCGAAGGACAGGCTACCGCCGCCGGAATAGTTTTCCGGGCGCTTCCAGATCAGGAACAGGTAATCGGGATGAAACTCGATGCGCGACACCTCGTCCGGGTCCAGCGCCGAGGCCAGGGCGTGCTCATCGAGCTTGAAGGCACTGTGCAGCAAATCACGCTCTGCCAGGTCCGGGTTGCTGAACAGCATGACCTGGGCATCCAGTTCCGGGACGGCTTGCAGGCCGCCATGGGCCAGTCGATAGCTGTGGATCATCGCCGCCTCACCAGGCCTGGCCGCGACGCTTGAGCTCCAGGCGGCGCACGAACTCTTCCAGTACCAGGGAATACAGGTCGTCCTGCAGGTAGGCGTCCTCGATACCGGCGTCGAGATTGGGGTTGTCGTTGACCTCGATCACCACCACCTTGTCGCCGGACTGCTTGAGATCGACCCCGTACAGACCGTCGCCGATCAGGTTGGCCGTCTTCACGGCCAGCTCCACCACGGCCCGCGGCGCCTCGTGTACCGCCAGGGTGCGGCACTCGCCGTTGATGTCCTGGCCCTTGGCCTTGTGGTTGTAGATCTGCCAGTGGCCCTTGGACATGAAGTACTGGCAGGCAAAGATCGGCTTGCGGTTGAGCACGCCAATGCGCCAGTCGTACTCGGTGTAGAAGAACTCCTGGGCCAGCAGCAGCACCGAGTGCTCGAACAGTTCGGCGGTGGCCGCCAGCAAGGCCTGTTGGCTCTCGACCTTGATCACGCCTCGCGAGAAACAGCCATCGGGAATCTTCAGCACCAAGGGAAAGCCCAGGCGTTCGCCGACCCGTTCGAAGTCTTCCGGTCGCTCCTTGTAGAGGATCTCGGTGGCGGGCATCCCCAACTGATGGCCCTTGAGCAGGTCAGTGAGGTAGACCTTGTTGGTGCAGCGCAGGATCGAGGTGGGGTCATCCATCACCACCAGCCCTTCACTCTCGGCCTTCTTGGCAAAACGATAGGTGTGGTTGTCGACGCTGGTGGTTTCGCGAATCAGCAACGCATCGTATTCGGCAAGACGGGAGTAATCCTTCTTCTCGATCAACTCCACATCGATGCCCAGCCCCTTGCCAACCCGGATGAAGCTTTCCAGCGCCCGGGCATTGGAAGGCGGCAGGACTTCTTGGGGATCGTGAAGTATCGCCAGGTCATAACGGGCCAACTGCCTTGAGCGTGGAATACGCCAGACCTTGCGACTGAAACTGTCCAGAGAGTTGGCGAACTGATCTTCCTGATCCTCTCGCAACTTATGCAAGGCCCCGGACTTCACGCCTTCGATACGCCATGTGTTAGTTCGTTTGAAATCAACTAACAAGATCGGACACGGAAACAGCTCGAACAACTGACGAGCCAGTTCCTGCAAGGGCTCGATATGGGTCCGGCCAAAATACAGCGTCAGGGTAAAACCTTCGGTATCACTGTAGAGGTGATTGCTCAGGGCTTTTTCCAGGGCCTTGTCCAGGTCGTCCAGGGCCAATCCATAGAGGGCCTTGCGGGTCAGTTCACTGATGGTCCGTACCGATGGAATCACCCGGTGGCCGCGGGCTTCAGCCAGCAGCGAGCAGTAGTAGCCGTGTCCCAGGTACTTGTAGCTGCGGCACAGGTTGATCACCTGAACCCGTTTTCCCGGAGCACGTTCGCGGCTCTGCTCGAGGTACTCCTGGGCCGTGAGAATATCTTCACTGGGAAAGTAGGAAGCCCAGTCTTCCTTGCGTTCGACAATGATAATCACCTGACTTGAAGCTTTATCCCCTGGGGAAAAATAACTTGCCGAAGTGATTGTCGCCGGCAAACTTTGCTCGGATACTTCTCGCCAATGACCTTGTACCGCTGACATAAAGTTCGCTCTCGCTTAAGAACCTGACCCTTTCTATTAAGCACGAACTTTTTTCGAAGTCTCGTTTCGTTACGCAACTTTTACGGCGGTTATATGGATCTTGTCTTTCGCACTGCAACCCCCGACGATCTGCCGGCGCTGGTGGCCCTGGAACAGCAATGTTTCACCAGCGACCGGCTGACTCCACGCAGCTTCCAATGGATGATCAGCCGCGCCCACGGGCAACTGCTGGTGGCCGAGCATCAGGCGCGATTGCTGGGCTATGCCGTGGTGCTGTTTCATCGCGGCACCTCGCTGGCGCGGCTGTACTCCATCGCCATTGCCGAAGACGCCCGGGGCCTTGGCCTGGGCCGGCGCCTGCTGCAACGGATCGAGGCCTGTGCCCTGGAACACGACTGCGCCTATCTGCGCCTGGAAGTGCGCACCGACAACCCGGCCGCGATTGCCCTGTACGAACGCCATGGCTACCGGCGTTTTGCCCGCATCCACGACTACTACGAAGACCACGCCGACGCTTTGCGCCTGGAGAAACGCATTCTCCAGCACCGTGAGACCCGCAGCATCCGCGTGCCCTACTACCAGCAGACCACCGACTTCACCTGCGGTCCGGCCTGCTTGCTGATGGCCATGGCCGCCCTGCAGCCATCGCGGCCCCTGGAGCGCCGAGAGGAACTGCAGATCTGGCGTGAAGCCACCACCGTATTCATGACCGCCGGCCATGGCGGCTGCAGCCCCCAGGGCCTGGCGCTGTCCGCCTGGCGCCGCGGCTTTGCCGTGCGCCTGCAGGTCAACAGCGCCGGGCCACTGTTTCTCAGCGGCGTGCGCGACGAGCATAAAAAGGACGTCATGCGCCTGGTCCACGACGAGTTCTGCAAGGAGCTGGATGCCAGCGATGTGCAACAGGTACTGGGTGGCCCTCTGGACCTGCCGAGGTTACTGAGTGCGGGCGGCCAGCCCCTGGTGCTGATCAGCAGCTATCGCCTGACCCGCTCCAAGGCGCCCCATTGGGTGATAGTCACCGACTGCGACGAGGACTTCGTCTACCTGCATGACCCGGATGTCGACCATAGCCAGCATCGCCAGCCGATGGACTGCCAGCACCTGCCGGTCAGCCACAGCGAGTTCGACAAAATGTGCAGCTTCGGCAGCAGCAAACTGCGGGCCGCCGTCATCCTCTCCACGCGCCCCCAAGCGTAGGAGCCGGCTTGCCGGCGCAGCGGCCCTGCCCTCGCCGCCGCCCTTGGCTGGCGAGCCAGCTACAGCAGCGAGCTGGCTCGGTGTTGGGGATGGGGATGGGGATGGGGATGGGGATGGGGATGGCGCGGATTATTCCAGGCCAACCTTGTACAGGCCGCCCTGATCTTCGTCGGTGAGGATGTAGAGATAACCGTCCGGGCCCTGGCGCACGTCACGGATACGCGCATTGAGGTCGCCCAGCAGGCGCTCTTCATGGGTGACACGGTCGCCGTCAAATTGCAGGCGGATCAGTTCACGGCTGGCCAGGGCGCCGATGAACAGGTTGTGCTGCCAGGGTTTGAAGCGATCACCGTCATAGAACGCCATGCCGCTGATGCCGGGTGACTTCTCCCAGACATGATGAGGGCCCACGGTGCCTGGCGCTGTCTGGCCACCGGCCTCGGGAATCGGTTGGCCGGAGTAGTTGACCCCGTGAGTCGCCAGAGGCCAGCCGTAGTTCTTGGCCCGTTCGATGAGGTTGATCTCGTCACCGCCCTTGGGTCCGTGCTCGTTCTCCCACAAGGTGCCGCTCCAGGGGTTGAGCGTCGCGCCCTGTGGATTGCGGTGGCCGTAGCTCCAGATCTCCGGACGCACCCCGGGCTGGCCGACAAAGGGGTTGTCGTCCGGCACCCGGCCATCGGCGTACAGGCGCACGATCTTGCCCTGGAGTTTGTCCAGGTCCTGGGCGGTGGCCCGGTTGTTGTTCTCGCCCAGGGTGATGAACAGGTAGCCGTCGCGGTCGAACACCAGGCGAGAACCGAAGTGGTTGCCGGTGGACAGCTTCGGCTCCTGGCGGAAGATCACCTTGAAGTCCTTGAGCCCGCTCAGGTCGTCGGCCAATCGGCCCCGGCCGACCGCAGTGCCGGCTGTGCCGTTCTCGCCACCGCCTTCGGCGTAGGACAGATACACCAGGCGGTCCTGCTTGAAGTCCGGCGACAGCACCACGTCCAGCAAGCCGCCCTGGCCATTGGCCCAGACCTTGGGCACCCCGTTCAAGGGGGCCGAAAGCTTGCCGTCCGGGCTCACCAGCCGCAGGCTGCCGGGACGCTCGGTGACCAGCATGCCTTGGCGATCCGGCAGGAAGGCCAGGGCCCAGGGGTGGTTCAAACCTTGCACCAGCGGCGTCAGGCTCAGAGTGCCCTGCTCGCTGGGAAACGACTGTTCGCCCGCCGCCGAGACCGGCAACGCGCTGCCCAGCAGGACGCTGGCGCACAAGGTGGCGAAAAGGGTTTTACGCAACATGCTCGCTTCCTTCTGTGGATCAAGAAATTCCCTCGCGCCCCAGGCAGGCGGCGCCGACAACGCAGTACACCGGCATCTTAGCGCCGGTTGTTCGGATCGTTGGCTCGGGGGCTTTGCACTCGGGGATCGGGGTTGGGGCGCTGCACGCCGCCCCGGGGATAACCGTTGCCGATACCGCCGTTCTCCAGGGTGGGCCGCCGGACGCTGGGGGCGGTGCTAGGGCCGCGCACAGGCGGGCTGATGGGCTGGGTGCCCTGCATGCTGTTGGGATTGGCCCGGCGAATGGGGTTGCTGTAGGGATCGTTGTTGCCGCTGTTGGGCAGGTTCTGCGCCAGCAGCAGAGTGCTGGGCAAGTGCGGGGACGGGAGCGGTTCAGGAGCGGCGGCCCAGACGGCGCCACTGGCCCAACTCAGCGCGATGAATGCGGCAAACCTGCGAGCCAGACTGTTCATGACAAGCCTCCTGAAGAGCGACAAGGTATCGAATACGATTCCACGCTACGCCCAGGGTTCGCCTTTGTTAATTAAATAATCCTGCAGAACATGTAACACCCGGTATCCGCGGCCCGCCATTGGCGGCGCCGCGTTACCGCTGTGCAGAAGGCGGATGGCCCATCAGATATAGATGAACAGCAACAGCAGTGCGGCGAAGATCGCCCACTTTTCCAGGTAGTAACGGGTGCGGTTGCGCTTCTTCAGTTCCTTGCCCCGCAGGCGGATCTTATACAGCTTGTTGAAGGCACGGTTCAGGCCACCGGTCTTGTCCCCGGCATCGTTGGGCGAACCGGCAGCGGACATCACCGTGCGGCTGAACCAGCCGTTGAACGCCGCAGCCCAGCGATACTTCATCGGCCGCTCCACGTCGCAGAACAGAATGATGCGGTTCTGATCGGTGGTGTTTTCCGCGTAGTGGATATAGGTCTCGTCGAACATCACCGCTTCGCCGTCGCGCCAGTGATAGCGCTCGCCATCGACCTCGATGTAGCAGCCTTCGTTGTTCGGCGTGGACAGCCCCAGATGGTAGCGATAGGAACCGGCATACGGATCGCGGTGACGCACCAGCTTGGAGCCCGGTGGCAGCTCGGCAAACATCGCTGCCTTGATCGAGCCGATGCTCTGCACCAGCTCGGTGGTGCGCGGGCACAGCTTCATCGCCGAAGGGTGGCTGTCGCCGTACCACTTCAGATAGAAGCGTTTCCAGCCGGTCTTGAAGAACGAGTTGAAACCCACATCGTTGTACTGATCCGAGCGCTTGATCTCACCGGCCTGCAACAGGTTCTGGCCCTCGGCACGAATCTCTTCCCAGTGTTCCTGCAGCTTGTTCATCTCGGGAAAGTCGGCCGGGTCCAGGTAGGGCCGGTTGGGAAACTTGGAGAACAGATAAAGGAAGCAGTTGATGGGGGCCAGGAAGGTGGAGTGATCACTCAGTTGGCGACCCAGCTTGTGGCGCACGCGCCCCCGCAGGTGTACGTACGCAATGGATAAAACGTATACAGCGGCAATGATGAGTTTCACGGAAATTGTCACACTTCAGAAGAGAGCATGCTGCGCCCCTGAAAGCCCGAAGGGCCAAAGGCAAATGGCAGCGTCTGAGTTGAAAAAAGCGCAATCGGCGAACATCTTCGTCGTCGATCCGACCCTCGGCGTCCGGCCGTCGGATCGCATTTTAGCCACAGTTTGTAACCAATGGTTAACTCAAATTTGTGAAAAGCTGCGCGACTTCTGTCGAAATTTGCCTGTATTGCGCCAGGTTTTGCCTCAGCTCAATAAAATGCCCTCCAGCGCTCTGGCCGGCACAAACGGGCTGCGTTGGCCGGACTCCCGAGGTATCCTGCCGAGCGCTTTTTTCTTTGTACCCGGCAAGGATCGCTGAATTGATCGACCCCACACCGCTCCCGATCCTGGTCCTGCTGCCTGGAATGGATGGCACCGGCAGGCTGTTCGACCCCCTGCTCCACGCCCTGCCCCCGAACGTAGCGGTGCAGGTGCTGCGCTATCCCCCCGATCAGGTGCTGGACTACCCCGCCCTGGTAGAGCGGGTATGGCAACAACTGCCGCTGGACCGTCCTTTCGTGTTGCTGGGCGAGTCGTTTTCCGGGCCGGTGGCCGTCAGCATCGCCGCCCGACGACCCAGCGCCTTGCTGGGGCTGGTGCTGTGCAGCAGCTTTGTGCGCAATCCACGTTCGGCACTGGCGCCGCTGTCACCGTTGCTCAAGCTGCTGCCCTTGCGACACCTGCCATTCTGGCCGATGGATGCCTTGTTGCTCGGCGGTTTTTCCACTGCCTCCCTGCGCAGCGCCCTGGCGGCAGCCATCGCCCAGGTAACGCCCCAAGTACTGCGGGCCCGGTTGCAGTCAGTGATTGCGGTGGATGCTAGCCAGGCCCTGGTGGCCACGGATGTACCGCTGCTTTACCTCCAGGCCCGCCACGACCGGCTGGTGCCGGCCTCGGCATCCATCCTGATCCGGCAACTGCGCAAGGACGCCCGGCTGGTGGCCATAGACGGCCCCCACTGCCTGCTTCAGGCCGCACCCACTGAGGCCGCCATGCACTTGCAGCGGTTCATGCACGAGTTGGCTCAGGCCCGGGTTGCACTTAACGGCAGTTGAACATCGGCCATTGCGGCGAAAATCCCTACCCGAGCGTCATACAACTGCTCGGTTACATATGCGACAATGCGCACAAATTCCAACATGCACCCCGCACTCTTTGCTCAGCAACCCGGCCCCGTCGCCGGAATGTTGCGCTCGACGTACGCCCGCTGGCTCAGTTCCACACCCAGACCGGCCCGACCTGGAAGGCTCCAGATCGCGCTTCGTGGATTCAAGGCTGGCGCTAAATCATTGGTAGGTAAGTAATTGATCTCCACAGCTAACATCACCATGCAGTTCGGCGCCAAGCCACTGTTCGAGAACGTTTCGGTCAAGTTCAACGGTGGCAACCGTTACGGCCTGATCGGCGCCAACGGTTGCGGCAAGTCGACCTTCATGAAAATCCTCGGTGGCGACCTCGAGCCGTCCGGCGGCCAGGTCATGCTGGAGCCGAACGTGCGCCTGGGTAAACTGCGCCAGGACCAGTTCGCCTACGAAGAATTCACCGTGATCGACACCGTGATCATGGGTCACGAAGAGCTGTGGAAGGTCAAGGCCGAGCGCGACCGCATCTACTCGCTGCCGGAAATGACTGAAGAAGACGGCATGGCCGTGGCCGAGCTGGAAACCGAATTCGCCGAGATGGACGGCTACACCGCCGAATCCCGCGCCGGTGAGCTGCTGCTGGGCCTGGGCATTCCCCTGGAACAGCATTTCGGCCCGATGACCGAAGTCGCTCCAGGCTGGAAGCTGCGGGTGCTGCTGGCCCAGGCACTGTTCTCCGATCCGGAAGTGCTGCTGCTGGACGAACCGACCAACCACCTGGACATCAACACCATCCGCTGGCTGGAAAACATTCTCACGGCGCGTAACAGCACCATGATCATCATTTCCCACGACCGGCACTTCCTGAACAGTGTCTGCACCCACATGGCCGACCTGGACTACGGCGAGCTGCGCCTGTTCCCGGGCAACTACGACGAGTACATGATCGCCGCGACCCAGTCCCGCGAGCAGCTGCTGTCGGACAACGCCAAGAAGAAAGCCCAGATCGCCGAACTGCAGACCTTCGTCAGCCGCTTCTCGGCCAACGCCTCGAAAGCCAAGCAGGCCACTTCCCGGGCCAAGCAGATCGACAAGATCCAGCTGGCCGAAGTCAAGCCGTCGAGCCGGGTCAGTCCGTTCATCCGCTTCGAACAGACCAAGAAGCTGCACCGCCAGGCGGTGACCCTGGAGCGCATGTCCAAGGGTTTCGATGGCAAGACCCTGTTCCAGAACTTCAGCTTCACCGTCGAAGCCGGCGAGCGCGTGGCGATCATCGGCCCCAACGGTATCGGCAAGACCACCCTGCTGCGCACCCTGGTGGGCGAGCTGACCCCGGACGCCGGTACCGTCAAGTGGACTGAAAGCGCGGAAATCGGCTACTACGCCCAGGACCACGCCCATGACTTCGAAGACGACGTCAGCCTGTTCGACTGGATGGGCCAGTGGACCCAGGGCGAGCAGATGATCCGTGGCACCCTGGGCCGCATGCTGTTCTCCAACGACGAGATCCTCAAGTCGGTGAAGGTGATTTCCGGTGGTGAGCAAGGCCGCATGCTGTTCGGCAAGCTGATCCTGCAAAAGCCCAACGTGCTGGTGATGGACGAACCGACCAACCACTTGGACATGGAATCCATCGAGGCCTTGAACCTGGCCCTGGAAAACTACCCGGGCACCCTGATCTTCGTCAGCCACGACCGTGAATTCGTCTCGTCCCTGGCCACTCGCATCATCGAGTTGAGCCCAAGCGGCGTGACCGACTTCAGCGGCACCTACGACGACTATCTGCGTAGCCAGGGCGTGATGTTCTAAAGCGGCAGCCTGTTTCAAGCCACAAGCGTCAAGAGAAGCCCCGTCCGTTGTGACGGGGCTTTTTCGTATGCGCCCCCCCCCCCTCTCGTAGGAGCCGGCTTGCCGGCGAAAAGGCCCTTGAGTCGGCATTGCCCCTGAGAACGCCTTCGCTGGCAAGCCAGCTCCTACGGGGCGGAGGGGCAAGATAGTTAGCCTGCTTCCTTTTATGATCGCGGCACGCGATGATGCGGATCTCTAACCGCCGCCCGCGAACGAGCCTTCATGCCCGAGCCACAGACCTCCGCTCAAAGCTCCATGGCGATCACCCTGCAGATCGTCTCCATCGTCTTCTATACCTTTATCGCCTTCCTCTGCATCGGCCTGCCAATCGCGGTGCTGCCGGGCTACGTCCACGAACAGCTGGGCTTCAGCGCGGTGATTGCCGGGCTGACCATCGGCGCGCAATACCTGGCCACCCTGCTCAGCCGGCCCATGGCCGGGCGCATGTCGGACACCGTGGGCACCAAGCGCTCGATCATCTACGGCTTGCTGGGGATTCTCCTCAGCGGGCTTTTGACCCTGATTTCAGTGTGGCTGGAACACTGGCCACTGCTGAGCCTTGCCGTGCTGTTGGGCGGACGCCTGCTGCTGGGCGTGGCCCAAGGCTTGATCGGGGTCGGCACCATCAGTTGGTGCATGGGCCAGGTGGGCGCGGAACACACGGCACGCTCGATTTCCTGGAACGGCATTGCCTCCTACGGCGCCATTGCCATCGGCGCGCCGCTGGGGGTGGTGATGGTTGAGCAATACGGTTTCACCAGCCTGGGCATCGCCCTGTCGGTTCTGGCGGTGCTGGCCCTGCTGCTGATTCGCAACAAACCCTCGGTGCCGGTGATTCGCGGCGAGCGCCTGCCGTTCTGGGCGGTCTTCGGGCGCATTGCCCCCTTCGGCGCCAGCCTCAGCCTGGCCTCCATCGGCTATGGCACCCTGACCACCTTCATCACCTTGTTCTACCTGAGCCGCGGCTGGACCGGCGCCGCCTATTGCCTGACGGTGTTCGGGGTGTGCTTCATCTGCTCGCGGTTGCTGTTCATCTCCAGCATCAGCCGCTTTGGCGGCTTTCGCTCGGCCATTGCCTGCATGTGCGTCGAAACCCTGGGGCTGGCCCTGCTCTGGCTGGCACCGTCCACGGCCTGGGCGCTGATCGGCGCCGGGCTCACCGGCTTCGGCTTGTCGCTGGTGTACCCGGCGCTGGGGGTGGAAGCCATCAAACAAGTGCCCAACAGCAGCCGCGGTGCCGGTTTGAGTGCCTATGCGGTGTTTTTCGATCTGGCCCTGGCCATCGCCGGCCCCTTGATGGGCGCGGTGGCGCTGAACCTGGGGTATTCGTGGATTTTCTTCTGCGCCGCCCTGCTCTCGATCACCGGCCTGGGACTGACGCTGCTGCTCAAGCGCCGGGCCGGTGCCTGAGTTACTGGTCGGCGGTCTGCATCCCTGCCCGGCTCGGCCGGCCCAGGGTATGGGTGAAGAACTTGCCGGCTTCGGCAATCAGGTTGCGATGGATATCCTCGCGGTCGACGCCGTCGGCATCGGTGCACAGGGCCGGCATGGCCGCCAACTGCTCGACGCTGCACGGCGCCATGAACACGAAGTGCCCGGCGCCGGCCAGCAGCTTGAAGTCCGGGGCCACGGGCAGCTTGCGCGCCAGGGCCGCGGCATTCTTGTCCAGGGCCACCAGCTGGTCGCCATCGCCGCTGTAGAGCAGCACGGGCACATGCACCCCGGCCAGGGTCTGGCGACCGAATTTCAGGCTCAGGGGCGCCATCAGCATCAGTGCATGCACCCGCGGGTCGGCCACTGGCTGCAGATCCTCGCGGTCGACAATCAGTTCGCCCTGGGTATTGCAGGCATCGCGATCATCAGGACGTTCCTGGCAGTAACGCCGCAGGCGGTCCAGGTCAGGCGTGGCGCCGGACAGGATCAAGGCGGTCTCGCCGCCGGCGGAATAACCGATGACCCCGACCTGATCGGCATTGACGAAGGGCGACAGCATCGGGTCGCCAAGGGTGGCGGTTATGGCTTCGGAAATCTGGATCGGCCGTCCGTAGAGGTTGCTCAAGGTGCCCAGGCGGCTGTGGTCCTTGGAGTTGTCACCGGGATGAATCACCGCCACCACGACAAAACCCTTGCGTGCCAGGGACGTCGCCAGGTCATGCAGGGCCAGGGGTGTACCGGTATTGCCGTGGGACAGCATCAGCATCGGGAAGCGGCCGATGGCGACCTTGGCATCCCGGGATGCGGCGATCTGATACCCCTCGACCCGACTGGGGTGCTCGATGCCGGTGGACGGGTAAAAGGCAATGGCGCGCATCGGCTGCAGGTCCAGGGGATCGAGAAAGCTCATCTCATGAAAGCCCACGCTCCAGTGCGGGTGTGGCGCGGGAGCGGCCTGCACTGAAATCGGGCTGCCGAGCAGGCACATCAGTAACACTGCACAAACACGCTTCATCACACGCCCACCTTTGCCGCCGGATCGAGAAAGCCCGTTACCCCTGCCATCCCTTGCTGCCAAGGCCTTGAAGCAAAATTGGCCCGTCAGTGCGAATGCACCGCCAGGGAGCACGACTCCCAGCCTCGAAAAACCTGCATAACCTGGGCCAGCAACACTGAGAACGCCCACAAAAAAACTCCGCATTCTGATCACTTCAAGCAGTCATCAGAATACGGAGTCTAGTGGCGCTTGCCGTGCCGGAAAGCGTCTTTACACAAGCCTTAAGCCGCGGCGAAGAGCTGTTCGCTGATCTGCGCCTGGGCGTCGCTCATGGCTTTGTTGCGCACGTCTTCACCGTACCCCAGGCCGTGAGCGCGAACGAATTCGATATCGGTGATACCGAGGAAGCCGAACAGCACCTTGAGGTAGTCCTCATGAGCCGCCCCAGTGGCCTGGCCGACATGCAAGCCGCCGGAGGTGGAGACCACTATGACCTTCTTGCCGCCGCACAGGCCTTGCGGGCCGGCTTCGGTGTAGCGGAAGGTCTGGCCGGCCACGGCGATGCGGTCGATCCAGGCCTTGAGCTGGGTCGGGATGGTGAAGTTGTACATGGGCGCCGCAATCAACACTGCGTCGGCGGCCTGGAATTCGGCCAGGGCCTGGGCGCTGAGTTCGGCTTCGTGCTTTTGCGCAGCATCACGCAGCTCGGCGGCGGTACCGGCGGCCACCAGGGTCGCAGCGGAGAAGTGGCTGATGGCATCGCCGGCCAGGTCGCGATAGGTCACTGCCAGGTCAGGCTGGGCGGTTTTCCAGGCCTGGACCACGGCGTGGCTCAGTTGGCGGGACGCCGAGTTGTCACCCAGGATGCTGGAATCGATATGCAAGAGTTTCATGTGGGATCTCCAAGTGAGGACCGCCACTGGGCGATCGGATGCTGGCAATCCTACAGATGAATTCAATAGCTGATTAGTCGGCATAAATGCGATAGTTCGTCCCATCAGCAGGACAATCGAGCCTTTCCCCATGCAAGACCTCAACGATCTCTATTACTTCGCCAAAGTGGTGGAAGCCGGTGGCTTCGCCGCCGCCGGGCGCCAATTGGGCATTCCCAAGTCGCGTCTGTCGCGGCGCATCGCCGAACTGGAGGAGCGTCTCAAGGCCCGGCTGCTGCAGCGCACGACCCGGCAGCTCAAGCTCACCGCCGTGGGCGAGCGCTACCTGCGCCATTGCCAGGCCATGTTGCTGGAAGCGGAGATGGCCGACGAAGCCGTGGCCAGCATGGCCAGCGAACCCCGGGGACGCCTACGGGTGTCGAGCCCGGTGGGCCTGGCCCATGAATTGCTGACGCCACTGGTGAGCAGCTTTCTGGAGAAATACCCGCAGGTGCAGCTGGAGATGCTGTTGCTCAACCGCCGTGTCGACCTGGTGACCGAAGGCATAGATGTGGCCCTGCGAGTACGCGAGCAAGGCGACGAAGACCCTTTGTTGGTCACCCGGCGTCTGCGCCCGGCGCAAACGGCGATGGTCGCCTCCCCGGCCTTCCTGCGGGACAACCCGGTGACCCACCCGCAAGACCTGAGGCACCTGCCCATACTCGGCGCCCTAGAGGCCGACCGGCTGGTACACCTGCGGCTGCTGGATCAACAGGGCAACGCCTGCGACCTGGCCCTGGAAGCGCGCCTGGGCATCGATGACTTCATCGTCCGTCGCGCCTGCGCCCTCGCCGGCCTGGGCTGCACCGTGCTGCCGATGCTGTACTGCGAGGCCGAACTGGCCAGCGGTCAGCTGGTGCAACTGCTCCCCGAGTGGTCACTGCCCGGCGGCTGGCTGCAAGCGGTGTATCCTCACCGCCGGGGTGTATTGCCGGCCGTGCGGGCCTGGATCGAACACCTGAGTGAATCCTTCGAACGTTGTGGAGAACGTGCCCTGTGAAAGCTGCAACCCTGAATGAAGAGCAAGTGGCGCAATTCTGCCTGGGCCTGCCAGGCGCGCGGGAAGACTACAAATGGGGCGGCGTGCGGGTGTTCTCGATTGCCGGCAACAAGATGTTTGCGTTGCAGAACCTGCGGGGCGAGTCCCTGGCCTTCAAAGTCGACCGGGAACTGTTTCTTGGCCATGTCGATCGTCCGGGCATTGCCCCGGCGCCCTATCTGGCCCGGGCTCACTGGATCATCATGCACAGCCCCTACCCGCTGGGGGCCGAGGAACTCAAGGCCTTGCTGCAGGCGTCCCATCAATTGGTGGTGAGCAAGCTGCCCAAGCGCACCCAGGTCGGCCTGCTGCTCTAGAACAGGCTCAGCAGCCCGCTTTCCAGGAACAACCGATCAATCCAATAGACCTGATGCAAGGCCACGATCAGCCAGAACAGCGCCTGATAGGACACCTTGCGGGTCTTGTGCCGCAACAGTTGCTGAGCCAGCAAGGCACCGGGCCAGCCACCGGCCAGCTCCAGAGCGTGCAGGACCTTCTCCGGCGTGCGCTGCCCCTCGGCCCTGGCCCGGCGCTTGTCGTGCCAGTACAGCAGGAAGGTCAACAGGCTGACGGCGCCATAGGCGACCAGGGGGATGATCGAGATTGCTCGCCACCACAGGGATAACGAGCCGAACAACGGCAGTGCGCACAGCAGGACCCATACCAGCAACTTGAGCTTCAGATTGTGGATGCGCGCGCCACTGCCGGCGCGCGGTTCGCTGCGGCCCGTCGTCACGGCTGGACCGCCGTCCAGTCGACCCAACCGAACTGCCAGGTCGCCAGGATCAGCAGGCCGAAGGCAATGCGATACCAGGCAAACGCCGCATAGCTGTGGCTGGCAATGAACTTCAGCAGGCCCTTGACCGCGATCATGGCGAAGATGAAGGCCGTGACGAAGCCGATGGCGAACACCGGAAAATCATCCGGCTGGAACAGGTCGCGGTACTTGTAGCCGGAGTACACCGCGGCCCCCACCATGGTGGGCATCGCCAGGAAGAACGAGAACTCGGTGGCGGTCTTGCGCGACAGGCCGAACAGCAGCCCGCCAATGATGGTCGAGCCGGAACGCGAGGTCCCCGGGATCATTGCCAGGCATTGGGCGCAACCGACCTTGAGCGCGTCCTTCCAGGTAATGTCGTCCACCGTCTCGGCATGTACCTGATGCTGCCGGCGCTCGGCCCACAACATGATGATGCCGCCAACCACCAGGGCCGAAGCCACGGTGATGGGGTTGAACAGGTAAGCGTGAATCAGGTCGGCGAAGATCACCCCCAGCACCACCGCTGGCAGGAAAGCGATCAGCAGGTTGACGGTGAAGCGCTGGGCCTTGGGTTGGGTGGGCAAGCCCAGTACCACATCGAAGATCTTGCGCCGAAATTCCCAGACAACCGCAAGAATCGCCCCCAGTTGAATGATGATGTTGAAGGCCATCGCCCGCTCGCCCCCAAAGTCGAGCAAGTCGGCGACGATGATCTGGTGCCCGGTACTGCTGATGGGTAAAAACTCGGTCAGGCCTTCGACAATCCCAAGTATCAATGCCTGCGCGGCGGTCCAAAAATCCATCAATCCCCCATAAGGCGATGCTCCAGGCATGCCTCTTTTTTAAGTATTCAAAGCCATTACTGCGACGAGCGTAGCCGAGTTTTCGGCGCCCATAAGATCAACACAAACCTATGAAAATTCTGTGAAAAATTCAGAAAGGTTCAGGTTTTGCGTGAAGGCGCCGAAATCCTAACAGACAGGCGCAAAATGCGCCTGTGGTGTTATTGGACTTCCGTAGGGTTGGCGCTCGAAGGCAGGCGTGCTTGGATGCTCACGGCCTTTTATGACAAGAACAAGAATCTGGAGTGACCGGATGATGAATAGCTTACGCAAGATGTCCATCAGTCAGCGTTTGTGGCTGATCCTGATCGTGGCGGTGCTGACCCTGGTGACCTTGGGCGTGATGATGCTCAAGCAGATTCATGGCGACCTGTACCAGGCCAAGGCGCAGAAGACCCAGCACGTGGTGCAGACCGCCGCCGGCGTGCTCACTTACTACCAGGGCCTGGAAGCCGCCGGCAGCATGAGCCGCGAACAGGCACAGAAACAGGCGCTGCAGGTGATTCGCGGGCTGCGCTACAACCAGAACGACTACTTCTGGATCAACGATCTGACGCCGGTCATGATCATGCACCCGGCCAACCCCAAGCTCGACGGACAGAACCTGGCGGCAGTCAAGGACCCGGACGGCTTCGAAGTGTTCAACGAAATGGTGGCCCTGGCCAAGTCCAAGGGCGCCGGCATGGTGGACTATCGCTGGCCCAAGCCCGGGGCCGAGCAGCCGGTACAGAAGACCTCCTATATCCAGCTGTTCCAGCCCTGGGGCTGGATCATCGGCTCCGGGATCTACATCGATGACCTGCAACAGGAGTTCTATGCCCAGGTACTGCGGGCCTCCTCTGTCGGCCTGGTGATTGCCCTGCTGATGGCGGGCCTGGTGGTACTGATCGTGCGCAGCATCGTCAGCCCGCTGCGCGAGACCGTGCACGCCATGGCCAATATCGCCAGCGGCGAAAGCGACCTGACCCGCAGCCTGGATACCCATGGCCAGGATGAAGTCACCGAGCTGGCCCGACACTTCAACGGTTTCACCGCCAAATTGCGTGGGGTCGTGACGCAGTTGCAGACCAGCGCCGCGGCCCTGGAACAGTCCTCCAACGAGCTGGGCAGCAACGCCGCCGAGGCCCAGGAGCGCAGCCAGCAACAGTCCCAGCAGATGGAACAGGTGGCCGCAGCCATCAGTCAGGTCACCAGTGGCGTTCAGGATGTTGCGAGAAATGCCGAGCACGCCGCCAGTGAAGTGCGCGAGGCCGAAGCCCAGGCCCAGCAAGGCCAGGTCAATATCGACGGCAGCCTGCAGCAGATCGATCAGCTGTCGAGCACCATCGATCAGGCGGTGGAAGTGATCCGCACCCTGGCGGCAGAAAGCACCCAGATCGGCACCGTACTGGAAGTGATCCGCTCCATTGCCGAACAGACCAATCTGCTGGCCCTGAACGCCGCCATCGAGGCGGCCCGGGCCGGGGAACAGGGTCGGGGTTTTGCCGTGGTGGCCGACGAGGTGCGCCTGCTGGCCCAGCGCACCCAGCAATCGACCGCAGAAATCCAGGGCATGATCGAGCGCTTGCAGAATCACTCGGAAGCGGCGGTCAAGGTGATTGGCGACAGCAGCCGCGCGTCGCAGTTGACCATCGAGCAGGCGGGCCTGGCCGGTACCAGCCTCAATGCCATCGGCCAGGCACTGCGCACCCTCAACGGCCTGAACGCCTCGATTGCCAGCGCCACCCTGCAACAGGCCCATGTGGTGGAAGACATCAACCACAACGTCGGCCAGGCGGCGGGCCTGTCCCAGGGCACCGCTCTGGCGGCCCAGCACTCCAGCGCCGCCAGCCGCCACCTCAAGGAGCTGTCGGAACAGCTCAATGGCCTGCTGCGTCAGTTCCGCGTCTGAGTCACTTCAGGGTCTGGGCCCCGGGCTGACGCCCAAGGCCCAGACTGGGTACAATCCGCCCCCTCCTCCACTTCCCCAAGGAACCGCCATGTCCGGGCTTGAACTGTTTGCCGCTGCGCTAGGCGTCATCGCCGTCTGGCTGACGGTTAAACAGAACCCCTGGTGCTGGCCCATCGGCCTGGTCATGGTGTTGCTCTACAGCTGGATCTTCTACGAGGTCAAACTCTATTCCGACATGCTGCTGCAGGTGGTCTACGCCGTGCTGCAGCTCTATGGCTGGTGGCAGTGGACCCGTGGCGGCGACCGCCATCAGGGGCGCCCGGTCAGCCAGTTGCAGCCCGTCGGCTTGTTCCAGGGCCTGACCCTCGGCGCGCTGGGCAGCCTGATGCTGGGAGCGGCCATGGCCCACTGGACCGATGCCGCGCAACCCTGGCTCGACGCCGCCCTGACCGCCTTCAGCCTGGTAGCCCAATGGTGGATGGCGCAGAAGCGCGTGCAATGCTGGCCGCTGTGGATCGCCGTGGATGTGATCTTCGTGGGTCTATTCATCTACAAGGAGCTGTACCTGACCGCGGCCCTCTACGCCCTGTTCACCCTGCTGGCGGTCCAGGGCTGGCGCACCTGGCGCGCCGACCCGGCGTTGCAGTCGTGAAGGTACTGGTGCTGACCGGCCCCGAGTCCAGTGGCAAAAGCTGGCTGGCGGCCGAGCTGCAAGCGCACTTCGGCGGCATCCAGGTGGGTGAGTACGTGCGCCACTTCATCGAGCAGGAGTGCCGCGATACCTGCCTGGCGGACATCCCCGAGATCGCCCGTGGCCAGTTGGCCTGGGAGGACCAGGCCCGGGCCCGGCAACCCGCCCTGCTGATTCTCGACACCCACCTGCTGAGCAACCTGCTGTGGAGCCGGACCCTGTTCGGCGACTGCCCGCCGTGGCTGGAAACCCAGTTGCTGGCCCGGCATTACCACCTGCACCTGCTGCTGTCCCCGGAGGATGTGGCCTGGAGCGACGACGGTCAGCGCTGCCAGCCGCAACTGGCGCAGCGTCAGGCTTTCTTCGACGCCACGCAGCAGTGGCTGGACCTGCACGCGCAGCCTTATCGGATCATTCGCGGCGATTGGCAGGAGCGCCGGCAGCAGGCCTTCGCCCTGGTTCGACAACTGCTGCTGGACTGATCCCGCCGCAGGTGCGCCCCACCAGAGTGTCCATTCCTGAAACACTCCCCTGGCGATCAGGCCGCCATTTTCGGGGGCGGCGCCCACTGTCGGCGAAACTGTTGCGCCACTGATACACCCCCGCAGCAACCCTTGTTCCAGAGCATTGTCCCGGTTATGGCCAATGGCCGTCGGTGGTGTCTGTCTCAATCCTGAAACACCTGCTGCGCCCTTTTTCCCAGCATTTTCCCAACCCATTGATTCTTCGCAAGAAATCAAAAGCGGCACGGCTTCTGCTCTCTCCCTCTCAACGCTGACTAGGGCCAGCACTGAGAAGAAGGAATACCGCCGTGGGGACTCTGAACAAAAGTTTCACCCGCATACTGCTGATCGGCTGTGCCGTCAGCGCGGTGTCCAGTCTTCCGGTTCTGGCGGCGGGCAATGGCGAGATCATCATCCAGCGCACCTTACAGGCACAGCCCCTTGGCCGTGCGCCTCTGCAGAAAGATCCCAATCCTGTTTCGGTCAATACCAACCCTTCAACGTTGGTCAATCAGATGACCGGCAATGAAATGACCGATGGCGATTTCGCCGGCATCAGGACTGGCGCGCTGATCCGCGGCACCGTGCTGTCCGGCAACAGCGGTGTACCGGGGATGAATGTCCTGAGCAACAGCAATAGCCATGGCCTGCCAGGCATGGCAGTGGGTCATGGTGGCGGCGCCGGGGCCAGTATTTCCGGCTCGATCAATCGGAGCATCAACACCGGCATGGCTCCCTTGAAAAATATCGGGGGCCAATAAGATGAATCGCTCAGTCCTGTTCCTTGCCTTGCTCGCCTGCTCCGGGGCCATGGCCGACTCCACCAATCAAGCCGCCGCCACCTCCAGCATCCAGAACTCCGGCACCGGCTACACAGGCAACTTCAACGTCAACCAGGCCGCCGGCGACCAGCAACAACAGACCAACGTACGGGCCATTGCCATCGGCACCAACGCCACGGCCACCACCAGCGTCAACCAACGCATCACCACGCCAGCCGACCGCTCGGTCAATACCAGCAGCACCATCGGCGGCAACTCTTTCAGCAACGGCAGCGGCGCACTGGGCGTGAACCAGTCGGCCGGGGCCAACAACCAGATGGCCAATGCCCTGCGGATCAGCATCAGCGCCAATCCGCAAAGCATTGACGACAGCGCCCTGTCCCAACAGAACGTGGCGCTGTTACCAAACTCGGGAGCAACTGGCACTCAACAAGGCAGCCGCCAGGTCGTTACCAGCGACCAGGCCTTCACCGGCAGCCGTGGAGTGATTCAGGTGAACCAGAGTGCCGGGGTGGGGAACCGAATGGCTAACACCCTGAGCATACGGGTCGCAGATTGACCCCTCGTAGTGCAATTAGAAAGTACCAACACTTAACCAACTAATAAGCACCGGAGAAACACCATGAAACCTACAATGGCTCTCAAACCACTGGTTTTCGCACTGGCCGCAGTCATGGCAATGGCCGCCCAGGCAGGTGGAAATAACAACGGTCACAACGGCGGTCATGGCAATGGCCATGACGATCATGATAGAGGTCCAGATCTCGGCACTCTGCTGCAAATCACCGCCGGGGCCGGTGCTGCAGTGATCGACGTGCAGACCAGCACCTCCAACGTGGTGAAAAACCAGGGCACCAACAACAACGCCAAGATGGACAACTCCCTCAACAACTCCAACGGCAACATGGGCGCCAACGTCGCCGCCGGCGACGGCAACCAACAAGACAACGCCGCTGCCCTGGCAACCGCTGACGAAAGCTTCATCTTCGGCAGCGCCGTGGCAGCTTCCAGCGCCACCCAGATCAATAGCAACAACCATGTGAAAAACTCTTCGACACAGAACAACGCTGTGTTGAACAACTCCGGCAACAACGGTTCCGGCAACATCGGCATCAACGTCACCGCCGGCAACTTCAACCAACAGAAAAACAACCTGGCCATCGCCGTGTCCGGCGGTCGCGTGGCAACCGCAGCAGCGGCGGCCAACCAGTCTACGACCAATCTGGTCGTAGAGAACAAAGGCGTCCAGGCCTACAAAAAAGACACCCTCTCGGGCGGCTTCGTGGCCTACGGCACCTATAAAGGCACCGGCAGCGGCAAGATCGAAGGCGACGATCATCACGGCGGCGGCTATGGCAATAACAACCGCGGTGGTGGCCACGACAACGACGATCAAAAATTCACCTTCAAGGAACAAGGCACCATCGAACTGGCTGGCTACTGGACCCAGCAAGTGCTGACCAAAGACGGCTGGAAAAACCCAGTGGTCAACAACGCCAGCATGACCAACTCGATGAACGGCTTCTCCGGCAACGGCGGCGCCAACGTCTCGGCTGGTGTGGGCAACCAACAAAGCAACTCGCTGTCCATCGCCGCTGGCTGCAAAGCCTGCATGTAATCGCGATCGTAACGAAAGCCCCGGAAACGGGGCTTTTCCACAGTCCGACTCAGGCGTAACGATCATGCGTACTGCGATCCTCTCCCTCCTGCTGTGCCTCTGTGTTCCCGTTGAGGCTGCGCAGATGGCCGTCGCCGGCCTGCCCGGTGGCAACCTGATCTTCAAACAGGTGCAGAGCGTACGTGAACGCAAGTTCAGCGACATCGTCGAGCAGAAGACCGACTTCAGTTGCGCCGCCGCCGCGCTGGCGACCGTTCTGCGCCAGGCCTACTGGCTTGACGTCGATGAGGAGCACGTCATCAAGGGCATGCTGGTCAATTCGGATCAGAATCTGGTCCGCACCCAGGGCTTTTCCATGCTCGATATGAAGCGCTACGTGGAAAGCATCGGCATGCGCGCCCGAGGCTACCGGATTCCGCCCGACAAGCTCGAAGCGGTGACCATTCCGGTGGTGGTACTGATGGAAATTCGCGGCTACAAGCACTTCGTGGTGATGCAGCGGGCCCAGAAAGGCTGGGTCTACATCGGTGACCCGGTATTGGGTCACAAGCGTTACTCCCATGAAGACTTCGTCAAAGGCTGGAATGGAATCGTGTTCGCCATCATCGGTCCCGGCTACGACAAGACCAACGCCTTGCTCGACCCGCCTGCCCCGCTGACCGCGAAAAACAAGCTCGATGGTTTCTACCCGGTCAAAGACACGGACCTGATGGACTTCGGTTTTATCCAGAGCGACTTCTTCTAGAAGTCCGAACAATCATAAAGGGGCAGGACGCTCCGGGAGCAGCAAGCAGATGAAGACTTCATACTGGCTGGCAGCCGCCTGCCTGGCAGCAGCTCTTCCAGCCCATGCTGGTTTCAAGCCCGAACTTATCCAGGATCAGGAATTATCGCAGTTACGGGGCCGTTACGTGATGCCGGGGCGGATTATCAGCTTCGGCATTGTCATGAGCAGTACCTGGCGCAACGCCAGCGGTGACCTGATCGGTGCGACCACCTCGCTGCAGATCCAGCAAGCCACCATCAAACCGGAATTCTACGTCTCCACCATCACCCAGACCGGTGACGGCACCACGCCGCCCCCAGGCACCGGCAATGTGATCGGCGGTGCAGGCCTGGCCAATGGCCAGGGCGTGACCCAGAGCGTGAGAGCCGCCGGTGATGGCAATTCTGCCTACAACAACATCAGCATCAATGTCACAGAGGCCAACCAGGCGCCCGCCTTGGCCGCTGGGGCCGGCCAGGCCTTGATGAGCGGCCAGACCATCACCGGCAGCAACGCCGCCGGTAGCGTGGCAGTATCGGCCCTCAATGGCGGTATCCAGATGGCGATACAGGCCAACGGCAATCAGGGCAGCGCCCTGCAGCAAGTGGCCCAGGGCAATCTGTTGCAGAACACCCAGTTGATGGGTAACAGCAACCTGGTCAACAACCTGACTCAACTCAATGTGGTGCTCAGAAACAACGGGCCCAGTAACGGTGTTTTGGACTGCAACCTGACAACGCTAGACGCTCTACGCAAATTCTGATCTTGAACTACGCTGATTCTCGACCATTGGGGTTCAAAAGGGACGGTTTATTTCATGTATCGATCGGTTTCACTGCGCGCAGTCATGTGTTTAAGCACTCTATTTCCAGCGGCGCTGGTTCAAGCCGCGCCGGATGCCGATGTAGAGACCCTGAAACGCGAACTTCTGGAGCTCAAGCAACGTTACGAAGTGCAGCAGAAGGCCCTGGCGGTACTGGAGCAGCGAGTCCGGCAGGTAGAAGACCAACCCGCGGCACCACCGCCCAAGCGCCTGGCCAAATCGCCAGCTGATCTCAGAGGCAATCAACAGGTTGCCGGCACTGGCGCCGCAGCGGCGTCCGGAGGAGCAGCCGGGGGCGCTTCCTACGGTCAGTCGCTCAAGGACGATTCGGCTCCGGCCCAAAGCGTCAGCAACCTGTACGACGAGGCCAGTGGCTTCTTCGGTGGCGGCAAGTTCAGCGTCGAGACCGGCTTGACCTACGCCCGCTACGACGCTCGGCAACTCACAGTCAACGGCTTCCTTGCGCTGGACTCGATCTTTCTCGGCAACATCAACCTGGACCGGATCAAATCCGATACCTGGACCCTGGACCTGACCGCTCGCTATAACCTCAACAACCGCTGGCAATTCGACATCAACGCCCCCGTGCTGTATCGCGAGTCCACCTTCCAGTCCGGTGGTGGCGGCGGTGCCGGCACCCAGACCACCGAAGAATCGGTGACCCGTGACCCGACATTGGGGGACGTGAACTTCGGCGTGGCTTACAAATTCCTCGACGAATCGGAGTTCTGGCCCGACGCCGTGGCGACCCTGCGAGTCAAGGCCCCCACCGGCAAGGAACCGTTCGGGATCAAGCTGGTGCAATCTGCGGGCAACAACAACCTGTACGTGCCTGAAAGCCTGCCGACCGGTAACGGTGTCTGGTCGATCACCCCCGGGATCTCCCTGGTCAAGACTTTCGATCCGGCGGTGCTGTTCGGCACCTTGGCCTACACCCACAACCTGGAAGAGTCGTTTGACGACATCAGTTCCACGGTTGGCAGCAAGACCCCTGGCAAAGTCCGCCTGGGCGACAGCTTCCAGATCGGCGCCGGTGTGGCTTTCGCCCTCAACGAGAAGATGAGCATGTCCTTCTCGGTGTCCGACCTGATACAGCGCAAGAGCAAACTCAAGCAGGATGGCGGCGATTGGCAGTCGGTGGTTTCCAGCGACGCCAACGCCGGTTACTTCAACGTCGGCATGACCATTGCGGCCACCGACAACCTGACCATTGTGCCCAACCTGTCCATCGGCATGACCGAGGACGCCCCGGCCTTCACCTTCAGCCTGAAATTCCCTTACTACTTCTGATCCACCGGCAAAAACGCCAAGGCCCGCGGCGATTCCCCAATCGCAGCGGGCCTTGGCGTTTTTACCGCCCTAGCGGATCTGGTGTTTGTGCAGCAAACGGTAGAAAGTCGGACGCGAGATGCCCAGGACCCGGGCGGCAACGCTGAGGTTGTCACTGTGCCGGTTGAGCACGTCGCACAGGGCCTGACGCTCGGCGCGGTGCTTGTAGTCCTCCAGGGTGCCCATGGGCAGATCCTGGGCTTGCAGGCCTTGCAAGCCCAGATCACTGGCCTGAATCTGCCGGCCCTCGGCCAGTACCAGGCCCCGGCGCACCCGGTTGGCCAGTTCGCGGACATTACCCGGCCAGTCGTGCTTGCCCATGGCCACCAGGGCGTCCTCACTGAAACTGCGTGGCCGGCGTCCGGTTTCCTGGCTGTAGAAGTGGGCAAAGTGGCTGGCCAGCATCCCTAAATCGCCATGACGCTCACGCAGTGGCGCGGTAATCACCTGCAGCACGTTCAACCGGTAATACAGGTCCTCACGAAAACGACCGCTGGTGATGGCCGCCTCAAGGTCCACGTGGGTCGCAGCCAGGACCCTGACATCCACCGGTATCGGCTGGCTGCCGCCTACACGCTCGATGTGCTTTTCCTGCAGGAAGCGCAGCAGATTGGCTTGCAGCTCCAGCGGCAGATCGCCGATCTCATCGAGGAACAAGGTGCCGCCGTGGGCCGCCTCGATGCGCCCGACCTTGCGCTGGTGCGCCCCGGTAAAAGCGCCCTTTTCATGGCCGAAGAGTTCGGACTGGATCAGGTGTTCGGGAATCGCCCCACAGTTGATCGCCACAAAAGGCTTGTCGTGACGCTGGGACTGGCGATGCAGGGTACGCGCCACCAACTCCTTGCCGGTGCCGCTCTCGCCGCGGATCAGTACCGGCGACTCGGTGGGCGCCAGCTTGCTCAGCAGCTTGCGCAGGTCGCGGATGGGCCGGCTGCTCCCCAACAACTCGTGCTCGGGCTGGTCCACATGGACCGCGCCCTGGCCCCTGAGGCGGGCCATGCCGAAGGCCCGTCCCAGGGTCACCTGGACCCGGGAGACGTCGAACGGCAGGGTATGGAAGTCGAAAAACCATTCGCAGACAAAGTCACCGACCTTTTGCAGGCGCAGGACTTCCGGACTCAGCACCGCGATCCACTCGGTGCCGCTGTGGCTGATCAGGTCCTTGACCGCTTCCGGACGCTCCAGGTGAAAGGGTTGCAGGCGCAGCAAGCCGACATCGCAGGAGCGCTCGCGGGCAGACTCCAGGTCACAGCTGTCCACATCCCAGCCAATAGCGCGCAGCCCGGGCAGAAGACGATGGCAGTCATCACAGGGGTCGACCACCAGCAAGCGGCGCTGCACGGGAGCTTCGAGCATGACTGGTCCTTGGCGCCAAAAGAGGGAAAAGTTATTAGAAACAGTGGTTTGGCAAACCTGGCTGTAACGTTAGCAAGAACTTGACGCTTGAATGTATCAATTGCTTATAGCGCTGCTTACCAAAGGAACTAACGCGCTGCCAGAACTTCGCCCCGAGCGACTGATTGTCGCAGTCTTTTTTTAAGAACCCCCGTAACTAATGGTGTTGTCACAGGGCCCACGTACGAAAGTTGTAAAAACTTGTTTTTCAGTGTGACCCGATCACTACCTCAGTGCATCAGTACAAGTGACCAGCCGAACGGTAAGCCCAACCGACGGCACATCATCTGATTGGGCACATAGAGAGAAGACCCCATGAACGCCCCGCTCCGTAGAAACGAAGCACTTTTGATCGCCGACCGCGCATTCAAGCCTTTTCAATGCGTGGCCTGGGCCCCACAGGACGGGAACGGCGAGCTCAGCCTGAGCGTCATCGACCGTACCAGTACCCGTATCGGTCACACCCAGATTCCCAGCAGCGCCTACTCCGATCCAGCCCAACTGGAAGACCTGCTCAAACAAGCCCGCGCTGAACTGAGCCAGGAAGGTTATATCTTGCAGTCCTGGGCCATGCCCAAGTAAGTGATGCTGTTAGCGGATCACCCGAACAGGTGATCCGCTACTTAGGCAAAACAACTAAGCACGCTATCTATTTTTCCCTCGCTGCAACTTTTATCTTCAGCGTAGTGGTTGTTTTCGCTAGTGCAGAAGCTGCACCTCCTCGCTATTTCCAACCAGTGTCCCTTTTGCTTCATCGATGCCCTATCAGGGCCGCCCCATTAGCGGGTCACTGATACTGTGTGCCCCGGTTTCCAGTCGTCCGGCTACCCTGCGCAACCAGCCTGCGTCACTGCGCAGGGTCAAGTCATACCAGCCACCGCTGGACTCACAGGCGAAAACCTGGCGCACCTCTGCTCCCCCAGGCACGACCAGGGTCCATGGCCCCTGTTGGGTATAAGGGCAGCGATCGATAGTGACCGACATCCCACGCGTGCCCGGATTGCTCAGGGTGAACTGCAGTTGGTTATTGCTGGACGTCACCAACAGCTCAGGCTGGAGCTGTTGCAGTTGGCCGCTGAAGCTGCGGTGGAAGCCATTGGGACCCAATACCCACAGCTGGTAGCGCTCCACCACTGGCCAGCTGTCCTGCAGCGCCTTGCCGGCCTCCACCGTGTAGCGCCGCGGGATATCGCTCAGGTGCAGGCCGTCGTACACATGGAACACCGCGCCCTGCTCGCCAGTGTTCTGCAGGCTCAGGGACAGGGTCTTGGCCTTGGGGTCCACCTGGCTGTCGACATGCAGACGATAAGGCAGTGCCCGTGAAGGTCGGGCCAGCCGCGGCTGGTGCGGTGGCAACTGCTGGCTGGCCAAGGGTAACGGCACCTGGAGCAGCTTCTCCTGGCGCTGGCGCAAACCGTCGGCGGCCTGCCGGGTGGTGGTCTGCAGCGCCGGCAATGGCTCATGGTTGGGGTCGACGAAATTCAACGCCGACGTCAGGTCGCCACATACCGCCCGCCGCCATGCACTGATATTGGGCTCGCGCACGCCAAAGCGTTTTTCGAGAAATTGCAGCACCGAGGTGTGATCGAACACCTGGGAATTGACCCAGCCTCCCCGGCTCCAGGGAGACAGCACCAGCATCGGCACCCGCGGCCCGGGGCCATACACACCGCCATCGGGCAGCGGTTGCTGGGTCGAACCGGGTGGCGCCGGATGCTTGAACAGTTCGCTGTCGAAACCCAGCGTGGACTTGCCGGCAAAGCTGCCATCCTGACGCTGGGAAGGTGCCGACGGCGACGGCATATGATCGAAGAAGCCATCGTTTTCATCGTAGGTCAGCAACAGCACGGTCTTGCTCCAGACCTCGGGATTGCGAGTCAACGCCAGGAGAATCTCCTGGGTGAACCAGCCGCCCTGGACCGGACTCGATGGGCCGGGATGCTCGGAATAGGCGGCCGGCGCCACAATCCAGCTGACCTGGGGCAACTTGCCGGCCTGCACGTCATTGCGAAATCCACCAATGATCGCCTCCAGATTGCTGCCGCTGCTGGCCGGCAAGGTATTGCCATTGCCCTTGTACAACGCAGCGACGGCGTTCAAGGCATCGCTGTAAGGCACAAAGGCATTGAAGTCCTTGGGCGGTTGGGCCGGATTGCCCACCTGTACGCTGGCGGCGCGGTACTGACGGAAGCCGGCCAGGGGGTTGTCGCCAAAATTGTCCGGCAGGTGCTGGTAGACCTTCCAACTGACACCCTGCTCTTCCAGGCGTTCGGGATAGGTCTTCCAGCTGTAGCCGACGTTTACCGCGCCCGGGCCATCCCATTCGTTGACCACCGCAGCGACCTTTGCCGCGCTCGGGCCGTTGCTGCCGGTCCAGAGAAACAACCGGTTGGGGTTGGTCCCGGCGTGTACCGAACAGTGATAGGCGTCGCACAGGGTGAAGGTGTTGGCCAGGGCGAACTGGAATGGCAGCTCCTGCTCACGGTAATAGCCCATGGACGTCGCTGTCTTGTGGGTCGGCCAGGCACTCATGCGGCCATTATCCCAGGCCGAATGGGCATCCACCCATGAATGAGGCGTGCCACTGACGCGCTGGGCGTTGCCTTTGCTGCTGTCCAGGTGATAGGGCATCACCAGCCGGCCCTTACCCTGTTGCTCCCAGACCGTGCGCTGACCGGGCAGTGGAATGGTAAAGCGGTCGCTGAAGCCCCGTACCCCGGGAAAAGTACCGAAGTAATGATCGAAAGAGCGATTTTCCTGCATCAGGATCACTACGTGTTCGACATCCTTGATCGTCCCCGTACGGTTATTCGCCGGTATGGCCAGGGCTTGGCGAATAGCCAGGGGCAAGGATGAAAAGAATGAACCGATAGCGGCCGCTTGCAATAGCTTCCTGCGTGAAAGACTGGGCATGGGTCTTTGAATCCTTGTGGTTGCAGCGCGATATATGACGCTGCAAGCAAAAGTATTCATTTCAAATAACAAGGCAGTGACATTGCCATTGCAATTGCATCAAGCCGATATTGCCCAGACCTGCGACTTCGCAAATAGACCATGTTTTCAAGGTTGCAAAAGAATGTTTTATGAAGAAAACACCCGAGCTTGCAAACTTGTCATCAATCGCCAGGTCCAGAAACAATATCGACCCGTTGCCTTACTGAAGATTGTCCGCCACTTCATTGCGTTGAACCCGCAACGGATTGAACGCCAGCCGGATAAACTGCGGGTCCCGCGCGAGTTTGTAGTTCGGACCGACAAAGTACTCCTTGGCCCCCGGATCACTCTTGCCGAGATATAGAATCCAGGCCGTTGTAATACCGGCGAACTCGTTTTCCCGGACACTGCGTACCGGACTGAAATGGGTGGCGTTATGGGCCGTGGCACTCCATCCCGGCACCGCCTTGATCAACCCGCCCTGCCAGAGCCGCGGCCAGGCCCAGGCCGGCACCACTACATCCGCGGCCCCGGTAAGCACCAGGGTCGGGGTCTTGACGGTGGAGCCCAGGCCTATGGGCCCGGGTTCGATGGGCAGCGAGCCGATGTAGCGCAGCTGTGGATCGATGCCCTGCAAGGTGCCAGGCAGCAGGCTCGACGAGAGGATCGACGCCCCGCCGCCAGCGGAATGCCCCGCCACTATCGTGCGAGACAGATCGACCTTGCCGAACAACGGTGAGGTTGGGTCCTGGTTGAGCTTGCTCAGCTCAAGGGCACCCAGGACATGCATGGTGGGCGCGGTGTTGATGAAGTCGGAGGAGATGATCACGATAAAGCCGTAACTCGCCCACAGCCTCATCAAATCGGTGTATTGCCCCTGATTGGAAAGGATGCCGCCAACAAAGTTGACCACCGGCAACTTGTCCAGATTCCTTATATTGCTCGGATAATAAACACTGGTGGAAACCGGACTGGCAAACCCATAGGGAAAGGACGAATTGCATTGAACGCTGTTGTCCAGCAGCATGATCCTCGCCAATACACCCAACAGACCGCGACAGTCACTCAAGACCGCATTGGTAGTGACCTTGTAGGGCCCTGGAGACTTGGCATATTGATCATTGGCCAGCCCCAGTGCCGGAACAAGTTGCGAGGCACTGGCCAGACTCCCAAAAGCAACTAAGACTCCAGCCAAACATAGTTGCACTGCCACCTTGCGTATCGATCTCATTGATAGTTCCTTTATCTGCCTGCTTTCCCTGCAAGACCGGATACTCCCTCCTGGCCGTGCACTCACTACTGCCAATCACCTGAACTTCATCTCACTGCAACAAGCCTGAAACACTCAACCTTAGTTGCCCAGCGGACTCTGGCGACCCTAGAACAAGACAAATTCCAAGGTCAATCCTTATTCAAGCTAGAGCAGCCCACCGAAGCGCCGATAGAAGCTTTCCCCCACATCCGGTAGCGGGCCATCAGCGCTCTCCAGAGCCGTGGCCAGCCACTCCTCGGCCTTGGCCTGGATCAAGCGATAGATGTTGCGACACAGCTGGCGCGCAGCACGACCCTCCCAATCGCCGGGAAGCAGTTCGTCCGGCAACTGCGGGTCGCGCAGCAACAGCTTGCGGTACTCATGAATCAGCAGCAGGCGAGCCAGGAAACAGTCGGATGGTTGCAACTGCTCCTGCTCGCGCAGGGCCTGCCAGAGGGGGCGAAACAGTTGGATGAATTCACTGTAATGGGCTGCCAGTTCGTCAATGTTCCAGCTCTCGCGCACCTGCTGGCGCAGGGCCCTGGAGCCGAGCACGTCCTCGGGTGCAGTGGCAAAGACAATGGTGTCGTCCTGGGCGCCAAGCTCCAGCAAGGTGGCATTGATATCGGCGCGATCGCTGCGCGGGCACGCCAGCATCAGCGGCGACATCGCGGCAAACCCTTGCCACTCCAACTCTTCACGCACTTGCTTGCGCAACTCCGGTTGCAGTTGTCCGAGCATTACCAGGCTCCAGGAACCATCCCAGGCCGGCACACCGGCGCTGTAGACCCGCTTGAACGCCTTGTCGAATCGCCGGCGACCGGCCAGGGTCAGGCTGTAGTAACTGCGGCGCCCGACCTTTTCGGCAGTCAGCCACCCCTCCTTGCTCAGGCGGAAGATCGAAGTGCGGATCAGCCGCTCGTTGATCCCCATGGGCTCCAGCAGTTGAATCAGGCTGCCCAGCCAGACGGTGCCGCCATGGGGTTCGATGGCATCGCCGTACAGGGTGATGATCAGCGAACTGGCGCGGATCGGGGTCTGCTCCTGAAAGCGTTTGATCAGATGGTTCAGTGGCGCTAGGGACGACATGGGCGTACCGAAAAAAAAGGAAGGAATATAGCCGGTTTCAGGCCGTCGCAGCGGCCCGGGGTGTTCATTGGCCGGCCTTGGGACGAAAGCCGCCGTCGGCGATTCGCGGCCGGTCGTCCTCGACCCGAGACAGCGGCTCACAGACTTGCATCTGCTCCAGGCAGCGACGGGTCAAGTGCTGGTACTCCCGAGTGCCGGCCAGCTTCCAGGCCACTTCCTCGTCGCTCAACTGACGCGTGACCCGCGCCGGCGTGCCCATCACCAGCGATTGCGGCGCGCATTCGAAACCGGCCTTGACCAGCGCCGCCGCCGAAACGAAGGAACGCGGCGCAATGAAGGCGTTGTCCATCACCACCGCATTCATGCCCACCAGCGCGTCGGCGCCAATCCGGCAACCGTGCAACACTGCGCCATGGCCGACATGGCCATTGCGCTCCACCACCGTGTCGCTATCAGGGAAACCATGCATCACACAGGTGTCCTGCAGATTGGCCCCCTCTTCGAGGACAATCCGGCCAAAATCCCCCCGCAGGCTGGCCAGGGGGCCGACATAGCAATGGGGGCCGACTATCACATCGCCGATCAGCACCGCCGAAGGGTGCACATAGGCACTGGGATCGACCACCGGAATCAAGCCATCAAGGCTGTAGCACGTCATGCTGCTTCCCTCTCTGATCAGCAGAAACTGCTGTTGTTGGAGCGGCTGGGGGGCGCTGCACTTGCCCGCGAATACAACGCCGAGAATGCACGACGCCACCCAATCCAGGATACCGATACAACGCGGACGGCATTTTGTATCAGGTTATTCTCGGTACACAACCGTTCTCCAAGACACAGGCCTGACTCGCCACAGGCGCCACAACCCGCAAAGCATAAAGGATACGGCCTCAATTACCGGCCCAAGGCAGCATCCCATCGACCTGCCGCCCCGAATAGAACGCAGCTGAAGCCGAAAGATAGGACACATTAAAAATCTATTAATCTTGATTTTATGTATCACATTGGCGATATACTCGGCGAAAACCGGCTCCCGGGCCGACCCGACAATCGAGCCGGCAACCGGCCGCATCACTCCGAGGACATCCACCATGCCTCAACACCCGACCATGAACTTTGCCACCATCCTGTTCTCCATCAGCGAGGGCGTCGCCCTCCTCAGCCTCAACCGTCCCGAACAGCTCAACAGTTTCAACCCACAGATGCATGGCGAGGTGCAGGCGGCCCTCAAGCACGTGCGCAACAACCCCGAGGTGCGGGTCCTGCTCCTGACCGGCGAAGGCCGCGGCTTCTGCGCGGGGCAGGACCTTGGCGAGCGCGACGTCGCCCCCGGCGATGCAGCGCCTGACCTGGGGGAATCCATCGAACAGTTCTACAACCCGCTGGTGCGCGAGCTGCGCGACCTGCCATTGCCGGTGATCTGTGCGGTCAATGGCGTGGCCGCCGGCGCTGGCGCCAACCTGCCCCTGGCCTGCGACCTGGTACTGGCAGCGCGCTCCGCGAGCTTTATCCAGGCCTTCTGCAAACTCGGGCTGATTCCCGATTCCGGCGGCACCTGGCTGCTGCCACGGCTGGTGGGCATGGCCCGGGCCAAGGCCCTGGCCATGCTCGGCAACCGCCTGAGCGCCGAACAGGCCGAGCAATGGGGACTGATCTACCAGTGCGTGGACGACGCCCTGCTGCGCGATGAAGCCCTGAGCCTGGCCCGACACCTGGCGACTCAACCCACCTATGGTCTGGCGCTGATCAAGCGCAGCCTGAATGCCAGCCTGCACAACAGCTTCGACCAGCAACTGGAGCTGGAGCGCGACCTGCAACGCCTGGCGGGACGCAGCGAAGACTATCGAGAAGGCGTCAGCGCCTTCATGGACAAGCGCCCTCCTGTGTTCAAGGGGCGCTGACATGGCCCCGCTGCGTCGTAGCGCAGAGACTGCCGCAGCGGGTGCCGGGGCATGGGCACCCCCCTGATCCTCCAGAGGCGCCAACCCGCGCCTGCAGAACTCCCCGCAAGCCCTTCGTGCCTCTTGCGGGTCATGCACTCAGAACCCGCAGTGACGGGTTGAACGACAACAACAATACGAGTGACACCATGAACATGCCGATAGCCAGAACCGTGCCCGAAGCGCCGCTGGACCCGATGGAAACCGCCAGCATCGACCACTTGCGCCAGCATCAGCTGGAGCGCCTGCGCTGGAGCCTGAACCACGCCTACGCCAACGTCCCCCTGTATCGCCAGCGCTTCGACGCCCTGGGCGTGCACCCCCAGGACATCCAGCGCCTGGAGGACCTTGCCCAACTGCCCTTCACCACCAAGTCCGACCTGCGGGACAACTACCCCTACGGCATGTTCGCGGTACCCATGCAGGAGGTGGTGCGCCTGCATGCCTCCAGCGGCACCACCGGCAAGCCCACGGTGGTGGGCTATACCCGCAACGACATCGACACCTGGGCCCAGGTGGTGGCCCGGTCGATCCGCGCGGCCGGCGGCCGACCCGGCGACAAGGTGCATGTTTCCTATGGCTACGGCCTGTTCACCGGCGGCCTGGGGGCACACTACGGTGCCGAACGCCTGGGGTGCACCGTGATTCCCATGTCCGGCGGCCAGACCGAGAAGCAGGTGCAACTGATCAAGGATTTCCAGCCGGACATCATCATGGTCACGCCGTCCTACATGCTCAATATCGCCGACGAGATCGAACGCCAGGGCCTCGATCCCCACAAGCTGGCCCTGCGCCTGGGAATCTTCGGCGCCGAACCCTGGACCGACGAACTGCGCAGCGCCATCGAGCAGCGCCTGGGCATCCGCGCCCTGGATATCTACGGGCTGTCGGAGATCATCGGTCCGGGAGTGGCCATGGAATGCGCCGAGACCCGCGACGGCCCGACCCTCTGGGAGGATCATTTCTACCCCGAAATCATCGACCCGCTGACCGCTCAGGTGCTGCCCGATGGCGAAATGGGCGAGCTGGTGCTCACCTCCCTGAGCAAGGAGGCACTGCCGATGATCCGTTACCGCACCCGCGACCTGACCCGCCTGCTGCCGGGGACGGCGCGGCCCATGCGGCGCATCGACAAGATCACCGGGCGCAGTGACGACATGCTGATCATTCGCGGGGTCAATGTGTTTCCCACCCAGGTGGAGGAGCAAGTGCTCAAAGCCGTGCACCTGGCCCCCTGTTACGAGATCCATCTGTATCGCCACGGCAACCTCGACAGCGTCGACATTCACGTCGAGCTCAAGAGCGAGCATCAGCAACTGGGGGATGAACAGCAAAGGGCCATCTGCAGCGAGCTCAGTCGCCACATAAAGACCCATATCGGCATCAGCTCACGTATCGTTTTACAGCCCCCCTTCAGCATCAAGCGTTCGGAAGGCAAGGCCTGCCGAGTGGTCGACCGCCGCAAATAGCGTTGACACAAGCACTGGAGCCCCGCCATGACGGGGCTTTTTTTCGCCCGCCATTCAAGCCGCGAGGCAAAGCGATACAGAAACAAAACATGACACGTTATTTTGTGTTTGATATTTGTTTGTGTATCACATATAAACATTCACAGCCTCACCCACACCTGCAACCCGGGAGACACTCATGTACGCACAGCTGGTAGAGACGGGGATCAAGCGCATCAAGCCGCTGGCAGAAATGTCCGAGCAGGAGCGCACCTTCCAGGAAAAAATCGACGGGGAAATCAAGATCGAGGCCAAGAACTGGATGCCCGATGCCTACCGCCAAACCCTGATCCGGCAGATTTCCCAGCACGCCCATTCGGAAATCGTCGGCATGCTGCCCGAAGGCAACTGGGTCACCCGCGCCCCGACCCTCAAGCGCAAGCTGCAACTGATGGCCAAGATCCAGGACGAAGCCGGCCACGGCCTGTACCTGTACAGCGCCATGGAAACCCTCGGCGCCGATCGCGACGAGGAAATCGCCAAGCTCCACAGCGGCCGGGCCAAGTATTCGAGCATCTTCAACTACCCGACCCTGAACTGGGCCGACATGGGCGCGGTGGGCTGGCTGGTGGACGGTGCCGCCATCGTCAATCAGGTGGTGCTGCAACGCACCTCCTATGGCCCCTACTCCCGGGCCATGGTGCGCATCTGCAAGGAAGAGAGCTTCCACCAGCGCCAGGGCTACGAAATCCTCCTGACCATGATGCGCGAGGGCAACCCGGCACAGCGGGAGATGGTCCAGGACGCCATCAACCGCCTCTGGTGGCCAGCGCTGATGATGTTCGGCCCCAGCGACGAACACTCCCCCAACAGTGCCCAGTCCATGGCCTGGAAGATCAAGCGCCAGAGCAACGACGAACTGCGCCAGCGCTTCATCGACCAGACCATCCCGCAGCTGGAACTGCTGGGCTGCACCTGCCCCGACCCGGAGCTGAAGTGGAACGCCGAGCGCGGCCACTACGACTTCGGCGAAATCCAGTGGCAGGAATTCTACGAGGTGCTCAAGGGCAACGGCCCGTGCAACCAGGAGCGCCTGGAGACTCGCCGCCAAGCCATCGACGACGGCGCCTGGGTGCGGGCCGCCGCCGTGGCCCACGCCCAGAAGAAAGCCCAGAAGAAAGCCAACAAGAACGCCGCCTGAGCGCGCCCAGCCTGATCCGGAGTCAATGCCATGTCTGAATGGACCCTTTACGAAGTCTTCGTGCGCAGCAAGCACGGCCTCAATCACAAACATGTGGGCAGCGTGCATGCCGCCGACGACGCCATGGCCATGAACAATGCCCGGGACCTGTACACCCGACGCAGCGAAGGCGTCAGCCTGTGGGTGGTGCCCTCGGCGCAGATTGTCGCCTCCTCCCCGGATGACAAGGACCCGCTGTTCGATCCTGCTGACGACAAGGTCTACCGCCACGCCAGCTTCTACCAGCTGCCCCCTGAAGTCGGACACATGTGAGGCCGGCCATGAACCCTGCAAACGATCTGATCAACCACCTGTTGCGCCTCGGCGACAGCGCCCTGATCCAGGGCCAGCGCCTGTGCGAATGGTGCGGCCGGGCCCCGGCCCTGGAAGAAGAACTGGCGCTGATGAATGTCGGCCTCGATCTGGTGGGCCAGGCCCGCAACTGGCTGGACTATGCCGCCGAACTGCTGGCCGATGGGCGCGACGCCGATCACTTGGCCTTCCGCCGGGACGAGCGGGCCTACCGCAACCTGTTGCTGGTGGAGCAGCCCAATGGCGATTTTGCGGTCACCCTGCTCAAGCAGTTTTTCTACGACGCCTGGCACCTGGAAACCCTCAAGGGCCTGAGCCACTCGACGGATCAGCGGATGGCCGCAATCGCCGCCAAGGCAGTCAAGGAAGTCACCTACCACCTGCGCCGCTCCAGCGAATGGGTCGAGCGCCTGGGAGACGGCACCGAGGAAAGCCACCAGCGCATGCTTCAGGCGATCCCGCGGCTGTGGCGCTTCACTGGCGAGCTGATCGACCAACACGCCGCTGAAATCGAACTGCACCGGGCCGGCCTGTGGGCCGATCCGGTCCAGGTGGCCGACGCCTGGCGCGCCTGCGTCGAAACCCTGTTCGCCCGGGCCACCCTGCCCGTGCCCGAAGCCCCGAGCCACTTCTATCTGGATGCGCGCCAGGGCCTGCACACCGAGCACCTGGGCCCGCTGCTGGCCCAGATGCAATTCCTGCCGAGGGCCTATCCCGATGCGGTCTGGTGAATTGATCGGCAGCGACCAGGGTGCGCGCGCGCTGCAACAAGGCGATCTGGAGCTGGCCTGGAGCACCCTGGATCAGGTCATGGACCCAGAGGTGCCAGTGGTCAGCGTGCTCGACCTGGGTATCGTGCGCGACCTGGGCTGGCAGGCCGGCCATCTGCAGGTGGCGGTCACGCCGACCTACTCCGGCTGCCCGGCCACCGAAGTGATCGAGAGCGATATCCGCCAGGCCCTGGAACAGGCCGGTTTCCAGGCCCCGCGGCTGATACGCCAGCTGACCCCGGCCTGGACCACCGACTGGATCACCGAGCGCGGTCGCCAGCGCCTGCGGGCCTATGGCATCGCGCCGCCCTCGGGCAGCAGCAAGCGCAGCCTGCTGGGGGACGCGCCCCAGGTGCTCTGCCCGCAATGCGCCAGCGCCCACAGCGAGCGCCTCAGCGAATTCGGTTCCACCGCCTGCAAGGCCCTGTACCGCTGCCGCGACTGCCTGGAACCCTTCGACTATTTCAAGTGCATCTGAGCCGCTCGCCGCCTCAGAGGAGAACCATCATGAGCCAGTTCCATCCCCTGACCATCAAGGACGTGCGCAGCGAAACCCGCGACGCGGTGTCCATCGCCTTCGACATACCCCAGCACCTGCAAGCGCAGTTCCACTTCACCCAGGGCCAGCATCTGGTGCTGCGCGCCGAGCTTGAGGGCGAGGAGGTACGGCGCTCTTATTCGATCTGCAGCGGCGTCAATGACGGCGAACTGCGCATCGCGGTGAAGCGCGTCGTCGGCGGGCGCTTTTCGGCGTTTGCCAACGAACAGCTCAAACCCGGGCAGTCGCTGGACGTCATGCCCCCTGCAGGCCGCTTCCATGTCGAGTTGGAGCCGAGCCGGCGCGGCCACTACCTGGCGGTGGCCGCAGGCAGCGGCATCACGCCGATCCTGTCGATCATCAAGAGCACCCTGGAAGGCGAGCCGCTCAGCCGCTTCACCCTGCTCTACGGCAACCGTTCCAGTGCCTCGGCACTGTTTCGCGAACAGCTGGAGGACCTGAAGAACCTCTATCTGCAGCGCCTGAACCTGGTGTTCGTGTTCAGTCGTGAACAGCAGGACATCGACCTCTATAACGGCCGCATCACCCAGGACAAATGCCAGCAACTGTTTTCCCGCTGGCTCGACGTCCAGAAACTGGACGCGGCCTTCATCTGCGGCCCCCAGGCCATGACCGAAACCGTGCGCGACAGCCTCAAGGCCGCCGGCATGGGCGCCGAGCGCATCCACTTCGAACTGTTCCACGCCGCCGGTGACAGCCAGAAGCGTCAGGCCCGGGAAGCCGCCCGCGCCCAGGACCCGCAGGTCAGCCAGATCACTGTGATCAGCGATGGCCGGGCACTGGCCTTCGACCTGCCGCGCAACAGCCTGAGCCTGCTAGATGCCGGCAACGCCCAGGGCGCCGAACTGCCCTATTCGTGCAAGGCCGGGGTCTGCTCCACCTGCAAATGCAAGGTCGTCGAAGGTGAGGTGGAAATGGACAGCAACCACGCCCTGGAAGATTACGAAGTGGCGGCCGGTTACGTCCTTGCCTGCCAGTCGTTCCCGGTCAGCGACAAGGTGGTGCTGGACTTCGACCAGCTCTGAGCGAACCGGTAGTGCGCGTGCCCATAACAAGAACAACAGAGAAAACCTCATGAGCCCACAAGAGATAGACCGCATCACCTGCCACCCGGACTTTATCCAGCTGGTGCGGCGCAAACAGCGACTCTACTGGTCACTGACCCTGATCATGCTCCTGGCCTACTACGGCTTCGTCCTGCTGGTGGCCTTTCACCCCGGCCTGCTGGGCCAGTCGCTGTCCGGCGGGGCCACCAGCGTCGGCATGCCAGTGGGGGTGGCGATGATCGTCCTGGCCTTCGCCCTGACCGGCTTCTACGTTTACCGAGCCAACCAACTGCTGGACCCGCTGAACGACAAACTCAAGCGCGAGTACCGGTCATGAAGCGCGGTGCAGGAGTCATCCTGCTGCCCTGCCTGCTGGCCTCGGACCTGGCCCTGGCCACCGACGACAGCGCCCGCGCGCTGAACTGGAACGCCATCGGCATGTTCCTGGTGTTCGTCCTACTGACCCTGGGGATCACCCGCTGGGCCGCCTTGCGTACCCGCTCGGCCAAGGACTTCTACACCGCCGGCGGCGGCATGAGCGGCCTGCAGAACGGCCTCGCGATTGCCGGTGACATGATCTCCGCGGCGTCCTTCCTCGGCATCTCGGCGATGATGTTCCTCAATGGCTACGACGGCCTGCTGTACGCCCTGGGGGTTCTGGCCGGCTGGCCGATCATCCTGTTTCTGATCGCCGAACGCTTGCGCAACCTGGGCACCTACACCTTCGCCGACGTGGTCTCCTATCGCCTGGCCCAGACCCCGGTGCGCCTGACCTCGGCGTTCGGCACCCTGACCGTGGCCCTGATGTACCTGGTGGCGCAGATGGTCGGCGCCGGCAAGTTGATCGAACTGCTGTTCGGCCTCAGCTACCTCCATGCGGTGATGCTGGTGGGCCTGCTGATGGTCTGCTACGTGACCTTCGGCGGCATGCTGGCCACCACCTGGGTGCAGATCATCAAGGCGGTGATGCTGCTGTCGGGCACCAGTTTCATGGCCTTCATGGTGCTCAAGCACTTCGGTTTCAGCACCGAGGCGCTGTTCGCCCGAGCCAGTGCGGTACACGCCAAAGGCAGCGCGATCATGGCCCCCGGCGGGCTGCTGTCGAACCCCATCGACGCCATTTCCCTGGGCCTGGGAATGATGTTCGGCACCGCCGGGCTGCCCCATATCCTCATGCGTTTCTTCACCGTCAGCGACGCGCGGGAAGCGCGCAAGAGCGTGCTCTATGCCACTGGTTTCATCGGCTACTTCTATCTGTTGCTGATCGTGGTCGGCTTCGGCGCGATCGTCATGGTCGGCACCGAGCCCGAGTACCGCGACGCCAGCGGCGCCATCATCGGCGGCGCCAACATGATCGCAGTGCATCTGGCCCAGGCGGTGGGCGGCAACCTGTTCCTGGGTTTCATCTCGGCCGTGGCCTTCGCCACCATTCTCGCGGTGGTGGCCGGGCTGGCACTGTCCGGCGCTTCGGCGGTGTCCCATGACCTGTATGCCTGCGTGATGCGCAAAGGCCAGGCCAGCACCCAGCAGGAAATGCGCGTCTCGAAGATCGCCACCTTGTGCATCGGCGTTCTGGCGGTGCTCTTGGGGCTGTTGTTCGAATCGCAGAACATCGCCTTTCTCTCGGGGCTGGTGCTGGCGATAGCCGCGTCGGTGAATTTCCCGGTGCTGTTTCTTTCCATGTTCTGGAAAGGCCTGACCACCCGGGGCGCAGTGGGCGGCAGCCTGGCCGGGCTGATCTCGGCGATTGTCCTGCTGATCCTCAGCCCGGCGGTCTGGGTCAATGTGCTGCACCACCCCCAGGCGCTGTTTCCCTACGCCAACCCCGCACTGTTTTCCATGAGCCTGGCGTTCTTTGCCGCTTGGGCCTTGTCCGTCAGCGACCGCTCGCCCCGGGCCGAGCTGGAGCGCGGCCGCTACCTGGCGCAGTTCATCCGTTCCATGACCGGCATCGGCGCCTCCGGCGCCAGCCATCACTGAGTTGCCTCCCGGCGCCCAGCACGCTGCGCCGGCCCTCAATTGACCCTGACCCTTCGGAGCCTTTCTCCCATGCCACAGTCTCCTACCCTGCAAAGCTTTATCGGCGGCCGCTGGATCGGCCAGCACCCGGCCCAGGCCTTGCGCAGCGCCATCGATGGCCATGAAGTGGCGCGTACCCATGAAGAGCCCCTGGACTTCGCCGAAGCGCTGCAACATGGGCGCGTGAACGGCGCCCGAGCGCTGCTGGCCCTGGATTTCCAGCAGCGGGCCCAGCGCCTCAAGGCCCTGGCGCTGTACCTTGGCGAACGCAAGGAACAGCTGTACGCCCTGTCCCACCACAGCGGCGCGACCCGGGCCGACAGCTGGATCGACATCGAAGGCGGCAACAGCACCTTGTTCAGCTACGCCGGACTCGGCGCCCGCGAGCTGCCCTCGGGCAACCTGCTGCACGAAGGCCCGGCGCAATCCCTGAGCAAGCTCGGCAGCTTTGCCGGCACCCATATTCTGGTGCCCCGGGGCGGCGTGGCGGTGCACATCAATGCGTTCAACTTTCCCATCTGGGGCATGCTGGAGAAGTTCGCCCCCTGCTTTCTCGCCGGCATGCCGTGCATCGTCAAGCCCGCCAGCGCTACCAGCTACCTGACCGAGGCCGCCGTGCGCCTGATGCATGAATCCGGCTTGCTGCCCGAAGGCAGCCTGCAACTGGTGATCGGCGGCACCGGCGACCTGCTGGATCGCCTGCAAGGCCAGGACCTGGTGACGTTCACCGGTTCCGCCGTCACCGCCGGCAAACTGCGATCCAACCCCAACCTGATCCGCCACTCGGTGCCCTTCAATGCCGAAGCCGACTCGCTGAACTGCGCGATCCTGGCACCGGACGTGACCCCGGATGACCCGGAATTCGAGCTGTTCATCAAGGAAGTGGTGCGGGAAATGACGGTCAAGGCCGGTCAGAAATGCACCGCTATCCGCCGCGCCATCGTTCCGGCCAAACAGCTGGATGCCGTGGCCACGGGCTTGCGCGAGCGCCTGTCGAAGGTGGTGGTCGGCGATCCGTCGGTGGAAGGCGTACGCATGGGCGCCCTGGCCTCCCATGAGCAACAGCAGGACGTGGCCGAACGCCTGGAGAGCCTGCTGCACAGCAGCGATCTGTTGTTCGGCGCCCGGGACGGCTTCGAGCCCCGGGGCGACAACGTCAGCCAGGGCGCGTTCTTTGCCCCAACCCTGCTGCTGTGCCGTGATCCCCTGGCTCAGGGCGGCGCCCACGATATCGAGGCCTTTGGCCCGGTCAGCAGCCTGATGGCCTACGACGACCTGGACCAGGCCCTGGACCTGGCCGCTCGCGGCAAGGGCAGCCTGGTGGCCAGCCTGGTGACCAAGGACCCGGGCATCGCCGCCCAGGTCATTCCTCGGGCCGCGGCCTGGCATGGCCGGCTGCTGGTGCTGGACCGCGAGTGCGCCGGCGAATCCACCGGCCACGGCTCGCCATTGCCGCAACTCAAGCACGGTGGCCCCGGTCGCGCCGGTGGCGGTGAAGAGCTGGGCGGCCTGCGGGCGGTCAAGCACTACCTGCAGCGAGCCGCAGTGCAGGGCTCGCCGAGCATGCTGGCGGCAGTGACCGGTGAATACGTGCGCGGCGCCAAGGTCATCGAAACCGAGGTCCACCCGTTCCGCCGGCACTTCCAGGACCTGCAGATCGGCGAGTCCCTGCTGACCCACCGCCGCACCGTGACCGAGGCCGATCTGGTGAACTTCGGCTGCCTGTCCGGGGACCACTTCTATATGCACTTCGACGAGATCGCCGCCAAGGACTCCCAATTCGGCAAACGTATTGCCCACGGCTACTTCGTGCTCTCGGCGGCGGCCGGGCTGTTCGTGTCCCCGGCACCGGGCCCGGTGCTGGCCAACTATGGCCTGGACAGCCTGCGCTTCATCAGCCCGGTGGGCATTGGCGACACCCTGCAAGCGCGGCTGACCTGCAAGCGCAAGATCGACCAGGGTAAACAGAGCCCCCAGGGCACGCCGCAGGGGGTGGTGGCCTGGGACGTGGAAGTAACCAATCAACTGGGTGAGCTGGTGGCCAGCTACGACATCCTGACCCTGGTTGCCAAGCGCACCCCCTGACCGCAGGCGCCGGCTTGCGAGCAAATGGCCCTCACGACGCTGTCGCTCTTGAGAACGCCTTCGCCAGCCAGCTGGCTCCTACAAGAACTGGCCGCGACACCACCCGCTGTAGGAGCCGGCTTGCCGGCGAATGGCACTCACGACGCTGTCGTCCTTGGGAACGCCTTCGCCAGCAAGCTGGCTCCTGCAAGAGGGTGCCGGCGATCGTGCAGAAGCTTGGGTGGGGCAGATTGTGGCAAAAGATTTCATGGGTTCTTGATTCTCAATCCGGCTTGCGGCAAGTTGCGCGCTTCTCACTATTAGGAGCAGCCCATGTCCGGCTCAATGGCCCAGGCGTTCGCGCACAATTTTCTCGGCCACTCACCCCGCTGGTACAAGGCAAGCATTGTCGCGTTCCTGCTGCTCAATCCGCTGCTGTTCTTCGCGGTCAGCCCGGCCGCAGCGGGCTGGTGCCTGGTGATCGAGTTCATCTTCACCCTGGCCATGGCCCTCAAGTGCTACCCCTTGATGCCCGGTGGCCTGCTGTTGGTGCAAGCGCTATTGCTGGGCATGGCCACGCCCCAGGCGCTGTACGACGAGCTGGTGCACAATTTCCCGGTGATCCTGCTGCTGATGTTCATGGTGGCCGGCATCTACTTCATGAAAGAACTGCTGCTGTTCCTGTTCTCCCGGCTGCTGCTGGGGGTGCGCTCCAAGGCGCTTTTGGGGCTGCTGTTCTGCTTTCTGTCGGCCTTCCTCTCGGCCTTTCTCGACGCCCTGACCGTGACTGCGGTGATCATCAGCGCCGCGGTGGGCTTCTACTCGGTGTACCACCGGGTAGCCTCCGGCAATGACCCGCGCCAGGACAGCGGCTATGGCGACGATCAGCATCTGCCAACCCTGCACCACGACGACCTGGAGCAGTTCCGCGCCTTTCTGCGCAGCCTGTTGATGCACGGTGCCGTGGGCACGGCGCTGGGAGGCGTATGCACCCTGGTGGGCGAACCACAGAACCTGCTGATCGGCCATGAGATGGGCTGGCACTTCGCCGAGTTCTTCCTCAAGGTGGCGCCGGTTTCGCTGCCGGTGCTGGCCGCCGGACTGGTGACCTGCGTACTCCTGGAAAAACTGCGCTGGTTCGGCTACGGCACGCTGCTGCCGGACAACGTGCGCAAGGTACTGGCCAACTACGCGGCCGAAGACGACGCCCAGCGCACCGCACGGCAGCGGGCGGCGTTGCTGGTCCAGGGGCTGGCGGCGCTGATCCTGATTGTCGGCCTGGCCCTGCACGTCGCGGAAGTCGGGCTGATCGGCCTGCTGGTGATTGTGCTGATCACCGCCTTCACCGGGATTACCGACGAGCACCGCCTGGGCAACGCCTTCAAGGACGCCATGCCCTTCACCGCCCTGCTGGTGGTGTTTTTTGCCGTGGTGGCGGTGATTCACCAGCAACAGCTGTTCGTGCCGCTGATCCAGTGGGTGCTGGCGCTACCGGCGGACCAGCAGCCAGGCATGCTGTTCATTGCCAATGGCCTGCTGTCGGCCATCAGCGACAACGTGTTCGTCGCCACCATCTACATCACCGAGGTGAAACAGGCCTTTGTCTCCGGGCAGATGAGTCGCGAACACTTCGAGACCCTGGCGATCGCCATCAACACCGGCACCAACCTGCCCAGCGTCGCCACGCCCAATGGCCAGGCCGCCTTCCTGTTTCTGCTGACCTCGGCGATTGCGCCGCTGGTGCGCCTGTCCTACGGACGGATGGTGTGGATGGCCCTGCCCTACACCGTGGTGATGGGCCTGCTGGGCTGGTATGCGGTGAGTTACTGGTTGTAGCGCTGGAGGATGTTTGAAGGGCTGAGGCGCTGATCCGGGTGCAACGGGGTGCCGTCCATATCGCTGAGCAGGAACGCGATGGACCGCACCTTGCCCCCTTCACCCGAGGGCGTGCCAGACGCGGCCATCCCGGGCCAGCAACTCATCAGCGGCATCCGGGCCATCCTCACCCGCAGGGTAAGTCTGCACGCTCGCGTCCTGCTTCCAGGCATCGAGGAAAGGCTGCACGGCGCGCCATCCGTTCTCGATATTGTCCGCCCGCTGAAACAGCGTCTGGTCACCGACCAGGCAGTCGTAGATCAGCGTCTCGTAGCCGGTGGACGGCTGCATTTCGAAGAAATCCCGATAGGCGAAGCCCAGTTCGATATTGGCCATGTCCAGGCTCGGCCCGGGCTTTTTCGCCAGCAGGTCGAACCACATGCCTTCATTGGGCTGGATCTGAATCCGCAGGTAAGTCGGCGACAGCTGGTCGACTTCGGTATCGCGAAACTGCGCGTAGGGTGCCGGTTTGAAGCAAATGACGATTTCGGTGTCGCGCACGCTCATGCGCTTGCCGGTGCGCAGGTAGAACGGCACCCCGACCCAGCGCCAGTTGTCGATCATCACCTTCAGCGCGACATAGGTTTCGGTATTGCTGTCCGGCGCGACATTAGCTTCTTCGCGGTAACCCGCCAGGGCCTTGCCCGCCACTTCGGCGGCGCGGTACTGGCCGCGCACCGAGTTGGCTCGCGCCTCCTCCAGTGACCAGGGGCGGATCGCCCCCACCACCTTGGCCTTCTCGCCGCGCACTGCATCGGCGCCAAAGGCCGCTGGAGGCTCCATGGCCACCATCGCCAGGAGTTGGAACAGGTGGTTGGGCACCATGTCTCGCAGGGCGCCGGTGTGTTCATAAAAGCTGCCACGGGTTTGGACCCCGACGGTTTCCGCCGCGGTGATCTGCACGTGGTCGATGTAATGGTTGTTCCAGAACGCCTCGAACAGGCTGTTGGAAAAACGGCTGACCAGGATGTTCTGGACCGTTTCCTTGCCCAGGTAATGGTCGATGCGATAGATCTGCTTCTCGCTCATGACCTTGAGCAAGCAGGCATTGAGGGCCTCGGCGCTCTGCAGATCGGAGCCGAAGGGCTTCTCGATGACCACCCGGCGAAAGGCCTCCGGCCCCTCCGCAAGCAACCCCGAAGCCCCCAGGCGCTGCACCACTTCACTGAAGAAGCGCGGCGCGGTGGCCAGGTAGAACACCGCGTTGCCGGTGCCGCTGGCGGCAATTCGCGCCGCCAGTTCGGCATAGGTGGAGTCGTCGAGGAAGTCGCCCTGGACGTAGCTGATGCCACGGGTCAGGTGGGCCCAGGCGGCGGCGTCCACGGACGCCCCCTGGCCTTGTTTGCTCAGCACTTCATCGCGAAGGAAGTCTTCCAGCAAGGTGGCGAACTCAGCGTCGCTCACCGCGTTGTGGTCGACGCCGACAATCCGCAGCCCCTCATCCAGCAGACCGTCGCGGCTCAGGTTGTACAGCGCCGGCGTCAACAGGCGCTTGACCAGATCACCGCGGGCGCCGAACAGGAACAGCGTGGTCGGCGGCGCGGGCAACGCCTTGGACTTCTTTCGCGTAGAGGTCATTTCTTACCGGTCTCCACATGGCCGCCAAAGCCGAAGCGCATGGCCGACAGCAGCTTGTCGCCGTAGGTGCCCTGGCCGCGGGAGCGGTAGCGGGAGAACAACGAGTTGGACAGCACCGGAACCGGCACCGCCTGCTCCATGGCCGCTTCAATGGTCCAGCGCCCTTCGCCACTGTCGGCCACGGCACCGGAAAAACCGTCGAGCTTCGGATCGCCGGCCAGGGCATCGGCGGTCAGGTCCAGCAACCAGGAGGACACCACGCTGCCACGCCGCCAGACTTCGGCGATGTCCGCCACATTGAGGTCGAAGCGCTGATCCTCCGGCAGGATGTCCGAAGACTTGGTCTTGAGAATGTCAAAGCCCTCGGCGAAGGCCTGCATCATCCCGTACTCGATGCCGTTGTGGATCATCTTGACGAAATGCCCGGCACCGGCAGGACCGGCATGGATATAGCCACGCTCGGCACGGTCGTCATCAGAAACACGGTCCTTGGTCCGTGGAATCGAACCCAGGCCGGGGGCCAGGGCGGCGAACAGCGGGTCCAGGCGCAGCACTTCATCGGCATCGCCGCCGATCATCATGCAGTAGCCGCGCTCCAGGCCCCAGACGCCGCCGGAGGTGCCGACATCGATGTACTTCAGGCCCTTTTGCGCCAGGTCCCGGGCACGGCGGATGTCGTCCTTATAGTAGGTGTTGCCGCCGTCGATGATCACATCACCCGGTTCCAGCAACTGGCTCAGGGTGTCGATGGTCTCTTCGGTGGGTGCGCCGGCGGGCAGCATGACCCAGACCGCGCGGGGTTTTTCCAGGCCGGCCACCAGGGCCGGCAGGTCGGCGACGCCCTTGGCGCCTTCGGCGGCCAGGGTGCTGACGAAATCGGTGTTGCGGTCAAAGACTACGGTCTCGTGCCCATTGAGCATCAGGCGCCGTGCAATGTTGCCGCCCATGCGGCCCAGTCCAATAATCCCCAGTTGCATGTGCTGATGCTCCTACTGCAAAAAATTCAGATCAAAAATGTATAGCCCAAAGGGCTGGGTGCAAACGTCGAGGGGCGCAACTATACAAGGCGAGACGCTCCAAGACAGCGCAATCTTCAGACATAACGCCAGTTTTTGCGGCCACCTGCGCGCAACGCAGCGCGCCCAAGCCCGATCTCTTGCCCCTCGGCCGGCGCGAACCGCGTGGAGATTAGTCCCGGCACTGGGGGCGAAGTTTCTCAGAAACTGGGGGGATAACGACGCAAAACACCAGGAAGGCACAACGACCACGAAAAATAAAAAAGTTCCAATTGCGCTAAAAAGAAATAAAATTGCCGCCTTCAGGCTGCGTGAAAACGTCACGAGTGAAGGCAAGACGGTTGCCTGACACCGTGGTTTTCGCGCTGCCGACGATAGTGCTTTGCGCAAGGGATGCGACCAGCGAAGCATAGTTGAGGCACTCCATTTGCGAGGTGAAGCAATGGGCACAGTACTACCGGCACGACCAGCACAGACTCTCTACGTGACCATTCGTCGTGACGAATTGCGCCAACTCAAAGACGAGCGCGATCAACTGCAACGGGAACTCGCCCAATTGCGCCTGCTGTTGCAGAACCAGGGACAAGCCCCTGCCGTAGCGCTGCAGCGCCCCTAAGCAACCTCAGCTGTGCCCCGGAACGCAGGCCCGGCCTGCGTTCACCGCTCTACCCGCTCCCTTTCCTGCCACCTATCTCCCGCCACACCTGATCCCGCCGCCTGCTACGCCGGACAAAAATCCAACGCTGCGCTAACGAACTTTTCACACTTGCCTATCGATACTCCCGGCCATTGTGGCCGTCTTGTTACAGACGGCGGCCTTCATTCGCAGCGCTGAACCGGCGCGCAATGATCACGGAACGGCGGGGAGCGCTGAATGGCATTGTTCAAACGCAGTAACACGTCTGCGACAGGTTTTGACTGGATGGGGCTGCTCTGGCTGTTCCTGTTCTTCTGGTATTTCTCCGGCATCACCCAACTGCTGATTCAACTGACGGACACGTCCGGCTTCGCCGGTTTCCGCCAGGCGTTCTTCATGAGCGCCATCTGGCTGGCGCCGATGCTGCTGTTCCCGGCACGCACCAGAGTCATGGCGGCAGTGATCGGCGTGGTGCTCTGGGCCTGCTCCATGGCCAGCCTGGGCTATTTCTTCGTCTATCAGCAGGAGTTCTCGCAAAGCGTCATCTTCATCATGTTCGAGTCCAACCCCTCGGAGGCCGGTGAATACCTGACGCAGTACTTTGCCTGGTGGATGCTCCTGGCGTTCCTGGCCCACACCGCCTTCGCCCTCTTCCTCTGGACCCGCCTGCGCCCGGTGTACCTGCCCCGGGGCCAGGCCCTGATGGCTGCCGTGGCGATCCTGGTGGCGATTGTCGGCTACCCGCTGATCAAGCAAATCGCTCGCACCGACACCCTGGCCGACGGCCTGGAGAAATTCGAAACCCGTATCGAACCCGCCGTGCCGTGGCAGATGGTGGTCGCTTATCGCCGCTACCGTGAGCAACTGAACGGCATGCAGGGCATGCTCGACAGCGTCAGCAAGATCCCGCCGCTGACCAACCTCAAGGACAGCATGGCCAACCAGCCGGCCACCCTGGTGCTGGTGATCGGCGAGTCCACCAACCGCCAGCGCATGAGCCTCTACGGCTACCCGCGCCAGACCACCCCGGAGCTGGACAAGCTCAAGGACCAGCTGGCGGTGTTCGACAACGTCATCACCCCGCGCCCCTACACCATCGAGGCGTTGCAACAGGTGCTGACCTTCGCCGACGAAGAAAACCCCGATCTCTACCTCAAGACGCCGTCCCTGGTCAGCGTGATGAAGCAGGCCGGCTACAAGACCTACTGGATCACCAACCAGCAGACCATGACCAAGCGCAACACCATGCTCACCACCTTCTCCGAGCAGGCGGACGAGCAGGTGTACCTGAACAACAACCGCAACCAGAACGCCCGCCAGTACGACGGCGACGTGCTCGAGCCCTTCTCCAAGGCCCTGGCCGACAGCGCCCCGCGCAAGTTCATCGTGGTCCACCTGCTGGGCACCCACATGAGCTACCAGTACCGCTACCCGCCAAGCTACGACAAATTCACCGATCGCCAGGGCGTGCCGGCCGGTGTGCGTGACGATCAACTGCCGACCTACAACAGCTACGACAACGCGGTGCTGTACAACGACTTCGTGGTCTCCAGCCTGATCAAGGATTACGCCAAGACCGACCCCAACGGTTTCCTGCTGTACCTGTCGGACCACGGCGAAGACGTCTTCGACTCCGCCGGCCACGACACCCTGGGACGCAACGAAGGCAAGCCCACGGCGCCGATGTACACCATCCCGTTCATGGCCTGGGCCTCGCCGAAGTGGCGGCAAACCCACGACTGGAACTTTGCTTCCGACCTCAGCCGCCCTTACAGCAGCTCCCAGCTGATTCATACCTGGGCCGATCTGGCGGGCTTGAGTTTCGACCAGCTGGACCACAGCCGCAGCCTGGTCAGCGACAGCTTCAAGCCGCGCCCGCTGCTGATTGGCGACCCCTACTCACGCCAGAGCAAGGCGCTGATCGACTTCAGCCTGATGAAACCCAAAGCGCCGACGGAAGCGACCGTGGTCCAGAAGTAAGAACCCGACTCGGGGGCCGCAACGGCCCCCATCCCTGCGGGGCCCGGCATGCCGGCAAAGGCGCCATCCTGCCTTGCAGCGAGCTCTGCGACGCCCTCGCTGGCCAACCAGCTGCTACAGGCTTTGATTGTCTGCAGACACAGGCTGTGACTGCCTGCAGACACATAATGTCAAGAATGTAATATCCCGCTCAGGCTGACGTTAACCCTCACTTAATACACTTCGCTGAAACTTGCCCCATCACTTCTTGTGCAGGGACGAAACAAGTTACCGAACACTCTTAAGTAGGAAACGCAGTATGAAACTTTCAACTTTGGTATTTAGCGGTTTGATTCTCGCCACTTCCAGTGCAGCCTTTGCCGAAGGCGGAGCCGAGCATATGCAACGCTTTTACGAGAACTTCCGGGTCAATCAGCAACAGATTCACGGCGATAAAAACCAGAACCTCGCCAAGACCGAGCAAGACAAGGCCGGTACCCACTATTCCGCACCGGACGCCAAGCAACAACAGCCCGGCGCCTGATACATCTTCAACGCAGTACCCACTCTGGACAATGTGCTCCTTTGGCAGAGATGGACGTTTGGCGCCCTCTATAGGGCGCCTTTTTTTATCCGCTGGCAGACCCTCACTGTCACGCCAATGACAGGAATATTACAACTCTGTCATCCGCCACTTTCCCTGCGTGCAATCAACTAGCATGCCTGCGCCCAAGCACTCACCCGCTATCGGGTGACCTGGCTAATCCTATGAATTAGCTGATTAATTTTCTTGACCCTGTAGCTACTTCAGGCTTCACCCTGCACTCATTCGATAATGCCCAAGCGGTTTGGAGAGGATCTGGCAATGCGTATTCTGGTGGTTGAAGACGAACCCAAAACAGCGGACTACCTGCATCAAGGCCTGAGTGAAAGTGGTTATGTCGTGGACCGTGCCAACAATGGCGTGGACGGCCTGCACCTGATACAGCAACAACCTTACGAGTTGGTGATCCTGGATATAAACCTGCCGGGCCAAGATGGCTGGCAAGTGTTGGAACATATGCGCGGACATTCTCCGGCCCGGGTCATGATGTTGACCGCTCGCGGGCGCCTGGAAGACAAAGTCAAAGGGCTGGATATGGGCGCCGATGATTATCTGGTCAAACCTTTTCAATTTCCCGAGTTGCTGGCCCGGGTCCGGACCTTGATTCGCCGCAGCGAACCCGTGTCCCAGCCGCAAGTATTGCAAGTGGCCGACTTGCAACTTGATCCTCGCCGGCATCGGGCTTATCGCGGTGACCGCCGGATAGATCTCACGACCAAGGAATTCACCCTGTTGCATGTATTGATGCGCCACTCGGGGGAAGTGCTGACTCGCACGCAAATCATTTCCCTGGTCTGGGACATGAACTTCGACTGCGACACCAATGTGGTGGAAGTCTCCATCAGCCGCCTGCGGGCCAAGATCGATGATGCCAGTGAGGTCAAGCTGATCCACACCCTGCGCGGTGTCGGTTATGTCCTGGAAGTGCGCCAATGACGCACCAGCCGGCGGCGCCGACCAACAGCAGCCTGTCCATGCGCCTGGGGCTGACCGTCAGCCTGATGGGGGCGGCCCTGGTCCTGCTGCTGGCGACCCTGGCCTATCTGGCCCTGAACCACGAGCTGGACAACCTGGCGCGCAAGGGCCTGGAGAGCAAGCTGGAACAGATCCAGCACAGCCTCACCAGCGACCTCAAGAGCAGCGACCTGGCCGCCCGCCCCCACTCCCTGCTGGACCTGGTGATGGGCCACGACAATCTGCAATTGAACATCCTGAGCAGCGCCCCTCTGGCCGAACCCTTGCTCAATGTTGGCGGCATCGCTGAGCAACCGCTGCCCCGGGCCCTGAGGGAGAGCAGCGCCGAGGGTTACCTCGACTGGCGCGACAGCCGCGGCAATCCCTTGCTCAGCGCCACCCGGCAAATGAACCTGCGCAATGGCGAGCCGGTGCGAGTGGTGTTGAGCCTGGACCGTGGCAATGACCAGGCACTGCTCAGCGCCTACCTGCGCTCCACGGTGATTGCCCTGCCCCTGTTGCTGCTGCTGATCGGCATGGGTGCCTGGTGGCTGGTGCAAAGGGGCCTGCTGCCCCTGCAGCAGTTCACCCGGGTCGCCGCCAAGGTCACCACCCAGGACCTGACCCATCGCCTGAACCTGGACAAGCTGCCCCGGGAGCTGGCGGAACTGGGCCAGGGCATCAACGTCATGCTGCAGCGCCTGGATGGCGGCGTGCAGCGCCTGTCGCAGTTCTCCGACGACCTAGCCCACGAACTGCGCTCGCCCATCAGCAACCTGATGGGCAAGGCCCAAGTGACCCTGTCCCGCGAGCGCCCCCCGGAGGAATACAAGGCCGTGCTGGAGGCCAGCATCGAGGAGCTGGAGCGGGTCACACGAATCGTCGCCGACATGCTGTTCCTGGCCCAGGTCAGCCAGCCGGCTTCCCAGGCCCGCTTTGCCCGGGTGTCTCTGGGCGAGGAAGCACGGCGGGTCATGGACCTGTTTGCCCTCAGCGCCGAGGACAGGCAACTGCAGCTGGAACTGCGCGGTGACGCCTGGGTGCTGGGGGATCGCCTGATGATCCAGCGGGCCATTTCCAACCTGTTGTCCAACGCCATCCGCCATTGCCCGGATCAGGGCCGGATCGAGCTGCGGATCGAGCGCCAATTGCAGAGCGTGAGCCTCGCCGTGGGCAATCCCGGGCCGGGCATCGCTGCCTGCCACCTGCCCCATCTGTTCGAGCGTTTCTATCGGGTCGACAGCAGTCGCGCCCGAGCCGAAGGTGGCACCGGGCTGGGCCTGGCAATCGTACGCTCGATCATGAACCTGCATCAGGGCCGCACCGAGGTCGACAGCGTACCGGACAGCCTCACCGAGTTCCGCCTGGTGTTCCCCAAGCTCGACCCGGCATTGCACGACGCTTAGAGCAGTCAGCCCCGCTCCCCTACAGCACCAGGGCGGGGCCTGACATCGGACATTACAAAGCTTTGCTCCAGAACAGCATGCGGCCATGGGCGGGATCGAGCATGGCATTGGCGAAACCGCAGGCCTGGTAGGCGGCCTGGGCCTGGGCGTTGCCTTCCAGCACTTCCAGGGTGATCTTGCAGCAACCCCGTTGCCGGGCAATGTCCTCGACCTTCTGCAGCATCCGCTTGCTCAGGCCCTGGCCGCGAAAGCTGTCCAGCACCACCACGTCGTGGACATTCACCAGGGGCCGGCAGGCAAAGGTGGAAAAGCCCTCGAAGCAGTTCACCAGCCCCACCGGCTGCCCCCCGGCAAAGGCCAGCACGCTGAACGCCTGAGGTCGCTTGGCCAGCTCTGCCGGCAGTTGCTGAAGCTGGTCCGGCGCCAGGGCCTGGCCGCCGCCCATGGGGTCCTGGGCGTAATGATTGAGCAGCACACCTATGGCTTCGGCATGCACCGGGTTGCTGTAACTGGCTTGCAGCACCACGACATCGGCAACGTCCATGTTCATCCTCGATCAATGCAGTGAAAGTGAGCGTTCAGGGCTCAGGCAGCCTCGATTGTAGGCTGGGGGATTTGACCAAACGAAGATTTTTCTCCCTCCTTCTACAGAAAAATCCTAATGATTGGCCAGGATGAACCACAGCCGGAAGCTCTTCCCCTCAAGCGCGAGGCTGGCTGGCAAACCGTTGCAACTGCATTTCCTGCAGGCGGCTCAAGGTGCGGCGGAAGGGAAACTCCAGGTAACCCTCGGTGTACAGCTGCTCCATCGGTACCTGGGCCTCCAGATAGAGCGGCACCTTGCGGTCGTAACATTCATCCACCAGGGCAATGAAGCGGCGCACGCTGTCGTCATGGATCGACAGTTGCGGCAATTCGCGATCCCCTGCCACCACCCGCTGGGCGCCATCCTCGGTGCCTCGGGCAATGCGTCCCGGGCGTTGCTGGGCACTGAGGTTGGGGACCTGGCTGAGGAGGATTGCGCTGAACCTGTCACACAGCGCCATGAAGTCCATGGCGGAAAACGGCTGTTCGCACAGATCGGCAAAACGGCACCAGATCACGCTGCCGGCGGCCTTGACCACCTGCACCGGCCGATAGCCGATCAGCAGCGGCTCAGTGGAGACCGCCTGGCCGCCGCTCAACTGCTGGAACAAGGGTTCCAGGGCGCTGGGCTGGCCCTCGGCACTGAGCCAGTAGCGCTGCGCGGCAGCCCCCGGGTGCAGACGGTGATCCTGCTCGCCGTCCACCGCCACCACTTGCATATGCTGGCTGATGGCGCTGATGGCCGGCAGGAAACGTTCACGATTGAAGCCCTCGGCATACAGCTGCTCGGGAGGCTGGTTGGAGGTGCAGACCATGACCACGCCCTGCTCGAACATCACCTGGAACAGGCGCCCGAGAATGATCGCATCACCGATGTCGTTGACGAACAACTCATCGAAGCACAGCACCCGCACCTCTTCGGCGAGCTCCCGGGCCAGGGCCTGCAAGGGATCGGCGGTGCCGGTGAGCTGGAACGAACGCTGATGCACCCAGCCCATGAAGTGATGAAAGTGCTGACGCCGCGCCGGCACCCGCAGGCTCTGGTAGAACTGATCCATGAGCCAGGTCTTGCCCCGCCCGACCGCCCCCCACAGATAGACCCCTTGCACCGCTGTACGCCCCTGATGCAAGGCCTCGTGACAGTTCTGCAAGGCTTGCACGGCCCGCGCCTGTGCCTCATCGGCGACGAAGCCGTCCTGCTCCAGGGCATGCCGATAGGCGCTCAAGGGGGAATCGAATGGCATGGGCCGCGGGCCTCCCGGCAAAAAAGCCGCAGTATGCCACCGCGCCCCACTCCATGGAGGAACCGGCTTGCCGACGAACCGCTCGACACACCGGTCGACAAGCCTCAGCGGGAGATATCCAGCCGTGCAATCCGTCCCTGCGGGTCCAGGCGAAAGGTGTAGCGCAGCGTCTGGGGGCTGGCGGAAAAATCCCCGCAGACCAGGCTGTCCAGCAACACCTTGCCGGTACGCTGCTGGACCCCGAGGATCTGCAGCCGCGGACGCACGCGATGGCTGGCGTCCATCCAGCGGGCAATCTCCTGCGGTCCGACCCGGTGCTCTCGCTCGTCGAACACTTGGGCCTCGGCAGCAAAGATCGCCGCCGCCACCGAGCTGTCGCCAGTGTTGGCCGCCATCACGTAGGCGCGGATCGCCGGGGCCAGTGAAACGTCGATACCTGACATGAGAAAAGCTCCTGATGAGTCGATGATCGCGCCATGTTAAAAGCCCCGCGTGTCATTTCCTGTCAGGAGTGAATTGACCGCCCTGCTCGTCCTTTTGCAGGCACTGGCGCCAGGCCCGCAGCCAATCGCTGCGCCGCCCCGGATAGGCCTGTCCCTGCTCCTGGGCCGCGGCAATGCGGTCGGTGCGAAAGGTCCGGTAATCGCCCCGCAGCTCACACCAGGCAACGATCACCCGGGCCTCGTTGAGAAACCCCAGAGCCAAGGGCCAGATCAGCCGCTGGCTGGGGTTGCGATTGACGTCGGCATAGTCGATCAACAGCTTGGCCTGGTGCCGGATCGCCTGGCGGAACACGTTCAACGACACGCTGTTGTCGGGAAAGCCCCAGCCCGCGGGGCCCGGCAGCAAGGTCGGATTGCGCAGGGCATCCTGGGCCGCCGGGGCCAGCACGGCGGCGATCTTGGCCATGGCATCGGCCGCGGCCTTGCTCAGCACCTCGTCGCCACGCTGATCGACATAACGCAAGCCCAGGACCACGGCCTCGGTCTCGTCGGCATTGAGCATCAAGGGCGGCAGGAACAGCCCGCTGCGCAACACATAGCCGATGCCCGCCTCACCGTAGATCGGCGCGCCCAGTGAAGTGAGCTCGGCGATATCGCGGTACAGGGTGCGCTCGGACACCTCCAGCTCCGCCGCCAGGGTGGCTGCGGTAACGGGACGGCTCTTGCCCCGCAGCATCTGCAACAGGGTGAGTAAACGGCTGGCTCGCGACACCTTGGGTGGACTCCGGAGAAAAAACACCGGCGCAGAATATCAGAGCCTCCTGACAGTCAGTGTCAGGAGGCTTGCGAGGCGAGGCAGGCAATGTCCACGGATGCCACGGGCCCGAAGCGTGCTCCGCAACGGCTGGTGGTGCCGGTGTCGAAGGGCACGCCACCGAGGAAGACCTGCTGCGGGCCTTTGCCTGGGCCGTGCCGATCCCGGGGCATGGCCCCTCAGTAGGCCATGCTCCAGCTCAGGGTGTAGGTGCGGCCACGACCCTGGTAGTCATACAAGTAGTCCGGCCCATAGGTCGGTGAGTAGAACAGCTTGGCGCGCTGGCCCCAGACGGTGCTGTATTGCTTGTCCAGCAGGTTCTGGATACCGCCGCTGAAGGTGCCGAAGTCGGTGTCGTGGCTGCCCAGCAGGTCGAAGGTGGTGTAGCCGTCGATGGTGTTGGGGGCATCGACGCTGTGAGTGGCGTCGATGACCTTGACCGCATCGTCCTTGAGGGTGAAGGCGTGGTTGCCCTGCAGGCGAACGTTGCTGCTGTCACCCTTCCAGCCGATGAAGGCGGTGAGTTTCGACAGCGAGGCATAACGGGCGTCGCGCTTGCTCCAGCCGCCGTTCTTGTTCTCCTCCTCGGAACGCACGGCATGCAGGGTGCCGCCCACTTCCCAGCCGCTCTGGAAGTGCCGGGTCAGGGCGCTCTCAAAGCCGTAGTCGCGGCTTTTCTGATCCTTGACGTCAATGGTCAGGGTGGCCTGGTCGGTGCTGATCACCTTGTCCGACCAGATGTAGTACAGCGCCGCCTGGGCCTCCCAGTCGCTATCGGAGAAGCGCCAGCCGGTCTCCACCTGGCGGCTCTTGATCCCGGCCAGGGGGTTGTCGTCGACGCTCAGGCCCGGCTTGCCGTAGAACTTGGCCGGGTCCGGCAGATCGAAGCCCTCGCCGTAGTTGACCCAGACCTGATGACCGTTCTTGAAGTCGTAGATGCTGCCCAGGTTGTACAGGTTGACCGCATATTGGTTGCTGCCACCGGGGACGTTCTTGAAGCGGCCGACATCCACGTCCATCTGCTGACGCCGGTAGCCGCCGGAAACCGTCAGGTTGTCGGTGGCATGCCAGTCCAGCTGGGCGTAGCCGGACAGGCCGTCGACCCGATAGCTGGGATAGCGCGGCGCCTTGCTCAGGGTCACCAGATCCAGACCGCCACTGTCCGAGGAAATCTGCTGATCGAAGGTGCTCTGCTCGGCGTTGAAGCGCTCACGGTCCAGGTCAACGCCGTAGGTGAGCTTGAAGGCATCGAGCTCCTTGGCGAACAGCGCCTTGAGGCTGGTGACCTCGAAATTCTGCTGCGACGCGGCAAAGTACACGCCCTTGGAGCCCGCGGGACTGCCGCTGTTGTAGTAGGGGAACGGGAAGAAGTTGTTGTCTTCCTTGCGGTACGAGGCCTGCAGGTAGAAGTCCTGGCCCAGCACATCGCTGTGGTGATAGTTGGCGTTGAGCAGCAGGCGCTTGGTACGCGGCTCCAGGTCGGTGGAATAGCCGCCCCGCAGCTCGGCGTTTTCCAGGTTGGACGGTGCCCGGTACTTGAGGTTGGGGAAATAGATCCCGGTGCTGCCGTGGTTGCCCGAGTCGTAGTACTGGGCCAGCAGGTCCAGGCTCTGCTCGTCATTGAACTGCAGGGCCAGGCTGCCCATCAGGTCCAGGGTGCGGTTGTACTGCAGGTCGGTCTGGGTGTTGTCGATGAAGATCTGCTTGCCGGCGCCGTCATAGAACGCCTGGTTCTGCTCCCCCGCCACCGCCAGCCGGCCGCTGATGGCTTCGTTGCCGCCGCTCACCGACTGGGCGACGCGGGTGCTCAGGTCGTCGCTGTTGTTGAAGCCACTGCTGGCCCCCAGCTGGGTCTCGAACCGCGCCGGGCCCGGTTCGCCTTTCTTGGTGACGATATTGATGATGCCGCCGGTGGCGCCGCCGCCGTAGATGGCGCTGGCCCCGGACAGCACTTCGACGCGCTCGACGTTGAACGGCGAAATGCTGTCGAACTGCCGGGACAGGCCCCGGGAACTGTTCTGGCTGACCCCGTCGATCATCACCAGGACGTTGCGCCCGCGCATGTTCTGGCCATAGTTGGTGCGCCCTTCAGGGGCCAGGTCGAGGCCCGGTACCAGCTTGCCAATGGCTTCCTTGAGGCTGACGCCAGTGCTCAGTTGCTCGCGCAGCTGGCTCTGCTCCACCACCCACACCGTGCCGGGGATCTCACTGATGGCGGTGCTGGTGCGCGACGCCACGCTGACCTGGGTCGGCTTGAGGTTGAGGCTGGCGGCCGGCGCCGCGCGGCGCAGGATCACCGTACGCGAATCACTGAAGGACCAGCTCATGCCGCTGCCGGCCAGCAGTGTCTGCAGGGCCTGGGCCACCGTGACCTCGCCATTCAGGGCCGGTGCTTGCAGGCCGTCCACATCAGCGGTGGTGTACAGCAGGCGCAGGTCGGCCTGATCGGCAAAACGGGTCAGCGCCTGATCCAGGGGCTGGGCCACCAGCTTGAGCGCCACCCGGCGCTCCTGGGTGCTGCTGCCCTGGCTGGTGGAGCTGGCGTCCTGCGCCTGGGCCAGCAGTGGGCTCAAGGCACCGGCGAACAGCGCCTGGGCCAGTAATGTGCGGCGCATGAGGTGTTGACCGCGCCCCAGTATCGACAGCTTGAACATAGCTTTCACGTGTTCCTTCCCAGCCCGTTGAAATGACGTCAATGAGAATGATTGTCTTCTCAGTCTCACTACGACGATTGGCCGGGAAAGAACTTGCAGTGCCCCAAGCAAAAAAAATCCACTCAGTGCAAAACCGCCAGCCACGGCAGGTAGGTAACCTGCAGCGGATAGCGCTGCTGCAAGGCCTGCAGCGAACCCTGCGGGTCGTGCAGATCGAACACACCGCTGATGGCCAGGGCCGCCAACTGGCTATCGGAGATCAGAATGCGACCATGCTGATAACGCTCCAGCTCGCCAATCACCTCCCCCAGGGGGCGACCGTTGAAGATCAGCTTGCCCCGCTGCCAGGCGGTGAGACTGGCAGCGTCCACGGCTTGCTGGGCCAGCAGCGGCTGGCCGGATTGATACTGCAGGCGCTGATCGGCCTGGAGCAGCACCGGCGCATGATCACCAGTGAACTGCACCTGGCCTTCACGCACCACCACCGTCAACCGGCTGCCGTCGCGGCGCAGGCTGAAGGCGCTGGCGGCACTGTGCAGGTATTGGGCGTCGGCCTGCACCACAAACGGCCGTTGCGGGTCGGCAACCGGCTCGAACAGCGCCTCGCCAGATTGCAGGATCACCCGGCGCTCGCCCGCCGAGTACGCCACCGACAATGCGCTACCGCTGTTGAGCGTGACCCTGGAACCGTCCGCCAGGGTGATGTGCTGTTGCTGGCCGACCGCAGTGTGGTAGTCCGAGGTCAGGGCCGGCCACTGCCACCAACCGACGCCGCTGGCCACGGCCAGTACCAGGGACGCCACCAGCGCCGGCCAACCACGCCAGGAACCGGTGGCTGTCGCCGCCCGGTGCTGTTCGGCGGCCCGGGTCTGGCCCAGGTCGCCCCACAGCTGCTGCGCCTCTTGCGCTGCTGCCGCGTGGGCCGGACTGGTCTGGCGCCATTGCTGATAGGCCATGCGCTGGGCCGCCGTGGCGTTGCCGGAATGCAGCAACACCTGCCATTCGAGTGCAGCGTCTTCAAGGCTTTGGGAGTGTTCGGTCATGGGGATGTCGGCGGCGGGCAAGGGGGAATCACTCATGATGCTGTTGCAGCCAGTCGCGGCAATGGCGCAGGGCCTGGCCGATGTATTTTGCCACCATGCTTTCGGAAACGCCCAGGCGTAACGCAATCTGCGCCTGAGTCAGGCCTTCCAGGCGATTGAGCAGCAAGGCCTGGCGGGCGTTGTCCGAGAGTTGCGCCAGGGCCTCGTCGAGCACCGCCAGGCGTTCCTTGGCCAGCAGCACCGCTTCCGGCGCCGGTGCCGGGTCCACCACTTCACTGTGTTGCTCAGTGTCGCTGAGATTGGCCGCCAGACGCTGCTCGCGGCGCAGGGTATCGATGGCCAGGTTGCCGGCAACGCGAAAAATGAAACGGCGATCGTTGTGCACCTCCACCGTCTGCTGGTCGACCTTGAGCAGCTTGAGGTAGGTGTCCTGGGCCACGTCCGCCGCCCGTTGGCGATCGCTCATGCGCCGGGTGAGAAACTTCAGCAGATCGTCGTAGTGCTCTTGAAAGCTGCGCAGCAGGCTGGGTATGGGCAGCATCGAGGGAAGGTCCGCAAATCGGGGAGGCGGATTATTCCACAACGGCAAATGAGAAACAGTATCTTTCGTATCCCTGCAAAATTGACCCTTTGCGCCTGTTTGCCCTTCTGACAACAGGACCTTTCTGGCATCCTGCGCCTCCTTTTTTCTGACCGGGTGCGCAAGTCTTGTCTGATGCCATGACATTGCGGCCCAAGTCCCGTCCACTTTCCGGCGTGCGCCCTGGCGTTTTCGCACGCCACTGGCAGGCCTTCTCCCATGACCGCACCTGATCGTTCCCCTCCCCGCTACAAGTCCGACCTGATCTACGGCCTCAATGACCGTCCGCATTTCAGCGCGGCGATCTTCGCCGCCCTGCAACATGTGCTGGCCAGTTTTGTCGGCATCATCAGCCCAACCCTGATCTTCGGCGGCGTGCTGGGCCTTGAGAGCGAACTGCCCTACCTGATCAGCATGGCGCTGTTCGTCTCCGGCCTGGGCACCTTCGTCCAGGCCCGGCGCCTGGGGCCCATCGGCTCGGGCCTGCTGTGCGTGCAGGGCACCAGTTTCTCGTTTATCAGCGTGCTGCTCAGCGCCGGCTTCATGGTCAAGGGCCGTGGCGGCGACACCAATGAGATCCTCTCCACCATCTTCGGCATCTGCTTTGTCGCGGCCTTTATCGAGATGTTCCTCAGCCAGTTCATCGGCAAGCTGCGCAAGCTGATCACCCCGGTGGTCACCGGCACCATCATCACCCTGATGGGCCTGTCGCTGATCAAGGTGGCGGTCACCGACATGGCCGGCGGCTACGGCGCCAGCGACCTGGGTGCGGCGAGCAACCTGGGGCTGGCGGCCCTGGTGCTGCTGACCATTGTCGTGCTCAACCGTTTCAACCACCCGATGCTGCGCCTGGGCTCGATCGTCATCGGCCTGACCCTGGGCTTCGTGGTGGCCTGGATGCTGGGCCGGGTGGACATGGCGGCCATGCCCGAGGTGCCACTGGTGAGCGTGCCGGTGCCGTTCAAGTACGGTTTTTCCTTCGACCTGATTGCCTTTATTCCGCTGGCGGTGATCTTCCTGATTTCGCCCCTGGAAGCGGCCGGCGACCTGACCGCCAACTCGATGATTTCCCAGCAGCCGGTGAAAGGCCCGCTGTACATCAAGCGCATCAAGTCCGGGCTGCTGGCGGATGGTTTCAACTCGGCGGTGGCGGCGGTGTTCAACAGCTTGCCGATGGTGACCTTTGCCCAGAACAACGGGGTGATCCAGCTGACCGGCGTGGCCAGCCGCTACGTGGCCTACTTCATTGCCGGGCTGCTGGTGTTGCTGGGGCTGTTCCCGGTGATCGGCGCGGTGCTGCAACTGATGCCCAAACCGGTGCTGGGCGGCGCCACCCTGATCATGTTCGGCACCGTGGCCGTGGCCGGGATCAAGATCCTCGCCGAAGCCGGCCTGCATCGGCGCAACGTGCTGATCGTGGCCATTTCCTTGGGCATGGGCCTGGGGGTGGCGGCGGTGCCGGAAGTGCTGCGTGAGCTGCCCAAGGCGCTGCACAATATCTTCGAGTCGCCGATTACCGTGGGCGCTTTCTGCGCGATCTTCCTCAACATTTTCCTGCCGGAGGAATTCCTTGAGCTGGAAGAGGATGAGTTCGACCCCGAAGCGGCGACCCTCAAGGTGATGCAAGACCCGGACATGAGCGCTAAAGCGAACTCCTGAGGCTGGCGGGCGTCTATGCTGCGTGCGCGGGTGATGGGCTCTCGGCCTTGGAGGTTGGTCGGGGGTTTTCCAGGCAAGGCCCTGCGGGCCTTGTCGCAGCCTCGCAGGCTCGGCAGCGGCTACAAGGTGCCGGTCCGCCATTCATTTCCATTGCCGACAGGTATGCCATGCGTAGATTGATCGCCTTGACCCTGGTACTGCTCAGTCTCAGCGCCTGTGCGCTGTTGCCCAACCGCGACCCGCTGGCGATCAACGTGGTGGGCATCGAGCCACTGCCCAGCCAGGAGCTGGAAATGCGCTTCGCGGTGAAGCTGCGCCTGCAGAACCCCAACGAAAATGCCATCGACTACAACGGTGTCGCCCTGGACCTGGAAGTCAACGGCCGCCCGCTGGCGTCCGGGGTCAGCGACCAGCGCGGGCATATCGGCCGTTACTCGGAGGACATCCTGGTGATTCCGGTCAGCGTCTCGGCGTTTTCCGTCCTGCGCCAGACCCTGGGGTTGAGCCAGACCCAGACCTTGGACAACCTGCCCTACGTACTGCGAGGCAAGCTGGCCGGCGGCCTGTTCGGCACCCAGCGCTTCATCGATCGCGGGCAGATCAGCCTGAGCAACCCGGGCGCCTGGTAAGTCCTAGAACACCGACCAGCCGATGCGTTGGCTGAGCAGCTCCAAGGCCGCCATGCCCACCAGAGAGTTGCCGGCGCTGTTGAGTTCCGGTGACCACACGCACACCGTGAACTGCCCCGGCACCACCGCGACAATCCCCCCGCCTACACCGCTCTTGCCCGGCAAGCCGACCCGATAGGCGAAATTGCCGGCTTCGTCGTACAGGCCACTGGTGGCCATGATCGAGTTGACCTGCTGGGTCTGGCGCCGGGTGAGGATCTGCTCGCCGCTGTGCTTGCAGAAACCGTCGTTGGCCAGGAAACAGAACGCCCGGGCCAGATCGACGCAGCTCATGCGCAAGGCGCAGTGGCTGAAATAACTGCGCAGCACCGCCTCCACATCGTTATGGAAGTTGCCGAAGGACTGCATCAGGTAGGCCATGGCCGCGTTGCGGGCGCGATGCTGGTATTCCGAATCGGCCACGCGGCCATCCACCATCACCTGACTGTTGCCCGACAGGCGCCGGACAAAGTCGCGCATGGACAAGGCCGGCGCGGCGAAGCGCGACTGGTTGATGTCGCAGATCACCAGCGCCCCGGCATTGATAAAGGGGTTGCGCGGCCGACCCCGCTCGAACTCCAGCTGCACCAGGGAGTTGAACGGCTGCCCCGAAGGCTCGTGACCCAGGCGCTCCCAGATCGCCTCGCCGGAATGACCGATGGCCTGCACCAGACTGAAGACCTTGGAAATACTCTGCACCGAGAACGGCGTGTCGGCGTCACCGGCGCTGAACACCTGGCCGTCGTTGCCATACACGGCAATCCCCAGCTGGTTGGCTGGCACATCGACCAGGGCGGGAATGTAGTTGGCGACCTGGCCTTGGCCGATCAGGGGGCGGACTTCATCGAGGATCTGGTTCAACAGGGCTTGCATGGTCGGGCTCATCGTCACGGGCCCCGATACGGCTGCGGGGCTATGGCTGCTAGACGCGCGCCAGAGCCTGCGCAGCACACCCGCGTGCAAATCCTCCGCACCTCGCAGGCGCTAGCCGGGCCAACGCCATCGCGGAGCCGGTTTGTCAGCCCAAACACTCCCTAGCCCTGCACAGGTCTTGAGGGGCCCTTCGCCGGCAAGCCAGCTGCTACTCGCCAGTTGCAGCAATGCCCAGCACATGAAATCGAAATGCAATTGAGATTCGATCATTTTCAGCAATCATAAAACACCGGATCGATGACCAACATCAGCTTGAATTAAGGTTCAAGCGCTAGAATGGCACTCGGTCACGCGCAAAAAACCTGTCATATCCAGCTTTACCCCAGCGCCACACCATTCCATGCATCGCTCCCTTTGGCAGCGCCCACCCGTTGCAAAGGGGCCCTTTGCGGCAGTCGATGTTCATGCCATGACGGCATTTCCTGAGCGGAGTCATGCACCCTTGAAAACCTGGCACACGATCGTCGGTGTCCTGCTGATCACCACCTTCACCCTCCTGCTGGAGATTCCTTCCGCCACCTGGCTGACCTCCGCCACCCTGAGCATGATCCTGGGCAGCACGGCCTTGGCCTACATGGCCCTGTCCTGCCTGCTGGCCGCCCGCTGGGGCTTGGTCGAGCGCCTGTTCGGCGGCCTCGACCGGGTCTATGAGGTGCATAAATGGCTGGGCATCTGGGCCCTGGCGTTCGCCAGCTATCACCTGGTGTTCAAGGCCAACCTGGAAGAATGGAACAGCGTGCCGATCCTCGAACTGTCGAAGTACTGGACACGCCTGGTGCGCCAACTGAGCTACGTGGCCCTGGGCCTGATCGTGCTCCTGGCGCTGAACCGCAACATTCCCTACAGCCAGTGGCGCTGGTGGCACAAGCTGTCCGGACCGCTGTTTCTGATCGTCATCCTGCACGGGCTGAGCTTCAAGTCGCCCATCACCCTGGACTCGCCCTCGGGTATCTGGCTCGGCGCGCTGTGCATCCTCGGGGTGCTCGGGGCCCTGTACAAGCTGCTGCTCTACCCTTTCGTGGCCAAGGTCGGCGAGTACCAGGTGAGCGCGGTCAAGGTGGAGAAGAACTCCCTGCACCTGGAACTGACGCCCCTGGGTCGGGGCTTTCCGTTCAAGGCCGGCCAGTTCGCCTTTTTGTCGATGCAGGAAAAGGGCCTGCGCGAGCCGCACCCCTTCACCATCGCCAGCGCCCAGAGCGAAGACGGGCGTATCGAATTCGTGATCCGCGCCCTCGGCGACTACACCCAACGGCTGCGCAAGCAGGTGCAACCCGGCATGCGCGCTGACCTCTACGCGCCTTATGGTCGCTTCAAGCGGCCCCAAGAAGCGGCTCGGGAAATCTGGATCGGCGGCGGCGTGGGCATCTCGCCGTTCATTTCGTGGCTGCAGGATTCGGCCGCCGGGCAGTTCGACAAGGCGACCCTGGTGTACTGCTACAACCCGTCCCGGGCCTTTCCCAGCGTCGACACCCTGCAAGGCATGGCCCAGGCCCGTGGCGTGGACTTCGTCGCCAACAGCGGCGGCACCGAGTCCCTGGCCCAGACCCTCAAACGCACGGCCACGGAAACCGACCCGCAGCAGATCCAGATCAGCTTCTGCGGACCCAAGGGCCTGCTGGCCCAGGTGCGGGAGTTGATGAACGAGTACCGGATTCCCGAAGGCAACCTGCACTACGAGTTCTTCGAGTTCCGCTGATCAGTCACGGGCCTGACACGGGTGGCGCGGCTCATGCAACGCCACCCTCACCACCAGGGCAGCCAGCAGGGTGATGACCATCAACACCTGCAACAGCTGGCTGAATGCCTGGGAGTAGATGTGCAGCAACCCTTCCCGGGACAACGTCGGCAAGGACCCGGCACTGGCCGCCAGATCGCCACCGGCCAACTGCCGCGCGGCCAGCAGCGACTCCCCCGGCGGCGCCAGGCTTGCAAGGCCGTGCTGCAACAGCCCCGCCAGCAGCGCCACCACCAAGGCCAGGGCAATGCCCTCACCCGCCACCCGGGTGGTACTGAAGATGCCACTGGCCATGCCGGCCCGCTCCTTGGGCACCACGCTCACCGACAGCCCATCCATCAAGCCCCAGGGCAATCCGCTGCCCAGGCCGATCACCAGCAATGGCCAGGCCCGCTCGACCGCGGCCTGCCCCGGCTCGATCCGACTGAGCCAGAACAGCCCGCCGGCAGCCACCAGCAAACCCAGGCTCGACAGGTTGCCGGCGCTGAACCAGCGGTTGAGCCAGCCCGCGGCAAAGGGCACCACCAACATCGGCGCCGACAGGGCCATCATCAGGATTCCGGCGTCGATCTCGCTGTAGCCTTCGACGCCGATAAAGCGGATCGGCAGCAGGATCAGCAGCACCACGTAGCAGTAGCAGGTGGCGATGGGCAGCACTTGCACCCCGACAAAGCGCGGGTAGCGAAACAGCGACAGGTCAAGCATCGGCCGCGAGGCCCGGCGCTCCACAGCAATGAACAGCCCCAGTGCCAGCAGCGCTCCCGCCAGCAACAACAGGACCCAGGGGCTGTCCCAACCACTCTGGGGCGCCAGCAGAATGCCCCAGGTGAGAAGCACCAGGGCCAGGGTGAAACTCAAGGTGCCGGGCCAGTCCACGCCCCGGGCCTCGGGGTCCCGGGACTCCTCCATGCGCGGCACGCCAAAGCCCAGGGCCAGACCGCCGATCAGCGCTCCGGAGACAAAGATCCCGCGCCAGCCGCTGTGCTCGATCAGGACCCCGGCAAGGATCGGCCCAAAGGCCAGACCGACGCCGAAGGTGGTGCCCAGCAGGCTGAAGACGCGGGTTCGCGCAGGCCCTTCGAAGGCCTGGGCCAGGGCGGCCGAGCCACCGGCCAGGGCAGCGGCGCCTGCCAGCCCCTGGACCCCGCGCAACAGGTTGAGCCACAGCAGCGACGGCACGAACACCAGGGCCAGGGAGCTCAGGCCGAACAGCGCCACCCCCAGGCTGAACAAACGCTTGCGACCGTACTCGTCGGCCAGGGTGCCGGCCGCCATCAGCACACTGCCAAAGGTCAGCATGAAGGCGTTGGTGGTCCAGCTCAGGGCCAGCGGGCTGCCCCCCAGTTCGCGGCCAATGGCCGGCGTCGCCACCGCCACGCCGACAAAGGTCAGGGGCAACATCAAGGCCGCCAGACAGACCGCAGCCAGTACGCCATAGGAAGCCCGCTCGCGGGCACGGGCCGGCTGCCCCAGGGACAATTCGAGTTCAGGATTCACACACACCTCTCAGCCCTGGCAACCCGGGCGATTTGCAGAAAAATCCATGATAGGTGTGCCGCAATAGGCGAAAAACCAGGCATTCTTCCGCTCTTTACGGACAAAAACGCTGCAATCGAGGTGAGCGATGGACAACCTTAACGGCCTGCAGGTGTTTGTCTGCGTGGTCCGCAGCGGCAGCCTGGTGGGGGCCGGCGAGCGTCTTGGACTGTCCGCCTCAGCGGTGGGCAAGGCCCTGGCGCGCCTGGAACAACGACTCGGCGTACGCCTGCTCAATCGCAGCACCCGGCGCCTGAGCCTGACCGACGAAGGCGCGCTGTTCTACGAGCGCGGCCAGCGTATCGTCGACGAGGTGCTGGAGGCCGAGGCCGAGCTGGCGCGGATCAGCGACAAGCCCCGGGGCCGGCTGCGGGTCAGCCTGCCCGCCATCGGCTATCGCATGCTGCTGCCGATCCTGCCGGAATTCGCCGCGCGCTATCCGGACATCGAGCTGGACCTGGACTTCAACGACCGGCTGATCGACGTGATCGCCGAAGGCGTCGACGCGGTGATCCGCAGCGGCGAGCTGCCAGACTCCCAACTCAAGTCCAGGAGCCTCGGTCCCTTCGGCTTCGTACTGATCGGCGCCCCCGGCTACTTTGCCCAGCGCGGCATCCCGCACACCCCCCAGGACCTGGAGCGGCACGCCTGCCTGCGCTACAAGTTCCCCGGCGGCAGCGTGCTGCAGCCATGGAATCTGCGCCTGCCCGACGGCGCGCCGCCGCTGGTACTGGGCAGCGCCCTGACCAGCAACAACCTGGAGTCGTTGATCCACGCCGCAAGCCAGGGCCTGGGCATCGCCTACGTGCCCGAATTCGTGGTTTGCGGCGCCCTGGCCGACGGCAGCCTGATCTCGGTGCTGGACGACTATCAGCAAGAGCGCGGCAAGTTCTCCATTCTCTGGCCCAGCAGCCGGCACTTGCTGCCAAAATTGCGGGTCTTCGTCGACTTTCTCAGCCAACGACTGAGGCTAGGCAACGCCCACAAGGAGTCCCGCTCATGATCGACCCTGTTCCCACCCTGCACACCGAACGCCTGCTGCTGCGCCCCCTGGAACTGGCGGACGCCGAGGCCATCCAGCAGCTTTTTCCGCAGTGGGAAGTGGTGCGCTACCTCAATGCCGTGGTGCCCTGGCCCTACCCGGCCGACGGCGCCCTGAGCTACCTGCGGGACATGGCCCTGCCGGCCATGGCCCGGGGCACAGAATGGCACTGGACGATCCGATTGCGCAGCAAGCCTGAGCAAATGATCGGCAGCATCAGCCTGATGGACGAAGCCGACAACAACCGCGGTTTCTGGCTGGCCCCGCCCTGGCAAGGCCAGGGTTACATGAGCGAAGCCTGCACCGTGGTCGACGAGTTCTGGTTCGAAGTGCTGCAACGACCGCTGATGCGGGTGCCCAAGGCTGCGCCGAACCAGGGCTCGCGGCGCATCTCCGAGCGTGGCGGCATGCGCCTGGTGCGCTCCGAGAGCGGCGACTTCGTCGGCGGGCATTTCCCCTTGGACATCTGGGAAATCACCCGCGAGCAGTGGCGCCGCCGACGCTGAGCAACACCGGCGACTCAGATAAAGCGCACCCCGGATCGGGGGCGCTGGTCCACGCTCAGTTCAAACACATCCGGACGCGCATAGTGGCCGACCACGTCGTAGTCATAGCGGGCCTTCACCAGGTCAGCCGTGTCGATCTCGGCGCTGATCAGCCCGGCGCTGCCCACCAGCGGCCCGGCCAATACATCGCCCATGGGCCCCACGATGACGCTGCCACCGGCAATCAGCGGGCGCTCTGCCGGCCAATTGGCAATCTCCAGCCCCAGTTCCTGGGGCGAGGCCTGGACCTGACAGGCGCTGACCACGAAACAACGACCTTCATGGGCGATGTGACGCATGCTCACCTGCCACATCTCGCGCTCGTCCACCGTGGGCGCGCACCAGACTTCGATGCCCTGGGCGTACATCGCGGTGCGCAGCAACGGCATCATGTTTTCCCAGCAGATCACCGCGCCGACCCGTCCCACCTGGGTGTCCAGCACCGGCAGGGTCGAGCCGTCACCCTGGCCCCAGATCAGGCGCTCGGTGCCGGTGGGCATCAACTTGCGATGCTTGGCCACCAGCCCCTGCTGTGGATCGAAATACAGCGCCGTGCAATACAGGGTGCTGCCACTGCGCTCGATCACCCCCAGCACCAGATGGGCTCCGGTACGGGCCGACAGCCCGGCCAGCGCCTCGGTCTCCGCACCCGGCACATCGATGGCATTGGCAAAGTAACGGGCAAAGGCTTCGCGCCCCTCCGGCAGGCGGTAACCCAGTTGGGTGCCGAAGCCTTCGCCCTTGGGATAGCCCCCCAGCAGCGCTTCGGGCATCACCACCAACTGCGCACCCGCTTCGATGATGGCGCCCTCATAGGAGAGGATCTGCTCCAGGGTGGCGGCCTTGCCTTCTGGCAAGGCACCGATTTGCAGCGCGGCGACGATGGACTTGGGCATGACATGACTCCTCGAACGATCAGGTGTTGCGCATTGTCCTGCCGCCGCTGATCATCGATAAACCCCAACCCAGTGCTTAATGATATGAACCAGATGAATATCGCCAGCGTCGACCTCAACCTGCTCAAGGCCTTCGAAGCCCTGCATGACGAGTCCAGCGCCAGCCGCGCGGCCCTGCGCCTGGGAGTGACCCAATCGGCCGTGAGTGCAGCCTTGCGCCGCCTGCGCGAGTTGTATGGCGATCAATTGTTCGTTCGCACTGGCCGCGGACTGGCGCCGACCCTCAAGGCCAATCAATTGAAGCCGGTGGTCACTGAGGCCCTGAACAAATGTCGCCAGAGCCTGGCCATGGTTGCCCCGCACAGCGCCGATTATCAGGGACGCTCGGTGACGGTCGGCCTGTCGGATGATTTCGAGATTGCCTACGGTCGGCGCCTTATCGAAGCCGTGGCCCGCCGTGCACCCAAGTTGCGGCTGATCTTCCGCCAGACCCACAGCCAGATCGTCGCCGAGGCGCTGTTGCAGCGCAGCGTCGACCTGGCCATCAGCGCCGGTGGCTTTGCCGAGCGCCTGCTCAGTCGGCAGGTGCTGGGGGAAGGCGACTACCTGTGCCTGGCGGACCCGGCCAGCCTGACCCCCGGGCAACGGCAGATCGACCTTGAGGAGTTCGTTCGGCGCGAACACCTGCTGGTGTCGTCACAAGGGTTTATCGGCATCACCGATGAAGGATTGGCGAATCTGGGGCTCAGTCGCCAGGTCTGCGCCTCGACCACGCATTTTGCCGCGCTGCCCTTTCTGCTCAAGGGCAGCCAGGCGGTGGCGACCATTCCTGCCCATGCCGCGCGGCGCATCGCCGAGTTCACCGGCCTGCAGCTGCTGCCCTGCCCCCTGGCGCTGCCGCGCTATCCGATCGAACTGGGCTGGCGCACCAGCCCGCAGATAGACCCGCTGCTGGTAAAGGTACGTGAAGCGATTGTCGAGTGTTTCGCGATTACTTGTTCGCCGCCATCAGCCGATTGACTTCACTGCGCACCATGTTGGAGTACTCCGGCGGCGACATGCCGTCCAGTTCCGCGCGCACCCACTCGGCCCACTTGCCCTTGCGCTTGCCGCGCTCGCCGAACAACCGTGCCGCCTCGCCCTTGGCCTTGCCCAGGTTGCTCTGCCACAAGTCGAACAGACGGGACTTCTCGTCCTCGATGGCGGCGCGTTCGGCCAGGGTCTTGTTAGCCAGATTGAAACTCATGGGAAATTCCTGCTGCGTAAAATAGGCGCCATCTTACACTGTAGGGGCTGACGGTTTTACTCAAGGGTGGCGAGCAAGGTGCAAAATGGCTGCAACTTTTGCCCCAGCGCCGGACTCCATTGCTTGTACCCGATGACTGCAGCCGCTGCCGCAGGCTGCTAGCGACTTGGGCAATACGCCTGATACCGCAGGCGTGCCCTTGCACCACCGACCACATTTCCAAGGAAAAACTTCATGGCTCGCAAATCTGCCGCGCAAGCGGAAAACGATCAAATCAAGGACCAGGCCTTCAGCGAACTGCAGGCGCTGATCGAAGAATCGGAAAAGCTGCTCAAGGGCAGCGCTAGCCTGGTGGGCGAAGAAGGTGAAAGCTTGCGCCAGCAAGTGAGCCTCAAACTCAAGCAGGCGCTGGACTCGGTGAACAACGTGCGCGAGCGCAGCAAGCCGGTGGTGGACGCCACCGAGCAATACATCGGTGGCCACCCGTGGCAGACCGTGGCCATCTCCGCTGGCGTTGGCCTGGTGGTCGGCCTGTTGCTGGGCCGGCGCTCGTAACCGCCCCGCTCGCTCCAGGGCCAGGCGCGCCAGTGGCGGCCTGGCCTTTTTTCGTTTCAGGCCTGCGCCAGCGCCCGCAGCTGTTGCAGTTGCTCCACGCCAATGGCGATTCCCTTTTGCAGCGAACGTTCGCGCTGCTGATGCCGACGATCCCCCGGTAGGCGCTTGAGTCCCACCGCGTGCATCTGCCGCACCAATTCCTGGCTGCGCTCGGCGAAGCTCTGTCCGGCGGCCTTGCTCGGATCGATGACGATCAGTAACTGCCCGGTCCAGGGCGTCTTGGCCCCAGGATGGTTGGACCAGTCGAACTCGAAGGAGAAGTGACCTCCGGTCAGGGCCGCGGCCAGCAACTCCACCATCATCGACAGGGCCGAACCTTTGTGGCCGCCAAACGGCAGCAAGGCGCCGCCTTCGAGAATCGCCTTGGGGTCCTGGGTCGGCTGCCCCAGGCTGTCGACGCCGATGCCAAGGGGCAAGCGCTCGCCCTTGCGCGCGGCGATCTGCACATCGCCGTGGGCGATGGCACTGGTGGCCAGGTCGAAGACAATCGGCTGGCCCTGGGCCTGGGGCGCAGCGAAGGCAATCGGATTGGTGCCGAACAACGGCCGGTCGGCGCCGTGAGGCACGACACAGGTCATGCTGTTGACCACGCTCAGGGCCACCAGCCCCTCTTCGGCAAAGGGCTCGACATCAGGCCAGAGTGCGGCGAAATGGTGCGAGTTACGGATCGCCAGCACCGCGATCCCGGCGTTGCGGGCCTTGCTGACCAGCAGCTCGCGAGCGGCCGCCAGGGCCGGTTGGGCAAAGCCGTTGCCAGCGTCGACCCGGACAAAGGCCGCCGCAACGTCTTCCACCACAGGCACCGCCCGACCATCGACCCAGCCACTGGCCAGGGTCGAGACATAGCCGGGGATACGAAACACACCATGACTCTGGGCACCGTCGCGCTCAGCGGCGGCGCAGTTCTCGGCCAGGCAACGGGCCACTTCGGCGCGGCAGCCATGACGCAGGAAAATCGTCTCCAGCAACTGCACCAAGGCCGGCAGAGAGAGGTATTGGCAAGGCGTTTCAACAACCAGGGACGATGCAGACATCTGAAGCTCCAGAGTAATTATTGGAGGGGGCGACAGCGTGTGACCCGGCGATTAAACAACGCTGACTGTTGGCCCTGTCAACCCGATCCCATGGCTCGCAAGGAAGGTGCCAGAGTTGCAGGCCAACAGACACGGCCGCAAGGCGTGCCCATTTGTAGACACTTTGGATACACAGCGGGTTTTCAGGGCGTGGCCGATGAAAATAAGTTCACTTTGATGCGCATTAGCCATGACGGCTGTTCTACAAGCCTTGCGCCGGAGGGTAGAATGCGGGAAATCAGGAAGAGTCAATGAGCGAACAGATCCTCTCAGAAGCCGAATACGACGCCATTACCCAAGCTGCGGCGCAATGGTGCATGCGTTTGCATGAAGCCGACTGCAGCGATGCGGAGCGTCTGGCCTTTCAGCAATGGCATGATGCCGACCCCCTGCACGCTTTCGAATACGAGGCGATGCGGGAGATATGGGAAGTGGCCGATCAACTGCCGCCCTCCACTCTGGCGCCGGCTCCGGTCAAGCCTGCCCCCCGGCGCACCTGGCAGCATTACGGTGCAGCCGCGGCCGTCGCTCTGTGCGCCCTGCCCCTGGCCGCCTACAGCGGTTGGGAACTGGGCTGGCTGCCATCGTCCTACGAACATTTCGAAGCCGGCGACAGCCTGCGCAACGTGACCCTGGCCGACGGCAGCCAGGTGGAACTGAACCTGGGCAGCAGCCTGACCTACAGCAACTACAAGGATCAGCGCCGGGTCACCCTGAAGAAGGGCGAGGCGTTCTTCAAGGTCAGCCACGACAGCAGCCATCCGTTCGTGGTCAAGGCCGCCCAAGGCCAGATCAAGGTCACCGGCACCCAGTTCAACGTGTGGATGTATGAGGATCAGGTACGGGTCACCCTGCTTCAGGGCTCGGTGCTGGTCACCAGCAATACCGCGCTGCCCGGCGAAGGTTTCCGCCTGGAACCGGGCATGCAGGCTCACTACAAGGATGGCGACTACGCGCCGCAGATCAGCCAGACCTACAGCAACGACAGTTCCCTGGCCTGGCGCAACGGCAAACTGGTGCTGGACAACCTGGCCCTCAGCGATGCCCTGCCACTGATCAATCGCTACCTGGACACCCCGGTGCAGCTGGCTGACAGCTCGACCGGCAAGATCCGCGTGGGCGGCATCTACAACACCCGGGAAATCAGGAGCCTGCTGACTTCGTTGCCCAAGGTGCTGCCGGTCTACCTGACGCGCAATCGCGACGGCAACCCGGTGATCAATTCGTTGCCCCAGTCCCCGCCAAAAAGCTGAAGGCCGCCCCGTTACGGGGGCGGCCTCGATTCCTGTCAACCTCTGACACCCACTACCTGGCCAATGGCTGCGAATCCTGGCGCGGCTCCTGGATCAGTTGCGACTGATACTGGCCATCGGCGCGGATCTGCGCCTCGGTAAAGGGCAGCACACTCCACTGATTCCGGGCAAAGGCCTCGGTCTGGTCGCGAAAGTGCGGCGACGCCGGATCGCTGGACAGGGAAAACGCCAGCAGGCCCAGGGCCCGCGGCCCCTGCTCATCGAAACTGACCACATTCAGGTAGCTGGTGCCGCTCACCACCTCGCGCTTGCCGTCGGCGCCCGGCACGCTCTGGATAGCGTTGTACACCCCCAGGCTTTCCGGGCCGCCAGGCACCGGGGTCGGCCGCCCGCCCTGGCTCACCTGCTGGATATCGCCCCAGCGCACATCGGCGCCCAGCCCGGCCTGCGCCACTTGCTGCGCCGAGGCCAGCATCGCCTCACGCAGGGCCTGGGCCACTGCTGGACGGCTGATGGCCAGGCCCCGTGGCGTGTGCTGCGGGTCCTTGGGGTCGAAGGCGACACGCCAGATATCCGGACGCTGCAACAGCGGCTGCATGATGCCCTGGAAATGCACGAAGCCCAGGCCCGTCTGCAACCCGGCGCTGCGGTCCCAGGACTTGAGGCTGGCGCACAGCGCGGCCAGTCGCTGGGCGTCGGGCCCCAGGTCCTGCGCGCAGAATTGCAGCAGGTCCGGCATCACCTGACCGGCCAGGTACACCTGATCATCGGTGACCATATGCTGCAGATCGCTGACCTGGGCCTTGGGCATCCGGCTCAAGCGATCCAGGGCGAAACGCGCACGCATCTTCAGGGGTACGTCCTGCTGGCTGATCACCGGCGAAAAGCCCTGCAGCGGCGCCGCCGGGTTGACCATCCAGGCCGAGTCATTGGAATGCTGCAGGTAGTCGTTGCGCGCCAGTTGCGGCAATTGGCCGGCAGCGAAGATCCCCGGCTGGGCCGCCGCCGGGTCGATGTCCCAGGCGCAGGTGCTGCGGGAACCATCAAGGACGATGACCTGGGTGCCGACCCGTGGATCGCTGCACTGGGCGAGCTTGGCCTGGGTGACGTTGGGCACCACCGACTGGTTCATGTACAGCGCACGGCCCTGGTCATCTGCCGCCAGGGTGTTGACCCAGGGAATGCCCTGCAACTGATGCACGCTGTCTTGCAGGCCCGTCACGCTGTCGGCCTGGTTCATCGCGTACCACTGGGCCAGCACCCGGGTGTTGTCGAGGTTGGCATCACGCAAGCTGTAGGCATGTTCGCGGTCCCAGTCCAGCTCCCCCGGCCACTGCACCACCGGGCCGAAGACCGAGCTGTAGAGGGTCCGCGACTCGCTATGCAACTGACCATCCGCGCCTTTGACCTGCACCGTCACACTCTGGCGCTCCAGGGGTTGCGAGCGGCCATCCAGCAGATAGCGGGTCGGGTCCTTGGGGTCCAATTGCAGGCGGTACAGGGTGAAATGCTTGGATGCATCCACCGTGTGGGTCCAGGCCAGGTGCTGGTTGAAACCTATATTGATCAGCGGCAGGCCGGGCAAGGCGGCCCCCATCACATCCAGCTGGCCGGGAATGGTCAGGTGCATCTGATAGAAACGCATGGCGCCGATCCAGGGGAAATGCGGGTTGGCCAGCAGCAGGCCGCGACCGTTGAACGAACGCTCGCTGCCGATGGCCACCGCATTGCTGCCACGGTCCAGGGCGAAACCTTGCTGGCGGGCTGCCGCCAGTTGCCAGTGCCCCTCGCTCAGTGCCGCCTGGGCCGTGACGCCCGGGGGCGTGGCTCCCGCCAGGGCCTCGGCGAACTGCCCGGCGCCGCCTTCCACCAGCAGGCGCCGGGTCAGCTTCACCAGGTCCGAGGTGGCCAGCGGCCGTACCCAGTCGCCCTGGCACTGCTCAGGCAGCCCCTGGCCCCGGCGCTCCGCCAACTGGCGGTTGTAGCCCTCGACATAACCCTGCATGCGCTCACGCACCGCCGGCGGCTGCGCCTGCCAAAAGCCGGCCACCGCCTGGGGCGTATTCAACCAACTGAAAAACACGTCGCTGCTCAGGTTGTCCCGCTGCTCCAGAGTCTGAGCTTCGGCACCGAAGTACCGGGCCCGCTCGGCGTTCACCGTCAGCACTTCATTGGCCATCAGGCACAGATTGTCCTGGGCATAGGCGTAACCGATGCCATAACCCAGGCCGCGCTCGTCGCTGGCACGGATATGCGGGACACCAAAGCTGGTGCGGCGAATCTCGGCACGGGTCGGTTCGGGCTGCGCCTGTGCATGGGCACCGCAACTGAGACTTAGAAACAGGGCTGCAAGGCAAAAATGCGGTAACTGCCTGGAAATGATCACGCCGACTCCTGATGCAAAAATACAGAACCAGGACTGGTGTGCAGCAAGGGTTGGGCAACGCCGCCAGTCTGGGAATCCGGCCGCGCACGGATCAACCGACGCCTGCCTGCCCCTATGGACGAATGGCCGCCGAAAAAATTACCCCCCCGGAGGTCAACACCGACCTGGCGCTGACAGGTCAGCGACTTGATACCGACAATTTTTCTACATCCCGGGCTTCATGATTTGCCGTGCTCGTTCGTCTAGTTACTAGGATCTGTACGAAAGCTCACCGAGCAAAGATCAGGCAAGGCAAAAACAGGCGAGGAAGCGGAGTGTAGGGACCTACATGAGCATTCCGAGCCTGTTTTTAACGCAGCATGATCGAAGCGCAGGTAGTTTTCGGACAGAACCTAGAGCACCCATCATTCTTTTCCTGATACGGCTCTGCTAAGGAGTTTTTGCATGTACAACCCGCAACTGCCAATGGACGGCATCACCGTGAACAACACGCCTTCCCTGAATGCCGGCGCCGGTGTCTTCGGCAAGAACGCCGAGCGCAACAGTAACGAACGGATCAAGCAGCTGCTGAAAAGCTTTGGCCTGCGCACCAGCCTGATTCGCCTGAAAGTCATCGACGCCCTGCTCACCGCCGCCCAGAGCGAGCGCTCCCTGGGTGTGCGGGGGGTCCACAGTCAACTGCTGGAACTGGATATTCCACTGTCGTTCTTAAGCGTGCGGGAAGTCTTGAAGCGCCTGTGCAGCGAGGGCGTGCTGACCCTCAACGCCGACAAGAGCTACAGCCTGCATCAGCAGGCCGCAGCGGTGCTCGACGGTCTCTCCTGAGACGGTCGAGCCACGGCTCAGGGCTTGACCTTGCGGCGCATCACGCCATTGATCACCACCACGACCACCGCCACGCCAATGGCGATGTACTGGAACAGTTTTTCACTGATGACGCCGTGGTTCTGCAGGTAGGAAAGGCCAAGCATGATCCCCAGTACCACCAGGGAAATCAGGATCGAGTATTTCAAGCGTTGTGACTGGGTCATTGCGGGGTCCTGAAGCTGAAAATGTATCCGCCGTGTATCAAGAACGATGCCAAGCACCTACCCGGATTCGGGGATGCGCCGGGGAAATCGGGGTCACATGGTACAGGCGCGAAAGAGATTTTTCTCCTTCATCGTCCTGTCGAGTTCCCTGTGCCCTTTGAGGATTGAGAAATGTTCCGTCGAATCACACTGCTGATTCCCCTGCTGGCGATCCTGGCCCTGTCAGGCTGCATCATCATGCCCCGCGATGGCGGGCATCACCGTTACTACGACGGCGGCCCGGGCTACTACCACCGCTGAGTCATTCGGCCAGTCCATCGGCCCCGCTGAATCTGCCACTCCCCCAACCAACGCCCGCCCCGCTGCGGGCGTTCTGCTCTTTGTGACAAACCTTCAGGGTCGCGAGGTGCCATTGCCAGGGCGGGCGAACAACTCCAGCAACCAGTCGACGAAGACCCGCACCCGGGTGGACAGATGACGCTGAGGCGGATACATCGCGGTCAGCGGCAGCGACGGTACCGGAAAATCCTCCAGGACCTCGCGCAAGACCCCGGCCCGCAACTGTCGGGCAACGTTGTAATACGGCGTCTGCACCAGTCCGTAACCGGCTTCGCAGGCCGCCAGGTAGCCGTCGGCGCTGTTGACCGCCACCTGCTTGGGCAACTCCATCGGGCGCAACTGGCCATCGATGTAGAACTCCAGGCCATAACGCTTGCCGCTGACACTGGAGAAATACTCCACCATCCGATGCCCTTGCAGGTCGGCCAGCGACTGGGGCGTTCCCTGTTGCTGCAGGTAGCCCGGGCTGGCGCACGTCACTTGCTGCAACTGCACCAGCGGCCGGGCCACCAGGCTGTCATCCAGGGTCGGGCCGCCCCGCAAGGCGCAATCCACGCCCTCCCGGATCAGGTCCACGGGGCGGTCATTGAGGCCGATCTCCAACTCGATCAGCGGGTAGCGGGCGGAAAACTCCGGTAACGCAGGAATCACGATCAGCCGACCGATGCCCACCGGCATATCGATGCGCAAGAGCCCCCAGGGGTTGTGCCGGGTCACCGAAAATGCCGCTTCGGCCTCCTCCAGGTCCGCCAGCAGGCGCACGCAGCGCTGGTAATAGGCGGCGCCGTCCAGGGTCGGGCTCACCTGACGGGTAGTGCGGTGCAGAAGCTGCACGCCCAGGTGAGCTTCCAGTTGCTTGATCAGGATGGTGACCGAGGCCGCCGGCATGTGCAGATCCTCGGCGGCCCTGGCAAAGCCGCCCAGCTCGACAATCCGGGTGAAAACGCGCATGGCGTTGAAACGGTCCATGAAACAGGCTCGCGATTATTTGGATAATGATAATAGTGTTAGCGCTTTTAGCCTGTTTATGCGGTTTTTGTCGAGTAGCACACTGAGCGTTCTTTCCCACTCATCGGAGTATTGAGCGATGCACACTCGACAACTGGGCCATCAGGGTCCGCAGGTTTCTGCCATTGGCCTGGGCTGCATGGGCATGAGCGATTTCTACACCACCGGCAACAACCCCAAGGAGGCCATTGCCACCCTGCACCGCGCCCTGGAACTGGGGATCAACCTGCTGGACACCGCCGATATGTACGGCCCCCACAGCAACGAGGAACTGATCGGCCAGGCGATTCGCGGCAAGCACCAGCAAGTGTTCCTGGCCAGCAAGTTCGGCATCGTCCGCGATCCGGGCGATGCGCAGGCTCGCGGCGTCAACGGCCGTCCCGAATACGTGCGCGCATCCATCGACGGCAGCCTGCGGCGCCTAGGCGTGGAAACCCTGGACCTGTATTACCTGCATCGGGTCGACCCGGACGTGGCCATCGAAGAAACCGTCGGCGCCATGGCGGAGCTGGTCCAGGCCGGCAAGGTGCGCTATTTGGGCTTGAGCGAAGCCTCGGCCAGCACGCTTGAGCGCGCTCATAAGGTGCATCCCATCAGCGCCCTGCAAAGTGAATACTCGCTGTGGAGCCGGGATCAGGAAGACAACGGTTGCCTGGCCGCCTGCCAGCGCCTGGGAATCGCCTTTGTCCCCTACAGCCCGCTGGGCCGTGGTTTTCTGACCGGCGCCCTGAAAAGTCCTGATGACTTTGCCGCCGACGATTTCCGGCGTTCCAACCCGCGTTTCCAAGGCGAGAATTTCCAGCGCAACCTGCAACTGGTGAAGCAGGTGCAGCAACTGGCGGCGGACAAACAGGTCAGCGCCGGGCAACTGGCCCTGGCCTGGGTGCTGGCACAGGGCGACTACCTGATCCCGATTCCCGGAACCAAGCAACGGCGCTATCTGGAGGAAAACGTGGCAGCGCTGCAGATCCGCCTGAGTGCCGCGGAGCTGGCTTCGCTGGAGGGCATTTTCAGCCCGCAGGCCACCGCAGGTCCCCGGTACACCGAGGAGGTGATGGCGCTGCTGAATCGCTGACGCAAGGAACGCGGCGCGGGCTCGGCAAGAGCGCGCGCCGCGGCTGGATCAGGCTTTGGCGGAGACGTTCTTGTCGGTCACCGTAGTGCCGTTGCCCTTGCCATAGTTCTGCAGGCTCTGCAGGACGTAGATGGCCTTCTTGTACTCGGGAACCAGGTAGTTGGCGTACTTGTTGCCCTTGATGTTGTTGTTCTGGATGTCATCGAGCTTCATCGCGAAGTATTCCAGGGCATTGAACGGCTCATCCGGGTTCTTCGGAATGCCGAAACGGTCGAACTTGTCGCCGGCGTTGATCAGGTTCAACGCGGTGATGTCGGAAATCAGGCCGTTGTTCTTGAGGAAGGTACTCATGCCACCCAGGGACTTGGTGGTCACGTTGGTCGGGTCGAAACCCTTGATCTGCTTGTGAAGCTTCAACTGGTCCATCTTGCGGATATCCAGCACGGTGGGGTTGCTTCCCACCAGGCTCAACATCTGCCGTACCTTGGCACTTTGCGAGACCGGCTTGGAGGAACCGCTGCCACCGCCGTCCTGCACCAACAGACCCGCCTTGCTGGTCCAGCCTCCAACGTATCCGATTGCCATGCTGACACTCCTGTAGTCCGGCTTGCCAATCCTCCTGTTCAGCCTGGCTCAGAGAGGACCGGAAAAGTCTTATCTGGCGTCTGAAACTGGGTGCAAGCCGTGATGAATCATCTGAATGGGCGCAAGTATCAACGCCAGGACGACCTCCCAACAACGCTTTATTTCCACAAATTACAATTTCTGTACAAACTCGACACAATTAGCCAGAAGGCCCGATTTAAGCGGCGCCGGCTGTTTTCAGCACCCGCAAACCCTGATCTTTTCCTGCTCGCAATCGAACCGTTCAGCGGCTGTCTGACCCTCCTCTGTGTCACCTGCGACACTTTTTCAACGACATCGAAGTTTTTTGGACGATCGTACTAAAGAGCAGAAAAACCGCGCCGACATCCTGAGGATGCCCCGACAAGGCTCCCCCCTCTCCAAATAATAAAAAACGCTCGGTAAGGACAGGTCCCATGCCCGCTTTGCGCACGATTCAAGCCCGCTACACGCTCTTTCTGGTCCTGTTCATTGTCCTGATGCTGGTACTCACAGTCGTGGGCATCAGCCAAATGGTGGCGCCCAAGCTGCGCCACACCGAGGAACAGGTGGTCCTCAATCGCATCGCCGAAGTGGCGCAGCGCATTCAGGGCGAGTTGAACAAGGTCCAGGCCCAGCAACGCAGCATCACCCAGACCGTGCCCCTGCTCGACAGCGACAGCATCGACAAGGTCCTGCCCGGCCTGGTGGACCAGTACGGCGAGCAGAAGGTCTTCGGCGGCGGGATCTGGCCCCTGCCCGGCCAGCGCACTGCGGGGCGCAACAAGCACAGCACCTTCTGGCACCGTGATGCGTCGGGCCAGCTGGTGGTCAACACCTTCTGGAACAGCGACCCGGCCCCCAACTACTACGACCAGTCCTGGTACAAAGGCGGCCTGCAGAGCGCTCCCGGCCAGTGCGCCTGGGCCGCGGCCTACAAGGACGACGCCAGCGCCGAGCCACGCACCAACTGCGCCATGGCCATCCGCCGCGACGGCCAACCCTGGGGCGTGGCCACCATCGACGTCACCCTGGGTTTCTTCAACGACCTGGTGGCCCGCCAGGAGAAAGAGCTCGACGCCCAGATGCTGATCGTCGAGGCCGACGGCAAGGTCATCAGCAACAGCTCGCGGATCAATGGCCCGATCGTGCTGAAGAACATCCGGGAACTGGCCGCCGGCTCGCCCTTCGCGGCCCAGGTCAAGAGCGCCCTGGAACGTCGCGACAACAGCGCCCAACGTATCGAGTTCGATAACGCCGGGGTGCCCAGCACCTTCTTCATGCGCGCCATCGAAGGCACCCCGTGGTTCCTCGCCAGCGCCCTGCCCACCCACCTGATCACCGCCCAGCGCGACGATGTGCTGAGCACCCTGAGCCTGTTGCAGATCCCCATGGTGATCCTGCTGGTGCTGCTGCAGGTCTATGCGATCCGCCAACTGGTGCAGCGGATGAAGATCCTCAAGGGCAATATCGATGCCCTGGCCACCGGTGACGCCGACCTGACCCGGCGCATCGTGATCCGCGCCGAGGACGAACTGGGGGCCATCGGGCACTCGGTCAACCACTTCATCCAGTACCTGCAGAACATGATCGGCGAAGTCACCCAGGCCACCGAAGCCATGGCCGGCAGCCTGGCGCAGTTGCAGCAGACCTCGGCCCACAGCCAGCAGATCCTGATGCGCCACGCCTCGGAAACCGACCAGACCGTGACCGCCATCACCGAGATGAGCAGCACGGCCGACAGCGTCGCGGCCAACGCCGCCCAGACCGCGGACTTCACCCGGCGCGCCAACGAGCATGCCGAACACTCGCGGGTGGTGGTGGGCGAAGCCTCCGGCAGCGTCATTGCGCTGATCGACGAAGTGGCCGATGCCACCCACAAGGTCGAGGCCATGCAAGCCGACGCCCAGCGCATCACCGAGATCCTCGGGGTGATCGGCGCCATTGCCGGGCAGACCAACCTGCTGGCCCTCAACGCCGCCATCGAGGCGGCCCGGGCTGGGGAGCAGGGACGCGGCTTTGCCGTGGTCGCCGATGAGGTCCGGGCCCTGGCCGCGCGGACCCAGGACAGCACCTCGCAAATCAACGAAATGCTCAGCCGCCTGACCCAGGGCGTGAGCTCCTCGGTCAGCGCCATGGAAAACACCCAGGCCAGTTGCCAGTCCGCGGCGGATGCCACGGCCCGGGTCAACAGCGGCCTGGATGAAATGGCCGACTCGGTGAACCAGATCAACAGCCTGAGCACCCAGATCGCCACCGCCGCCGAACAGCAGAGCGCGGTGACCGAGGAGATCAACCGCAGCATGGTCAGCATCCGACACATGGTCGAGGAGCTGGTGGAGAGTGCCCGAGCCGGTGAAAGCAATACCCAGAGCCTGCTGCAGGCCAATGCCCAGGTCAGCCACCTGATGAGCCGCTTCAAAGTCCGCTGAACGGTCTGCCGCCGCCGCTGGCACCCCCAGGCGGCGGGACTATATTGGAGGCTCCGGTCACAAGGAAGTGGGGTGCATCATGGGTCAGCGCCAATCACATCTGCTGCAAGAGCGGCTCAGCCACGAGCTGTATATCCAGGCCGATATCGACACTATCTATTACTACGTGACCCAGCCGGACCGCTGGCCGGAGTGGCAGCCCTCCTGCCTGCGGGCCGACACCGGCTTTTGTGGCTCGCTGCCGGCGGGTCACCGCTTCAGCGAAGTCATGAATCTGCTCGGAGTACAGATCCCCATGAGCTATCGCGTGCTGAACGCGGTATTTCCCAAGGAGTTCAAGGCCGTCTTCAGCTCCGCGGCCCTGGACGGCACTGTCCATTACCAACTGAACAAGCAGAGCGACGGTACGCTGTTGCGGCACACGCTGGACTATTGCACCGACCTGCAACTGAGCGGCCTGCGGGCGCGCATGGAACAACTGTCGACCCAGGCCCTGGGCAATCTCAAGCAACGTCTGGAGCATCCGGGCGACTGACAAATCTGTAATGCCCGCCTCAGTTTCCTGACAGCCAGCGCTGATTAGAGTCCCCTCCAATCCGCTGACCGACTGGAAGCCTGCCATGCCGTTCCCCCCATCAAGACACAGCCCGTCCCGACGCACCTTCGTCAAGGCCCTGGCGGCCGGAGGCGTTCTCGCCGGTCTGGGGCTGTGGCGCAATCCGGTCTGGGCCATCAACAGTCCGGGTCAGCCCGAGGTCGCGGCAGGCACCGATTTCGACCTGTCCATTGGCCAGTTGCCGGTGAACTTCAGCGGCCAGCCGCGCCAGGCCATGACGGTCAACGGCAGCCTGCCCGGCCCCCTGCTGCGCTGGCGCGAGGGCGACCGGGTCACCCTGCGGGTGCGCAACCGGCTGCACCAGATGACGTCGATCCACTGGCACGGGATCATCCTGCCCGCCGACATGGACGGCGTACCCGGTCTGAGCTTCGAAGGCATCGAGCCCGGCGGTCTGTACCGCTATTCATTCCCGGTCAAGCAGCATGGCACCTACTGGTACCACAGCCATTCCGGGCTCCAGGAACAACTGGGGGTGTACGGGGCACTGGTGATCGACGCCCGGGAGCCGGAGCCCTTCACGTACGACCGCGACTACGTGGTGCTGCTGTCGGACTGGAGCGACGAGGCGCCGGAACAGATCCTGCGCACCCTGAAAAAGCAGTCCGACTACTACAACCGGCACAAACGCACCCTCGCTGACTTCATCGAAGACGTCGGCCGCGACGGCTGGGCCGCCACTGTGGCCGAGCGCACAATGTGGGCGCAGATGAACATGACCCCCACCGACCTTGCCGACGTCAGCGGCGCCACCTACACCTACCTGCTCAATGGCCAGGCACCGGACAACCACTGGACCGGACTGTTCCGCCCCGGCGAACGCCTGCGCCTGCGGCTGATCAATGCCTCGGCCATGACCTACTTCGACCTGCGCATTCCCGGCGTGAAAATGACCGTGGTGGCAGCCGATGGCCAGCACGTGGAGCCGGTATCGGTGGATGAGCTGCGGATCGCCGTGGCAGAAACCTTCGACGTGCTGGTGCAGCCCAGCGCCGGTGCCCATAGTCTGTTCGCTCAGGCCATGGACCGCAGCGGCTACGCGCTGGGCTCCCTGAGCAGCGTCCCCGGCCTCAAGGCCCCGACGCCGGCCCTGGACCCCAGGCCGCTGCTGACCCTGGAGGACATGGGTATGGCCTCGATGCCCGGCATGGACCACGCGGAGATGCCGGGCATGCGGCACGAATCGATGGCCATGCCCGGCATGGACCACGGCGCGATGAGCAGCCAGATCCCCCATCCAGCCTCGGAAACCGCCAACCCGCTGGTGGACATGCAAGCCATGAATCCCCAGCCACGCCTGGACGACCCTGGCCTCGGCCTGCGCCACAACGGCCGTCGGGTGCTGACCTACGCCGATCTGAAAAGCACCTTCGCCGACCCCGACGGCCGCGAACCGAGCCGTACCCTGACCCTGCACCTGACCGGCCATATGGAAAAGTTCGCCTGGTCTTTCGACGGCATCGCCTTTGCCGAGGCCGAGCCCCTGCGCCTGGAGTATGGCGAGCGAGTGCGGATTGAACTGGTGAACGACAGCATGATGAGCCACCCCATCCACCTGCATGGCATGTGGAGCGACCTTGAGGACGAACACGGCCGTTTCCAGGTGCGCAAGCACACCATCGACATGCCGCCGGGCACCCGCCGCTGCTACCGGGTCACGGCCGATGCCCTGGGGCGCTGGGCCTACCACTGCCATCTGCTGTACCACATGGAGAGCGGCATGTTCCGCGAAGTCCGGGTCGAAGAACGGGAGGTGCCCCATGCCGATTGAGACGCCCCTGCTGCCACTGCTGCCGGGCGGGCTGACCGGTCTCGGCCTGGGCATCGTCCTGCTGGCCTGGCCCGGTACCCCGGCCCATGGTCAGTCCATGCCCGGTATGGACCACGACACCCGGGCACCACAACAGATGCCCGGACACGACATGCGCGGCATGGATCACTCAACGATGCCGGGCCTGCAAGTCGCAGCCCCCTTGCAAAGCCGTACACCGATTGCGCCGTTGACCGATGCCGATCGCCGGGCGGTCTATCCAAGCGCGGCCGGTCACGTCCTCCACGGCAAGTCGCTGAACAGTTTTTTCCTGGTGGAGCGGCTCGAATGGCAGGACGCCGAGCGCGGCACGAGCCTGGGCTGGGAGGTCAATGGCTGGATAGGTGGCGACCGTGACCGGCTGTGGCTGCGCAGCGAGGGTGAACGCACCCGGGGCGTCACTGAGCATGCCGAGCTGCAAGCCCTCTGGGGCCACGCCATCAGCCCCTGGTGGGATCTGGTCAGCGGCCTGCGTCAGGACTTCAAGCCCGGCACGGCCCAGACCTGGGCAGCCCTGGGCCTGCAAGGCATGGCGCTGTACAACGTCGAAAGCCAGGTCACCGCCTATCTTGGAGAAGGCGGCCAGAGCGCCTTGCGGGTCGAGGCCGACTACGACCTGCTGCTGACCCAGCGCCTGATCCTGCAGCCGTCGGCGCAACTCAACCTGTACGGCCGCAACGATCCGCAACGGGGCCAGGGCGCCGGCCTGGCCGAAAGCGAAATCGGCCTGCGGCTGCGCTATGAACTGCGCCGGGAATTCGCACCTTATATAGGTGTGACCTGGAACCGCAGCCATGGGCGGACCGCCGACTACGCCCGCAACGACGGCGAACCGGACAACGGCGCTCGCCTGGTGCTGGGGCTGCGAATGTGGTTCTAGAACCCTTGCTCCGCGCCCGGGGCTTGGTATCAACTTGAAACAAAAGCCGCCGGCAGCTGGCAAAAAAAGCCGCAAAATGCACCACCCCCAGCGTGTCCCCACAAGGGCCGGCCCTGCCAGCGCCCCTTATTCAACAGCGACAACGAGACTTTCGATGAAAACTTCACTGCGTCTAGCGGCCCTGTCCGCCCTGCTGATCGGCTCCCTGGCTCAGGCGGGCGAACTGATCCCCATCGACGTGCACCGAGATGCCAACTGCGGCTGCTGCAAAAAGTGGATCGAGCACCTGCAGGACAACGGCTTTGCCGTCACCGACCACGTGGAAAGCAACATGAGCGCGGTCAAACAGCGCTTGGGCGTGGCCCCGCGCCTGGGCTCCTGTCACACCGCGGTGATCGACGGCAAGTTCGTCGAAGGCCACGTGCCTGCTGAACAGGTCCTGGCCTTGCGCAAGCGCGACGACCTGCTGGGCATCGCCGCCCCGGGCATGCCCATGGGCTCCCCCGGCATGGAAATGGACGGCATGGGCGCCGACGCCTTCCAAGTCATCGGCCTGACCCGTGACGGCCAGGATGTCGTGGTAGCGGACTACCCGGCCCGTTGATCGCCAGCGCCTACCTCGGCCTGTTTCTCGCCGCCTTCGCCGCCGCCACCCTGCTGCCCCTGCAGTCGGAAGCGCTGCTGGTGGGCCTGCTGCACAACAGCCAACTGACGGTACTCGGGCTGTGGCTGGTGGCAACCCTGGGCAACGTCCTGGGCTCCCTGGTCAACTGGTGGCTGGGGCAGCGCCTTGACACCTACAAGGAGCGTCGCTGGTTCCCCGTTAGTCCGAAGCACCTGGAGCGGGCCCGGGTGCACTACCAGCGTTACGGCCACTGGACGCTGCTGCTGAGCTGGATGCCGGTGATCGGCGATCCGCTGACCCTGGTGGCAGGCGTCATGGGCGAACCCCTCAAGCGTTTCCTGCTGATCGTCAGCCTGGCCAAAGGCGCCCGCTACGCCGTGCTGGTGTGGCTGACCCTGGGCTGGCTCGGCTGAGCCGCTCCGCGCTCAACCGGGCCTTGGGTCGCAAACAAATCCCCGGGGCCCTGCCCATTTTCGGGCAAGGCCACCAGCGATCTGCACCAACCCCTGGCGCGCCCTCACCGTTTTCGCGCCGAGGCCATGTCACCCGCGCTCTGCTGCGGTGCACGGCCGACCTTTCGTCGGGATAGATCCGTCGCCCTGCGCCCGCGCCGAATCAACGCCCCGCCCTGCCCGACGCTGCTCTAGGTTCTGTCCTAGACTGATTTTCGCATTGTGACCGAGCGGTCACTTTGGCATTGAAAAAGTCGAAACTTTTCGCGTCGGCCCAAGGTCAGGTTAAAGGTAGGGTCGCTGCCACTGGTGCATTCCTTGCAACGGCTCCTCCACCCTTTCTGCTGCAGCGCTCGAGCAGCTCAGGCTGATCGATGTGTGGCGCAATTGCGCCCGGCCACAGGAATGGCCCGACAGCAGCGCTTGAGACAGCAGAACAGATCAATAAAACGGGAGAGACCTATGATCAGCGCCGCATTGGACACTCAGGGAGAGCATCCTCAACAGCAGGCCGGTGAACGTGCCCCCCAGGCGATTTCCATCCCTGGAGGCAAGACCCTGCTGCCGCTGGCTCGTCAGAATCCCAACCGCAAGCGGGTGCTGTTCGTCACTTCGGAAATCGCCGATCTGGTGAAAACCGGCGGCCTGGGCGACGTCTCCGCCGCCCTGCCCCGGGCCATGGCCCACCTGCACGATGTGCGGGTGCTGATTCCCGGCTATCCCCAGGTGCTGCACAGCGAGAACCCCATCCATATCATCGGCGAGCTGGGGGGCCACGCGGCGCTGCCGGCCTGCAAGATCGGGCGCATGGACATGCCCGACGGCCTGGTGATCTATGTGCTGATCTGCCCGGAGCTGTACGAGCGCGAAGGCACGCCCTACGGCGCCAACAATGGCCGCGACTGGCCCGACAACCACATTCGCTTTGCCCGCCTGGGGCTGGCCGCCGCCGACATCGCCGCCAACCTGGCGCAGATCCACTGGTGCCCCGACCTGGTGCACGCCCACGACTGGCCCGCCGGGCTGGCCCCGGCCTACATGCACTGGCGCGGGCAGCGCACCCCGACCCTGTTCACCATCCATAACCTGGCCTACCAGGGCGTGGTCAGCCTGGCCTCGTGCCCGGAGCTGGGCATCCCCGAACACGCCCTGCAACAGGAAGGCATGGAGTTCTACGGCAAGCTGTCGTTCCTCAAGGCCGGCATGGCCTACGCCAGCCACATCACCACTGTGAGCGCCACCTACGCCCAGGAAATCACTACCCCGGCCTTCGGCTGCGGCCTCGACGGTTTTCTCGCCAGCAAGACCCAGCAAGGCTTGCTCAGTGGCATCCCCAACGGCATCGACGAAAGCTGGGACGCAGCCACCGATGCGCACCTGTTCTGCCCCTTCAGCATGGGTGATTGGAACGGCAAGGCGGCCAACGCCGCCCATGTGCGGCAGATGTTCGGTCTCGACCCCAGCAACGGCCCGCTGTTCGCCGTGGTCTCGCGGCTGGTCTACCAGAAGGGCCTGGACCTCACCGAGGGCGTGGCCGAATTCATCGTCGCCAACGGCGGCCAGATCGCCATCATCGGCCGCGGGGAACCGGAAGAGGAACAATCCATGCGCGCCCTGGCCCGGCGTTTTCCCGGGCGCATCGGGGTCAATATCGGCTTCAATGAAACCGACGCCCGGCGCATGTTCGCCGGCAGCGACTTTCTGCTCATGCCGTCACGCTACGAGCCCTGCGGGCTGAGCCAGATGTACGCCCAGCGCTTCGGTTCGCTGCCGGTGGCGCGCAACACCGGCGGCCTGGCGGACACCATCGAGAATGGCGTCACCGGCTTTCTGTTCGACGAATCCACGGTCGCCAGCTACCAGGAGGCGCTGACCCGGGCGTTCAAGGTCTTCGCCTATCCAGCGCTGCTCAACGCCATGCGCTGCCGGGCCATGGCCGCCCCGTTCAACTGGTGCAAGGCGGTGGAACCCTACGCCGAACTCTACGAACAACTGGTGGCCAAGGCCCTGGGGCAGGCCACCCGACAATAAAGGGGCCTGGACCCATGCCATCAAGCACCCTGCACAGCTGGACCCACGGCGCAGTGATGCTGGATAGCGAGCACACCCGGTTCGCCCTGTGGGCCCCGGATGCCCGTGAAGTCAGCGTTGCACTGGCGGACGGCCAATCACTGCCGATGCGGCCCGAGGCCGACGGCTGGTTCGTGACTCAGGCGCGCTGCCCGGCGGGCAGCCGCTACCGCTACACCATCGATCGGCAGATCCAGGTGCCGGACCCGGCCTCCCAGGCCCAGGACGGCGATGTGCATGGCCCCAGCCTGGTGGTCGACCACAACGCCTACGCCTGGCAGCAGCCCCAGTGGCGTGGCCGGCCCTGGCACGAGGCGGTGATCTACGAACTGCATGTCGGGGTCATGGGCGGCTACCTGGCGGTGCAGCAGGCCCTGCCGGCCCTGGTGGACCTGGGGGTGACCGCCATCGAGCTGATGCCCCTGGCGGAGTTCCCCGGCGAGCGCAACTGGGGCTACGACGGCGTCCTGCCCTACGCCCCTGAAGCCTCCTACGGGGCTCCCGACGACCTCAAGGCCCTGATCGACGCCGCCCACGGTCTGGGCCTGGCGGTGATCCTCGACGTGGTCTACAACCACTTCGGCCCCGACGGCAACCACCTGCAGCGCTACGCCAAGGGCTTCTTCCGCGAGGATCTGCACACCCCCTGGGGCGCGGCCATCGACTTTCGCCGGCGGCAGGTGCGCGACTTCTTCATCGACAACGCCCTGATGTGGCTGCTGGAGTACCGTTTCGACGGCCTGCGCCTGGACGCCGTGCACGCCATCGACGACCCGGACTTTCTCCATGAACTGGCCCAGCGGGTACGCCAGGCGGTGCCGGCGTCGCGCCAGGTGTGGCTCAACCTGGAAAACGAGTTCAACCAGGCCAGCCTGCTGCAGCAGGGTTTCGACGCCCAGTGGAACGACGACGGGCACAACGCCCTGCACGTGCTGCTCACCGGGGAAACCGACGCTTACTACGCCGATTTCGCCGACGCCCCCACCGCGCAACTGGCCCGCTGCCTGAGCCAGGGCTTCGCCTTCCAGGGCCATGCCAACCGCCACGGCCAATCCCGGGGCGAACCCAGCGGCCACCTGCCCCCCAGCGCCTTTGTGCTGTTCCTGCAAAACCACGACCAGATCGGCAACCGGGCCTTTGGCGAGCGCCTCAACCAGCTGGCGCCGACCCAGGCGCTGCAGGCGGCCACGGTGTTGCTGTTGTTGTCGCCGATGATCCCGCTGCTGTTCATGGGCGATGAAGTGGCGGCCCAGGAGCCGTTCCTGTTCTTCACCAGCCACCAGGGGGAACTGGCCGAGGCCGTGCGCCAGGGCCGGCGCAACGAGTTCGCCGCCTTCAGCGCCTTTGCCGACGCCGCCCAGCGCCAGCGCATCCCCGATCCCAACGCCCCCTCGACCTTCCAGGCATCACGGCCCCGGCCCCAGTCGCAACAGGCCGAAACGACCCGTGAGCTGTACCGCAGCCTGCTGCGTATCCGCCACCGCGAACTGATCCCACGCCTGCCCGGCGCCCAGGCCCTGGACACCCGGGTGCTGGCCGAAGGCGCCCTGAGCGCACGCTGGCGCCTGGGTGACGGCAGCCTGCTGCGCATCGACCTCAACCTCAGCCCACACCGGGTCGAACTGGAGCCCGAAGCAACAGCACAACTGTGGTTTGAACACCCACCGCGAGCACTTGAACACTGGCAGCAGGGCTGGTTACCCGCCTTCAGCGCAGTGGTGCAACTGGACAGCGGGCCTTGCCCCACCGCCCCCGATGGAGAACGCCGATGAGCGATGCGCAACTGGAAATACTCGCCAGCCGCGCCGGCCTGGCAGTGGATTGGATCGACGCCAACGGCCGACCGCAAAAGGTTGAGGCGCGGGTGTTGCGGGCCGTGCTGGCGGGCCTGGGCCACCCCGCCGACAGCGACCAGGAAATCGCCGACAGCCTGCAGCAGTTGCACCAACTGCAGCAAAGCCGGCACCTGCCACCGCTGCTGACCGCCGACGTCGGCCAGGGCCTGGACCTGGCCCGGTACTTCGCACCCGGGACCCGCTGTGCCATCGAGCTGGAAAACGGCGAACCACTGTCGTTGCAGCTCGATGAACAGAGCGTGCTGCCAGGGCAGATCCCGGTGGGTTACCACTCGGTGCGCATCGAGGAGGAACACTTCACCCTCGCGGTGGCCCCCGCACGCTGCTACAGCGTGGCCGACGCCGTGGGCCAGCCGACCCCGCGAGCCTGGGGCCTGAGCGTACAGCTGTATGCCCTGCGCCGCCCCGGTGACGGTGGATTCGGCGATACCCAGGCACTGGAAGAGCTGGCCCGGCAAGCCGCCGAGCGCGGCGCCGATGCCCTGGCCATCAGCCCGCTGCACGCCATGTTCAACAGCGATCCTCAGCGCTACAGCCCCTACTCGCCCTCCAGCCGGCTGTTTCTCAACAGCCTGTACGCCGCTCCCGGGGCCATTCTCGGCGACCGGGCCTGGCGCAGCGCCATCGAATCCTGTGGCCTTGGCCAGACCTTGCAAGCCCTGGAACAGCAACCACTGATCGACTGGCCCCAGGCGGCCCAGGCCAAGCAACAAGCACTGCGCGCCCTGTACGAAGGCTTCTGCCACGGCCAGCACCCCCTGCACGAGGACTTCGCCAGCTATCGCCGCAGCGCCGGCGAAGCCCTGGAAAACCACTGCCGGTTCGAGGCCATCCAGGCCGAGCGCGCCGCCCGCGGCGAAGACCTGGACTGGCGTCACTGGCCGCAACACTGGCGTAACCCGGCGAGCCCGGCCCTAGCCCGGTTCGCCGAGGAGCAGGCCCATGAAATCGGCTTCCATGCCTTCTGCCAGTGGCTGATCGCCCGCAGCCTGGAACGGGCGCAGAGCGCGGCCCACAGCAGCGGCATGGGCATCGGCCTGATCGCCGACCTGGCGGTGGGCGCCGACGGCGGTGGCAGCCAGGCCTGGAGCCGCCAGGAGCAGTTGCTGGCGTCCCTGACCGTGGGTGCGCCACCGGACATCCTCAATCGCCAGGGCCAGGGCTGGGGCATCTGCGCCTTCTCTCCCGAAGGTTTGCAGCGCCATGGTTATCGCGCCTTCATCGAAATGCTCCGGGCCAACTTCGCCCATGCCGGCGGCTTGCGCATTGACCATGTGATGGGCTTGCAACGGCTCTGGGTGATCCCGTCGGGAGCGCCGCCCTGCGACGGCGCCTACCTGTACTACCCGGTGGACGATCTGCTGCGCCTGCTGACCCTCGAATCCCATCGGCACCAGGCCATTGTCCTCGGCGAGGACCTGGGGACGGTGCCCGACGGCCTGCGGGAAAAGCTCGCCGCCCGGGCCATGCTCGGCATGCGCGTGCTTTTGTTCGAACAGGACCACGGCTGCCACTTCAAGCCGATCCTGGACTGGCCGGACAACGCCCTGGCCACCACCAGCACCCACGATCTGCCCACCCTCAACGGCTGGTGGCAGGGCCGCGACATCGACTGGAACCTGCGCCTGGGCATGGTGGATGAACAGGGCGCGCGGCAATGGCGCGAACACCGCCAGCGCGAGCGTGACGGCCTGCGCCAGGCCCTGGCCCAGGACCCACAGAACTTTCACCAAGAGGCCCACGAAGCCGACCAAGTGCTGGACGCCAGCGTGCGCTTTCTTGGCCATACCCGTGCGCCCCTGGTGCTGCTGCCCCTGGAAGATGCCCTGGGCATCGATGAACAGGCCAACCTGCCCGGCACCCTCGACAGCCACCCCAACTGGCGCCGCCGCCTGGCCAGTGCCAGCCGGCGCCTGCTGGACGACAGCGATGCCGCCCGGCGCCTGGAACTGCTGGCCTGCGCCCGGCAACAAGCCCTAGAGCGTGACCGATGAACCTGCCGTCCCTGCCCTTGCTGCGGGCCAGCCTGCGCCTGCAGTTTCATCAAGGCTTCACCCTCGACGACGCCGTACCCCTGGTGCCCTACTTCGCCCGCCTGGGCATCAGCCATCTCTATGCCTCACCCCTGCTCCGGGCCCGGGCCGGCTCCCAGCACGGCTATGACGTGGTGGACCCGACCCAGATCAACCCGGAGCTGGGGGGCGAAGCGGCCCTGCGGCGCCTGGTGGCGGCCCTGCGTCAACAAGGGATGGGGCTGATCCTCGACATCGTGTCCAACCACATGGCCGTGGGCGGCAGCGACAACCCCTGGTGGCTGGACCTGCTGCAATGGGGGCGGCTGAGCCCCTATGGCGAATTCTTCGATATCCAGTGGCACTCCGCGGACCCGCTGATGGAAGGCCAGTTGCTCCTGCCGTTCCTCGACAGCGACTATGGCGTGGCGCTGCAGGAAGGCCGCTTGAAGCTGCGCCTGGACGACGACCTGGGGGGCTTTCACGTACAGCACCACGAACATTGCTTTCCCATCTGCCCCTGGGACTACGCACCACTGCTGCGACTTCCGGAGCCGTTGGACGCCGAGTCCAGCAGCGCCCTGAAATCCCTGGCCGACGGTTTTGCGGCGTTGCGCTTCAACGGCGCCGCCCATGCCCAGGCCCGGCCCCTGCAACAAGCCCTGACACACCAACTGCGCCAGCCGTCAGTGCGCCAGGCCATCGACGCCCACTTGCAAGGCTACGACTCGCGCCAGGCCGGCGGCTTCACGCGTTTGCATCAGTTGCTGGAACAACAGAGCTACCGTCTGGCCAGCTGGCGCACCGCAGCCGATGACATCAATTGGCGGCGTTTCTTCGACGTCAATGAACTGGGGGGCCTGCGGGTCGAACGCCCGGCCGTGTTCGAAGCCACCCACGCCAAGGTCTTCCAGCTGATCGAAGAAAACCTGGTGGATGGCCTGCGCATCGACCACATCGATGGCCTGGCCGATCCCCGGGGTTACTGCCGCAAGCTGCGGCGCCGGGTCGACCGCCTGCGTCCAGGCCAGCACCTGCCGATCTACGTCGAGAAGATCCTCGGCGCGGACGAGACCCTGCATCGCGACTGGGGCGTGGACGGCAGCACCGGCTACGAATTCATGAACCAGCTGTCGCTGTTGCAACAGGCCCCCGCCGGCCAGCCGCTGCTGGCAGAGCTGTGGAGCCGGCACAGCCAGCGGTCGCCGCAGTTCGGCGAGGAAGCCCTGCAGGCACGCCAGCAGATCCTCAACGGTTCCCTGGCCGGTGACTTTGAAAACGTGGCCCAGGCGCTGCTGCAAGTGGCGCGGCTGGACCTGATGAGCCGCGACCTGACCCTGGGGGCCATCCGCCGGGCGCTGCAGGAGCTGATCGTGCACTTTCCGGTGTACCGCACCTACATCGGTGCCCAGGGCCGCGGGCCCCAGGACCAGCGGTTTTTCCAACAGGCCATGGACGGCGCCCGAGGCCGCCTGAGCGAAGCCGACTGGCCGGTACTCGATTGCCTGGAGCGCTGGCTCGGCGGCCAGGGCTGGCGCCGGCAACCCCCGGGCCGGGCGCGCAAACTGCTGCGCCACGCCTGCGTGCGCTTCCAGCAACTGACCTCGCCGGCCGCGGCCAAGGCCGTGGAAGACACCGCCTTCTACCGCTCGGCGGTGCTCCTGGCGCGCAATGACGTGGGCTTCAACAGCGAACAGTTCAGCGCGCCGATCTCGGCCTTCCACAGCGCTTGCCAGCAGCGCCTGGACAGCTTCCCCGACAACCTGCTGACCAGCGCCACCCATGACCACAAGCGTGGCGAAGACAGCCGCGCGCGCCTGGCCCTGCTCAGTGAGCGGGCCCCCTGGTATGCCGGCCAAGTGGCCAGTTGGCGGCTGTTGGCTGCCCCCTTGCACCAGCACCCCGACGCCCCTTCGGCAGGCGATGAACTGATCCTCTATCAGACCCTGCTGGGCAGTTGGCCCCTGGATTTGCAGGCCGAGGATCAGCCGGGCCTGGAGCGCTATGCCCAGCGCATCTGGCAATGGCAACTCAAGGCCCTGCGTGAAGCCAAGCTGCACAGCAGTTGGGCAGCCCCCAATCCTGATTACGAAGAGGGTGTTCAGGCGTTCGTCAGCGCCGTGCTGGTCTCGCCGCAAGGCCTGGCCCTGCGCCAGTCGCTTGCGGCGGCAGCCAACAGCATCGCCCCTGGCGGCGCCCTCAACAGCCTGGCGCAAACTTTGCTGCGCATGACCGTACCAGGGGTGCCGGACCTGTATCAGGGCAACGACTTCTGGGACTTCAGCCTGGTGGACCCGGACAACCGCCGACTGCCGGACTACCCGGCCCGGCACCGCGCCCTGGACAGCCCGCGCGATCCTCGGCAGTGGCTGGCCCAGTGGCGTGACGGACGTATCAAGCAGGGCCTGATTGCCCGCACCCTGGGCCTGCGCGGTCAGTACCCGCAGCTGTTCCAGCGCGGCAGCTACCAGCCGCTGACGGTGCTGGGGCAGGAAGCCGGCCGGGTGCTGGCGTTCATGCGTGAATACCAGGAGCAACGAGCCGTGGTGATAGTGCCGATCCAGGTCGCCGGCCTGCTGGATGACAGTGCAATCCCCAAGGTGGATGCGCAGCGATGGGGCGATACCCGGGTGCAACTACCGTTCACCGCTTCGGGCCGCAACCTGAATGGACTTTTTTCAACCGGAGCAGTCACACCCCACAAGGAATTGCTGATCAGCGCCGTATTGCAAGACTTTCCACTCAACCTTTTGATTCAACATTGAGTTCAGTCCAGGAGCATTGCGATGAGTACCGACGACAAACGCATACGTGAATTCGCCTATCAGATCTGGGAGTCGGAAGGGAAACCGGAGGGCCACGAAGCCCGACATTGGGAAATGGCCCGCAAGCTCGCCGAGGCCGAGGCCCTGGCCCCGAGCCAGCCGCCCAAGGGCGCCAAGAGCAAATCTGCCGCCGCCAGTCCGCCCGGCAAGAGCGCCAGCAAACCCAAGGCCAAGTCGGCCGCCGCGGTGGTAGTGCCGCCGGGAGAGAAGCCTGCGGCGCCGAAGAAACCCCGGGCACCGCGCAAGCCGCCAGCCCACTGACGACACTCCCGCCCCTCTATCGCCCTGAACCGGTGGCGCGCCCGCACGCCACCCTGGATGGCTTCGCCCTGGAAAACCCAAGGCGGGCCCCCTGATCCTTTTTGCAGGAGCAACCATGAGCAGATCCAAGCAGACTCCGCCGACTCCCGAGAACGAACCCTCGCGCATCCGTGAAGGCCTGCCCTTCCCTCTGGGCGCCACCTGGGATGGCCTGGGCGTCAACTTCGCACTGTTCTCGGCCAATGCCACCAAGGTCGAACTGTGCCTGTTTGACGCTGCCGGCGAAGTGGAGCTCGAACGTATCGAACTGCCCGAATACACCGACGAAATCTTCCATGGCTACCTGCCCGACGCTCACCCCGGGCTGATCTACGGCTACCGAGTGCACGGTCCCTATGAGCCGGCCAACGGTCACCGTTTCAACCCCAACAAACTGTTGATCGACCCCTATGCCAAGCAGCTGGTGGGCCAATTGAAATGGTCCGAGGCGCTGTTCGGCTACACCATCGGCCATCCTGACGCCGACCTCAGCTTTGATGAACGGGACAGCGCGCCCTTCGTGCCCAAGTGCAAAGTCATCGACCCGGCCCATACCTGGGGCCACGACCATCGGGTCAGCGTGCCCTGGGACAAGACCATCCTCTACGAGACCCACGTGCGCGGTTTCACCATGACCCACCCCGCAGTGCCGGAACACCTGCGGGGGACCTTTGCCGGGCTGATGGTGGACGACGTGCTGGAGCACATCCGCAAGCTTGGCGTCTCGTCGGTGGAGCTGCTGCCGATCCATGCCTTCGTCAACGACCAGCACCTGCTGCACAAGGGCATGACCAACTACTGGGGCTACAACAGCATCGCCTTCTTCGCCCCGGACCCGCGCTACCTGTCCAGCGGCAAGATCGCCGAGTTCAAGGAAATGGTCGCGCACCTGCATGAGGCCGGGCTGGAGGTGCTGCTGGACGTGGTCTACAACCACACCGCCGAAGGCAACGAGCAAGGCCCGACCCTGTCCATGCGCGGCATCGACAACGCCTCCTACTACCGCCTGATGCCCGACGACAAGCGCTTCTACATCAACGATTCCGGCACCGGCAACACCCTGGACCTGAGCCATCCCTGCGTGCTGCAGATGGTCACCGACTCCCTGCGCTACTGGGCCACGGAAATGCACGTGGACGGCTTCCGCTTCGACCTGGCGACCATCCTCGGCCGCTACCACGATGGTTTCGACGAGCGCCACAGCTTTCTCGTGGCTTGCCGCCAGGACCCGGTGCTGCGCCAGGTGAAAATGATCGCCGAACCCTGGGACTGTGGCCCCGGCGGTTATCAGGTGGGCAATTTCCCACCGGGCTGGGTGGAGTGGAATGATCGTTTCCGCGACACGGTGCGGGCCTTCTGGAAAGGCGACGACGGCCAGTTGGCGGACTTTGCCGGACGCCTGACCGCCTCTGGGGAGATGTTCAACCAGCGCGGCCGCCGCCCCTATGCCTCGCTCAACTTCGTCACCGCCCACGACGGTTTCACCCTCCGCGATCTGGTGTCCTACAACGACAAGCACAACCAGGCCAATGACGAGAACAACCAGGACGGCAGCAACAACAACCTGTCCTGGAACCATGGCGTCGAAGGTCCCAGCGACGACCCCCAGATCAACGCCCTGCGCCTGCGCCAGATGCGCAACTTCTTCGCCACCCTGCTGCTGGCCCAGGGGACGCCGATGCTGGTGGCCGGCGACGAATTCGCCCGCACCCAGCACGGCAACAACAACGCCTACTGCCAGGACAGCGAGATCGGCTGGATCAACTGGAACCTGGATGCCGACGGCAAGTCGCTGCTCAAGTTCGTCAAGCGCCTGATCAAGCTGCGCCTGAGCTACCCGATCCTGCGCCGCGGGCGTTTCCTGGTGGGCAACTACAACGAGGACATCGGCGTCAAGGACGTCACCTGGCTGGCTCCCGATGGCAGCGAAATGACCACCGAGCACTGGCAGGATGCCCATGGCCGCTGCCTGGGCATGCTGCTGGACGGCCGCGCCCAGGAAACCGGCATCCGCCGCCCAGGGTCCGACGCCACGGTGCTGCTGGTGGTCAACGCCCACCACGACATCGTCAACTTCCGCCTGCCGCAAGTGCCGGCCGGTGAGTTCTGGACCTGCATGCTCGACACCCACCAGCCGGCGGTGCACGGCCAGGAGCGCTTCGCCTTTGGCCACGAGTACTCGGTGACCGGGCGATCGCTGCTGTTCTTCGAGCTTGAGCATGAACAGGACGACTGAGCGCAAGCCTTGCAGCGCGGCCTCGATGCCGCCTTGGCCGACAAGCCAAGCGTCGGCAAATTCCAGGCATTCGTCAGGAGTTCGGGCCTGGCAACAAAATGCGACTACCCTGAGAAACGGGTCGCAATCGACAAATTCAACTCAACCCTCTGTGTAGGCAGCCACGGGCTGAGTATGATTGCGCTCGGATCAGGGTGCCCCAAAGGTATGGAGCACCGGTACATGACGCTGAGGCAGATGCCATGGAATCAGCGTACGTGCAAACCCAGGGTCGCCACTGAACGGATGTTCAGGCCTCATTGCCGTGACCCGGAAAACAGGGATGTGACACCTCATGAAAGCCATAACCGCAATAGACAACAGCTGGCCCAGCCAGATCTGGAACGGTGCCCGCCACCTGGCCGACGTTCCCCCCATCAACCTCGGCAATCTGGTTCCACCCGGCTCCCGGGCCGTGATCATCGCCCCCCACCCCGGCGATGAAGTGGTAGCCAGCGGCGGCCTGCTGCAAGTGCTGGCCCACCATGGCCACCCCCTGCAACTGATCTCCATCAGCGACGGCAGCGCCAGTCACCCAGGTTCCGAGCTGTGGCCCAAGCGCCGCCTCAGCGTGTTCCGGCCCCAGGAAAGCGCCGAGGCCCTGCGCCGCCTGGGGCTGCCCCTGCACAGCCTGAAGTGGATTCGTGGTGGCTTTGCCGACAGTGCCCTGAGCGAGCGCGAACAGCAATTGGCACCATTCATCAGCCGTTACCTGCGCGACAGCGATGTGGTGTTCAGCACCTGGCGCGGCGACGGCAACCTCGATCACGAAGCCGTGGGCCGGGCCGCGGCCAAGGCTGCCGGCCAGGTGGGCGCGCGCTTCTACGAGATTCCGATCTGGGCCTGGCACTGGTCCTCGCGCGAGGAGCACCAGATTCCCTGGCAGCGGGCACGCAAGCTGCGCCTGGACACCTGGACCGTGGCCCGCAAGCGCCACGCGGCCCACGCCTACGCCAGCCAGCTGCAGGGCGAACCGGAAATCGGCCTGGAACCGTCGCTGTCGCCGATTCTGCTGGAGCGCCTGCGCCTGCCCTACGAAATCATCCTGATGTAGGCCGGGCCCGGGCGGAAAATAACCTGAACGCGAGTGCCGGCCATCAGTCCCATGAGAAACCGTCACTGATTCACAGGAGTGAGCGTGAGCAGCGAGTCCACCCGCCAGCCCCAGCCGGGAAGCATCCAGCGTCTGCAGATCCTGACCGTCAACACCCACAAGGGTTTCACCGCCCTCAACCGACGTTTCATTCTCCCGGAGCTGCGCGAAGCGGTACGCAGCACCCAGGCCGACCTGGTGTTTCTCCAGGAAGTGCTGGGCGAGCATGAACGCCATGCGTCGCGCCTGGACAACTGGCCGCAGCAGTCGCAGTACGAGTTTCTCGCCGACAGCATGTGGAGCGATTACGCCTACGGACGCAATGCGGTGTACCCCGACGGTCATCACGGCAACGCCCTGTTGTCCAAGTACCCGATCCGCCAGTACCGCAACCTGGATGTTTCCATCACCGGCCCCGAGCGCCGCGGCTTGCTGCACTGTGTCCTGGATGTACCCGGATACGCCGAGGTGCACGCCATCTGCGTGCACCTCGGCCTGTTGGAAAGCCACCGGCAACTGCAACTGGCGCTGCTCTGCCAACTGCTCGAATCCCTGCCCGAGGACGCGCCGGTGATCATTGCCGGCGACTTCAACGACTGGCAGATGCACGGCAATGTCGCCCTGGGCCGGCGCGACGACCTGCACGAAGCCTTCGAACGCCATCACGGCCGCCCGGCCAAGACCTACCCCGCGCGCTGGCCCTTGCTGCGCCTGGACCGGGTCTACCTGCGCAATGCCAGCAGCCACCGGCCACAGATCCTCGGCAACAAGCCCTGGACCCACCTCTCCGATCACCTGCCCCTGGCGGTGGAGGTGCAACTGCCGCCCGTGGCCGCACCGCGGACATCGAGCGATGAACGCTAAAACCGCGATCGTCCCGGCTCACGGATTCCGGGGCGGTGCCGCCCAGTGGCAGCAGGTCTGGTCGACCTGCTGAACCCTGGCGACGAGCAAATCCACGGGCTGGAGTCGCCCCTGATCGCCCTGCCCGCCCCACATCCCTGGCATTCGGACAAAGTGCCATTTTTCAGTGATTTGGCCGCCCAAAAATAACCCTTCCGTTTGTCAGTCATTTTCTTGACGAGCCCCCTGCTCTCTCCTTAGCTACCAATAACCACCCCTGGAAAAAGTAACCGGGAAAAGGCCGAAAACACCTGCTGCAGAGCGGGTCGGCGGACTTTACCCGATTGAATCCGGCTGCCTCTCGAACGGGGGTGGGAGAGGCGCCCCCAACGAGATAAAGCATGCATTTGCAAGGTAGACCTCCATGAATACCTCACTCACCTCAAGCCCTCTGCCGTTCGCCTTGTGCAGCCTGTACACATCCTTGCTGTTGTGCTCCATGGAGGTCGCGGCGTCCCCGGGGGAGGACACCGACAACACCGGGTACCCCTCAACCCTGAGCAGCCTGCCGATCAGCGCCCCACCCCTGGGCAGCCCGCGACCGAGCGACTTCGCGGTCCTGGACCGGCCCGGACTGCCGACGCACCTTGAAGTCGGCTACCTGGCGCTGCCCGGCGCTGGCGGCGAACCGCGCAAAGGCCCCCTGCTCTACAGCATCCAGAACAACGGCACCACCCAACAGATCGGCCTGCTGAGTACCCCCAACACCTACACCCTCACCCAAGGCAGCGCCCCGAGCACCGTCAACGACCCACGCAATGCCGGGCTCAGCGTCCAGGGACAAGGCCTGGGCGCCTTCTGGAGGCTGCAGGGTGCCGAGGGCTGGCACCTGGACATGTCCGCCAGCGGCGGCCGGGTCAGCGGTTTCAGTCGCAATGAGCAGGGCCGGGGCATGACCACCGAAGGCAACGCCATGACCTTTTCCGTGCAGGGCGGCGTGGCCATAGGCCTGAGTGACAACTGGGTGATCGAACCCCAGGCCCAGGTGATCAACCAACGCATTCGCCTGGACGGTGGCAATAGCAGTAACGACCTCAACGCCTGGAGCGGCCGTGTCGGCGCGCGCCTGCAAGGGCGCTATGATGTCCACGGCCTGCCCCTGGAACCCTATGTGCGCACCAACCTCTGGCATACGGTCTACAGCGGCGAGACCCTGAGCCTGGACCAGGTGGACAAGATCAGCAGCAGCCGCAAATCCTCCACCGTAGAGGTTGGCCTGGGGCTGGTGGCCAGGGTCACCCCCGCCGTGAGCCTGTACGTCAGTGCCGACTACAGCAGCGATGTGGATGACAACGACCTCAACGGCCTGATCGGCAGCCTGGGCGTGCGCATGCGTTGGTGATGCACCCAGGACGGTGCCGGTAATGGCCTGATGTTGACCATTACCGGCCACCCGCGGCTAAAGGCTGTCGGGGCGCAGGATCAACACCGCCAGGGGCGGCAGGTTGAGCACCAGGGACAGGGCCTGGCCATGGCTGCCCTGTTCTTCACTGAAGGCTTCGCCGCCATTGCCATAGTTGGAACCGGCATAGAGTTGCGAATCGCTGTTGAGCAGCTCGCTCCAGCGTCCCGCCAGCGGCACGCCGACGCGGTAGGCCTGGCGCGGCACCGGGGTGAAGTTGGCCACCACCAGCAAGGGCTCACCGGTTTTGCTCCAGCGCAACCAGGCATAGACGCTGTTGATCGCATCGTCGCCGATCAGCCACTGGAAACCCTGGGGCACGTCGTCCTGGTCATGCAACGCCGGGTACTGGCGATACAGCCGGTTGAGGTCGCCCACCAATTGCTGCACGCCCCGGTGCTCCGGGTACTGCAGCAGGTACCAGTCCAGTTGCTGATCGTGATTCCACTCGCGCCACTGGCCGAACTCGCAGCCCATGAACAGCAGTTTCTTGCCCGGATGGGCCCACATGAAGCTCAGGTAAGCCCGCAGGTTGGCGAACTTCTGCCAGCGATCGCCTGGCATCTTGTCGATCAGCGAATGCTTGCCGTGCACCACCTCGTCATGGGAAATCGGCAGGATGAAACGCTCGGACCAGGCGTACACCAGCCCGAAGCTCAGTTCGTTGTGGTGATGGGCGCGGTACACCGGGTCCTGCTGGATGTAATGCAGGGAGTCGTGCATCCAGCCCATGTTCCATTTGTAGGCAAAGCCCAGGCCGCCCTGGTCGGTGCGCTGGCTGACCCCGGGCCAGGCGGTGGATTCCTCGGCAATCACCAGGGCGCCCGGCGCTTCCAGGGCCACCACATCGTTGAGGTGGCGCAGAAAGTCGATGGCTTCCAGATTCTCGCGGCCACCGTGGCGGTTCGGCACCCATTCACCGGCCTTGCGCGAATAGTCGCGATAGAGCATCGACGCCACCGCATCCACCCGCAGACCGTCGACATGGAAATGTTTGAGCCAGTGCAGCGCCGAGGCCAGCATGAAACCGTGCACTTCCGTGCGCCCGAGGTTGTAGATCAGGGTGTCCCAGTCCTGGTGAAAGCCCTCCAGGGGGTTGCCGTACTCATAGAGCGCGGTGCCGTCGAACTGGGCCAGGCCATGGGTATCGGTGGGAAAGTGCGCCGGCACCCAGTCGAGGATCACACCGATATCCGCCTGGTGGCAGGCATCGACAAAGGCGGCGAAATCCTGGGGCGAGCCATAGCGGGCACTGGGGGCGAACTGTGACAGCGGTTGATACCCCCAGGAACCGCCGAAAGGGTGTTCCATGATCGGCATCAGCTCGATATGGGTGAAGCCCAGGTCCTTGACGTAGGGGATCAGGCGTTCGGCCAGCTCGGCCCAACTGTACTGGCGGGCCACTTCCCCAAGGTCATCTACTTCGCACTGCCAGGAGCCGGCGTGCAACTCGTAGATGGACAAGGGCGCATCGGTTCGCTGATGTTCGCCCCTGGCCTGCATCCATGCCTGGTCCTGCCAGTGGAATTGCAAGGGCTCGGCGACCCTGGACGCGGTGTCCGGCGGCAACTGGGTGGCCAGGGCCATGGGGTCGGCCTTGAGCGGCAGGATGCCCTGGGGCCCGAGAATCTCGTACTTGTAGGCCTCTCCAGGTTGCAGGCGCGGAACGAACAGCTCCCAGACCCCGGAGGGATGCCGCAGGCGCATTGGGTGGCGCCGCCCGTCCCAGATATTGAAGTCCCCCACCACCGAAACCCGCCGGGCGTTGGGCGCCCAGACTGCAAAGCGCACGCCCTGGACGCCGTCCACGGTGGTCGGTTGCGCCCCCAGGCAGGAGCCGAGGTCACGATGATTGCCTTCGGCGAACAGATACAGATCCATCTCCCCCAGCAACGGGCCGAAGCTGTAGGGGTCTTCACTGACCTGCTCGCCACCGGCCCACTGCACCCGCAGCAGATAGGGCCGGCCCTGGCTGAAATGCCCGGCAAACAGCCCGGGCACTTCGGCGGCGTGGAGGCTGCCGAGCACTTGCTGCTGCTCCCGGTCCAGCACCTGCACGCTCAGGGCGCCGGGCAGATAGGCCCGGATGAATTGCCCGCCGGCACCATCTCCGTGGGGCCCGAGCACAGCGAACGGATCAGGATGCTCGGCCCGCACCAAGGCATCGATGACCTCGGCTGAAGGGAGCAATGCCGGTTGGTTCTTTCCCTGTTCCTTGTTCGAGACACTCATGACTGCTCTCCATCACGCTCAAGATCGGAAAAGGGGTCCAGTTCACGCAACAGCCCCACCAGGCCGTGCAAGGGCACAGGCAGCCAGGTGGGCCGGTTTTCCGCTTCATAGGCCAGCTCATAGGCGGCCTTCTCCAGACTGAACAGGGCCAGTGCGGCATCCGCAGCCGCCGGGTCCTGCCACTCATGGGCAAGACTAGCCGTCGCCAGCCGATACGCCTGGACAAAGGCTTGCCGCGCCTCCTGCAGATAACGACGGACCACCCGTTGCCGGGCCTGCTCGGCCATGTGCGCGCCCTCCACCGCTGGCGTCTCCAGGGCCATGGCGGCAGCGTAGTCGAAGGAGCGCAACACCCCGCTGACATCCTTGTACGGGCTGTGCTTGCCCCGACGCTCTGCCAGAGGCCGCGCCGGCTCACCCTCGAAGTCGATCAGGTAGGCATCGCCCTTGACCACCAGCACCTGCCCCAGATGCAGGTCACCATGCACCCGAATCCGCAGCCCACCCACCAACTGCCTGGCCAGTTGCTGGATGTGACCGAGGATTTTCGTCTTGTGCTGCAACAATCGGCTCACCCGATTCTGGTCGCCAGGACTCAGCTCGCCCTGATGCTGCTGGAGCAACTGCAACCCCCGTTCCACTTGTGCCGCCACCTGACGATTCCAGGCCTGGGTGTCCTTGAGGGTGCTCACTTGCGGTGCAAAGTCCGGTGGGCTGTCGGGGGCCGCCAGCAACAGGTGCATTTCTCCCAGACGCTGCCCCAGCAGGCCGGCGAAATCCTCAAGCTCCCCGAGGGCGTTGTAGTGTTGTTCCTGCTCGGACATGGCCTGCGCCCACTCATCGCGGATAGCCCGCTCCAGGTTGTTCTGGGTCCATTCCCAGGCATCCCCCTGATTGCTCAGGTAGCCCTGGGCGATCATCAGCAGATGATCCTCGCCCTGCTCATCGCGGCGCACCACCGAGCCCAGCAAGGGCGAGATATGGCGGAATCCGGCGGCAGTGAGGAAGGCGCCCATTTCCAGTTCCGGGTGAATGCCTCCTTCCACCCTGCGAATCAGCTTGAGCACCAGGCTGCCCCCCACCACCACCGAGCTGTTGGACTGTTGCGCCGAGAGGTAGCGCACCTCGGAGTCGCCGGTCAGCCCCAACTCGGCCAACCGCTCGGTGCCGTCGAAACGGATCTGCCCGGCAGCACTGTCCAGCCGGGTCTGCGCCTGCAGGGCCTGCAGCACGCTGCGCACGAAACTGTCGAGGGCGAAGGCGTCGGTGATCAGCCCGACCTGGCGCCCGCGCCGCACCCGGGCCATGGCCAGTTGCTGAGGCAAGGCACTGCCGAGCGGCTCTTCCGCGAGCAGGCCGAAGGGCAGTTGATAGCGCTGGCGCTGCCCATCGCTGGTGACCTCGATCTCGCTGAGCAGCACGGGATGCTGGGGATCGCCAAAACCTACGCCGTAGGCGATCTGTGCCTGCTCGATGGCGCTGTCCTTGCCAGCGAACCAGCGGCGCTTGGGCAGCCAGTGGGGCAAGACGCTGTGCTCCAGCGTGGTGCGCGATGGCGCTTCGAGCAATTCTTCGAGGCGTTTTTTCAGCACCAGGGTGGTGAAGTCCGGCAGGCTCTGGGCCGGTTCCACATGCCAGCTGGGCATCTGGTTTTCTGCCGCCAGAACGAACCAGTAGAAGCCGTAGGGCGCCAGGGTCAGGAGGAAACTCAACTGGCCGATGGGAGGAAAGGCATTTCCGCCGAGCATCTCCACCGGCACCATGCCGGCGAAGGCCGACAGGTCCAGTTCCGCCGCCTGGGCACTGCGCGAGACGTTGGCCACGCAGAGGATGATTTCCTGCTTGCCGTCAGGCCCCGTGTATTCCCGGGTATAGGCCAGAATCCGCCGGTTGCTCGGCGACAGCATCTTCAGCGTGCCCCGGCCAAAGGCCTTGGACTGCTTGCGCACCGCCAGCATGCGCCGGGTCCAGTTGAGCAACGAGTGGGGATCGCCGGACTGGGTCTCGACGTTGACCGACTGATAGCCATACAGCGGGTCCATGATCGGCGGCAGCACCAGGCTCGCCGGGTCGGCGCGGGAAAAGCCGCCATTGCGGTCGATGGACCACTGCATCGGCGTGCGCACGCCGTCGCGGTCCCCCAGGTAGATGTTGTCGCCCATGCCGATCTCGTCGCCGTAATACAGGGTCGGGGTGCCGGGCATCGACAGCAGCAGACTGTTGAGCAGTTCGATGCGCCGCCGGTCGCGCTCCATCAGCGGCGCCAGGCGCCGACGAATCCCCAGGTTGATCCGCGCCCGGCGGTCGGCGGCGTAGTAGTTCCACAGGTAGTCGCGCTCCTTGTCGGTGACCATTTCCAGGGTCAGCTCATCGTGGTTGCGCAGAAAGATCGCCCACTGGCAGTGGGCCGGAATCTCCGGGGTCTGGCGCAGGATATCGGTAATGGGGAAGCGGTCTTCCTGGGCCAGGGCCATGTACATGCGCGGCATCAGCGGGAAGTGAAAGGCCATGTGGCATTCGTCGCCGTCGTCGCCATTGGTTGATTGGCCAAAGTACAGCTGGGTGTCCTCCGGCCACTGGTTGGCCTCGGCCAGGAGCATGCGATCCGGGTAGTGGGCGTCGATCTCGGCGCGGATCTGCTTGAGCACGTCGTGGGTCTCGGGCAGGTTCTCGTTGTGGGTGCCATCGCGCTCGATCAGGTAGGGAATGGCGTCCAGGCGCAGGCCGTCGATGCCCATGTCCAGCCAGTAGCGCATCACCGAGAGCACCGCCTTCATCACCTGGGGATTGTCGAAATTGAGGTCCGGCTGGTGGGAATAGAAACGGTGCCAGAAGTACTGGCCGGCCACCGGGTCCCAGGTCCAGTTGGACGTTTCGGTATCCAGGAAGATGATCCGCGTGCCGGCGTATTTCTGCTCGTCGTCGGACCACACGTAAAAGTTGCGCGCCGCCGAACCGGGCCGGGCCTTGCGCGCCCGCTGGAACCAGGGGTGCTGGTCCGAGGTGTGATTGATCACCAGCTCGGTGATCACCCGCAGCTCGCGCTTATGGGCCTCGGCGATAAAGCGCCGGACGTCGGCCAGGGTGCCGTAGTCAGGGCTGACCCCGCGGTACTCGGCGATGTCGTAGCCGTCGTCACGGCGTGGCGAGGGGTAGAACGGCAACAGCCAGAGGGTGTTGACCCCCAGCTCCTTGATGTAGTCGAGCTTGGCGATCAGTCCGGGAAAGTCGCCGATCCCGTCGTTATTGGAATCGAAATAGGACTTCACATGCACCTGGTAGATCACCGCGTCCTTGTACCAGAGCGGGTCCTTGATAAAGGTCGCTGAGCGGGGTTTCTTGGCCATGTCGGACTCCTGAAAAAATGAATGAGCGCCGACGCACCTACCGATGCGCCACGACAACCGTAGGAGCTGGCTTGCCAGCGAAGGCGTCAGCCAGCCCGGCGCAAGGCTCACGGGCCTCTTCGCCGGCAAGCCGGCTCCTACAGGGGACTGATGCGCCAGATGCCGAAGGGTTGCGCCGGCTCCAGGCGCATGAATTGGGTCTTGCCGTACCAGGTCCAGCGATGGCCGTTCATCAGGTCCTCCCCCTGGGTGGCGGCATCGTCAGCCAGCCCCAGCTCCCACAGCGGCAGTTCGAAATGGGCCTCCTGGGCATTGAAGGGATCGAGGCTGACCGCCACCAGGACGAAGTTGTCGCCCTCGGCGTTGCGTTTGCCGAAATACAGGATCTGATCGTTCCAGGCGTTGTACAGCTTGAGCCCCAGGTGACTGTGCAGCGCCGGGTTCTGCCGACGGATGCGGTTGAGCTGGGCGATCTCGGCAATGATGTTGCCGGCGGCGTTGAAATCCCGGGGCCGGATCTCGTACTTCTCCGAATCCAGGTACTCCTCCTTGCCCGGCACCGGCGCCGATTCACAGAGTTCAAACCCGGAGTACATGCCCCACAGCCCCGAGCCCATGCTGGCCAGCACCGCGCGGATCAGAAACCCCGGGCGCCCCGAGTCATGCAGAAACGCCGGATTGATGTCCGGGGTGTTGACGAAGAAGTTCGGCCGGAAGCACTCGCGCCACGGCGACTGATTGAGCTCGCTGAAGTAGCTGGCCAGCTCGCTCTTGGTGTTGCGCCAGGTGAAGTAGGTGTAGCTCTGGGTGTAACCGACCTTGCCCAGGCGCGCCATCATCGCCGGGGTGGTAAAGGCCTCGGCGAGGAAGATCACCTCCGGGTACTGGCGGCGCACGTCGCCGATCAGCCATTGCCAGAACGGCAGCGGCTTGGTGTGGGGGTTGTCCACGCGAAAGGTCTTGACCCCCTCCTCGACCCAGCCGATGACGATGTCCCGCAGTTCCAGCCACAGGCTGGGTATGGCGTCGGCGGCATAGAAGTCGAGGTTGACGATGTCCTGATACTTCTTCGGTGGGTTCTCGGCGTACTTGATGGTGCCGTCCGGGCGCCAGTTGAACCAGCCCGGGTGCTGCTTGAGCCAGGGATGGTCCTGGGAACACTGGATGGCGAAATCCAGGGCGATCTCCAGGCCGTGGTCGGCAGCGGCGGCTACCAGACGACGGAAATCATCCAGGCTGCCCAACTGCGGATGGATCGCCTCGTGGCCGCCCTCCTCGCTGCCAATCGCGTAGGGACTGCCGGGGTCGCCCGGGGCCGCCGTCAACGCGTTGTTGCGCCCCTTGCGGTGGCTGCGGCCAATGGGATGGATGGGCGGGAAATACAGCACGTCGAAGCCCATGTCATGGATCATCGACAGTCGCGAGTGGACGTCGTTGAAAGTGCCATGGCGGGAAGGATGCTCGGTGATCGAGCGCGGAAACAGCTCGTACCAGCTGGCGAACTGCGCCTGTACCCGCTCCACATCCAGCGGGTATTCGGGGCTCAGGCTCAGGTAGGGCCGGTGGTCGGCCTCGGCCATCAGCCGGGCACTGGAATCCTTGAGAAACAAGGCGACCTGCTCGGTCTCCAGCAAGCCGGCAAGCTGTTGTTGCAGCGCCAGCAATCGCTCGCGCAACGGCCCTTCGCTACGCTCGGCGGCTTGCTGCACCGAAGTCCGCCCCTCTTGCAACTCCAGGCTCACCGGCACCCCGGCCCGGTGTTTTTTCTCCAGTTCGTAACAGAAGCTGGCGAACTGATCGATCCAGGCTTCGATACAAAAACGATAGCGGCCCACGGTGGGCACGGGAAAGCGCCCCAGCCAGCCGTCGTTGCCCTGGTCCTCAAGGGCCTGGCTGCTCCAGGCGTCCTGCTGCTCCTCGCGCCAGCGCACCCGCACGGCCAGTTTGTCGTGGCCGTCGGCGAACACCTTGCACGTCACCTCGACCTCTTGGCCGGCCACCGCCTTGACCGCGAACTGCCCACCGTCGAGGACCGGGCGGGTGTTCTCGATGGCAATGCGCGGCAGCAACAAGGCCTGAGACAAGGGCAACTGCGCCTGGTATTGCTGTTCAGTCGGTTTTTCTGCAGTCATTGAGCATCACCCCTTTAACGCGCCATGGACGCTCTGGTCGCAGGGCGCCCAGCGCCCCGATGAATCAATGCACCTTGTTTCCGAGCCACCGGCATCGGCGAAAGTTCACCGCGATCGCTGGCCAAATCGACGGGAATCAATTCCCTGCTCCCAGGGTCCACCCAGAGAGCCCGTGCATCGACAAGCACAAAGGAGGCCACAGCGATGAATATCCCGATCCCGGCAGAAACTCCCGATCCGAACATCGACCAACCGACCCTGCCCCCCAGCGAGCCGCAACCGGTTCCCGAGCAGGAACCACCAGAGACCACCCCACCGCCCAAGGGCGATCCTCCCAATACCATGCCGCCGGTGGTGGTCACGCATGGAGCGTCGACCCGCTGACACCACAGCAGCCAGCTTGCCGGCCAAAACACCCGCCCTCTTGACGGGCCTGTTCGCCGGCAGCCGGCTCCTGCACCCGCGGCCTGCAACGACCACCGTTGATCGCCGCTGCCGAACCCTGGCCAGGCCCTGCAGCCTAATCTGTACGCCCATTGCCAAGAGGTACGCATCATGAGCCTGCGCATCGAAAACCAGACCTGCTACATCGACACCGACACCCTCCACCAACGCCTTCCCGCCAGCGCCCTGACCGTCATCACCGACGCTGCCAAATCCATGTCGGCGGTGGAGCTGGCGGGAGAACGCATCTACGTCACCGAAGCAGAAGCCGATGCTTTGACCGTAGCAGGCGCCACCGACGGTCGGCGCCATCTGAAGGCCACCGACGGTGATTCGGTGATTTGACTGATCTGGATCAGGGCTCGCCGCGAAGGCCTGTGCCAGAGGCCCCTGCGGCCTTCCCTGGTGGCTCTTGAGGGGGTGCAGCAAGTTGTCGCAGGGGCACCGTAAAGGCTCATCTGATACGGTTTTTTATCAAATACCTGAGTCTGTTATGCAAACAGATCCGTGGTCATAGTTGCGCGGCCTGATGGAGGCTGATGAGCGAACGACCATGAGCGAAAGAATCCCCGTCCGATTAGTAGAGACCTTCGAACCTTCACCCCCTAAACAGATGAAGTCGAAGACCACCGACAAACACGTTTACACCCGTAGCTTCACCGGTTTGTTCCGTACCCTGCGCATGACCGGCGCAGGTTTCCTGTTCCTGCTGTTCTTCGGCACGGTCTGGTTGAACTGGGGCGGCCGCCAGGCGGTGCTCTGGGACCTGGCCGAAAGCAAGTTCCACATCTTCGGCGCGACCTTCTGGCCTCAGGACTTCATCCTCCTCTCGGCGCTGCTGATCATCTGCGCCTTCGGCCTGTTCGCCATCACGGTGTTCGCCGGCCGGGTCTGGTGCGGCTACACCTGCCCGCAAAGTTCATGGACCTGGCTGTTCATGTGGTGCGAGAAGGTCACTGAAGGTGAACGCAACCAGCGCATCAAGCTGCAAGCTGCGCCCTGGGGCCTGAACAAGCTGGCCCGCCGGGCCATGAAGCACACCTTGTGGCTGGGCATCAGCCTGCTCACCGGTCTGACCTTCGTTGGCTACTTCACCCCGATCCGCCCTCTGGCCCAGGAACTGCTGACCCTGCAGATCGGTGGCCTGAGTCTGTTCTGGGTGCTGTTCTTCGCTGCGGCCACCTACATTAACGCCGGCTGGCTGCGCGAGGCGGTGTGCATGCACATGTGCCCTTATGCGCGCTTCCAGAGCGTGATGTTCGACAAGGACACCCTGACCATCTCCTACAACCCGGTGCGCGGTGAAAGCCGCGGCCCGCGCAAGCGTGACGTCAAGCCCGCCGACGTCGGCCTGGGCGACTGCATCGACTGCCAGGTGTGCGTGCAGGTCTGCCCTACCGGCATCGACATTCGTGACGGCCTGCAGATGGAATGCATCGGCTGCGCCGCCTGCATCGACGCCTGCGACTCGATCATGGACAAGATGGGCTACGCCCGGGGCCTGATCGCCTACACCTCGGAACACCAACTGCAAGGGGGCAAGACTCACCTGCTGCGGCCGCGCCTGGTGGGCTACAGCGCGGTGCTGCTGGTGATGATCGGCGCCCTGGCCCTGGCCCTGGTACAACGGCCGATGGTGTCCCTGGACGTGAGCAAGGACCGTGGCCTGTTCCGCGAAAACGCCTTGGGGCAGATCGAGAACATCTACAGCCTGAAGATCATCAACAAGACCCAGGAGCGCCAGAACTACCGCCTGGCCCTGGTGGATGGCGATGGTTTCGAACTGCAGGGCAAGACCGAACTGAGCCTGGCCCCGGGCGAAATCACCGACCTGCCGGTCTCGGTGGCGATGACCCAGGACCGCCCACAAAGCAGCTCCCAGGCCATCAGCTTCAAGGTCGCCGACAGCGATGAGCCAAGCGTCTACGCCATCGCCAAAAGCCGTTTTGTTGCGCCGATGAACCGCTGAGCCTCTAGAATGCCGTGGCCAGGGAGCCTGCTGCCGTCCCTCGGCCACGGGAACCCTGTACTCGACGCCGCCATGGGCCCCACCCTGGCCGTCGAGCCCTCCCTTGCGAATCTGAACACCTAGACCCGATGACCAGACTGGATCTTGCACCGCAGATGAAACGCTACGAAAAATTCGCCGACGACATCGCCGAACTGATCCGCTCCGGGGTCCTGGGCCCTGGCCAGCGCGTGCCTTCGGTGCGCTACGCCAGCCAGACCTACGGGGTCAGCCCGTCAACCGTGTTTCAGGCCTATTACCTGCTGGAGCGTCGCGGTCTGATCCGTGCCCGCCCGCGCTCCGGCTACTTCGTCAATGCTCACGCACCGAGCCCGTTCTCCGAGCCGGTGATCAGCAGCGAAGTCAACGAATCCACCGAAGTCGATGTCAGCGAACTGGTGTTCTCGGTGCTCGACTCGATCAAGGACCCGAGCACCGTGCCCTTCGGCTCGGCCTTCCCCAGCCCGACCCTGTTCCCCCTGCAACGCCTGTCCCGCTCCCTGGCCAGCGCCAGCCGCGAGATGGACCCGCGGGTGGTGGTCACCGACATGTCCCCGGGCAACCCGCAACTGCGCCGCCAGATCGCCCTGCGCTACATGGTGGCCGGGCTGATGCTGCCCATGGAGGAACTGCTGATCACCAACGGCGCCCTGGAGGCCCTTAACCTGTGCCTGCAGGCCGTGACCGAACCCGGCGACCTGGTGGCCATCGAGGCCCCGGCCTTCTATGCCAGCCTGCAAGTGCTGGAACGGCTCAAGCTCAAGGCGGTGGAAATTCCCGTGCACCCGCGAGACGGCATCGACCTCGGCGTCCTGGCCCAGACCCTGGAGCGGCACCCGATCAAGGCCTGCTGGTGCATGACCAACTTCCAGAACCCCATGGGCGCGAGCATGCCCGAGGCCAAGAAGCAGGAACTGGTGGAACTGCTGCGCCAGCATCAAGTGCCACTGATCGAAGACGACGTCTACGCCGAGCTGTACTACGGCCAGCAAGCGCCAAAACCGGCCAAGGCCTTCGACACCGAAGGCCTGGTGATGCACTGCGGCTCCTTCGCCAAGAGCCTGGCCCCCGGCTACCGCATCGGCTGGGTGGCCGCCGGGCGTTACGCGCAGAAAATCGAACGGCTGAAACTCATGACCTCACTGTGCGCCTCGATGCCGGCCCAGGCGGCGATTGCCGACTACCTGCAGCACGGCGGCTACGACCGCCACCTGCGCAAACTGCGCTACGCCCTGGAAGAACAACAGAGCGCCATGCTGGCGGCGATTGCCCGCTACTTCCCGGCGCAGACCCGGGTCAGCCAGCCGGCGGGCGGCTACTTCCTGTGGCTGGAACTGCCACCGCAGATGGACTCGTTGAAACTGTTCCAGATGGCCCTGGCCCAGGGCATCAGCATCGCCCCCGGACCGATCTTTTCCCCGACCCAGCGCTTTCGCAACTGCATCCGCCTGAACTACGGCAGCCCCTGGAACGAAGCGGCGGAACAGGCCATGGAAACCCTGGGGCGGATCATCCGCTCCTTTTGAGTGGTGCGGCGCAGGGGGTAGCAGGTTTAGCGTCTGCTGCGCCGGAATGCCGCCCAAGCCGTTCGCAGCCTGCGGCAGCGGCTACACAAATCCCCGATCGGCATTGGCCCTGTAGCCGCTGCTGAGCCACGGCGAAGCTGCGCAAAGGTCCGCAGGACCTTGCCTGACGATCGCCTGTCGATCTTGGGCGGCCTTAAGATCCCCGCGTCTCCTGCGGAGCCGTTCGCAGCCTGCGGCAGCGGCTACACAACCCCGTTCGGCATTGGCCCTGTAGCCGCTGCTGAGCCACAGCGAAGCTGCGCAAAGGTCCGCAGGACCTTCGCCCCTGCCAAGAGCAACGTCGCCCTGTAAAGGACAAATGAAACTAGGCCGGCCGGTAGGCCGCCGTCTTGCTCTTGATCTTGATCTTGATCTTGATCTGAACGCCCCGTTAACCACGATGGCCGAACGCAGGCATTGAGCCGTGGGTAACCCGGCAGGACGCCGGGTTAGCCGCCACCCGGCCATGGATGGCCGGTGGCGGCGGCCCACGGATCAATGCCGGAGTGAGGGCATGCCGAGCCTAAGCGAGGCACCGAGTGGAGGGGCAAGAGCCTTTGGTTACTTTGGGCTCTTTCCAAAGTGACTCGCCGTAAGGGCGAAACCATAAGTGGCCGTGACCGCAGCAACGGATATGCCCCCCAATCAGGAGACCCAAACAATGCCCACTCAGCCCCTCCAGCTCCCCTACGCCTGGGCCAAATCCCAACGCATTCTCCTGCGTCACAGCGAGCAGGGCGCCACCCTGCTGGTCTGCCCCTCGACCCCCGGCTGGTCCATCAGCGAAGCCCGCCGCCAGTTCGGCCCCGCACGCCTGGAACGCATCCGCGATGACGAACTCGACGGGCTCTTGGCCACGGCCTACGCCGACACCGGCAGCGCCGCAGCGGTGGTCGGGGCCGCGGAGAATGAGGTGGACCTGGACCGCCTGATGCAGGACATGCCGGAAATCACCGACCTGCTGGACACCCAGGACGGCGCCCCGGTGATCCGCATGATCAACGCCTTGCTCACCCAGGCCGCGCGGGACGAGGCCAGTGATATTCATATCGAGCCCTTTGAAACCCACTCGGTGGTGCGCTACCGGGTCGACGGCACCCTGCGCGATGTGGTCTCGCCGCGCAAGGCGCTGCACGGGGCGCTGGTGTCGCGGATCAAGATCATGGCCCAGTTGGATATCGCCGAAAAACGCTTGCCCCAGGACGGCCGCATCGCCTTGCGGGTGGCCGGGCGGCCCATCGACATTCGGGTATCCACGGTGCCCACCGGCCATGGCGAGCGGGTGGTGATGCGGCTGCTGGACAAGCAGGCCGGGCGCCTGCAATTGGAAACCCTGGGCATGGACCCGGACCTGCTGGCGCGTCTGGATGGCCTGATCCGCCAGCCCCACGGCATCGTCCTGGTCACCGGGCCCACCGGCAGCGGCAAGACCACCAGCCTCTACGCCGCCCTGGCCCGGCTGGATGCCAGCACCAGCAATATCCTCACCGTCGAAGACCCGGTGGAATACGACCTGCCGGGCATCAGCCAGATCCAGGTCAACGCCAAGATCGACATGACCTTCGCCCTGGCCCTGCGGGCGATTCTGCGCCAGGACCCGGATGTGATCATGATCGGCGAGATCCGCGATCTGGAAACCGCGCAGATCGCGGTCCAGGCCTCGCTTACCGGGCACTTGGTGCTGGCGACCCTGCACACCAACGACGCAGTGTCGGCGGTCAACCGCCTGATCGACATGGGGGTGGAGCCTTTCCTCCTGGCCTCGTCGATGCTCGGGGTGCTGGCCCAGCGGCTGGTGCGGCGCTTGTGCAACCAGTGCAAGCAAGCCGATCCGGCCAATCCCGGCACCTGGCACCCGGTGGGCTGCCCGGCCTGTAACCACATCGGCTACAGCGGCCGCACCGGGATTCATGAGCTGTTCTGCATCGACGATGACATCCGCAGCCTGATCCACCAGGGCGCTGACGAGCAGGCCCTGCGGGCCGCAGCGCGGCGAGCCGGGATGCTGAGCATGCGTGAGGATGGCGAGCGCTGGGTACGCAGCGGCGCCACCGCACCGGAAGAAATCCTACGTGTGACACGGGACGCCTGATGAATCGCTATCGCTACGAAGCCGCCGACGCCCTCGGCAAGATCGAATCCGGACACCTGGAAGCCGACAGCCAGGGCGCGGCTTTCGCCAGCCTGCGCAGCCGCGGCCTGACCGCGCTGCAGGTGCAACTGGACAGCAACCCAGGCAGCGGCGCAGCTGGGGGGCTCTTCAGCCCCAGGCTCAGCGACAACGACCTGGCCTGGGCCACGCGCCAGCTGGCCAGCCTGCTGGGGGCCAGTCTGCCTCTGGAGGCGGCGCTCAGCGCCACGGTAGAGCAGGCCGAGCGCAAGCACATTGCCCAGACCCTGAGCGCGGTGCGCGCGGATGTGCGCAGCGGCATGCGCCTGGCCGAGGCCCTGGCGGCGCGGCCCCGGGACTTTCCGGAAATCTACCGGGCACTGATTGCCGCAGGTGAAGAGTCCGGCGACCTGGCCCAGGTCATGGAGCGGCTGGCGGACTATATCGAGGAGCGCAACGGCCTGCGGGGCAAGATCCTCACTGCCTTTATCTACCCCGGGGTGGTGGGCCTGGTGTCCATCGGCATCGTGATCTTTTTGCTCAGTTATGTGGTGCCCCAGGTGGTCAGCGCCTTTTCCCAGGCCCGCCAGGACCTGCCGGGGCTGACCCTGGCCATGCTCAATGCCAGCGACTTCATTCGTGCCTGGGGCATCCAGTGTTTCGGCGCCCTGGTGGCGGGGTTCTGGGGGTGGCGGCTGTACCTGCGCAACCCCCGGGCACGCTTGAGCTGGCACAGCCGGATTCTGCGCCTGCCGCTGTTCGGGCGTTTTGTCCTGGGGTTGAACACCGCGCGTTTCGCCTCGACCCTGGCGATTCTCAGTGGCGCCGGGGTGCCGCTGCTGCGGGCCCTGGACGCGGCGCGCCAGACCCTGTCCAACGACCGCCTGAGCCAGAGCGTCAGCGAGGCCACGGCCAAGGTGCGCGAGGGGGCCAACCTCGCGGCTGCGCTGCGGGTGGAGAAAGTCTTCCCGCCGGTGCTGATCCACCTGATCGCCAGTGGTGAAAAGACCGGGGCCTTGCCGCCGATGCTGGAGCGGGCGGCCCTGACCCTGTCGCGGGATATCGAACGCCGGGCCATGGGCATGACCGCGTTGCTCGAACCGCTGATGATCGTGGTCATGGGCGGTGTGGTGCTGGTGATCGTGATGGCGGTGATGCTGCCGATCATCGAGATCAACCAACTGGTGACCTGAACCGCACAACCCGACCTGACCTGACCCCGTCCGGCCCGGTCTGGGCCGGTCCGTAGGAGCTGGCTTGCCAGCGAAGGCGTCGGCCCCGGCGATGCAGGTCTCGCGGGCCCCTTCGCCGGCAAGCCGGCTCCTACGAGAGCGAAGGTGTGGTCCGAAGGGCAGGGCAGCCAGAAAATTTCACGCGGCCTGCCTCACTCCCGACCCGGCAATCGGCCAAGCTCGGGTTCCTTGTTCTGTCATGTTCCGGCGCTGTCTGCACTAGCTTCGGCGCTTGCAGAGCGATGCCGGCGCCAGCTCGGGCAACCTGGCGCTCACCTACCCGGGAAAGGCCCGGAAAACGGCGCCAAACACCCGAGAATCTTTTGCCAAAACAGTCGGTTTCTCCCGAGGTTTTTTCCTTTATCTGTCACCGGAAGCTGCGAACTTCTCTCTCCATGGCCTCACCCCTCAAGCCCTCTGGATCAAGGCTTCTGGCCCGAGTGCCATGGCGTCATGCAAGAGCTATTCACCCAACGTACGAACACGACGAAAGGAGATTCTTCATGTTTAAGCGCAACGTTCTCGCGGCATCCCTGACCCTGGCTGCCCTGTGCTCGGCACAGGCTGCCCTGGCTGATATCAACGGCGGTGGCGCCACCCTGCCACAACCGCTGTACCAGACCGCTGGCGTACTGACCGCCGGCTTCGCTCCCTACATCGGCGTAGGCAGCGGCAACGGCAAGGCTGCCTTCCTGAACAACGACTACACCAAGTTCGTGGCCGGCACTACCGGCAAGAACGTGCACTGGGCCGGTAGCGATTCCAAGCTCTCTGCCGCTGAACTGAGCGCCTACGCCACCGGTCACGAAGCGGCCTGGGGCAAACTGATCCAGGTGCCTTCGGTGGCCACTTCGGTTGCCATTCCGTTCAACAAGGCCGGCACTGCTGCGGTCAACCTGAGCGTCAATGACCTGTGCGGCGTGTTCTCCGGCCGTGTTTCCGACTGGAGCCAGATCGCCGGTTCAGGCCGTACTGGCGCCATCACCGTGGTTTACCGCAACGAAAGCAGCGGCACCACCGAGCTGTTCACCCGCTTCCTGAACGCCAAATGCGCCGAGACCGGCACCTTCGGCGTGACCACCAACTTCGCTACCAGCTACACCGGTGGCCTGCCTGCCGGCGCTGTGGCCGCAGTGGGCAGCCAAGGCGTGATGGATGCCCTGAACGCCGGCGACGGCCGCATCACCTACATGAGCCCGGACTACGCCGCGCCAAGCCTGGCCGGTCTGGACGACGCCACCAAGGTGGCCAAGGTGGCCGGCGTTTCGCCTGCACCTGCCAACGTTTCCGCCGCCATCGGTGGCGTTCCGGTTCCAGCTGCGGCCGATCGCGGCAATCCGGACAAGTGGGTACCTGTCTTCGGCAAGGCCGGCGCGACCGGCACCGTGCCTTATCCCGATACTGGCTACCCAATCCTGGGCTTCACCAACCTGATCTTCAGCCAGTGCTATGCCGACGCCACTCAGAGCGGCCAGGTGCGTGACTTCTTCGCCCGTCACTACGGCGCGACCACCAACAACGACGCGGCCATCACCGCCAACCGTTTCGTACCACTGCCTACCGCTTGGAAAACCGCGATCCGCACCACCTTCGTGACCGCTTCCAACACCCTGAGCATCGGCAACACCAACGTCTGCAACAACATCGGTCGTCCGCTGTAACGGCGAACCCCACCGAGCGGCAACACCCGATCAGCAACGGTTTCGGCCGTTGCTGATTTTTTTCATCCAGCATCTGTTCAGAGCGCGCATCCAGCGGGCTTACGCCCTCCGAACGGCCAGTGACATCACCGGATAGGAAAGGAGTCTTGTCATGCCCAAAGCTCAATGGTTGATCGCTTCACTGTTATACGGCGCGTTCTGCGTCCAGCAGGCCCAGGCGGATATCAACGGTGGAGGCTCGACCTTTACCCGGCCGCTGTATCAGACCGCCGGGGTGTTGACCGCGGGGTTTGCGCCCTACATTGGCGCGGATCAGGGCCGGGACAAGGTGGCTTTTCTACAGAACAACTACAGCGTGCTGGTGCCTGGCGCAGCCCCCAAGACCGTGCATTGGGTGGCCAGTGAGTCGAGGCTGAGCGCGGTGGAACTGAGCAACTACGCCTTGGCCCATCAGGCGCAGTTCGGCAAGCTGATCCAGGTGCCTTCGGCAGCGACGAGCGTTGCAATTCCGTTCAACAAGCCCGGCAGCCATGAACTGGACCTGAGCATCGACACCTTGTGTGGGGTGTTCTCGGGGCGTCTGTCCCGCTGGGAGTTGATCCAGGGTTCCGCACGTAGCGGCCCGATCACCGTGGTTTATCCCAAAGGTAGCAGCGGCTTCACCGAGCTGTTCACGCGTTTCCTGAATGCCAAGTGCAATGAAACCGGGACCTTTGCCGTGACCACCTACTTTGATTCCAGCTATTCGGGCGGGCTGCCGGCCGGCGCGCTGGCGGCCAATAGCGGTGACGCCATCATGACGGCGGTGAATGCCTGGGATGGCGCCATCACCTTCATGAGCCCGGCCCTTGCGGCACCGACCCTGGCCGGTCTGGATGACGGGAACAAGGTGGCCAGGATTACCGGCGTCTCGCCGGCGCCGGCCAACATTGTCAATGCCATCAACAGCGTTGCGCTGCCTCCCATCGCCGAGCGCAGTAACCCGGACAAGTGGGTGCCGGTGTTCGGCAGGAACTGGGAACAGGGCGTCTTGCCTTATCCGCAGAGCGGCTATCCGATCCTGGGCTACACCAACCTGATCTTCAGCCAGTGCTATGCCGATGCCACTCAAAGCAATCAGGTCCGTGACTTCTTGGCTCGCCACTATGGCGCGCTTGAGCCCCGAAACAATGACCAGGCAATCAGGGCTCAGGGCATGCTGCCCTTGCACCCGTCCTGGAAAGTCGCCGTGCGTTCCAGCTTCCTGAGCGCCACCAATGCCTTGAGCATCGGCAATCCCAACGTCTGCAACGGAATCGGCCGGCCACTGTGAGCTGGCTCCGGCAGCGGCTTGGGCCGTTGCCGGAGCCCAACGTCGCCTGCATTACACCCGCTAGATGAATTTTCCGTGACATCCGTTCGGTCGCGCCCCGCGCCAACGGCCTATCCCCTAAAGCAGTGACGCGTGCCCTGGGCCCTATCAGCGTCGCGCTCCCGTGGGCGTCATAACAAAGGATGAGTAGTCATGGTTCGCTGCAAACCACCGGTCAAATCCCCAGCCCTGCGCCTTGATGGCGAGTTGCCGAGCCTGCGGCTCAAGCCCCTGGCCCAGGCCATTGCCTTGCTGATGGTGGCGGGCAGTGCCCATGGCGCCACGGCCTTCAGTTCCGGCTGGTTTGCCGCCAAGGGCGCGTCCCAGGCCGCCACCGCCGCGCGCACCAACGGCCAGGTGCCGGGGATTCCGTCGTTGTCCCAGCAGACCCGGGCCAACCAGCAGTTGCAGCGTTCCTTGAGCAATCTCAACGCCAGCGTCGCCGCCATTGCCGCCCAGCAGGCGGCCCAGGCCGCAGCGCGTCAGGCGGCGTTCGGCACGGTGAGCCAGATTCCCGATGGCCTCGGCCAGGGCGGGCTCAAGGTCGACAACAGCCTGGCCCAGGGCTGGATCAACGCCAAGGGTCCGGTGCAGAGCCAGTCCGGCGGCAAGACCACGGTGACCATCGAACAGACCGCCGACAAAGCCATCCTCAACTGGGAGACCTTCAACGTCGGGCGCAACACCACCGTGGATTTCCAGCAGCAGTCCAACTGGGCGCTGCTGAACAAGGTCAACGACCCCAACGGTCGGCCCAGCGAGATCCAGGGCCAGATCAAGGGCGCCGGTACGGTGATGATCATGAACCGCAACGGGGTGATCTTCAGCGGCACCAGCCAGGTCAACGTGCGCAACCTGGTGGCGGCTGCGGCCACCATCAGCGACGAGCAGTTCACCAAGCAAGGCCTTTATGTGGACGCCAACGGCACCCAGCCGACCTTCACCGATGCCCTGGGCAAGGTCCAGGTGCAGCGCGGCGCGCTGATCCAGACCCACCCGGCGGCCAGCTCCACCGAGTCTGGCGGCTACGCCTTGCTGCTGGGGTCGGAAGTGGAAAACGCCGGCACCATCGTCACCGCCAAGGGCCAGACCACCCTGGCTGCCGGCGACAGTTTCTACATCCGCCGCGGGGTCGGCACCAGCGGCAACCAGCACTCGACGACACGGGGCAACGAGGTCGCCACCTCGCTCAAGCCCGGCAGCACGGCGGGCACGGTCAGCAACACTGGCCTGATCATGGCGTCCACCGGCGACATCACCCTGACCGGGCACCGGGTGCAACAGAACGGCGTGGCCCTGGCCAGCACCTCGGTGGACACCCGCGGCACCCTCCATTTGCTCAACGCCGCCAGCGACAGCACCGGCAGCGTGACCCTGGGGCAGGGCAGCACCACCGCGATCCTGCTGGACAGCAGTGGCAACACCGCCCTGGACAGCCAGCGCAACAATGGTCTGATCAACCTCGACGGCACCCCGACCAACCTGATCACCGGGCAGTTCAACAATTTGAGCAGCGTGGCCGACCGCAGCGACCAGTCGCGGGTGGAGATCGTCAGCGGCGGCACCGTGGATTTTCAGAACGGCTCCATCACCCTGGCCACCGGTGGTCAGGTGGCGGTCAGTGCCGGGCAGCGCAGTCTGGTGCGCGACGGCGCGGTGATCGACGTGGCCGGCGCGGTCGGGGTCAAGGTGGCGATGGAGTCCAACACCATCAAGATCAACGTCCAGGGCAACGAGCAGCGCGACTCGGCGGGCAACCGCGACAGCGGCCAGTTGATCAACAACGACGTCTGGGTCGACCTGCGCGAGCTGGTGTTCGTTCCGGCGGGCACCAACGGCTATGCCACTGATCGCTGGTACACCGCCGGCGGCCTGCTGGAAGTGGGCGGCTACCTGGGCACCCAGGGCCACAACATTGGCGAGTGGATGGCCCAGGGCGGCACCCTGACCTTCACCGGCAAGGAGGTGGTGACCCAGTCCGGGGCCCAGTTGAACCTGTCCGGCGGCACCGTCGACGTGCAGGCCGGCTATATCCAGCAGACCTGGCTCAAGGGCGTTGACGGGCGCCTTTACGAGCTGTCCCGAGCCCCGGGGGATTTGCTCTACACCGGCATCTACAAGGGCTACGTGGACAGCAGCCCGCGCTGGGGCCGCACCGATTACTACTACAACCCGCTGATTGCCCAGCAGCGCCGCTACGAGGCCGGCTACAGCGTCGGCCGCGACGCCGGCAAGCTGGTGATCGGCACCGGCAATGCAGTGCTTGAAGGCCAGCTGGTCAGCGAAGTGTTCAAGGGCGACCGCCAGACCCAGGCGCCCAACGTCAACCTCGACGGCTACCAGCAATCGCACAAGGCCGCGGCCCAGCGCGCGCAACTGATCATTGGCAACTACACGCCGATCTACAACAAGGCCAGCGGCACCCTGCGCTATGCCCTGAGCCCGACCGTGGACAAGGTGCTGATCGAGGCCAACCAGCAGCAGATTGCCGACGGCCTGGACCTCACCACAGCCCTGCCGGCCAACCGCCAGGGCCAGCTGGTGCTCGACAGCGACACCCTCAACGGCTTCCAGTTGGGGGCGATCAAGGTCGGCGCCAAACAGCAGATTCAGGTCAACGGCGCGCTGCAGGTGGCGCACGGTGGCGACATCACTCTGTTCGGCCCCCAGGTCCAGCTCAACGCCAACCTCACGGCCCACGGCGGCAGCATCAACGCCGGCAACGTGCTGAACCAGGTGGATGTGAACCGCAACTTTGTGGTCGGCGATGTGATCCTCGCGCCCAGCGGCGGCGCCCAGGCCCGGGTCAATGTGGCCGATGGGGTCAAGCTGGATGTCAGCGGACGCTGGAGCAACCTGGCCCTGGACCCGTCGGACAGCAGCGGCCTGGCCTTTATCAACGGTGGCAAGCTGTCGTTGCGCAGCAGCGGCGACCTCAACCTGGGCAACGGCACCCTGGTGGATGCCAGCTCCGGCGCCAGCCTCGGCTATGACGGTAAGGCCAGCGGTGGCAAGGGCGGCGACGTGACCCTGGCCGCCGACGGCCAGCTCGACCTCAAGGGCGAGCTGCGCGGCCATGGTGTCAACGGTGGCGGCACCCTGGCCCTGCAGGCGCACAAGGTGCTGATCGGCGCCAAGGACGTGGCCCCGCAAGCCGGAACCTTGCAACTGGCGGGGGACTTCTTCAACAAGGGTTTCGGTGCCTACGACATCACCGGCAATGAAGGCCTGACGGTGGCCGACGGCGCCCAGGTCGAGGTCAAGATGCCGGTCTACCGCTTCGGAGCCCAGGCTGGCAGCAGTGCCACTGGCAGCGATCCGGCCAGCGTTCTGCAGCCCTGGCTGCCGGACCTGTACCAGCAAGACGCGGCCAAAGGCGTGCTGACCCAGCGCCGTGGCGCCGGGTTGACCCTGAGCGCCGGCAATCAGTACTCCACGGCTGCCCAGTTGGCCACCACGGCGTTGACCGTGGGGCAGGGCGCGGTGATCAGTGTCGACCCGGGGCAGGCCATCAACCTGCGCAGCGTCGGTCAACTGACGATGAACGGCACCCTCAATGCCTGGGGCGGTAGCGTCAGCCTCGGTGGTTTGACCGTGGCCAGTTCCGAGGCCGCCAATGCCGCCGGCCACGGGCGTTCGATCTGGGTCGGCGAGCAGGCGCTGATCGACGTGGCGGCGCGGGCGGTGAGCGCGGTGGACAACCGTGGCCGCCTTTACGGTCAGGTGCGCAATGGCGGCAAGATCGCCATCGGCGGCGAGATCGACCTGGCCAGCGGCATTGCCAAGGCCAGCGACCTGTTTGTGGTGGTGCGCGACGGTGCGCGTCTTGACGCTTCCGGGGCCCAGGCGGCCCTGGACATTCCCGGCCAGGGCCGGGTGCAGGTGGCCAGCAACGGTGGCAGCATCAGCTTCGCCTCCAACAACGGCCTGTACCTGGACGGCAGCTTCGTCGCCCGGGCCGGGGGCGCCGGCGCGGCGGGGGGCACCTTGTCCCTGGCCCTGGAAAGCCCGTACTACATCAAGAACGCGGTCAACGACCGGGTGCTCAAGGCGCGGGAGCTGGTGCTGAGCCAGATCCACCAGGGCAGTGGGCTACCCGCCAGCGCCGACGCCGCAGCCGCCAGCCTGGAGTACGGCCATGGCCGTCTCGGGGTGGATCAGGTCACGGCTGGCGGTTTCGACAATCTGGCGCTGCTGAGCAACGGCCTGCTGAGCTTCGACGGCGATGTGTCGCTGAACATGGGCCAGAGCCTGCGCCTGTACAGCGGCGCGCTGAACCTGAGCGAGAGTGCCGCGGCCAACGCCCGGGTCAATCTGTCGGCGCCCTACCTGTTGCTGGCGGGCATCCTCGCGCCCCTGGAAGCCAAGGATCAGTACCTGCGGCCGGTGTCCACCGGCACGCCGTCGCAACGGGCCACCCAGGCCCAGTTCAACGCCAGCGCCAACCTGATCGATGTGCGCGGCAACGTGGTGTTCGGCAGCAAGGGCACCTTGCGCCAGGCCGACAACAGCCTGCTGAGCGTCGAGCGCCGTGGCTTCGACCATGTGCAATTGACCAGCCAGGGCGATATGCGTTTCCTCGCCGGGGCCGGTGCCGATGTGATCGCCAAGGGCATCAGCACCCAGCTGCTGACCCAGGGCGACATGACCCTGCGGGCCGCGCAGCTGTACCCGGCCACCGAGGTCGGGGCCCGGGTGATTGCCGGTTACCTCAACGATATCTCCGGCACCCGCATCAACTTCGACCCCAGCCGTACCCTGACCATCGGCCGCACCGGAAATGGCGACCCGGCGGTGCCGTACTCGGCCTTCGGCCGCCTGCAACTGGGCGCGGCCACCATCAAGCAGGGCGGGGTGATCCGTGCGCCCCTGGGCCTGATCGAGATCGGCAACCTGGGCGCCAGCCAGGTAGAGTTGCTGCCCGGCAGCCTGACCTCGGTCAGCGGCAAGGGCCTGGTATTGCCTTACGGCGGCACCGTCGACGGTCAGGTCTACAAGTACAACGGCAAGACCGTGACCTTCCTCGGCCAGGGCGCCCTGGTGAATGAGAACAGCGACCTGAGCGTCGGGGTGATCCTCGGGGGCCAGTCGGTGCAGGTGCAACCCAATGCCACCGTGGACCTGTCCGGTGGCGGCGAGCTGCTGGGGGCCGGGTTCATTTCCGGGCGCGGCGGTTCCACCGATGCGCGCTACAGCCCGCTGGTGCAGATCGGCGCCAACGGCAGCTTCATCCTGCCGGGCCTGGGCAGCAACCCGATCTACGCCATTGTCCCCGGGGCACAGCCAGGCTATGCGCCGGTGGCCCCGGAAGGCGGCGCGGTGGACCCGTTGATCGGTCAGCAGATCACCATCGGCAGTGGCGTGCCGGGGCTGGCGGCGGGCACCTACACCCTGATGCCGTCCACCTATGCGCTGATGCCGGGGGCCTTTCGCGTCGAAATCAACGGCTTGGCCGGGCTTGGCAGCGAAAGCGCGGCCCAGCAGCTGCGCAATGGCTCCTGGTCCACCGCCGGGCGCCTGTCGATCGCCAACACCGGGATCAGCAACAGCGTGGCCAGCCAGTTGATCCTGACCTCGGCCGATACCCTGCGGCGTTATTCCCAGTACAACGAAACCGGCTACGCCCAGTTCGCCCTGGCCGATGCGGCACGCCTCGGGGTGCCCCGGCCGATGCTGCCGGTGGACGCCAAGACCCTGAAGCTGGCGCTGCAAGCGGGGGCCGGGGCGGAGGCCTTCTCCTTCCGCGGCATCGGTCGCTTCGACGCCGCCCAGGGCGGCTACGGCGGCACCGTGGCGATCTTGAACATGGGCAGCGGCGGCATTGAAGTGGTGACCAGCGGCAAGTCGGCCACCAGCGGCTTCAGCGGCGTCACCCTGGACGCGGACAGCCTCAATACCCTGGGCGCGGCGCGGCTGATGCTCGGTGGCCTGACGCTGGTCAAATACGGCCAGGGCGGCAACTACATCACCCTGGCCGAAGGCATCAACACGCCCAAGGGCTCTATCACCTTGCGCGAAGGCGTGACCCTGGCCGCGCCGGAAGTCTTCCTGGTGAGCAACAGCGGCGAGATCGTCCTGGAGCAGGGTGCCTCGATCAACACCCTGGGTCGCGGCAAGGCCAGCTATGACGCCCGGGACGGCTTCACCTACCAGGTGGCCAATATGCTGGCGGTGTCCAATGGCCTGCTCAATGTCATCAGCAAGGTCCAGGCCGGCGGGCAAAGCAGCGGCGGCATCAAGGTCGGTTCCTGCGCCAGCGCGCCCTGCAGCGGGCAGACCGCGCTGTATTCCGACGGCAGCATCGTCGCCCTGACCGACAACACCTTCGAACTGGGTGATCAGGTGCGCTACGGCACCCGCCACCTGAACCTGGGCCTGAACAACATCAATGTCGGCAGCCCCGAAGCCCTGGCGGCCGCGGCGGCGGGCAACCGCCTGCCCAGTGGCATGACCCTGACCCAGCAGGTACTGGACCGCCTGCTGCGCGGCGACACCCAGTTCGGTGCGCCGGCCCTGGAGACCCTGCAGCTCTCGGCGCGGGACGGTTTCAACTTCTACGGCAGCGCCACCCTGGACACCTACGACCCGCTGAGCGGCAAGTCGCTGCTGAGCAACCTGATGCTCTCCACTCCGGCGATCTACGGCGCGGGCGGGGCCAATGACGTGGCCAGCATCCACACCGCCAACCTGATCTGGCAGGGCGCCGTGACCCCGGCCGGGGCGGTGGTGGCCGGAGGGGCCGGGACCGGCAGCGGGCGCCTTGCGATCGACGCCGAGCGCATCGAGTTCGGCTACGGCGCCTTCGCCCAGCCCAGCACCACCCAGAGCTTCGACCGCCTGGCCCTGGGCTTTGCCAACGTCAACCTGAATGCCAGCCAGCGCATCACCGCCAACCACAAGGGCAGCCTGGCGGTCTACCAGAGCCAGGGCGCCTTCGACCCGCTCAGCGGCTTTGCCTACAGTGGTGGCAACCTGAATATCCTCACCCCGCTGATGACTGGCGAGGCCGGCTCGGTGAACCGCATAACTGCCGGTGGCGCCATCGACATCGGTGCCTCGGCGGGCCCCCGTGGCGCGGCCAATGGCCAGGGCGCGGAACTGTCCCTGCAGGGCGACAGCATCCGTCTGGCCAGCGCCGTGGTCCTGCCCAGCGGCAAGGTGACCCTGGGCGCCCGTGGCGATGTGCTGCTGACCGACGCGGCGCGGGTCGATGTGGCCGGTCGCGCCATCGCGTTCAACGACCTGACCCGATACGGCGCCGGCGGCGAAGTGCTGTTGCAAAGTCGCAGCGGCAACGTGCTGCAGGGGGCCGGCTCGACCATTGATCTTTCGGCCAGCCACAACCAGGCCGGCAAGCTGCGGGTGGTGGCGCTGGACAGCGCGGCCGGGCGGGTCGACCTGGCGGGCAGCATCCTCGGCGGCAGCAGTGGCCAGTACGATGCCGGTGGCACCCTGGTGCCGTTCCTCGGCGGCGCGGTGGAAATCCAGGCCCAGCACCTGGGCAGCAGCGGCAGCCTGGACGAGCAGTTCGCCGCCCTCAACCAGCGCCTGAACCAGGGGCAGGTCTTTGGCGCCCGCAGCTTCCAGCTCAAGCAGGGCGACCTGAGCATTGGCGACGGGGTCAAGGCCAGCAGCGTCAACGTCTCGCTGGACCACGGCAGCCTGCGAGTCACCGGGCGGGTGGACGCCAGTGGCGCTCGGGTCGGCAGCATCAACCTGGCGGCCAGCCAGGGCCTGAACCTGGACAGCGGCGCGCTGCTGGACGCCCACGGCAGCACGCTGCGAGTCGACAGCTTCGGCAAGATCATCGACTCGCCGAACCGCGCCAGCGTGGTCCTGAGCTCGGGCCAGGGCCGCCTGACCCTGGCCGACGGCGCACGCATCGACCTGCGCCACGGCACCGATGTGGCGTCGGGCAGCGCCCCGGGGCAGAACGACGGCCGCAGCCGCGGCACCCTGGAGCTGAACGCGCCGCGGATCGTCCAGGCGGACCAGAGCAGCAATGACATCGACATCGATGCCCGTGGCCGCCTGGATATCCAGGGTGCGCGCTCGATCGCGGTCAACGGCATGATCAGCTACGACGATGCCACGGAAAAAACCGACGCCACCGCCAGCGGGCGTCCTTACCAGGAGATCACCCAGGCCTACCTGGATGCCAAGCACCTGCAAAGCACTGCCTTTATCAACGCTGCGCTGCAGAACAACGACCTGCTGCACAACAAGCTGGCCGGCCTGAACAACGCCACCTACGCCGATGCCTTGCACTTGCGGCCCGGGGTGCAGATCGTCAGCAAGACCGCCGACGGCGACCTGGTGGTGCAGGGCGACCTGGACCTGTCCGGTTACCGTTACGCCAGCCTCAACCCCCACACCCAGAAGGACGACAACGTCTACGGCTCCGGTGAAGTGGGCAGCCTGAGCCTGCGCGCCGGTGGCGACCTGAACGTCTACGGCAGCATCAACGATGGTTTCGCGCCGCCGCCGGGCACCGATGACGACAACGGCTGGATTTTGCGGGCCGGCATCGACTTCACCGGTGGCGATATCGTGATTCCGGGGGGCGGCCTGTCCCTGGCCGATGGCACCCTGTTCCCCGGTGGCAGCACCCTCAACTACGACTTGCCGATCAAGGCCCTGACCCTGCCGCAGGGCACGCGCCTGCCAGTGGCGGCAACCCTCAGCGAGAGCCTGGTGCTGCCGGCGGGCACGGTGCTGGCCGCCGCGGTGCGCGACAGCAACGGTACGCTGCTGTTCGCCGCCGGCACCCTGTTGAACCAGAGCCTGACCCTGAGCCCGGGCAGTGTATTGGAGGCCGGCACCCTGCTGACCGCCAATACCGCGGTGAATGCCCTGACCTGGCCCAAGGGCGTGCCCCTGCCGGGCGTAGCCGGGGCGCGTAACCTGGTGGTGCTCGACGGTGGCAAAGACCTGTCCCGTGGGGCGCTGATTCCTTCGGGCACCGATATCAAGCTGCCGGGCGGGGTGGCCTCGGTGCTGTTGCGGCCGGAAAACGGCGGGCGCCAGGGCAAGCTCTGGGCCATCGCGCCGATGCTGACAGAGGGTGCACAGTCCTGGTCCCTGCGCCTGGTGGCCGGGGCCGACACCGCGGCGGCCGACAGCCGCGTGCTGCAGAGCCAGCCCACGGCCGGCAACCTGCATCTGGCGGACAGCCATTACGGGATGTTCGGCCAGGCGCAGTATGTCTGGACCGAAGAGGGCTCCCTGGACTTCTTCGGCGACGACAGCATGGTCGGCCAGCCGGTCAACTTCGACGAGTTCGGTGACCCTGCGCTGTGTGATAACACCCCCAGCTACTGCGCCGTTGGCGATTCCTACACCCTGGTGCCTAGCAGCACCCGGTTTAGCGTCGTGCGCACCGGTGCCGCCGACCTCGACCTGCTGGCGGCGGGCAACCTGAGCATGGATTCGCTGTTCGGCGTGTACACCGCCGGCACCTCCTCCAGTGCCACCTCGGCCAGCGATCCCTACAACCTGGCGCGGGGAGGCAACGGCCAGAAAGTGCTGAACAACGTCGCTGGCGGCTACGAGTCCCTGGTGGACGGTGGCGCTGGCAGTGTCTACCGGGCCTGGTACCCGGACGGCGGTGGCAACCTGCGGATCAAGGTCGGGGCGAACCTCGGCGGCAATATCGTGACCCTGCCCAACCAACTGCCCCCGGGCCGCCCGGTGGCCAGCGACACCGGCAACGACTCCAGCAACGTGGGCAACTGGCTGTGGCGCCAGGGCAACGACCTGAGCGGCGGCGTGGCGCGGGACACCGCCTGGTGGATCAACTTCGGCACCTACACCGCCAACAGCGCCGGCGGCGCCGATCAGATGGTCGGCTTCACCGGCTTCGGCACCCTGGGCGGCGGCAACCTGGAGGTCGAGGTCGGCGGTGATGCCGGCGCCCTGGCGCCCATGGCAGCGCCGATCTACGCCAGCTACGTCAACCCGCGCAGCACCGGGCTGATCCTGGCGGTGGGCAGCACCGGCCGGGTGGCCGCCGATGGCAGCCGGCAAGTGACCGGCGGTGGCGACCTGACCCTGCGCGTCGGTGGGCAGGTCAACCCCTACAGCCAGGTCGGCTTTGGCGTGTTCAACGGCGCCCTGGTGAACCTGCGCGGCCATGCGCAACTGAGCAGCGCGGCCCTGGGCAGCCTGAACCTGCACTACGGCGCCCAGGCGGCGGACCAGAGCCGCAGCGAAACCCGGGCCTTCGAGCCGCAGCGGGCGACCCTGGCGGTGGCCGCAGGCGGCATGACCCTGATGCCGGGCGATGCCACCTTCAGCCTGTCGACCCGTGGCGACCTGGTGCTGCAGACCGTGGCCGACCCCGGGCGCGCCCCCCTGGCCAATGGTTGGGCCTACCAGGGCGCCAGCGGGGCCACCGGCATCGGCCAGAGCTGGTTCTCCTTGTGGACCGAGCGCAGCGCCATCGACCTGTACTCGGCCGGGGGCAACCTCACGCCGTTGACCAGGGGCACGGAAACCGACATGGCCACCGTCTACCCGCCGACCCTGCGCGCCGTGGCGGCCAGCGGCAGCCTCTACTACGGCCAATCCAGCCTGTATGAGGCGGGGGCGGCGGTGGTTCCGGCGGCACTGGTGCTGGCGCCTTCGCTGAACGGTCAGTTGCAGCTGCTGGCCGGTGACTCGATCTACGGTGGCGAGTTGACCGTCAGCCGCTCCAGCGCCTCGGCGCAGGCGCTGGCGACCCCCGAGCACCCAGCCTTCATGGCCACCAGCGCGACCCTGGAAGGGATTCCCCTGGCGGCCAGCGGCAATCTCTCCGCCGATGGCAACCGAGCCCGCGGCGGGGTGTTCCCGCTGTTTGCCTTCGGCCCCAACACGGCGACCAACCAGTGGGCGGGCAACACCGAGCCGTCGCGGTTCTATGCCATCAACGGCGACTTGCTGGGGGTCAGCAGCGGCCGCGTCCTGACCCTCACCACGGCGTCCGACCCACGCCTGGGGCAGACCTACTATGAAGGCGGTGGCGCGGTCTGGATGAAGGCCGGCCAGGACATCGTCAGCAGCGGCACCGGTCTTGGCGGGGCCAAGGGCGGCAACAGCACCTATGGCGAATACACCTTCAGCGGCAACCTGTTCGTGCACCACAACCCCAGCGACATCTCCATCGCCAGTGCCGGGCGCGACATCCTCTACAGCAGCTTCAACGTTGCCGGCCCCGGGACCCTGGAGCTGACCGCGGGGCGCAACATCCTCATGGAAGATCGGGTCAGCGTCACCAGCCTCGGCGCCGTGGCGGCGGGGGACAGCCGTCCCGGGGCGAGCATCGTGATGCAGGCCGGGGTCGGTGCCAGCGGCCCGGATTATCGACGCTTTGTCGAGGCCTATCTGGACCCGAGCCGCCTGGCTCAGCCTGGCGAAAGCCTCTCGGCGGGCAAGGTGGCCAAGACCTACGAGGGTGAGCTGGTGGACTGGCTGGCGCAGCGCTTCGATTTTGTCGGCGACAGCGCCCAGGCCCGGGCCTACTACGCGGCCTTGCCGGCGGAGCAGCAGCGGGTGTTTGCCCGGGAGGTGTATTTTGCCGAGCTCAAGGCCGCCGGCCGCGAGTACACCCAGGACGGCGGGATACGCCAGGGCAGCTATGCCCGGGGCCGGGCGGCGATTGCCGGGCTGTTCCCGAGTACCGATGTGGCCGGTAACCCGATCACCTACAAGGGCGATATCACCCTGTTCGGCGGCGCCGGGGTGCACACCGATTTTGGCGGCAATATCCAGATGCTGACCCCGGGCGGCCACCAGACCTTCGGCATCGAAGGCACGGCGCCGCCGGCCTCGGCCGGGGTCATCACCCAGGGCGCGGGGGACATCCAGCTGTACTCCCTGGGCAGCATCCTCCTGGGCCAGAGCCGGATCATGACCACCTTCGGCGGCTCGATCATGGGCTGGTCGGCGGCGGGCGACATCAACGCCGGCCGGGGCTCCAAGACCACCGTGGTCTACACCCCGCCCAAGCGGGTCTACGACACCTGGGGCAACGTCAGCCTGTCACCGTCGGTGCCCAGCACCGGGGCCGGGATCGCCACCCTCAACCCGATTCCCGAGGTGGCGGCCGGCGACATCGACCTGATCGCGCCCCTGGGCACCATCGATGCCGGCGAGGCGGGTATCCGGGTCTCGGGCAACGTCAACATCGCTGCACTGCGGGTGGTCAACGCGGCGAACATCCAGACCCAGGGCAAGTCGTCCGGGGTGCCGGTCACGGCGGCGGTCAACACCGGCGCCATGAGCTCGGCCAGTGCCGCAGGCTCGGCGGCGTCCCAGGCAGCGGAGGACGCGGCGCGCAATCAGCAGGCGGCAGCGAAGCAGGGCCGGGCGTCCATCGTCACCGTGGAAGTGCTGGGCTTTGGTTCCGAACCGGTGCAGCGCCAGCGCGAAGAAGCCAGCCGCACCCCGGGCTACAACCCCGACAGCCCGGTGCAGGTCCTGGGGGCCGGGCCCTTGAGCGAACAGGCCCGGGCGCGCCTGACCGATGAGGAGCGTGGGCAACTGACGCTGTAAGGTTCTCTCGTGGTAGCAAGGCGTGGGAGGAAGGTGCTGCCCAGGGGGCGTATAGCCCTGGGCAGCGACGGCCCCGCCGTGGCGGGGCCGTTTTGCAGCGGGTGGTCAAACCGTGGCGATCATGCAGCCTATGGCGCCGGATTCCTGGTAGATGACCCGGGTGTTGTGGGCGTTGGCGAAGTCCCGCAAGCCACGTTTGGCGACGTCGCTGTACCCCACGGCCACAGCCCAGCGTGCCGCGACGGGGCTGGTGTACTTGGTGAGTTTTTCGATGTCCTTCTGGGTTTCGGCCAGCAGCTTGTTGCCGGCGTTGGTGGCACTTTCCACCTTCAGCTCAATGGCGTAGTTCTCACCGTTTTGCTGGGCCAGCACGTCCAGGCGCAGGCCTGAATTCGGATTGGGATAGGGCACTTCGCGGGCGGCGGCCACATGGGCCGAACGCAGCAGCATCAGAAACTCCACTTGAAACCACACCTCCCAGGCGGCGCCGGTGCTGATGGCGGCTTCGATGCGGGCGTGGTCGCTGAGGATGAGTTGGCTGAGGTCGGTGTTTTTCATCGGGTATTCCTCTTTGTTGGGTGTGCAAAGAGGAACGTGCGGAAGGTGGCGGGTGTGAATCTGCTGGCCGTGCCAGCACAGGATCAAGCCTCAAACCGCCTTCCTGGCTACAGGCTGGCTCAAGTTGGCCGCGCCCAGGCAGTAGAACAGCCCACCGGCGACTATGAACGCTCCCAGCATGTAGAAGATCCAGTGCGCCGGCTGGCTGGCCAGGATCATGCCGCAGAGTATCGGGCCCAGGGCGCCGCCGAGGCTGGAGAGGTTCTGGGCCCCGTAGTACAGGCCCCGCAACGGCTCAGGGGCGATCAGGTCGATGAACATGTACTCGGCGGGAAACACGATGATTTCCCCCAGGGTGAACACCACCATCGACAGTACCCACAGCGGCAGGCTGGTGGACAGGCCAAACCCGCTGATCCCCAGCAGGAACAGCCCCAGCCCGGTTGCCAGCCAGCGGTTCAGATGGCGCGGGGAAATCCTGCGGCCAATGCTGTACTGCAAGGCGATCACCAGTAGGGCGTTGGTCGCCACCAGGGTGCTGATGATGCGGTAGGTGGCCTCCGGGGACGTGGTAACCACCAGGTACTGCGAGAGGTAGGCCGAGAACTGGCCAAAGACCACGGCGCTGAGCAGGCCGCCAAGGGTGAAGCACACCAGGCGGTAGTCCCGCAGCAGCTGTTTGCCCAGGGTCAGGAAGGAGAGCGGCGTGGCTGTGGCGCCAGCGGCATCCAGCTGTCTGTCGCCCCAGATGTGGTGGATTGCCAGGAACCCGGCGCCCAGGGCGGCGGATATCAGGAACGGCAGGCTGATACTCAGGTGCGCCAGCCCGGCGCCGAGAAACGGGCCCACGGCGTAGCCGATGTTGGTCAGGGTGTACTTGATCGAAAAGGCTTCGCTGCGTTGCTCCACCGGCAGGCGCTGGGCAAAGCCGGCCTTGATCGCGATGTCGATCACCGCGTAGGCCAGGTTGATCAGCACCAGGCACAGGTAGAACAGCCACAGCTGGCGGGCGGTGAAGGTGCCGACAAAACCCAGGGTGAACAGCGCGCAGCAGCCGAGGATCAGGCGGTGGCTGGGGGTCCTGTCCACCAGGAATCCGCCATACAGGCTCAGCAGCGAACCGAGGATCAGGCTGCTGCCGATCACCAGGCCGATGTCGCTGACCGGCAGGCCGAAAGCACTGTTCAGGTAGATCACCAGATAGGGCAGGGTGATGGCCCGGGCCAGGGTCAGCACCAGGGTGCCGGTGAGCAGCAGGTTGATCGCCTTTGGGTAGCCTTTCAGGGTGCGCAGCATCCGTGCCTCATCGTCTGTAGCAGGGTCTTGGAAGAATGCCAGCCAGCTTACTGGGGAATCTGATTCTGTTTTATGATGTTTTTTACCCAATGAATGGAATCAGATTCATGAATGCGAGGCACCGATGTTTTCTTCCGAGCGCTTGAAGGGGATCGATGTATTTGTCTGCGTCGCCGACTGCGGCAGCTTCAAGGCCGCGGCCGAGCGCCTCAACCTCACCGCTTCCGCCGTCAGCAAGGCGATTGCCCGGCTGGAAGGGCGGTTGCAGGCGCGGCTGTTCCAGCGCACCACTCGAAGCCTGGCGCTGACCGACGCGGGGACGGCTTTCTACCGCACCTGCAGCGGTGTGCTGGCCGATCTGGAAGAGGCCGAGCTGGCACTGAACGCGGAACACACCGAGCTGCGGGGGCGGGTGCGCATCGATCTGCCCGGGACCTTTGGCCGCTCCCAGGTACTGGCTGCCGTGTTGCGGTTTGCCCGGGAACACCCCGGTTTGCAGCCGCACATCACCTTTTCCGATTCCGCCATCGACCCCCTCGAAGCCGGCGTGGACATTGCCGTGCGCCTCGGCGGTTCGGAGCTGTGGCCGGCGGCACTGGGGCATCGCTGCCTGGGCCGTGAGTGGCACCTGTTCTGCGCCTCCCCCGATTACTTGCGGCGCCATGGCACGCCGCTGACCGACCAGGACCTGGAACGGCACCAGTGCATTGCCTATGGCTGGGTGGACGGCCGGGTCAGCCCCTGGAACTTTGCGACCGGGCGTCCGGGCGAGAGCGAGCGCCGGGTCATGTCCGCCAGTTGCGTGGTGGGGGATGGCGAGGGGCTGTTGATGACCGTGCTGGACGGTTACGGCATCGCGCAGTTGCCGTCGTGGCTGGTCAAGCAGCAACTGGCGCAAGGCACCCTGGTCGAAGTGCTGCCGCAGTGGGCCAGCGAAGGGCAGGCGATCCATCTGCTGTGGCTGAAAAGCCGGCAGGGGTTGCCCAAGGTCAGTGCATTGCTGGAGGTGCTGGAACGGAGTCTGGGGGGATGAACATGAAGAAAAATGGCAGGGGCGGCTGGATTCGAACCAACGCATGGCAGGATCAAAACCTGCTGCCTTACCGCTTGGCGACGCCCCTGTAGCTGTTGCGACGTTACTTGCTTTGAATGCCGGTCCGGGGAGGGCCGCTGCAAGAACGGGCGCAAATTTATCAATTTCTGCGCGGGCTGTGAAGCCCCAAAAGCAAAAAAATGAGTTTGAAAACAGCTGCTTAGTCTTTTTCAGTGCTCTTTTGCTGTCGGTAGGGCTCAGCTCGTCAGGTAAGCGGCCTGTGAATCCGTCAAGGGTTGGGCCCTGTCCAGGGCGCGGCGGATGGCCCGCAACTCTGCGCCTTCAAGGGCGCGGCGGCCCAATTCATAGTCGTCACCCCCGGGGCCAAGGTGCACCGAAAACAGCCCGAACAGTTGCTCGCCAACTGCTTCGAGGAAGATTTCCATATAGGTTTCGTCGCGGCGGTAGGCGCTGAGGTAGATCAGCCCCTGGACCTCGGCGCGACCACAGTTGTGGATGGCATCCCAGGTCAGGCAGCTACCCTGTTTGCTCTCGATCAGGGGCATGGACCAGGCGTCCTGTGCCAGCGGTTGGGCGCGCAGGGCCGCCGGCAGCGGCTGGCAGGACAGGACCAGGAAGCGGTACCTCGGCCGGCCATGGTGGATGGCATTGCGTGGTGCTGGCAGCTCGGGCGCCGGGCCGGTGATCCGGACCTGCAGCAGCTGGCTCAGGGCAATTTCCGACGGCTGCTCGTTCCAGCCATTGAGGTCGGCAATCGGCGGGCACCAGATCAGTTGCAGGGTTTCGCCGATCAGGATGCCGTCCCGGTGCTGGAAGAAGGCCGAGTGTTCCTCGCCCACCACGGGCAGCAAGTCGTGCAGGTGCAAGGTCGGCGCGCCGTAGTCGATGCCCAGGTCGGTGGACCAGAACAGCGGGGCGCAGGTTTTCAGGGGTGCCGGCATGGGAGCGAGCCTGTGATGGGGAGGGGAGGATTCTTCGGTAACTGGCGCCGGATGTCACCTGTGCCTGACTCAATCGGCTACATCCTCTGGCGCGATGCGACCGTGACAGCGTTCAGCCGCGCACTAGTATAGGGAGCCTGAAGCAAGACCTATAAGAACAGCACAAGGACACACGTATGCGACGCTGGAACGGCTGGGGGGATGCATCCACGGTGGTCGAATTGCCGGCCCAGGGCGCGGGGTTTCTCGCCGAGCGCCTGGGCCCGGGGCGCCGCTTGCCGGAGGCGACTCTGGAACAGGCGCTGGCCAAGGTGCCGGCCTCACGCCTTGCTGCCCACCCGCTGTATTGCATTGATCCCCAGGAGCGCCTGCTGCATGCCCGCGGCCAGAGCCTGCCGGACTGGCTGGCCCTGCGCGAAGGCGAGCTGGGGGTCTACCCGGATGCCGTGGCCTTTCCGGAAACCGCCGAGCAGATCCGTCAGTTGCTGGCCCTGGCCGAGGACCGGGACCTGTGCCTGATTCCCTACGGCGGCGGCACCTCGGTGGCCGGGCACATCAATCCGGGCTGGTCCGAGCGGCCGGTGCTGACGGTGTCCCTGGCGCGCATGAGCCGCCTGCTGGACCTTGACGAAGACAGCCAGCTGGCGACCTTCGGCCCTGGGGCCAGTGGCCCGCAGGTGGAGAGCCAGCTGCGGGCCCGGGGTTACACCCTGGGGCACTTCCCCCAGTCCTGGGAGCTGTCGACCCTCGGGGGCTGGGTGGCCAGCCGCTCCAGTGGCCAGCAGTCGCTGCGCTATGGGCGCATCGAGCAGCTGTTCGCCGGGGGCACCCTGGAGACCTTTGCCGGGCCGATGCCCATCGCCACCTTTCCGGCGTCTGCGGCCGGGCCGGATCTGCGGGAAGTGGTACTGGGCAGCGAAGGGCGCTTCGGGATCATTTCCGAGGTCAAGGTCAGGGTCAGCCGCTTGCCGGACGACGAGCGCTTCTACGGGGTGTTCCTGCCGGACTGGACCCAGGCGCTGCAAGCGGTGCGCGCCCTGGCCCAGGCCCGGGTGCCGCTGTCGATGCTGCGCCTGTCCAATGCCCTGGAGACCGAAACCCAATTGGCCCTGGCCGGCCATCCCACGCAGATCGCCTGGCTGGAAAAATACCTGGCCCTGCGCGGCGCGGGGCCGGGCAAGTGCCTGCTGACCTTCGGCGTGACCGGCAATCGCCAGCAGAACGCCTTGTCCCTGCGTCACGCCCGGCGCCAGCTCAAGGGGTTTGGCGGGGTCTTTACCGGGACGTTGCTGGGCAAGAAGTGGGCGCAGAACCGTTTTCGCTTTCCCTACCTGCGCGAAAGCCTGTGGAACGCCGGCTATCTGGTGGACACCCTGGAAACCGCCACCGACTGGAGCAACGTTGACCGCCTGTTGCAACGCATCGAGGGCAGCCTGCGTGATGGTCTGGCCGCCGAGGGCGAGCAGGTGCATGTGTTCACTCACCTGTCCCATGTCTATGGCGAAGGGTCGAGCATCTACACCACTTACGTATTCCGCCCCGACGCCCACTACCCGGCGACCCTGGCGCGCTGGCAGGCCCTCAAGCACGCCGCCAGCCAGACCATCGTCAATCACCACGGCACCATCAGCCACCAGCACGGGGTGGGCAAGGACCATGCGCCGTACCTGCGGCGGGAGAAGGGCGCGCTGGCCATCGACACCCTGCAGGCCTTGAGCCGCCACTTCGATCCCGCCGGGCGCCTCAACCCCGGCACCCTGCTGGAGCAGTGACGCCATGAGCCAGGACTGGAACGGCCAGTGGCGCCAACAGGCGCTGCCCGGGCTGGGGGCGCAACCCTGGGACCTGATCGTGATCGGCGGCGGCATCAGCGGCGCCGGCATCCTGCGGGAAGCGGCGCGGCGCGGCTGGCGTTGCCTGTTGCTGGAGCAGCGGGACTTTGCCTGGGGCACCTCCAGCCGTTCCTCGAAGATGGTCCATGGCGGCTTGCGCTACATCGCCAAGGGCCAGTGGCGCCTGACCCGGGACTCGGTACGCGAGCGCCAGCGCCTGCTGCAGGAAGCCCCCGGGCTGGTGGAGCCCATGAGTTTCCTGATGCCCCATTACCGCGGCAAGTTTCCCGGACCCAAGGTGTTCGGCGGCCTGTTGACCCTGTATGACGCCCTGGCCGGGCGCCGCAACCACTGCTTTCACGATGCCGCGCACCTGCGCTTCCTGGCTCCGGGGGTGAAGGAGCCGGGCCTGCTGGGGGGCACCAGTTTCCTGGATGCCCTGACCGACGATGCGCGCCTGGTGATGCGGGTGCTGGCCGAAGCCCGGGCCGATGGCGCCGTGGCCATCAATGGCCTGCGGGTGACCCGCCTGCTGCGGGAGAACGGGCGCGTGTGCGGGGTGGCGATCGAGGACAGTGAAACGGGTGCAGTGCAAACCCTTGGCTGCGCGGCCCTGGCGGTGGCCACCGGAGCCTGGGCCGAGCGTCTGCGCCCGGCCCAGGCTCCGCGCCAGCTGCGCCCGTTGCGCGGCAGTCATTTGCTGTTGCCGGGTTGGCGCCTGCCGGTGGCCCAGGCGTTGAGCTTCATGCATGCCGAGGACGGTCGGCCGGTGTTCGTCTTCCCCTGGGAAGGCGCCACGGTGGTGGGCACTACCGATCTTGATCACCGCGACGATCTGGACCAGAGCGCCAGCATCAGTCAGGAAGAACTGCGCTATCTGCTGGTCGCCTGCGCCCAGCAGTTTCCCCAGGCTCAGGTCAGCGCCGCCGATGTGCTCTCGACCTGGGCCGGGGTGCGCCCGGTGGTGGCCGGCGCGGGGGGGGAGCAGCAGGGCAAGCCGTCCAACGAAACCCGCGAGCATGTGCTGTGGCAGGAGCCGGGCTGCGTGACCCTGGCCGGCGGCAAGCTCACCACCTTCCGGCCCCAGGCCATCGAGGTGCTGCAAGCCTGTGGCGCCATGCTCGGGCGCAACGTGGAGGACGACGGCGAACCGGTGTTCGCCCCTCAGGCGCCGGTGGATATTCCCGGGCTCAGCGCGGCTCAAGTGCGGCGTCTGGCCGGGCGCCATGGCCGCGACTTGCCCCGCGTAGCGCAGCGGGTGGCCGAGCTGGGCGGCGATTGCGTCGGCGTCAGCGACACCCTGTGGGCCGAGCTGGCCTTTGCCGCCGAGGCGGAAATGGTCCTGCACCTGGACGACCTGCTGCTGCGCCGTACCCGGCTCGGTCTGTTGCTGGCCGAAGGCGCGGCGCAGTACTTGCCGGCCATCCGCCGCCTGTGCCAGCCCCGGCTGGGCTGGGACGATGCGCGCTGGCTGGCCGAAGAACAGCGCTATCGCGACCTGTGGCAGCGCCATCACAGCCTGCCCCCCGTCACCGATTGAGCCCCAACCAAGAGAGCCCCATGGACAACCACAACAACAATAAGCAGGACTACCTGCTGGCGATCGACAACGGCACCCAAAGCGTGCGCGCGCTGCTGTTCGACCTGTCGGGCAACTTGCTGGGCAAGGGCAAGGTGGAGCTGGAGGCCTATTTTTCGACCCAGCCCGGCTGGGCCGAACAGCACCCGGACTATTACTGGGCCAAGCTCGGCGAAGCCTGCCAGCTCTTGTGGCAGCAGACCGGTATCGACCGTTCGCAGATCCGCGGCGTGTCCCTGACCACCCAGCGCGGCACCCTGATCAATGTCGATGCCCAGGGCAAGGCCCTGCGTCCGGCCATTCTCTGGCTCGACCAGCGCCAGGCCGAGGTCGAGGGTCGGATCAAGGGACCTTGGGGCTGGCTGTTCAAGCTGATCGGCGCCGAGGCCACAGTGGACTATTTTCGGGCCCAGGCCGAAGCCAACTGGGTGGCCCAGCAGCAACCCGAGGTGTGGGCCGCCACTGACAAGTTCCTGCTGCTCTCGGGCTTTCTCACCCATCGCCTGACCGGCAACTTTGTCGACTCCGTTGGCTGTTGCGTGGCGTACCTGCCGTTCGACTACAAGCGCCTGCGCTGGGCCGCCCCCAGCGACTGGAAATGGCAGGCTCTGGCGGTGCGTCAGGAGCAGTTGCCGACCCTGCTCAAACCCGGCGAAACCCTGGGCCGGATCAGCGCCGAAGCAAGCCGCCACACCGGTATTCCCGAGGGCCTGCCACTGATTGCCGCCGGTGCCGACAAGGCTTGCGAAGTCCTGGGCTCGGGCGTCCAGGATTCCACCACCGCCTGCCTGTCCTACGGCACCACGGCCACCATCACCACCACCCGTTCCCGTTACCTGGAAGTGGTGCCGCTGATCCCGCCGTACCCGGCGGCGATGCCGAACCACTACAACTGCGAGGTGATGATCTTCCGCGGTTACTGGATGGTCAGCTGGTTCAAGCAACAGTTCGGCCTGCGGGAAGTGCAGCAGGCGGCCGAGCAGGGGCTGGAGGCGGAACAGCTGTTTGATGCCCTGGTCCAGGCGGTGCCGCCCGGGTCCATGGGCCTGACCCTGCAACCCTACTGGTCGCCGGGCATCCGCGAGCCGGGCATGGAAGCCAAGGGCGCGATGATCGGCTTTGGCGACGTGCACACCCGGGCCCATATCTACCGGGCCATCCTTGAAGGCCTGGCTTACGCCTTGCGCCAGGGCATGGAGCGCATGGAGAAACGCTCCAAGCTGAAGATCACTCGCCTGCGGGTGGCCGGTGGTGGCTCCCAGAGCGATGCGGCGATGCAACTGACGGCGGACATCTTCGGCCTGCCGGTGGAGCGCCCCCATGTCTATGAAGCCTCGGGGCTGGGGGCGGTGATCGCCTGTGCGGTGGGCCTGGGCCTGTACCCGGACTTTCCCACGGCCATCAGCGCCATGACCCGGGTCGGCGCGGTGTTCGAGCCACAGCCGCAAGCGCAGCAGATGTACCAGCGGCTGTACAGCGAGGTCTACCTGCGCATGTACCGCCAGCTCAAGCCGCTGTACCAGAGCATCCGCGAGATCACCGGGTATCCGGCCTAAGGACACGGCAAGCGCAGGTCGCAGGGGCAAGGATTCCCTGGCGAAAAAAAAGGTCCTGCGGGGCAAGGCTCATCTATCGTCATCAAGGTAGACGGATCTCTCCGAAAACCTGAACCGACGAGCTGAACATGAACCGCCAGGAAGCACTGAACATCCTATGGAAGCGACTGTTCATCATCTTTGTGCTGCTGTTGGCGGCGTCCCTGGGAGCGGTCGCCCTGGCCGACGGTTACACCATCCCCTCGGTGGTGTTCATCGTCGGCAATATCGGCGGTTACGTGGGGTTTCACCGGCAACTGTCACACCTTTGCGAGGAGGAGATCATCAGCCTGTGCAGTTCCTGGTTCAATGTGCTGCTGCCGTCGTTCATTGGCGGCATCCTGGCGGGCCTGCTGTACATCCTGTTCATCTCCGGCGTGGTGCAAGGGGAGCTGTTTCCCGAGATCGTCAGGGACAAGAGTTGCAACTACCCCGAGAACAGCTTCTATGTGATTTTCTGCCAGCACGCTGACGGCTACGCCGCCTATGGCAAGTTGCTGTTCTGGTCCTTTGTTGCGGGTTTCAACCAGAACTACGTGGTCGATCTGATCGAAAACATCAAGGGCAGTAAAAAAGCGCAGGGTGAAGCATGAGCGAAGACAGCAAGAGCCAAGCCAGCCAGGTCAAAGGCCCGGCGTCGTACTTTCCTTCCATTGAAAAAAACTACGGTCAGCCCATCAGCCACTGGCTGGAGCTTCTTGGCGCCCTCAGCGGCAAGAAGCACATGGAACTGGTGGCCTGGCTCAAATCCGAACACGGCATGGGCCATGGTCATGCCAATGCCTTGGTGGCGCACTTTCTGGCGGGGGCCAAGAACCCTTAGTGCTGCGTGCTGGACGCTGTGGCTTCGCCAGTGAAGGCGTGACTGCCGACATCCGCTTTCCTGGCGAAAAAAAGCCCAATTCCCCTGTGTTCTCTTGGTTCTTTCCTGCGTCGCAACTTGCATTGCCCCCTTTCTGCCTGTCGGAGTTTTCTCGATGTCTTCGCCAAAATCCTTGCCCACGGCCCTGTTGGGCCTGGCCCTTGCCTGCCCGGCAATCGCCGAGACCCGGAGCGTGGAGCTGGCCCCGGCGCAGGTCCTGGGGCAGGAGCAGGGCGCTGAGGGACAGCAGGTGGCAGAGGCCGAGGCGCGGCTGGCCCAGGTGCCGGGCGCCAGCAATGTGGTGGACATGCGCCGGCCGCTGCAAGGCCGGGTGGCCAGCAACCAGGATGTGCTGGCCTATCAGCCAGGGGTCTACGCCCAGTCCGCCGGGAACGAAGGGGTGAAGGTCTCGATCCGTGGTTCGGGCATCAACCGCGCGCCGGGGGCCCATGCCTCGGGGCTGTACACCATGCTCGACGGCTTGCCCCTGACCGGCCCCGGCGGCACCCCCTATGAGTTGCTGGAGCCCCTGTGGGTCGATCACGTAGAGGTGCTGCGCGGCGCCAATGGTTTCGACCGTGGCGCCCTGGCCCTGGGGGGCGCCATCGACTACATCAGCCACACCGGCTACGACGCACCACTGTTGCAGGTGCGCTACGCCACCGGCAGCCACGGTTATCAGCAGCGCCAGGTCAGCTCCGGGCAAGTGCTGGGGGATTTCGACTACTACGTGTCGCTGACCGACGCCAACGCCGACGGCTACCAGGACCACACCCGCAGCCAGAGCAAGGGGGTGATTGGCAACTTCGGCTATCGCTTCAATCCGAACCTGGAGACGCGTTTCTACCTGCGCTACCGCGAGACCGACAACGATCTGGCCGGACGGGTCAGCAAGCATTCCATCGAGCACGACCCGCGGGCGGCCAACCCGCTGTATGTCAGCCGCGATGACCGGCGCAAGCAGCCGGGCAGCACCTTTGTCGGCAACAAGACCACCTATTACATCGACGATGATTCGAGCATCCAGACTGGCCTGGTCTACCACGACTACCCGATGGACCTGCGCGAAGGCCCCAACCGCCTGAAGGTGGCCTACAGCGACGTCAGCGGCACCTTCGACTACAAGCGCCGCGACACTCTCTGGGGCCGGGAAAGCCGCAGCACCCTGGGCCTGCGGGTCACCAAGCACCTGCCCAATGACGGGGCCAGCGAGTTTGTGCGGATTCCTACCAGCAATACCAAGAACTATGCCCCGGGCACGCGAATCCGCAACTTCACTTACCAGGGCTCGGATACGGTCCTGCACTTTGGCAATGATCTGGAGATCGCCGATGACCTGTGGCTGACCACGGGGCTGGCGGCCATCTACACCCGGCGCGAAAGCGCGGTGACCTACCCCGAGGGCGGCGGCAAGACCAGCCTCGGCGATTGGGACTACGCGCCGCGCCTGGGCCTGCGCTACCAGCTGACGCCGAATGTGCAGCTGTTTGGCAACCTCAGCCGCTCGGTGGAAGCACCGCACCCCTGGTCGCTGATCTATAGCTCGAACCTGCGTTTCCCGTTTGACAGCGGCGTCGCCACGGGCGCCCAGCGCGATCCGATCAAGCTGCGCAACCAGACCGCCACCACCCTGGAACTCGGCGGCCGTGGCGACAGTGGCGTGGGGCAGTGGAACCTGGCCTGGTACTACGCCCAGGTGCGCCACGAACTGCTCTCCGTATTGCCGGACCCCAGCGCCACCACGCCCTATGAACTCAACGCCAGCCCCACAGTGCACCAGGGCGTGGAAGCCAGCCTGCAGAGTGAGCTGTGGTCGCAGCCGGGCGTCGGCCGCTTGAGCCTGCGCCAGGCCTACACCTTCAGCGACTTCCACTACCGCGACGATTCGCGCTTTGGCGACAACCGCCTACCGGGCCTGCCGATGCACTATTACCAGGGCGAGCTGCGCTACGACTGGCCCCTGGGTTTCTTCGCCGCCGTCAACACCCAACTGGTGTCCAAGGTGGCGGTGGATTACGCCAACAGTTACTACGCCGATCCTTACGCGCTGTTCGGCGCCACCCTGGGCTACAACGCGCCAAAGAACGACTGGCAGACCTGGGTCGATGTGCGCAACCTGACCAACAAGCGCTACGCCGCCACCGTCACTCCGGGCTACGACGACAAGGGGCTGGACGCGGCGCGCTCGACGCCGGGAGAAGGCTTGGGGGTGTACCTGGGCGTGTCCTGGAGCCTGCGCTGACAGCAGGGCGCCCAGAGCAAAAAGTGCCCGCAGCAGCGGGCACTCTGTTCCTGCCTGGCAGCGTCAGCCCAGGCAGACCGGCTTACCACTGACCCGAGAAGACGCAGGTCAGGGCTTCGATGGCGCTGAATTTCCACAACGAATCGCCGCAGTCGCTGGCGAAGGCGTGGGCGTTGGAGGCCGTGAGCGCCAGGGCGATGGCCGAGGCGTAGACGATTTTCTTGAGTGACATGGGAAAGCTCCTTGTTATGAATCCGCACGTTCTTGTGAGCGCCATCCTGAAGGGGGTGGTGGTGCGGACTATAAGCTCGCCCTGGGCCAGGGACCATTAGCCCGAGTGTGCTAATGGCCCATTCCCATTATTGCGTCTGGCGCTGACTCAGTTACGAAAATACAGCTCGTCCAGCTGCCGCCGGCGGATCACCAGGTACTCCTCCCAGACCTTGGGGAAATCCTCGTCCCGGGTGAGGGGGAAGGTCAGGTAGTAAGTCCGACCACTGACACTGATGTACTCCCGCACTCGCTTGTACGCCGGTTGCTCCAGCAGCGAAATGTATTCGTCATAGGCGTAGTGGTAGTGGGAAATCGTCACCCGATGGGGCGCGATCATGCAGCGGGAGAAGTCGATCACCCAGCCGTGACTCATGCCGTTGCCCAGGTACCCGTAGACCCCGTCCTCGGACAGGCTGATGTGATTTCGTGCCTGCTCGCCATCCTCGTCGTTGACCAGCACGATCTGGGTTTCGAAATAGCGGATGGCCTGTTGCTCGGGGCCGCGCAGGTGCAGGTTCCAGCTGATGGCGCCCATGCGGAATTCACCTTGTTCGGCAAATTCGGCAATCCAGCCGTTGGCGAGGGTAATGCGGTGTGTGGTCATGGTCAGTGGTCCGGCTCGGGCGGTATATGGGGGAAGGGCGCTAGTGGCGTGGCGCGGGGATTGTAACCACCAGGCTGGGGGCATGGCTTTATATCAATGGAGAAAATGGAGCGCTGCAAACAATGCTTCTATAGTGTTTTTGCAGCATAAAAAAAGCTGAAAACAAACCCCCAACGGTTGCCGATAGCAAAGAGTCTCTCCTTTAGCAGGATGCGCCCATGTTCAATACTCGTTTGAAAATGCAGTTGCAGTCTCTTCAGTCGGAGCTTTCAGTGGCTCGACAGTTGCTCAACGGGATTGAGACTTGCCTTGTGCGTGCGGTCCTTGACGCCAACTACAACGTTATAGATGCCAATGAAGGCTTTCTGAACATGTTGGGGTGTGGCGCCAACCAAGTGCTGAACAAACCGCTCGACAATTTCATTCCGCAGTATGTGCGGCAGATGGATTGTTATCGTCGTTTGCTCGACAGCGTGAACAACCACGACGCGGTTATCGATACTTACCGTTTTCAGCGTCCCGATGGTGGACTGTCGTGGTTTCGTGGCCTCTGGCAACCGATTGTCAATCAACAGGGGCAATTGGAAAGTATCCATGCCTTTGGTTCGAACATCACCGAGACCGTTGACACTTCGGCGGAGAATTCGGCGTTCATTCAAGCGCTGCTGCGCTCCACCGCGGTGATCGAGTTCGATCTTCAAGGCCATATCCTGCAAGCAAACGAGCAGTTTCTGCGCTCAATGGGCTATGAACTTGGGCAAATCAAAGGCAAGCACCACAGCATGTTCTGTGACCCAGCCGATGCCGCGTCCAGTCATTACAAGGAGTTCTGGGCGACCCTCAATCGCGGTGAATTCGTGGCTGACCGTTTCAAGCGCGTCGATGCTCATGGTCGAGTCGTTTGGCTGGAAGCGACCTACAACCCGGTGCACAACGCACAGGGCGTCCTTTACAAGGTGGTCAAGTTCGCCACGGTCATTACCGAGCAAGTGGCTCGCGAGCAGCAGGTGAACGAGGCGGCGACCATCGCGTTCGAGATCTCCCAACAAACCGACATCAGCGCCCGTCGAGGCGCCGATGTGGTGCAGAACACCGTGCAAACGATGCGCATGATCTCGGATGAAATGCAGGCGGCATCCGCCGGGATTGAAGCCTTGGGCAAGCAATCACTGCTGATCAGCTCGATTGTCCAGACCATTGGCGGCATTGCCCAACAGACCAACTTGCTTGCGCTCAACGCAGCAATCGAGGCGGCGCGGGCCGGTGAGCAGGGCCGGGGGTTTGCCGTGGTCGCCGATGAAGTGAGGCAGTTGGCGGGGCGCACCAGTGCCGCTACCGAAGAAATCGTCAGCGTTGTACAGCAGAACCAGAGTCTGGCGGATGCAGCCGTAAGCGGCATGGCCAACAGTCGCGGGCAGGCTGAAGAAGGCCTGGCACTTGCCAACGAGGCCGGCTCGGTGATTCTCGAAATCCAGGAGGGTGCGCGCCAGGTTGTGGGGGCCGTGGGGCGTTTCGCCAATCAGCTGAAATAGCCTGCGCAGCATAACGTTGCGCGCCCCTGGCGGTGCATCGCTGTGGTGCGTTGTCAGGCTGGTAAAGGCCCGGGGCGCCTCATGGGCGCCCCGGGCCTTGCGCTTAGCGAGCGGGTGACAAGGCCGGCGTGCGTGGTGGAATCAGGCGCTTGCTGCCGGTGGATTCGAAGGCCGACGCCAGGCGCAGCAGGCTCGAGTCGTCATAGGCGCGGCCGGCGAAGGTCAGGCCGACCGGCATGCCGATGTCTGCCATCACGCCCATCGGCACGGTCACCGTGGGCACGCCCAGGTGGCGGATCGCAAGGTTGCCGTTGGCCACCCACACGCCATTGCTCCAGGCGATGTCCGCCGACTCGGGATTGATGTCGGCATCGGCCGGGCCGACGTCGGCCACGGTGGGGAACAGCACCGCGTCCAGCCCCAGGCGATCCATCCACTCTTCCAGATCGATGCGCCGGGTCTGCTCCAGGCCGCGCAGGCCGTCGGCCAGGGAGGCGATCTGGTCCCAGGTCTTGAGCCCGCGCTTGGCCATGGTTACGTACTGGTCCATGCCGGCGGCCAGGTCGTCTTCGCGGTTGGGCAGGGTGCCGGGGTCGTGGGGGAAGATCTGCGGCCCGTCGACATCCGCCAGGCGGTTGAGCTTGGGGTCGTCGTTGGCCCGCAGGAAGTCGTCGAAGGCCCAGCCCGACAGTTCCCACAGCTCGTCATGGAGGAACTCCTTGCTGACCAGGCCGCGGTTGTACACCGTCGGTGCCCCGGGGCGGTCGCCTTCGCAGTTGGACACCAGCGGGAAATCCACTTCCAGGACTTCGGCGCCGGCGGCTTCCAGGGCGCGACGCGCCTGTTCCCAGAGGCTGATCACCGACGGCCGGGTGTGGATGCGCTGGCCGGTGGGGCCGCCGATGCCGGGCTTGTCGCTGGTGCCGGCTTCCGGGTCAGCGTTGATGTACATGCGTGGTACGCCAAAGCGCTTGCCCTTGAGCGCCGCGGCATCGGCCGCCAGTTGCGGGTAGGACGCCGGGCGCACCGAGCTCACGCTGGGGATCGGCACCCAGGGTTGCAGGCGCCACAGGTCGCCGCGGGTGTCGGGGTCTTCGGCCACCACCACATCCAGCACTTGCAGCAGGTCGGCCATGGTCCGGGCGAAGGGCACCACCACGTCCATGGTCGGGGTCAGCGGCCAGTTGCCGCGCACCGAAATCACCCCACGCGATGGTGTGTAGGCGCACAGGCCATTGTTGGAGGCCGGGCCACGCCCGCTGGACCAGGTTTCCTCGGCCAGGCCGAAGGCGGCGAAGCTGGCGGCGGTGGCCGTGCCGGCGCCATTGGAGGAGCCCGAGGCAAAGGGCGCGGTCAGGTAAGCGGCGTTGTAGGGGCTTTCCGCGCGGCCATACACCCCGCGCTGCATGCCGCCGTTGGCCATGGGCGGCATATTGGTCTTGCCCAGGCAGATGGCCCCGGCGCCCCGCAGGCGCTCGATGGTGAAGGCATCGCGGTAGGCCACCAGCTCGGCGAAGGCCGGGCTGCCCGATGCAGCCGTCAGGCCCTTGACCAGATAGCTGTCCTTGGCGGTGTAGGGAATGCCGTCCAGTGGGCCTAGGGTCTGGCCCTTGGCGCGACGCTCATCGGACGCTTCGGCTTCCTTCAGGGCTTCAGGGTTGCGCACCACCACGGCGTTGAGGGCGGTGGCGGTATCGGGGCCATCGTAGGCGTCGATCCGCGCCAGATAGGCCTGGACCAGTTCCACGGCGGTGGTCCGGCCTGATTCCAGGGCGGCGCGCAGGTCGGCAATGGACACTTCGGTGACTTCGATCATGGGGCTACCGCCGTTGGCTGGTGGGTGAGGAGGTCAAGAGGGCGCAACGGAGCGCGGGTGTTCGGGTAATGGCTGTGCATGGTGATTCTCGTGGTACGGCTGGGCACGACAAGGGGTGCAAGGGAAAACTGTGGGCCTTTTTAGCATCTAGCGCGGGGCAGAGGAACCGTTGAACTCGCCCAGGTAGTCCAGCGTCGGCGTGCTTTGCGGCGGGCGCTGATTGGGCCCGGAGGCAACCGATCGCTGGTCGCCATCAATCGACTCGCTGCCGACGATGATGAAGTGGCTGTAATGCGCCTTGATCCGCGAGCGCAGCCGCTGTTGCTCGGCATCACTGCGGATCAGCGATTCCAGGTATTGCGGGCAGTCGTCTTTGCCGATCAGCTCGACGAAATCGGCGTCCATGTAGTAGCCCAATTCCTGCCTGAGGCGCCAGCTGGGATTGCGCGCTTCCCAGGCGCTGAATTCGGCGTCGCTGGCATCCGCCGCAGGTTCGGGCTCCCACTGTTCGAAGGCGAACCGTTCAGCCTCGGCCTGGCTGGGGAAGTGGGCGGCGAACAGGTGAAAGGCGAAGTAGGCCTCGGCGGCTTCGAGCAGGGCCAGGTTGGCGGACTCGGCCTGTTCCTGGGGCTGGACCGGATCGACCGTTGCATCCTCTTCATGGGGCGCCTGGAGTGTGTCAGTGGCCGACGGTGCTGGCTTTTCGAGAGGGTCGAACAAGGTGCTGAAGACGCTCATGGACGGTCCTTGCGATCAGTGATGCGGGCGGTTGGGGGGCAACCCTGGCCTGAGGTGGCGCATTGTGCCGGGTTGGGGCGGGTCTGAACACCACGGGCCGTGCGCCACTGGACGCCTGGTCATTTTATCGATTGCCAATCGGAGCAACCCGGGTAGACTGCGCGGCTCTAACACCTGACGCCTTTATAGCCAAACAGTGCAGGCGTTTCGACGATGTTCGACGGATGATTATCCATGTGACTAGGGCGCACGGACGTGAATGATCCATAGCCGGCAGGCAGTTGGCGCAACATCGAAATCCACTGTCTGCTTGCTCATCCGGACTTTTTTACATGCCTACCCGGCCCAAGCCCAAGCTTAATCTTCGTGTGCTGATTCTGGTCTTCGTACTGTTTGCAGCATTAGCCACCCTGGCCAACAGCTTCTGGGTCATGTTCAAGATCCAGAAGCAGGAACTCATCGAAAACGCCCTGCAAGTCAACCAGGCCTATGCCGCTCGGATCGCCTCCGGTGTGGAGCAGGTGCTCAGTTCCGATCAGGAACGCTTGAAGTATGCCGCCGCTGTCCTGGGCGGGGACTTTGACGACTCGCAACGACTGGCCGGCGAAGCCCGGCGCTTGCTGGGGCAGGACAACAGCTTCAACTCGGTACTGATCACCAACGCGACCGGCACCATCATCGCCTCAATGCCCGAGCACCTGAATCTCAATGGCCAGTCCCTGCAAGACCAGACGCCGCTCAGGCTGCGTCAACCGATCATCAGCAAGGCCTTCAAGTCCATTGCCGGCAATCTGCTGGTTTTTGTATCCCAGCCGGTGTTTGACGGCAAAGGGCGGTACTTGGGGCTGGTCGGCGGCAGCATCCGGCTTGAACAGAAGAACGCCCTTCAAGACTTGATGGACCGGCAGGTACGTGAAGATGGCGCCCATGTCTATCTGGTGGACAGTAATCGGCGGGTTCTCTATCACCCCTATCCCGAGCAAATCGGCCAGATCGTTGCCGAGGACCCGATCGTCGATGCGGCCTTGAGCCAGGGCGGGGGTTCATTGCAGGCGCTGGATGCCCAGGGCGTGGAAATGCTCGCGGGTTTCACCCATGTGCCCAGCAGCGGTTGGGGGGTGATCGCCCAGCAGCCCCTCGGCAACATCCAGGCCACGCTGCAGGTAACCATGTCCAAAGTCGCCAAGGGCATACTGCCGCTGGCGTTGTTCGGCCTGGTGCTGATCTGGTGGTTGGGGACGAGGATTTCGGCGCCGCTGTCGCGGCTGGCCGAGAGTGCCAAGCGCCTGGACAGCCCTGAGAGCTATGAGCGCATCAGCGCGATCCCGGCGCAGTACTCTGAAAGTTGGCAGATTCGTCGGGCGCTGCTGCTGGGCACCAGCCTGCTCCAGGAAAAGATCGGCCGGCTCAACCAGCAGGCGCAAAGTGATGCGCTGACCGGGCTGGCCAACCGGCGGGCGATGCAGGACACCCTGGCGCACTGGCAACAGGCCAATCAGCCGTTCGCCATCGTTTCCATGGACATCGATCACTTCAAACGGGTGAACGACACCTTCGGCCATGGCGTGGGGGATGAAACCCTGAGAGCGATTGCCGACCTGATGAAGCAAAACTCGCGCACTGACGACCTGCCGTGCCGGGTGGGTGGCGAGGAGTTTGTCCTGCTCTTGCCGAACAGTTCGCTACGGGCTGCAACCGATGTCGCAGAGCGCCTGCGAGCCTCGATCGCCGCGGCGCAGATCGATACCGTCGGGCACATTACGGTTTCGTTGGGCGTCAGCGTGTGGCAGCCGGGAAGTGGTTCGATCACCGCTGCGTTGGAAAAGGCCGACCAGTTGTTGTATCAGGCCAAGCAGAAGGGACGTAATTGCGTGGTAGCCGAACAGCGCTCGCTGGCCGTCAGTTGAACACGGCGGCTGCCGTCGGCTTGCTTGCACAGCGGCCAGTACCGGAGAATCCACCCGGTCCGATACCCAGCAGAGGCAAGCCGCATGCATTACCCGAAACAACTCAGCCCGGAGTTTTCCGGGGCGTTGCGCACCTTCAGTTTCTGGGTCGCCAACGGCACCCTCGGCTACCCGCTGCTGGAGGGCGTCGATTATCGCAGTTGCCTGAGCGAAGAGCCGAGCATGCTGGAGATGGCCTACGCGATTTTTGCCAATGTGCTGGAGCTGGACGAAGAGGGCGTACCGGTGAATGCCAAGTACGCCGAGTACCGTGCCGCTCAATACATTCGCCAGTATTGCGATCCGGGCTACACCGTCGTGCCGGCATTCGAGGAATGGGAGCAGGAGCTGTACGGCCCGCCCGAGCGAGAAGACCGCAAGCCCTGGCCGCCGGGGATGCGCAATGGCTAACGCGTCGCTGTCGGAGCGAGCAAACGCGCTCCTCAGGTATCTGCTGGTGTGATCAGCCAGGGGGCGTCTGGCTAGTTGTGGGAGCGAGCTTGCTGGCGATGGCCGTCAACGAAAACGCCGCGTTCACTGGGTGAACGCGGCGTTTTTGAGTGCTTCGCGAGCAAGCTCGCTCCTACGGGTACAGGCAGAGGCGGGCGCTGTGTCAGCGGTTGGCTGCGCTCCACTTGGCCCGCGCCGCGTGCAGCTTCTTGTAGCTGTCGATCAGCCGCAGGTGACGGTCCAGGCCTTCGAGCTGCAGGTTGGTCGGGGTCAGGCCGTAGAAGCGCACGCTACCGTCCACCGAGCCGATCACCGCGTCCATCCGTTCGTTGCCGAACATGCGGCGCAGATTGGCTTCGTAGTCGCCCAGCTCCAGTTCGTCGTCCAGCTCCACTTCCAGCACCGCGTTCAAGGCCTGATAGAACAGCCCGCGCTCGACGGTGTTGTCGTTGTATTGCAGGAACATCTCCACCAGTTCCTTGGCCGGGTCGAACTGCCCCAGGGCCACGTGGAGCAGCAGCTTGAGTTCGAGGATGGTCAACTGGCCCCAGGCGGTGTTGTCGTCGAACTCGATGCCGATCAGGGTGGTGATGTCGGTGTAGTCGTCCAGCTCGCTTTCTTCCAGGCGCTCCAGCAGTGAGCGCAAACCGTCTTCGTCCAGGCTGTGCAGGTTGAGGATGTCTTCACGGAAGAACAGCGCCTTGTTGGTGTTGTCCCAGATCAGGTCGTCCACCGGGTAGATTTCCGAATAGTCCGGCACCAGGATGCGGCAGGCGGTGGCCCCCAGGTGCTGGTACACCGCCATGTAGACTTCCTTGCCCAGGCCTTCGAGGATGCCGAACAGGGTCGCGGCTTCCTCGGCGCTGGCTTTTTCCCTTTCACTGAAGCCGCTCTGGCTGGTGAAGTCCCACTCGACGAATTCGAAGTCCGCCTTGGCACTGAAGAAACGCCACGACACCACGCCGCTGGAATCGATGAAGTGCTCGACGAAGTTGTTCGGCTCCATCAGCGCCTGGCTTTCAAAGGTCGGTTGCGGCAGGTCGTTCAAGCCTTCGAAGCTGCGGCCCTGGAGCAGTTCGGTGAGGCTGCGCTCCAGCGCCACCTCGAAGCTCGGGTGAGCGCCGAACGAAGCAAACACGCCGCCGGTGCGCGGGTTCATCAGGGTCACGCACATCACCGGGAACTCACCGCCCATGGACGCGTCCTTGACCAGCACCGGGAAGCCTTGCTCTTCCAGGCCCTGGATGCCCGCCAGAATGCTCGGGTACTTGGCCAGCACTTCCTGGGGCACGTCCGGCAGGGCCAGCTCGCCTTCGAGGATCTGGCGCTTGACCGCCCGCTCGAAGATCTCCGACAGGCACTGCACCTGGGCTTCGGCCAGGGTGTTGCCGGCGCTCATGCCGTTGCTCAGGTACAGGTTCTCGATCAGGTTGGAGGGGAAGTACACCACCTCGCCGTCGGACTGGCGCACGTAGGGCAGGCAGCAGATGCCGCGCTCGATATTGCCCGAGTTGGTGTCGTACAGGTGGGAGCCGCGCAGCTCGCCATCGGGGTTGTAGATGGCCAGGCAGTGTTCGTCGAGGATCTCCTTGGGCAACTCGTCCTTGCGCCCCGGCTGGAACCAGCGCTCGTCCGGGTAATGCACGAACTCGGCGTTGGCGATTTCCTCGCCCCAGAACTGGTCGTTGTAGAAGAAGTTGCAGTTCAGGCGCTCGATGAACTCGCCCAGGGCCGACGCCAGGGCACTTTCCTTGGTCGCGCCCTTGCCGTTGGTGAAGCACATCGGCGACTGCGCATCGCGGATATGCAGCGACCAGACGTTGGGCACGATATTGCGCCACGAAGCGATTTCGATCTTCATCCCCAGACCCGCGAGAATCCCGGACATGTTGGCGATGGTCTGCTCCAGGGGCAGGTCCTTGCCGGCAATGTAGGTGCCTGCGCTGGCGCCCGATTGCGGCATCAACAGCGCCTGGGCGTCGGCGTCGAGGTTTTCCACTTCCTCGATGATGAACTCGGGGCCGGTCTGCACCACCTTCTTCACGGTGCAACGGTCGATGGAACGCAGGATGCCCTGGCGGTCCTTGTCGGAGATGTCCGCCGGCAGTTCGACCTGGATCTTGAAGATCTGGTTGTAGCGGTTTTCCGGATCGACAATGTTGTTCTGCGACAGGCGGATATTGTCGGTGGGGATGTTGCGGGTCTGGCAGTACAGCTTGACGAAGTACGCCGCGCACAGCGCCGAAGAAGCCAGGAAATAGTCGAACGGACCCGGCGCCGAACCATCGCCTTTGTAGCGGATCGGTTGGTCGGCCACCACCGTGAAGTCGTCGAACTTGGCTTCAAGTCGAAGGTTGTCGAGAAAGTTGACCTTGATTTCCATGGGGGGCACCGGCATCACAAAGCAAAAAATGGCGGGCATTATCCGGGATTTTGCGCGGCAGTGGGGCGGTTTTTGGGCCGGCGCGTACCCACGGGCGCCAAGCGGTGGCCTTGATCCGATGAACAGGGCGTTTGGCGGATGTTAATCTGCGCCTCCCGGACAAACGGTGGGCCAGTGGATGCAGAGGATGTTGAGTGAAGCCGAGCTTTACAAGGTGCTGGAAGCGATCGAAAGCGACGCCTGCCATGACCTGAATCGTCTGTATGACGGGATGCAGATAGACCGGTGTGCTCTTTTCAATCAAGTCGCCATGGCGGTGGCCCGGCTCTTTATCGAGGGGCGGCGCGACTTTCATTACGGCGATGCGGTCATGAATACCTTGTTCAGTGACATGGTTGATCTGTCCTTGCACGCTGACATGCCCGAGCCGGCCTTTTCCATCTACCTCGCGTTTGATGCCGGAGAGTATCGTCACCCGGGGGATGGGCAGGATGAGTTGCCTTGGGAAAAGTGGACGCGGCCGGCGCTTGAACGGATTCTGCACGAAGCCGATGAGGGGGCGTCGGCCGAGGTTTAGCCGGCCTGGGTTGTCGCCAGAAAAGCCGACGGACCTACGGCTCCAGCATCAAACGGCGCCAAAGGATCTGTGGCGGCGCAACAGCATCCGCCGGCACTTGCGGTGCAGGTTTGTCCGGCGCCTGCGCTGGCGTTGCCTCGTCGGGTTCAGGGGCTGTCGTCGATTCAGTCGGGTCATCGGTAGGCGCTGTGGTCATTTGATCTTGATCACCACCTTGCCCTTGGCTCGTCCCTGCTCGACGTACTGCAAGGCCTCTGCCGTCGATTCGAAACTGAAGCTGCGGTCAACCACGGGCTTGATGATGCCGGCCTCGATCAGCGCGGTGATCTGTTGCAGTTGGGCGCCATCGGCTCGCATGAACACAAAGGCGTAGCGGACGTCCCGCTGGCGCGCCTTGCGCCGGATACCGAAGCTCAAGAGGCGCATGACCTGCTGCAACGGCCAGGCCAGCCCTTGCTCCTGGGCGAACTGCACCGTGGGTGGCCCGGAGATGGAAATCAGCTGGCCACCGGGCTTGAGCACCTGGAGTGATTTCTTCAGCACGTCGTCGCCGAGGCTGTTGAGCACCACGTCGTAGCCGTGCAGGACGTCTTCGAAGTGCTGCTGCGTGTAGTCGATCACCTGATCGGCCCCCAGCGCTTTGACCCATTGGACATTCCCCGTGCTGGTGGTGGTCGCGACAAAGGCGCCAAGGTGCTTGGCAAGTTGGATGGCCAGGGTGCCGACGCCGCCTGAGCCTGCATGGATCAGCACTTTCTGGCCTTTTTTCAGTTGCGCGGTTTCCACCAGCACTTGCCAGGCAGTCAGGGCCACCAGGGGAATGGACGCGGCTTGCGCCATGTCGATGTTGGCCGGCTTGAGAGCGACCGCGTCCTGATGCACGGCGATCCATTGGGCAAAGGTGCCGATCCGCGTTTGCGGCGGGCGAGCATAAACGGCATCGCCGGGTTTGAAACGCCGCACTTGCGGGCCGACTTCGACCACGACCCCTGCCAGGTCATTGCCCAATATCAGCGGCAATTTATAAGGCAGGATCAGCTTGAATTCGCCCTGGCGGATTTTCGAATCCAGCAGGTTGACGCTGCTGGCATGAACCTCGATCAATACATCGTGGGGCCCCACCTCGGGCGTGGGGACTTCGCTCAGGCGTCCGCTGTTCTTGCCGTAGCGATCAATTGAAAATGCCTTCATGGGGGTGCGGCTCTGTTGGATTGGCGTCAGTAGGGGGTGTTCTGTTGCGGTTGCGGCCAGGTGCTGTCAGTCATCAAGGAACGTCAATGCCCGGGTCACGAAGTCCGTGCGGTGCTGGAAAATGCTGCCGTGGCCGGCGTCCTCATACAGCACAAGCTGCGCATGGGGGATGCGCTCAGCCAGGGCGCGCGAGTTGACGCTGGGCACCATGAGGTCGTTGTCGCCGTTGACCACCAGCGTCGGCGTTTTCAGGTGTTGCAGATCGTGCGGCGTCTGTTTGCCCCATGCCGTGATGGCCTGCAACTGCCGCAGGAAAGCCCTCGGCGTCGGGCCCTTGTCGCGATTTTTTCGGCGTGTTTTGAGCCGTTGCAGATACGCCGAGGCGGCTCGGCGACCATTGTCCGTCGACGTGAAGAACAGGTAGACCTTGGGATCGCGCAAGGTCAGCAAGCCTTTGAGCATCAAGGGCCAGGTCACCGAGCCGACCTTGTCGATACCGCTGCCGCCGGCCGGTCCGGTGCCGGTGAGAATCAAGCGGCGCACCAATTCGGGGGCCTTGAGGGCGATGTCCTGAGCAACGAAGCCGCCGAGTGAAAAGCCCAGTACATCGACGCTCTTGAACCCCAGGGCCTGGATCAACTCAATGGCGTCTTGCGCCATTTCGCCGATCGTCCGGGGGGCGACGCCACCCGAGCCGCCGATGCCGCGATAGTCGGTGGTGATGACTCGTCGGGTCTGTGCCAGCCCATCGATGATGGCCGGGTCGAAGTTGTCCAGCACCGCGCCCCAATGGTTGAACAGCACCAGGGGCACGCCGCCCGCGGGACCGGTATCGCGATAGGCGAAGGGAATGCCCCTGACCGTGATCGACTGGTTCGCCGCGTTGATGAACGACGTCTGCAAAGCCGGGGGGAGAGTTGTCTGTGTTGGGTTCATTGCTACTCCGAACAGCGGACCGGATTCGTCGCAGTACCTGCCGCGAATCCGCCGCGAAAGCTCGCTACCTGAAGATCACTGTTGGGACTGGTAACGCTGGGCAACCTCGGACTGGCGGACCTGCCCGAGCAGGGCTTGACGCGCGTTCTGCAGGTCATCCCAGCGCTCAGCCTGTTGCAGCGGCGGGATGGTCACCGCTTCGCGCCGATCAAAGCCGACCAGTGCGGCGTCCACCAGATCGCCCACTTCCATGATTTCGTCCAGGGTGTTGATGTCGATGCCGGAGCGGTCCCAGATTTCCGTGCGGGTGGCCGCCGGTAGCACGGCTTGCACGTACACGCCCAGGGGCGACAGCTCCAGGCTCAGGCCCTGGGACAGGAACAACACGAAGGCCTTGGTGGCGCCATAGACCGACATGCCGAACTCCGGTGCCAGGCTCACCACCGAACCGATGTTGATGATCGCGCCGGCGCCTGCTTCGGCCAGACGCGGGGCGATGGCCCTGGACAGGCGTACCAGCGCCGTGGTGTTGAGGGCCACCAGTTGCGCCATGTGATCAGCGTTTTGCTCGGTGAAGCGGCCGGACAGCGCGGCGCCGGCGTTGTTGACCAGGATGCCGATCCGGGCGTCGTCGCGCAGACGGGCTTCCACCGCCGTCAGATCGCCGGGCTGGGTCAGGTCCGCGACCATGACATCAATGGCGACCTGGTGTTCGTCTCGTAGCTTGGCGGCCAGTGCGTCCAGGCGCGCCTGATCGCGGGCGACCAGCACCAGATCGTGGCCGCGTTGTGCAAAGCGCTCGGCGTAGGTGGCGCCAATGCCGCTGGAGGCGCCGGTGATGAGAACGGTAGGGCGAGTGTTCATGGGGGGATCTCTCTTTCAGGAAAGGGACAGACAACTGGTGTGAGCGGGTAGGGCTCAGTTGGCGCGGGTGCCCGACTCGGCCAAGGTCGGGTAGTCGATATAGCCCGTCGCGCCGCCGCCATAGAGCGTGGCGGGATTGAAGGCGGACAGCGGCGCACCGCTTTGCAGGCGCTCCACCAGATCCGGGTTAGCAATGAACGGGCGACCGAAGGCGATCAGATCGGCCTGGTCTTCGGCGAGCCGCGAGGTCGCCAGCTCCAGGTCATAGCCGTTGTTGGCGATGTAGGTGTTTTTGAAGCGCTGGCGCAGGGCGGCGAAATCCAATGGCGCCACGTCACGCGGGCCACCGGTCGCGCCTTCGACCATGTGCAGGTAAACCACGCCGAGGGCGTCGAGTTGATCGACGAGGTAATCGAATTGCGCCTGCGGATTGCTGCTGGAGACACCGTTGGCCGGCGACACCGGCGACAAGCGCACCCCGGTGCGATCTGCGCCGATTTCATTGATCACGGCTGCGGTGACTTCGAGCAACAGGCGCGCACGGTTTTCAATCGAGCCGCCGTAAGCATCGGTGCGCACGTTGGCGCTGTCCTTGAGGAACTGATCCAGCAAGTAGCCGTTCGCGCCGTGAATTTCCACGCCGTCAAACCCGGCGGCAATGGCGTTTGCCGCGGCCTGGCGGAAGTCGGTGACTATCCCCGGCAGTTCGCTGATGTCCAGTGCGCGCGGCGCGCTGGCGTCTTCAAAGCGGTTGTTGACGAACACCTGGGTGGCCGCGCGCAACGCGGAAGGGGCCACGGGGGCGGCGCCGTTTTCTTGCAGGTCAACGTGGGACACGCGGCCGACATGCCACAGTTGCGCAAAGATCTTTGCGCCCTTGGCGTGCACGGCGTCGGTCACGGTGCGCCAGCCCTCAATCTGCGCCTGGGTGTAGATCCCGGGGGTGTCCTGATAGCCCTGGCCCTGTTGGGAAATCTGCGTGGCTTCGCTGATCAGCAAGCCGGCGCTAGCGCGTTGGCTGTAATAGGTGGCGGCGAATTCGCTGGGAACAGAGCCTGCGCCGGCGCGGTTGCGGGTCAGTGGCGCGAGGACGATGCGGTTCGACAGCGCGAGGGCGCCGAGGGTGTAAGGGGTGAACAGGTTCTGATCGGTCATCTGGTGTCTCTTGCGTGCCCGTGGGTGGAGGTCGGTGGTGCGTGCAATTAGGATGATGATCGAAATCTAAACTGTCAACGGTTTTGATTATGGTCGACATCTATGTATGATCGGCCCCATGATTTTCCGATGCATAGGAGGTATTGCAGGTGAGAGTGAGCAAGGCCCAGGCGCAGGCCAATCGAGAGCACATCGTTGAAACGGCTTCTGAGTTGTTCCGTGAGCGCGGCTTCGACGGTGTGGGGGTGTCGGACCTCATGGCGGCGGCCGGTTTCACCCATGGAGGTTTCTACAAGCATTTCGGTTCGAAGGCCGATCTCATGGCCGAGGCCTCGGCCTGCAGCCTTGCCAAGTCGCTGGCTGGCCTGCAAGCGCTCGATGTGCCTGGCTTCATCGACGTCTATGTGACCCGAGAACACCGCGACGAACGTGGCGGCGGTTGCACCATGGCCGCATTGGGTGGCGACGCGGCGCGTCAATCGGATGATGTGAAAGCGAGGTTTGCCGAAGGGATCGAGCACACCCTGAAAACCCTGGGGGACAAATACCCGACCCGGCCGGATGCCGCACCGGGTGAGGGCAGGCAGAAAATGATCGACCTGCTGTCGCGTGCGGTCGGTGCGATTATTTTGTCCCGTGCCTGCCCGGATGATTCCGCGCTGGCGGATGAGATTCTTGAGGTGTGCCGCGCTGAGATGTTTGCTTCGTTGCCGGTTGATAAAGACCAGCCGGCGTGAAGGGCGACGATTCAAGCCGATAGTGGTGTGGCGCACCAGCACCCGCAGCAGCCCCGGCGGTGGACTCACCCGCGCGAACGGTTAACGGCTGAACCATTGAGGCTGCTGTGCTCTGCTTGCTCTTAGAGCTTCATGCCCACCGCCAGTCGGTTAAAGGCATTCATCAAGGACACGGCCAACGTCAGATCGGAAATTTCGACGTCACTGAAGTGCGCTTTCAGGGGATCGTACAGCGCGTCGGGTGCGCCCTTGTCGTGAACGTAGGTGAGGGTCTCGGTCCAGGCCAGGGCGGCGCGCTCGCGGTCGTTGAACAGTTCGCTGACGCGCCAGCCGGCGAGGCAATCCAGCTTTTCCTGGGCGACTCCACATTCACGCAGGGTCTGCGAGTGCTTGCCCAGGCAGAACGAGCAGCCGTTGATCTGCGACACGCGCAAAAACACCAGTTCCACCAGGGGCAAGCCCAGGGGGCTGGCGACCAGGGCGGTGTTGGTGGCGAGCAGGCCTTGATAGGCGGCCGGCGACAGGGTGGCAAAGGGCAGTCTGAGTTGGCTCATGGTGAAACTCCGATAGGGAAAAAAGTGATCAGGCACAAACGAGGGGGTTGAACAGGGGCTGCAAGGACAGTGCGCTGCGGGCCTCGTCGAGGGTTTCACGCACGGCCTCGTCACCGAATACCAAGCCCTGCAGATAGGTGAACTGCAGGTCGAACAGGCCGAGGGTGTTCAACACCTGGCGCAGGTAAGGCGTCAGAAAGTCCGGTTGGCGTGCCCGTTCGCCCTGGTGAAAACCGCCGGAACTGACCAGGACATGCACCGGGCGGTCCTTCAATAGCCCGACCTTGCCCTCCGGGCCGGAGCTGAAGGTCCGGTGAATGCGTAGCACATAGTCGATCCACAGCTTGAGCGCGGCCGGCAGGGTGAAGTTGTGCATGGGCGTGGCAATCAGCAGGGCATCGCAGCGTTCCAGCTCACGAATCAGCTCTTCGGATACCTCGAACAGTGGCGCGTCGAAGGGCGTGGCGGTGGTCAGGGCGTGGGCGTAGTCCATGCCCAGCGGCGGCAACGGATTGGCCCCCAGATCGCGCTCGACCCGTTCCAGGTGTGGATAGCGTTGGCGCAGGGCGCTCACCAGTTCCAGTGCCAGCTGATTGCCATGGGAAACCTGGCCACGGGGACTGGCGTTGATCAGCAGCAGGTTGTTCATGCCGGCTCCCCACCCTGAAGTCGCTGAGTGAAATGCATGCCCCGGGCCAGCAGCCCCTGGCGGAAATAGAAGCGCTGGGCCAGGGGCATATGCAGGCCGGTATCCAGGACCAAGTGCTCGCATTGACGCTGCACGGCCTCATCCCGCACCGCGCTCAACAGCCGCGCTCCCAAGCCGCTGCGCTGAAGCTCCGGGCTCACGACCAGGTCATCGACGTAGATGAAGCGCCCGTAGAGCAGGTTTTCCAGCTCGCGGTAACCCGCCAGGCCGACGATGCGCTCAGCGTCCCACGCGGCGAGCAAGCGATAGCCCTGCTCGGTTTGCCGGGCCACTTGGGCGACATAGGCCGCCGGGCTGGTGAGGTGCGGGCGCAAGACACGCATCAAGTCGAAACTGGCCGCCAGGGCCGCTTCGCTGTCGAGGTGTTGAAGGGGGTAGGGCATGGTCGTCATCCGCTGCAAAGAGATGACCCACTGTAGAAGGTCAATGGCTTAAGCTACAGGGCCAAAAAATGCATAAATGACTAGGCCATGATCCTTCCTTTCGAATTGGACCGCAGCCAGACTGCGCCGATCTATCGCCAGCTTTACCAGCGGTTTCGCGAGTCGATTGCCGATGGCCGCCTGCGTCCGGGAGACCGCGTGCCTGCCGTTCGCGCCTTGGCGGCGGAGCTGAACCTGGCGCGAGGCACCGTGGAAGCGGCCTATCAACTGCTGATAGGCGAGGGCTACCTGATTGCTCGCGGGGCCGCCGGGACCATTGTCACCCCGCAACTGGCGCCGATTTGTGCGCCCGTGCAGCGCGCCCCGGTGGCAGCAACGACCCACCAAGCCACCCATGCCGGCATATCGCCCTTGGCACTGCAAATGGGCCTGCCAGCGCTGGACGCCTTTCCGCGCAAACTCTGGACCCGCCTGGCGGGCCGGCAACTGCGCCAGGCGGGCGTCGAAGGCCTGGTCTACCCGGACGCCCGCGGCTACGCCCCGTTGCGGGCGGCCATTGCCTCCTACCTGGGGATTTCCCGCGGCATCACCTGCCACCCGGAGCAGATTTTCGTCTGCGCCGGCTACCGCGCCTGTCTCGACCTGATCAGCCACACCCTGATGCGTCCAGGCGCCACCTGCTGGCTGGAGGAACCCGGCTACTTCATGGCCAGGAACGCGCTGCTGGAAGCCGGCGCACAGTTGGTGCCGGTGCCCGTGGACGATCAGGGCCTGGACGTCGCCCAAGGCATCGCCCGCGCCCCAGAGGCCGGCTTTGCCGTGGTCACCCCGACCCACCAGAGCCCGCTGGGGGTGTCGCTGTCCCTGCCGGGGGGGGGGGGGGGGGGGGGGGGGGGGGCCCGCGGGGGGGGGGGGGGGGGGGGGCGCCCGGGCGGGGGGGGGGGGCGGGGGGGGCGGGCCCCCCCCGCCAGGGGAGCTGGATCATCGAGGACGATTACGACAGTGAGTTCCGCTACCAAGGCAAACCCTTGCCCGCCCTCAAGAGCCTCGACCAGCAGGGCCGCGTGCTCTACACCGGCACCTTCAGCAAAGTCCTGTTTCCAGGGCTGCGCCTGGCCTACCTGGTGGTGCCCGCCGAACAGACCCCAGCGTTCGCCCGCCAGGCGGATCGTCTGCACAATCACTGCCCGCATCTACTTCAAGCGACCGTCACCGCCTTCCTCAACGAGGGTCACTTCGCACGGCATCTAAATAAAATGCGCGGCCTCTACGCGCGACGCCGTCAATGGCTGATCGATGCGTTGCATCAACAGTTTGCCGAGGGTTTACAGATAAACCCTCAAGCAGGCGGCATGCACTTGGTCGCCGGTCTTGGGCAAGGGAATGATGTCGAGCTCGCCCAGCGCGCCCGGGCGGTGGGCATCGCGGTTGAGCCGCTGTCACAGTGGTACCTGGAAGCCCAGTCCAGGCAGGGTCTGGGGATGGGCTTCACCAACGTTGCCAGTGCCGAACAGGCATCGACGCTGGCGCTGCGCTTGGCGCAAGTCATCCAGTGAAGAAGGGAGCTGATTGTTACTGTCGAGAAATGGCCCGCAGCAAGGTTTGAGTCGCAACAGTCCCGCCGGGACCACTTCGCGATGGAGCACTTTTTTCTGAGCTTGAAAAGGGAACGCATGTGGCGGTGTGGTTATACCAACCCTGCCGAAGCAAGCAGCGACATCGCTGAACGAGGTGTCTGTTTGCCGCGGCGTTGCTGCGTATCGCAAGGTTGGATGTTCTGGTATAGAAACACTCCACTCAAGCCAAGGACGACGACTGTGCAGATACGCAAGATGACTCACGAAGACCTGCCGAGCGCCGCTGCCCTTTGCCTGGAAGCGTTCATGCTGGCGGTTGCGCCTTCGCTGTCAGCGCAGGGCGTGGAAACCTTCGCCAAGGTAGCGGCAAAGGAGGCGTTTGCCGAACGAATGGCGAGTGACAACCTGATGCTGGTTTGTGTCACAGAGGGAACCCTGGTCGGACTGATCGAGCTCAAGGAAGGACGCCATGTGGCGATGCTGTTCGTTGCGCCGCTGTGGCAGCGTCGCGGCGTTGGCAAACGCTTGGTGAACGCAGCTCTGGAGCAGGCCAGAGCCGATGTGGTAACCGTCAGAGCGTCTCTGTCCTCAGTGGCAGCTTACGAAGGTTACGGTTTCGCCTTGGCTGGGGAGGAGGGCGAGTTTGCCGGGCTGATTTATCAGCCGATGGAGAAGCGGCTGCAGTCCTTCAATACTGGCAAAAACCGACTAGAACCAGCCTCTGAGTTTTAAGCGCTTGCTTAAGCAATCTCGTGTTTCTGATCGGCAACAACGGAGAATCTATGCCAGCAGAAGTAAGTCAAAAGAATGGACTGACGCTGACCATCCTGTCGTGTCCAAGCGGCCGGCCACGCTGTGTTCTGGTTCGGCTCACCGGCACTGCGCTGCACGCAGAAATAGCCTCGGAAAAGACCTCAGCCGGAGATGTGCAGCAACCGATGGACGAGTTCTTCAGGTCGCTAGCGCAACTTGAAGAGGGCACTGCTCAAGATTGGCTTTCTGAAGGCCAGGATCTGGCCTTTTCTGCCAGCAGAGATCCATTGTTTCCAGGGTTGGTTTTTTTACGCATCTACTTAGGCTCAACTTCAGATGACGACTGTGATTGGCAGATCAATGGGTCGTTGTTACTCACCCCGACCCAAGTCGCTCTGTTTGCCGAAAAGTTGAAGCAGATTTAACCGATCGGCTTTTCTATTCGATTCATAACCGGCCTCAGCCACCATCCATCGTCTGCTCTGGCAATGCCCTTTCTCCAAGCGTCATTCCACGTAGCGCAGCCAAAGGTGTGTCCGCTCGCGGATCGCCTGGACGACCGCTGAAATCACCGCTTGCCGGTTCTCATCAGGGGTGTTGTAGAGCGCACAAAAATCCTTCGCCACGGCGTTGGCGACGTGCAGGTCGGCAGGCGCTGCACGCAGGAAACCGAGGTAAGACGCGCCAACCCCCATCAATTCATAACCGTGGGCCTGGGCAAAATGGCGCGCTAGCGCATAGTTTTGCGCGGGGCCCAGGTCGCAACTGAAATAGCCGTTGGGAAACGCAGCCAGTGCCTGGCAGGCATGCTCGACCGGAACCAGGAGCGCCGAGAGAGGTTGGTCGAGCAGTGAAACCGGATTGTCCTGATAGTCCATCCATTCCTGCAGGGCGGGCTGGTCAAGGGTCAGGCCGTGGGCGCAAGCATCTTCGAACGAGCTGCCGGCCACCAGCTCGGTGAAGTTGCGCAAGCAGATTGCGAACTCGGCTTTGGTGGTGGAATAGCCCAGGTATTCGCCCTGTTCGAAGCATTCGGCAGGTAACTGGGCAATGTCCTGTTCCGAGGCCTCGTCCAGTCCCAGGTTGTTACGGGCATGCCCGCAGGTGTAGCGAGCCTGGGGCAGATCATCCAGCGAGAAGAGGGGCCTGAAGCCTGGGTGGTTGCCGGCGATCTGGCGGTAGGCGTCGATCAGCTCATCCAGGCTGGAAATGGCGCTCAGGCTGTACTCATCGCAGGTGCCGGCAGCGGGGTTGCCAGGCATTGCGTTACCGCGAAATTGCATATCCATCGAAGTGCTCCCTGCTTAGGGTTGATGTTCAGGTCAATGATTCAGCTTTTCTGCGCGCCAGCGCACCACCTGCCAGCACCGCCGGCATGATGGCCAGGCAGCAGCTGATATGCACCCAGCTTATTTGGCTTAAGGAGAAGATCCCCACGGGAACGCCCCACACCAACAAAATGATGACCCCGACCCAGATGGCGGGACGCAAGGAGCGGGTCGCGTGGGTCCGGGTGCTGACAAATCCCCCCAGCCCTGCCATGAGGGCCCAGCTCAGCACCGTCAGCCATTGAACGCTATGCAGGCTGACCAGTTGATTGTGCTGTTGTTTCCAACCCGGTTCGCCAAGGGCAACGAACGCAGGCGGGAGAAACTGTGCAATGACCAGCCCGAAAACAGGCAGCACCAGGGCGCAGGAGAGCAGGCCGAAGAGAATGGCTTTAAACATGGGGTGTTCGACATCCGTGTTGAGAGGGGCTTGGAGGGTGTTGCTGATGGGATGCGGGGTTCGTGAGGCATCCAGGCTATGCAGTGGTTTGCTTACGGTTTCCCGGCAGGGATCGTCATCGAGATCGATAGCGTCAAGAGAGAACATCCTGTTTTGGCATGAAGAATCGAGCGAAGAGTTCGGATTGCGACTTGATGTTCAGCTTGGCGTAAATGTTGCGACGGTGAACCTTTATCGTCTCTGCCGAGAGGGAAAGTTTGCCAGCGATCTCCTTGTTGGAAAAGCCACTGAGCAACAGCCTGAGTACATCGCTCTCGCGGGTGGTTATTTGTGTGCCTAGCTGGCTAATGGTTTCGGGCCATTGCGGCGGGGCGCTGAGGTTTTTCTCGACATCCGTTTCAAAGCACATGCGCTGATGCATCAACGCAGTGACCCACGGCTTGATCAGATCCAGCATCGTGATCTGTTCTTGATTGAAGTGCACGCCGCTGCCAATGGAGATGCACAGGGTTCTGTCGGCATCGAGCTGGATGTTGTATTGCACTTCATCGACAGAAATGTATTGCGCAAAGTACTTGTGGTAGTACTCGGTTTCCCGAAAGTACTCCGGCGCAATATCCAGCAGGTGAAAGAATCCGCTCTGCGGGTTTTCTCGATTGGCGATATAAAAGGGGTCCAGCAGATATAGCCCCTTTACATACAGGTGAATAAACGCATCCACCTCTTCCACATCGGCTACTTCGGGAAGGCTGACCACTTGTACTTGTTGATTGCTGAAGATCAGCACGACCCAGTTATCGATCTGCACATATTCATTGAGTGTGCGAATAAGCGAACTCCAGAAGTCTGGACGGTTCAGCTGCATGATCAGTTTTCCAATCGAGCGGTGCCAAGCCAGGCTATGCAGGTCGAGTGGCATTTTCTACCCCTTTAGGGTTAGGGAGTCGTAGGTAAAAGGTAAGTAATCGTAGGTATTTACTATTGCCCAAGGCTCGGTATATTCGCCTTCAAGGTTTACGACAGCCATGAGGGCACGTCGTCTAGACAGGGATGTTGCATGAGAAAATCACCTTTGCGAACCGTTTTTTCGGTCGCGTTGCTCTGCGCCGGAATCAGTACATCCGCAGGTGCAGTAGAGCCAGGGATGTACCTGTACAACTGGTTCGGGCTGCTGGCTCCGGAAACGCCAAAAGAGTTCGAACAGGCCACGGGCACCCGAATTCACATGGATGCCTTCGACAGCGCCGAGATCATGCAGAGCAAGGTCATGGCCGGACGCACCGGCTATGACGTGGTGGTGGCGACCTCCAATGTGTTGCCCAGCCTGATCGAGGCGGGGGTGCTGCAGCCGCTGGACCCTGCCCAACTGAGTAACCTGTCCCACGTCGACCCGGCCATCCTGGCCCAACTTGCGGTCAACGACCCAGGCAATCGCTACGCTGTGCCTTATTTGTGGGGCACCACCGGCATTGGCTATGACGTGGATAAAGTCAAAGCGGCATTGGGTGATCATGCGCCAGTCGATAGTTGGGACTTGATCTTCAAGGAAGAGAACATCAGCAAGCTCAAGTCTTGCGGTGTGGCCATGCTTGATTCGCCCAGCGAGATCATTTCGATTGCCTTGAATTACCTTGGGCTCCCCAGCAATAGCAAGAACCCGGATGATTACCAGAAGGCTCAGGAACTGCTGTTGAAGATCCGGCCTTATATCGTTTATTTCGATTCCTCCAGAATTGACACTGACTTGGCGGGCGGCAACATTTGTGTCGTGGTGGGCTGGGCTAATGGCGCCCTGGCGGCGCAGGCCGCCAACGAAAGTGCCAACACCGGACGCACGATCAGCTACAGCCTGCCTCGCGAAGGTGCGTTGGTCTGGTCGGAAAACCTGGTGCTGCTCAAAGACGCGCCTCACCCAAAAGAAGGCCTGGCGTTTATCAATTACATGATGCGTCCGGAAGTGATTGCCAAAACGTCAAATCACACGCTGTATCCTAATGCCAATAAGGATGCCACCGAGTTTGTCCAGCAGAAGTTGCGCGATAACCCATGGATATATCCAGACAAGGCAACCGTCGCAACACTGGTTCCGCTTGAACCGCTGCCATTGAAGTTGGAGCGCATCCGGACGCGGGTCTGGACCAAGGTGAAGAGCAGTATCTGATCGGGTTTGACTCTTCCTCTCCTGCGCCATGCACGTTTTATAGCGAGTGCGGGCTCATTATTTAAAACATTCGTTGAAATGTATTCGTCATGCGGGAAATTAACTTTCCCGCATGGCGGTATGCGCCTGTGTCCATTCAATACCTGATCCAAGAGGAGCACAGTGGATGTTCAGCCCAGCCAATCAAACGCACTTCTGTTTGACCATCGACGGTTTTGCGCATGACGTTCAAGTGCTCGCATTCACCGGGGAAGAGGCGATCAGCAAGCCTTACTTTTTCAAGGTGGAGTGTGTGAGTGAGCGACCCGACCTGGAACTGCAAAGCCTCGTCGACAGGGAGGCCTTCCTGGCTTTCGATGGCCACGGCAATGGCATTCACGGGCGCATCTATCACATCGCCCAATGTGCGGACACCCAGTGCTACAACCTGGCCCTGGTTCCGCACCTGTCCTACTTGCGCCACCGCACCAACCAGAGGATCTATCAGCAGTTTTCGGTGCCGGCCATCGTTGCCCTGATTCTCGAAGAACACGGGATTCTGGGCGATGCCTACCGCTTTGAGTTGGACTCGACCTACCCCGAGCGTGATTGCTGTACCCAGTTTGGTGAAACGGATTTGCACTTCATCCAGCGCTTGTGTGAGGAGGAGGGGATTCACTTTCACTTCCAGCACAGTGCTCAGGGTCATGTGCTGGTGTTTGGCGATCATCAGGCGGTTTTTCCCAGGATCGAGCAAGCCACGGCTGTCGTCCCCGAGGGCGACAGGCGGGCCAACGAGCGACTGATCAAGCCCGCCAGGCAGCTCACCCCGCAGGCCGGTGAGCACCGCCGCGCGGCCTACCGTCCGCTTGAAAGCCAAGGTCAGCAAACCGGGTTAGCCAGTGGCCATGTTCTGGAAATTCCCGGCCCGCCGGGCCAAGAGCGCAATGAGCCATGGCTTCTGACTCGGGTCATCCATGAAGGCAGACAGCCACAGGTATTGAATGAGTACGCCAGTGGCGACCCGGCTGACGATGACCGGCATCCGGGTTACTGCAATCGCTTCATGCTTGTGCCGGGGGATGCGCTCTATCGTCCGCCTTTGGCTCACGAGAAACCGCAGGTGCCCAGCCAGACTGCGCTGGTTATCGCCATGGAAGATGAAGCGCTGCGCACTGATGGGCGCTGCGCGAGGCTCAAGGTCAAGTTTCCCTGGGATCGGGAAGGTCGGTTTGACGACAAAAGCAGCTGTTGGCTAGGAGGCGCTGCCAATTGGCAGTGCGAATTGACGCCACTGCGAACGGGCGTGGAAGTCAGGGTCACCTTTCTTGAAAGCGACCCCGATCAACCGTTGATCAGCGGTTGCCTGTGCTGTCAGTGATTCGATGCTGAGCATGCCTTGCTCGCTCATACGCAGCGCAACTGACGGGTTTTTGCGGCGGGTTGACGGACCTGTGGTCAACGAAGACCAGCTGGCCGTCAGCGTTTACCGCGCCGTCGCTGTTTTCAGTTGCCACGGTTTGAAACTCAGCCACAGCAACACCCCAGGTACCTGCAACGCAATCATCACGCCCAGCGACCACTGATAAGCCTCCACCGGATGCCCTTGTCCACTGGCCGGCCACAGGTTCAGGATCTCTCCCATCAACCATTGCAAGGCGAACGCCAGCACGAACACCACCAGGTTGAACGACGAGCTGACCCGCCCGGCCAGTTCAGGCGATACCGACTGGGCTACGATCGCGTAGTTCATGGTGGTGGAGGTGCCGAAGAAGCTGAACCCCATGGCAATCAGCAGCGGCGACACCGGCAGTCCGCTGATCATCAGCGATTGAAACACGATGAAGATCGCAACCCCGGCGCCGCACACCATGATCGGCTGCACACCAAAGCGGCGCAGGTAGTCGGTGATCGAGCCGAAGGCCAGCGAACCTGCCACCATCGCCACGGTGCCCCAGAGCAAGGTATTGGCCATGCTCGACTCGCTCAGCTGGGCGACATCGCGTAGCCACGGTCCCATCCACAGCGACAGCACCGACATGTAGATCGCATGGGCAAACACCGAGTACAACGCCAGTCGCCAGAATACCCACGAGGAGTAAAGCGTCCCCACGGCCTTGGACATTTCGGCCAGAGTGGTGTGCTTGGGTTTGTAGGTGCGCGGCACGCTCAGGTGAATGACCGCGCTGACGAACAGAGTCAACAGCGCCAGAATCAAGAACGCTTCACGCCATGAGATCCACTTGAGCAGTTCATGCAGCGGCGTGGTGGACGCCATGGCGCCCAGGCCGCCTACCGACAACAGGCACGCCGTACTCAGCGGCAGGCGCTCGACCGGCAGCCAGATGGTGCACGCCTTGATCGCACTCATCAGCGAACCGGCAACCCCCAGGCCGATCAGGCCGCGACCGATGATCAGACCCAGCTCAGTATGGGAGAAGCTGAAAATCAGCGAGCCCAATACCGCGAACAACAGCATGGGGGCCTGCACGCTGCGCGGACCGTAGCGGTCGAGCATGACGCCGAGCGGAATCTGCGCCGCGGCGAAGGTCAGAAAGTACACGCCGGTCAGCAGGCCCATGCTGCTGGCCGGCAGGTGCAGTTCCTGCTCCAGGTCCACATAGATCAAAGCGTTGACCGTGCGAAACAGGTACGAGACGAAATGGCCGAGGCCAAAGGGAATGAATATGGTCAAAAACAGGTACACAAACGTGTGCTTTATTTCCTGGTCGGCCTTGGCGCAAGAGGCTGTATTTTCTTTACTCATGTCGCAAGAGCCTCGCATGTGGAAAAGGTTGTGCGTATTTCACAGCAGAAACGCCCCCGTGCCTCTTCAAGCCAAAGTTCATCGGGGCACGGTCGCATTTCCGAGAACTTGACGTGGCCAGCGTTCTTCAGCGCATTGCTGATGCCGTCGAAGGACAAAGGGTTGTCGAAGTCGAGGAACAGCGGTTTGGGTTCGGTATCGATCTTGACGAAGGCATAGCGGGGCAAACCATGAGCGCCAGCCCAGGCACGCCATTGCAGGGTGTGTTCAAGCTCGTCGATCGAGCCCTTCGGTTCCGGCAGGCGATCGCGGGCAAATAGCCAGGAAGCGCGCTTGTAGAGGGTCCGGCCCAACCAGATACGGCGGTGATCGTGTTTGGCCACGGCGCTGCCGGCCAGGGCGAAGCCCAGCCGATGCAAGGGCGTGGAATACACGCACAGCAAGTCTTCGCTGAACTGACCTAGGGCGTCGACCACTTGCAGGCGACCGTTCACCCGCAGCACTTTTGCCCTGCCGGCGGCAAACTGCTGGTGCGCTGCGACACAACCGCCGCCAGACGGCAGCACCAATTGCAGGTAGGAGGGCTGCAATGGCCAGTCGATGTGGGAGCGCTGATAGCTCTCGGGCGAGTCAGCCAGTACCAGGCGCGGGCGTTGGAAAATCGCCTCCACCTGTTGGTTTATCTGCGTATTGAAGGGTCCGAACGGGGCGGCAACGGGCTGGCTCAGCGTATGAACTGCCGGGTGCACTTCACCGACGATGATTTCGTAGTCGCCGCGATTGAAAGCCTCGACCGACGCGCTGGAGAGCAGGATATCCGGAGAGTGAAAGTCGCTGCCGAACACCTCGAAGCCTTCGACATCCAGACGAGTGTTCAGCAGGCTGATCAGGCGCTCGACGTCCGCAGCACAAAGACGCACTTCGGCATGCTCCGGGAAGTCCTGCAGCAGTTGCGCCCAAGCGGTTTCCAGGCACTGATCGAGGTCGCCGATGATGCGCGCCTCAAGTGCAGGCAACAGAGGGGCAAGGGTGTTGAGCAGGTCGAGAAAATCAACCGGTTTGCCGGGGTTGGCCACCTGGCGCTGCTCCCAGACCTCAATGAAGGCCTGATTGAGCTGGTGCGCGATGGCTTTGATCAGCCACTGATTGATGCGCATCAGCGGCGCCAGTTCTTGGTTGATTTGGTCGAGCATGGCTTGCCCAAGGCTGATGTTCATGTTTCTCGAACAATCTTCGTACAGCGGGTAACGCCCGACATACATGGCGCCGGTTTCTCGGCTGAGGTCGACCCCGGCCTCGCCAAGCAGTTGGTTCAAGCGTTCCAGGCATTCGGTCCGACGCATCAGGTCGCCGTGGGCATAGTCACGGCGCAAGCCCTCCAGTGCTTCAAGGCGCGATTGCCAGAGCTGGTTGAACGGGTCGGATACCCCCGCGTTGGCCAAACAGCGTTGCAGCTGCACGATGGGGTGACGCTCACGGGGTGACATTTGCCAGCCCCGGCGCACGATACGTTTGCTCACCAGGTGCTCCAGCAGATCGCGCAATGTGCCAGCCGCATCTTCCGGACAGTTGTTCAATATCCCCGCATAAGTGGCGGCTCGACCCGGGTGCTCGCTGATGTACTGCAGTACCTGGGCGGTTTGCGGGTTGAGGCGCTGGCTTTTGCCAATCGGCATGAACAGGGTCTGTTCGTGCAGGTAGCAGCCGGTATTGAGCTGCAAGGGCATAAGGTCGGTGTCTGGGCATTGCTGGTTGATCTGTTCGACCAACCGCTGTACCACCCAATTCTCGAAGAAGGTGTGGCGATCCTTGATCCACGCCGTGTCATCCTGGGTCAGATGCACATTGGCCGTCTGCCGGGTATCGAACCGGCCCCAGGCCAAAGGTCCGAAAAAACTGGAGGTATCGTTCTTGGCGCAGAAACGTTGCGCGTAACTCCAGCCCAAGCGCAGCTTCTGCTTTTTGCGGCTGTCGTTCCTGCTGTGCCGATCCCTGATCAGCTCACGGATGCGTGTCAACGCCGACGGGTTGGAGATGAACAAGGCCTCGGCCACCGCTTCGTCATCCAGGAAGTCGATCAGCCCTTGGCGGGCGCTCTCCAGATAGGCGTCATATTCCCGGGCGGCTTCTTCAGGCGCTGACGTTCGCGCCAGCAAAGCATTCCAGTGTTGCAAAGCCCCACCGAGAGGTTCGCGCAGTACTTCTGGCAGATCGGTGGGTTGCAGGGCCTGGTTCTCGTTGAGTTTGCGGATGAATTTGCGGCAGGCCTGGGGCGAATGCGCGTTGGCCTTTTCAAGTAGCGTCGCCTTCAGCGTCTGCAAGGAGCGGAAGTCTTGCTCGAAGGCGCGGCATGCCGGCAGGTCGGCGAATCGGCCCAGATCCGTCAAGTGATGAATGGGGAAGCCGGTCGAGCGCAGCCAGAAGTACTGTGAGCTTTCCATGGTCTAGGCTGGCATCCTGATGGCGTTGAGTCGATGCAGCTTATCGAGCAGTGCCAAGTCTTCGCCGCTGGGTTGTGCGGCGCTGGAACCCAGTATCTGCATCAAGCTTGCGAGTGACTGTGGTTGCTCCAGGCAGTGATAGAGGTACGCAGCGCGCGGGCTGATCAGGGTGAATTTGTGGCGCGCCTCAGGGGTGGGCAAATACACCAAGATGTGCTCGCTGGCTTCCTCCGGTCTGCTACGCCCGAGCAGGCTTTTATCACGCAACCAGTGCGACAGCGCATAGCGACTCTGGTAAATGCGTGCACCGTCGGTGCGTTGATAAGTGCCCGGCACTGCGGCACTGGTTTCCACCAGCCCGATGTAGAGGCGCACAGATTCGCGTTCAAGGCCCATCAGGTCGCGAATCTGCGGGTAGTCGGCGAGTTCCTGGCGCTCGAGCAGAAAGCCCAATGCCGCATCGCAATAGCCATACACTCTTGGCCCGTAGTCGAACCACTCTTGTTGGCGCAGGAATGCCTTGGACAGTGCCGGCAGGTCCAGGTCGATGTTGAGCAGCGCGCGCAGCGTCAATGGCGCGCCGGTTTCCAGCGCATTGATAAAGGAATTGACCAAGCGGAACTGATAGTTTTCGACGAACCATTTCACTCTTTCAAACTGACTGCCATAGGCCTGCAGAATCACCCGCTCGTTATCAGGAAAGTGTTCCAGCCATTGAGTCGCGCCTTGAGCTTCGAACAACTGCTGCTGCAGTGTTTCATCGCGTAGCAGGCGTCGCCACAGCTTCCAGACCTGCTCAGCATCCATGCGTCAGCTCCTGTGCCGCTTTTGTGTAGTGATTCCAGATGTTCTGTGCGCGCCGCACATCGGTGACGATCATGTGTTCGTCGTTGGCGTCCATCACGCGTGTCAGTGCGTGGTGAGCCTGCCCCTGGTATTCGAGGATGATCGCCGAGGGTTGGCAGCGGGACATGAGTTCCTGGTACAGATCCCAAACAGGTTCGGGCACACACGAGTCATGCCAGTCGTGGTAGAGCCCCTCATGCCAGCTGCCACCTGCCAGATGCACAGAGATCACCTTGTCCAACGGCAAGGTGTCGAGGTAGTCGCGCAAGTCGAAGTTTTTCAGGTTCAGGTGGTTGGTGTAGATGTTGTGCAAGTCCAGGTGCAAGAAGGTGCCGGACTGCTGCACGAGACGGGCCAGGAACTCGGCTTCGCGCATTTCTGCACCCGGGCATTGCAAGTAATAGGCGGCGTTTTCATGGGCCAGTGGCATCCCATAATGTGCCTGCAAAGCCTTCGCGCGTTCGGCGCAGCGCAGAACCTCTGCATTGGAAAACTGCAGCGGGCTGCTCCAGATATCCAGCCAGGAGTTGTCGCCATAAAAACAATGGTTGGCGACCCATGGGCTGTTCAGCATCTTGGCCAGGGGCACATGGCGTTGCACAGCGGCGGTTTCTTCAAGCGGGCTGAAACCAAAGTCGCAACCGTAGTTGGAATGCGCCAGCAAGGTGAATTTCTCAGCCAGCCGATTGATCATCGCCTGGGCCGCGGGCTTGATGATCTGCGGGCCATCCATAGGGGCCATGATGTTGTCGAGCAGTATTTCCAGCACATCGACTTCGATGTCCTCAAATGGAAACCAGTCGAGGATCTCGGGGTTGTACTGGATACCCACACCAATCGGTTCGGGCTTAACGAAGTGAGCCATGTGGTTGCCCAGTTTGAGGAAGGGGAGGCTCCCTCGACGTCAAGCCGAGGAAGCTCGGAGCGATCAGGCGAAAACTTTGCTTTCGATGATTTCGATATCGTCGAGGTCGAACTCCTCGAACGGTGCATCGGTAAGGGCTTGCGGCGCGACGTCGGCCGGGGCGGTTGTGGTGGTGGGTTCATCCATGGCGGCAATAGCCGGAGTCACTGTAGGTTGAGTCATGACACTGTCCTTATGGGTGGTTGAAAAGGCGAATCAGGGTGGCTGCGATGAAGCTCCAGGCGATGACCCAGCCCAGGCAGGTCAACAGGAATGTGCTCCAGTAGAGCCTGCGCAATGCAGGGGAAAGGCTTTCCTGCGGCGCGCTGCGCCAATGGCGCTTTACATAGTTGAAAGCACGCTGGCGCAGGCGCGGTTGCCCCAGCACTTCGGTAATCGCCAGGTAGGTGTCGCCATTGAAGATGGGCAGCAGGGTGGGGATGAGGGAAATGCACGAAGCCACGATCATCACCACGAAAAGGGCGGGTAAAACCCCTTGGGTGTCACGGAACATCGCCCACAGGGCAATGCCCACTCCCGCATACAGAAGGCTGACCAAGGGGCCTGCCAGAATGGTGATCACCCGTTGGTTCAGCGGTAGCTGCGACCATTGCGTCTGCACCGGACGTACCCAACCGGTGGCGAGCAACAAGTAGATGCCGATCCCGAAATCGTTGACCTTGACCCCATAGTGACGACAGGCCATCGCGTGCCCCAGTTCGTGAAGGGCGATGGAGGTCAGGATCACCGGGAAGTGCCAGAGCAGCCAGCGGTAACTGTGGATATAGGTGGCGCTGACATCGGCCATGAAGCTGTCCAAGTGCGCGCCCAGGTACACGAAGCTCAACAGGGACAAGGCCAGCAGCGGCAAAATGAATGCCGCGCGGCAGCACCAGGGCGCCAACCGGTAAAGATGATCAAGCAATGGCTGCGGGTTGGTTTTAACCAGGTTAATCAGCAAATGCTCTTTCAGCGGGCCATAGGTTATGCCCGTGGCGGGATCGCGCAGGTCCTTTTTATGATCCGTTTGCTCGCTGCTCAGCAGTTTCAGGTTGAGCAGTTTGCGCTCGAACTGCGCAAGCTTCTCGGGGCTGACCTTGATTCGATGCTGCGCCAGGGCGGCGTCGACAATCGCTTGCAGGTTTCGCTGGCCATCGAACAGCAAGGCAAGTGAGTACTCGGCCTGGCCCAGTTCAAAACCGATATCACTACGGGGGTCGTAGAGGTTGTAGCGCCGGGTGACCGCGTCTGCTGGCGGTGGTGTCACGACCAGATCATCCCTGAAACAGGAATGGACGCGGGCACTCGACTTTTCGAGGGCATAGGCCGAGGCACTCATGTGCGGGGTCGCATCGAGTGCAGGCTTGGCATGTAGGACTCCTGCAGTGCCTTGCGGCCCTGAGCCTTGATGCTATCGAGGTGCTCGGTGGCAGGCTGGGCACAGGCTCGCCCCAGTACGAACACCGCCCCCGGTCGGGTCGGCCCGCACACGGGCTCATGGGTGGTCTGGATCGGCTCCCAACCATGCCGGTACATCAGGTGCTCGATACTGCTGGCACTCAAGTAGCGGCGATGGTTATGGGTTAGAAACCCTTGTTTGATGCCATAACCCAACGCGCGACCTTCAATCAGCAGCAATCCGTCCTCGGCACTGGCCTGCCGGCAAAGCTGCATGACCTGGTTGACGTCATGAACATGCTCCAGCGAACCATTGATGATGATCAGGTTGTAATCACCCGTGGGGCTCATGTGTTCGGCGCCCACCAGGTCGATGTCCAGGCCGATATTCTTGCCGTATTCGACGTAGGCCCGGTCGGGGTCATTGCCTCTGACTGTCCAGCCGCGCTTGGCAAAAGGAATCATCAGGCCGCCGGCGGAGCAACCGACGTCAAGCATTTTGCCTTTGGCGGGAAGCACATCTTGCAGGTACTGATACAGATGTTCGCCGCGGCGTACCTGGTCCAGAAAGAAGGCGCGCTCCGGCTCCGTATTGCCGAACAAACTCAGGCGGTAGAACTTGTCGTAGTAAGCGCTGTAGAAGGCTTCGTCGAAGCGGTATTGCTGGAAAATATGCCCACAATCCTGGCAGCCGAGCACTGGCAATGCCACCGCCTGGTCACCGGGGCCCTGGACACTTTCCAGCAAAACCCGATGATCTTTGGAATTGCAAAGTTCACAATCCATTTTCTGCGCACGAAAGGTTTCAGGCATTTGCAATAGTTGCAAATACTGTTGTTCTATAGTTGTACTCACAATGAAGCTCCATTCACTTAATGCAGAAGAAGCCTTCAAAGCAAATATATTTGAAAATACTGGTTATATCCTTGAAGCCGGCGCGGGATAACATGTCGATATTGCCGGCCGTGGAAAAAGGCTCAAGTACACCTTTCAAACTTCTGGTCTTCGCCAGGATTTCCTCGGCGTTATAACCTTGGTCGCGCTTATAATCTACATACAGGCTGCTGAGAATGTCTTGAAAGCGTGCATCTGGGCCGCGTACTTTTTCAAACATGATAAAAGCACCGCCCCAGTTCAAGGTCTCGTAGATACGATCGAACAAGGCTTGGCGAATGCGCGGGTGCACGAACTGAATAGTGTAATAAGCAACTATCAGATCACTTTTTTCATAGGGAAAGGTCAGGATATCGTCGGTAACGAAGCTGACGTTGTGCTGCGGCGACGCGCTCAAGAGCTCATTCGCCTTGCGCGTCATGGCCTCTTCCACATCAATGCCCACCCACTTCACCGAGGCGCAGTGACGCTGTGCAAGTTGCCGAGTGAGGGTGCCGGTGGAACTACCCAGTTCGTAGCAGGTGCTATCACTCTTTACAAAAAAGTCGCTGAGCGACAGCACGATGTTATGCCCGTCCTTATATTTAGGTACGGACTTCGAAACATGGGAGTCAAAGTGTTGCGGGGTACTGCCTCCGAAACTCCATGAGGCATTACTCGACTCTACGCCGTCACCGACGGTTTCGTAGAGAGTGGCAGGCGAGGTAATTAGGGAAGACATGTATGTCACATCCTTGTCCGATACCAATAGGGGTGTACTAGTACAACGAGATTCCTTTCTCTTGGACGGGAGAGTATCCAGTCTTAGTTAACGTGTCATCATTTTTTTTTGCGAACAATAAAGGTGCAGGCGCACCAAAAAGGTGCGATAAATCGCTGTTGAGAATAGTCCGCAGTACACACCGATTGTTGATGTTCTCGGTACTTGAGGTTGCACTGTTTGAGGCGATGGATCTTCCATCGCCTTGAAGGCGCATCAAGCCGCCAGGCAGAGGGCTCGGACCGCGCTCGATAGTGATTCGTTGTTTGACATCATCGGCCTGATTCCCGGTATCGATCCTGAGGCCAGGGCTTCTTCATGACTGTTTGGCAGCGTAGGTCTCGCCCGTCAGCAGCATGACGCCTTCTTTTGAGCTGACGCGGGTGATGCTGTTGATCACGACATTAAGGCCGCTTGAATGCGGGAACAGCGAAAACAACAACTCGAAATACAGGTAGTCCTGCACCAGGCGCGCCGCCAGATCGGGATGGTCTTGCAAGAGCGCCCTGAAGCTTGGGTAACCCAGCTGTGCAAGCTCCGGAATGTCGACAAAACCCTGGTCGATATCGTCGGTTTTGCATTCGGCGGCGAAGGTGTCGGCGCAGTCAAGAAAACACTGCGGCAGATCGTGGTGGTGGATGCGCAGTTCATAGGGCGCTGCTGGGATCGTCAGTGCCTCGCCGAAGCCCAGGCTGCGATAGCCGATGGTTTTTGGGTCGATGAGTTGGTCGGCTGAGGTGAATTTCATGATGTGCTTTCGGGTTGCTCGGGTGATGAAGGGGGTGGCTATCTTCGAGCCTTCTCGCTTGGGGTTTGGCGGTTGCGACGTAGTAAAGGATATAGCCTGAATACACTAGGGAGCCTGCTGCCACTTCGTTGTCGAAGCAGTGCTTTAGTTCATTCTCATCCGCAAAACCGTATTCCAGGAGCCTATTCTCGGCAAAGCCGGCCAGCCTCGATAGGGTTACTCCGTCGATTTCTCCCTGCTCGCCAAAGTCAAAGCTCACCGTTGCTGTGGGTAAGTGAACGGCGCAGCCAAAACCGTGCTTGAAGTAACGAATACCGCCAGCTAGTTCTCCTTGATCCGGGATATCGGTTCCCACCCAATCGGCGTTGCTGGCGGGGAGGGGAATGGCGGATTGTTGCATCAGTTCGACAGCCGTGCGGATGCTGGCCTGGTAGTCGGAAACAAGATGGGCGAGGTGCGGGTTCATGGGCATTCACGTCGAGGTTGAAGGGGCGGGGAGCCTGGTTTTCCCCAGAGGCGCTTGATCAGTTCCTGCATCGCGTTGTAGTGCCCGGTGCGCAGCCAATTTTGACATACCTTGAGAGTCGACCTTGGGGGGGGCTGGCCTCTATCTATGGGTTGCATCGTTCAATGATGAGTTTTTTGGTTCATTGGTGAGCTCGGAGCACATTGCCACTATCTGAGCTATAAACATCTAAATGAAGCGTGTTTTAGAGGGATCTACCAATGAGTAGTACTACGTCGACAAGCCCGAGCTTCCACATTTTTCCATATAAAATTGAACTTTTTGGCTGTTCTTCTCTAACCACCATGCTTTCCCCAGCAGCCACAGTAGATCAACTATTAATCGGCAATATGCTTCCTGATTACATAGTGGCGACTCAGGAATATTACTTCACGGGCGATATGTGCTCGACTTGGTTTATATCTAGGTCACTATTGCAGCTATGTGGCCAAGCGTCAGATGTACCTTCCGAAGAAAGGAGTCATTCATGAAAAGCGTCGCACTGATAACGATTCATGGCATGGGGAAAATCAAACCGGGATATTTTCGAGATCTTGAAGAGGGGGTCATCGAAAAGCTCGGGAGTAAGAAGTGGGATAAAGTATCCTTCAAGAACATACAGTATGCCCCTGTTTTACAAGGTCCTCAGGATGAGCTATGGAATGCCATGTTGAAGGAGAAAACCAATGAGCTTGATGCGCTGAAAATACGACAATTCTTTCTGTTTGGTTTTGGGGATGCCGGGTCTTTGGAATACAGTGCGCAAAAGGACCCGAGCAAATATCTAGCTGTCCAAAAAGAAATCCAAAATGTTTTGTTGTCTGCATTCGAAGAGTGCGGTAGTGATCCGAATACGCCAATAGTTTTGATTGCTCAGTCTTTGGGTTGCCAAGTCATATCGAATTATCTGTGGGATGCCCAAAATGGAAGGTATATATTTTCATCACCCGATACCGGTCCGAAGGCGAATTTTCTTAAGCTGAAGTCGCTCAATAATCTAATTACAACGGGGTGCAATATCCCCATCTTCGTCTCAGGTCTGGACGCAAGGGTTTGCTTTGATCCGCCAAGCCCCAATTTTACCTGGGATAACTACTATGATCAGGATGACGTATTAGGCTGGCCATTACGCCAACTTGGAAAGAATTACAATATTGTTCATGATCATTCGATTAATGCCGGTGGCATACTTTCGTCATGGAACGTCGCGAGCCATGGTGAGTATTGGTCTGATAAAGATGTAATTTCCGCAGTGTCGACAAGACTGATGGAACACCTATAGATGGATTTAAAATGCCCCGGCGCCTAGGTTTGTCAATCCGATTCACGCCGGGGCAACGGTGTACCTGAAAAGCTCTGATGAAAATCAGACTATATGAGGAACAGGTTATGCTTTCAACGCCTCAGCGACCTGAAGTAGATAACAATACGATAAAGTTGCAAGTGGGCATAATAGCCATGGTGCTTGCGAATGTAACGGACTTTCTTTCGGGAGGGGACATAACTTCTATAAGTGCTTCGTATCATGAGAGTGAATGGGGGCGCAATTTGTTTGTTGGGTTGCTTTTTGCGATATCTGCTTTTATGCTCGCGTACAATGGCTTTTCGCGAAAAGAGATGTTGCTTAGTAAAGTGGCGGCCGTTGCCGCATTTGGTGTTGCAATATTTCCATGCGGGTGTAATGGATATATAGAAACCATACCTCATGTGCACTATGTTTCTGCTGCTGTGATGTTTTCCATATTGGCTTATTTTTGTTACTTGTTTCGTGGGCGTGCTGAGTCCAAGGGGCATGTTGAGGCAAGGCGGCGATCGGTGATTTATACCTTCTGTGGCGTTGCAATAGTTTTTTCAATGCTGGTGATGGTTGTTGATCATGTTTTTAATGATGCGTTATCTGGCTTTATTCCGAGACTTACTTTTTATTGTGAGCGGGTTGGCTTGATCGCATTCGGCATATCCTGGTTGACCGCCAGTAAGTTGCTCCCGGTCATTTCTGCGGATGACGAGAGGATTCATCCATTTAAATAGACGTCTCAGTTGGAAAGTCACGTGTTGGAATCATTAACTAAGCGGAAAGATACGGATGTTTGATGAGCTGACGTTTACCTGTGAAATACCTGAGAAAAAAGATGCTTATGTCGGTGCTGGGGCCTGCCTGCCCACTGATCTGGCTTGGCCCTGTTCGCCTGATGGAGTGCCGCTCACACACCTCATGGCCTTGCCTGGAAGCTGGTTTTCAGGAGCCTTGATCGACAGGAATTATTGGGTTTCGGTTTTTATGCCTTATCAGCCGGGTGAAGTGGCTCACTATCGAAAGCTGCGCGCCATTGACGGTCGTTCGCAAGCAATTGTCATGGGCTATGTTCGAGCCGGTTCCGAGCGGAATGAGGCGGCTCAGCCGATTTCAGATCGCGGGACGGTGCGGCTAGGGGTGAACGCCGACGTGGACGATGATGAAAACCTGGCCTCGAAGTTGGATGGCGTGGACGCTTGGCTGCAGTCGCCTGTTTCAGCGGGGGCAGGGCGTAGAAGGGTTTCCATTTATGGGGGCGATCTGGATAGAGCGCTGCCTGAGCATAAAGGCGTGCTTTCGGATGGCATGGGGTATCTGTTTCTGGATGAGGACTTTTCAGAGAGGACAGGCGCGGGGATTGGTCGGTTCTTTTTGCAGTTGGGGTAGGGCGATACGGCGCTATTGAACTGATGCTCAGAAAGGCAGCATGGAAACGCCCTGTCACTTGGTCGGAGCTTTGCCTAAGTGTCTGCGGCTTTTGGAAGCTACCCGTTTGGACTCGCCGGTATCGCTACCTTTCTCAGGGAGCAAGTTCCAGGAAGTTTTGCGACCGCTGTTCTCGTCAAAGGCATAGGACGGATGTGCTAGATAGCCCTTTGCTACATGTTCAGGGTGCGAAGCTATTGCCTCCAAAAATAACGGCAAAGGACCGCCCCCATGACCGCTTTTACAAGGCAGCTTTTGCCTGCCGCATTACTGTGTAGTGCCCTCGCTGCCCAGGCGAGCGAAGTGCTGAAGGGCGACTACTGGGTCGTTCACTACCAGGGTGCCTTGGGCAAGAATCAGGTGTTCATCGCCGACGGCGACCCCACTCACATCATCAATCGTCCAGGTGGCGCGAAATCATTGGGTGTCTATCAACTTTACGAAGAGCCCGGCAAACCCAACTTCACCTCTTACGATGTCGAAATCGATTGTGCGAAGAACCGCGTGCGCATCATGGATGCGGCGGATTTCCACAGCGTGTTCAATGAATTTCGCAATGCGAAGTATTCCAGCCAGTGGCAGAGCAAACCTGACGCCTGGCTGGCACAAAGCCGTGACTTTGTCTGTAAGCCGACTGAACGCCAGGCCAAGAAGATGGAGCACTTGGGTGTGATGTCCGCGTCGCAAATGAGCAAGGCAGGACCGCAGTTCTTCGAGATATTGAATCGCGAGACGGCCAAGGCGGCCATCATGCAGAAGATAGATGAAGGGTTCGCGCAGATGTCTGCCAAGTAACCTGGCCTTCAGGGAGAAGACCTTATGAACCGATTGTTTATGTTGGCCCTGCTCGCCACCTTGCTCAGTGGCTGCGCATCATTGTCGGCCAGTAGTGCCTGGAAAGATCGCCCGGTGGGCGAACTGATCGACTTCTTCGGCGTGCCAAGGCAGATCATGGTAGCGCCGGAGGAAGATATGGTCGTGCTCAGATATGTCCGTGACAGTAGCTATGTTTCACGTGAAGCAGCGGGTACTTACACGGGGCCGCAGAACGGGCAACTTGTGCACGCAGAATACTGGGAAGACGTGCAGCACTCAGGCAGTTGCGAAATCAATGTGTTCGTCAACAGAGCGCGACTGGTGGAGAAGGTGCGAACTAAAGGGCGTTGTGTAGCGGTCGAGATGGGGCCGGCAGGGTAGGAGTGGGCTGCTGGCGAGGGCAGATGCCACGAACAGGCACATCAAGACAGTGGTCGTCGACCTGCGCTACGGGCGCGTGCATGGCGCACTTTGGGGCTCGAAGAGATCGGCAACCCTGTACCAGGTCTCATCCGAGAACTCGTAACGCTTTGCAATTGCAGAATTCCTTCTTGTAGAGGAGTAGGGGCTTTACAAAAACTGAGCTAACGAGGGTGCATGATTGGGGTTCCGGGTTTTCGTACAGAGTCTCCCAAAGCGGCCCTTCACGAGGGGCAGGAACCGGCCAAAAGCGGACTTAACGTGAACCATTCTGTGCTAGCAATTTTGAGACTGAGAAGCTCTTTACCTCTTCAGATAGGCGCGCCTACGACCGCTTTCAGCTGCGGCCGGATCAGCAGGGAGAGGTGTAAGCAGGGGACGTCTTGATTCACAGGAAAGGGCAGGTATCGCGCTTCGGAGTCAGAATGGTGGTTCGACGTATCGCCCGAGTCACTCCCACCCGTAGCACTAAAAGATCCTGAGCGCAGATTTTTGGATCCTGCGGGGCTTTGGCAATGCGCTGGAATAGGCCGTCGTAGATGATGACCTCGTCGAACTCCTTCCCTTTGGACTTATGTATCGTCATTAGGTGGATGCCGCGCCAGTCCTTTTGAGCTGCAGCGAAATGCTCCTGCATCAAGGCACTGCGGACTGCTTCCTCAGCCCCCTTGTACTCTCCCTGGGCACGCCACAGCGCACCCAAGTTAGCCCGCAGTACCGAGCCACGATGAAGAAGTCGAAGGTAGCGAGCATCTGTTGCTACTTGCTTCAAGGCTACCGCAGCGGACGATTGCAACAGGCCGCGCAGCTGCAACCAGTCCTCCGCAGGGTCGCCCGTTAATTGCAGTTGCTGCCGCAACTCTGCGATACGCTGAACTTCGCTGACAATCAGCTGGCGTTTGGCACCGCGGATCTTTCCCGATGAGAGGAATCCGCTAAGAGCACCTGCCAGGTCCAGCTCGGACTGGGGGGTAGGCTTGCCTCCGCGGCGTCCACGAATGTGCGAGTGAAGTGCACCAAGCATGCGGCTCGCCACATCGCCAGCCGTCCCCCCCTCCAGTAACGTGGCGATAACGCCAGCGGCGAGAGCCGGCGGTTCAGCATCCATTGCAACGTCGTGATGTAGCTCTGGCAGACCATCAGCTGCAGAAGAAAGGTAATCAGAAAGCTCGAGCATCAGCCGCTTGGATGGCACCAGGATCGCGATCGATTTGTCCGGTATTGCCTTGAGGCGATCCAACGCCGAGAGCACTGCGGCCTTGGCATTGAAGTGCAGGCTCTTTCCATACATGAAGCCGTAACGCGTGATTTTTACCTGCTGATAGACCTTGCCCTTGTTTGCGCCAGTGAGCAGGTCATTCCCATAGGTCGTGATATCGGTACCGCTGCTGCGGTGGTTTTCACCTGCGAAATCGAAGTGGACGGCGCCGAAGATCTCCAGAAAGTCGCCAACCCGCCTAGGATCAGCGCCTCGAAACTCATAGATCCGCTGTTCAGGGTCGGCCAGAGCAATGAGGCGACTACGCTTTCCAAGCTGCTGGATCAGCGCCCATTCATCACAGTTTGTGTCCTGAAACTCGTCGAGGATGATAATGGGATAGGCGTCGGAGAAGATGGCGCTTAGCCGGTCACTACGGCTCAGCAGTTCGCTGACCAAGCTTGCGAACAAGTCGAAATGCAGGCGGCCCTCGTGCTCGAATAGGCGTCGCTTCTCATTTTCGTGCTGGGCCTTATCGATATCTGCCAAATGCGCTGCTGCCTCGGGTGGTGGCAGAAGCTGCAAGCTCGGCCTGCCATTCAACAGATATGCGTGGCTTCGGAGAATGCTCCAAGCAAAACCGTGGTACGTGCTGACCTCAAGTTGCTTCAGGTCCTCGCGAGAAATCAGCTCAGAAGCCTTTTCGATGATGCGCGCTACGGTAGGCCTGGCGAAGCTCAAGAAGAGGATCTTCTGGCCTGGCTTGAGTACCCCTGAGCGAATCTCATCACGAGCTTTGACCAGCGCGACGTGTGTTTTGCCTGCACCAGGACCACCTAGCGCCAAGGTGTGCCCAGCGCACGCCAGGAAGCCGCGCTTCTGATCGCTCCACACTTCCGTCATGCCAGAGGCTGGGGCGGGGACGGTTGGAACTTCCCATAGGCTGCTGCCAATGGCGGTGGCTTGGCTGCAGCCTCTGGGAGAGGGGGCACGCCGGCTAGCTGGGGAGGTAATGGAGGCGGCTGAGGTGGCTCAATGACGTTCTTGATGGCTGCCAGCGTGGTTCTCACGTATTCGGGCATGTCATTGGCGGTTGGACAGGAGGCGAGCAAGTCGCCGGCGTCGCCACCGCCTTTGGCCCAGCCAAAATAGTGCGACAGAGCTACCTGCAGATTGGCCAGCGGTGTTGCGGGTGTTGGTGTGTATGCCGCGAGATGCTGCGGCCAATCACCGCCAACAACCACAACAGCAGCATAGCTGCGGAGTGCCACCTCAGACGCGCCATACAAGACAAGGTTTTCAAAGCCCTTAGTCGCAGACTCATAGGCATGATCGACCGAGGCAGTGATGGTTGCGAGCGCCTCCGGCGTTTGCTTGTCAAATACGGCGAACACGACCTTGCCGAGTGAGCGGAAGAATGCACCCAGTGGCGCGACATTGGTCTCGCCGCGGGCGTCGACGATAGCCACACCTAGGTTTTCGAGCGATTTGAATCGCGTGGGATCCAGCTCGGCGAGCCGGCGGGCAGCGGCAGGCAATGCGTCGAACTCCGTACGGCCCTCAAGTACAAGTACGTAGCGTGCCAGCAGGGCTTCGCAGAACCGTGCTTTGAATTCTGTGCGATAGGCCTTGGGCTTGACTGCTGGCGGATATGTAGCAGGCACCCCGGTCATAACACCGGCCGTGCGCTTGAGAACCACTACCTGGGCAGGCTCGAACTCCTCCAGCACGTAGGGTGAGTGGGAGGTGAAGATGGCCTGTGCCGACTTCTGGCGCAGCGAATTGATGATTCGTTTCTGGGTGTGCGGCGGAAGCGCGATCTCTGGCTCTTCCATCGCGAAGATCACGCTTTGCTTGAGTTCGGCGATGATCGAAAGCAGAGCCAATACCAGCGTGTTAATCGTGCCAGTGCCTTGGTGCTGATATGGGGCGGAATAGACTGAGCCGTCCGGCCTTTTCGCTCCAGTACCCATGAAGACAGTCAGGGTTCGACGGAGCATGTCGCGAGTGAGGTCCGAAACCCGCATGTGGGGTTGCTCTGCCCAGTCGGATGGTACGTAGTGCCGTACTGCATCTTGGACTGCGACAAGCAACTCGCCGATGTCCTCGGTCTCTCCAACTGGCAGTGCCCTCAGCTGGTCGAGCAAATCCTCCCACATAGTCAGTCGTGTTTCCTTCAGCCGAAGGATCACGTCCAACAAAGAGCCCCGTTCCAGGCTGAGTGCGCGAGCTCCGGTCCGCAGCGTGCGCAGATAAAGAAAACCGCATTTTCGTTTGTCGGGCGCAGAGAACCGGGGGTAGGAGCCATCCGGCATTTCGGGAGTGGCGTAATAGGTATCCCCAGCGAAGTCGTCCTCATCTACGTCATACCAACCGTTGAAGAAGACGCGTATTGCCGCTCCGACATGGGGCGCATCTGTTCCCTCCGGGGGTGCCCCTACAAGCAATGACTTGGTCTGTGTATCCCACCACTCGATATGGTCCCGGAAATGCCGCAGTTGCTCATCAGAGAGTCCCGCGACAATAACCTCGACCTGGATCGGGACGACCTCGTTCTTGGCCGGGTCTACGTACGTACCGGCATAGAAATCGTGCTCATCAATTACAGGGCGACGACTCAGGCGCTCCGGGCCAAGTACCAAGTCCACCGCTTCCAGCAATGTGGACTTGCCGGCGTTATTGTCACCGATAAAAGCAGTGTGTCCATTGAGGTGGACCTCACCGTAGGCGATGCCTCTGAAGTTCCGGACGCGAACACGCACAAGATGCACTTCGACCCTCCTTGTCTAGCGGAAACCAATCTACTGATTCTAGTGCGTCATGGTAGGTGCGATTCGACTGTATCGCTACTTGAGGGCTCCTTCGGGCCGAGTCGCGTACCGCGCGCCCGCAGCCAAGGGCCGCTATTGGCCGATTGCAGCCACTTTTAAAAGACTTTTCCCCCCTAAAAAGTCCAAGACCCCATTTGAAACGCTCCGCGCTACCAAGCAGCGCGGAGCGCCCAGGCGTCAGGCTTGAAGCCGCCAGCCCATCACTCCCAACAGGTCGCAGCTGTCACGCAGCAGAATCGCCGCTGCGTTGGAGATATGTTGCAGGTCGGTGTCGTCAGCACTCTTGAACTCTGCGCGGGAGAGGCTTTCCAGCAGTTGAGTGACCGCTAGTAAACGTGCGGTGCCGTTGGCATGCAGCACGTCCAATGGTGCGGTCTTGTCGATAAAGAGGCAGGGGATCAGGCAGTCGATGCCGGTGATGGGAATAAATCGTTGGTTCATGAGGATCACTCCGCTGTTGGTTAAGGGAGCCGCTCAGATCGTCGCCAAACGAAAGGGTGGCAGCTGTACGCAGGTTGGCGAACCGGATTAACCAACAGAAAACCGGCAGACCCTGAAGGTCTCCCGCGCACAGCCACCATAGAAAGGCAGCCGTGACCATAAATGTTCGACGGCTAGCGCTGCAAGCGTGACTGCCTGTTGGTTGATTTCCAGGTCGCCAAACCCGGTCGCCATTGGGGCGAGTGGGGACTATGGGCGTTGGGTCTTGGGGGGACAAGTCAGACGCGTCTGCAAGTTTTGTAGGATTGAGGAGGGGGACTTGGCGGCCTGCGAGCCGGCCAGTTTTTCTGGGTTGTTGGGGGTACATATCCATTCCTGCGGGTGCGGCCGCTGGCGGTTTCGCTCTTACAGCGAGTCACTTTTACCAAACGCCGTAAAAGTAACCAAAAGGGCTTGCCCCTCCATGGGCCCCTCGCTAGGGCTCGGGGTGCCCTCTCTCCGGCATTGCTCCGGGGGCCGCCGCCAACCGGCCATCCATGGCCGGGTGGCGGCTAGCTCGGCATCCTTGCCGAGCTGCCCCCTGCTCAACGCCTGCGTTCGGCCGGCTGGGAAGGGGCTTGAAGATCAAGATCAAAAGCCAAAGCCAAAGCCACGGCTAACGGCGCGCCCGTCCGGGCGGCGCATTTTTAAGCCTTCTTCAGCTCAACAATTCCTTCCCGTAGGAGCCGGCTTGCCGGCGAAGAGGGCGGTCTGGTCGTGCGCGGAATAAAGACAGGTCAGCGTTGTCCGACCGGCTGTCTTCGCCGGCAAGCCGGCTCCTACAACGTTCGCGCGCTTCCCTCGTGAATGAAGCTTTTATGACAAAAGTTCGGTAGCACATGGCCACGCACGTCTTGGGTATGTAACGCGCTTGAGGGGGCCGCCAGGCCACTTTTTTAAGCCGAGGCGGGACGCCGGGAGTGAGGCTATGGGGACTATGGAACGCTACTCGAAAGTGGGCATGCAGGAGCTGGATCAACGGCTGTCGAAGATCGTCGAGGCGGCGCGCAAGAAGCCGGTGTCGGTCTATCGCTACGGCGCGCCGTGGGTCTGGATCGTGTCCCAGGATGATTGGCAGGGCGCCTTGAAGGAGGTGGCCAGCTATATCCCGCCGGGGCATTCGCTGGTGCTGCTGCGTCCGCAGATCGATGAGTTGCTGGATCAGCACCGCGATTTGCTCCAGGGCCTCAATGCCGAGCCCGGCATGCTGATCGCGCCGCGTACGGTGATGCACATTCTGTTGCTGCAGTTGCTGTATTCGGTGCCCAGCGAGCAGCAGCTGTATGAACAGCTCAGTTACAACCTGTTGTTCCGTTGGTTCGTCGGTCTGGATCTGAACCAGAAGGTCTGGAGCTTCAGTGTCCTGAGTCGCGACATCGCCACGCTGTTGAACAACCCGCGGGCGGTGCAGTTGATTCAGAAAATCATTGGTGAAGTGTTTTGCGGCGCTCTGCTGCAAATGCCCGAGTTCTCGCTGAATTTTGCGCTGTTGCACACCTGGCTGGCGCGCCACGAAAACACCTCGATCAGCAGCAATTGAAGCGGCCAAACGCTGTGCAGACGGCGACGGCAATGCGCGTACGCGCGCCAATTTTCAGTTTTTTAGGGGGCGGTGTGGAGCATCTGGGCAAATCAGGGCGACCCGGCAGTGGCGGGCGCTGGTGGCCGTTGTGCGGCTGGTTGACGTTGCTGGCGCTGGCGCCAGCGGTGCAGGCCGAGGAGGGCGAGCCGGTTGCGGTCGAAGCCACGGCGGCGCGTTTGGTGGACGTCAATGAATACTTCGTGCGCGGCAATACCGTGCTCGATGCCCGGGCCATCGAGGAGGCGGTGTACCCGTTCCTCGGCCCGCAAAAAGCCCTGGCCGATATCGAAGGCGCCCGGGATGCGCTGCAGAAGGTCTATCAGGAGCGCGGCTACCAGTCGGTGTTCGTCGAGCTGCCGGAGCAGAAGGTCGAGGACGGCATCGTTTATCTGCAGGTCAGTGAAACCAAGGTCGGTCGGGTGCGGGTGGTGGGGGCCAAGCATTACTCGCCGGTGGAGATCCGCGATCAGGTGCCGGCGCTGCAGGAAGGTCAGGTGCCGGATTTTGCCACGGTGCAAAGCCAGCTGGCCGGGCTCAATCGTGGCGCCGGGCGCCAGGTCATGCCGTTGGTGCGCGAAGGCCAGCGCCCGGGGACCATGGACGTGGACCTGCAAGTGGAAGACCAGAACCCCTGGCACGCCAGCGTCGGCCTGAACAACGACTACAGCGCCGACACCGAGAAGCTGCGCACGGTGGTCAATGTCGGCTACGACAACCTTTGGCAACTGGGCCACAGCATTTCCCTGACCTATTTCACCGCGCCCCAGGACACCGACAACGCCAAGGTCTGGTCCGGCTCCTACAGCGCGCCTTTGAGCGAGCGCTGGGCCTTGCAGTTCTCCGGTTACCAGTCCGACAGCAACATCGCCACCATCGGCGGCAGCAACGTGCTGGGCAAGGGCCATTCCTACGGGGTGTCGGCGATCTACACCTTGCCCGCGGCCGGCAACTGGGCCAACTCGCTGTCGGTGGGCGTGGACTTCAAGGACTTCGAGGAAGAGATGCGCTTTGGCCGCAGCAGCGACCAGATTCCGTTGAAGTACGCCCCGGTGACCTTTGGCTACAACGGCTACCGCTACAGCGAAAAATCCCAGCTCGGCCTGGGCCTGAACCTGATCGTCGGCACTCGGCGCTTCTTCGGCTACGGCAGCGACGCCGAGGAGTTCCACTACAAGCGCGACGAGGCCAGCGCCAGTTTCTCGGTGCTCAAGGGCGACCTGAATTTCACCTACACCTTTGCCAACGACTGGCAGTCGGCGTCCAAGACCGCCTTCCAGCTGGCCTCGGGGCCCCTGGTGTCCAACGAGCAGTATTCCGCTGGCGGCGCCACTTCGGTGCGCGGCTATCTGGCCGCCGAGCGCACCGGGGATGAGGGCTATCTGTTCTCCCAGGAGCTGCGCACGCCGTCCCTGGCCAAGTTCCTCGGCAGCTACGTGCAGGAGTGGCGCTTCTATGCCTTTGCCGAAGGCGCGCACCTGTCCCTGCACGACCCGCTGCCCGAGCAGGAGGACCAATACAGCCTGGCCAGCGTTGGCCTCGGCACCCGCGCCAGTTTGAGCAAGTGGCTGTCCGGCAGCCTCGACTGGGGCTACCCGCTCAAGGACGGCCCCAACACCCAGAAATACGACCCGCGCCTGCACTTCAGTGTGCAAGCGACGTTCTGACTTTACGGAGACCCTTCACATGCAACGCTTATTCCTGAGCCTGTTGATCTGCCTGGGCTTCGTGCTCCCGGCCACGGCCCATGCCTGGTGGCAGGACGACTGGCATTACCGCAAGCAGATCAGCGTGGACACCACCCCGCAAGGCGCCGCCATCAACGAGGCCCTGGGCCGCACCGCGCTGCTGGTACGCCTGCACACCGGCAACTTCACCTTCGACGGGGTCAAGGAAGACGGCGCCGACCTGCGCTTTGTCGCCGCCGATGACAAGACTCTGCTCAACCACCAGATCGAAAGCTTCGACCCGCTGATGGGCATGGCGCTGATCTGGGTCGATGTGCCCAAGGTCGAAGGCGGCCAGCGCCAGGACATCTGGATGTACTACGGCAACCAGAAGGCCCCGAGCACCGCCAATGGCCAGCTGACCTTCGACCCCAGCTACACCGCGATCTACCACTTCGACGGCAGCAACGGCACTCCGGCCAAAGACACCACGGCCTACGGCAACACCGCGCAGAACGCCACCGGCGCGGCGATTGACGGGGTCATCGGCCGGGCCTTGCAGTTCAGCGGCCAGCCGCTGTTGCTGCCGGCCAGCCCGTCGCTGCAGCACAACGCCGGCGGCGCCTTCACCTTCAGCGCCTGGGTGCGCCTGGATCAGGCCAGCGGCGAACAACTGCTGCTGGCCCGTCGCGAAGGCGCCGGCAGCTTGCTGATCGGCATCAACCAGGGCCTGCCCTTCGTCGAAGTGGACGGCCAGCGCGCCGCCTCCACTCAGCCGCTGAACCCGGGGCAGTGGCAGCACCTGGCCCTGAGCGGCGAGGGCAGCCGACTCGCGCTGTACGTCAACGGCCGCGAAACCGCGAGCCTGGTCCAGGCTATTCCCACCTTCAATTCGCCGTTGGCCATCGGTGCCGACCTGCCGCCGGCTGCCGGGGCCGAGGCCAGCCACTTCCTGCCATTCACCGGGGCCCTGGACGAGCTGCGCCTGTCCAAGGTGGCGCGTCCGGCGGCACTGATCCTGGCTGATGCCAGCGCCCAGGGCGCCGAGTCGAAGCTGGTGGTCTACGGCGTCGATGAAGAACAGTCGGGTTTTGGTTTCGGCAGCCTGGGCTTCCTGCTCAAGGCGGTGCCGGTGGATGCCTGGGTGATCATCCTGGTGCTGGTGGGGATGATGATCCAGTCCTGGGTGATCATGCTGCGCAAGAACCGCATGGTCGGCCGGGTCAGCGCCGCCAATGCGCTGTTTCGCGAGCAGTTCGCCAAGGTCGGCACGCGCCTGGAGATGTTCGCCGACGATCAGGTCCTGGCCAGTCGCCTGGAGCACTCCTCGCTGTGGCGCCTGTACCTGGTGGCGGTGAAAGAGATCCGCACCCGCCGCGAGCAGGGCGCCGATACCTCCTCGGTGTCGGCGGCCACCATCGAGGCCATCCGCTGCTCCATGGACGGGGTGCGTACCCGGGAAAACCAGCAGTTGAGTTCCAAGCTCTCGACCCTGTCCAACGCCATTGCCGGCGGCCCCTACATCGGCCTGTTGGGCACGGTGCTGGGGATCATGGTGGTGTTCCTCGGCACCGCCATGGCCGGTGACGTCAACATCAACGCCATCGCCCCGGGCATGGCCGCGGCCCTGCTGGCCACCGCCATGGGCCTGTTCGTCGCGATTCCGGCGCTGTTTGGCTACAACCGCCTGATCACCCGCAACAAGGAAGTCGGCGCCGACATGCGGGTGTTCGTCGACGAGTTCATCACCCGGCTGGCGGAGCTGCATGGCAAGAGCCAGCACAGCGAGAACGCCCACTGGCGGGTCAGTCACAGCAACGCGTCGGTTCCGGCCTGAGGAGAACTGCCATGGCTTCCGTGAACGCCTCCCATGACGACGAAGACGATGCCGCCGTCGACAGCATCAACATCACGCCCCTGGTGGACGTGCTGATGGTGGTGTTGGTGATGTTCATCCTCACCGCCACCGCCCAGGTCTCGGGCATCCAGATCCACCTGCCCAAGGCCAGCGCCTCGGTGTCGCTGTCCGAGGCCAAGACCAAGGCCATTTCGGTGAACGACGGCGGCCAGGTGTTCCTCGATGCCTACCCGGTGACCCTGGGCGAGCTGGAAGAGCGCCTGCGCATCGAGAAGGCGCAGAACCCGGACTTCCCGATCATCGTCCGTGGCGATGCCACGGTGCAGTACCAGAAGGTCATCGAAGTCCTCGACCTGCTGCGCCGCCTGGAGTTGTCCCAGGTCGGCCTGGTCACCGGCAAACCGAGCCAGGGCTGAGCCATGACCGCACAACAACCCATCGAACTGCCTCCGGTGCAGAACAAACCGCGAGCCGTGCAGCTGCTGAAGTGGGGCGCTGGATTGCTGCTGGGGGCCGTGGCCGCCTGGTTTTTGTGGCAGTGGGCCAATGACATGGCCGGGGTGCGCCGGGAGGCGCCCAAAGTGCCAACCATCATCCCGCTGCCGCCGCCTCCGGAAACGCCGCCACCGCCGCCGGAAAAACCCAAGGAGCCGGAGCCGGTGGAAGAAAAGATCCCGGAACCCGAACCCACGCCCACCCCTGAGGAGGTCAAGCCGGAGGAGGAGGCACCGCCATCGCCGGCGGACGATCTGGCCAACCCGATGCAGATCGACGGCGATGCCCAGTCCGGTAACGACGGCTTCAACGTCGGCGCCGGCAAGGGCGGCGGCATGGCCGGCGCCGGTGGCGGCGGGCTGGGCACCGGCACCTACAAGCAGTACCTGGCGGCGACCTTCCAGCGCGCGCTGCGCGAGGACCCGGAGCTGCGCAAGAAGGCCTATGCGCTGCAGGTGGACCTGTGGCTCGGCGCCGACGGGCAAGTGACCCGCGCCGAACTGGCCGGCTCCAGCGGCAATCCCGAGACCGACCAGCAGGTGCTGGCGGCACTGCGGGCCACGCCGCGCCTGAAAGAGCGCATGCCGGCCTCCCTGACTTTGCCGGTGCGCCTGTCCCTCAAGGGCCGGCGTCCGGAATGAGCGAACCCCTATTTGCAGTTTCTACAGGAGTTGTGTGCAGATGATTTCCACCGTGAATCGATTGACCCTGGCGCTCGGCATGGTCGCCCTGACCCTGGCCGGACAGGCCGCGGCTGCCGCCGCGCCTTCGGAGAACGCCACGATCAACCTGATCCGTCTGTTGGTGCAGCAGGGGGTATTGAAGCAGGAGCAGGCCGACGGGCTGATTGCCCAGGCCGAGAAAGAGGCCCAGCAGGCCCGCGCCGCCACCGCTGTGGCCGCTACCGGCCCCGCTGCGGCGCCCGGTGATGTGCGGGTGCAATACGTACCGGCCATCGTCCGCGAGCAGATCCGTGATCAGGTCAAGGCCGAGGTCATGGCCACCGCCAAGCAGGAAAACTGGGCCCAGCCCAACACCTTCCCGGACTGGGTCTCGCGCATCAGCTTTGACGGTGACATCCGCCTGCGCCAGGAGTCGCGGTTCTTTGCCGACAACAACAGCAACGAGCTCGTCGACTACGCCAAACTCAACGACAACGGCCCCTACGACGTCAACAAGGACACCAACAGCAAGCTGCCGCCGCTGCTCAACAGCCGCGAGGACCGCGACAACCTGTTCCGCCTGCGGGCGCGCCTGGGGATGAAGGCGGTGATCTCGCCGGAATGGACCGCCGGCATCCGCATCGGCACCGGCTCGGACAACAACCCGGTGTCCACCACCCAGACCCTGGGCGGCGGCTTCGGCAAGAAGGACATCTGGCTCGACCAGGGCTACCTGACCTGGAAGGCCACCCAGGACCTGACCCTGACCGGCGGGCGGATCGCCAACCCGTTCTATTCCACCGACATGCTGTATTCCAACGACCTGAACTTCGACGGTGTGGCGGCGATCTTCAACCACAAGCTGGGCAGCGACTGGGGCCTGTTCGGCACCCTGGGCGCCTTCCCGGTGGAGTACACCAACGACACCGCCACCAGCAACGGCTTCGACAAGAACGAGAGCGACACCAAGTGGCTGTTCGGCGGGCAGATCGGCGCCAACTGGAAGATCAACCGCAGCAACAGCCTCAAGGGCGCCTTGGCCTACTACCGCTTCGACGACATCGAAGGCCAGCGCTCCAGCCCTTGTGCGCCTTGGGCCGGGGCCCCGGGCTGCGACACCGACGGCTCGCGCGTGGCCTTCATGCAGAAGGGCAACAGCGTGTTCCTGCTGCGCGACATTACCCCCAACCCGGCCACCCCGGGCCTGACCCCGCAGCCGCAGTTCGTCGGCCTGGCCTCCAAGTTCGACGTGCTCGACCTGAACCTGGCCTGGGACACCGAGCTGCCGGACGACCTGCGCCTGCGCAGCCAGACCAACTTCATCCGCAACCTGGCCTACGACAAGGGCGAGATGCTCAAGCGCAGCGAGGGCGAGATCGTCAACAACATCAACCGCAACGGCCAGTTCGAAAGTGGCGGCAACGCGCTGCTGGTGCAGTTCACCCTGGGCAACGCCCTGGAGATGAAGAAGTCCGGCGATTGGAACCTGCTGGCCGGTTACAAGTACATCCAGCCCGATGCCTTGCCCGACGGTTTCAACGATTCCTCGTTCCATCTGGGGGGCACCAACGCCAAGGGCTATTTCGTCGGCGGCAATTACGGCATCGACAAGAACATCTACGCCACGGCCCGCTACATGAGCGCCTCGGAAGTCTACGGGCCGCGTTATGAAGTCGATGTCATGCAGCTTGAACTCAACACGCGCTTCTAAGCATCAGGAGGAAGGTTATGAACAGCCGAGCGAGGGCAGGGGCGGTCAGCCTGTTAGTGGCCTGGGGCGTGCTGGCCAGCGCCAGCGCTAGCGCCGAAGGCATGGAGGAGCGCCTGCGCACCCAGTTGCGCAGCACCACCCAGCAGTTGCAGGCCCTGCAAAGCGAGCAGGCCCAGGCCGCGGCGGCGCGGATCGCCGCCGAGAACGCGGCCAAGCAAGCCCAGGCCGAGGTCAAGCAACTGAGTGCCGAGCTGGCCAAGACCCGCGGCGTGGCCGAGCAACTGGCCGGCCAGCAGCAGAACCTGCAAAGCCAGGCCCAAGCCCAGGCGGCGGCCAGCAGCGAGCAGTTGGGCAAGTTCAAGAAAGCCTACGAGGACTTGCTGGTGCTGGCCCGGGGCAAGGAGGCGGAGCGGGCGAAATTGCAGGCGCAATTGAGCGAACGTGACACACAAGTGCAGCAATGCGCGGTCAAGAATCAACAGATGTACGACGTCGCCAAACAGATTCTGGCGGCCTACGAAAAGATCGACGTGGCTGAGCTGGTGAAAATCCGCCAGCCCTTCGCCGGCAGCGCCCGGGTCAAGTTCGAGGAACTGGCCCAGGGCTTTGGCGACGAGCTTTACCAGACCCAGTTCGACGCCCCGCAGGCGGCGAGCGCCCACTGATCACCAGGGAAGAGATGACCATGACTTTGATTACCAGCGTCACCACCGACAGCCTCACCGACCTGCTGCAAGGCGCCGGCTACCGGGTCAACCAGACCGAACAGAACGGCATCGTGCAGTTGCTCAGCGCCAGCCAGGGCATCGGCTACGCCGTGCGTTTCGGCAACCCGGGCAGCGAGGCCGGGCACTATGTGGACTTCACCTACAGCTGCGCCTTGCGGGTGCAGGGCGAGCTGCCGGCCGGGCTTGCGCAATTGTGGAACGCTTCGCGGCGCTTTGCCCGGTTGTCGCTGCAGGGCGAATTCCTGGTGATGGAGATGGACGTGGTGGTGGCCGGGGTCGGCGAGACTCACCTGCGCAGCCAGCTGGAGTTGTGGGATCGGCTGTTGCAGGAGTTCATCGTTTACCTGCGCGAATACAGCCAGCAGGCGGCCCAGTTGCAGGCCCAGGCCGAGCAGCCCCAGGCGCCACAAAGCCAACCCCAGGAAGAGGTGGCCAGCCTGTGAAAAAGCCGACCCTGGTGGTCGGTGCCGGGGCACTGACCCTGCTTGGCCTGGCGCTGGGGCTGGCCCTGCGCCCGGGCAACGACCCGGTGGCAGCGCAGCAGCCGGCACCGACCGTGCTGCAACAGTCACTGGCGACAACACCGACCGTGGCGCGCCTGGGCAACCAGCAGGTGGCGGCCGAGGAACTCAAGGCGCTGTTCGCCAGCCTGCCCGAGGAGTCCCGGGGGCAATTGCGTGGCAACCGCCCGGCCCTGGAAGCCTGGATACGTTCACGTTTGGCGGAAAAGGCCGTGCTGGAACAGGCCGATGCCCAGGGCTGGCGCCAGCGCCCGGAGGTGGAGCAGCAGACCCGCGCCGCCACCGAGCAGATCGTGTTTCGCGACTATCTGCAGTCGGTCAGCCAGGTGCCGGCGGACTACCCCAGCGCCGCCGAACTGCAGCAGGCCTATGACAGCGGCAAGTCGGCGTGGCTGACCCCGCCGCTGTACCGGGTCAGCCAGATCTTCCTCGCCGTCGCCGACCCGCAGGCTGTCGAGCAGGTACGGCGCCAGGCCCAGGAACTGAGCCGCAAGGCCCAGGCCGCGCCGGGGGAGTTTGCCGCCTTGGCGGCGCAGTATTCCCAGGACTCGGGCAGCGCCCAGCGCGGTGGCGACGCGGGGCTGCAACCCTTGCAGCAACTGGTGCCGGAAGTGCGCAGCGCCGTGGCCCGGCTCAAGGTCGGTGGCGTCTCCGACGTGGTGCAGAGCGCGGCGGGTTTCCATGTGCTCAAGCTCACCGAACAGCAACCGGCGCGCACTGCCAGCCTGGACGAACTGCGTGATCGCCTGACCCAGGCCCTGCGCGCCCAGCGCCAGGAGCAGATCGCCAAGGCCTACCTGGAAGGCATGCTCAACACCGCGACCCTGAGCATCGATGGCGCGGTGCTCAATCAGGTACTGGAGGACAAGCTGTAGGCGCTGGCTTGTCAGCGAAGGCGGTCTCACGGTCCCCGCCGCCCGCCAAGGAAGCAACACTCAACAAGACAGGGAGTCACCAATGTCATTTCTCGAACCCGCTCCACACCAGGGTGTCGCACCCTACGTTGCGCCCCAGGAACCCCGGGAAGCCTGGCTGGCCCTGGCCGCCGGGGTCGATCCTGAGGTCGCCCAGTATTTCCTGGTCAGTGCCCGCTGCGGTTGCTTCATGCAGGCAGCCCGCAGCCTGAACATCAAGGCCACGCTGTTGCGCAAGCAACTGGCCTTGCTGGAAGAGCACCTGCGCCGTTCACTGTTCTGTTATCAGGGGAGTGCCTTGAGCCTGAGTCGCGAGGGCCTGCAACTGCAGGCACAACTGATTGCCCTGGCCCACCAGCGGCGGCTGCCGGTGATCGAGCAGCCGTTGATTCGGGTTGCCGTGGCGCAAACCATTCTCCACGACATTCTCGGTCGCGACCTGATCGCCTTGCTGCGGCGCAATGCCAGCGCCCGCCTGGAGATCATCTCCATCGACAGCGACCTGTCCCTGCAAGCCCTGAGCGCCGATCTGGTGCTGTGGCTGGCGGCCGAAGACTCACCGCTGCCGGGGCCCAGTTTCGCCACCCGCGAGCCGCTGCCCCTGGCGCGCATCGACTACCTGCCACATATCGCCAAGCGCTACTCGCGGGTGGCGGCCCGTCCCGACAGCCTCGACGACCTGGCCGACTACATGCTGGTGCAGTGGCAGCACGACTGTCAGGTAGAGCCGTTCCGGCCCTGGAACAGCCTGGTGGAACAACGCCTGGCAGGGGTGGTGCACGTCCATGTCTATGAACTGATGCTGGAGATGATCCGCTGCAGCGCCTGCATCGGCTTGCTGCCTCAGTACATCAGCCATTTCGACCGCGGCCTGACTGCCTTGCCGGGGTTGTTCAGCGAGCCCATGCAGCGCCGGGCCTGGCTGGCGGTGAATGCCCAGGTGCAGCATGAGGAACAGGTGCAGCAACTGGTGGAGCTGATCCTCAACACCTTCAGCGAGCGTGAGGATTGGTTTGTTTGAGGCGCGCCGCCCCGTGGGAGTGGCCCGGTCCGAACGCTTGGCGCTGTCCGGACCGGGCACTCAGGCTCATGCCTTGGTTTCAGGGGGCATGAGATCCTCCCAGTCGTCTGGCATGTCGGCGGTGCTGGTGTTCTTGTCGGGGAAGTGGGCGATGTTCCACTGGGTGTCGGTGCTGAACTCGTCGCCGAGCAGGTCTTTGGCGATAGCGTTGGCTTTGATGGCCTCCTGCCGGTTTGCCGGCACGTCACCCTCAAGGTCCTCGCCCTCTGGGTTGATCCATACGCCTGGCGCCGGGTTGACGCCAGGGTCACCGGCGTAGGCGTCTTGCAGGCGCTTGCGCTCTGCCACGATCTCGGCTGCTTCAGCCCGGGGAATGCCACGGGCCACAAGCAGTGCTTGTTCCATGGCGTCGATTTGCCGTTGTTTGAGCTCAAATGCGTCGTTGTCATCTTTGTAGGACATCGGGTGGTTCCTTGTGCATTGCTTGTTCAGTGGATGGGGTCCACCGAGGCGGTTTCTGACTGACCTCGGAGGCCCGACACGTTAATTGATGGCCGCGCCCCGATTTGTGCAATTCAACGAGGGGATGACGGGAAAATGTTGTAGCGCCACGACGAACCTCTCAGGATGGGCGCAGAACAACGGAGGGTGGGCGCGGTTTGATTAACAGGATTCCCAAGTTTCACGAAGTCATCGAGCTGTTTTACGAGCGTGCAGTGTTCAAAAGGTCGAAGGAGCCCTTGCCACGGCAGGGCCAAAGCCTGGAGCAGCGCCAGAAGCGCGAGGCGGCAATGCTTGACGTAGTGACACGGCGAATCACGGGCGGGACCGATGATCCGCTGCTGACCCCGGTGTTGGGCAATGTGCGGGAGATTCACAAGCACCTGGGGGTTGTGGCCCTGTTTCCCGACAAGGACGTAGGTGCTGCGCACTTGTATTTCTGGCTGATCGTGTGGCCACAGCTTGAGCAGATGTTTGAGGACGCGCTGGAGAACGAGCAGGCATCGATCCCATTGCGCTATCTGGCACGTTGCCATGAGTGCTATGGGGACCGGCTGTTCGGCGACCCGGTGGCGACCCGGGAGGCCATTCTGGCGAGCCTGGAAGCGTCTCTGCTACAGGTCGCGCAGGGCTTGAAGATTCCCCAGCAAAGGGCGCTGGTGGCTGTCTTGCAGTTCCTGCGATGCTTGGGGCGCCTGATTCGTCATGATTCGTTTCCCGCTAGAACTTCGGTCGACGCGCCCTTGAAGGCGTTGGAGTTGGCATTGGGTCGACCGCTGAAGAAAGCCCAGGCCGTCATCCAGCAACTGGAGCAGTTGCTCGAAGGTGCCAAGGTGCTGCATGCCGCTGGTCGCTGGTCGTTGCCGGAGCCCCGGCCGGTGCTGCCGGATGAGTTGCACGAAGTACACCGCAACCTTTATCGGCAGGCCAGGCGTGATGCCAGGGTTGGCGGACGCTTGCCGAGCTTGCAGTTCGGCACCCTGGTGAGCCTTTTCAAAGCCCGGATCAAGCATGTGGAACCCGGTGACTTTCTGTCGCAACACGCCAGGCAAGTAGGGCGTTCAAAGGCGACTCGCAGCCTGATCGAGCACAATGCCGGGCAGTTCCATGCCTATGTCTTGCTGGAGCAGATCAAGAGTGACCTTGATGTCGGGCGCCGGCTGCAACGGGTCGAAAACAGTGTTCAGGTGTTGGTTAGGAGATACGGGGCAGACCGGGAGCACTGGCTGGCACTGTTCCAGGACATGCCGTTGTCGCTGTTCCTGCTCAACGCAATCTTTTCTTCTTCCTTGACCCTGATTCAGCGGCTTCTGGGTGAGGAGGCGTTCGCAAAGGCCGCGTTGGCCCTCAGGCCCCTGGTCGAGGCTGCACAAACCGAAGGGCCGCAGCGTGAGCAACTGCTTGCAGTGGCGGCTCAACAGCAGATCAAGGCGCTCAAGATGCTGTTGGATACCTATCACGCCCAGCATCACCTGGGGTGGCTGGCGATGGAGCTCCTTGCCTTCGTCTATGCCTTCAAATACAAGTACGACCCAGGGTTCCAGCCCCATGCCACGGACAAGCTGGAGGCGATTCTCGATGACTGTGTCGATCAACGGGACATCCGTCACCGGATTGCCTATGAAACCCAATTCGGCCGTTGTACGCGCACCCTGAGCCCGATGGGCACGGATGTGGCGCTCATCATGATCCACCAATACAACCGCTACATCCTCGCTCACTGTGAACACCCGCTTGAGTACCTGTGCAATCCGTTGCAGCGCCTGAGCGAGCTTCTGCAAGCTGCCTTGAGCGCCGCCAGTGCCGAGGGGGAGATCGAGGCGGCGATCCTCAAGCGCTGCATCAATGCAGCGTTCGGAACGGGCAAGGATAAGTCGGTCATGCGCATTGGCGGCCTGCGTCCTTACGAGTGCCTGCGTGATGTGCGCTTCTATCTGTCGGCATTGCACCTGGCCCCGCTAGAAACCTTGAACCCGGGGGTGTTTCGCTACCTGGCATTGCCTGATGCCTTGCAGCATCAGGTGCTACAGCTGCTTTCACCTGCACGCTACGCCGAGGATCTGCGGCGCCAGCACAGTCAGTCGCCCGAGCTGCAGGGCAATGGTTTCTGAGGCCTGTGCCGCTCTGCGCTTGAGTGCCTCGCCAGCGTCGCACTCATGCCCTTACACTCGATGGCCATTTCCACTTCAAGGAAGACCGGCCATGCCTAACGCCAATCCCACTATCGTTATCGAGCGTTGCACCGAAGCCCATATCGACGGCCTGACCGCGTTGTACAGCGAACCCAGCGTGGCGGCCCAGACCCTGCAACTGCCTTACCAATCCCGCGAGTTGTGGCGCAAGCGCGTGGGGCTGGGGCAGGACAATGAAGGGCTGGTGGCCCTGGTGGCCCTGCACCAGGGCGCGGTGATCGGCAGTTGCAGCCTGCAGCAGGTGGCGCGGGTGCGCCGCGCCCATTGCGCGGACGTGGCCATGGGGGTGTCCCCTGCCTGGCAGCGCCAGGGCGTCGGCAGCCGTCTGCTGGCGGCGGTGCTGGAGGTGGCGGATAACTGGATGAACCTGCGCCGGGTCGAACTCACGGTGTATGCCGACAACCAGGCGGCCATCGGCCTGTACCAGAAGTTCGGCTTTGAAACCGAAGGCCAGCTGCGGGACTACGCCATCCGTGGCGGGCAATACGTCGACGTGCTGAGCATGGCCCGTCTGCGTCGTTGAGGCCGGGTTTGTGTAGCCGCTGCCGCAGGCTGCGAACGGCTTGGGCGGCATTCCGACGCAGGAGACGCAGGGATCTTGAGTCCGCCCGAGGTTCGGCAGGTGATCGCCAAGCAAGGCCCTGCGGGCCTTTTCGCAGCCTCGCCAGGGCTCGGCAGCGGCTACAGGTCAGTGCCGAGCCATTTTGTAGCCGCTGCCGCAGGCTGCGATCGGCTCCGCAGGAGACGCAGGGATCTTGAGTCCGCCCCAGGTTCGGCAGGCGATCGCCAAGCAAGGCCCTGCGGGCCTTGAGGTTCACTCCAGCAAAGCAAAATCCACCGCCGCCCGGGCATGTAATTCGGTGGTGTCGAGCAGGGGCAGGGGGCTGTGCTCTGGCTTGAGCAGCAGGCCGATTTCCGTGCAGCCGAGGATGATGGCCTGGGCGCCGCGGGCCCTGAGTGATTCGATCACCTGCTGGTACACCCGGCGCGACGCGTCGCTGATGACCCCCACGCACAATTCCTCATAGATGATCCGGTGCACCGCCTGGCGCTCCTGCGCATCGGGCACCAGTACATTCAGTCCTTGTTGGCTCAGGCGGCTCTTGAGGAACTCCTGCTCCATGGTGAAGGCGGTGCCCAGCAGCCCGACGTTCAGGGTGCCGGCCGCGAGAGCGGCCTGGGCCGTGGGGTCGGCGATATGCAGGAAGGGCACGGCAGTGGCCGCCTGAATCTGCTCGGCCACCTTGTGCATGGTGTTGGTACAGAGCACCAGGCACTCGGCGCCGCCGTCCTGCAATCGCTGGGCGGCGTCTATCAGAATCCGCGCCGCTTCATCCCAGCGCCCGGCGTGCTGGGCCTGTTCGACAGGCCCGAAGTCGACGCTGTACATTAGCAACCGCGCCGAGCGCAGCGGCCCCAATTGATCGCGAACCTGCTGATTGATCAGGCGGTAGTATTCGGCGCTGGACTCCCAGCTCATGCCGCCGATCAGGCCGATGGTGCGCATGGGCAACTCCTCTGTGGTGTGGGTGAGTGAGCTTCAGTTTCGTCTCGCCCGAGCTGGCGATCTATCAGGAAATTTCACATGCCCGAGGTCCTCGAACACCGTCTGCTGGGCGGGCGGCTGCTTCTGCAACTGTTGCCCGCAGCCGCCTACAGCGCGCGCGATCCGGCGCAGTGGCAGACCCTGGGTGTGACCCTGGAACGCCAGCGCGGGGTGCATGCCATCGACTCCGATCGGCGCGAGGATTTCGACACCTGGCCCGGCACCCTGGCCTTGACGCCCAAGGGCGTTGAGGTGTTCTCCGAATCTGCCCGTGGCGGCGAATACCTGCTGGCGCGCTGGCAGGAGCAGACGCCGCTGATCCCCGGCGAGCGCCGCCTGCAGCGTCCGGGGCATGCCGAGGCCCTGGCCCTGGGGCGTGAAGCCCGGCGCCTGCTGTTGGCACCTGTCATCGATGAGTTGGCCCTGGAGCACTGTGCCCTGGCCTTTGTCGGCCTGTCCCAGTCCCGCCAGCGCCCCACCGCAGCGTTACCACGCCTGAGCCAGGTGCTGGAGCAGATCGCCGACCAGTACGCCCAGCCCTTGTCCCTGGCGCAATTGGCACTCACTTACGGTCACAACGAACTGCGCCTGCTGCGGGACTTTCGCCGCGCCGTCGGCCTGACGCCCCATGCCTGGATCACCGAGGTGCGGCTGCAGGCAGCCCGGCGCTTGCTGGAACGCACGGACCTGCCCCTGGCGGCCATTGCCCACGACAGCGGCTTTGCCCACCAATCGCACTTGGGCAGCGCCTTGCGCAAAAGCCTCGGCCTGACCCCGCGCCAGTACCGGCTGCGTTTTCACTCCTGTCTCCCTGTACCTGTCCGGTATCCCAGCCGCGGGCAGTAAACGGCCCGCAGCGACATGCTGGGGCAAGGCCGGTGCCAGCGGCTAGAGGAATGGGCTGGCCCTGGGGTAAACACCCCAACGCCCGGGACCGGCATCTGCCATGATCAATACCGGCGACCTGCTGTTCCCAAGGGTCGATGCCAGGGACACACCGCAATGGACGATATCCAGCAACTGGGCGAGATGCTCCGCCACTACGCCGCCAGCGAAGCCCACAAGAAGCAGCTGTTCGACAGCCAGTCGGTGGTTTGGGCCCGGCGTATTCATGAGCTGTTCGGGCAGATTGAACAGTGGTTGGCACCGGTGCTGCTGCCGGATCTGCTGGAGCTGCACCGCGAGCCTTATGTGGCCTTCAGTCCGGCATTGCCGTTGGAAAGCTCCAGCTTCTACAGCGAGAAGCTGACCATCGTCATCGCTGGCAAACCAGTGGAGTTCGTCCCGGATGTGATGGGGCCCAATGGGCAGATTTCCCTGGCGGTGATCGGCCTGACGGCGGCGCGCCTGGGCAGTGTTTCCCTGGTGGGCGAGGCCAGCGGCGCCTGGCAATGGCGCAAGACCAACGGCCTCAAGGACCCCGACACCTTCGTTTTCGACGGCAATTTCCTGGCGGCCCAATTGCAGAGCCTGATCCCCCGCGAGCGCGCCTGATGCAGGCGCTGGCTCGCCGGCGAAAGCGAGCGCCGGCCATGTGCAGGTCTTGCGGGCCCCTTCGCCGGCAAGCCGGCTCCTACGGAGTGCGTTACATGTCCAGGTTGATCCATCCCGGCTTGGGCTCTTCCGGCGCCACGGCGTTGATCTTCTTGCCAGTGGCCAATTCCACGCGATGCGCTACGTCGGGGTCGTCGGCAAAGGGAATCAGGCTGGCGTCATCCAGGCTCTTGGCGCTCTGGTGGCGCAGGCAGTACTCGATGCTGAGGTAGAGAAACGCCACCCCCAGCAGATTGAACAGAATATCCATCGCTCATCCGGCTCCCTAAAAAAGCCGCCGGTCACTGGGACCGGCGGGCAATGCCTGGCTCAGGCGATCTGCGCGTCGCCCAGGGCCAGATCTTCATCGGCCACGCGTACGGTGCGCCAGGTGTTGTAGGCCATCAGCAGCATGCCGCTGAGGAAGAACACGCCACCGGCAAAACGCACCACGAACCCCGGATGGCTGGCCACCAGGGCCTCGACGAAGGAGTAGGTGAGGGTGCCGTCTTCGTTGACCGCGCGCCACATCAGGCCCTGGGTGATGCCGTTGACCCACATTGAAGCGATGTAGAGCACGGTGCCGATGGTGGCCAGCCAGAAGTGCAGGTTGATCAGCGGCACGCTGTACATCTGCTCGCGGCCGAAGACCTTGGGCACCATGTGGTAGATCGCACCGAAGGTGATCATTGCCACCCAGCCCAGGGCCCCGGCGTGCACATGGCCGATGGTCCAGTCGGTGTAGTGGGACAGGGCGTTGACGGTCTTGATCGCCATCATCGGGCCTTCGAAGGTCGACATGCCGTAGAACGCCAGGGACAGCACCAGAAAGCGCAGGATCGGGTCGGTGCGCAACTTATGCCAGGCGCCCGAGAGGGTCATCATGCCGTTGATCATGCCGCCCCAGCTCGGGGCCAGGAGGATCAGCGACATGGCCATGCCCAGGGACTGGGCCCAGTCCGGCAGGGCGGTGTAGTGCAAGTGGTGCGGGCCGGCCCAGATGTACAGGGTGATCAGCGCCCAGAAGTGCACGATGGACAGGCGATAGGAATACACCGGGCGTCCGACTTGCTTGGGCACGAAGTAGTACATCATCCCGAGAAAGCCGGTAGTCAGGAAGAAGCCCACGGCGTTGTGCCCGTACCACCACTGGACCATGGCGTCGGTGGCGCCGGAATACACCGGGTAGGACTTGAACCAGTCCACCGGGATCGACAGGTGGTTGACCACATGAAGCATGGCGATCACCAGGATGAAGGCGCCGAAGAACCAGTTGCCGACATAGATGTGCTGGCTCTTGCGCCGCACCACCGTGGTGAAGAAGACGATGGCATAGGCCACCCAGACCACCGCCATCCACACCGCGCCGGCGAATTCGATCTCGGCGTATTCCTTGGTGGTGGTGTAGCCCAGGGGCAGGGTGATCAGCATGATCACGATCACCGACTGCCAGCCCCAGAAGGTGAAGGCGGCCAGGGTGTCGGAGTACAGCCGCACCTGGCAGGTACGCTGTACTGCGTAGTAGCTGGCGGCGAACTGGGCGCTGCCGGCAAAGCCGAAGATCACCAGGCTGGTGTGCAGCGGCCGCAGGCGGCCGAAGGTGCTCCAGGGCAGATCGAGGTTCATCTCCGGCCACACCAGTTGCGAGGCGATCCACACCCCCATGGCCATGCCGATCACGCCCCATACCACGGTTGCGACGACGAATTGGCGAACCACCTTGTAGTTGTAAGCCTGTCCGATTGTTGCTGAGTTCATGGTCAATGCTTCCACGTTTGCAAAGTCTTGCCAGGCCACCCGGTCTGGCACGGGGTGCACTGTAGGAATCAGCGGGGAAACAAAACAGGCTCAGAAAAACTGCATTAATACGGATCAGATTTATCTCATGTCCACGGCGCTATGGTGGCGGCTGATATGGTTTTTTAGTTTTTACCTGAATCTGTAACGTTCTGCGCCGTACGCGCATAGTCGCCCCCTCACAATACGCGCCGTTTCGAGCACGACCAGCACCGATGAGGATGAGGTAGGCACATGTATCAGTACGACGACTATGACCGGGCCCTGGTCTTTGAGCGGGTGGCGCAGTTTCGTGATCAGGTCGAGCGCTTCATGGGCGGCCAACTGAGTGAGGAGGAGTTCCTGCCCCTGCGCCTGCAGAACGGCCTGTATATGCAGAAGCACGCCTACATGCTGCGGGTGGCGATTCCCTACGGCACCCTGAGTGCCCGGCAGATGCGTACCCTGGCCAGCATCGCCCGGGATTTCGACCGCGGCTACGGTCACTTCACCACCCGGCAGAACCTGCAGTTCAACTGGATCGAGCTGGCCCAGGTGCCGGACATCCTGCAGCGCCTGGCCGAGGTGGAGATGCACGCCATCCAGACCTCCGGCAACTGCGTACGCAACATCACCACCGAGGCCTTTGCCGGGGTCGCCGCCGATGAGTACCTGGACCCGCGCCCCCTGGCGGAGATCCTGCGCCAGTGGTCCACCATCAACCCGGAATTCCTGTTCCTGCCACGCAAGTTCAAGATCGCCATCTGCTCGGCCAGGCAGGACCGCGCGGCGATCATGATGCATGACATCGGCCTGTATCTTTATCGTGCCCGCAGCGGCGAAATGCTTTTGCGCGTGATCGTCGGCGGGGGCCTGGGGCGCACGCCGATCCTTGGCCTGCAGATTCGCGACGGGCTGCCCTGGCAGCACCTGCTGTCCTACGTCGAGGCGGTGCTGCGGGTCTACAACCGCTATGGCCGGCGTGACAACAAGTACAAGGCGCGGATCAAGATCCTGGTCAAGGCCCTGGGCATCGAGGCCTTCGCCAAGGAAGTGGAGGAGGAGTGGCAGCACCTCAAGGACGGTCCGGCGCAGCTCACCGACGAAGAGTACCAGCGGGTCGCCAGCGCCTTCGTGCCGCCGATCTACGAGCGCCTGGCGGACACCGATCTGGATTACGGCAGCCACCTGGCCGAGTCGCCGGCCTTCGCCCGCTGGGTGGCGCGCAATGTGCACCCGCACAAGGTGCCGGGTTACACCTGCGTGGTGCTGTCCACCAAACCGGGGCCAAGCTCGCCGCCGGGGGACGTCACCGGTCAGCAGATGGAGGCGGTGGCCGACTGGTCCGAGCGTTTCGGCTTCGGCGAGATCCGTATTGCCCATGAACAGAACATCGTCTTGCCGGATGTGCCCAAGTCGCAGCTGTTCGAGCTTTGGCAGTGTGCCTCTGAGCACGGCCTGGGCACCGCCAACGCGGGCTTGCTGACCGACATCATCGCCTGCCCGGGCGGCGACTTCTGTGCCCTGGCCAACGCCAGGTCGCTGCCGATTACCCTGGCCATCCAGCAGCGCTTCGAGGACCTGGACTACCTCCATGACCTGGGGGACATCAGCCTGAACATCTCCGGCTGCATGAACGCCTGCGGCCACCACCACATCGGCAATATCGGCATCCTCGGGGTCGACAAGAACGGCAGCGAGTGGTTCCAGGTCACCCTGGGCGGCGCCAAGGGGCGTGACAGCGCCCTGGGCAAGGTGATCGGGCCGTCCTTCAGCGCCGAGGAAATCCCCGAAGTGATCGAGCGCATCATCGCCACCTTCGTGCGCTACCGCGAAAGCGACGAACCCTTCGTCGAGACCCTGCAGCGCATCGGCCTGGAGCCGTTCAAGGAGCGGGTCTATCCCAAGGCCCTGGAGGCGCTGGCATGAACAATCTGCTGCGGCTGTGCGAGGGCGAAGCCCAATTGGTCGAGGACGATGCCTGGAGCCTGGTGCGCGGGGTTGACGATACGCTGCCCGACGGGCCGCTGATCCTGCCCCTGGCCCTGTGGCTGATGCGTCGCATCGAGCATCACCCGGCCCGGGACGGCGTATGGATCGGCCCGGATGACGAAGTGGAAAGCCTCAAGCCCTGGCTCAAGCTGATCCCGCTGATTGCCGTGGACTTCCCGAGCTTTCGTGATGGCCGGGGCTACAGCCAGGCCTACCTGCTGCGTACCCGCCTGGGCTGGATGGGCGAGTTGCGGGCCATTGGCGACGTGCTGCGCGATCAACTGAGCCATATGCGTCAGTGCGGCTTCGACAGCTTTGCCGTGCGCGAAGACAAATGCGCCCTGGACGCTCTCAAGGGACTGGTGGGCATGAGCGTGCTCTATGGCCGCTCAGTGATCGAGCCCCGCCCGCTGTTCCGCCGCCGGTAACCGCCGGCACCTTTCCCGTAGGAGCCGGCTTGCCGGCGAAGGGGCCCCGAAGATGGCTTTCGCCGGGGCCCCTGGGGCCTTTCCATCCTAAAAACACCCTGCCCAGCGACAAACTTTTGGCTATACCTGTAACTCCCCTGGCCAGTTTCTGGCTGTTTCACCTACAGGAGTTACCCATGAAACTTGCATTGATGATCGGCACGGCGTGCCTTGCCTCTTTGGCCATGGTCGGCTGCTCCAGCAACGTGACCCAGCCCGACGAATACTCCGGGTTTCTCCAGGATTACAGCCGACTCAAGGAGGCCAAGTCGCCCTCCGGGGTGGAGGTGATGCGCTGGATCGATCCCAAGCTGGATACCGACCGGTACCGGGCGATCTACATCGAACCCACCCAGTTCTATCCGCAGCCACAAGCCACGGCGAAGATTCCCCAGAGCACCCTCGACGGCATCAATCAGTACTACGACCAGGCCCTCAGGCGTGAGGCGGCGCGCAGCCTGCCCCTGGCTCAAGGCCCCGGGCCGGGGGTGCTAGTGGTGCGGGCGGCAATCACGGCGGTCAGCAGTAAAACCGAAGGCCTGAAGCCTTATGAAATCATTCCTGTGGCCCTGGTGGCAGCGGCGGTCAGCACCGCCAGCGGAATTCGCGACCAGCAAACCACGCTGGGCACCGAGGCAGTGTTTCTCGATGGCAGCAGCGGCAAGGTCATTGCCCAGGTGGTGCGCAAGGGCACTGGCAAGCCCCTGGAAAACGACACGCAAGTGATGAAGGCCGAAGACGTGAAGAACGTCATCGACGGTTGGGCGGCGGACTTCCACCAGTCTTTCGCCAAGTTCAAGGGGCGTTAGGGCCTGACTGTTCGGCGGCGGCCAACAGGGCCGCTGCCGCTTCAATAGTCCACCTGGGCCTGCTTGTTGTAGTAGCTGAGCAGCGAGTCGTAGGCCCGCATGACGGCGTGATAGTCCTCGCTCAGATGCTGTGGCTCAGCCTGTTTCTGCCAGTCCTGATGCAGGGCGAGCAAGGCTTGCTGATAGCGCTGCGCCGGCCGCGTGATCTGGCTCCACAGGTAATAGGCCGGTTGCGTGCGGCTGCTCTGTGGTCGGTTGCGCAAGGGCTGCCCGGCATCCCAGGTCCGTTGCAGGTCCTGGCTGGCCTGTGCCAGTTGCGCCGGGGTCAGGGTTTTCTCGCGCATGCCCTGGCTGATCTGCTCCACCGTGAGTCGCGCCTGGATCATGTAGTCCAGCAGGTGCCAGTGGATGTCCTGCCCCAGGCGTTGCTCAAGCAGCCGCTGTTGCTCGCGTCGGGCGCCGATGTCTGCGCTCGCCAGGGCCGCGCGCAGGTCGGCGGAGGCTTGCAGGTAGTGGTCGAACTTGGGCTTGAGCAGGGCAACAGTGGCCGCGTCTTTCTCGGCCGGCATGTAAGCACCGGGTACGGCGCTGGAATGAGCGCGACGGGCCAGGTTGGCCTGGTGCAGTGCGTCGATGTAGCGCTCGGCCAGGCCGATCAGCGGGGCGTCGGGTTGCAGGTGGCGCAGCCGATAGAGCATGCGCGGTTCGCAGTCGCGGGCGGGCAGGGTATCCATGTCGGTCTTCGCGCCGTCTGCGAAGTCCTTGGCATTGTTCAGCAGGTCGGTGAACGCCGCGCGCCAGGCCGCTTGAGTGCCGTAGGTGTAGTAGCCCAGGCGCCAAGGCACATCGTATTGGTTGACGCAGTCGATCAGCGGCGCCCTGGCCGCGGCCTGGGCGCTGGCGGGGCTGTCCAGGCCGGCCAGCCACAGTTCGAAGCGGGCGATCGGGGCTCCGGCAGCCAGGAGCGCAAACAAGCCGAAAATCAGCGTGCAACCGAAAAGCAACAAGGGGCGTTGGCTCATGGCCGCTCCTCCTTGGGGTACCACTGCTCCTGGGTGGCCGGTGCTGCGCACTCGGGGGTATCGGCCGGCATGCGCGCGCACAGCCGTTCGGTCCAGGGCTGCAGGCCCTGATAACGCCCGGCGGTGTAGCGCTCGTCGAACCACTTGAGGGTGGCGATGACGGCCACCAGCAGCACCAGTCCTGTGCCCAGCAGCAGGCGACGCGGCCAGGGGTTGATGCGTTGCCAGGCGTTCAGCGGGTCGATCTGGCGCTGACGGGCCAGGGCCACCAGCAGCAGGACCCCGAGATAAGTGATAGTGGCTACTGGGTGGATCGCCACGCCCAGCAGTGCGCCCAGCAGCGCCGCGGGCAGCAGGTCGCGGATCAGCTGCACGTCGTGATAGGGCGTCTGGTGCCGAGGCAGGTGTTGGCTGAGGCGCTCGTCCCACTGGAACAGGCGTTGGCTCAGGGGGCGCCAAAGTCGCTGTAGCCCTTCGCCCGCGGCGCAGAAGCACAGGGCCCAGACCAGCGTGACGCCGATAATCTCCCAGGGGCTGCTGTCTTGCCCGGCGTAATCGGCCATTGCGCCGGTGAGGCAGGCCAGGACCACCCCCAGGAGCATCGGCCAGCTGTTGATCGCGTGTTCCCAGTCCCGCCAGAAGTAGGGGTTGCTGGCGGGCATGCCGGCGGCGACTTCCGGGTAGTCTGCCGCCAGGCTTGCGGCCAGCTTGTGGCAGGCCTGCCAGTCCAGGTTGCCCAGGTGTCGGGCCCAGGCGCGGCGCTGACTGAAGCTCAGGGGCGCGAGTAACAAGCGTGCCGCACGGTGTTCCGGGGTGCTCGGCGGTTCGCTCGCCAGTTGTTGCTGGTGGGCCAGGTACAGCGGTGCCTGATGGCGTTTCAACAGCCGCGGCCAGAGCTGTTCCGGGCAGTTGTCTGCACTGTTGGTGTGCCAGCCTTGGCCGGCACAGACCGCCTGGAACACCGCCACCGACCAATAAGGACTGTTGGCCAGTGTTTGTGCCAGCCATTGGTTGAACCATTGTCGGTGTTGCAGGTGCAGCAGCCAGGCATGGGCTGAACGCTGGGCGTAGGCCTTCAGGAACGCCGCTTCATCCTTGGCCTCCAGGGCTGCGGCCAGTGGCTCTTGTACTCGCTGATAGAGCTGCTGCTGCAACTCCTGCACCAGATACTCCGGCAGATCCAGGCGTTGCCAGGCACTCATCCAGCGCAGACGCTCGAACCCCCAGTGCAACACCGCGTCGGCTTGCGCCGGGTGTTCGACGCAATAGCGCAGCAGGGCCAGTTCGAACTCATAGGCGCACGCCTGCTCCTGGGCCTGCTGATAGCGCTGGTCGAGCTGATCGACAGGCAGCTCCTTGAGCAGCATGGCCACCCGCTGCACCGGTGACAGCGCCAAGGTTGCCGGCGCGTTGTCTGCCCAGGTCTCGAGCGTCTCCAGGGGCTCGTTCTGTTGCTCCCAATCCTTATGGGCGAGTGCCTCTTCATAGGCGTCGCGCAAGCGTTGGAAACCTTGCGGGTCTTCATCCGGACGGGTCTGCTTGAGCAGCCTGGCGTAGTGGCGCTTGATGGTCCGGGTATCTGCGGTGGCGGGCAGGCCGAGTAGGGTCCAGCAACTCATTGGGCGGTAAAACTCCGTGCAACCGGCAGCAACATCCAGTAATGGATGGAGGAAATTGCGCACCCTACCGGTTTCCCGGATAAAAGTCCTCGACTCGAATCCGTCTATTGAAAAGCAGGAAGGCCAGGACGGTTCAGCGTTGGCCGTAGGGGGCGGCAGGGATCGGGTCTGCGCTGATTTGCCATGCGCGGAAGCTGTGCTCCGAGCTGTATGGGGCTGCTCGAAGGGAATGGACAACCTCAAGTGATTTATGACTATTGCCTTATTATCTATAAGGTTAAGTTAATGTTGTTTATAGAATAATAAAGCCAATAAAAACAACTAGTTATAGGATTATCCTAATCCGTTATGTGATGTGTATTCTGGTTGAGGAAGGAGCTTTCAGGTATGCCCGTAGTTGAACGCACGACTTTTCTGGCAGGTTGCAGCCCGGCTCAGGTCCTGGATTTCTGTCTTGAGGGGGGCAACTTTCCGAAGATCTTTCCCGAGCCCGTCACGCCCTTGGGGGGCATCGATCTGAACGATCTGCGGATCAGCGCCGGGCGCCAGTTCAGCTTCAGGCACTGGATGTGGGGTGTCATTCCGGCGACATGGACGGTGGTTATACGTGAGGTGGGCGAGCGGCATTTTGTCGATGAAATGCTCAAGGGGCCGTTGCGAGCCTTTCGCCATGAGCATCGGGTGGAGGCCGCCGAAGGGGGGACCCTGTACACCGACCGGGTGACCTATCGGGCCATCGGCGGTGCACCTTTGGAACGGTTGGTGGTCAACGCCTACATGGCGCGGATTTTCGATGCCCGGCACCGCAACATGGTGCGCTTGCTGAGCGTCGAGCCGTCTTCGTGATTCTCTGTGTGGATAGCCAAGGAGCATGCCGTGAGCAAGAAAATTCTAGTGGTCCTGACCAGCGTGGCCAAGTACCCGACCTTGAACCGTGCCACCGGCCTGTGGCTGGGTGAGGCGGTGCACTTTGTGAAAAAGGTCGAGGCGGCAGGGTTCGAGGTGGATTACGTCAGCCCCAAGGGCGGTTATGTGCCCATCGATCCCCACAGCCTGGCCATGGCGGACGACACCGACTGGCAGTGGTACCAGGACAGCGCTTTCATGAGCCGCCTGGGCGCGACCCTGAAGCCGGAGCAGGTCCGCTCCAAGGATTACCTGGCTATCTATTACGCCGGCGGGCATGGCGTGGTTTGGGATTTCCCCGACAACCCCGAGTTGCAGGCCCTGAGCCGTGACATCTACGAGCAGGGTGGTTATGTCAGTTCGGTCTGCCATGGCGCGGCGGGCTTGCTCAACATCAGGCTCAGCGATGGCTCGCTGCTGATTGCCGGCAAGCAGGTCACCGGGTTCTCCAATGAAGAGGAAAAGCTGGTCGAGCTGGACCAATACGTGCCGTACCTGACGGAAACCGAACTGGTCAAGCGCGGTGCCCTGTACCAGAAGGCCGCCGCGCCCTGGGCACCATTTGCCGTGCAGGACCAGCGGGTGATCACCGGGCAAAACCCGGCCTCCGGCGGCCCGGTCGCGGACTTGCTGCTGGCGCACCTGTAGGAGTCGGCTTGCCGGCGAAAGGGCCCTTGAGCCTTGCGGTGCTCTTGCGGACGTCTTCGCTGGCAAGCCAGCTCCTTCGATTACCGATTACCGATTACCGATTACCGATTACCGATCCATGATCGGCGATCATTGCGCGGCTCGCCGGGGCGTTGCTGAAGCGGTTTGTTGGACAATTTATCCGCCCGGCAATAGGTGCCCGCGCGGTTTCATGCTTAACTTCGGCCTCTCAAGAATTTCTCATTGCTGTTCCATCATCACTGTTCAATAAAGGACTCCGTTCATGGCTCAAGTCACTCTCAAAGGCAACCCGGTTCAGGTCAACGGCCAACTGCCGCAAGTGGGTTCCAAAGCCCCTGCGTTCTCCCTGGTAGGCGCCGGTCTGGCCGATGTTTCCCTGAGCAGCCTCGCCGGCAAGCGCAAGGTGCTGAACATCTTCCCAAGCGTCGACACCCCGACCTGCGCGACCTCGGTACGCAAGTTCAACGCCCAGGCCAACGAGCTGGCCAACACCGTGGTGCTGTGCATCTCCGCTGACCTGCCGTTCGCCCAGGCCCGTTTCTGCGGCGCCGAAGGCCTGGAAAACGTGCAGAACCTGTCGACCCTGCGCGGTCGCGAGTTCATCGAAAACTACGGCGTGGCCATCGCCGACGGCCCGCTGGCCGGCCTGACCGCCCGCGCCGTGGTGGTGCTGGATGAAAACGACACCGTGCTGCACAGCGAGCTGGTCAAGGAAATCGCCGAAGAGCCGAACTACGACGCGGCCCTGGCCGTGCTCAAGTAACAGGTTTTACAATTATTCACGGCCTGGCTCTGTCCAGGCCGTTTTTATTTGTGCTTCAGTGGCTTAGCGCCGCACCTTGAAACGTCAGTCAAAGGTAAATTGCCGGTAAAGGCGCTTTGCTAAAACCGCTCTAGTGCTTATCTTTCAGCCTTCCCCAAAGAAGACTCCCACGCGCCCAATGGTTGATCACTCCATGCAATCCTCTGCTCCCCGCAACTCTCGTCGCTGGCTGTTCGGCCTGTTTGTCCTGCTACTGGTGATCGGCCTGTGCTGGAAATTCTGGCCCGCCGGCAGCGCCCCCCAAGAGGGTGCACAGGCGAAGGCCGCGGCCGGGCATACCGGACGCAGCGGCAGCCTGCGCCCTGGCTTCGGCGGTGCCAGCGGGCCGATCCCGGTGCGGGTGGCGCCGGTGACTCAGGGTGACTTCCCGCTGTACTACAAGGCCCTGGGCACAGTGACGGCGCTCAACACCATCAATGTGCGTAGCCGGGTAGCGGGGGAGCTGGTCAAGGTCAACTTCGAGGAAGGGCAGATGGTCAAGGCCGGCGACCTGCTGGCGCAGATCGATCCGCGTCCTTATCAGAACGCCTTGCTCCAGGCCGAAGGCACCTTGCTGCAGAACCAGGCCCAGCTGAAGAACGCCCAGGTCGACCTTGAGCGTTATCGCGGCCTGTACGCCCAGGACAGCATCGCCAAACAGACCCTGGACACCGCTGCGGCGCTGGTGGGCCAGTACCAGGGCACGGTCAAGACCAATCAGGCGGCGGTCAACGACGCCAAGCTCAACCTCGAATTCACCAATATCCGTGCGCCCATCGCCGGACGCGTGGGCCTGCGTCAGCTGGACGTGGGCAACCTGGTGTCGGCCAACGACACCACGGCACTGGTGATCATCACCCAGACCCAGCCCATCAGCGTGGCCTTCACCCTGCCGGAGAACAGCCTGGACACCGTGCTCAAGCGCTACCACAGCGGCGCCAAGCTGCCGGTGGAAGCCTGGGACCGTGGCGATGTGAAATTGCAGGCCAGCGGCATGCTGCAGAGCCTGGACAACCAGATCGACACCACCACCGGCACCCTGAAGTTCAAGGCGCGCTTCGATAACCGCGACCAGGGCCTGTTCCCCAATCAGTTCGTCAATGTGCGGCTGCTGGCCGACACCCTGAAGAACGTGGTGCTGGCACCTTCGGCCGCGATCCAGTTCGGCACCAACGGCACCTTCGTCTACGCCCTGGATGGTGATAACAAGGTGAAGATCCGCCAACTGCAGGTGAGCGACAGCAACGGCGACCTGACGGTGATCAAGGACGGCCTCAAGGCCGGCGACCGGGTGGTGATGGAAGGCACCGACCGCCTCAAGGACGGCAGCGAGGTGGAAGTGGTCAACGACAGCAGCGAAGTGCCCACCAGCCCCACCGAACACCTGCAGGGCAAGCCCGCCGCTGCGCCGGCCGCGGATGGCAAGCCGGCTGATGGCAAGGCGCAAAAGGTCGGCGCATGAATTTCTCGCGACTGTTCATCCTGCGTCCGGTAGCCACCACCCTGAGCATGCTGGCCATTGTCCTGGCCGGCCTGATCGCCTATCGCCTGTTGCCGGTCTCGGCCTTGCCCCAGGTGGACTACCCGACCATCCGGGTCATGACCCTGTACCCCGGGGCCAGCCCGGACGTGATGACCAGCGCGGTCACCGCGCCCCTGGAGCGCCAGTTCGGGCAGATGCCCGGCCTGACCCAGATGGCCTCCACCAGCTCCGGTGGCGCCTCGGTGCTGACCCTGCGTTTCAGCCTCGACATCAATATGGACGTGGCCGAGCAACAGGTGCAGGCGGCCATCAACGCCGCCACCAACTTGCTGCCCAAGGATCTGCCGGCGCCGCCGGTGTACAACAAGGTCAACCCGGCGGACACCCCGGTGCTGACCCTGGCCATCACTTCCAAGACCATGCTGCTGCCCAAGCTCAATGACTTGGTCGACACCCGCATGGCACAGAAGATCGCCCAGATCAGCGGCGTCGGCATGGTCAGCATCGCCGGGGGCCAGCGCCAGGCGGTGCGGATCAAGGTCAACCCCGAGGCTTTGGCGGCCAATGGCCTGAACCTGGCGGATGTGCGCACCTTGATTGCCGCGTCCAACGTCAATCAGCCCAAGGGCAACTTCGACGGCCCGACCCGGGTCTCCATGCTCGATGCCAACGACCAGCTGACCTCGCCCAAGGATTACGCCGAGCTGATCCTGGCCTACAAGAATGGCGCACCGCTGCGCCTGAAGGATGTCGCCGAGATCGTCGACGGCGCCGAGAACGAGCGGCTGGCGGCCTGGGCCAACGAAAACCAGGCAGTGCTGCTCAATATCCAGCGCCAGCCCGGGGCCAACGTGATCGAGGTGGTGGACCGGATCAAGGCGCTGCTGCCGAGCATCACCGACAACCTGCCGGCGGGCCTGGACGTCACGGTGCTCACCGACCGCACCCAGACCATCCGCGCCTCGGTCAAGGATGTGCAGCACGAGCTGTTCATCGCCATCGCCCTGGTGGTGATGGTGACCTTCCTCTTTCTGCGTCGCGCCAGCGCCACCCTCATTCCGTCGATTGCCGTGCCGCTGTCGCTGATCGGCACCTTCGGGGTGATGTACCTGGCCGGTTTTTCGGTGAACAACCTGACCCTGATGGCCCTGACCATCGCCACCGGTTTCGTGGTGGACGATGCCATCGTCATGCTGGAGAACATCTCGCGCTTTATCGAGGAGGGCGACAGCCCGATGCAGGCGGCGCTCAAGGGCGCCAAGCAGATCGGTTTCACCCTGATCTCCCTGACCCTGTCGCTGATCGCGGTGCTGATCCCGCTGCTGTTCATGGCGGATGTGGTGGGCCGGCTGTTCCGCGAATTCGCCATCACCCTGGCGGTGGCGATCCTGATTTCCCTGGTGGTGTCCCTGACCCTGACGCCGATGATGTGCGCGCGGTTGCTCAAGCGTGAGCCCAAGCCTGAAGAGCAGGGGCGTTTCTACCGCGCCAGCGGCGCCTGGATCGACTGGTTGATCGAAAGCTACGGGCGCAAGTTGCAATGGGTGCTCAAGCATCAGTTCCTGACCCTGATGGTGGCCGTCGGCACCCTGGGCCTGACCGTGTTTCTGTACCTGGTGGTGCCCAAGGGCTTCTTCCCGGTGCAGGACACCGGAGTCATCCAGGGCATTTCCGAGGCGCCGCAGTCGGTGTCCTTCGCCGCCATGAGCCAACGCCAGCAAGACCTGGCGAAGATCATCCTGCAGGACCCGGCCGTGGAAAGCCTGTCGTCCTACATCGGCGTCGACGGCGACAATGCGACCCTCAACAGTGGCCGTCTGCTGATCAACCTCAAGCCCCACAACCAGCGTGACCTGAGCGCGGCCCAGGTGATTGCGCGGATTCAGCCTGAGGTGGACAAACTGCTGGGCATCCGCCTGTTCATGCAGCCGGTGCAGGATCTGACCATTGAGGACCGGGTCAGTCGGACCCAGTACCAGTTCAGCCTGTCTTCGCCGGACGCCGAGCTGCTGGCCCTGTGGAGCGGGCGCCTGAGCGAAGCCCTGGCCCAGCGCCCGGAACTCACCGACGTGGCCAGCGACCTGCAGGACAAGGGCCTGCAGGTGTACCTGGTGATCGACCGCGATGCGGCGTCCCGGGTCGGGGTTTCGGTGGCCAACATCACCGACGCCCTGTACGACGCTTTCGGCCAGCGGCAGATTTCCACCATCTACACCCAGGCCAGCCAGTACCGGGTGGTGCTCCAGGCCCAGGCCGGCGAGCGCATCGGCCCCCAGGCCCTGGAGCAGATCCACGTCAAGACCACCGACGGCGGGCAAGTGCGGCTGTCGAGCCTGGCCCATGTCGAGGAGCGCCAGGCGCAACTGGCCATCGCCCATATCGGCCAGTTCCCGGCGGTGATGATGTCCTTCAACCTGGCGCCCGGTGTGGCCCTGGGGGAGGCGGTGAACGTCATCGAACAGGTGCAGCAGGACATTGGCATGCCAGTGGGGGTGCAGACCCGCTTCCAGGGCGCCGCCGAGGCCTTCCAGGCCTCGCTGTCGAGCACCTTGCTGCTGATCCTGGCGGCGGTGGTGACCATGTACATCGTCCTGGGGGTGCTCTACGAGAGCTACATCCACCCGATCACCATTCTCTCCACCCTGCCTTCGGCGGCGGTGGGGGCCTTGCTGGCGCTGATCCTCAGCGGCAATGACCTGGGCATGATCGCGATCATCGGCATCATCCTGCTGATCGGCATCGTCAAGAAGAACGCGATCATGATGATCGACTTCGCCCTCGACGCCGAACGCCACCAGGGCATGGCCCCGGAACAGGCCATCTACCAGGCGGCGCTGCTGCGTTTCCGGCCGATCCTGATGACCACCCTGGCGGCGCTGTTCGGCGCCGTGCCGCTGATGCTGGCCACGGGTTCCGGTGCCGAACTGCGCCAGCCCCTGGGCCTGGTGATGGTGGGCGGCCTGTTGGTGAGCCAGGTGCTGACCCTGTTCACCACGCCGGTGATCTACCTGTACTTCGACCGCCTGGGTCGGCGCTTCGGCAAAGGTGAAGACGCCCAAGAGGTGGAGGCATGAAGGGCCGCAGCCAGCCTCCAGCCCGGGGCGTTCAGCCATGAACCTGTCCGGACCTTTCATCAAACGTCCGGTGGCAACCATGCTGCTGTCGTTGGCGATCATGCTGCTGGGCGGGGTCAGCTTCGGCCTGCTGCCGGTGTCGCCGCTGCCGCAGATGGATTTCCCGGTGATCGTGGTCCAGGCCAGCCTGCCCGGGGCCAGCCCCGAGGTCATGGCGTCCACCGTGGCCACGCCGCTTGAGCGCTCGTTCGGCGCGATTGCCGGGGTCAACACCATGAGCAGCCGCTCCAGCCAGGGCTCGACCCGGGTGATCCTGCAGTTCGACCTGGACCGCGACATCAACGGCGCAGCCCGGGAAGTGCAGGCGGCCATCAACGCCTCGCGCAACCTGCTGCCCAGCGGCATGCGCAGCATGCCCACCTACAAGAAGGTCAACCCGTCCCAGGCGCCGATCATGGTGCTGTCGCTGACCTCCGATGTGCTGGAGAAGGGCCAGCTCTACGACCTGGCCTCGACCATCCTGTCCCAGAGCCTGTCCCAGGTGCAGGGCGTGGGCGAAGTGCAGATCGGCGGCAGCTCCTTGCCGGCGGTGCGCATCGAGCTGGAGCCGCAGTTGCTCAACCAGTACGGCGTGGCCCTGGACGACGTGCGCAACGCCATTGCCAACGCCAACCAGCGTCGGCCCAAGGGTTCGGTGGAGGATGACCAGCGGCTGTGGCAGATCCAGGCCAACGATCAGCTGGAAAAGGCCCGCGACTACGAGCCGCTGATCATCCACTACAAGGACGGTGCGGCCCTGCGTCTGAAAGACGTGGCCAAGGTCAGCGACGGCGTGGAAGACCGCTATAACAGCGGTTTCTTCAACGACGATGCGGCGGTGCTGCTGGTGATCAACCGTCAGGCCGGGGCCAACATCATCGAGACGGTGAACGAGATCAAGGCCCAGTTGCCGGCGTTGCAGGCGGTGCTGCCGGCCAGCGTCAAGCTCAACCTGGCCATGGACCGCTCGCCGGTGATCAAGGCCACCCTGCACGAGGCGGAGATGACCCTGTTGATCGCCGTGGCCCTGGTGATCCTGGTGGTGTTCCTGTTCCTTGGCAATTTCCGCGCGTCGGTGATCCCGACCCTGGCGGTGCCGGTGTCCCTGGTGGGCACGTTCGCCATCATGTACCTGTACGGGTTCTCCCTGAACAACCTGTCGCTGATGGCGCTGATCCTCGCCACCGGGCTGGTGGTGGACGACGCCATCGTGGTCCTGGAGAACATTTCCCGGCACATCGACGAAGGTATTGCGCCGATGAAGGCGGCGTACCTGGGGGCCAAGGAGGTGGGCTTCACCCTGCTGTCGATGAACGTGTCGCTGGTGGCGGTGTTCCTGTCGATCCTGTTCATGGGCGGGATCATCGAGAGCCTGTTTCGTGAGTTCTCCATCACCCTGGCAGCGGCCATCGTGGTGTCCCTGGTGGTGTCCCTGACCCTGACCCCGATGCTCTGCGCCCGTTGGCTCAAGCCCCACACCCCGGGCCAGGAAAACGCCTTGCAACGCTGGAGCCGGCGCAGCAACGAGTGGATGGTGGGCAAGTACGCCACCAGCCTGGACTGGGTGCTGCGGCACAAGCGCCTGACCCTGCTCAGCCTACTGGTCACCATTGGCGTCAACGTGGCCCTGTACGTGGTGGTGCCCAAGACCTTCATGCCGCAGCAGGACACCGGCCAGTTGATCGGCTTCGTGCGCGGCGACGACGGCCTGTCCTTCAGCGTGATGCAGCCGAAGATGGAGATCTTCCGCCGCGCGGTGCTCAAGGACGCCGCGGTGGAAAGCGTGGCCGGCTTTATCGGCGGCAGCAACGGCACCAACAACGCCTTCATGCTGGTGCGCCTCAAGCCGATCAAGGAGCGCGACATCTCGGCGCAGAAGGTCATCGAGCGTTTACGCAAGGAAATGCCCAAGGTGCCCGGCGCGCAACTGATGCTGATGGCCGACCAGGACCTGCAGTTCGGCGGCGGCCGCGAGCAGACCACCTCGCAGTATTCCTACATCCTGCAAAGCGGCGATCTGGGCGAGCTGCGCCAGTGGTACCCGAAAGTGGTGACCGCGCTGCGCGCCTTGCCTGAGCTGACCGCCATCGACGCCCGCGAAGGCCACGGCGCCCAGCAAGTGACTCTGATCGTCGACCGTGACCAGGCCAAGCGCCTGGGGGTGGACATGGACATGGTCACCGCCGTGCTCAACAACGCCTACAGCCAGCGGCAGATCTCCACCATCTACGACAGCCTCAACCAGTATCAGGTGGTGATGGAGGTCAACCCGAAATACGCCCGGGACCCGATTACCCTGAATCAGGTGCAGGTGATCACCAGCGAGGGCGCGCGGATTCCCTTGTCGACCATCGCCCACTATGAAAACAGCCTGGAAGACGACCGGGTCAGCCACGAAGGGCAGTTCGCCTCGGAAAGCATTTCCTTCGACATGGCCGAAGGCGTGACGGTGGAGCAGGGCACCGCGGCTATCGAGCGGGCGATTGCCAAGCTGGGCATGCCCGAGGACGTGATCGTCAAGATGGCCGGCACCGCCGACGCCTTCGCCGCCACCCAGAAGAGCCAGCCGTTCATGATTCTCGGGGCATTGCTGGCAGTGTATCTGGTGCTTGGGGTGCTCTATGAAAGCTACATTCACCCGCTGACCATCCTCTCCACACTGCCGTCGGCCGGGGTCGGCGCCTTGCTCTCGATCTACGTGCTGGGCGGCGAGTTCAGCCTGATCTCGCTGCTGGGGCTGTTCCTGCTGATCGGGGTGGTGAAGAAGAACGCGATCCTGATGATCGACCTGGCGCTGCAACTGGAGCGCCACCAGGGCCTGGACCCGCTGCAATCGATCCGCAGTGCCTGCCTGCAACGCCTGCGGCCGATCCTGATGACCACCCTGGCGGCGATCCTGGGTGCCTTGCCGTTGTTGCTGGGCAACGCCGAAGGCTCGGAAATGCGCCAGCCCCTGGGCCTGACCATCATTGGCGGCCTGGTCTTCAGCCAGATCCTGACCCTTTACACCACCCCGGTGGTCTACCTCTACCTCGATCGCCTGCGCCACAAGTTCAACCACTGGCGTGGGGTCCGTACCGATGCTGCTCTGGAAACGCCGCTATGACCGACCAATCGTCCCGTCCTGTTTCTCCGCTGTCCGCCCAGCGCCTGGCCATGGCCCGGGGTTCGCGGGCCTTGAGCCTGGGCCTGTGCGTGGCGCTGCTCAGTGCCTGCGCCATCGGTCCCGACTATCAGCGGCCCCAGGTGGCCGAACCGGTGCAGTACAAGGAGGCCCAGGGCTGGCGTCAGGCCAACCCCAGCGATGCCCTGGCCCGTGGCGCCTGGTGGGAGCTGTACGGCGACACGCAGCTCAATGGCCTGATCGAGAAGCTCAACAACTCCAACCAGAGCGTCGCTCAATCGGAAGCGCAATACCGTCAGGCCCAGGCCCTGGTGCGCAGCTCCCGGGGGGCGTTCTTTCCCAGTGTCGACTTGAGCGCCGGCAAGACCCGCGCTAGCCAGGGCACCGGCAGCAGCAACTCGGGGCTGAGCAGTTCCAGCAGCGGCATTCGTGACACCTACAACACCCAATTGGGGGTGAGCTGGGAGGCGGACATCTGGGGCAAGCTGCGCCGTGGCCTGGAAGCCAATCAAGCCAGTGCCGAGGCGAGCTTCGCCGATCTGGCGGCCATGCGCCTGAGCCAGCAGTCGGAGCTGGTGCAGAACTACCTGCAACTGCGGGTGATCGATGAGCAGAAGCGCTTGTTGGAAGCCACGGTAGCGGCTTACCAGCGCTCCCTGACCATGACCCAGAACCAGTATCAGGCCGGGGTGTCCGGCAAGGATGCGGTGGCCCAGGCCCAGACCCAGCTCAAAAGCACCCAGGCCGACCTGATCGACCTGATCTGGCAGCGGGCGCAGTTCGAGAACGCCATCGCAGTGTTGATCGGCGTGCCGCCGGCGCAGTTCAACCTGGCAGAAACCTCGCAGATTCCGGCGCTGCCCCAGGTGCCCCTGGCGCTGCCCTCGCAGTTGCTGGAGCGGCGTCCGGACATCGCCTCGGCGGAGCGTTCGGTGATCGCGGCCAACGCCAATATCGGCGTGGCCAAGGCCGCCTATTACCCGGACCTGACCCTGAGCCTGGCCGGAGGCTACAGCAGCAGTACCTACGCCGACTGGATCAGCGTGCCGAACCGGTTCTGGTCGGTGGGGCCGAAACTGGCCATGACCCTGTTCGATGGTGGCCAGCGCTCGGCGGAAGTGGATCGCACTGAAGCCGCCTACGACCAGACCGTGGCCAAGTACCGACAGACTGTGCTCGACGGTTTCCGCGAGGTGGAGAACTACATGATCCAGCTCAAGGTTCTGGAAGACGAAGCCCAGGTGCGCCAGCAGGCCCTGGATTCGGCGCGTGAGGCCCTGCGCCTGACCGAGAACCAGTACAAGGCCGGATTGATCGCCTACCTGGACGTGGTCACCAGCCAGGCCACTGCCCTGAGCAACGAACGCAGCGTCCTCAGCCTGCTGCAGAGCCGGTTGATTGCCAGCGTGCAATTGATCGCCGCGCTGGGGGGGGGCTGGGATGGTCAGGTGCAGGGCGAAGAGCAGAAATAGGCCGCCGCCAGGGCTTTGCGCAGGGGGAGATGCATGCCCCCTGCGACATGGGCAAAGCCTTTGGCCACAAGGGCTGTAGGGGTATTAAGGGCCCGTGCCAGACGTTCTGTCTGGCTACTGGCTTTTTGCTCACTTTGTAGATGCGTTCTTCTACGCAATCAGTACAATCTGCGCTTTTTCCCGCCGAGCAAACTGTCGGCACAACGACCAAGAGATGCCCCATGCTCATCGGTAGTTACTCCCCCGCACTGGTCGTGATTTCCATTTTCGTGGCGATCCTCGCTTCCTATACCGCCCTTGATCTCACCGGTCGCATTGCCACCACCAAAGGCCGTGCAGCCTATCTATGGATGTGCGGCGGAGCCCTGGCCATGGGCGTTGGTGTGTGGTCGATGCACTTTATCGGCATGCTCGCCTTCGAACTGCCTGTGGCGCTGGGCTATGACATTGCGCTAACCGCCTTGTCCCTGCTGATCTCGATCCTGTCTTGCGGTTTTGCCCTGTGGCTGGTGAGCCAGCCGCGTCTGCCGCTGGGGCAATTGCTGTTCGGTGCCTTGATCATGGGCACCGGCATCAGCGGCATGCACTACACCGGCATGGCGGCCATGCGCATGCAGCCGGGTATCGACTACGACCCGAGCCTGTTCAGCGCCTCGTTGCTGATTGCCTTTGGTGCTTCGCTGGCGGCGCTGTGGATCGCCTTTCGCCTGCGCCAGAACACGCCCCATGTGCGTCTTGCCCGTACCGGCGCGGCGATTGTGATGGGCTTTGCCATTGTCGGTATGCACTACACCGGCATGGCCGCGGCGCGTTTCGCCGATGGCAGCTTCTGCGGTGCGCTGGGCAGTGGCTTGAGCGGCAACGGCCTGGACAATCTGGTGCTGATCACCACCCTGGCGGTGCTGATCATTGCCTTGCTGACCTCGGTGCTGGATGCGCGCCTGGAAGCCCGCACCGCAGTGCTGGCGCAGTCCTTGACCGAGGCCAACAAAGAACTGACCCAGCTGGCCCTGCACGACACCCTGACCGGGTTGCCCAATCGCATCCTGCTGGCGGACCGCATCGATCAGGCCATGCACCGGGTCACCGCCCATGGTGGCTGCTTTGCGCTGATGTTCATCGATCTGGACGGCTTCAAGCCGGTCAATGACGCCTTCGGTCACCACATGGGCGACCAGTTGCTGCGAGAAGTGGCCCAGCGCCTGCGAGAGGACCTGCGCACTGAGGACACCCTGGCGCGGATCGGTGGCGACGAGTTCGTGCTGCTGGTACAGCTCGGCGAGCCGGAAGATGCCCTGCGGCTGGCGGCACGCCAGGTGGGCCTGGTGTCCTGTTCGTTCCGCGTGGCCGACCACGATTTGCAGATCTCCGCCAGCATCGGCATCGCGGTGTATCCCGGCAATGGCCTGACCGCCCAGGAACTGTTGATGAACGCCGACGCGGCCATGTATCACGCCAAGGCCACCGGCAAGAACGGCTACAGCTTTTTCGACGCATCGATGAACACCAATGCCCGGCGTCAACTGCAGTTGCTTCAGGACCTGCGCAATGCCCTGGAGCATCAGCAGTTCCGCCTGTATTACCAACCCAAGTTCGATGCCAGCAATGGTCGTCCGGTGGGGGCCGAGGCCCTGTTGCGCTGGGAACATCCGCAGCACGGCCTGCTGCTGCCGGACAAGTTCATCGAATTGGCGGAGAAGAGCGGGCTGATCATCGCCATCGGCGACTGGGTGCTGCAGGAAGCCTGCCGACAGATGCGCGAGTGGTATGTCCTGGGCTATACCCACTGGCGGATCGCGGTGAACCTCTCGGCCCTGCAGTTCTGTCACGTGGGGCTGGTCAAGAGCGTGCAGGAGGCCTTGCAGCGCTACCAGTTGCCGGCCAATAACCTGACCCTGGAGATCACCGAGACCACGGCGATGAACGACGCCGACGTCAGCATGATCGTCCTGCAGCAGTTGGCGGACATGGGGGTGGACCTGTCCATCGACGACTTCGGCACCGGCTATTCGAGCCTGATGTACCTCAAGCGCCTGCCGGCCAACGAGCTGAAGATCGACCGTGGCTTTGTCCGCGACCTGGAGCACGACAGCGACGACGCCGCCATCGTCTCGGCGATTGTCGCCCTGGGGCAGGCCCTGGGCCTGCGCATCGTCGCCGAGGGGGTGGAAACCGGGGTGCAGCAGACCTTCCTCACCCAACTGGGCTGCGATTCGTTGCAGGGCTATTACCTGGGCCAGCCATTGCCGCCCGAAGGCTTCATGCAGGGCATTCAGCTGGCTGAACACAAGTCCTGAGCGGGGCCCTGAGCGAATCCCTGGCTGCAGTTCCTGCGACCTTTGGATAGGGGCTGATTGATGTCACTGCGGTTTTCATCGCTGCCGGTGCAGTGTTTAATGACGGGCGTTGAAACGATCAGTCAGGGAGTCGGCAGCATGGACAAAGTCATCGTCATCACCGGTGGCGGGCGGGGAATCGGCGCAGCCACGGCGTTGCTGGCTGCTCAGCAGGGTTTCAAGGTGTGCATCAACTATCAGGCCGACGAACAGTCGGCTCAGCAGGTTCTGGAGCAGGTCCGTGCCCTGGGCGCCCAGGCCATTGCGGTGCGGGCCGATGTCAGCATCGAGGACGAGGTCATTGGCCTGTTTCACCGGGTCGACAACGAACTGGGTCGGGTCACGGCCCTGGTCAACAACGCCGGCACCGTGGGGCACAAGTCCCGTCTCGACGAAATGTCCGAATTCCGTATCCAGAAGATCATGAAGACCAATGTCATGGGGCCGATCCTCTGCGCCAAGCACGCGGTGCTGCGCATGTCGCCGCGCCATGGCGGGCAGGGTGGCAGCATCGTCAACGTGTCGTCGGTTGCCGCGCGCCTGGGGGCTCCCGGCGAGTACGTCGACTACGCCGCCTCCAAGGGCGCGCTGGACACTTTCACCATCGGTCTGTCCAAGGAAGTGGCGGGCGAGGGCATCCGCGTCAATGCGGTGCGTCCGGGCTACATCTACACCGATTTTCATGCCCTGAGCGGCGATGCCGACCGGGTCAGCAAACTGGAGTCGGCGATTCCCATGGGGCGTGGCGGACGTCCCGACGAAGTGGCCGAAGCCATTCTCTGGCTGCTGTCGGACAAGGCTTCCTACGCCACCGGCACCTTCGTAGACCTGGGCGGCGGCCGCTGAGCCCCCGCAAGTCTGCGGCCTATCCCGTAGGAGCTGGCGTGCCGGCGAAGGGGCCCTCAAGCCTTGCGCCGACCTCGCAGGCGCCTTCGCTGGCAAGCCAGCTCCTACGGTTTTCTCAGCGGGCGCGGCGGCGGCCGGGGCCGATCAGCAGGGCCAGCAACAGCCCCAGCACGCTGATGCCAAAGCTCATCAACTGTGGCATCAGGTAGCCCTGGGTTTCCCCCGGGCGGGTGCAGCTGTAGCCATATCCATTGCCTTGTTCATGGGCCCAGACGCCCGGTGTGGCGCTCACGTCCACGGGCGCCGAAGGCGCGGGTTCCTCACTGGAGAACCCCAGGTTCGAATGGCTCGCGCTGCGCCTTTCCAGCTGTTCGATGGCCTGCAGCTGAGCGTCGTTGCAGCGGTTATGCGCCCAATTACCGACCACCACCAGGACGGACAGCAGAAGCAGCAGCGGCACCGGGTAGTAACGCCGGGTCCGCAGCAGGGGCGCCACCACCAGCCCGGCCAGGAAACCCGCCAGCAGCAGATTGACCCAGAACCACGGGCCGCCTTCCCAGCTCGGCGGTATCAGCTGCACCAGCAGCGGGGGCAGCACAACGCGGGCGAACAGCAGGCACAGGGCGGCCGCGAGCAGGGTGATCAGCAGGGTCTTGATCCAGGATTTCATGGGCAATGCATAACCTTTAAGGAGGGGCGGTAAACGCGGTCTATCAGTGCTGCGCCAGCTGTTGGGGAATCGGCGGCGGGGTAAAGCGCCTGGCGTAGTCGAGCAGGTCCCGGGGGAAGACCATGTGCTTGACCGCACTGTCGTCCAGGCCATACAGGTAGGCCACTGCCGCGGCTTCAAAGGCCCAGTAGCCGAAGTAGGATTCACCGTCCAGGTGGCTGTCGTGCCATGGGGCCTGTTCGAACGCTTCATACCACTGGTCGCAGTACTCCACCAGCAGCTCCCGGGCCTCGTCCGCTTGATCGGCGTAGATGGCCCTGATCAGCGGCGTATAGACCGGGTGGTACCACTCATCGATGTCTGCGCGGCCCGGCAGGCAGGGCTTGAGCAGGTCCTCGATCAGGGTGTCCTCGGCGTGGAAGCCGGCGCGGTCCTGCAGCGCCACCATGCGCGGCAGCAGGTCGCGGCGTTGCAGCAGGATGCACAGGCTGATGACCTGCACGTATTCCTCGTACTGGTCGAGGTAGTCCTCGATGTTCAGCGGCGCGATATCGGGCACCTCGTTGCACAGGGCCAAGGTGCGCTGATGCTCCTCGTAGCTGGCGATCAGTGCGTCCAGCTCCTGGGCCAGCTCCGGCATGGCCTTGCCGCCGGTGTAGCCCAGGATCAGATGGTCCAGGCGTGCTCGCTTGACCTCCCAGGCCTTGAGCGAGGCTTCCTGCCCGGGGTAGTCCTCTTCCATAGAATGTGTCTGCCAATGGGCTTCGGTACCCGCCAGGAACTCCAGGAGGATGTGGTACTGCTTCGGGTCGAGGAACACTTGCCTGCGTTGCATGTCAGTACCTGGTCTCAGTGGAAGGGCATCGGCGGCGGGGTAAAGCGCCGGGCGTAGTCGAGCATCTCCCGGGGGAAGATCATGTGCTTGACCGCGCTGTCGTCCAGGCCATACAGGTAGGCCACGGCAGCCGCTTCAAAGGCCCAGTAGCCGAAATAGGAACCCTCGTCGCCGTCCAGGTGGCTGTCGTGCCATGGGGCCTGTTCGAACGCCTCGTACCACTGGTTGCAGTACTCCACTAGCAGCTCCCGAGGTTCATCCGGATCTTCGGTGTAGATGGCCCGGATCAGGGGCGTGGAGACGTCGTGGAACCACTGATCAACGTCTTCACGATCCGGCAGGTAGGCCTTGAGCAGGTCCTCGATCAGGGTGTCCTGGCCGCCAAAGCCGGCACGGTCCTGCAGCAGCACCAGACGCGGTAGCAGGTCGCTGCGTTGCAGCAGGATGCACAGGCTGATGACCTGGACATATTCCTCGTACTCGTCGGGGTAGTCTTGGATGTTCAGCGGCGCGACATCCGGCCGTTCTTCATAAACCCCCATCTTGCGCTGGTAGTCCTCGTAGCCTTCGATCACCCCATCCAGCTCCCGGGCCAGTTGCTCCATGGGGGCACCGCCGGTGTAGCCCAGGATCAGGTGGTGCAGGCGCGCGCGGCACACATTGGAGGCCTTGAGGGAGGCTTCCTGCTCGGGGCTGTCGGACATCATCGAATGGGCCTGCCAATGGGCCTCTTCGCCGGCCAGGCTTTCGAGGAGGTCGTGGTACTGCTTGTGGCTGAGAAACACTTGTCTGCGGTTCATGTCGGTGCCTTGGCTCGGTAGACGCGAATCAGGGATAAGGGCGCCCGCGAGTGGGCTGGCCCGCAGGGTTGGATCGAGGATGGAATGGGGCACTCATCGCCGGCAGGAGGCGTGTTTCAGTCCTGCGCCGCCTGCTGGGGAATCGGCGGCGGGGTAAAGCGCCGGGCGTAGTCGAGCAGGTCCCGGGGGAAGACCATGTGCTTGACCGCACTGTCGTCCAGGCCATACAGGTAGGCCACTGCCGCGGCCTCGAAGGCCCAGTAGCCGAAGTAGTAACCACCCTCGTCCATGTCCAGGTGGCTGTCGTACCACGAGGCGTGCTCGAAGGACTGGTACCACTGGTTGCAGTACTCCACCAGCAGGTCCCGAGGTTCGTCCGGGTCTTCGCTGTAGATCGCCCAGATCAGGGGCGAGTAGAGGGTGTGGTACCACTCATCGAGGTCGGCGCGATCCGGCAGGTAGGGTTTGAGCAGATCCTCGATCAGGGTGTCCTCGGCATGGTAGCCGGCACGGTCCTGCAACAGCGCCACCCGGGGCAGCAGGTCGCCGCGTTGCAGCAGGATGCACAGGCTGATGACCTGTACATATTCTTCGTAATCGTGGGGGTAGTCGTCGATGTTCAGCGGCGCGATATTCGGCAGTTCTTCACAAAGCCCCAGCTTGCGCTGGTAGTCCTCGTAGCCCTCGATCAACCCGTCCAGTTCCTGGGCCAACGCCTCCATGGACGCACCGCCGGTGTAGTTCAGGATCAGATGATGCAGGCGCGCGTCCTTGACTTCCGCGGCCTTGAGGGCGGCTTCTTGCTCGGGGCTGTCGGCCGTCATCGAGTGCATCTGCCAGCGGGCTTCGGTGCCCGCCAGGCTTTCCAGGTAGCGGTGGTAATGGGCGTGGCTGAGAAACACTTGTCTGCGGTTCATCTTGGCGCCTTGTCTCAGTAGACGGGAATCAGGGTGAAGGGCGCCTTGCGCTGCGAGGTTTCCAGCAGCAGGGTCGCCAGGTCCACTTCGGCCGGCTCCAGGTCGAGCTGCTCCAGTTCCTCTTCCAGCTGCTGCGCATTGGCGGGAAGGGCCGAGATCGGTTGGCGCAGGTAGGGGCGCGGGTCTTCGCCGTAGTAGACCTTGGCCGGACCGGGAGGAATGCCCTCCAGGCGGGCGAAGCCCTCTTCGTCAAGGTTGCCTTCGGCTTGCGAGCCGTCGCTGAAGATCACTCGGTAGGCGGCGCCGGACACCGGTTCCAGGTTGGGGTAGTGCAGGTTCAGCTCCAGCCAGTGGTCTTCGCCGGTGAGCTGTTCCATACCCTGGTTGACGTCCCGGGTGATGCGCGCGGCATCGCGGGTTTCAGGCTGCGCAGCGCGGTTGATGGTTGGCGTGCCGGCTTCCAGGGAGGACTGTGGCTTGGGCTGCAGGGCCGGGCCGCGGCTGTGGGCGGCGGCCGAGTTGTTGCGCTGTTCGGCGATCCACGGGGCGATGCGCTCTTGCACCGTCACCATGAGGAAGTCGGTGTGTTCGCAGGCTTCGTTGAGGTTGTGCAGCACCAGGCGCTGCTGCTGGGGCGTGAGGCCGTTGAAGGTGGTGGAGGCGCTCACGCCGCGGATGATCTCGGGCAGCTCTTCGGCCAGGCGCACGGGGTCCAGGCACTTTTCCAGCAGTTGTTCGGGGCTGGTTTTCAGGCGGCAGGCCAAGAGGGTGTGGCGGATCAGGTCGAAGAGCTTTTCGGCGTGGCGCTGGGGCGCGCGATTGATCAGGCGCAGGAGGATCTTCAGGCCTTGCCCGGGGCCGGGAATCCAGCCGATCAGGGCCAGGGCCAGGTCGAAGAAGGCGTCTTCCTCGTCCTTGGGGTTGTTGATGGCGTCCAGTTCGAAGATCGCCTGGATGCAGTCGTAGGCGTTGAGTTCCTGGGTCAGCAGTGGCAGGCGGCCGCGTTCGATGGCCTTGATCAGTTCGGCCTTGGCCTCTGGGTAATCGTCGTAATACAGGTCTTCGACCATGACGTGTTCCTTTCCCTGGAAAATTGGAGCGCGGATGCTGAATGAATTGAGGGGGTGGGGCAAGGTGCTTTGGCGGTTTTTTTATGTTGGGAGGTGTTCATTGTTGTGGTGAGGGGGACGTTTGGTTTTGTGTGGGGGGGGGG